>JAPLDQ010000038.1 GCA_026391675.1 Bacteroidota bacterium
AAATTTCTTAACGCAATATGTCAATGAACTACTGATATTTTAATCGCCTTAGAAGCGAAATCCCTAGGGATTTGTAAACGAACTTATGAAACGAATTAGGTTCTTTAGAATGTAAACGAACTTATGATATGTAACAATTAGTGCTTAGCCCTGACAGGGCTTGAAGTAAAATAAAGTTAACAGGCCGCACCTACGGTACTATCCAGAGCAATGCATTATTTGTTATTAACAGTATGCTACTACGTAACAAAAGAAAAGATTTCTGCTGCCCTTTTCAATATGCCATAATTTCTATCTAATCCCTTTGTTTATAACCCTTTAGGGTTTTTCTAATGGATGACAAAAACTACAGAATATATAACTTATTTTCAATTAGTCATCAGATGACTTCTGCCGCTTGCCACTTAATAACTTAATAACTTAATAACCAATAACCAAATCACAAAACTGCCAGATCAAAGTAATTTTTAGGACGTATACCTTTTTCAGTTTGCTGTAAATCGCAGCATTCGTTATAGATGTCGTGTTCAAAAAACAAGATATAGTCATTGGCAAGTGCTTCGTTCAGGAAGCTTTCCTTTTCTGACAGTGATACCAGCGGTTGTGTATCGTAACTGATAATATATGCCAAAGGAATATGCACGCTGGCAGGCATTAAATCGGCCATATACACAACTGTTCTGCCTTTGTATTCAATATGAGGAATAACTTGCCCAACGGTATGTCCGTTGAATATCTTTACCTTAAAACCCGGAAATAAAGTAGTATCAACTTCAATAAATTTAACTTTACCTGCTTCCATCAATGGGACAAAGTTTTCTTTCAGGAAACTTGCTTTTTCGCGGGCATTGGGTTTATTGGCCAGCTCCCAGTGGGCTTTCCCTATCCAATAAGTAGCATTTTTAAATGTGAGGTCATAACCACTTTTATCAGCCTTATTTTGAACAGCACCTCCGCAATGGTCGAAATGCAAATGGGTTAAAACCACATCCGTAATATCATCCGTTGTATATCCTGCTTTGGCTAAAGAAGTGTGTAAATTATCATCACCATTCAAATAAAGATTGGCAAAGAACTTTTCGTCCTGTTTATTGCCTATTCCGCAATCAATCAGTATTTTTCTGTCGCCATCCACAGCCAGTAAACAGCGCATGCTCCAGTTACACTGGTTATTTTCGTCAGCAGGATAAAGCTTATTCCACATTACCTTGGGAACAACGCCAAACATGGCGCCTCCGTCAAGTTTGAGATTTCCTGTATTTATAGCGTATAATTCCATATTTGAGTACTTAGAGTGCCTTGAGTACTTGGAGTACTTAAAGTACTTGGAGTTTAAAAGTTTGTAAAGTTCTTAAAGTATTATTAAACATATTTTGAGTACTTAAAGTACTTGGAGTACTTAGAGTACTTAAAGTTTAAAAAGTCTTTAAAGTACAATTGAACATATATATAAACCAAAAAATTATATAAAAGTTTATTTAAAATAATATAAAGTAAGATAATGCGGTAAACGCTATATAGGAATAAAGCCTGGAATGAAGCTACGAAGCCAAAATAACTTAATAACCCAATAACTTATAAATTATAATTCATAACTTAAATTTCCACCGCCCCCAACTCTAAGTACTTTAAGTACTCCAAGTACTCTAAAAGTATTCCTTCACCTTCAGTTCCCCTTTGAGTATCATCAGTCCGTTCATTGCCAGGGCATGCATTTCATCTTCACCGGGATATAAATATACTTTGCCAATAAAACCAACCCTTTCGCTGATCATATTGGTGAATAATTTACTGAACGTTAATCCACCGGTTAAAAGAATGGCATCCACCTCCCCTTTCAGAACCGTAGCCATGGCACCGATTTGCTGTGCCACCTGATAAGCCATGGCCGAGAAAACCAGTTTTGCTTTTTCGTCTCCGTTTTGTATCCTTTTCTCAATTTCCATCGCATTATTTGTTCCTAAATAAGCAAACATTCCGCCATTTCCACAGAGCATTTTTTTGATTTCCAGTTGTGTATATTTCCCTGAAAAGCATAAATCGACCAATTGTCCGGCCGGTATGGTTCCGGCTCGTTCCGGTGAGAAAGGACCATCACCATCCAGCCCATTATTGGATTCGACGATTTTACCTTTGCGGTGGGCACCCACAGTAATCCCATGCCCTAAATGAGCAACAATAAGGTTAATATCTTCGTACTTTTTATTGAATTCCACGGCAAATCTTCTGGCAACAGCTTTCTGATTCATGGTGTGCAGGAAACTTCTGCGCGGCAGTTGGGGTAAGCCTGACAATCTGGCTAAATCATCAAATTCGTCAACACAACTTGGGTCTGCAACATAAGCTTCTACATTATTGCCGATTAAATCAGCTATATCTCTGGCAATATAACCACCCAGATTAACAATGTGCTCTGCCATTGGTGCCTCTGTATCTCTGATCATCGCATCATTAACCCTGTATACACCACTTTCCAGGGGTTTTAGCAAACCTCCACGGGAGATAACCAGATTAATTTTATCAAGACTGAATCCTGCAGCAGCTAATTCTTCAAGTATTTGCTGCATTCTTAAAGCATGCTGATCTATGATTTTTTCAAATTTTGCCAGTTCTTCAGCTTTGTGTAATACATCTTTCTGAA
Organism: Bacteroidota bacterium; assembly: GCA_026391675.1. Classification (GTDB taxonomy): domain Bacteria; phylum Bacteroidota; class Bacteroidia; order Bacteroidales; family JACABE01; genus JACABE01. The sequence continues at coordinate 2,642 of JAPLDQ010000038.1, forward strand.
ATACATTCATACTATTTTGATATACAGCAATACTCGTTGAGATTGAACCGGGGTTAATTACTAATATTTCCATTTTTATTTAATTTATATAATTTTCTAAAAACTAATGTACTTTATGTATTCATAGTAGATCTGGTGTTCATATCCGCTAAGCGTTTAGATTTTTTAACCTTCCTCAACATTACGTGAATAACCGCTAAGTGATAAAGTATATTAAAAACTCCTAAATTTTCTATCCGCTAAGCGGTTATATCTATTTAAACTTTCTCAACTATTAGTGAAAAACCGCTAAGCGGAAAATACTCCAAGTACTCCAAGTACTCAAGGCACTCCAGGTACTTTCTACCCTCTGCCAGTGAGTGTTTTTGGTATCCTGCCTGATTTTACACATTCAGATCGTAATGTTCTGCCTACAATCTGCTCCACCATTTTACCGATTTCCAATACTTTATCAACATCAACACCAACTTCTATGCCCATTTCATCCAACATAACCACTAAATCTTCAGTACAAACCAGGCCTGTAATATTGGGGTCTGCATAATAGTATTTACCGGTGCCTGAAACAGGAACGCCATCAACAAAATTTGCGGGCTGACCGCCAATACCACCCATGGTTGATTCATAATTTGTCATGCCTGCCTGTAAAGCAGCCAGTACATTAGCCAAACCCCAGCCTCTTGTTGTATGGAAATGGACAATATGTTTGTTCGGGTTCTGGAAGGTATCCAGTAACATTGAATAATAATCATACACACGGTTAGGTGAAGCAGAACCGTCATGATCGGCATGTTCTACATCCTTAACACCTATATCAAACCAACGTTTTGAAAATTCAATCGCTTTTTTCATATCTGTCGGACCTTCAATAGGGCAGCCCCAGATGGTACTGACTGTTCCGTTTACATTAATACCGGCATCATTAGCCAGTTTAATCCACTTTTCGGCCATTTTCCAATAATCAGCAAGGCTTAATCCTGAATTTTTTACATGATGTGATTCACTGGTTGAAACCATCAGCAAAATGCGGTTTGGACCCCAGCCTTCCTGCTTTGCCTGAATAGCCCTTTCAATTGCTTTCTCACGTATGGTAACACAGGTAAGGGAAACGTCTTTTAATAAATGAGCAACTTTTTTGCTGCTGTGTATCCCTTTTAACAATAAATCTGCATCCTTAAACTGTGGCATGCCTTGTGGATTACCCAGATTAGTAAGTTCTACATGTTTGAACCCGGCTAAAATAAGCTGTTCGGCAAGCCATAATTTAGCTTCCAGGGGAATATATTTGCTTTCATGCTGAAATCCGTCTCTTACGGTTATGTCACCTAAGACAACTTTCTTTGGATAATTCATATTTTTAGTTTATAAAGTTTATAAAGTTCTTAAAGTTTATAAAGTTTGTCCACCGAAGTGGAAGTTTATATAAAATTATTAATTTATAACTCATAATTTATAACTTTAAGTATTCTAAGTATTTTAAGTACTTTAAGTACTTTTATATTTTCATTTCCGGGATTTCGCCTTCAACGATAAGTTTTCCTTCTGTTGAATTAATGATTTCTTCCACACTCACTCCGGGTGCTCTTTCCAGCAATTTAAATCCATCAGCTGTAACTTCAAGCACTGCAATATCTGTTACAATTTTCTTTACACAGCGAACACCGGTCAATGGCAAGGTACATTCCTTTAAAATCTTAGACTGGCCTTTGTTGGTATGCTGCATGGCAACAATAATATTTTTGGCAGAAGAAACCAGATCCATGGCACCTCCCATTCCTTTCACCAGTTTACCCGGTACTTTCCAGCTGGCTATATCGCCTTGTTCTGAAACTTCAAAAGCGCCCAATATCGTTAAATCAACATGCCCGCCTCGAATCATGGCAAAGCTCCTGGAAGAATCAAAGAAGGAAGCACCATCCACATAGGTAATGGTCTGTTTTCCTGCATTTATAAGGTCTGCATCCACTTTATCATCTGCCGGGAAAGGTCCTATGCCTAGCATGCCATTTTCCGATTGCAGAATCACATTGATATCAGAAGGTATATAATTAGCGACCAAAGTAGGAATGCCAATCCCTAAATTAACATAATAGCCGTCTTTTATTTCCTGTGCAATACGTTTTGCTATTTGATTTTTATCTAAAGCCATGTTGAAAGTTATAAGTTATGAATTATGAGTTATGGTACGTTGTTCGATGCGTTTTTCGTAAGCTTTTCCCTGGAATATCCGCTGAACAAAAATACCGGGTGTATGTATGCAATTCGGGTCCAATTCGCCGGCAGGAACAAGCTCTTCCACTTCTGCAATTGTAATTTTTCCTGCAGTAGCCATAACTTCATTAAAATTATTTGCTGTGTGGCGGTAAATAAGGTTGCCATGGGTATCGCCTTTCCATGCTTTTACTATAGAAAAATCTGCATGTAATGCAGTCTCCATAAGGTACATTTTACCATCAAATTCTCTGAATTCTTTGCCATTTGCAACTTCAGTACCATAACCGGCAGGAACAAAAAAAGCTGGAATTCCGGCACCACCGGCTCTAACTCTTTCTGCCAATGTACCTTGCGGAATCAATTCAACTTCCAGCTCACCGTTCAGCAATTGTCTTTCAAACTCAGCATTTTCACCTACATAAGAAGAAATCATCTTCCTGATCTGCCTGTTTTTCAGCAATAATCCCAATCCAAAATCATCAACGCCTGCATTATTTGAAATACAGCATAATCCTTTGATATTGGTCTTTGCCAAAGCTTTTATTGAATTTTCGGGAATTCCACACAAGCCAAAGCCTCCAACCATTAAAGTCATATTATCTTTTATGCCTTGTATAGCTTCCTCTACACTGTTTACAACCTTATTCATATTCCTATTGTTTTATTTATCAAATGTTTGATTTCATTATTTATCAATCTCATTGCAATTATCTTCTAAATTCTGATTTCTGATTTCTACCTTTAATAAAACACTTCAACTGCCTTTTTTGTTGATTTTTTTAAATAATCTAAATTTAAAGCATGTGAAATTTTATTTTGTTCAAGATAGCTTACAAAATCTTCCGTTTTTAAATTGCCGACCAATTCTTTTGCCGACATCGGACAACCGCCCAAACCTAAAATTACAGCATCGAACTGTCTGCACCCTGCCTGATAAGCTGCATCTACCTTTTCATACCACGATGCGGCTGTTGAATGTAAATGCAATGCAAATTCAATATTTGGGAATAATGGAATCAGATAATTAAATAAAGCCGAAATATTTTCGGCAGTTCCAATTCCGACAGTATCAGCAAGACTTATCCTTTTAATATCCAGACTTTGAAGATATTTAATGGTATTGCTCATTTTTTCAAAAGAAATAACATCTCCATAAGGATTGCCAAAAGCCATAGAAAGATAAACAAGCAGTTCTTTTTCATGTAAAACACAGAGATTCTGAATATTTTCAATTCTGTACAAAGCATCTTCAATGGTAGATTTTATATTCAGCTGCAAAAAAGTTGGGGATAATGAAAAAGGAAAGCCAAGATAAGTTATTTCGTCAAAGTGGGCTGCCTGCTGGGCACCTTTCAGGTTTCCGATAATAGCCAGTAATTTTGTTTTTGAAAAACTCAAATTCAATTTTTTGACTACCTCTGCCGTATCACTCAATTGTGGAATTGCCCTGGGTGAAACAAAACTTCCAAAATCGATGGTATCAAAACCAACTTTCAACAGGGAATTGATGTATTCAACCTTTAAATCCGTTGGGATAAAAGCCGTTATTCCCTGCATGGCATCACGAGGGCATTCGGTAATTTTTATCTTTGAATTCGTTCTCATTTTAATAATCAGAAACCTGTATATTTTGTATAAAACCGCTTAGCGGATTAAAAATTAAAAATTCAGAATTAAAACTATTATAACCGCTTAGCGGTTATCTAATTTTAACAACCAATATATCTTGAAATCACCAGACGTTGAATTTCTGAAGTTCCTTCCCCAATCTGCAATAAGCGCTGGTCGCGGTAGAAACGTTCAACATCATAATCTTTCATTAATCCATAACCGCCGTGTATCTGAACAGCTTCATCAGCAACTTCTTTTGCAATTTCCGAACAATACAACTTAGACATGGCAGCTTCTTTTGCAAAAGGCAGATCATTATCCTTTAACCAGCAGGCTTTGTATAAGAGGTTTCTGGCCAGTTCAATTTTTAAGGCCATATCAGTAAGTTTAAACGATATTACCTGCTGCTTGCAAATTGGTTTCCCAAACTGAACTCTTTCCTGTGAATATTTCAACGCCAGTTCAAAAGCACCCTGAGCCAGACCAAGTCCCATGGCCGCTATGGATAAGCGCCCGCAGTCCAGTGTTCCCAACATAATTTTTGAACCATGACCCTGTAGTCCTAATACATTAGATTCAGGTACTTTGCAGTTATCGAAATATAACTCAGCAGTATTGGATGCCCTCCACATCATTTTATTGTGCATGGTTCTTGCTGTAAAGCCTGGTGTTCCGTTTTCGACGATGATGGTTGAGAATTCCTTTTCACCATCCCTTTCACGGGAAATAACCTGAATGATTGAACCCCATGTAATTTCTGTAGAAGCATTCGTTATAAAAATCTTGGAGCCATTAATCACCCATTCACCTTCTTCAAGATAGGCATTAGTTTTGGTATTGCGGCTGTCGGAACCGGCATTGGGTTCAGTCAGGCCAAAGCCCCAGAGTTTCTGACCGGTACACAATATTGGCAGGTATTTTTTCTTTTGCTCTTCGCTGCCATAGTAAAAAATCGGATTTATTCCCAGTGAATTTCCTGCAGCTATGGTAGCAGCCTGAGAACTGTCAATACGAGCCAGCTCTTCAACAGCAATGATATACGAAATATAATCGAAACCCTGGCCACCGTATTCAGGAGAAACTATCATACCAAACAAGCCCATTTCGCCCATTTTTTTTGTAAGTTCTACTGAAAATGACTGCTTGTCGTCTAATTCTTTAGCTAAAGGTTTTATTTCTCTTTCAGCAAAATCCCTGACTGATTTCCGGATCAGATGATGTTGTTCGTTTAGTAACGGATTATTCATGTTGTATATATTTGATTTATTTTAATCTTTAAAAACAATTAATGCAGTAATAGTGTCAACCATCTGTCCTGCTTTTACGTTGACGGATTCGACAATGGCTTTGTCTTTACTGCAAATGATTCTGTTTTCCATTTTCATGGCTTCAATAATAAGCAGTACATCGCCTTTTTTTACCTCATCGCCTACGTTTACATTCACTTTAATTACCTTACCCGGCATAGGTGAATTGATATTATTGCTGACTTCTATATAATCTTCTATTCTGAATGTTGCAGTATCCTTATGCAAAATATCCTTACGGATGAGGTTAAAGATAAAGCCTGAATAGCTTAAAAAGGCATTGCTTTTTAAATCTTCCGATATAAAAGCCGAATAGAAAATATCATTGATAAAAAATTCAATTTTATGGTCCTCAATGATCTTAAGGCTTGTATTATAAGATGCTCCATTGAATTGAATCTGATATTCATTATTTTTTATACTTTCAATGATTACCGGGTATTCGGTTTCGGAAAGAGAAATCCTGATTTCCATTAAATCGCGCCAGTAACCTATTGTATTCCATACATTATGTTCATCGGTAAAATGCGTTCTTTCCTGTATGCTTTTGTTGTTCAGACTGTATAAGGTATAAGCAATCAAAGGAATATGCGCAGGTATTTTTGATTTTTCTAGATTTAATTTTTCAATAATCTGAGGTGTAAACTCATCGCAGAATTTTGTAGAAATCTTATTTTTAATAAAGGCTTCATCCTGCAATAATGCGATTAAATAGGTAATATTCGTTTTAATTCCATGAATTACAAACTCATACAAAGCTGTCAGCATTTTTTTAGTGGCTTCCTCTCTGCTGGGGCTCCAGACTACCAGCTTACAAATCATAGGATCAAAAGCACTTTTGATTTCAGTATGCTTGGTAATACCTGTATCTATCCGGATATCAGCAATAACGGGCTCTTTAAACAACAACATTTTACCGGGTGAAGGCAGGAAATTATTAGAAGGGTCTTCGGCATAAATCCTGCATTCAATGGCATGCCCGTTTTGTTTGATATCTTCTTGTTTTAAGCGTAAAGTATTTCCTGCAGCAATATGTATTTGTTCTTCAACAATATCAATACCTGTAACCATTTCAGTGATGGGATGTTCCACCTGAATACGGGTATTCATTTCCAAAAAATAGAAATTCAGGGATTCATCAACCAAAAACTCTATGGTTCCTGCATTGTTATAGTTAATTTCTTTTCCGATTCTTACCGCGGCTTCACCCATTTTAAGCCTTAATTCTGGTGTAAGTGTAGGGGAAGGAGATTCTTCAATAATTTTCTGGTACCTGCGCTGAATGGAACATTCACGTTCAAAAAGATGAATTACGTTACCAAAATTATCACCCAATATCTGAACTTCAATATGCCGTGGATTTCTGATAAACTGTTCAATATAAACAGCTTCATCACCAAAATAAGCTTTGGCCTCGCGGCTGGTAGCTTCAATGGCTTCTTCCAGTTCGGCTTCGGAATTAACAATTCTCATCCCTTTGCCCCCACCGCCGGCAGCAGCTTTGAGCAATAAAGGGAAAGGAATATCTTTACTTGCTTTAAGCAAAGTTTGTTTATCTCCGGTGACTCCTTTTGTCATAGGAATATTAAACTTGCTGACAAATTCACGGGCTTCAATCTTATTTCCCATTACCTTCATGGAATGGGTATTTGGTCCTATAAAAATAATGCCGGCATCGTTACAGGCATCTACAAATCTGGAATTTTCAGCCATAAATCCATATCCGGGATGGATGGCATCGCAATTTGATTTTTTTGCAATTCCGATTATTTTTTCAATATTCAGATAAGTATCGCTCAGTTCAGCTTCGCCTATGCAATGTGATTCATCAGCAAAACTAACATGCAATGCATCTTTGTCTATTTCAGCATAAATTGCAACCGTTTTAATACCCAGTTTTCTGGCAGTTTTGATGATTCTTACCGCAATTTCACCACGGTTTGCAATTAATATTTTATTGATAATATTCATTTGTAGATTGTAATTTTTAATTCGTAATTCGTAATTGATTTAAATCCAATTTGGCTTACGCTTTTCAAGAAAAGCAGCCATTCCTTCCTGTCCTTCTTCCGAAGCACGGATATCAGCTATCATTTTAGCTGTATAATCATGCATCTGATTGAAAGATAAAACATTGGTGATGTTATAAATCAAATCTTTACAATGTTTTATAGCATTCGGGCCACTGGTTTTTAGCAAATCAACCACAGATTGCACATATTCTTCCATTTCCAATAAATTAGCAAGTGATTTATTGACCAGTTTACAGGCTTCTGCCTCCTGGCCTTTTATTCTTTTACCTGTAAGCATTAAATCTTTGGCTGCATATTCACCAATTCGTTTGATTACATAGGGAGAAATACATGCCGGCACTATTCCTATTTTAACTTCACTCAGGGAAAAAGTTGCACTGTCGTCACAATAAGCCAGATCGCAGGCGGCAAGCAAACCGTTGGCACCACCCAGTGCTACACCATGCACCATGGCAATGGTAGGTTTTTTGCAATTATATATATTTAAAAAGCATTGGGCCAATTTCCTGCTTTCGTCCAGGTTTTCCTGGTATGAGTTTTTAGAAACATCGCGCATCCAGTTTAAATCAACCCCGGCACAAAAGGACCTGTCTTTTCCTCTCAGCACCACAGCAACGATATCATTAGCTTCATTTAATTGTTCAAAAATATCGCTCAGTTCAGCAATCATCACATCATTAAATGCATTATGAACGCCAGGTCTGTTAAGCCATATATGGCAAGCGCCGTTTTTTATTTCTATTTCGAGTGTATGGTAATTCTTCATTTTAGATTTCTTTTTTGTTAAAAGTCATGTTAAAAGTCACGGGGTGACTTAGAGTCACCCCGTGACTAAAATTCTTTACATCCTGAATACACCATATTTTGTATCGGTATATTTTTTATTCAGTGAAGTGGCAATGCCCATGGCTATCATTTTCCGTGTATTAACAGGATCAATAATACCATCGTCCCAGAGCCTTGAAGTGCTGAAATAAGCAGAACCTTCGTCATCATAGTTTTTAATAATACTTTGGTATAGTTTATCCCTTTCTTCACCGGATAACGTCTGCCCTTTGGCTTTTAACTGGTCTTCTTTTACTGTTATCAATACATTGGCTGCCTGTTCACCTCCCATTACTGATATTTTTGCATTGGGCCACATAAATAAAAACCGCGGATCGAAAGCTCTGCCTGCCATGGCATAATTTCCTGCACCAAAACTACCACCAAAAACAACAGTAAATTTGGGTACATTGGCATTGGCTACTGCATGTACAAACTTGGCACCATCGCGGGCAATACCACCGTGTTCGTATTGTTTACCGACAATAAAACCGGTAATATTCTGTAAAAACAATATGGGTGTATTCCTTGATGTGCACAATTCAACAAAATGGGCACCTTTGAGTGCAGTTTCGGAGAACAATACTCCATTATTGGCAATAATACCAACAGGAAATCCCATAATATGGGCAAACCCGGTTACCAGTGTAGGAGCATACCGCGCTTTAAATTCGTGGAATTTGCTTCCGTCAACCATACGGGCAATAATTTCGCGGGAATCAACGGGTTTTTTAAGGTCAATCGGAGCTATACCATATAATTCTTCAGGATCATAAAAAGGTTCTTCAGGCTCCAATATTTCCAGATTTGTTTTTTCTTTGAATTTCAAAGTTTCAAATATATTTCTGCATATCTGAATGGCATGTACATCGTTTACTGCAAAATGATCGGAAACCCCTGAAATAGCGGTATGAACATCAGCGCCACCCAGTTCTTCAGCAGTAACTACTTCACCGGTTGCTGCTTTTACCAAAGGAGGACCACCAATAAAAATAGTGCCCTGGTTTTTTACAATAATGGTTTCGTCGCTCATGGCAGGAACATAAGCTCCACCAGCAGTGCAACTCCCCATTACGATAGATATCTGGGGCAAGCCCATGGCCGACATTTGAGCCTGATTGAAAAAGAATCGTCCGAAATGATATTTATCAGGAAAAACATTGGCCTGTTCGGGTAAAAAAACACCACCTGAATCAACAAGATAAACGCAGGGAAGATGGTTTTCCATTGCCACTTCCTGTGCCCTGATATGTTTTTTAATGGATTCTTTTATATAGGTACCACCTTTAACAGTAGCATCATTGGCTATTATTATAGTTTCTCTGCCATGTATAACGCCAATACCGGTAACAATACCTGCTGAAGGAAACTGATTGTCATACTGATTGTAGGAAGCCAGCGGAGATAACTCCATAAAAGGTGTATTGGCATCGATAAGTAAATCAATACGTTCGCGAACCAGTAACTTGCCTCTTTCCTTATGCTTTTCAATTGCATGTGGTGAACCACCTTTTTTTATTTCTCTTAGTATCTTTTTGTACTGATTAAGTAAATGTAAATAATCTTCCTTATTTTTTTTAAATTCTTCAGAAAGCGTATCAATTTTGGATTCTATTCTATACATCCTGTTATTTTTTATCCTTGTTTTTTTATTTCCGATATAAAATTAAAAAAAAATCAACAATATCCAAATTATAGCACTGATTTTTAATAAATCTTAACCAATTAAACACTTAAAAGAAGAAGACGTTTTAAAAAAATTCCAGAAAATCAGATTAAATTAAAAATTCATTATATTTGCCATTAGAAAACAGAATTTTTAATTAATTCCTTATTCTTATGCTAAAGCAAATAATATTTATTATCGCACTTTTAATTACATTGGGAGTGTTTACCTATACCCTTTTAAACCTGATAGCCCTGTTTAAACTTACCAAGCCTTTTCCTATAAAAGATTTTGGTAAAAGGTTTTCGATGATGCTGACTGTAGCTTTCGGACAAACAAAAATTTTCCGGAAACCAGTAATAGGATTAATGCATGCTTTGGTATTCTGGGGATTTTGCGTTATCATTGTCGGTAGTATCGAAATGGTAATAGATGGCGTATTTGGTCTTGAAAAAAGTCTCGGATTTTTAGGTGTTTTATATGATGTAATTTTTGCTTCGGGCGATATATTTGCCTTGCTCATATTTGTATTTATACTTTTATTTATAGGTAGAAGGGCATTTCTGAATATAAAAAGATTTACAGGTATAGAATTAACGCATAAAAACCATCTGGATGCCTATATTGCGCTGAGTATTATCTTTTTGTTGATGTTCAGTTTGTTGGGCATGAATACATTTTATGTTTTATCCACTTCAGCGGGAGATTTAAAGGGTATTTATCCTGTAAGTTCTGCAATTGCTGATTTAATTGGCAGAGGCGAAGAAGATGCCGACTTTTACCAGGCTTTCTGGTGGATGCACATATTACTGATTTTTGCTTTTGCCAATATATTACCTTATTCAAAGCATTTCCATGTATTCCTTTCAGTTCCCAATGTTTTCCTGAGCAGGTTGGAACCACTTGGAAAGCTCTATAATATGGACAATATTACAAGGGAAGTTAAAATGATGATGAATCCTGAAACAGCTTTTGCAGCATCAGACGGCAATGCAGCACCTGAGCGCTTTGGAGTTAAGGATGCTGAAGATGTTAACTGGAAAAATTATTTCGATGCGCTTTCGTGTACACAATGTGGAAGATGTACTGCGGTTTGTCCGGCTAATATTACCGGCAAAAAATTATCTCCACGTAAACTGATGATGGATTTAAGGGCACGTATGAAAGAAAAAGGTCCGTTTTTGGTTAAGGATAAAGCCTTTAATGATAATAAATCACTGAACGTGGATTATTTTTCAGCTGAAGAAATATGGGCATGTACCACTTGTAATGCCTGTGCCAAGGAATGTCCAATCAATATTAATCATCCAAGTTTAATAGTGGATATGCGCAGGTATCTGGTGATGGAAGAAGGTTCTGCACCTTCGGGCATAAAGGCTGCTTTTACCAATGTTGAAAACAATGGCGCACCCTGGCAGTTCTCACCTGAAGACAGATTACTATGGGCGAAAAATATGTAAAGAATTTCTTTAAATCACCAAATCGCAAAATCAATATGGAAAATATAAATACAATAGAAGTGCCGGTAATGGCTGAATGTTTTGCCGCTGGTAAAAAACCTGAATTTTTATTCTGGGTGGGATGTCTGGGTTCTTTTGACGACAGGGCAAAAAAAATAAGCCGGGCTTTCTGCAAAATACTGGCAGCCTGTAATGTGGATTATGCTGTGCTGGGAAAGGAAGAAACCTGCTGCGGAGAACCGGTAAGAAGAGCCGGTAACGAGATGTTGTTCCAGATGCAGGCATTAACCATCATCGAAATGCTTAAAATGTATGAGGTAAAGAAAATCGTCAGTTTTTGTCCTCATTGTTTTAATACTTTTAAAAACGAATACCCTGATTTGGGTGGTGAATGGGAAGTACTTCACGCTACTGATCTGCTTAAACAGCTGATGGATGAAGGTAAGTTAAAAGTTAATCCGGAAATTCTTAAAAATAATAAAATTACTTATCACGATCCATGCTATCTGGGCAGGGCAAACGATATGTATGATGCACCCCGTGAATTACTGGATAAATTAACGGAAAACCGCAGTGAAATGAAACGCTGCAAGAGCTTTGCCTTATGCTGTGGTGCCGGTGGAGCACAAATGTTTAAAGAAGCAGAAAAAGGCGATAAGGAAGTCTTTATAGAACGAATTGAAGATGCTATTGAAACCAAAGCCGGTATTGTAGCAACCGCTTGTCCTTATTGTATGGTTATGCTTACCGATGGTATCAAATACAAGAATAAGGAAGAAGAAATTGAAAATTATGATATTATCGAGCTGATTGCTAAGGCATTGTAGCTTTAAATTGTATTATATACAGGCCGCACCTACGGCGCTTGATTTAGGTTCGTATTTATTTTATTATTAACAGTACGCTACTACGTAGCTAACGAAAAGAAACATTTTTATTATTTTCTATGTCCTGTTTTAAATAGCTGATTCAGCTGTTTTATTAATAATTCAATTGTGAAATAAAAAATCCAATTCAATTGAATATTAGTGAAAGTCTGTAATTTTTAAAGTCCGTAGGACTGTCCTGTTAATAATAATGACAACTTAAGCAAAACTAAGCTGCGTAGCAGCGACCTGTTTAAAAGTATACATGACGAACCTACGGCGTTTAGTAATGGTGAGTGTTTATTTTATTATTAACAGTATGCTAATACGTAGC
>JAPLDQ010000002.1 GCA_026391675.1 Bacteroidota bacterium
CAGCAATAAAAATTTCTTAAAATATGATTTTATTATCAAGCCAAATTCAAAACCTGAAGATATACAGTTAGCCTACAAATATATTGATAATATAAAAATAAGCAAAGGACATTTATTGGTTGAAACGTCTGTAAATCAATCCTTAGAATTTCGTCCTTATTGCTATCAGCTTATTGATGGAATTGAAAAGGAAATTGAATGCAGTTATGTTTTAAATAAAAATGTGCTGAGTTTTAAAGTTGGCAAATACGATACATCCAAAGAATTAATAATTGACCCGTCTTTAATCTTTTCAACCTATACAGGTTCTATAGCCGATAACTGGGGATTTATAGCAACTTATGATCTAGAAGGTAATGCATATTCGGGAGGCATAGTAAGTGGTATTGGGTATCCTGTTAGTTTGGGTGCTTATCAGGTATCACCGGGTGGTAATTGGGATATAGCCATTATCAAATATGATTCTTTAGGTATTAACAGGTTATATGCAACTTACCTTGGAGGAATAAACGCGGACTTGCCACATAGCCTCATTGTCAACTCATCCAATCAATTGCTAATTTTTGGTACTACAGGTTCACCCAACTTCCCTGTAACTCCTAATGCTTATGATACAAGTTTTAACGGAGGACAAGCCATTACTTATGACGGGGTATTGGCATATCCTAATGGTGTTGACATCTATGTATGCAAATTAAGTTCTGATGGATCACAATTACTGGCTTCTACTTATGTTGGCGGCAGTGGTAATGATGGATTGAATTATCGCCAGTACTACGACCCGGTTTTAATGTTTGGTAACGATTCTTTGTATTCAAATTATGGAGATGGTGCAAGAGGTGAAATCATTACCGATAATTTAAGCAATGTTTATGTTGGGACCTGTACTTTTTCCACTGATTTCCCTGGAACACTAAATGGATTTCAGCCTTTAAATCATGGTAAACAAGAAGGTATTGTTTTTAAACTTGATAATAGTCTGACAAATCTTATTTGGAGTTCCTATTTGGGAGGTAATGATGATGATGCGATATATTCTATCGATATTGATATTAACAATAATATTTATGTAACTGGTGGAACAAACTCCCTAAACTTCCCAACGACTACAAATGCTTATAAAACAAGCTATCAGGGAGGGAGTGCCGATGCTTTTGTTTCCAGAATATCTCAAAATGGCACCACATTAGTTGCCTCAACTTATTACGGAAGTAACAAATATGATCAGGGTTATATTTTAAAATGCGGAAGCGACAATAATGTTTATATATGTGGCCAAACCAAAGCTGACAGTAATACATTAATTTTTAATGCCCTTTATAATGTCCCAAATAGTGGGCAATTTATAGCTAAATTCATACCGACTTTGGATACTTTGTCATGGTCAACTGTTTTTGGTACCGGTGATGGGAAACCTAATATATCTATAACTGCCTTTGCAGTTGATATCTGTAACAGAATATACCTGGCAGGTTGGGGAAAATACTGGGGTGGTTATACATTTAATGGGACAAGTTATAACTGGGGTACTGTATTTGGCACAAAAAATATGCAGACAACATCGAATGCTTATCAATCAACAACTGATGGTCAGGATTTCTATATTATGGTTTTAGGTAATAATGCTTCTTTTCTTGATTATGCAACTTTTTTCGGAGAACAACATGTTGGTAATGATTATAGCGGACACGATCATGTTGATGGAGGTATAAGCAGGTTTGATAAAAAAGGTAATGTTTATCAGTCGGTATGTGCAAGTTGTGGTGGCTATAGCTTATTCCCAACTTATCCTGCTAATGTATGGTCTGATTCTAATCACTCCTATAATTGTAATAATGCAATTTTTAAATTTAATATTCACAAAGATTTTGCATTAGCTGATTTTACATTATCTGATACAATTGGAAAATGTGCTCCAGATACATTACATTTTATTAATACTAGTGTCGGAACTTCTTATTTCTGGGATTTTGGAGATGGATCTCCTATAAATTCACAATCAAATCCAATTCATATTTACACACAAAGTGGTATTTATATTGTAAGACTGATTTCTTTATTATTAAATGGATGTAACTTGGCAGACACTATTTCTAAACAGATAATTATATTTAAAGATACTTCTTATTCAATACCAAATGCTCATGCCTGTTTTGGTTTTAATGTTCAAATCGGGGTTCCCCCAAATAGTAATCCAAATTATACTTATCACTGGACCCCTGCAACAAATCTGAGTAATCCAAATATTCCAAATCCTTATGCAAACCCATCAGTTAATACAACTTATAAATTATTAATCTCAAATGGAATCTGTACTGACACTGTTAATCAATTGGTAGTAGTACATAAAATGATAGTTGATGCAGGAAATGACACAACTGTTTGCTCTGACTCTGTTAAATTAACTGCATTTACATCAGAAAGTCCTGTACAATATATATGGTCATCCAATAATAGCTTTACAGATACACTAAATTCAAATCTGAATAGTAATTCAGTAACGGTTCACCTAACTTCAAGTTCTTCAAATTTTTGGGTAAAAATTAAAAACCAATGGTGCGAAGGCATTGATCATATTCATATCACAACAAATTTATTATCAACCCCATCTATTGCCAGAAATCCAAGTTGTCATGACAGCTGCGATGGAATGGCTTATGTTGTAACATCAGGCGGTACACCTCCCTATGCATATTTGTGGAATACAACATCAACCAATGATACTATCTTTAATCTGTGTGCCGGGACCTATACAGTTCAGATTACTGATGCACTGAACTGTAAATCTTCTGCCTCAGTTACATTGACCAATCCTCCAATATTAATTACAAACCCGACAGTTACAAATATTCCATGTGCAGAAGCCTGTGTTGGAAGTATTAATGTAAATGCAAGCGGTGGATTTCCGCCATATACCTATTTATGGAGCAATTCACAAAACACGAATCCTATCAATAATTTATGTGCAGGAACTTATTTTGTACAAGTAACTGATAAAAATAACTGCAAAACCAAAGACACAGCAAATGTTGTTATTAACTATTTCTTTATTAATGCCCATGTATGGTCTGATAAAGATACTATTTATAAAGATTTAAGCACTGTATTACATGCAACACATTTCAGTGGATCAACCTATTCGTGGGTGCCGCCTTATAATTTAAATAATCCATACAACCCCGATCCTACTGCTTCGCCTCAGGTTACTACAACATATTATCTTACAATTACCGAACAACATGGATGCAAGTATAATGATTCCTTAAAAATAATGGTTATTGATTTATTATGCGGTGAACCTTATATTTTCATACCCAATGGATTCTCGCCCAATAACGATAGTAAAAATGATGTATTTTATGTTAGAAGCGAAATATTAGTTGAAATGGATTTACAAATTTTCGACCGCTGGGGAGAAAAAGTGTTTGAAACCAATTCCACAACAGTTGGATGGGATGGTAAATTCAAAGGAAAATATTGCCTGCCAGGTGTTTATTTATATATTTTTAATGGTAAATGCCTGAATCATAAAACTTTTGATAAAAGAGGAAACATAACCCTAATCCGATAAATTGTGAAAAGTCGAAAATATTACTCAAATATACTAACTCTGCTATTATTCATGTTTCCGTCACTGTTAACAGGACAAGATATTCATTTTTCGCAATACATGAATTCTCCGCTGAATCTGAATCCTGCACAAACTGGATTTTTCAGGGGTAGCAGCCGATTTGTATTAAATCATCGAAATCAGTGGGCTTCAGTTACCATACCTTATTCAACCTTTTCCGGCTCTTTCGACATGCAATTGCTCAAAAGAAAATTCAAACAGGATATCATAGGCCTTGGAATCGTATTCAGCAATGATAAAGCTGGTGATGCAGCAATGGGAACTACACAGGGAAGTCTATCATTGTCATACACCAAGGGATTAAACAGAAGAAACAGTCATTTTTTATCCGTTGGTATTCAAGGTGGTGCTGCCCAGCATAGAGTTGACTATACCAAGTTAAGTTTCGATAATCAATACAATGGAGATCATTATGATCCCAGCCTTTATAATGGTGAAAACTTTTCAAAAAGTAATTTCTTTTATTTTGATATTTCATCAGGCGTTCATTGGTACCTGCAGTTACAGGACCAGCTTATATTTAATGCAGGTTTCTCAGCATTTCATCTTAATCAGCCTCAGCTTTCTTTTTTCAATAATAGCGATGTAATATTATATACCCGCTATGTTTTTTATGGAAATGCAGCTATTGGCCTGGGTGTAAATACCGATATGATCCCTTCCTTACTGATTATGAAACAGGGACCTTATACAGAATTTTGTATAGGGACTGATTTTAAATTCATAAGCAACAGCAATTTATATTACTATTCGGCTATTACTACCGGTATCTTTCTCAGGAATAAAGATGCTGTAATTATAAAAGCCGGATTGGAACAACAAAAATGGACGTTTGGTATCAGTTATGATTTTAATTTTTCTGACCTGACACCGGCCAGTAAATACCTGGGTGGTTACGAAATATCCATCAGTTATATCGTCAATCAAACACGTCCAAAGAAAGCTAAAGATATACCTTGCCCTATATTTTAAATAAAAAAAGTGAATACAAATAAAAATACATATCATTCATCATCCATTCAAAATAAAATTTTTGAATGTTTTGTGTATTTTACCAAATTCACGATTTGTATAGTTTTTTTATTGTTTAGTATTTCCTTATTTGCTCAAACGGATGAGAATTATAAGAAAACTGCCGATGATGCATTGCAAAACGGTGACTATTATACTGCTGCATATTTTTACAAAATTTTGCTGGATAAAGACAATATGAATCTGGATTTTGCCTATCGATATGCCAATGCCAACAGGCTATATAACAACTATAAAGAAGCAGAATACTGGTTTGAATTCATTGTATCAAAAGATAATGCTGATAAATATCCTTTATCAGGCTTTTACCTGGCAGAAATGAATAAATACAATGCTAAATATGGATTTGCCATAAGTAATTACACAAACTATTATAACAAGAACAGGGAGAAGAAAGATTATTATACTCAAAAAGCCTTGCAGGAAATAAATTCCTGCAAATGGGCAGCAAAACATATCACTGATACACATAAAGTCGAAATTACGCATTTAGGTAAAACCATAAACACTCCTTTCTCAGAATTCGGAGCACAACAATACGGCGATAGTCTGCTGATTTATTCCTCTTTAAGGGAAATTGCATCCAATGAATTTGAAAGTTTTTTACCTGAAGCCTACCTTTCGAAAGTTTATAGTTCATATATTTCTGTTGCAGGTTATTCTTCGGGACGCGAACTTAAAGGAAAAATCAACAGCGATGAAATAAATACAGCCAATTTAAGTATTGATAATAAAACGATGCAGGCTTATTTTACCCGTTGCAGCAAAAACGAAGGAGCTGAAATGGTTTGTGCCATTTATCAAAGTGAATTTAAAGCCGGTAAATGGGAAAAAGCAAAGAAATTAAACAATAAAATAAATCTTGAAGGCTTTACTTCCACACAACCGTCAGTTGTAAATAGTAATGATAAGGAAATACTTTATTTTGCGAGTAACCGGCCCGGTGGATTCGGACAAATGGACATCTGGTATTCGATTAAAAATAACGGTGAATTCCAGCAGGCTGTAAACTTAGGCAGCAATATCAATACACCGGGTAATGAAATAACACCTTTTTATGATACAAAATCACTGGAACTATATTTTGCTTCTGACTGGCATTTTGGCTTTGGCGGTTATGATAATTTCCATTCCAAAGGCGAATTAAACCAGTGGACAACAGTTGAAAATGCAGGTTTTCCGATTAATACAAGCTATAACGATTTATATTTTACAGTAAATGAAACAGAAAATGAAGGTTATTTAACCTCTAACCGGCTTGGCTCCTATTTTATTAAAGGAGAAACCTGCTGCAATGATATTTATGCCTATAAAATATTCAAAAAAGAAAAACCTGTAGAAGTAAAGAAAGATACAATTACCATTGAAGAAAGCATTAAAAAGCTGCTTCCTTTAACTTTGTATTTTCATAATGATGAACCGGATCCCAGTTGCATGAATACAACTACGGACAAAAACTACAAACAGACACTGGCTGACTATTATGCCATGAAGGACAAATATAAAGCTGAGTATTCAAAAGGCCTGAAACGTGAAGAATACCAGAAAGCCATCAATGATATTGATACATTTTTCATTAAAGAAGTAGGTGCCGGTTTTAAATCCTTAGAATTGTTTACCAGCCTTCTTTTGCGCGATTTACAAAGAGGTAATGAAATCCGTATAACGGTTAAAGGTTATGCAAGTCCGTTAAATACCGATGAATACAATACCAACCTTAGTAAAAGACGTATTTCCAGCTTGATTAATTTCATGAAAGAATTCAATAACGGCATTTTAAAGCCTTATATGGAAGACAGCAATACCAAAGCAAAACTGATAGTGTATGAAGAACCTCTTGGGAAATCCATGGCCAGCAAAACCGTAAGTGATAATCCCAACGATCTGCGTAACTCTGTTTACAGCAAAGCCGCAGCACTGGAACGCAAGATTCAGATATTGTATTATGATTATACCAAAGAGGTGGATTCAACACCGTTGCTTAAATTCTTGATCGATTCCATTAATTTGGGGAAATTAAACCCAACAACAACCAATGCATTTAGTATCCGCTTTAAAAATGCGGGCAAATATCCGTTTAGCATCAGTGATGTTAGTACAGATTGCAGCTGCATTAAATATTATTTCGATGAAACAGCCATATCTGCAGGAAAAGAAGGCGTAATAAGGATACTGATAGTGCCCGATGAAAGAAAAGGGCTGAAAAAGCAAATCATCACGTTGACTTTATCTCCTTTTAATAAAAAAGTTACCTTGCCTGTTAGATTTGAGGAATGATTAATTTTTTTATCTCCCCACAAATTTTGTTACAAGCACAATATTAGTAATTTCCTTACAAAAAATATCAAAAAATTATCGAGTAACTCCGCTTAGCGGATATGATATTTATTTTATCCGATAAATGGGAGGAAAAACATGTGTTCTTATCTGCTAATCGGCTGAAGAAGCCGATAAGTGGATAAGAATAAAGCAATACATCTTCCTAACTTAATAAATTTAAATTATATATATTCTGTAAAATGAATTTTTATTCATTTTCATATAAATCAGAAATCTTTTTATCTTCTAAATGAGTATATGACTGATTGTAAAAATCTTTTTTATCAATATTAATAAATTGATAAGCTAATTCTTTATTTAATAATGTTCCATTTCTAAATCCAATATAATCAGGAAATGAAGAAAATTCCCAATCTTCAATTTTATCAACTAATTGAGCAACTTTAGGATTTTGATGAATATAAAAAACACAATTTCTTAAATATTCTTCTTTGTTAAAATTCAATCGCTTAGCTTTTGTTTGATGAGAAAATAACGAACCTTTTCTGTTTTGTTGTCTATTAATAGCTTGAGTGTAAGAACTTAACATAATACCTATTGATTTTGCCAATTCTTGAGTATAAATATTATCTTTTGAATTTATTAATTTTTCAGCTTCCTTTTTTACATTAATAAGCAAATGAAAATGATTGGGCATCAAACAATAAGCTATAATATCAGAATAAGGTAAAATATGTATTCTTAGTTTCTTTATAAAAAATAGATAGTTTTCTCTTGTGTAAAAAACTTGCTCATTACTTCTGTTATAAACATGATATGTAAAATCTTCTTTAAAATTCATATCTATTTAGTTTTATTATTAGCACTTTAGTCTATATATTTATTTTTATCCGCTAATCGGCAGAAGAAGCCGATAAGCGGAAGGAAGTTCCAGCTTCCTTCATATTTTGTTATAAGCACAATATTAGCAATTTTTTGAGTAAAAATATTAAAAAAGAAAAATATCTCAGTACCTCCGCTTAGCGGATATGATATTATCTTATAAATGGAACAAAATGCATCTTTTTTTATCCGCTAATCGGCTGAAAAAGCCGATAAGCGGGAGAAGAGCTACCTACCGCAAATTTCTTTATATGCACAGTATTCGCAGTTTTCTACTTTTTCGGTTTGTTCAAAAGGAATTGAAACATTGTATATTTCGTGGAATAAATCAGTTAAAATCTTTTCAAATTCATTCAGATCATGCAAGCTTAAATTATCATTTCCTTTGTAATTCATATTCATATATCCTTTTGCCTGATTACGCAAAGAAATAATACCAGTCTGAAGCACTTTATCATTCTCAGGATGTTCTTTGCTGAACAGCAAAGCATAAATTAATAACTGCAAACTTTTGCCAAATTTTGAATCAGTCAGCAACAAATCAGGTTCTGTGAGATTCAGTTCTTTTTGATCTGTATTTCCTGTTTTGTAATCAATTATACGAACTGAAACAGCAGTGCTGTCAATCCTGTCTACAAAACCTTTGAGTTTTACAAAAGGCACTTTATCATTTATAAAGCAATCCAGGATACATTCCAGTTTCTGCTCCAGCATGGAAATGCTTAAAAATGTATTTTCCTTTTCCAGTTTTGCAATATGAGCTGCTTCTGCTTTTAAATAATTTTCAATAAAAACATTGGCCATTTTTGCTGTAAGCAAATTAATACCAAAACTGATATCCCCATCCTTATATCTTTCTTTAAAATATTTGGTGGTCAGGGCTTCCACTTTTGGCAACATTGCTATTATATCAGCTTCATGTATAATTTTGCCGATAAAGGGCTGATACAACTCAGCCAGGGTATCATGTATGGTTGAACCCAGGGTATTGGCTGCAATGGTTTCCTCGGTTTCTTCCACTTCATCAAGTCCTGCAACATATCTGAAATAAAACTGCAGCGAGCAATTTACATAGGTATTCAAAGCACTTGCCGAAAAGCCTTTCATTGCCATTTCGTTCAGACGCTGCTGGATATTTGCGTGTTTATTAATCCGGATTGGCTTGTTTTGCAGACTTTCTGAAGCTGTGATATTCAGTAATTGCTCTTTAAATATGATATTGTGATTATATTTAGGCAATTCATTTACAATCTGATAAATAAACCTGCTTTTGTCACCACCTGAAAACTCATCCGCTTCGGTATTGTATAAAATAAATATCTTTTTCGCCCTCTGCAGCAATCGATAAAAATGATAGGCAAAAATGGCATCTTTATCGGCATAATCAGGTAAGCCAAACTGACGCTTAATATCCAGAGGTATAAAAGAATTAAAACTGCGGGAAGCCGGTAAAACGCCTTCATTTACAGATAACATCACTACATTTTCAAAATCAAGTGTACGGGTTTCAAGCATACCCATTACCTGCAATCCTTCCAATGGTTCGCCATAAAAAGGAATACTTGTAAGTGAAGCCAGCTTGGAAAATATTCTACGGAAAGTTTTTACTGTGATAAATGACTGTTGCAGTTCAGGCAGATTCTCCAACTGAAACATTAATTTTGCAAAATGATACAGGTATTCATCTTCAAGTATTCTGTTTTCTTCTGCCTTAAAATGGCTGTGCAAACGCTCTGTTAAACCTTTCAGATGTGCAATGGCATCTTTAGGATTTTCCCATATCAGGAAAATATTGGCTATCATATAATCATCAGCAGTGATAAGGTTTTCAATCCATTTAATCAATTCAGAAGAATCATAAAAAATACGATTGGAAGTAGTTATGCTTTTTACTATAGCATCAAAATTATATTCGCTAAGGAGATAAGGATGACTCAATACCTTGATAATGTCTTTAAAATAAAAACCATTCTTCTTTTTCTCAGGATTGGATAAACGTATCCTGTTTTCGTGCATTAAAAGTATGGAATCTATTAAATTAAACAGGACTGCATGTTTGAAAGGTAAACCCATGGTAACATTAAATGCTTTGGCTTCTTCAGGAATTGAATGCAGGGCAGGAATCAGGAGGTTTTCATCATTTAAAACCAATGCAGTATGTTCAAGATTACCTTTTTCATTATATAATTGTTTTAAAATACTTCCCGCATACTTAACCTGACCAATTTTCATGGGAATACCAATAATATTGATTTCCTTAACATCTGTTTTAAGATTATTATCCGTCCACTCAAAACCGGCATTTAGCCACAATTCAGCATATTCCCTCAAAAAATGACCTGCTTCCTGCTGTTTGTTGTTTACATAATAGGCATCAGCATCCCAGAGGCATTTAGCTATACCTTCTTTTGTAAGGTATTTAATGATAGTTTCTTCTGATTTGGTTAATGCATTAAATCCTGCAAAAACCAATTGTTTCCATTTATTATCAGTAAAAACAGTTGATAAATTTTCAGCAACATAACGGTATAAATTCCCCTGATAAGCCTGATTGCGGGTTTGTAAATGCTCGTTTAACTTCTGATAATATGTAAAAAGGGATTGGTAAAACTTTAAATATTTTTTTTGAAAAGCTGTAAGGTCTTTACCATCCAGATTCCAAAGGCTTATTGCTTTTAATTCGCTCAAATAGCTGAATAGTTCATGTGCATCAGCAAGGTATAAATCAATTTCATTAAAATCATGCAGCATCATTTCGCCCATGCTGATAAACTCATCGAAACTTCGTTTATCTTCTTTTTCCAGTTCGCAATGTATGCTGTATAATTCGAAAAGCAAAGCTGTATTATCGGCAATTGCTTTATCAGCTACCAACGCTATAAAATCTTCAATGGCAAAAATCTGTGGGGAAAATATATTCTTCTTTAGTTTTCCTGAAATAAAGTTTTTTAAATACAGACTGGCCCTGCGATTGGGTAAGACTATACAAACATTTTCCAAATCAGCCGGATAATGTGCTAAAATATAGTCAGCTGTTTTTTGTAAAAATGTTTCCATGGTTTTGTAATTTAAACCTGCCAGATTTTTAAAATCTGGCAGGTTTTAGGATAAAATAAATTTTATTTCAAAAATGCTTCTGCTTCCTGTAATTGCTTTACTGTTCCCAAATCGAACCAATAATCGTCATTGTGAATATAAGCCATTACTTTCTCCGATTTGGACAAGCGAAGATAAGCATCTATTATGGAAAACTTTCCTTCTTCGGTTAATAAACTGAAAATTTTTGGATCAACAACCTGAACACCGCTAAAAGCAAGGGCCTCTAAATCTGTTCTGCTTCCTTTAACCAGTTTCAATTCATTGGTGCTAATGTTTTCCCAGCCACAGAGCTCCTTATTATTATCAAACAAAAGGTAACGTGAGGTTTTTCTGTTTCTGACAGCCAGTGTAGCAAGTGATTTATTTTCAATATGCTGATTGTAAAGTTTTAAAAGGTCAATATCTGATAAAATATCCACATTGCAAACCAGGAAAGGCTGATTGTCATTAAAATATTTAGCTGCTTTCTTTAAACCGCCACCTGTATCGAGCAAGAACTCAGTTTCGTCAGAATATTGAATTTTAACATTAAAATCCTGTTGCATCAGATAATCCCTTAATTTATCAGCAAAATGATGGAGGTTAACTACAATTTCAGTAACACCGGCAGATGTAAGCTTTCGGATAACGCCATTAATCAGCGGTTCACCTTTAAATTCAACCAGAGCTTTGGGTCTGTGATCCGTAAGTGGCTTTAATCGCGAGCCAATACCCGCGGCAAAGAGCATTGCTTTCATTTTGGTTATTGGTTATTGGTTATTAAGTTATTAAGTTATTAAGTTATTGGTGGTTCGGTTTTGTCAATTTATACTCATTTCAAAAATAATATTTCATGATAATTTAATAATAAGCCAAATTATTATAGCTATAAAAAAAAGTCCGGCAATTAAACCATTAATTAAAAGATCAAACCTTTTCTTAGGCAAACTGTGAACAGGATATTTTAAGCCCCATTTTCCTTTATTAGCAAAATTACATAGCATAAAAGGTGTCACAGGAATCCTTTTTACTTTCTCATAAGGAGGTGTGTAAAATGCGCTACCAATACTATGTCCTTCTTCATTTGTATGAAAGTACCATAAATAACCACTCATGTCTACTGAGAATTTTTTCTGGTATTTCTCAATCATTTCATGAAAATCATCTCCAACTATTCCGATTTCACCAAATAAGTCTGAATTATACATTATTTTGTCGTTTCCTGACAAATCTTCTATAAAGTCAATAATATTTTCTGTAGTGACCTTAATTTTCATTTATCAAAAATTGTGATAAAGATTAACTATCCCCTCAATAACCAATAACTTAATAACCTAATAACTAATACACCGCTTTTGCAATAGTAGCAATATTATCCGATTTTCCCATGGTGTAAAAATGGATAATGGGAACATTGTGTGCTACCAAATCCTTACATTGTTTTATACTCCATTCAACACCTACCCTTCTGACTTCAGCGTCAGTTTTGCATTTGATGACTTCTTTGGTCAGTTCTTCTGGTAAATCAATATAAAAAGTCTGGGGCAATATGCTTAAATGCGATCTCAGCGAAATGGGCTTGATACCGGGTACAATGGGAACATTGATACCTTTTTTGCGGCAGAGTTCAACAAAACTGAAATATTTATCGTTGTCGTAAAACATCTGGGTAACGATATATTTGGCACCGGCATCAATTTTAGCCTTTAAATATTCCAGGTCGAGTTCCATATTGGGTGCTTCGCAGTGTTTTTCGGGATAACCGGCAACACCACAAACAAAATTAGTTGGTGTAGAGTTTTCAATTTCGTTATCCATGTATTTACCATGATTCATATCCATGATTTGTTTCAATAAATCAATGGCATGGGCATGACCACCCTTTTCCTTTTCGAAACGGCGGGTTGATTTATCGGCATCGCCACGCAATACGAGAATATTATCTATCCCAAGGAAATCAAGGTCGATCAGGGCATTTTCTGTTTCTTCCTTATTAAAACCTGCACAAATCATATGGGGAACCACAGGTGTCTTGTATCTGTTCATAACAGCGGCTGCAATACCGACAGTACCTGGTCTTTTCCTGACAATACGGGGTTCCAGCAAACCATTTTCATGCTTTTTGTAAACCACTTCCTCGCGATGATAGGTTACATTAATATATTGCGGTTCAAATTCTATCAGCGGATCAATGATATCATAAATCAGTTGAATACTCGAACCTTTTAATGGCGGAAGCAATTCAAATGAAAACAGGGTTTTCTTAGTTTTCGCAAGTATCTCGTCAATCTTCATTTACATATAATTTAAATTTGGCAATAATAAAATTTCTGCCTGTTCAAAGGTAATATTTTTTCTTTTAGCATAATCAGCCAGCTGCACTTCATCGATTTTCCCGACATTAAAATACTGGGATTGCGGATGGGCAAACATATAACCGCTTACAGCAGCCACCGGATACATGGCAAAACTTTCTGTAAGCATCACTCCTACCTTATTTTCGACATCCATCAGATTAAAAATGGTAACTTTTTCGGAGTGTTCAGGACAGGCAGGATAACCCGGTGCCGGACGTATGCCATGGTAATGCTCCCTGTGAATATCATCCATCGATAAATCTTCGTGACTGATATATCCCCAGTATTCGGTTCTGATTTTCCGGTGCAATAATTCGGTGAAAGCTTCTGCCAGCCTGTCGGCCAGTATTTTTATCATGATGGAATTGTAATCATCTCCATTGGCTTTGTATTGTTCCACATGCTTTTCAATTCCCAAACCGGCAGTAACGGCAAACAAACCCATATAATCGGTTCTGTTTTTATCAGCTGGTACTATAAAATCGGCCAGACAAAGATTGGGAATGCCTGTTTCCTTTATTTCCTGGTTTCTCAGAAAATGAAAATCAGCCAGTTTGGAAGATTTTTCATCATCATTGAATATTACCACATCATCACCAATGGCATGGGCAGGAAATATACCGAATGCAGCATTGGCCGTCAGCATTTTTTCGTTGATGATCTGATCCAGTAAAACTAAAGCATCATCATATAATTTTTTAGCTTCCACACCTTTTATGGGGTCTGAAAATATGGCTGGGAATTTGCCCGGCAACTGCCATTCATGGAAAAAGAATGTCCAGTCGATGTATTCGGCAATTTCCTTTAAGGGATAATCCATCAGATATTGAATACCGCATTGTTTTGGCTTAATTATATCTATGTTTTCCCAGTCGATTTTGAGTTTATTATTACGGGCAGCTTCCAGTGAAATAAAACCATCGCGTTTTAATTTGGAGGTTTCATATTTATCCCTGATTTCCTGATAATCCTTATTTACTGCATCTACCAATGCCTGTTTTGCTGTTGGAGAAAGCAAATTTGCACTTACTGCAATGCTTAAGGAAGCGTCTTTTATATGAATCACCGGTGAACTGTAACTGGGTGCAATCTTGACCGCAGTATGAATTTTAGAAGTCGTGGCACCGCCAATCAAAATAGGGAAATTCAGTTTCAGGCGTTCAAACTCTTTTGCAATATGCACCATTTCTTCGAGTGAAGGCGTAATCAATCCGCTGAGTCCGACAATATCCACTTTTTCGTCAATGGCAGTCTGTATGATTTTATCTGCAGGAACCATAACACCCAAATCTATTACCTCAAAATTATTGCAGGCCATTACCACGCCGACAATATTCTTGCCGATATCGTGTACATCGCCCTTAACGGTAGCCAGCAACACCTTACCTGCCGAAGTACTAACCTTGCCTTCGTTTTCTTTTTCTATATAAGGCAAGAGCACGGCAACCGCTTTTTTCATCACACGGGCACTTTTGACCACCTGAGGCAGAAACATTTTTCCTTTGCCAAACAAGTCGCCAACAATGTTCATGCCATCCATCAGCGGACCTTCTATTACTTTCAGGGCTTTGTCGTATTGCAGCCTGGCTTCTTCCACATCCACATCAATAAATTCCGTTAAGCCTTTTACCAGCGAATGCGAAAGGCGTTCATTGACGGAATAATTTCTCCATTCCTGGATTTCCTCTTCTTTTTCATCCTTATGTTTATTGTTTTCGGCAAAAGCTATCAGTCTTTCCGTAGCATCCTTTCGGCGGTTAAGGATAACATCTTCCACCAGCTGCAATAAATCCTTGGGAATATCATCATAAATGGGCAACATGCCGGCATTTACAATGCCCATATCCATACCTGCGCTGATGGCATGGTATAAAAAGGCGGAATGCATGGCTTCGCGCACATAATCATTCCCACGGAATGAAAATGAAAGATTGCTGATACCACCGCTCACTTTAGCATGCGGCAGATTGGCCTTAATCCATTTAATGGCTTTTAAAAAATCATTGGCATAATTATTATGCTCATCCATGCCGGTGGCTATGGTAAGTATATTAGGGTCGAAGAAGATATCTTCGGGCAGAAAATCCACTTTTTGGCATAAGATATCATAGGCACGCTGGCAAATATCAATTTTTTCCTGATAGCTGGCGGCCTGTCCTTTTTCATCAAAAGCCATTACGATAACGGCTGCTCCATATTGTTTGATTTTCCTTGCCTTAGCGATAAAATCCTCTTCGCCTTCCTTTAAACTGATGGAATTTACAATGGATTTCCCTTGTAAACATTTTAAACCTGCTTCTAAAACCTCCCATTTGGATGAATCTATCATCACAGGTATGCGGGCAATGTCAGGGTCGGCAGCCAGCATATTGAGAAATAGATGCATTTCCTTTTTGGCATCCAGCATGGCATCGTCCAGGTTAACGTCCAGTACCTGGGCACCGGCTTCCACCTGCTGGCGGGCAACAGAAAGGGCTTCTTCGTATTTGCCATCACTAATCAGGCGGGCAAATTTCTTTGAACCCGAAACATTGGTCCGTTCACCAATATTGATAAAATTTGATGCTTTTTCTATGCTTAAAGATTCCAGTCCGCTTAATTTGGTGATATGCGTAGGAATAACCGGAATACGTGGTTTGGCTTTTGTAGCAATATCAGCAAACTGTTTTATATGTTCAGGTGTTGTACCACAACATCCGCCGATAATATTGGCGAAGCTGTTATCCAGAAAATCCTGCATAAAAGACTTCATTACTTCGGGTGATTCGTCGTATTCACCGAACTGATTGGGTAAACCGGCATTGGGATAAGCAGAGGTGTAAAACCTTGTCTTGTGGGCTATTTCCTCAATATGGGGACGCATATCCTTAGCACCAAGGGCACAGTTAAGGCCTATACTCAGCAAATCAATATGTGACAATGAATTGATAAAAGCTTCCACGGTCTGACCGGATAAGGTTCTGCCACTGGCATCTGTAATAGTACCTGAAACCATCACCGGCAGACGGATATCTTTTGCTGCAAGCACTTCTTCTATAGCAAATAAGGCTGCTTTAGCATTGAGGGTATCGAAAATGGTTTCCACCAACAATAAATCTACATTGCCTGCAAGCAAACCTTCAACCTGTTCTTTATAAGCTAATACTAAATCATCAAACAAAACGGCACGGTAGCCGGGATTGTTAACATCAGGAGATAATGATGCTGTTTTATTGGTAGGACCTATAGAACCGGCCACAAAACGTGGTTTATCAGGATTTAAAGCCGTATATTTATCGGCAGCATTACGTGCCAGTTTAGCGGCTTCTACGTTTAGTTCAAAAGCCAGACTTTCCATGTGGTAATCGGCCAGCGATATGCGGTTGGAATTAAAGGTATTGGTTTCGATGATATCAGCACCGGCTTCCAGGTACTGTTCATGTATTTCCTGAATAATATGAGGCTGGGTAATGCTGAGTAAATCGTTATTCCCTTTCAGATCAGAAGGATAATCTGCAAAGCGGCTTCCCCTGTAATCGCTTTCCTGCAGGCGGTGACGCTGTATCATAGTACCCATGGCACCGTCAATAACCAAAACCCTCTGCTTTAATTCCTGAGCAATATCTTTATTCATAGTATAAACTTAAATTTCTTTGTGTTTAAACACTTTTTCTAATAAAAAGTTGGTTAATAAAATAGTTTATTTTTTATTTGATAATAATATTATAGTCAGGAACTTCTTCCAAAAAATTATATGCTGCTTTTACGTGATCAATTTTACAGCAGAAATGCCTTAATCCATTGGTAACGAATAAATAATCAACCTTAAGCGTCATATTGTAGCGGGCAATCTGGTCGAATACATCGTTGGTAATTTCAATATGCGGTGCCTTGCATTCAACAATCAGTTTTGGACTTCCGTCCTTTGCAAAAACAACAATATCAGTTCTTTTCTTTAATCCGTTAACCAGCAGCGCCTTTTCCACAGCAATTAAAGAAGCAGGACAATGCTTTTCGGCTATCAGATAAGCAATACAATGCTGGCGAACCCATTCCTCATCCGTTAAAACTACATACTTTTTACGTATAACATCAAATATCTCATGCGTTCTTTCTTTGGCTCTGATGTTGAAATTAAAGGCAGGAAAATCTAATGGAATCATGCTAAGATTGCTGTTTATAATTTACAAATCTACAATAATATTCAGAAATTATTTGAAATATATAAAAGGAATATTAATTTTACTCCGCAATTAATCAAATATTTTAATTAACGCTTAAACCTATTGAAAAGAACTTTATTTTTTATCCTGTTTTTATATCTTGCTATTTTTGAAGGAATGAGTCAGCCTCTGCCCGATTCCGTCAATCAAACAAAATCCAAGGAAAAGAAAATAAAAGGCTGGAGTTTCGGTGCTATACCGGCCATAGCCTTCGATTCGGATATCGGCTTTAAATACGGTGCAGTATTAAATTTGTTTGATTATGGTGATGGCAGCCTTTACCCGGATTACAAACATTCCATTTACCTTGAATGGTCCAGAACCACCAAAGGAAGCGGTATCAACCAGATTACCTATGATTCAAAATATCTGATAAAAGGTATACGTTTTACAGGCGATGTAAGTTATTTTCAGGAACAGGCCCTCGATTTTTACGGTTTTAACGGCTATAAAGCCAACTATGACCATAGCCTGGAAAATGATAATACGAACAATCCCAACTATATTTCACGCATGTATTACCGCATCGACAGGCAATTATTAAGATTGACCTTCGATTTCGTTAGTATGCAAAAAGATAAAAAAATCCAGTGGGTACTGGGATATGGACTGTATGATAACAACATCGGCAAAGTGGACATCAAAAGATTGAACGATGGCAGGGATGCGGATAAACTTTTTCCTGTAGTCAGCGATTCAACCAGTCTGTATGAGAAATACAAGAAATGGGGTATTATCCAAAAAAGACAGGAAAACGGAGGAACAACGCAGATTCTTAAATTAGGTTTGGTTTATGACAACAGGGATAATGAATCCAATCCCATGAAGGGAATATGGTCGGAAGCCTTGTTGTTACTTTCGCCTTCCATTATCGGCAACAAATACAATTATGCTCAGTTTGCCATCAGTCACCGACAGTATTTTACGCTGAAAAAAGAAGTTTTAAATCTGGCTTGCCGGCTGGCTTATCAGGGAAAAATAGCAGGTGAAATGCCTTTTTATATGCTGCCTTTCCTATTTGCTTCCAACAAACCCACCCGCGATGGACTGGGAGGCGCTAAAACTGTCAGGGGCATATTACGCGACAGGGTTGTTGGCGAAGGTATGCTGTATGGTAATTTTGAGTTGCGCTGGAAGTTTATCAAAACCTTGCTTTTTAAACAGAATTTCTATATCGCACTGAGTGCATTTACTGATTTTGGTGAGGTTTTGCAACCTTATAAATTCGACAAAACCAATGTTCCTGTAACTTATAATATTGATTCCAATACCGAAAAGTTACACCTTGGTTATGGTGGAAGTCTGCATTTTGTATTGAATTCAAATTTTGTGCTGAATTTCACCTATGGTAAGGCAGCTAATCCTCAGGATGGGAATTCGGCTTTTTATATCAATCTGAATTATTTGTTTTAAGGCATTAGGGATTAGGCAATAGGCAATAGAATAATGGATTTTCGTAGCTTCGTGTCTTTGTGCTGAAAATCTAAGTGTCTTCGTGCCATTGTGGCAAAAAAAATGTAATTTTGTCAAAAATTTAACTACAATAATTTTACACATGAAAACAAAAGAAGAAATAGTTGAAAACTGGCTGCCACGCTATACAGGAACCGAATTAAAAGATTTTGGAAGATATATTTTATTGGTTAATTTTTCGAAATACCTTGAGTTATTTGCTGAAAAATTCAATGTACCGATAATGGGAAATGAAAAAGCCATGCAAAGTGCTACTGCCAATAATATTACCATTATCAATTTCGGTATGGGAAGTGCCAATGCAGCAACGATTATGGACTTGTTAAGTGCCATACATCCCAAAGCTGTTTTATTTCTGGGTAAATGCGGTGGTTTAAAAAAGAAAAACAATCTGGGAGATCTTATTCTTCCCATTGCAGCTATAAGAGGTGAAGGTACATCAAGGGATTATTTCCCAAAGGAAGTTCCTGCTTTACCGGCATTTAACCTGCAAAAGGCTATTTCTACTACCATTCGTGATCATGATAAGGATTACTGGACAGGAACTGTTTACACCACCAACCGCAGGGTGTGGGAACATGATGAAGATTTTAAAGCCTATCTGCGTACTACCCGATCTATGGCTATTGATATGGAAACAGCAACTATTTTTATCGTCGGGTTTGCCAATCATATTCCATCCGGCGCATTGTTACTGGTTTCTGACCAGCCTATGATTTCCGAAGGTGTTAAAACAGAAGCACTGGATAAAAAAGTTTCTGAAAATTATGTGGAAGAACACCTGAATATAGGTATAGATTCCTTAAAACAACTGATCAATAAGGGTGAAACTGTAAAACATCTTTATTTTGATTACAACAATCAGTATTAGAACCTGAGTAAATTTCTTATATCTTTCTTAAAATTCCATTTTCAATGACATTTGAAGCTATTATTAGTGATTTAAAAAATAAAATATATCATCCTATATACGTTTTAAGCGGAGAAGAGCCCTTTTATATCGATGAAATTGCTGATTATATTGAAGCCCATACCTTAACGGAAGATGAAAAAGAGTTTAATCAGACTATTTTATATGGCAAGGATGTAAGTATTCCTCTTATTATTGATTATGCCAAGCGTTTCCCTATGATGGCCAACTATCAGGTTGTTATTATTAAGGAAGCACAGGATATGGATAAAAATGAAAAACTTGAAAAAGATGAAGTTTTAAATGCCTATTTAGACCATCTTCAGGAGTCAACCATATTGGTTATCTGCTACAAATACAAAAAGATAGACGGACGATCAAGTTTCAAGAAAAATGTTGAGAAAAAAGGTGTTTTTTTTGAATCTAAGAAATTATATGAAAATGAAATCCCAAAGTGGATCAGTGATTATTTATTAAAGAAACAATATCAGATTACACCCAATGCCTGTAAATTACTGTCAGATTTTTTAGGTAATGATTTACAGAAAATTGTTAATGAAATCAACAAACTTATTATCAATGTTCCATTAGGAACCAGTATTACACCTGAAATTATTGAAGAAAATATTGGAATCAGCAAGGATTTTAATATTTTTGAGCTGCAGAAAGCTATCGGAAATAAAGACATTTTAAAAGCCATGCAAATCGTCAATTATTTTGCGGCTAATCCAAAAGATAATCCAAACATTAAAAATTTAACTATTTTAAATGGTTTCTTTACAAAACTGCTGATGCTTACTGATTTGTCTGATAAATCCAATAAGAATCTGGTTGCTTCTACTTTGGGTATTAGTCCATTTTTCGTCAATGATTTCCTCACAGCTTCCAGGCATTATTCCAAAGATAAGTTAATACATATTTTTTCCTTGCTGAGAGAATATGATGTAAAATCAAAAGGTGTTGATAACCTTTCGGCAAACGATGGGGAATTAATGAAGGAATTGGTATATAAAATTTTACATTAAAAAAGAGGCTTGTAAAAACAAGCCTCTTTCATTTATTTTTTCAATCAATTTATTGAATGGTAGCTGCAATAGTTGCTACATTCTGGTTAATAAGCCAATAAGTTTTGGAACTGTTTGTGATTGGTTTATACCTTAAAGCTGAAACCTGAATAAAACCTGCACCTTTTCCAACAGTAGCCAAATCAGCAGCAGTAAAAGTATATGAACTTAAGCTTGCACCTCTGGTTACAATTAAAGATTTTGAAGGTCCGTGAATAGCAAAAATTAAACTATCTGCACCAGTAATAGCAGTTGCTGTAAGAGAATAAGCATCAGCAGTATTTACCGTTGTTGAACTGGTAATATCCACATCGCTCGGGAAAGAATTGGCTGAAGCTGTAAATGCAGTAATATTTGTACTTCCACTAACATTCCAGCTTGGAACTCCGGTTGAATAATCAATTCCGGTTGGATTTGCAGTTCCTGGTGTATACAGATATAAATTAGTTGTCTGCTTTGTTAAAGCTAAAGTATTACAGCTGACATTACCTGCATCAACATAAGTTCCTGCTGTTGCACCCGGAAAAACGGCAACTGCTGTACCAATATTTAATATAGTAGCTGGGAAACCCGGAATAGTAACAACTTTTGATTGTGTTTTAACTGCAATCAATGCACCTGTAATATTACTGCCTAAAGTTGGCATTGGAGCAGCAGGTGGAGTTGCTGCTGGTGTTGGAGTTGGTGTGGTTGTACTGTCTTTTTTGCAAGATGAAATAGTAATACTGACGATTAAAATTGCAGTAAAAATGGTAGAAAATTTTTTCATAGTTTTTTTAAATTTAATTAATAAATTGAGTTTTATTTGTTAAATAATTTATTTTATTATGTTTTTATTAACAATGAAACAATAAAATTGTTTAAAATAGAGTATATCAATCCATGTTTTAACATATTTTTTTGCTACTTCTAAGATGAAATATTATAAAAAAAATTAACTTTGCTAAATAATTCAATTATAAATAGCTTAAAAGATTCATCTATATGCCTTTAATAAAAAAAGCCCTTAAAATTTTTATACTAACTGCCCTCCTGCTTTTTGTTGCATTCAATTCTGCAAGATCGCAATATGGTACAATTAAAGGCTTTGTTTATGAAAAAGAATCAGGCGAACCAGTTATTTATACTACCCTCTATTTAAAAAAGACTTCTCTTGGAGCAACTACTGATGACAATGGGTTTTTTGTTATTTCAAAAATACCACCCGGAAATTATACGCTTATGATTACTTTTTTAGGCTACGATTCTTTGGCCATACCAGTAACAGTAAGAGCTGACGAAATAATCAATAAAAAACTTATTTTACATAAAAATGCTATTGATCTGGATGTAATTAAAATTACCGCAGAAAGAGAAGAAGCAAGACAGGAAACAAAAATTTCAATTACAAAAATAACACCAAAACAATTAAAACAAATACCAACTATTGGTGGACAGGCTGATTTGGCTCAATATTTACAGGTAATTCCCGGTGTTATTTTTACCGGCGATCAGGGCGGACAATTATATATAAGAGGAGGATCTCCCATACAAAACAAAGTGTTGTTGGATGGAATGGTTATTTATAACCCCTTTCATTCCATCGGATTATTTTCAGTATTTGAAACAGATATCATCAGAAATGCTGACGTATATACCGGTGGCTTTGGTGCTGAATATGGTGACAGGATATCTTCAGTAATGGATATTACCACGCGTGATGGTAACAAAAAGAAATTTACCGGAAAATTCAGCAGCAGTACATTTGGTGCCGGCTTACTTCTTGAAGGACCTTTATCTAAAGAAATTGAAAACAACTCAAATTCAACATCTTTTATCGTTTCATTTAAGAATTCCTATCTGGCTCAAAGTTCAAAAATTTTCTACAAATACATCGATTCTGCCGGATTGCCTTTTAACTTTACTGATTTGTATGCAAAGCTTACTTTTAATGGTATTAATGGAAGTAAATTAAATATTTTTGGATTTCACTATGATGATAATGTAAATAATTATCAGGCATTGGCAGATTTCAACTGGAAAACAACCGGAATTGGTGCAAATTTTGTTGTAGTACCGGGCAACTCAGCTGCAATAATGGAAGGTGTTGCAGCATATTCTGATTATATGATTACGATGGTTGACAAAGATCTTCTGCCAAAACAAAGTGAAATCAATGGATTTAATTTAGGATTAAATTTTACATATTTTTTCGGAAAGGATCAATTCAGATATGGAATAGAAATGCAGGGTTTTAAAACAAACTATACATTTTACAATTCAGCCAAACGTGAACTGAGTCAATCAGAAAGTACTACTGAAATTGCAGGTTATTTTAAATATAAATCAACCGTTGGTAAATTCTTATTAGAACCAAGCGTTAGAATTCAGTATTATGCTTCCCTTTCAGAAATGTCATTGGAACCTCGCTTTGCTATGAAATTTTTAGCAACTGACTTTTTACGTTTTAAATTTGCCGGAGGTTTCTATAGCCAGAATTTAATTGATGCTAAATCTGACAGGGATGTTGTAAATCTGTTTTACGGATTCTTATCAGGACCGGATAATCTTCCTGAAACATTTAAAGGGCAGGAAGTTACCAGCAAATTGCAGAAAGCTCAGCATGCTATATTTGGTATTGAATGTGATATCATGAAATATGTTACTGCTAACCTTGAATTTTATTATAAAAACTTTTCACAACTCTCAAATATAAACAGAAATAAAATATTTGATGATGTGGAACCCTATAATAACAAGACAAGTCCAGATTACAAACCTGATTATATGCGTAAAGATTTCATTATTGAAACAGGTAATGCCTATGGTTTTGATTACAGTATGAAATACGATTTTAAGAGATTATATATCTGGGCTGTTTATTCATTGGGATATGTTAACAGAACTGACGAATTTCAGGACTATGTTCCTCATTTTGACAGAAGACATAATGTAAACCTATTACTTTCTTATGTATTGGGTGGAAAATTAGACTGGGAATTGAGTTTCAGATGGAATTACGGTTCAGGTTTCCCATTTACCGAAACTACCGGTTATTATGAAAAACTCTCTTTTAATGATATCAACCAGAGTATTCCTAATTCTAATGGTCAGCTGGGAGTCCTGTATGGCGATATTAACACCAGAAGATTACCGGATTACCACCGGCTTGACGTATCTTTAAAAAAGAAATTCTTTGTTGCCAGAAATTCTGTTTTGGAAACTACCCTTAGTATAACTAATGTTTATAACCGTGAGAACCTGTTTTATTTCAACACCATCAGAAATGAAAGGGTTAACCAGCTTCCGTTTATGCCAAGTTTTGGATTAAGCTTAACTTTTTAGTTGCCGATTTTGTTTAATAAAATTCTATTCTTAAAAATGATTTCTTTTGAAGAAGCATTACATATTGTATTAAATGCAGCTGTACCAATGCCGCAAACAGAGATAGAAATGCTTAAAGCATTGAATTTTGTGCTGGCTGAGGATATATTTTCTGACGTAAACATGCCGCCTTTTAATAAATCGGCAGTGGATGGTTATGCTTGCAGGAAATTAGATTTTGATAAGAAACTCGAACCGGAGATTATTGAAATAATTCCTGCCGGTAAATGCCCTGAATTTAAAATTTCAGAAGCTAAATGTGCTAAAATCATGACCGGTGCCATGCTTCCCGAAGGGGCTGATTGCATAGTTATGGTTGAAGATACCATTGAAACGGATAATAAAATTAAATTTCTTAAAGATTATACTGCTTTAAACATCTGTTATACTGCAGAAGATGTTAAAATAAATGAAAAGGTAGTTGCAAAAGGCAGTCTGATTAAACCCCAGCATATCGCTGTATTAGCATCTGTTGGGAAAACTAAAGTTAAAGTATACAGCAAACCGGAAGTTGGAATAATCTCTACAGGAGATGAACTTGTAGAACCGGATGTTATACCGGGCATTTCCCAGATCAGAAATTCAAATGCATGGCAATTGATGGCTCAGGTTGAAAGAGCCGGTGCAATAGCTAATTATCATGGAATAGCTGCCGATAATAAAAAATCCACCTACGATAAAATAGCAGAAGCTTTAGAGCACAATAATATTGTCTTACTTACGGGAGGTGTTTCCATGGGCGATTTTGATTATGTTCCGGAAATTATGCAGGAACTCAACATAGATATATTATTTAAAAGTATTGCTGTTCAGCCGGGCCGGCCAACAGTTTTTGGGGTTAAAGGGAGTAAATATATTTTCGGTTTACCCGGAAATCCTGTTTCTTCCTTTGTACAGTTCGAAATGCTCGTCAGTCCCTTAATTAAAAAATTATATGGAAATGAAACGAATCTGAATGAGTTGCAAATGAAGATGGGTTGTGATATTATGCGGAAAAAGACAGAACGTAAATCTTTCCTGCCGGTTAACATCCGCGATGGAGAAGTATTTCCTGTTGAATATCATGGTTCAGCGCATATTCATTCCTATATATTTGCAGATGGAATAATTGCCATGGAAAAAGGTATTTTAGTTTTGAAAAAAGGAGAAAAAGTGAATGTTAGACAATTATAACCGCCGTTTAAATTATTTACGTATTTCTGTCACCGACAGATGCAACCTTCGCTGTTCTTACTGTATGCCTGAGGAAGGTATAAAAATGCTTTCACACAGCGATATTCTTACATTCGAGGAAATCATTGATGTAGTTATGGAAGCGGTAAATCTAGGTGTGGATAAAGTCAGGATTACCGGTGGTGAACCATTGGTAAGAAAAGGCATACTTAACCTGGTTGAAATGCTTGCAGCTGTTGATGGAATAAAAGATCTAAGCATGACTACCAATGGCATTTTATTAAGTGAATTTGCCAATGATTTGAAAGCTAAAGGCATTAACCGCATCAATATCAGCCTGGATACCCTTGATCCTGAAAAATTCAGTACTATGACCCGTGGCGGTGATATTGAAATGGTAAAAAAAGGAATTCTTGCTGCCAGGGAAGCCGGAATTCATCCCATTAAAATAAACTGTGTAATCGATAAATCAAAGGAAGAAACTGATGCCCTTCAGGTAAAGGATTATTGCGATGCAAACGGTTTAAATATCCGGTATATTCATAAAATGGACTTAAAAACCGGTCATTTTGCGATAGTAGAAGGTGGTGATGGCGGCGACTGCAAAAACTGCAACCGTTTACGCTTAACCGCTGACGGCAAAATAAAACCCTGCCTTTTCAATAACCTCGAATTTGATATAAGAAACATGGGTATTAAAGAAGCATTGCTTGCTGCTGCCTCATTAAAACCCGAATGCGGTTCGTTTAATGGGAATAACCATTTTCATAATATAGGCGGGTGAGTTATAAATTATAAATTATGAGTTATGAATTATGAATTGGTATTGGAAATTATATTCGAATTTTTATAAAATAATTAACAAAATCTAAAATAATGACAACTTTCAGTCATACAGATGAAACGGGCAAAGCCAGCATGGTAGATGTAAGTACCAAACCCAATCAGGTCAGAACGGCCATAGCCTGTGGACATATTCGGCTGCAGCCAGCAACAATCCAGCTTATCAGGGATAATCAGATAAAAAAGGGAGAAGTTTTGAGTATTGCTGAATTTGCCGGCATCATAGGCGGGAAAAAATGCAGTGAACTCATCCCCCTTTGCCATCCTTTGATGATTAGTAAAATTGATGTAAAAGCAAGCCTGACCGACAATGGTGTTTATGTAGAAAGCTTTGCCAAATGTACAGGACAAACCGGCATTGAAATGGAAGCCCTTACTGCTGTGAGCATTGCCTTACTCACCATTTACGATATGTGTAAAGCGGTTGACAAAGAGATGTGTATTGAAAACATAGTATTAATTGAAAAGAACAAGTCTGAAATATAATTTCATTTTTGATTTTTTAATTCCCATATTGAGAATTATGAGGACTCTTCTGATATTATTATTTTTTTGCTCTTGTTTGATTGCTTCAGGGCAAGAAAAGCGATTTAAAAATCCTTATTTTGGCGAACATGATTATGATATGTATAATTTTATGCATGAGAATATCAAATATCCTGTTATAGCCAGGGAAAACGGTATCGGCGGAGTTGTTGTAACTACTTTTATAATTGACACAAGCGGGAATGTTGACAGTATAATGGTTCTGAACAATATTGATCCTTCGCTGAACAAAGAAGCCATCAGGATAATTAAACTGAGCAGTGGCCTTTGGAAACCTGCAAAAATAAACGATAGTCTTGTAAGAATAAAATTCAGATGGGATATAACATTTAAACTGGAAGCTGAAGATGTTGAATTCAGAAATGCAACATACTTTTATAATCTGGGTGTTAAATATGCCGGATTGAATGATTATCAAAAAGCGCTGTACAATTTCGAACAAGCACTGATCATAAATACTGAGGATATTGATGCTTTATACAATGCAGCCATGATGAAATTTAAAATGAGTGACAGAAACGGTGCCTGTGAATACCTTCGTAAAATCAAAGAATTAAATAAACCCGACGCTGATGATTTAATGCTGAAATATTGTAAATAAGCTCTACTCCATTTTAACAAGTCTGAAAGTCATAATCGAATCTTAATTAAGCGAAATTTCAAAAACAGAACCCGTTTAATATAAAAAACCCGTAAATCAATGAATTTACGGGCGAAAAAAAACAAAAAAAAGTAAATCAACCGATTACTTTATTTCTTTATTATTTTATATACAAAAGCTTCTGTACCTGATTGTAATTTAACAAAATATATTCCTGATTTTAAATCATTTACTGATATTTTTGATGAATTACTTTCAATTCTCCCTGATTTAACAATCTGTCCGACTAAATTAAAAATACTATATACTGTTTTATTGTTTCCAATTCCTTCAATTATTACATATTCTGTTGCAGGATTAGGATAGATATTAATTTTTAAATCATTCTTTATTATATTTACACCAACATTATCCTGAAAAACCCCTGGATTATGAAGATAAAAATTTCTTATGGAATCTATCCGTTGTTTAAGAATATCTACTGAAGTTAATGATGATTTAAACCCATAGCTTGCAGCTGTTGTATAAACTACATCTACATATTTTGTTGCTCCTGCATTAAAGGTAAATGGGCCCATAGAGCCTAATCCTCGCCTGTCACCGGGGGCATTACTTAAGTCAACTTCTGACCAGTCATTAGGTGTTGGCCTTAATCCACAGCCAGTGCCCCAGTTTAAAGTATCAGATAAACCGGGAAACATAAATCTTGCATTTTTTGTTGATAAAGTATCCCAACCATTTCCTCCCCATTTCAATGCTGTTCCGTCTTTCCAGTTCCCTTTTAAATAGCCATAAAATTCCATACTATTACGAGGATCTCCATTTATAGAATTGGCAGCATTGTTATAATATATAAAACGGCACATTCCCAATCTTTCGTTATCAACGATACCATCACCAAAATTTATTCCGTTAACACTATAGTTACATCCACCAACAGGATTATCAAGAGCATCAGCATCCATAGCCGGACCACCCAATATGGTCACACCCTGAGCGGGAGGAACAGAATCATAGGCATAATACACGCCCCCTCCATCAACAGCTCTCCCGTTATATCCATAATAAGTGCTTCTTTCAACATCACAGGCAACATAATCATCAAAAGCATAACCAATATCTATATCAGTGTATAAACCAAGATAAAAATTATAATAGGGATTGGAGGAGCGGTTAATTATTTTATATTTGTAAAATATGGCATTATTTAAGGCTGAATCACTTGGTGCATCAAATGCATATGCAAAAACATGAATTTCAAAACCCAAAGGCAATCCTGCAGATTCATAATGAGTCTTTTTGTCGTTAATAATAAAGAAGATACACTGGTCCCCATAAATTTTAGGATAATCACCTGCATAGGGTTCATATTTACCATTATTATTTATATCAATAAAAGGTGCAAGTTGATAACTCTGGCCCAAAGAGGTATCCCCATGCGCTGGCCAATTGATTACAAAAGAAGGTGGATTATTGGGATATAAAGTGCTGCTAATATAATTCAATAAATCCAATTTGTTGATTTTCCATACTTTATTCCAGACAATGGCAACTGTAGTATCTGTATAGGCTGTTCCATTGATTTTTAAAGGACCGGTCCAGAAATCAGTACCATTTTCACAATATCTTTCTCCTGCAAAATGGATTTGGTTACTACCATCTATTCCGCCATACCATAAACAGCTGTTGAAAATTGTAGTTTTTAAACTTCCGTTGGGATAGTTATAAATTGGGCGTGTAGTATCTTGCATATAAGGAGGAATACTTAAATTTTTATCCCAAAATTGCATACCGTTTGCCTTTACCAGGGCTCTGATATTATTAATTGAAAGTGTATCAGCATGGGGTGATTGAGAAAAGGATTGAATAGATATTCCACTAATAAAAAAGATAAAAAATATAAATTTTTTCATAGCCTGTGTTTTTAAATTTATAATGTTATAAAGTTAACAAATAAATGTATGTTAAACATTTTTAAAACAGTTATCGGTGTAAATAAATCAGTTAAAGGCAAAAAAGAGGCTGAATAAAATCATACAACCTCTTGAAAAATGAAAAAAACAAAAATTAAAGTATCTTTAGTTATGAGAAATTTGGAATGCCAAATCATGTATTGGTTTCCCGTTAATTTTTAATTTAATATCATCGAACCAGGCTCTGTCCTTTGTTACAAAAAGGCCTATATAAATTGCTGAAGGGTCTTTATCAATTTTAAGTTCATAACTATAGGAAGTCCATGAAAATGGCATTACCGGAATATATCTGGTGCTTGTTGTATAGAACATTGATAATGTCGGAGACAATCTGGATTTATTGGTTGAAGCCGAACAAAAATACTTATTGTCAATATCTGCTGAACTCCAGAAACAGGCATTGGGTTTTTCAAAAGGCATTTTAATATTTACTGATATTTCAACAGAACGTAATCCCTTATAATACACTTTTGGCAGCAGTATATAGTATTTTGCTCCTTCATTAGGATGATTTATTCTTACAAATAGAGAATTTTTACCTGATAATGAATTTGATGTGTCGATATTTATGATTGACTGATCCCCTTTATATTCCCAGCTTACAATTTGTTTTCCATCCGGATTGATAGTTTCAAAATTTAAATCCAGATATTCATTGGGTGCAATAATGATAATAGAGGAGAATAAAATAAATAATCCAATTGAAGCAATCAGGGTTTTCATGTTTTTATCTTTTAAATTAACGCAATAAAAGTAATTTCTAAAAAGCTTAAATATATGATTAAAAAGTTAACGGCTGCTATTAATCAGTTAAAGGCAAAAAAAGAGGCTGAATGTTATGCATTCAGCCTCATGATATATGTTATTTTTAATCAGTAAATATTAATCCTTTTTCTCCTTTTTAGCCATTGCCAGTTCAGTTTCTGCAGCTTTAAAAAGCAAATCAGCATCAGTATTTCCTGCATCTAAAACACTTGTACCATAACAAAAACTTAATCTGTAATCCTTCATTTCGGCTAAGCATTTAAATTCGTATTCACTCAAATTATGCTGAAGCTTTTTAACAGTTAATTCAATTTCTGATATATTTTTATTCTGAAAAACGAAGGCAAATTCATCTCCAAAGCGGTATCTGCAGATAAATACATCTTTATCCAGCATTTTCTTCAGCACATCAGAGAATTCCCTGAGCACATCATCTCCCTTTTGAATGGTAATACTGTTAAATTCTTTAAAATTATTGATATCCAGCAATACAAAACTTAAGTGTTTTGTCTTTGAAGAGTATGTTATAAAATTTCGTAAGCTCCTGTAATTAGGCAAATCCGTCAGTTCATCTTTAAGGGAAAGTCCTCTGAAATACTGAACTTTTATCAATAAAAATATAATTGTGATTACTGATATCAATAATAACAAAATCAATAGCGCCATCAGCTGTTATTTATTTTTTTTCGCGTTTACGCAGTAAAAATTCCTTTTTCTGGAGATAATCGTAACGTAAATTACGACCGGGTTGATAGCAAAGGGCTATGATAGAATCCTGAGCTTCTTTGATTGTACTGTATTCAGCAAAATCGAGGGTTCTGATAATGGCTTCAAAAACCCTGATGGCTCCTGAATGGTCTACCAGCATTAATCTTTTGCCCAGATTTTTATTCAAAAGATCAACAAAACTGAAGGCAATACGCCAGTCAGCTTCTATCAGGGTTTCACCTTCAGGATAGTGATAAAAACGGTTTTTAAACATCTTGCTCACTTTGGCTTTTACTTCAGGACTTGGTTCTTCGCCATGACTGTAGATTTTTAAAGCCGCATCCATGATTTCATTTTTATGCATGAAAGTTAATGCACCGTATTTCTGTGAATTTAATCCAAACAAGGCATTGAATGACAGATTGGTA
This sequence comes from Bacteroidota bacterium, assembly GCA_026391675.1. GTDB lineage: Bacteria > Bacteroidota > Bacteroidia > Bacteroidales > JACABE01 > JACABE01. The sequence continues at coordinate 31,310 of JAPLDQ010000002.1, forward strand.
TAACCGGCTTCCTGCAGAAAATACCTTGCAGTTTGTTCAGTATTTTCAGATTCACTTCCATAAACAGGAACAGGAGTATCTTTAGACCATGACCATAGCGGGAAACCGCTTTTATCTAAGATATCAACAGCAATTTTAAAGTCTTTTCCTAATTCGCGGGCAGTAGTAACGCCTTCTTCTTTCAGGAAATTACTTTGAGCACCTGAAATCCTTCTGTTTTTATCCCATATATCCCAATATCCTGAACCAACAAATTCCGGATTTTCGCCACCTGATTCATGGGTTGATTTACCATGACGGATCAATATAACCTGGGTTTGATTTAAAGGAACATAACCCTGAGGGAACAAAGGAATTGCCTTTTCATTGGGAAGCCATACGATGCCTTCTTTCATATTTAATCCGCTGCCATCGTCCAGTAATCTGCCTGTGGTCCTTTTACTGCCATCTTCATTGGTTGCCATATCATTGGCAAGCACCAGCTTTGTTCTGTAGCGTGTCATGTGTGAACCAACAACAGGTATATTCTGTGGACACAACATATCGTTGAATTTATTCAGACTGAATGTCTGCAATAGTAAACGACGGAAACTGTCGTTTTTTATAAGGCCATTCCATGCCAGATAAAACATATTGGGATCACCATTGGGTATTCTGTGACGGATAAATTCATATTTGCTTTTAATGTAGTTCTGCGGCGTAAGGTCAGATTCAAGGGTTTTAAGGAAAAAGTAGATATCTTTACTTAAGACTTTTAAATTATTGATTAAATCAATCGTAACATCATCTTCAGACAAACTGATTTTATCTTTATAAACCAGCTTAAGGAAAGCAATGTCATCCTTAACACTTTCTTCGGTATGACAGTTATGAAATTCAGCATGTTCACGTTTTTTATCGGAATAAACATTCAGTGTATTTATTTCATTAACGTCTATGTTTTGTAGGGGTTTTTTAGTTTTTACCTTTTCCATTTTTAAATAATTTTAGGACAAAATTACTATTTAATTCTGAAACAAAACAAATAATTGCTTAAAATAAAAGCCTGAAAATGAAATTTATTTTCAATATAACAAATTACTATATTTGATTTAATTTTCATTTTAAGAAAATCTTAATCGGTTTAGTTGAATCGGGTAGAAATTCTGAGTAAAATATTTTGTGATTTGACGATTTTAAAAGATGCGGTAATGAGGTAATGTGATAATGCGGTAATTGGAAGCTGCAGAATTTAAACTGTAAGGTAAAATAACTTAATAATGTGAATCAAGGGTTAAAAGATTAAGTTTATAAAAGCAGCAGAGATTTTTCCAAAAACATGAACAAAAAGGCCTTTAGTTGATCTCACCTTACTCGCTCTCTGAATATCAGTATGTTCAATTATCCA
>JAPLDQ010000025.1 GCA_026391675.1 Bacteroidota bacterium
TAAATGTCCTTTGCTTATTTTTATATTATCAATATATTTGTAGGCTAACTGTATATCTTCAGGTTTTGAATTTGGCTTGATAATAAAATCATATTTTAAGAAATTTTTATTGCTGTATATTTTAAAGTCAATATTGTTGTAAAGGTTTTTATAATCTATAATACTGTATTTGAATGCTTTACTAGCCCATTTTTTTGAATCGTTGCCGATAAAATAATTGCAATAATCGTAAGATTTCTCTTCTGGAATAATTTCTGCATTATTGCAATTCAGGAATTCAACCTGATAAGCATGATAATGGACAGTATTATTCTTGGTAGAAACTGGTTTTTCATAATTATTATGGGCATGAGAATGTCTTACATCTGAAGATTTTACTAGATTAAAAGTTAAACAATTTTTTTCGAGAAACAACATGCCGCTTTCAATATCAGCTCCAAATAATACTTTTCTATCCCATTGATTTTTATTTTCAATAAATTTAATATTATGAGATTGCAATGTATCTCTATTAGCATATATTGTTTGAATACAGCTTAATATTAATATTATGGAGAAGTATAATTTATTTTTCACGCTATTTAATTGAATGCATTTAACAGGAATATTTTATTAATTTTTTAAAAGTATATTGATATTAAAGATAATTAACTGTAATATTTGTAGTGTTTTTTTATTCATTTTTTTTAATTATAAGTAATTTATAAATTTAGATTAAATAATTTAACGGATAAGTGTTATATTACCTTTTTTTTCAAAAGTTTTCTTATTCTGACATTTACCTTTAAAATAATATACATAAACACCAGGTTGACAATTATTTCCTTTAAATTTACCATCCCATCCAAAAGTTGTAGCATTAGTTTCAAATACTTTCTCACCCCAACGGTCGAAGATTTGTAAATCCATATCAAATAATATTTCGCTTCTGACATAGAAAACATCATTTTTATTATCGTTATTTGGCGAAAATCCATTAGGTATAAATATAAAAGGTTCACCGCAGAATTGATCAATAACCACTATTTTTAAGGAATCATTATATTTGCAACCATGCTGTTCAGTAATTGTAAGATAATATGTTGTAGTAACCTGAGGAGAAGCAGTAGGATCAGGGCTGTATGGATTATTTAAATTATAAGGTGGCACCCATGTATAGATTACCCCACTGAAATGTGTTGTATGTAATACTGTACTTAAATCTTTAAAAATAGTATCATTATCTGACCATACATGGCTATTTTTAAAAATATCATCATTGTTTACAATGGCAGTATCCTTTATTTTACAGTTATTTTTGTCAATTATTTCCACAATATATGTACCTGCACATAAGTTAATGATAGGGTTAGTATGTAGGCTATTATTCCAATTGTAAATATAAGGTGATGTTCCTCCGCTAACATTAGCATTTATACTGCCAACACAGGCTTCTGCACAAGGAATATTTGTAACAATAGGGTTGGTAATTAATAAAGGAGAATTGCTGAGGTTAACACTGGCTATGGATTTGCAGTTATTAATATCAGTAATAGTTACAGTATAAGTACCAGGACATAGATTAAATATTGTATCGTTATTAGATAATGTATTCCATAAATAAGAATAGGGTGGAGTACCTCCACTGGCAGTTACATAAACGATTCCATCACAGCTATCATGACAGGATTTTTTTGCTACAAAAGCTGATGATTGAATAATTCTGGTTAAGTTAATATGATCAATACCTTCACACCATTGATTTTTAATTTTAACCCATAATGTTGTCAAATTGGAAGTGATATGAAAAGTTATTGAATTATTGTTAATATTACCGTTCAAGGTATCTGTGAAATTACTGTTTGTTGACCAGATATATTGAACTGGATATTCTAATGTATAAGCAGTTAATTTTATTGAATCAGCACAAACAGAAGTGTCATTACCTGCATTTACAATCATCTTATGTACAATTACTTGTTGGTTAACCGTGTCAGTACAATTTCCGTTGGAAATTAGTAATTTGTAATTAGTTGTATTAGTAGGATTTGCAAAAGGATTTGGGATGTTAGGATCACTTAGGTTTGTAATAGGTGTCCAATGGTAAGTATAATTAGGATTACTATTTGGGGGAATACCTATTTGAACATTATAACCAATACAATTATGAACTGATGGTATATTATAACTAGTGTCATTTAATACAATTACTTGCTTAATAATAGTATCAGAAATATTACAACTAGAAGGAAGATTGGAAATTAATTTTACATAATAAATACCACCATGTAAGTAAATATGTGTAGGGTTCGTTTGAAAATTTATAAGAGAACCATCTCCAAAATCCCATTTAAAGTTAATCCCTGTACTAGTATTTTGAAAAATTATTGTATCAGGTGCACAGCTTGTTGGTGGATCAATGAAGTTGGCCAATGCAATATCATTATGTATACTAAACTTGAATACTGCATTATTGCAATTATGAGATAAATTATTATGTGACCAAACATTAGAAGGATAAGTTGGGAATGAATTATAACCACCACAACTGGCACATACAGATTGATATACATTCCCTTTTTTGTCAAACCTGCTGGTACCTCCATCAACATGATCATGCCCTGAAAAATTATTATCTGGACCAAAATGCTGTTCTCCAATAAATGTTGCATAATCTAAGTTTGATGCATTATTGTTTAAAACCATTAAATAAAAATCCTGTCCATCAGTTGTTGTTTGATATGCGCCAAGTGTTGTTTGCATATTCACAGTCCCAAATGTAGTGCCCCAAGGATAATATAAAGTATTTCCAATATAGTAACTACCCCAGTATTTACCCCAACCGGCAATATATATTCTATTACAAATATCAACAGCAAATGCTGTCAATGAAATATTGGGTATACCATTACCTGTGCCAAAAACCGTTGACCATGTTAATGAATCCAGAGTACGAGGAAATTTCGCAATGAATTGTCCGCTATTGGGTACATTATAAGGTGCATTATAGATTAATACATTACTATCAGCCTTGGTTTGGCCGCAAATATATACCTTATTGTCTTTTCCGCATCTCACAAAATAGCCCTGATCATATTTATTACTACCAAAAAATGTTGATGCCTGTAATGTAGTTCCATTTTGTGAAATACGTGAAACAAAAGCATCAGTGGTTCCTCCCTGATAAGAGCCTTTATATGCATTTGAAGTTATTGGGAAATTTAATGAAGAAGTTCCTCCTGTAACATATATATTATAATTTGTATCATTATCAATTGAAAAAATAGCATCATTTTCACTACCACCGAGATAAGAACTCCAGATTAAGTTAGTAAGGTTATAATCCAGTTTAAAGACAATACCTTCCTGCTTTCCATGATTTATCGGCTGAAAGCCATTAGCAGTACCCGGGAAATCTGTTGAAAAAGTACAGGTTCCAACATAAACATTACTCAGATTATCTGTAATAATTTCTCCACGGGCTCCATCACCGTAATTGGCATATAAAGAATCATTTCCAAACATAAGGTTAGGGTCATAAGATTGTTTATAGTTTAAGCCATCGTTGCCACTTCCTCCTACAAAAGTTGACGCCAGAAGCTGTGTGCCGTCAGGACTCAGTTTGGAAACATAAATATCTACTCCGTTAGGATAAGATAAGCTGCCATCATAATTAATTGGAGTTCCTCCGTTAAAAGTAATATCATAAGCACCCGGACTTACCGGAAAATTGGAAGATCCGGTGGTTCCGTAAATCAGTAACTGGTTGGAAGAATTGACTATAAGACTATGGGGGAGATCTGCATAACTACCGCCAAGATAGGTGGCGTAAAACCTGTTTATTCCCAAAGGATCGTATTTGATTATTGCAATATCACAATTTCCGCCTGGAGCTTGCTGATAGGCACCAAAGTTTACAGGATAGCCTCTCCCAAAAACAATACCGCCGGAATATACATTCCCCAATAGGTCGTAAGTCGCTGTAAAGCCCCAGTTATCGGCTAAAGAGCCTGTATAGGTCGAAAAGATTAAAGACGGGTCAATTATTAATTCTTTGGAGGTATCGTATTTGCCAACTTTAAAACTCAGGACATTTTTATTTAAAATATAACTGCATTCTATTTCCTTTTCAATTCCATCAATAAGCTGATAGCAATATGGACGTAATTCTATTGATTGATTTACAGACGTTTCAACCAATAAATGTCCTTTGCTTATTTTTATATTATCAATATATTTGTAGGCTAACTGTATATCTTCAGGTTTTGAATTTGGCTTGATAATAAAATCATATTTTAAGAAATTTTTATTGCTG
>JAPLDQ010000044.1 GCA_026391675.1 Bacteroidota bacterium
AATTATTTATAGACAATTAAACGCATTATTTCAAAGAACTTTTCTAGTTTTGTAAACGAACTTGTGACACAGTTTTGATAATTAAATGTAAACGAACTTGTGAAACAAATTTGTAAACGAACTTATGAAACTTATCAACTAATACTTAATCCTTCACAAATCTGCTAACCAGCGTTTCTTTTTGATTATTCAGTTTTATAATATAGACTCCTGTAGCAAAGCTGCGAATATCAATTGCAGTTTTATTTTCTTTAATTTCTGTTTGTTTGAGCAATTGGCCCTGTATATTGTAAATGGAAACAACAGTGTTTTGTTTTACATTGTTGCCATTGAGTTCAATAATAAGATTGTTTTTTGCAGGATTGGGATAAATTCCAATATCTGTCTTAACCAAATGCTCATTAACTCCAACAGCAACATTTATAGGATAATTAGCTGAAAAAGCACCGATTCCTCCGCAATTATTGAGTCCTCTTACTTTTAAATCACCGGAAGTAGCTGTTAGAGAAAAATTTAAGAATACACTATCAGCCAATGTAATATTTGAAGGTGAAAAGCTAACACCATTACCTGAATAGGTCCATTCATATTTATCTGCATTATTTAAAGTTGGGATTTTATATAAAACATAATTTTGACCCTGACTTACATTATTGTTCCCATTAGATGATATCATTCCTGCAGAATCCGGTACCGGCAAACCTGTCTGTACTACATAAATTGTTTTGGATAAGGTTTGTAAGCAATTCCCGGTTCCTGAATTTGGGAGGAAACAAAAATACGTTGTTGTAAAATGGGGTGCAACAATTATGGATTGGGTTGTCATATTCAATGGTGTCCACAAATAACTTATAGCCCCGGCAGGTGCAGTTAAAGTGTCCGGATTGCCTGAACAGACAGTATCACTGCTGCTTTTAATGACATATGGCTCACAGTCACAGTCCAGATATGCATATCCTCTGCAACCTCCCGACGAGCAATCAGAAACAGTGAAACGTACGGTAACATTCTGTCCAATATAGGCAGACAGATCAATGTTTTTCATGGTCCAGGGCTTATATTTTACTCCGTTGGCAGTATTTGTAATATATGTTGAATTTGAAGGTGTCAGCAGTATTGTTCCACAACTGTCAATATTTCCGTTGGCATCAAATACTTCCACCTTAAAGAATTTTTCCAAGTTATCAGGATGAGTGGCTAAACTAAAAACAAGGGCATAATGATAAGTAAAACTGGTATTATTGGGTCCGACGGTAAATGTCTGCTCAACTGAAGCTGCATCATAGGTTTGAATAGCATCTAAATCACCTAATCTGATTGATTTGTTGCCACTGTATACTTTTTGAAATCCGCAATTTGGATCAGTACCGGAAGTTTGAATCTCAATATTGGGATTGGTCATATTATTAAAGCTAATCGGAAAATAAACAGGTGTTGCAGCCCCTGCAGCCCCATCATATTGCTGTCCCATTGTTGTGAACCATCCGTATAAACCATTTTCAAAACCCAGATTAGTACAAGGGGGTTGGGTAGGAGATGATATAACCGTTAATTGAAATGTTCCGAAATTATTTGCTCCTTTACCCCAAAAACGTATGTATATCATCATATACATTGGTAATCCTATTTTATCTATCTGAGGCATATTATCATTGGGAGGAAAGCCAGTGGATTTATTGTCATTACAGGCGATTAATGACAAACTGCCGCAACCTCCTGAATAAATGGCCATACCACCATCTGTCATTGATCCTGTTACAGCATCAAAAATTAAATGACCGCTTGATGATACCATTACCGCAAACCATACATCTCCGCTAATTGGTGTTGCACATGAAGGTGGAGGAACTGATGATACCGTTGAATTAAGATTATCATAAGTTGTATATGTATTGGTAGAAGTGGGTGTAATTATTATTGCACCCGAACATTCATCATTTAAAGGAGGAGGTGGTGATGTTTTTGCATAAACATTGTTGTCAGCAAGCAATATTAATAAGGTAACTACAAGCTGAACAAAAGCTAATGACTTCTTCATAATTTAAATAATTATGTAAATGAATTGATATATTTACAAAAATTAAAGGTCTATAAATATGACAGATAAATGTGAGTTTTAGTTGCTCTGATTTCGTATTATTTAAAATATAATTAACAGTTCGCTGCTATACAGCTATGCAAACAATATTATTATCTTTTTATTAACAGTTAAGTCCTATGGACTTAAGCTCACTTCATATTTTTAATTATTAAATATAAATTTGATTTAGTTTAGCCTTCAACATTTGAATTATTTGCAAATCAAATGGATGAGATCGAAATTAAGGTTTATTGAGAATGGCTGCAGACTTCTTTTCTTTTGCTGCGTAGTAGCATACTGTTAATAACAAATAATGCATTGCTCTAACCAGCACTGTAGGTGCGGCCTGTTTAATTTATTAAACTTTTTAAGTGTAAGCATTAACCCTGCTTTAACCACTGACAGAGTCCGGAACCTTGTCAGAAGTGAGCTCTGAGTTCTATTCCTTTACAAATCTGCTTACAAAACTTTCTTTCGCATTATTTAATTTTACAATATAAATACCGCTAGCAAAGCTTTGAATATCAATTGCTGTCTTGCCTTCTTTAATTTCTGTTTGTTTGAGCAATTGGCCCTGTATGTTGAAAATTGATACAGCTGTATTTTGTAATATTATATTTCCATTTAATTCAATAATCAGATTATCTTTTGCAGGATTGGGATACATCTTAAACTGTGCATCACCTTTATTTTCAGTTACCCCAACCCCGACATTAATCGGATAGTCTGCAGAAAAAGCCCCGTCCAGGCCACAATTATTATGCCCTCTTACTGTCAGATTACCTGATGTGGCAGTGGATGAAAAATTAAGCCAGACACTATCAGTTGTGGTTTTATTTGAAGGATAAAAGCTTACTCCGCTTCCTGAATAATACCAATCGTAACGGCTTGTATTATTAATAGGAGGAACTATATACAATACATTATTCTGATTCTGACTTACATTATTATTGCCGTTTGAAGTTATATTTCCTGCTGCTGAAGGATTGGGTGAGCCTGATTGACCTGTATATATTGTTTTGGATATGGTTGCAGCACAACCTCCGTTTCCTGAATTTGACACAATACATGAATAAGTAGTTGTTATGTTGGGCGTAACTACGATAGACTGGGTTGTTGCACCTCCCGGTGACCACAAATAACTTACAGCTCCTGAAGGAGCATTTAAAGTATCCATATTTCCGGCACAAACAGTATCCCGGCTGCTTGTAATAGCATAAGGCTGGCATTCGCAGTCAAGATAAGCATAGCCAAAATGTCCGGTAGGTGAACAATCAGAACTGGTAAAACGAACAGTAACATTCTGACCTGAATAGGCCGACAGATTCATGTTTACTGTTGTCCATGGTTTATAATAAGTTCCGGATGATGATGATTGAATAAGTGTTGAATTTGGCATTGCCAGGGTATTTAAACCACAGCTATCTGAATTACCATTGGCATCAAACAATTCAACCTTAAAAAAAGGTTGTTGGTAAGTAGGATGCCCTCCTGATTGCAGCACTACTGCATAATGATAAACAAACATAGTATTCATGGGCCCAACGGTAAATGTTTGTTCAATTGAAGCAGCATCATAGGTTTGAGCAAGTGAAGTTTCACCGATTTTAACTGATTTTAAACCGCTGTATACTTTAGGAAATCCGCCATAAGCATCAATTCCGGATGTTACTAATTCAAAATTAGCATCTGCAGTATTGTTAAACAAAATGGGAAAATATACCGGTGTTGCTGCTCCAACAGCTCCGTCATACTGCTGACCTAAGGTGGCAAACCATCCGTTATAGCCGTTTTCGAAACCCGGATTGGTACAGGGAGCCTGCAATGGTGCAGCAATAACTGATAATAGAAATGTTCCAAAATTTGAAACACCTTTCCCCCAAAACCGGATAAATATCGTATCATTAAGATTTAATCCGCATTTATCTATTTGTGGCATAGCAGCATCCGGATATCCATAGGTTGTTGCTGACTTATTATCATTACAGGCAATAAAAAATAAATTATTACAACTACCTGAATAAATGGCCATTCCTCCATCTGTCATTGTGCCTGCTTTTGAATCAAAAATAAGATGGCCGCTTGCAGGTACAATTACGGCAAACCATACGTCACCACCCAAAGGCGATGCACATTGTGGTAAAGGAACTCCTGTTGATACCGATGAATTTAAATTATCATAATAAATTGTATAAGAATTTGCAGGAGTAGGTGTAATTAATATTGCACCCGGACATTCATCATTTACTGGTGGTGGAGGTGGAGTTTTTGCATATACTATCGTGTTTGCAAGCATTATTATACTGATAATAAACAGCCAAATAGAAGAAGTTAGTTTTTTCATAATTTAAATGATAAAGTAAATGAAATCCGGATAATTTATAAAGTTTAAGAACTATAATAAAGACTCCAAAAATAGTACTTTGGTTGCATTAAAATTGGATTATTTTAAAATATTTACTTTTTATTTTAAATTAATGTTAACTAAAAAACAAGAAATGGATATAACATGGGAAACGCATAAGGAGAGATAGAGAGCTGAGGTTATGATACCTGAGAGGGAATCTCAATTTTCTAACATTTGCCAATTTAAGTTGCATATCAAATCATTGCATCATTTAAATCACCCAATCTTCTTAGTTTATCTTAGTGCCTTAGTGGTAAAAAGAGTACTTAGAATACTTAAAGTTAGAGTACTTAATACCGGGTCTGCGTAAATCAGTATAATCTGTGTGTGTGCTATTATATCACTTATCACTTATCGCTTGCCACTTAATAACCTAATAACTTAATAACCAATAACCAATTACCAAATCTCGATATCCGTCTCCAGCCTGATATCTTCAGATGAACTCCCTATAAACAGTTTATACTTGCCTTTTTCAATATGAAACTCCTCCAGATTATTCCATAATCCAAAATCCTGAACATGGAGGTAAAAATGAAGGGTTTTTGTCTGTGCCGGTTCCATTTCTATCCTTTCAAATCCGCGCAGTACTTTTTCGTAATTGCTAACACTGCTTATCATCTGATGCAGGTAAAGCTGTACAATCTCTGTTCCTTTTCTGCTTCCGGTATTTGTAATATTGAAGCTTACCTCAATTTGCAAACTATCATCTCCCAATCTTTGCTCAACTGTTATATTGCTGTATGAAAACTTAGTATAACTCAATCCATAGCCAAAGGGAAAAAGCGCTCCGGCAACATCAGCACCGCCAACACCACGGGATTGCACTTTAAAGGGGAAGGCATAGGGTATTTGCCCGACATGCCTTGGGAAAGTTATGGGCAGTTTACCACTGGGATTGATATCGCCAAATATGGTTTTCGCAACAGCACTTCCGCAGAATTCACCCGGATACCAGGCTTCAATAATGGCGGGCAGGCTGTCGTTTGCCCAGTTTAGCGTAACAGGACGGCCATTGAGTAATACCAGTATCAGCGATTTATTCACGCGGTAAACGGCTTCAAGCAATTCCTGCTGTCTTCCGCTCAGTTCCAGGCTCATGCGGCTGAAGTTCTCACCCACTGTCTTCAAATCATCCCCCAAAACCATTATCACAACATCACTTTGCTTAGCCATTTGTACAGCACTGTCAATTGCTGCCGCTTCTAAGTTACTTAAAGCCGTTTTATAAAGATCACTGTTAGGGAAGCGTGCATCCCTTATCTCTGTGCCTTTACAATAACTGATACTTGCTTCGGGCAATAAGTTTCTGATGCCTTCCAGCACGCTAATCACCGGTGCATTGGCAGGTCCGTAGCGTGAACGCAGGCTTTGTTTTTCATCGGCATTAGGCCCAATTACGGCAATGCGTTTAATGTTTTTCGAAAGCGGTAAAAAATTCCCTGCATTCTTTAATAATACGATGGATTCATCTGCAGCCTGCATGGCCAATGCCTGATGGGCCGGGGAATGTACTATGCTGTCGGCTTTCAGTGGCGCTGCAACATAGGGTTTATCAAATAAGCCCAGTTTAAACTTAACCCTCAGCACATCTGCAACCCTTTCATCAATAACAGCCATGGGAATACGTCCGGTATTAATGTCATACCTGAGATTTTCAAGATAAGGTTTGGGATCCATAAAATTGGTACGGACATTTACACCGGCTTTCATAGCCATTTCTATTGCTGTGGCATAATCAGGAGCTACAAAATGAAAGGTATATAAGTATTCCAGAGCATCAGAATCAGTAATGTTATAGCCTTTAAATCCCCATTCCTTACGCAGTATATTGGTCAATAAATGCTTATTGGCACAGCTTGGTACACCATTGTATTCGTTATAGGAAACCATTAAGCCCAGCATACCGGCTTCCTGCACTGCCATGCGCCATGGCTCGAGATAGATGGCACGGAATTCCTGGGCAGTTACCGATGGTGCTGTTCTGCAGGCGCCGTCACGTCCGCCTGCCGGTACACTGTAAACGGCAAAATGCTTGGCTGTGGAAATAACGCCATTGTCCTGAAGTCCCTTTACCATTTTCTTTCCAAGCGTTCCGACAAGGAAGGGATCTTCGCCGTAGCATTCTTCGGTTCTGCCCCAGCGTGGGTCGCGGGCAACATCCAGTATGGGCGAATAGATATTGGTATAGCCCAAAGCCAGGGCTTCCTCAGCTTCGCATTTACCGATGCTGTAAATAAGTTCTTTGTCCCAGCTGCTTCCCTGCCCTAGCTGACAGGGAAAAAACGTTGCTTTGGTATGACAAAGTCCTCTTATTCCTTCGTTGCTGAAATCAGCAGGAATACCCAGCCTGCATTGCTCGATGAAAAAGCGTTGTACTTCATTGCGTGCCCTGGCATGACTGGAATAGGGGACTTCCAGTGTTTTCATTCGCGGTGGGCGGGCTCCGTTGATGTGTTCATCAATATTGGCCACACCATCTTTCCAGACTTCATTTTTCCAGTTATCTGTGGGCAATGAATCTTTTAACCAGGCACCCAGACCATACAGAGTATATAACTGACAGCTTTTTTCCTCAACCGTCATCTGGCTGAGCAGGTTCTTTATTCTTTTATCTATGGGCTGGGCCGGATCTTCATATACATCCTTCTTGCCATTTTTATTCAGATCTATCCAATCAGTATGGTAAATGGATGATTGTCCGTAAAGAGAATTTATTGCCGGAATTAAAATCAAAAAAAGTAAAATAATCAGTATCAGTTGTAACTTAAATATATTTTTCATTTTTCACTTGTCGCTTTCCACTTAATAACTTAATACCCAATACCCAACTTAATCAACTACCACTTCGCTGATAAAAATCCAGGATTTACCTCCGGCACCCTGATGACCTGCCGGACAAACGCCCCTGTTGCCGGCTGTAAATCTGACATACCTTACCATCATAGCTTTAAAATCTTTGGCAAAAACCGCTGCAGCTTTGCCTGATTTCCAGTTTACAGTATCTGTTTTAAAACTGCTTATCTTGTTAAAGTTCTTTCCATCTGTTGAAACCTCCACAGTGATGTAAGTCGGCTCAAATATCCATGCTCTGGAATCCAGCAGATAGTGCAATTCTGTATGTTTTATCATGCATGCTTTGCCCAGATCAATAACAGCATTAAAATTATCGCCTTCAAAGCCCAGCCAATTGTTGTCATTGTAGTTTTTAGTTCCATAATTGCCATCGCAAAGACTTGCAGCGCCTCTGGCATAATATTTTTTGGAAGCATCCGGTTTTAATGTTGGTGTAATGCCATAAGACAAAGGTATTTTTATACTGGTGGTTTTCCCAAACTTAATCTTATTGTAAAAAGCTGCAGCTTTAAAAGTATTTTGCTTTTTCAGGATTAATGAGGATGTAAAAACAGGAGATACTATCTTTGGCGTTGTGCCATCTGTGGTATAATGTATGCTCAGTTTATCATTATCAATTTTTGATTTTAAACTAACGGACAACATATCCTTGCTTTCATCGTAGGTATAATTAAATTCAGGAGCATCAATTACCTGAGCTTTGCCTTTAATTTCGAGAACTACTACTGAATTTACTTCATCAGTGGCTTTTTCAGGCAGGGATATTTCCAGTTTTATACCTGTTTTCTTTATCGGAAGGGATTTCTTTTGTAAATCAGCGAGTAAATTAGCTTTTAACGGCTCATTCAGCAGATTATCCAGCACTATTTTCTTATTTTTCGGCCAATCAAAAAGATGAAAATATAAAATTGTTCCGTTTGCTGTTTCTTTTTGAGTGCACTTGCCCCAACTAAGAGATTTAAAAGGACTTGCCTTAGTGCCATAAACGGATGCTCCGTTCACTTTCATCCATTTTCCTATGTTTTCCAGTCTTTCTATGCTTTCGGGCGGCAATACACCCATGGCAGTTGGTCCAACATTCAGGAGATAATTCCCTCCCTTGGAGGCAACATCCACCAGGTTTTCTATCAGTGTTTTTGTTGATTTCCAGTTATGGTCAAACTGATTAAAGCCCCAGTGGTCGTTCATGGTCATGCAGGTTTCCCAATCCACACCGGGCAAACCGTTCTCAGGAATTTCCTGTTCGGGTGTGCCATAATCTCCCAAAGCATCAGGATTGGTGCTGAAACCTGCCATGCCGGCACGATAACTGTCGATACGGTTGTTGATGATAAGGTCAGGTTTTAGTTTTCTCAAATAATTATAAAGTTCAGTGGCATATTGATGATTCCAGGTAGATTCCCATTCACCGTCAAACCAAATTACACTGATATCACCATAATTGGTGAGGATTTCAGTTAATTCATTTTTAAGGTATGCAAAATAGCGGTTAAAATCAGCACCATTAATTGGTCTTATATCTTTTTCCCATTCGCGGCGGGGCAGGTAATCCGGATGATGCCAATCCATGATGGAATGATACCAGCAGATTTTTAATCCGTATTTTCTGCAGGCATCGGCCAGTTCTTTTAAAATATCCCTTTTAAAAGGCGTGCTCATCACATCAAAATCGGTATATTTTGAATCGAAGAGGCAAAATCCGTCGTGGTGTTTGGAGGTTAATACGATATATTTTATTCCTGCATCCTTGGCATATTTTACCCATTGCTCAGCATTAAACTGCACAGGATTGAACTGTTTCAGGAGTTTTTCATATTCAGTTACGGGTATATGGGCTGTTTCCCTGACCCATTCAGCATGGTTTTTTTCTTCGCCCCATTGTCCGGCAGGAATAGAATACAATCCCCAGTGTATAAACATGCCAAAACGGGCTTCGCGCCACCATTCCATTCTTGCATCTTTATTATCTTTAACGACATTGTTTTCCTGGGCAAAACTATTGATTGCATTAACAGTCAATAACACAAAAGCCAAAATATATCTTTTTTTCATTTTAATAAAATTGATTTGAGAACAAATTTAAATTAAATTTCAAGCTAAAGAAAAAAATTGAAAGCATTTTTCTCAATAAATGAACAGTTTAGCTGTATTTATTTGAAATTACAAATTATTATTGTTCGGTTAAACTTTATCATGTCCCTATCGGGACAATCCCGTAAGTCAATGTTATTAATTTAAGGATTTATTTAAATAAATTCAATTGCCCGTTAGGGCATAAATATATAACCCGCAAAACCATTCGACCCAAAATTTAAAACCAATCGTCCAGCTGCTGCAAATTTAAATAATATTTAAATACCAATTAAAGAGGGCTGCAACTTAATTGATGCAGCCCTCTTTCTTCTATAATATAAATGCCTCCTTTAGTTGCTCCTCTGTGGGGCTATAGTTCATTGTCAATACTTCAGTCTTTCTCTTACCAAAGCCTGAAGATTGTGACATATTAAGTTCAAATTGAATCCACTTATTCTTCTTTGTATATTTGTTTAATATCTCAGTGGGGAAAGAGCTTAATAAAAACGCTCCTTTTACCTCAGACAGGCAATCCAACAACTTTTCATAATCCTGCTCAGTGTAGCCCTCATAATGGCCACAATCGGTATTTATATAAGGTGGGTCAACATAATGGAACGTATCAGCACTATCAGCTGCTTTAATCACTCTAATTGCATCCCTGCAAAATATAGATGTTGATTCAAGTCTTTTTACATAAACCTCGTTAAACATTTCCTTTTTAGTCTGCCATTGCCTTGCAGTATTTCTGTCTTTTGACAGCTTCCAACTGCCTCCTAATACTGCAAACATTGATTGATGACTGAGAACATAAACTGCCCAGGCTCGCATGACTTTATCAGGATCAGTATGGTTCAGATAAATGTCCTTAGCTTGTTTGTGTTGAAATTCTGAGTGTAGCGTACAATCCACTTCATCCTTCAGGGCTTCAAATTCTCGTTTTATTACCCGGTAAAAGTTAACTACCTCTCCGGATACATCGTTAATGAATTCGATAGCAGCTGGCTCTTTTGCAAAGAATAAAGCACCACCGCCAAAAAACGGCTCATTATAAATTCGATGTGCCGGAAGAATAGGTAATAAATTCTTTAGCATTAATTGTTTGCCTCCGTAGTAGGTAAGAGGCGGTTTCATTTGTTTTTTAATTTGATTCATTTGTGTTGTTAGATTTATTAAAATATTTGTATTTTTGCAGCCTACCACTTTAATTCTTGCATAAATAAAAAGGTGAAGACGCACCTAAAGGCATTGCCTCTGCTTGGTGCGTCTTCACCTTTATTATACCGGAGATTGGTAGTCTCCGGTATAAAGTAGGGGTATAAATTACCCTTTGTTTAGCATCTCTGTTTTATCAGCTGAGCTCTTTGAACTCCCCCAATAGTACCCTACGATTAAAACTAATGTCATTTTAATGGTGGCCACCATATCCATAATTGAATTAGTATATTTACCGTCTGCGTTATTAGCTGACATATAAACTAAAGCTACAAAGAAGCCGATAACTATTAAGGCTCCTAAAGTGTACATAAATACATTGTTTACTTTTTTCATTTTAATTTTGATTTGTTTGTTATTAATTATTATTTGTAATCAGAATAGACCTTTCGTATATTCATAATATTTTTTTACAAATTCAGCGTTCCAAGCTACATTGTCTATAATTACCTCATCAATATAACCGTTAAATTTATATGTGCCACCTCCTCCGTAATAGTCTCCAATTGTAATTCCTGAATTTCCACTTACACCGGTTCCTGAAGCTGTTCTTTCACCTATTTTCATCCCATTTAAATAGCCAGATAATGTTGTTGATATTGAATTGTAAGTCAGAATTAAATTATCAAAATTTGTAGTAGATATATTGTAAGTATAAGCGATCGATTGATCTGCGACCCCTATTTTTACACGGTCAAAATAAATAGAAATTACGCCTGCCGTATTGTCAACACCAATTGTATAACCAACTTTCGATACATTAGAATTTAGATCTATCAGACCTCCGTATTTTCCACTTTGAATTAAATTAACTCTTTTAATCCAAAGTGATAAAGTACAACTTCCACCGTCAATCGCTAAATTATTATTTGTTTTTGTAATATATCCGGTCGTCATACTAGCACCCTGTGCAAATTTACCGGTACTTATAGAATAAGTTATATTAACATCAGTACAATTATTATTATTCCCTGACGTATCCCTTGAGTTCCCGTTCAAATGTAACAGTAATTTAGTTGTTGCTGAGCCGGATCCTATTATTTGCCCAAATTGCGCAAATAATAAATTTCCTGATATTAGGAAAACGATAAGTATTATTAATTTTTTCATATTATTTTAAGTATAAAAGACGTGTAGGAAATAAAAACAATTGAACATATAAATCAACAGGAAATGTTGTAGTAGTTACTGCAATAATATTTAATTGCAATCTATCATTTAGCGCAAGAGATAGATTTGGGTTGGCCGTTTTAGTTGTAGTCGTAGTTGCAACGTTATACGCTAAAGAAGGAGAAACTATTGTAACAGTTCCTGTACCATTCACTAAGTTTACATTCGTAGTTCCTGAAGTCGAAGCAACAGTTCCCACTTGCATATCACAACCAAGTATTCTCATCGGTTCATTTGCATAGTAAGCACGTGAGCAGTCTGTTGCTGTTGCACCTATTGTTCCGGCAATTGCATAATCTATTTTTGTATAGCTTTGTTTGCAATAATAAACTGAATTAGCATCAAATCCGGCTGCAACTATAGTATCTCCAACTATTGTTACAGTTGTATATGTGCCATCCCAACTAGCTGGCCTGTCAACCATGCCACAGCGCACAGTTGAACTTTCTTTCCATTTAACGATCAATCCCTTTGCAATGTAATACGAATAATCACCGGTACATGTAAATGTTGTCTTGGTTGTTTTCGTTGGGCTTCCTTCTATAGGCGTCCAAAACTGATTAACTACATGAAGAACCGTTCCATTGCCATCTCCTGTTAATGTAGAATCTTTATTTACTGCAGCTATTTTTGTATTTATTAAACCGTTTAAAACTCCATGCCCTGCGGTGTCTCCGGTGTTTGTACCAGAAACTAAATTTAATGCTGTTCTATTTGAATGATACAAACTTGTAGTATCAGGAAGTTGAGACACATAGGCTAATGGAGCATCTTGTATTGTGAGATTAATAAAATTCCAAATATTAAAAACTGAATCCCATCTGAATTTCATTATATACCTTTTATTATAACCAGTTATAGGTAATGAAAATCCGGAATATTCTTTATACATAGTACCCCATGTTATTGTATAAGAACCGGCTGTGAAAAATAAATTTATAACTATTTCATCTCCCTCGTTTTGACTTGTTCCTGAGTTTCTTATTTCGATGCCTTGATTTTGTGCGGTTATTACATATTCATCATATTGTGATTTATCAGGGACAATTAAATTGGACATAATATTTTGGTAGATTCTTTTGGTTATTCTTTTATTTGAAAAAGTATTCGTAGATGACTCTGTGATCGAATTTGCCTTTTTTAAATAAGGTAATAACATATCTCCTGTATCAGTAGCGTTTAGTTTTAAACTGATTAAACTATTAAGCAATCCATGTCCTACTGTATCTCCTGTATTCGCTCCCAATACTAAATCTAAAGCTGATCGATTTAAGTGATACAACCCTGATGTATCCACCTGCGTTATACCAGATACAACATTTGCTTTAATGGTATCGCATTTTATATTTCCATTAACTTCAAATCTTTCAGATGGTGCAACTACACCAATTCCAACTTTCCCAGATGATGTGGGTGTTATAGATGGATTTCCTGAAAACACAGAATAAAGTCCCGTTGCAAATAACACTCCACCTAAATTCATAGAATTGTTAGCTCCGTTTGGAAGTGATATATAACTACCTATTATTATGTTATTCGAACCTATTTTATTGCCCGAAAACCATTTGCCTGCTTTATATCCAAATATATTACAATAAGAAGCACTCGTATCATTCTCTCCTGCCGAATAACCAATGAAGTTAGAAGCCATTACTGATTTTGCACCGTACCCTGCTGAATAACCAATGAAGTTAGAACCACCTGATGAACTTGCTCCATACCCTGCCTGATAACCTATAAAATTTGAATTACCAGAAGATGTTGCAACTCTTCCTGCATTTTTACCAAAGAAATTAGAATTGCTTGAGTTTGTTGCCTGATACCCTGCGCCATTACCAAAGAAATTAGACTCATATGCACTTGTAGCTTCACGCCCTGAATTCGGTCCAAAGAAATTAGATATATATGAACTTGTTGCCTGATACCCTGCCCCGACTCCTAAAAAATTAGCGTCATAAGCGCTAGAGGCCTGATATCCTGCCGAAACACCTATAAAATTAGAGTGATTTGAGTTTGTTGTTAGAAACCCTGCCTGATAACCTATAAAATTTGATTGTATTGCAGTAGAGTTGCTGCCGTAATTCCAACTAAAAATTGAATTATCACTTCTTATAAATAACGCCGAACTATCAGTCAGCATTTTAGGAGTTACATATTCTGTTATACTATCTTTACTTCCCACTATTTTGACTTTATTCTCATTTAATAAAGTTCTTATACTCTCGTTTGCCTGAGCAATTCGCATGGTTGAATACAGGTTTTTATAACCTGCGATAGTTGTATCTGTCCAGCGAACTAAACTATTAACAGGCATAATCATGTTAAACCGAGAAGTATCCTTCGGCATTTTTATGATACTTTGTGGAGATTGCGCATTTGCGCTTAATATCAGTAATAATAATACTAATAGATTTGTGATTTTTTTCATGTTTTTATTTTATATTTATGAATTTGATTTTTTGCCATACATATTCCTGGGCTGCATCAAATGTCACTATATTATTTACTAAGTTGCAGTATGCCGAAACATCTACCCCGGCGATTGTAGCCTGATAAAAATCTTCTGTAATATCAAAATCAGCAATTACAAATTCTGTTTGACCTTCCTCAATAGTAAAAATCTGCGATCTCTTTCTATCAATAAAATCAATCAACTGATAAAACTGATCCTGAGTAGGACGTTTACCTGTTTCAAAAAAAGTTTTCAATACATCTGAAGCTGCCATTTTATTAATTATAATTTATAACTCATACCGTCTAAATAAACAATTGCCGGCAATCCTACTGACCACACAGTACCATCGTTCAATATTTGTAAGTTTGGTAAATATCTGGTCTTACTGGGTCTGTATTTAGCAGGCAAAGTGAATAAATGATTTGTATTCGATGCCCCTTTATCAATCGCTCCTCTAAAATGCACCATGCCAAAAACATCTTTTTTATACCCTGCATTTTCGTTAGGAGCACCATGCTGTGTCCAGTCATTTAAAAACACTGCTACATCAACCCAATCTTCTTCTGATACTCTCAACTTGTCAAATAAATCGGCTGTATCAATAGCTGCTAAAATTTCAGTACTACTTAATAATTTTAAAATCTTAGTTTGTATATATTCGGCATTGTGTGGCATATAGATGTAATTACCAAGCAAATCTTGTACAACCGCTCCGAAAGCTAATTTAGCAGTTCTAATTTGATAAGTATCATGAGAACTTGCATCATAAAACAATTTATTGCCTGCGATATCATAATTAATATCGACTATCCATTCAAGAAATTCGCCGGCTGGCCACACTGCAGGAGTTACAACAGAACCTGCCGGTACGAATAAGATTTCACCTCCGAGGCACAGATATCCTTCAGTCCAGTTGTAAGTAGTTCCTACAATAGTTACTACACATCCGCTAATTTTAAATGAATCTGTAGCTGCTATTCCAAATGCAGAAACTAAGCCTTTAAATGCATCACGAACTGCAGTATCTAAGAATCTGAAATCGTCCAATACAATCGGTAATTTACCGTTATCTGTTGTTATAAGTTTATTCATTATATACTTTGTATTAAAAATTGTTTTCCGGCTATTCTGTATTGATTAATTAAGGCTCTCATTCTGTCTAAACCGGCAGCACCTAAATTATTATAAAGTGCCAAAGGAATTTTAACAATAAAATGATATTGAACTACGAGCTCAGCAGCATTTGATAAATAAACAGCATCAGCATTTTCGGCTAAATTTGATAAATAAAGAGGATATCCTTCAGCTTTGGTTGAAATATATGTATATTCCACATCCGCCACATCCTCAATAAAAATTGTATTAACAGCATATTTATCATTCAAAAGTTTCTCAAGATAAATCACCTGGCCTGTATAGTCTAATCGTTTATTAGCATCAATTCTGAAATTCTGAAAATCGGCATATAATACCTTTATGGGTGTAATAAAACACTTCAACATAGCAAAAAACCTGTCTTTGTTGAGACAGCTTGCTATGTTTTGCCTTATCAATATGTCTAAATCAACATTAAACATTTGCAGAAGAATTAAGGGTAAGTGTATCCAATTGATAGTAGCCGGCTATTGATTCATAATTCTGATCAGTAATAGTTGACCATACTGCAGCTGCAGCTTCTTTTACTTTAAAATCTGCAATATACACATCAACTACACCAGGAACATTTTGGATGGCATCAATCAGTTTAGTTCTGTTAATCACGCCACCGTAAACGATTGCTTTCAAATAGTTTTCAAGTGCTATTTTAACCACTTCAATACCATCGCTTATGTTTGCTCCGGCAGCAGTTAATACAAGAGGGTCAAATACTAAATTAAGCGTAAACTTAGCTGAGCAGGCATTGTACGAAATGATATTCATATTAGTACCGGCAAACTTCACCTGTGACATATATGATTTAAATGATATCAGTTCCTGATTAGTCAGAGCAACAGGAACACCGGCAGCTTCCTTACAAACTTTAATTCTTAATTGACCTGCAACTTCTCTTATGGCTACACGCTTTACTATCATTTTCCCGGCATCAGGAACTTGGTAAATAAACTTACCATTTACCCAGGATAATTGATCACCATATTGAAATAATAAACACATAGCATGATACCATCTTAAGGTACCAGGAATAAGATTTTCAATTTTTGTGTTGATCTCAGTTTTATGGTTATCGAATATTACTTCGAGTGTCCATATAGCTAAAGCGACAATATATGCCCATAAATTAAATAAAGCTGTTGCTGAAGGTGATACATACACTGCAAGTGAAGCTTCATTATTCTTAGCTGTTATAATAATATTTTTTATTTCAATAACCGATCGTGCCATATCTTTTTTTTAACTTACAATAAAATCTATACCTATAGCCCAGTAGCCTATGCCTGAATTAACCTCCTGAGTTTCTTTTATTCTTGATGCAACTATTGCATTTTTGTTTTTTAAGTCGTTTACCACATTAGCATTAATAATTTTGTTTCTGTCAATTATTAATTGAGTTCCCTCATTTATTGAATCAGTAATAGAATTAATTCCATTATCTTTAGCAAGCTGAGCAACACCTTCTGTTGAACCATATTCCTGAAGCGATAAATCGAATAAATTTTGGCCGGAACTAACAGTTACATATTTTAAATTACTTTCTTTTAAAATTTCATTTTCAAACGTTTTAGACTTATAATTTTCATTAATTATTAATTCAGTACCGGGTATTAAATCATCAGTAATATTGTCAATATTATTCTCTTCAGCAAGACGAAAAACACTATCAACAGTTCCGTATTGCTGAAGTGCTATATCAAATAATGATTGTCCGTTTAATACTATTATTTTACTCATAATTAGCGTCAACTTGCAGTTGTTGATTTATATAATTTACTGAAGTAACATGCATGCCATCCTTTTCAAACTGATCATTAATCTCATTCAGCATATCATTCGTATCATCATCATTTAAATAATTCTCAATCCCTATACCACATTTTGGATTTTCTTTCCATTCTCCTTTTTGAGTTATTAGTAGTAGTTTCTGATGTTGCAATGTGCTTTCACCAATTACAAAATCACCGTCTACACAGGCTAAATCTCCGCTATCGTCTAATAATATATCTTGTGGCATTAGTGTTTGATTTTAGTGTTTTCGATATCGCTTAGTTTAGTTTCTTCAATTGCATCACCTCCGGAAGAAGGAGCTGCTGCAGTTCCGGTTTGAGCATTTTGATTGCCAGTTGTACTCACCTGATGAGTATGAGTATTGTATTTTTTTAAATAATTATTAAAAGCCTTTTCAATATTATTTAAACGTTTTACCAATGAAGGAGCAATGACTAAACCTTTATTATTTCCTTTATTAAATATTATTTCATTACTATTTACAACGATATCTATATTATCAATTTTAATGCGTATTTTATCAATTTCACCTACTTTTAGTATATAGATATTATTTGAAGCAGATATCCTCCCACAAGTCACCTTACTGCCTATTTTTGGGTAAACAACAATACGATTACCATTAGCATCTATAATCGATCTCAATTTTACATCAGTAAATTCTCCTTCAGCTGAGATATCACATATATCTTCAGTATCATTAACAGCAATAATTGTAGCTGGAAAAATGATTTCATTTTCACCGAATTTCTTAAGTAATTTCCTTAATTCTTCAATATCTTTACTCATATTAATTCAGTTTAATTCCTATGGTTAATTTTCTACGTCCACCACTCATCCCAAAATCCACCTCAGTACTTTCAATAAAATACCGGCCACCACGAACAGGAAATAATGGGTCTGTTAATTCAGCTGCCATCCCGGGTTCGGAATATGGTTTAAGAAAACAATTAATAGTTCCTCTGTATCCGTCATATTTATACCTGTCAATTTCAGTCCTGGCCAATTTCTCAAGCTGTGATTTATCATGCACATCATAAAAATAAAGCGTTCTGATTTCCCCTGAACTGTCACCAATGGTTGCTTCAATTTTACTACCATCTCTGTCCATACTAATTGCTTTAATTTTAAGCTTTACATCTTCTTTATTTTGCCACTTCAGGTCATCAGCTTTTATCACATTACGGCCATTAACAAGCTTTACAGTTTTGCCAACATTTTTGGTATAAGCTAATCCGGCATATAATGTATTATCCTGGTTAAAATAAATTGTCAGACCGTATTTATCTTTAAGCTCCTGCAGAACCCATAAAGCTGTTTTATTATGGGCAACAAAATTTATAACTGATATTTCCGGGATATCCTTGCTTAAAGTGAATTTACATAGCTCAGCTAAATACTTCAATATTTCATTAATACTGGCTTTTCCCCACGATTTTGTGACATTAATAGATTTTAATGGATAAATCCAGTCTTCACACTCAAGCTCCAGTGGTGCTTTTAAATTAACACGGTTAACGAATCCAACAAACTCCTGAACCAATTCACCGTTATAACCTAATTTAATAACAATACTTTGACCTGCCTTAATTTTTTCTGATAAAGTAACCTGCTGCAGTTTATCATTTGAAATTCTTTCGTAAGCAGTTAATGGCAATTTAACAATAGCAGTATCACCTAATGTAAAAACCGAATGCTTAATCTTTACGTTATTCACGCTTCGCATCCTTATTTTATCATTGATGATTATTTCGCTATTTAACCAAAATGCCATTATATTACCTCCAGTTCTAAATAAAAATCACTTTTCAATGTAAGTTCAAAAGTTTGTGCATTTTCTATCCCTTGCATATTAGCTAATTCAGGCATACCAACTATAATGCAGTTTTCTTTAGGCTGAATAAATGCATCTGATACTGCACAATCAAGTGTTAAAATTTCTTTCTTATTATATAAATTTTTAACTGTATAAAGCCATTCTTCAGGATAAGTCCCATCATAATTAATTGCTGTAAAAATTAACTTGATATTATAATCCTGATTATTTATTATTTCCTTAACAGTTCCTTCTACTGATGTCATTGGAGTTTCTACTAAAGTCTTTTGAGTAGAAATATTTATATATGCATTTGGGAATTCAATCCCATTAAGATAAACCGGCATAAAATACCATACGCCGAGTGCATTTTGTTTATATAAGGGTTTACCACGTTTACTTTGCTTTTCATATTTGTTAACGTAAGTAATATTTTCAGGAAACTCGTTGGCCACCATTCCATGTGATTCATCTTTCAGAACCTGTGGAAAAGGCAAACCGATAGTTCCCCTGGCCATCCCTAATATTTTACTTAATTCAAATACTACCATTATCTTCCTGCTATTGCGTTACCGCTGTTTAAAACTCTTAATAATGTTTCCACAACTATTTTTTCCATATCCTGAGTACCTTCTTTAAGGTTCTGAGAATGAATATTCACTGAATCCATTAATTTTCCTAGATGGATGGTTATATTAGTCGGCTTTGAACCGCCTGAAGTGATATTATCAGAAACATCCATCGAACTGGATCCACCGGTTCCAACTTTAGATGCACTTTTATCCGGAGTGGAAATACCTATTTTCTCTTTAAGCTTATCAGTAACATCACTTAATTTTCTTGAGTTATTCCATGATAATTCCCACTTTAAAGAATCTTTAGCTTTTTGCTCATATTCAAATACCTTTTTAGCTCCATCAACCACTGCCTGCTGACGTGCTTTCATATCAGCATTAATCTTTGCTATAGCATTTTTATTCTCTGATGAATCTCCTAATCCAATGGCTTCTTTAAATTTGTACCATCCTAATTTTATTAGGTCAAGACCCCACATTATACCATTAACCATTACATTCCAAGCAAATTTTATTTTTTCAACATAAGCCAGGAAAGTATATTTCATAAAATTTACAATTGATTCCCACTGTTTCCCCCAACCATCTGTTTTATAAACTACATAGGCAATAATAGCTATCAAAGCAATTATACCGGCAATTATCCATGTAATAGGATTTGCATACATTGTTGCATTTAAAAACATTTGTGCTGCAGCCCAAATTTTTGTTGCAGTATTTACTGCCCAAATCCATGCATTCATTAATATCATTGCTGCAGTTAAGCTACCTACTAAAACTGTAATTATTAAAATAATTGGATTTCCTTCTTTAATTTTAGTCCATAACCAAGTTAATCCTGTATTAACTTTAACGATAGTATTCATTAACCATTCAAGGAAATTATTCATTAAATTTAATGCCGGAATAACAAGAGGACTTATGATATCATAAATTTTAAGCAAGCTTTGTTTTAAATTATCAATGAATGTACTCCACTTACCCATTGGACTATTTCCCATTTTCTCAGTCATTTGATAAAATCTTCCACCTGGACCTGTTGCACTTTCAAAAGCTGATTGAACCATTTTAACAGATATATGTCCTTTCTCCATTTCTTTTCTAAGAAAGCCCATTGATTTACCTGTTTTTTCAGAAATTATCTGAAGTGGATTAAACCCGGCATTTATCATTTGCAATAAATCCTGACCATTCAATTTACCTGCAGAAGATGATTGAGAAAAAGCAAGAGTTAATGAATTCATTTTATTAGCATCACCCATTGCGATATCACCTAACATTTTTAAATTAGGCATTATTTTATCCTGGGCAATTCCAAAACCTAACATCATTTTTGCATTATCAGCTAACGGAAGTGTTTCATAAGGAGTTATTGCAGCAAACTGCCTGATATCTCCGAACATTTTATCACCTTTAGCTTTACTACCCAGTAAAGTTTCAAAAGCAACACTTTGCATATCTGATCTAAAACCTTCACGAAAAGCACCTGCAGCAATAGTACCTGCAATAACTAACGGATTTGTCAACAATCCGGCTCCAGGGATCATACTTAATGCATCACTAATATTTCTTTTGAAAAATCCACCTGTTTTAACATTTTGAAGGTTAGTAATTTTTTTTGTCAGCTTTTCAATTTCAGAATTGTAAATTCTTAAATCTCTCAAATTACTTTCAGGAATCAAATCACGTTCATTTTTTAAAAGATTCAATCTTTGCTGAAGTGTATATACACTTTTCCCCATTTCGTTAAATAACTTTGAGTTAGCTAAGGATTGAGATTGTAAATGTGCAAATTTATTTAAAGCAGAATCGGAACTTATTCCTATCTGCTTTAGTTTTGCGCTCATCTTATCCTGTAGCGATAAAGTATATTCTAAAACGTGAGACATTACTGATTTTCTTTTTTTCTGATGTATTCAAGTTCTTTTATTCGCATTGCCCATTCTTGGTCTGAAAGGCTATCAGGGTCATGAATATGCATATAATACATTAATTGGGCATTGAATATGCGATAGTGATCATGTTCTTTTACCTCTGAAGCCTTTAGAACTTTACGATCTCAGCATCTCTGATTTCGATTAGTTCTGCTAATTTAGCTCCGGCACTAAGGAATAATGTATCATCCGTTTTGATTTCTTCTGATCCACCAAGCCAACAATTATCAAGAATAACTTCATTAAATTTTAAGGGGTCTTTTGCTCCAACTGATGATGCAAAACTTAATGTTTTCCTGTCAACAGGTTTTAAATAACAAATATGTCCTGAAACAATAATTCCATTAACTTGACCATATTTCTTTTTCCAAATCTCAATTTGTTCTTTTGTTACTTGACCTGTTAATTCTTTTGCTTCTTTAGTATTTTTCATAATTTTGAAATTTATTGATTTTTTAAAAAAAATATCCGCTTAACATCTTATCCGTTAAGCGGATATTATATTATTATAATATCTGAATATTAAATTTTAACTTGTTGTATTATATTTTATTTTTACACAGCTAAAAGGAACAGACACTTCCATATCAGTATCACCCTGTTTTAAGGCTTTTTCAACATCTTTTAAAACAACACCTATACAAACATCAGTACGAATCATTCCATTCTTTACATAAGCTACAGATATATTGAAAGGAGGTAAATCCAAAGGATCAGAAGAACCGGTTATAACTTTCACTTTATCAATCATAGCTTCTAATTCGCTTTGACCTATTTTAATGTCACCTTCATATTTTTTATTCCCTTTAGCTATTGCCTGTGGTTCACTGCCTTTCCCATATATCTCTTTTGTCTCTTGTGAGCCTTTATATTTTATTTCTAAAATACGGGATATTGAACGACCCAATAAAATCACTTCAATATCTTTCCAACTGTATTCTGAACTATTAAAATCCCAATTCATATTTATGCTGTTTTAAATGGATTAACTAAACCTAATGTAATATCAATTTTCTTAGAATATCCTTTAGGAACTATGTTGATTGACACAGCAACTTTGTCTGCGCTTAAAAAGTTCTGTTTAGGATTTATGTAGCATTCAGGACTACCTGAAATTTCTCCGGTCATGTTTTGCTGAAGTGCATTTTCAACATTGGATTTCCAACTTGCAATTATGCCGGCAGAAATATAACCATTGTCCTGATCAACTTCAATATCGTCATTTAACTCTTCAATAAGAGTTGTATATGCAATGCATAAAGCTTTATCTATAACACGGCCACGGGCAAAGGAACAATAATCATTAGCATTGGCAGTACAGGTAGGATCATCAGTAAAAAAGAATCCTGCTTTACCATAATAGTTCCTGATAAATAAATATCCTTTATCATGTATGGCATTCCAACTGGCTTCAACTGCATTCACAGCAACACCATCAGGAAAACAAGCAGCACTAATTCCTATGTTACCATCTTTAACTCTGGCCGGATTTCTTTGAACCGGTATAGCTGCATATCGGCCTAATAATAAACCGCACAAAACTACACCTGCAGCTGAAGAACCTAATGCAACCTGAACACCTTTATTGACCATTGTTTTTAAATCCAATGCGCCAATTGTAGTAGTTCTGAAACCCTGACCGCAAATTATCGCCCTGAATGGTTTATATGCAGCTGCATAAACTAATCTTAAGGCTTCAAGTTTAGTAATAGCAGCAAAACAATCATCATCTACACCACCTAATCCGGTTGCATATAATGAGACATAACCAACTGGAGCTTTACGATTAATACTTAAAATCCTGATACGACCTGCAGCAGCATCCAGTAATTTTTTTGCTGATATGCCTACGGTATCTTTGTCACATAATGCAGTTAGTAATGTAGCATCACTAACAACCATAAGCCATAATTCAGCACCTTCTCCAGCCATATCATAAAATGCTTTAACATCACTATAAGCAATAGCATTATTAGCAGCTATAAATCCTAGATCAAGAAAAGCTTGAAATGAAAATAATCGTACAGCTTCTCCTAATGTGAGATAACCGGTCGTTACGACTCCGGAAACCACCATGCCGGCAACAGCATCAGCTGTTTCATTTACACGACCTAAGCCGTTTTTAATTGTAATATCTATTCCTGGTAATCCACTCATTTTTTTAGCGATTAATGGTTATTACTTCTTTTTCAATACCAATACTCTTTTGATGCTTTCTTGCATCTTCTTTTGAATAAAATGGAGTTTCATCTGCAGTTAAATAGAATACATTAACATGAGGATTGGTTTCAAAATACAGCTGCATTTTCTTTCTCAATTTTTTTTCTTCGAGTTTTGATAAAGTTTCATCCATAAGTTCAATATAATTAGTTTTTGTAGTTTTTCCTTCCTGATCAGATTCGGTAACTTTATCAGTAACTTCTGCTTTTTCATCCTGAACAGTTTCAGTAACTTCTTCAGTAACTTCAGGGATAATTTCTTTAACTTCTTCCGGAGCAGTTGCAGTTGTTTCTTCAGTAACTTCTGCTTTTTCATCCTGAACAGTTTCAGTTACTTTTTCAGTAACTTCCGGGATAATTTCCTTTATTTCTTCAGGAGCAGCTTCAGTTACTTTTTCAGTAATTTCTTTCTTGACCGGTTTTTTTTCACCTTTCAGACTTTTATCTGCAGTAGCTGATTTTTTATCTTTTGTCATTTTGTTTAAATGTTAATTAATTACTATTTAAATTTTTAAGTTTTAAGTTTTAATAAATGGATGTTCTTTATTTCCTGAAGAACGATTTGTATTTATTTATTTTTATAGTACCTGCATTACGGCTTACCAACGTTCTGTAATAAATCCAACCTAATTTAGTAGTAAACTGAGGGCAATTAATTAAAGTATCTGGTGTTTTTCCGAAATATGTTACTGACAGAATATCGGTATATGTAGTATCTGTAATAAAATACTTTCCCTGGAACTTTACACCTACATTGGCAGTATCTGATAACTTACTCAAGCTTATCTGCTGATTACTGAATAAAACTTCTACCTTATCCGGAGACATTACATGTGACCAGGTAGTTTTAGTTGATCCAACTGTATCTGAAGCAACACCGTTATAATAATATTCATAGCCATTTTTTAAGGGTGTTGGAATGGTTTGTGCTTTACAAATTGTAAAAGTGAACAAACTGATCACTAACATAAAAACGATTGATTTTTTCATTGATTTATTGATTTAAATGATTATTCTGTGATTATTAATTTATCGGGAATTATAATCCCGTTACATTCTGATAATATTTTTAAGTAATATTTTTTAGCACCCCATCTTATAAATAAAAATTTGTGCGGTCTTTCCCAATACAGGAAACCGGTTAACTTATCATGCAGCTGCAAATTTTCAGTAATGGTATCGTTTATTGATTGTAGACTTAAATCGTAGCAAGGTTTTGAGATATGATAATTCTTGACAATCTTAATTGTATCTTTTATATGAATGGTATCAATTACTGGAATTAAAAGTGTACTGTCTTTATAGTTGTATTTAGTTTGAAAAGCAACATTTACTGTTTTTTCTCTTATTCCTGAAGCATCTCTTAAACTGTCAATTTCTTTATGAAAAGCTTTGATTTCATTGGTATGCAATATTTCAGCATTATTGGCATCATTAACAACAGTATCATAGTTGTCTTTAAATCTTATTTTTTCATCATACTCTTTTTTCAACATATAAAGAGAACCGATGAATAATAAGGATAATACTGCTATAATTATATAATTTCTCATATTAAAATAAAATTATTTTTGCTGTTGAATTAATGTCATCATAAATGTCCTGATGAACCCAGTTAACGTCTTTTTCCAATCTGATTCTGCAAGGAAGTTTGTCTTGTTTTACAAATATTCTTTGACGTGATTGTTCTGCAGTTAGTCCAGGAACATCAAAATCAATTCCCATTCCTTTATGAGCTGTAAGATATATTTGTCCGGCTAATGTTTTTTCTTTAACCAAACTACAAATATTGCACCTGTTACCACGCTGAGAATATTGGCCACCATTTTTATAGGTATTAATTATCATTCCTTCAGGGAAGATTTCGTACCTTAAAATATAAATAACCTGAAGCTCCATAAAATCGTAAAATTGCCAGCTTCTTTCTCCGAATGCAGCATAAGTATGAGGACATACAAGTTCTCTTATATCAAAATACTTTTTAAGCGCAATTATTACTTCTCTCCTGTTCATTTTTTTAAATCTCTTTTAAGTTTTATACAACCATTTATTATTGCAATTACACCAGCTCCAATTGCCACGCCCCATGCTGAATATTGTAGTACGATTTCTATCATTGGTCTTGAATAAGATGAAACAGATAAAACAGTACCGACACTTGCAGAACTGATTGAAGTTACAGCCGGTCTTGTTATACTTGTTAAGTAGGTTAATACTTTATCCATATTATGCGGTAGATGTTAATAATTATCAATAACCGTTATTTTAAATTCAGATTCAAAACAAATGTATCCAACTCCATACTTTGGTTTTGCGCTTTTTACACGTTCAACATATTCAAAATTATCGCCTTCAATTCCATTCACTGCTTTAAATATGTCATTATGTTGATTAAGCATTTCCAAAGATTCAGTTTCAGCTTCAGCACCATCAAATGTATTTTGTTCGTTATTCAGATACAGAGCTACATTTATAATACCATTACCTTTTTGCGATTTTTTACTGAACTCTTGCCAATTTATGTCGCCTATTTCAATTAATGCTGCCGGCAACGGAACAGGTAAGTCCTTTTCAGGTTTTAAGAACTGTCCCTTTTGCAGATCAATAAACAAAAGGGGCAGTTTTAATTTTAGTGCAGCTTTTACAGCCTGATATACATCAGTATTATACATTAAATGTTTTCTGCAGGAGCTTTGTAAATTAATGCTGAATACTTTTGAGCATCACGTTGGAATCCGGTTTTAAACCTGTGTTGGAATCCAAATTCATGCGCTCTTCCTTTAGGATTTTGACTGAATGGTAAATAAGTCATATCAAATAAACCACTGGCTCTAAATACTTCATTCTTACAGAATGCGAAAGCAGTATTAACAACATCACCACCGATTGCTGTACCTAAGGCAGCCTTTTGATTTGTAGCAGCGTTATAACCTACCTGATGCGAATATTTATGAATTTTTATACCGTACCATTCAACGAGTGTAGGTTTAATAATTCCAACACTTTGCTGATATTGTATCTGGGCTTTTAAAATATCATTATTTTTTATTAACTCCCACCACATTGTTGGCTCAAGTACAACATTTCTACCATCATCAGGGAATACAGCTACATCCATTTGTTCTGCTAATTTCTGAATGTCATTAATTGTACACATTCTATAACCATTTGATACATCACCGGTAGTAGGTATAATTATTTTTAATTGACCGGCTGAAGTTGGTGTAAAACTATGTGCAGCTGCAAGGGCTTCTTTCTTTCTAATGGCAACAGCTGATTTATTAGTATAAAATTCAATTTTAGGATAGGGTAGCGTTGAAAGATTTATATTTCTAATTTTGTAGTTCTGCGAATCATAAGTATCCAAATCAACTGCATGTGGAGTTTCATTAGGTTCAACAGAATCAACATCATCTGTTTTATTAACATAAACTTCCGGATCATCTCCAGCTTCACCAAATTTTAGTGTTTGATTCTGATCAACGAAAATACTTAAATCTTCAGCTTCATCCAACCATGTAGCTTTTTGTACATATGCATCTTTTAATGCTCCGACAAAGATTTCACGGTTTAAAGTGATTTGTAATGAACCGGCAGATTTTGGTACAAACCCACCCAATAAGGATACAGCCCCAAAAACAGGACCAAATAAACAAGCAATTATCAGTGATAATACTGCTGCTCCCATAAACGATTTAAAAAATTTACTCATTTTTTTTTGATATTTGATTTATTAATTATTTTAACTTTAAAAATATTGATTGCTTATAATTGGATTAATCTTCAGAGGGGATATAAGTTCCTTCTTTTTTCAAGTCTTCTCTGTATGCCAGCTGTAACTTTTTATAATCCTCAGGTTTTTCAGTTTCCATCTTCTGCAAACCGTCCAGATCATTTTTATACCATTCAGAAAAATTCCATTTACTGCGGTCTTTTGAATCAGATTGTTTAGTTTTATCCGTAGATAAATTACTTACAATATTGTCCAGAACTTCAGTTCCTTTTTTTGCTTCAAGTATTTTTTTAGTACCTTCATAATCGGATTCTGCAGCTTTTGTATAAAAAGCAAGTTCCTGTGCTGTTATAGCTCCACGTTTCTGATGCATTTCAATCAGCTGAGCAGCTAATTTTTTAGTGTCACCAGTATCATCCTTTTTTGAAGGAAGTTTCTCCAGGGCTAATTTGGTTCCATCATAATCCAGCATTGCACTGTTTTCAAAAAATAATGCATTATCTGCATTAATAGCACCTCTTTCCTGATGCTTTTTAATTAAATCTGCAGCCAGTTGTTTTTTTAATTTATCATTATCGGCTTGCAATTCTTCTACGGTTTTTGTTATTGCCATTTTTGTTTGAATTTGGTTTGAATTTTTATTTTCTACTATAAAATTTAATTTACATTCTTCACCATCCTTATTAAAAAGTTTAATTGAATTTGCATTACCAGGAACTGTAACAAGACTCATTTCTAATAATTCACATTCCAATACAGTTTCGCATCTTTGACCTGGCAATAAGTATTTTGGATCATCTGTTTCTGTAATTCTCAGCATCGAAAGTGATACTGCAGACATATACTTATTTTTATACTTATTGTATAATTTTTTTGCGAAATCATCTGTTTCATCAAATTCAAGTGTTGCTTTAAAAACATTTCCTTCTACACGTAAATTTTTCCAACGGCCAATGCTTAAATTTTCACTGGAGTGCTGATATAGACAAATTGGATTTTTTAAAAAATTTTCCGTATTTATTCCGGCAGAAATAATTCTGTAACCATAGCGGTTAACAGATTCGTCATTAATAATAAAATCTAATTCTAGTGCCATATACTTTTTTTTGAAAAAACCTGAGCGATTTTATTCGCCCAGGAAAACTATTACTTAAAAATTATGAAATGAATGAGAGTGCAAATATGCATTCATAAAAAAGCGAATACAAATTATACTGCAACACTTGCACACTATACTGCAACACTTGCAGAGTATTTTGTAAAACCGGTCGAAATATTTGATTTTTGTATAAAAAAAGATGTTAAGTAATACTAAAAAGAAGCAGTTAGCTGAGGAACTTTACGTAACCGGTAGAATGAATGCTCGTGAAATTGCTATTCATTTAGGAGTTTCAGAACAAACATTAACAAAATGGAAAAAAGGTAATAAAGCCGAAAAGTCCTGGGATGATCGTAAAAAAGAATTAAGCCTAACACCTGTCAGATTAAAAGAAAAATTACTTGAAGAAGCTGAAAATATCGCCAACGGCAAACCTTCATTAATCAATGCAGATTCTTTATCAAAAGTAATGTCAGCCATTGATAAACTTGATAAAAAGATATCATTAAGAGTTATTATTGATGTCGTAAAAGAAATTGATAATTACGTCTCCAAACATGATCCCAAGTTAGCAGTAATATTTACTGAGTGGCATAAAAAATTCATTATTTATCGTTCATTAACCGAATAGCAATGTTTAATCAAAGTTATGATAAACTAATTCGTGATTATGAAAAGCATTGTCAATACATTGCCAATGTAGCAAATTGCGAAATACACGAAAGTGTAGAAGATAAGGATAAGCGTGTTAAGGAACTTGAAAAATCATATAAAAAATGGTTTGAGTATTATTTTCCTCAATATGCTAAAGTTACATGTGCCTGGTTTCATATTGCTTTTGCCAAACTAATTATAAAATACAGGATCATATTTATTTTACTGGAATGGTATCGTTCTGCAGCTAAGTCAGTTCATGCTGATATGGGGGTACCCATGTATTTGATGGTATTAGGTGAGTTAAAGTTCATGCTTTTATTAGGTGAAACTGATATTAAAGCTAAAAAACTTTTATCCGGAATTCAGGCACAATTACAATACAACAAACGTTTTATTAATGACTACGGAGCAAAATACTCACATGGAGACTGGGGCAATGGAGACTTTACTACTATCGATGGTGTTAAATTTATGGCCATCGGATTCGGAGCTTCACCACGTGGTGCCAGAGAAGGTGCTAACCGACCTGATTATATAGTTGTTGATGATGTTGACACTAAAAAGCATGTTAATAATAACAGGCTAATGCGTGAAGCTATTGAATATATAACAGAAGATGTATTTGGTTGTTTTGATTCCGATAATAATGCAACAATGCGTTTCGTACTTGCTAACAACAACTTTCATAAAAATAGCATAACTAACAGGCTTAAGATTTTATTTACAACCTTTATTAAAAAGGCAAAAGAGGAGAAAACAAAAACTCCATATCATATTTTAAGTGTAACTGCAGTTAAGGATTTAACTTCTTTTGAACCTAACTGGCCGGAGAAAACTTCAGCTGAATATTGGAAGAAGAAATTTAATAATACGCCTTTACATTCATTCATGCGTGAATTCATGCATAAGCATGTTGATTATGGTAAAATATTTAAACCTGAATGGGTAACCTATAAACCTGCATTAGATTATTCTGAATATAAAATGTTATTGGGTCATGCCGATTTATCTTATACTACACAGGGTAACTCCAAATCACAGGTTTTAATAGGTGCAACCGATTACGAATTACATCTTATTGAAGTATTCTGCAGAACCTGCCATATTACTGAGGCAATGGATTATTACTTTAATCTTGTAAAAAAGCTAAACAAGAATAAACTCGCAGCTTTATTTTATTACGATGCCACTGCTGCCCAGGGCGAAATTTACGGAGATATTTATCAAATGGAAGCTGCTAAACATAAATGCTACAGTTATCCTATGCCCGAACACCAAACAGTTAATAAGGAGTTGAAAATTGAAGCTGTTTTGACAAGTTTGTTATTCAACAGGAGATTGGTAATTGCTGAACATTTAAAAGGTAGTCCGGATTTAGAAAATGGATTGGCACAATTATTTGGGTTTGAAAAAGGATCAGGTTTAGATGATGACTTTCCCGATAATTTAGCTTCAGCATGCAATTTAATACAAAGTAATATATTTCCTGAAGAAAGTAATTTTAAACCAATCATAGGCAAAACAAAAAGAAAAGGATTTTAAAACATTAACATTTATGACTAAAACAACTAAGGTTCCAATTTTAATAGCAATTATTATTTACATAAATTATTTTATCACTTTATTGGGGATAACACTACTTAAGTTTTCATTCTTCAGGTTTATCAAAAGGTTATGGAATATTATAGCTATACAGTTCTGTATATGGGAAGCTAAAAGTTTACACAAATTAACCAATAAGCAATATTATGTACTTAAGGTTTATGGCAAAATAAGTGTGATGTCAACTACTCAGATTAATTATAACCGGAGAAAGAGATTAATCAATAAATCACTTGATTATTACAGATTACAGGAATTATGCATCTTTAAAACCAAATAATATGTTTTTAACATCCGATGAATTAAATTCAATTGTAGATATTAGTTTAATTACAAAACTTACTGCTGATGATAGTGATATAGTAGATACTGTTATTGCCGAAAGTATTGAAACAATGAAAGGCTATCTTTCAAAATATTATGATACTGAAGCAATTTTTAGTAAAGAAGGTGACGATCGTAGCTTAACAGTACTTAAAAAACTGAAAGATATTGTTGTATATGAATTATATACACGCAATCCTAGATCAATGAATGAAGTTGCTGAAAAAAAATATTCAGAAGCCATGAATTGGCTTGAAAAATTAAACACGGGAGAGTTTTGCGATAAATCACTTCCTGTTCCTGTAGTAACAGCCGAAACAGTACCCACATCAGTAAGTTGTGGTAGTAATCCAAAATATAAATCTAATTTTTAAAACTATGGCGTTCAATTTTAATTTTTCTTTTGGAAACAAAAAAGACTTAGCTCTTAAGCAACCACCAATTACAGATACAACCAATGATGCACAGGTAAACAAAATAATGGTTGATTATTTTAAAACTTATCAATCATTATACCGTCGTGAAATTGATGATTGGCAAAATGCCAGGATTTTACGTCGTTCAATAATTAATCCAACTACTATTCAGCTGCAGCAATTGTATCAGGATTCTTTGGTTGATATATTTCTAAAACGTCAAATACGTAATCGAATTTTGCGTATTTCTAACAGAACAGTTGTTATTAAGGATAAAGTTGGAAATATTGATGTCGATAAGAGTGCTGTATTACAAACTAAAGTAATAAGAACCATAATAAAAAAAGCAATGGAATCAAAGTTTTACGGTTATTCAATGCTTTATGTGGCTAAATGGGAACCGGGTAAAATAATAAAACTGGTTGAAATACCCAGGGGAAATGTTATTCCTGAATTGGGATTACTTTTAAAAGATGCTTATAATGTTGGCACCGGCATTAAATATACCGACTATCCAAATTTCTTATTGTATTCTCAATTAGATGATCCTATTGGATTATTAGAAGATATTGCACCGCTCACCATGCTTAAACGTCATTCCTGGGCAAGTTGGGACGAGTTTGAACAAATTTTCGGTATTCCTTTACGTATTGCAAAAACTATGGTTGATACGCAAAAGCATCGTGATGATCTTGAATTCTGGTTGCAAAATATGGGATCAGCTGCTTATGCCATACTTCCAAAAACTGTTGATTTAGAAGTTAAGCCTTCTGAACAAACTGATAGCTTCAATGTTTTCAATGAAAAGCGTAAAGCTGTTAATGAAGAAATAGCCATCGGAGTTAACGGTCAAACTATGACAACCCTTCAGGGAAGTTCACGTTCTCAATCTGAAACTCATTTAAAAACTCAAGACGAAATTACTGCAGATGATCTCCAGGATACACTTGATTATTTAAATGATGAAATTATTCAAATTTTACGCAATTTAAGTTATGATATTCCTGAAGGTTATTATTTCGACTTAATGCAACGCACCAATATTCCGGTTGGTGAAAAAGCAAAAATAGATCAGATATTACTGCAGGGAGGTTATCGTTTAGACAATGAGTATGTGGAGGAAACATATAATGTAAAACTTGATAAGGAAAATCCTTTTAATGCACCAGGACAAAATAAATCTGCTTTAAGTTTTTTCGTCTAAGTCCTCAGGAGGAAATTATCCGGCAATTATCGTTCGATAAAAGCGATCTTGAGGACGAAATATTTAATCTTTACTTTGGATCACATCC
Organism: Bacteroidota bacterium; assembly: GCA_026391675.1. GTDB lineage: Bacteria > Bacteroidota > Bacteroidia > Bacteroidales > JACABE01 > JACABE01. The sequence continues at coordinate 32,867 of JAPLDQ010000044.1, forward strand.
GCAGGATTGTAATTGCCAGCTGCACGAAATTCCTATTTTTAGTTTAGCTGCAGGAGACAGAACCGAAATTGTTAATCGTGCTATAATTAATATTAAATCTGATAATGCAGCTTTAATTAGCCCGGATTTATATAAACTATATTCAGATAATTATTTAAAGGCCATTAAAAGCGTTTTTGGAGATGTTGACACCAACCATCCGCTTTGGGAAAAGGTGCAGCAATATAAGCTTAATACGGCCAATTTTGCAGCATATAAGAGTTATAAGGTTACTGATGAAATTAAAGCAGCTGATCCGAAGCTTGCGAGGCAAATTATTAATAAATATAACCGGTTTCAGGCTGCAGAGTACAATACGGTTGTGAGTCGTTCACGTACTGCCAAACAGTTTGATACTTTTCAACAGGAAAAGCATTTATATCCCAACTTAACCTGGCTGAGAACTCGCTCAGCGAATCCCAGGGAACTGCATTTAAGTTATGTTGGAATAAGTCTTCCTATTAATGATCCATTCTGGACCGAAAATCAACCGGGCAATTTATGGAACTGTAAATGCGATTGGAAAACAACTGATGCAGAAGTAACACCAGTTCCTGATAAAATTATTAAACCTGCCAGGGGACTGGAGGGAAATCCTTATGAAACAGGTGAGCTATTTACAAACAAACATCCGTATTTTAAAGTATCTGAAGAAACAGCTTCTGCAGTTGATAAATTTATTGTAAAACAAATAAGAGATGAAAATACCAAGGCTGCATTAACTGAGTTAAGAAAGAACGATTATACTTTAAAATTAGAAAATAAGGTACATCCGTTAGTATTCAGCAGAGATGCTATTAAGCATTTATTTCATAATACACATACTTATCAGAGTTTAAAAGATATGTCAATTCCGTATTTACCTGAAATTATTAAAATTGCTGAAATGGTTAAAATTAAACCTGCAGTTGATAATCCAATGGTAAAACGATATATTTATTATAAATATGATATCCTTGATAAGCCGGCATTTATTAATGTAAGAGAATCAATAAACGGAGATTTAACAATATATTCTATTACACCTAGTATAAAATAAAAACAGTTCTTAATCCATCACCAAGGCTCCATAGGCCAGGGCTGAAATTAAAAACTGTTTTCAGATGCAAATATACAAATTTTAAATCCAATTTAATAAGTTTTTAAATAAATTTTAAACATGGACAAATTCACCGTAAAACTTAAACAGGATTCTGATGCAATAAAACAATTCATACAACACGACTTGCCATTAAGAATCGGTAAAAAAGGAGTTGATCTATTTGCTGAGAACTTTCAAAAAGAAGGTTTTCAAAATGGTGGATTGCAAAAATGGAAGGAAGTTAAACGTCGTTTAGATCCACGTATAAAAGATGCAAGATCAAGCAGAAAAATTCTATCCGGGAATACTGCAGATTTAGGTCGTAGTTTACGATATATTCCTGAATTGGCAAAAGTAATGTGGTATTCAGATGTTTCCTATGCAGAAGCACATAACGAAGGAACTACAACAGCCGGACGTAGCCGGAACGTTACCATACCACAGCGTAAATTTATTGGAGATAGTCGGGAACTGGAGGCAATAATTAAACAGGAAATGGATAAATTTATGAATAACTTATTTAAATAAAAAAAGGTGAGTAAATCTACTCACCTTTTTTTTATTGTGGAATTTCTATTTTTGAATCATCTGAAAATAATACTATATTAATAATATATGTTATTTTTAACTTACTAATATCAGTATTAAATATTGTTGATGAACCTAAATCAACATCACTTACTAATTGCTTTTTAATTATTTCATTTTTTGAATTTGCTTTTAATAATTCCGTTTTTTCCTCATCAATTATAGCAATTTCATTATCAAACATGTTTTTAATTACAATAGAAAATTTCAACCCTTTAATATCCTTTTTAGATTTGTTTTCAATAAGTAATTTGAATAAATTAAATTTTAAATCATCATTACTTAAATTCCCTTTATCAATAAATTTAATAGAAACAGCATCATTAATAGATTTTATTTTTAGCTCTTTTTCTATTCTATAACTTTTAATTTTATCAAGTGCTTGTTTATATGTAATGTTTTCTGCAGCAGTATTTAGAATATACATCGAAAATCCTTTATCTGATAATTCATTAATATCACTTGAAGTATATTCATTAGAATATTTTAATTGTATATCTTTTAAATCGTTAATAAAAGATTCTTTATTAATTTTTTTATCAATTACGCCTTTACAGCCCGATAAAATTATTACTAATACTATAAATAAAACTTTTTTCATAAATAATTGATTTAAAATTTTCACAAATATAAATAAAAAAGGAGTTTAACACTCCTTTACTTAAAATTATTCTTCAAAAAGTGCAAGTTGATCCGGATTGGGTATTTCAGGTAACTCATCAATTCTACCGGAGTTTTTTAGATAATTATAAAAAGTACGATCGCTAATTTCATATACCGGATAAATATGCCTTCTATAAATCTCAGCATTGGTCAACCCAATAGCAGCCCATTTGTCATAGATATCTATTATTCCTTTTAATCTTTTGTTATAGCTATTACCTTTGTAACCCATAATTAACTAAATATAAAAATATTTGGTTTTAAATCTTTAGTTCTTAATATTTTTAGTCCTCTAATTATCAAAATATCAGTCATTATATCTTGAGGAAAAATAACCGAAACTTCTTTAATTAATTCTTCATAAGTATTACAACTCATAGTTACATATTCTGTTTTTTTTGGAAACATACTATTAACCGCTATTTGCTTTTGTTTTTCAAGATATTGCTTATAAAATTCATTTATTATTTGTCCCATAATTAATTAATTAAAGTTAGTAATTTGTTGATCTATATCTCTCAGAATTTTACGATAAACAGATAATTCGTAATCATACAGACCTTTTAAACTTATTTGAAATCCGTAAATAATAAGACTTTGCATACAAAATGCTTCTGGTAGAGACAAAATAAAATTATTTTTATCTTTTAAATTTATAATTTTTAACTGTAACTTTTGATACAATTTAAAAAGTTGTTCTTTTATAAAATAATAATTAATATCATTATCTTTTTCTATATGGGAAGAACAAACTTCAACAAACAGAAAGAAACCTTTTATTTGCGAACTACTAAGAACTAGTCTTATTTTCTTCATTTTTTTGTTTTTCGGTTAAGTAAGATGATACTTCTTTCCACAAATCATGACTCATATCAATATGAACCATTTCGCCCTTTATTGTTGCTTCTTTTAGTATTTTTTCAGCTTCAGTAATTAGTTCTTCAAAATAGCCAGCAGATGGAGCACTTCCTTTTTCATGACTAGCTATTTTTTTTGTAAATTTTATTAATCCGGTAGGATTAACAATTAAGTTTTTAAAACCTTTCATATTTTTTATTAATTATTCCATAATTCAGCATTCAAATAAGTCTCAGCATATTTCTTTCTTGTTCCTGCTGAAATAGAAGCAAAATACATACTTATGTAATTATATGCCTTCAGCTGATCAGTTTTATTCAACTTATTATATTTTGCCAGTGTTTTCTTCCGGCTGCTGATCAGCTTATCGTCGTACTTATTCCAAAACATCTCAAAAGTAATCTCCAGTTTGATTTCTGTAAGTTTTAGGTTAGGAGCACCCTCAACTATTAGCTGCAGTTCCGGCAGTTCCCTGGGCATCTTTTTAAGTATCCAAATTTGTTGCTGTTCGCTTAATCCTGCGCTTTTTAATGAGAATTCAACCAACAATCCAAGTTCGTTGAAATATAAGTCCACAAAGCCTGTAAATGCGTCAGAGGTTAATTGATATTGTTTCATTTATCTTATACTTATTTGTCTGTTATAACCATATTCACTGGATAATTGTAAAGCATATTTATGATTAAGCAATTCATCATCATCTGCAGTTAATTCCCGGGCTTTTACATTGAGTCTTAAGCCAAATATTTTCTTAGCTTTCATGTGCAGATAATACTTTCTGTTGCGTTGTTTTTTTGTTATATTTCTTTTCATAACTATATTCTAAATTGGTTTAACTAAATTTAAGTCTGTCACTAATTTCCACTATTACCGTTTTAAAAGGGAATCCCTCTTCAGGGACTTTCTGAATGGCTTCTATTAATTCAATCCCTGATGTAAATACCACCCTCTTTTCTCCATTTATTGAAATTTGCAGATGGAGGCATTTATCGTTACCTTTTCCTTTATATATCTTAGAATCTTCAATTTTATAATGATGCACAATAATTTCATTATCCAATAACTTTGCCATTTTTATTTTATTCCCTTCAAACCCTTTGGATACAATCTTTATGTTAAAATCGCTAAATTGTTTCATGTAATAGTTTTTTTAATAAGTTCTTTGAATTGCAGTGCAATGCCCATCCATTATAGGACGCAATGCTTTGCTTATTTTTATTCTTTACTAACATTCTAGCAAAGTTCTTTTTAATGCTTTTTCTCAGACGTGTATGCGTATGCCTGAATACATATCCAACAAAATCAATTCCACGAGCATCAACAGGGAATATCTGATAATTATGTTTGATTTCAAGCTTTAATTTGTCATTTAAATAAGTCCTGATATCTGATAACAGTTGATGTAAATAAGCCTTATTTGAGGCTAAAATCACGATATCATCCGCATATCTGAAGTAGTATCTTACTTGTTTTTCCTCCTTAATCCAGTGGTCGAAATATGTAAGGTAAAAGTTAGCGAGGTATTGGCTGAGATAGTTTCCGATTGGAAGACCGGATGTAGATTCGATGACTTCATCAAGTAACCAGATCAAGTCTTTATCTTTTATTTTTCTTAATAATAATTGCTTTAATACATCATGATCGATGTTTGGATAAAACTTCCTGATGTCAAGTTTTAAGCAATATTCAGTATTTTCAATGTCTTTTAAAGCATATTTAACAGCATCAGCAGCTTTATGAATACCACGTTTTTTAATACAGCTATATGTATTCGCAATAAATGTACTTACAAAAATAGGTTCTAATACATTCATTACTGCATGATGAGTAATGCGATCAGGGAAGTATGGCAAGCGGAATATTAAGCGTTCCTTTGGCTCATGTATTGTAAATGTAGTGTATTCAGATGTTTTATATGTTTTATTGATCAACATTTCGTGCAATTTAATTATATTTTCATGCCTATTTTTATCGTGTTCAATAACACCTGCTTGTTTTGCTTTGCCTTTCCTGGCAATTGTATCTGCAAGTTCTAAATTGTCAATGCTACAGATTTGATGATATAAATTATTAATTCTTTTCATGCCTTTGCTTTTAAAAGATCGTTTTCGCATTTGCTACCAACGATCTGATAAGATTAATTTATTTTTTGCCCTGATGGCACGGTTTATGCTGCATAAGAAACATAGGTGAGAGCTGCAATTCGAGTTCGTATTATCGTAGTTGTAATTCGAATTCTGGAACCGGAAACCGGAAGCTAGAACTAACAGCACTAACAGCATACAACCTTAATTTTTATTTTTCCGGATACAGGAACATTTCTTTGTATTCTTCCTCAAAAGTTTCAGTTATATAAACGATCCTTTCGCTGGAAAAAGTGCAAAGGCGAGAGCCGCAATACGAGAGCGTAATATCGTAGCCGTAATACGAATACAGGAACCGGAAACCGGAAGCCAGAACAGAATACCAGGCATAATACTTATATTCATCAAAATCGCCCCAATCCGGAACCCATCCGTTATTTATTGCCTCAAAAATTATTATCAGTTTATAGTAGGCAATTAAAGTACTACTATACTTTTTAATCAAAAGTATTCTTATTAAGAATATTATACATACCCTTAAAAAATAGCTCTTACCTGTTTTTTTACAAGCATCTTTAAAATCCTTAATTGTTCTGAAATCAAATTCAGTGTTGTTGTTGTTTTTCATTTCTTATTTATTTTTAGTGATAAAATCTTTCGTATAATTTTGTATGTGTTTTGCCCATAAAATCAGACCTTGTCTGATCTATTATGCAAAGGCGAGAGCCGCAACACGAGCGCGTACCATCGTAGATGTAAGCCGAAGCCCGGAACCGGAAACCGGAAGCCCTGTTAAATATTGGTGTCCATTTTTTCTGATTTGAATCCTCCCAATTAGGGAAAGCAGGAGCATCATTTACAACTATAATGATGTGTTTAAGCATTTTATAAGCTACCACATCATCACTATCAGTTTCATAAATAATATCATCTCTATGAACCGGTTGTTCCTCACAGGCAATTTCATAGCTTATAATTTCATCCCAGCGTCTTTTTTTAAAAGCGTCAGGGAATAGTTCTTCCAATATTTCCTTGCCGGCAGCACATTTTTTAGCAGCCTTAAGTACTTTTTCTTTTTCAATTTTTAATTCCATAATAATTATTTAACTAGAGTTAATTCCCGTTTACCTTCTTTCATATCTCCAATTTCAAATCGTAAAATCTTGATTTCTTTCTTCAGCTGTAATAAGAAGAATGATTTTACTTTATGCGCAGCGGCCATCAAAAGATTGTGCCTTCCGGATGGTTTACCAACTTTAAAACCACCTTTAGGAACATCAGTATAAAATATCTTACCATCTTCAAAAATTATCGAGAATGTTGCTTCAGGTTTTAAAGCAAGCAATTTCTCAGCTGCTTTATTAAATAGGAATCCATGTAAACCAACTGTTACCTGAGCAGGCATATCCTTTTGCAGGAAATCAGTTAGTACGTCAGGTGTTAATGTAATGTTTGTCATAATTATAAATTTAAGGGTTATATACTCGAAAAATTAAGATTAACAAGCTTGTATGAACCATCAGTTTCACGGAAATAAACATTAAAATATTTGGTTGATGATGGCCTTCTGATTGCAGCTTCTAATAGGTTTAACGCTTCCTGAAAATCAGGATTATCAATTTTGGTTCTATATTTTGTTAAACTCATTACCTTTTTAGCATCGAGTTTTCCTTTAGTTGTTGAAAATGCATCCTGGACTAAATCCTTTACAAAAAGTTGATCACTTGTAAGATTATTATCTAAAAAGTTATTCAACTTTTCTTTACTCATTTGAATTGTTATATCATCAAAGGTGATATAATCATTCATTGATACTACTATTTTAACTGATCTGTCAAAATTATACCATGTATAATTACCTTTACTGGTTGGTTGTCTGCCGTTAAAACTTTTGGCGGTAGCTGCTATTACATTATTGCTAATTTCGTCAACCATTTTTTTAAAAGCAACCATTTTTATATTTATAAATGCAGCTTCTTTTAATAATTTGGCAGCTCCAGCTTCAGCAAGCTTATTAGCTTTACTAACATGAATTGCAGGAACATTGTGTCCCTGTTCGTCAACCCATAATTTTTGTTTTGTTTGATTCATTTTTTTATTGTTAAATTGTTATTATAATTTGTACCCATCAACTATTTTGAAGTGACTTGCTGCAGGAGCAGCAACTTTACTATTATCAATTTCTTGTTTCAATTGCAACCGGCGAAGCTTCACTGTTAATATTGTGTAGTATTTCCATTGATCTCCGAATAATGGAAAAATGCGTTTGATAAAACTATCGAGTAAACCGTCAATTTCTTTCCGGCAGTCGTTAATTTGTTTGTCTAATTGATTATAGCCATGTTCATCTTTCATATTATTTGGTATTAGGTTTTCTTATTGCTTTTAAGAAGTCTTCTTTTACTGTTTCTGCGTTCCTGATCAGGACATAAAGTTCCTGTTCGTTATAATCATTAAATCGGCGTTTATTCCCTCCACATCCGTATTTTTCTGCCCAGGCAATTGCATCACCGGTGGTTTTCCCCATAAACTTAAAATTGCTGATAATTACCTTGCGCATATTATCTCGTTTTTTCTCAGCTTCAGTCATCGCCGGTGGTTTTTTCCAGGATTCTGATCCTGTCGAAGTACGTCCATTCAGCTGCAATATAAGTTCTCTGAGTTCCCCATCACTTAACTCCTTCAGGCTGTCTGTTCTGCCTTCAGTAAAGTCAACAACCAACTCCTCCTTGCTATAATTGCAACCTTGCTTAACAGCAGTATTGAAAGCTGCATAAAAATGGCTGTATCTGTTATTGGGCATAAAATTGATTTTTGAAAAGGTCAATAATTACTTCATTCTCCACCATCATTTCCTTAAATTCGACGTAATCGAAGTTGTGAGGAATTTGTTTATGATCAATCAGCAAATCATCATCTTTATAGAAAAGGAAAAACCACCAGTCCCAATAACCTAATTTTATATCAGTAAGCAAAATCAAGGATTTTGGCGCATTCTTTTCTACGAAACTACACCCAACCTCAAAAAGCAATTTATTATGCATTTCGGGCGTTATTCCGGCTAATTTTTGAATCTCAACTTTTGCATCATATAATTTATGCTTTTCTTGCTGAGTGTAAGAAGAAGGTTTTGTGTGTGGGCTTTTCATTTCTTTATTATTTAGATTGTATTCTGTCAATTTCAGCAGCTATTAAAGCACCTGCTTTTACTAAGTCTCTTACTCTATCATTTTCTGATGGTTTATACCATTCAATATCAAATGGCCATATAACCATAAACCATGTTTGTAATCTTGTCTTCCAATAACCTCTTAAGGCATAACAAACTGCTGCGTCAGATAATTGACCACAATTGAGCTTAGCATCATTTTCTGGAGTCCATCCTTCAACGTCAATCTGTCTTTTTCTTTCTTTTGCGATTAATTCAATTCCTGTTTCCATAATTTCTATTGATTAAATTTGTTTATTCCAGTATTTATCTGCGCCTTCTTTCCAAATTATAAAAGGTTCCTGATCTCCTCCAAACCGAGATGCTTCGATAAATGCTTTATATTTTTCTATAAATATCTTAACATCACTGTCAAACCTTATTCTTTTTGCAAGACTTCCTGAAGGTAATTTTCCATCAACTTGACTTATAATTATAAAAGTTTTGTTTCTAAAAGTATCTTTCAATAATATATAATCTTTGTATTTCATCTGGCTATACTGTGACGAGTCTATTACAACTATTTCAGCACTTTTTCTTTTATGTAATCTTATTATAAGATCAGGAATTGGTTCCTTGTCTAATAGTAAAAATCTACTTCCACATTCATCAAGTCCTGCACGTTTGCACGACAGCTGCATTGTTAATGAAAAACCCTCTTCAAAACTATCATATAATACCTTCCCGAAATTTGTCATATATTTACATAATTGAAGTACAAAGCTTGTTTTGCCATTACCTGAATCACCGCTAACAAACCATATCCCCCCACGACCCGGTTTACCGAAACTTTTTTCCCAACTACCTTTGAAATCATAAGTTTTAAAATTTTTAGTAAATAATGAGTTTGTCGAGTAAGCTCTTGCCATATTTTATATTTATCTTTCCGGTTATTGATCTTTGTTTGCTGAGCAATTATTAAACTTAATTCTTGTTTAATTCGTTATAAATACGTCTCAGGCTTAATTCAGAACCTTTAATAATAACATTTGTATCAGTTCCTGCAGGTGCATTTACCTTGGCCACCATCGATGCCTGAACCATTAAAAATTGTTTCATTTCATCTGTTCCTGCAGGAGAAACCTTCTGATATCTGCTGCCATATCTTGAGAATAATTCAGTGTAACCAACCTTCTTACAGTCGATAGCTCTTACAATTTTCTGTTTTAATCCATCAGCACCCATCATATACCATCCGCATGCACGTTCACTAGCATTCCATAAAGCTTTTAACTCTAAAAATGCAGAATAGTCCAAGTCTCCGGCTTCGTCAAGTATAATCAATGGGTTGGGGATGCTACGCAGATAAAACACCAAATCTGCGTAAACATCAGCATATTTGCCTGTATGCCCCACCCCAAATTCTTTAGCTATAAATCTTATCAGTTTTTGCTTAGTCTTTACCTGACTGCAATCTGTATAAATGGCGTTTTTATTAGATTTTACATACTCTTTAGCACAATAGGTTTTGCCGATATCAGCGATATCGCACAATAAACTACTCATTGAATTGTCCTGGCATAATTTCAACTGACCGGTTATAAAATTATATGCCGGTGTATTGGCTGTTTTCCATACTGCTGCAGTTCCTAATTGGATATCCATTAAACGGGCTAAACTTATCCAGTTCTGATCACTCAGCACTCTTTCAGTTTCACCGTTTTTAATTCGGCTATACTGAGCATTATTAATTCCCAGGCTAACTGCAAATTTTGAATCACTGCCGGCAAAGTTTTCACGTCTTTCGGCTAAGACTTTTACGATCTGTTTTTTAATTTCTGTTGTAATCATTTTATTGGTGTTTTAATTGGTGTTTAAATTTCGTTTAAAGGCTATTTATAGCATATTCACCGCCATAGCTAGCTGCATAAGCTTCCATATCCTCAATTGTTTCTTCATGCATGCTAAGCGGAGTCGAAGCAACAACTTCTGCTGCTGAAGCTGCAATCTCGGCCATCTGAATATGTTCGTTTTGAATGATCTCAATTTTATCAACCTTATTTTCCTTTATAAGCTTATCAAACTTATTAGTAAATTTAGCTTGGTCAATTCTTACTTCTTCATCATGTGCGGTACGTTCGGACATAGCTTCCTGATATCTTTCCAGCATTTGGCATTTACATAAAAAACTACCATTTTGGTATAAATATACTTCAGGTATGCTTCCATCATCAATAGGCAAATAGTAAGCATCTACATCATAGTTGTTGGTTTGTAAACGATCTACTATCTTTGAGTCAGGTAATATATACATATTATACTGCACCCTGCAGTATTGATTATTTCTGATACTGGTTTCTGTTTTTTCGCCTATACATTTATAAATAAGTGCTTTATTAACTTGAGGTAGATCAGGATTAAGATTGTACATCAAAACCTGCCAACGGGTCATACCTGGATACTTCTTTTGTTTGCTGTGTAGTTTATTATTATGCTCAAAATTACTTTTCTGATCATCAGCAACCAATGTACTGTAAGCATAGAATTTTTCTTTAAATTCATTGTTTATTTTATCGCTGGTAACACGGTTAGCTTCAAGTTTTAAATAAAACCTGCCTATTCCGGATTGAAGTTTCTTTTCAGTACCGTATTTCTTTTGCTTAATCTCATGTTCAGCACGTTTTTCACGACTATTCCCTTTATTACAAATTCTCATAAATGGGAACATCTCGCTTAGGATATCAAAATAATTACTTACAAGATGATTTTCAACTTCAACTTGCATTGGCATTCCAAATCCGTTCCGATCTATCAGTCTGAACATATCTCTTAAGCAGGCAATGAATAAATCATCATCTTTGCTCATTGAATATGCAGCACCTATGATACATTCACTTGCAACATCAAATGCGTAGTATGCTTTTACACGTTTGCCTGATAATTCTTTGCGAGGTAGGTCTCTGTCATCCATTGATATTTTACTGAAAGAGAAATTAGGAGAGTTCCTGTGATTATGTGGCCGGTGTGTATTGTTATATTCAAATGTACCCATACGAACCTTGTCAACTAATGCACGATTCAAAGGATTGTTAAGATAAGCCCATACTGTTGATTCACTTATTGAAATTGGACTGCCATCCTTCATAAAATCTTCACGATTGAATAATTCTCCGGATTCGCAATCAACAACTTCAATTTTACCACTCATATACGCTTCAAATTGTTCATGAACTGTAGTTGTATAAGGTTTTTCAGGCTGTGAATACAGGCTTAAAATCAATCTTTCAAGTTTTACCGATACTTTCCGGGCATTATCATTACCAAATTTTGGGTCAATTAGCGAAGCATAACCGGATTTAATATACTCCAGATAAGTAAGTTTTAATCGTTTTTCGCTTCCGGGCAATGTGTGAGGCATCTCTTTTGATAGTGTTTTAACAGCTTTTACAAGCATTTCCCACAATTTTGCTTTAGGTTCACCCAGTTGATTGCGCTGTTTTATACGTTCCTGGACAGTATTTTTAATTTCATTTAAAATCGAAGCACTATTACAGTATAATTGAATTTTATCGACGTAACGTTTATTAGTATTAAAAGGATGATCAGTAAAATACGTCAACGCTTTAGCATCAGGAACCAATCTTTCAATAAATGGCTTAGTGGCTGCCACTTCTTTAACATCACCATATTTCTCATAAATAATACGCTTATATTTTGATGGTAAACTATCCAGTTCTATTAATGCAGACTTTCCATAGCACGAACGACGTATGATATTGGCATTGCCTCTATTTCTTAAATTCTTATAAGTTGATTGAGGGATAATGCCTTCTATATTAGTTTCAGTTCTTATTAATTCTGCTCCGGAGATGCATAATCTGTTATTATAGTATTCCATAAATTATTTTTTGCAGTTATTATCTTTATATACACCTGCTCCCATCATTATTATGATCACAAAATATGCGATGGTAGCTGTCATCATGATGATGAATTCCAATAAGCTCATTCCTTCCATTTTTATTAGTATTAAATTTGACTTGTACTATCAATGTGTTTTATACATTCGATTAATCTGTAACAATATTCTATTATTCCTGAATTATCGGTTCTCTCACCCATTATAATTCTATTTATCAGCGATTGTGATTTATTAAAATGAGAAGCAACATGCTTCTGACTTATAAGCTCTCTTTGCGCTTCAACTTCTTGTCTTTTTTCTTCTAAACTCAATTTTTTTTCCACTTTGATATAATTTGATGTATTTTTGTAAAATATACGTGACAAAGATAATACGAAATTACGTAAAAACAAGAATTATTTACGATTTTTCGTATTTATTTTTAATTTTAACATTATGAATGAAGTAACTGAAAGATTTATAGAGTGTTATAAATACCTTGAAAAGCTAAATTTTTTCTCAAACAAGAAAGAATTTGCTAAAATAATAGGTGTAAGTACTTCATTATTGACAGATATTGAGAAAGAAAGAAGTAATATTGGTATTAATGCAATACGTAATACCGTAATAAATTTCAATATAAATTCAGATTGGATTTTAACTGGAAATGGTTCAATGATAAAAGGTATTATTCCAATTGCAAAAAAAACTGAAAATTTAAAAGAAGGTATACCGCTTATTACAACCAATGCAATGGCAGGTTATTTCAAAGGTGATACTCAGGTATTGGAATATGAATGCGAACGATTCGTAGTACCCATTTTTAAAGATGCAGAATTCCTTATCAGCGTCAGAGGTAGTAGTATGAATCCTAAATATAATAGTGGTGATATTGTTGCCTGTAAAAAATTAACGATCGATACATTTTTTCAGTGGAACAAAGTCTATGTTTTAGATACAATACAGGGTGCATTAATTAAACGAGTTAAGAAAGGATCAACTGATGATTATTTATTAATAGTTTCAGATAACCCTAAATATGAGGCTTTCGAACTACCTAAAACGAGTATTTATGGTATAGCCATTGTAATAGGAGTTATCCGGTTAGAATAATTATTTTATTTTAAAATTTTCTTCCTTTTCCCATTATTTAACTTTATAATTTTTATTTTAATTATAAAAATATACTATTTAACTGTATTACAATATATTAGTATGTTTTTATGGGGTATTTAAAATATAAATATAGGGTCATATAGGGGGGTCTATTCATGCATTTTAAGTAAAATATCATGTTTTTTAGGCACTATGTATGGTCTAATCCATATATTTTGAACCCAGTTTTGAACCCCCAACTGAACCCCCAACTAAGACATTTCGTTTATTTGCATAAAAAAAGGCCACCGTAAAAAGGCAGCCTAATTTATTCTTAAATCTTATGTATTTTTTATTACTTTTGTTGCTTATATGGCTTAATTTAACGCTATTTAGGGTATTTGTCAGGTATAATTAAACTAAACCATTAAAACCGATTAAAATTAGCCCTAATAATTAAACCTAAATTAAAGCAAATTAAACTTATTGGACGTTTCGTTTTAAAATCAAGCAGGCAAATTTATATTGTATCTGCTTATAAATCAAATAAAAATAGGCAAATTTATAAATAACCTTTTAAGACACTTCGTTTTGTGCCCTATAAATACCAATAGAAAATTAGTTTTACCCTTTTATTGATTGTCCGTAGGACATATACCTTACAATAAAGAAATATTTTTGTTAATTTCCTACGGAAAATTATGGAAAGCGTCAGCTAAATTTTCTATTGATATTATTCTCCTACGGAGAAAACTTTTTAACTTAATGACATTGGGTAGGGATATAATATTGGCAGAAAATAAAAGTATGCCCTGCTTTTTTAATGGCCAGTAGGGACATAATAAAATATGGATGTTCCAAATATTAAAATAATTTTAATCGGACAACAATGATTACAAATCTTAAATTAACTTAAAATTTATAAGGAATATTAAGTAAATGATTTATTTTTGAGGAGAATTTAGGCTAAATATAATCAAAATAATAAAAAACAGCTTATTAAGCAATGCAAAAACAGGATTCCTCAAAAGGCAATAATATCATACTGTTTATAGTAATGATTACTTCTTTTATAAATCCATTTCTTGGAGCTGCTGTTAATATTGCCTTGCCTAAAATTGCAGAATCATTTCAAATGGATGCCATTACCATGAGCTGGATAGGAATGTGTTTTCTGCTGGCCTCAGCTGTTTTTCTGGTTCCAATGGGCAAGATTGCAGATATTATCGGCAGAAAGCGAATATTTTTAACAGGAAATATTATCTTAACCCTTGGGTCCATTTTATGCGCTTTATCCACTTCCACTTTTATACTTTTATTTGCCAGATTTGTTCAGGGTGTTGGATCTTCTATGGTATTTGGTACCGGAATGGCAATAGTTACTTCTGCTTTTCCTCCGCAAAATAGAGGCAGAGCTATTGGTATCACTGTTTCATCGGTTTATTTTGGGTTGTCTGTAGCTCCGTTATTAGGTGGTATCTTAACACATTACTTTGGCTGGCGAAGTATATTTTATGTTACGGTTCCTTTGGGCGTTTTGGTTGTTATTTCTACACTTATTTTTATAAAAGAAGAATGGGCAGATGCAAAAGGTGAAAAATTTGATTTTGCAGGTTCAGCTGTTTATATGATTTTTATGAGTATCCTCATGTATGGTTTTACTCAGCTCCCGGAACCATTTGCCATTGGTTTAACTATTATCGGTTTATCAGGTATGATATGGTTTGTAAAGCTGGAACTCCGGACACAATTCCCGGTTTTAAATATTCATCTTTTTAAAAACAATAAGGTTTTTGCCTTTTCAAATTTAGCTGCTCTGATTAATTATGCTGCTACTTTTGCCATTACTTTTTTGCTGAGTTTATACCTGCAGTTTGTAAAAGGATTTACGCCAAGGGATGCAGGAATGCTGCTGGTTACCCAGCCTCTGCTGATGACAGTTTTTGCTTCTTTATCAGGACGATTGTCTGATCGGTTCAGCCCTAATATATTATCTTCCTTTGGGATGGGTGTTATTGTAATAGGACTGATTCTATTAACTTTTATAAATGAATCAACCCAAAATACATATTTGATTGTATGTCTGGTTATTTTGGGTATAGGATTCGGTTTATTTTCTTCACCAAACACCAATTCAATTATGAGTTCAGTGGAGAAAAAATACCTGGGAATAGCATCAGCAACTGTAAGCACCATGAGACTTACAGGGCAGATGTTTAGCATGGGAATTGCCACATTGATTATGAATCTTTATATCGGACATGCTAAAATAACCATTCTTAACCGTATTCAGTTTCTGAACAGTGTCCAGCTGGCTTTTATATTTTTTGCAGTCCTATGCACACTGGGTGTATTTGCTTCTCTTGCAAGGAACAAATAATTAATATTACTAATGATAGAATAAACTAATTGGACTAAAGTCCTTCAGTATATAATTCATTAGCCCCAGCCTTAAGGCTGGGGCTAATGAATATACTGATTATGCTGGGGTTTAGCCCAAATCTTAAATAATTTAATCTGTCAATAGTGAATAAATATATTGTTTTCCCATATTTTTATTCAAGTATCAGTCTTTCGACTTTTGAAGTATTTTTATTGCTCAGTTTAATAAAATAAATTCCTTTCGGATAAGCTGATAAGTCCAGGTTTTTAGTAATGGATTGATTTTTCAGCAATAGTTTTTCTTCATAGATTAATTTGCCAACAATATCATAAAGCTGTAAATTCAGGCTGCTGTTGCTTCCATTGATTGCAACCGTAATTAAACCTGAAGTAGGATTGGGATAAATCTGACAATTTATAGTATTTGAGATTTCATTAATTCCAACCGTAGAAACATAAATCGGATATGTAGCAGATACTGTACCGTCA
>JAPLDQ010000006.1 GCA_026391675.1 Bacteroidota bacterium
AATTATTTATAGACAATTAAACGCATTATTTCAAAGAACTTTTCTAGTTTTGTAAACGAACTTGTGACACAGTTTTGATAATTAAATGTAAACGAACTTGTGAAACAAATTTGTAAACGAACTTATGAAACTTATCAACTATTGCCTAACCCCTACTTCGCCTTTCCCTGATTCGCCACAGCTTCCATCAGTTTTCTGATTTCTTCTTCATCACCAAGGAAATAATCCTTTATCAGATTCAGCTTATCATCAAATTCAAAAACATAAGGAATACCGGTTGGCAGATTTAAATTAACGATGTCTTCGTCGCTGATATGCTTTAAATACTTGATAATGCCACGTAAGCTATTGCCATGGGCAGCAACCAGCACTTCGCCGCATTCAATTAATTTCTTTGATATATTTTCTTCCCAGTAAGGTACAATTCTTTCAACGGTTTCTTTTAATGATTCAGTTAATGGGATTAATGATTTATCAACATCCTGGTACTTAATATCATTTCTTGGATTTCTGCTGTCATTCTCTGCAACCGCCTTAGGTGGAATATCATAACTCCTGCGCCAGATCAGCACCTGTTCATCGCCATATTTTTGAGCAGTTTCAGCTTTGTTTAATCCCTGCAATTCGCCATAATGTTTTTCGTTCAGGCGCCAGGTTTTTTCAACCGGCAGCCAGAGCAAATCCATTTCTTCCAGCATAATACTCAGCGTTTTTATAGCTCTTTTCAAATAAGAGGTATAGCAATATTTGAAATTGAAATTATTGGCTAACAAAACCTTTCCGCCTTTTCTGGCTTCTTCCATCCCCTTTTCCGACAAATCAACATCTGTCCATCCTGTAAAACGGTTTTCCTTGTTCCAGACACTTTCTCCATGTCTGACGAGTACGAGTTTTTTCATTCTTTTATTAATTTAATTTTGCCACTAAGGCACAAAGGCACAAAAACTTAGTGTCTTAGTGCCTTTGTGGCTATTTTTATTATTTTAAAATACAATAACTATAATTATTAATTCTGTAAAAAATCAGATATATCATATCAATGTCGTTTTAAAGACTTTTAGTTTCTGCAAAATCGATGTATTACAGGAACTTATTCCTTATTTGCTTTAAATCTGTTCTTTTTAGCCAAAACAACGATAACAACACCTGCTATTATAAATGGAATACTCAATAGTTGACCCATGTTCAAAGGCATTGACCTTTCAAAATCTACTTGAACTTCCTTAAGGAATTCCACAAAGAATCTGACAGCAAACAATGCAATTAAAAAGATGCCAAATATCAGACCTTGCTGTGGCTTGCCATCTTTTTTGTAATAATACCAAAGCAAACTCATAGAGATGGCAAAATAGCATAATCCTTCATATATTTGTGTAGGATGACGTGGAATCAGCAATTTATCATCTCTTTCAAAAATAAATCCCCATGGTAAGTTTGTAGCATGTCCATAAATTTCGGAATTCATCAGATTACCTGTCCTTATAAAAAGACCGGCCAAAGCGGTTACAATTACTATTCTGTCCAGTACCCACCAGTAGGATTTTTTGCTCGTTCTGGCAAATAAAAATAACGCAAATAAGATTCCAATAGCAGCACCATGACTTGCCAGGCCTCCATGCCAGATATATAGAATTTCTATAGGATTCTTTAAGTAATAATCACTCTCGTAAAATAAACAATGTCCCAGCCTTGCTCCTATTACAGTAGCAATTATCATATACATGGCCAGTTTATCCAGTAATGGCAAAGGAACGCCTTCCTTAGTAAAGAATTTCTGCATGATTAAATAACCCACATAAAACCCCAAAGCAAATAATAAGCCATACCATCTTATTGATAATCCGGCTATATGGAGAATCTCAGGGTTAGCATTCCAATGAATAAAATTTATAATCATGTTTCTATTTTTAAAAAAGCAAATTTATGAAAGATTCTGTTAACAGAAGAATATACTTAACGTTTTTTATGAGAAAGAAAATCAGGAATTTTGTTATTTTTTTCCGATATTTGCACTAAATTTAAGATAGTTTCCAGAAAATGCCGGAAGAACAGAATGCACGTATAAAGTGGCTCAAAAAGCTTAAGAATAAATACCGTCTTGTGGTAATGAATGATGATACTTTTGAAGAAAAGCTATCCTTTCGTTTGTCGAGACTGAATGTATTCATAGCCATTGGTTCTGTTTCTATTTTACTGATATTTGCTACAACTTACATAATTGCCTTTACTCCGCTACGTGAATATATTCCCGGTTATACCAATATGAAACTCAGCAAGGAATCATATATCAACGCGCTTAAAGTTGACTCATTAAAGCAGGAAGTAAAAAGCCGTGAAGTCTATCTGAATAATATTAAGATGATTATGGAAGGCAAAGTGATAACAGACCCTGCCAGTAAACAAACCAAAGACACTTCCATTAAATACAATACGATTACCATAAAAAAATCAAAAGAAGATTCCATCTTACGCAAACAAATTGAAAGTGAAAATAAATACGATTTATCTTCACAGGATTTAACGATGGATGCAACAGATCTACCCAATATTAATACTTCCATCAGTAATTTCTTTTATTTTACGCCCCTTAAAGGTATTGTTATCAATGGTTTTGATGCGGTAAAACAACATTATGGCGTTGATATTGCCGGAAAGAAAGATGATATCATTAAGTCTGTACTGGACGGTACTGTAATTTTTTCCAACTGGACACTCGAAACAGGCTATATTATCGGCATACAGCATCAGCATAATTTAATTTCCGTGTATAAACACAATTCAGCTCTATTAAAGAAAGCAGGTGATTATGTTAAGGCAGGTGATCCTATAGCTTTTATAGGTAATTCAGGTGAATTAAGTTCCGGACCTCACCTGCATTTCGAATTATGGTATAACGGTAATCCTGTAAATCCAAAAGACTACATCTCATTCTAAGCCCTGAACATGAAAAAAAGAATAGCTATTTTAGGCTCTACGGGCTCTATCGGAACACAAGCATTGGATGTAATTAAAGCTCATCCTGATATTCTTGAAGTTGAAATACTCACAGCCCATTGCAATGCAGATTTACTGATTAAACAGGCATTGGAATTCAAACCAAATTCTGTTGTAATTGGTCTTGAAAAATTATACAAAAAAGTTGCCGATGCATTGCAACCTCATGATATAAAAGTATTTGCAGGAGAAAACTCCATCAGTCAGATTGTGGAATCTCAGGAAATAGATATAGTACTGGCTGCTATTGTTGGCTTTGCGGGTTTAAAATCTACGATTAAGGCGATAGAATCTAAAAAAACAATAGCTTTAGCCAATAAAGAAGCCATGGTTGTAGCCGGACAACTGGTTACCAGACTGGCTCAGGAAAATGCTGTAAATATTTTACCAGTTGATTCTGAACATTCTGCTATCTTTCAGTGTTTAGTGGGTGAATTTCATAATCCCGTTGAAAAAATTTATTTAACGGCTTCTGGTGGTCCTTTCAGAGGAAAAAGCAGGGAATTTCTTTCAAAAGTTACAAAAGAAGATGCTTTAAAACATCCAAACTGGGAAATGGGTAAAAAAATTACGATAGATTCGGCAACATTGATTAATAAAGGACTGGAAGTTATTGAAGCAAAATGGTTGTTTGGACTTAAACCTGAACAGATTGATGTTATTATTCATCCGCAATCGATAGTACATTCACTGGTTCAGTTCAAAGACGGGTCAATGAAAGCGCAAATGGGTCTGCCTGATATGAAACTGCCAATACAATATGCGCTCACTTATCCATACCGCTTCGCAACAGATTATCCAAGATTTGATTTTATGGATTATCCTCAATTAAATTTCGAAAAGCCTGATACCAGTGTATTCAGAGGATTAAACCTTGCTTACGAAGCCATGCGCAGGAACGGGAATATGCCATGTATATTGAATGCAGCCAATGAAGTGGTTGTAAATGCTTTTTTACAGGATAAAATCGGGTTTTTACAAATGAATGATGTGATTGAAAATTGTATGCGAAAAATAAGTTTTATTGCAGAACCCAGTCTGGAAGATTATATTCAGACAGATCAAGAAACAAGGCAAAAAGCCAAAGAGCTGATTTAAAAAATATTATCATTGATAGCCTCTTTAAAAAAGAGACTATCAAATAAGTTTACTAAGAAATTAAAAATTGAATTAACAAAAAACAAAAATAATGGGAATACTAACACAAGCCTTAGGCTTGATATTAAGTTTATCAATAATTGTTTTGCTGCATGAAGCAGGACATTTTACTTTTGCAAGAATTTTTAAAACCCGTGTTGAAAAGTTTTATCTTTTTTTCGATCCATGGTTTTCGCTTTTCAAACTTAAACATAAAGATACCGAATATGGTATAGGCTGGTTGCCTTTGGGGGGTTATGTCAAGATATCAGGAATGATAGACGAATCATTGGATAAAGAAGCACTCAAACTTCCGGCTCAACCATGGGAATTCCGTTCAAAACCGGCATGGCAGCGCTTATTGATTATGACAGGCGGTGTTTTGGTTAACTTCTTACTGGCACTTTTTATCTATTCCATGATATTATTTACATGGGGAAGCGAATATCTGCCTGCAAAGAATGCAAAATATGGCTTACAGTTTAACGAAGTTGCTTTAAAAGCCGGTTTTCATCAGGGTGATAAAGTACTGAAAATTGATAACAAGGAGGTTGAAAAGGTTGATGATATTGCAAAACAGATTGCATTGGATGCAGCAAAAACTGTAACGGTAGATCGTAATGGAACTATTATTGAATTAGCTTTACCAAATGATTTTACACAAAAACTTATAGCTGCAAAAATCAAAAGCTTTGCTGAGCCCCGTTATCCTTTTGTTATTGAAAAGGTTTCAAGTGGCAGTCCTGCATTAAAAGCCGGCTTATTGGCCAACGACAGAATAATTGGTATTAATAATGATACGACCTTATGCTATATTGATTTCGTTGAAAAGACTGAAAAACTCAAAGGAAAAACAGTTGAAATTACTATCTTACGTAATAATACAGCACAAAAGGCAAATATTACACTTACATCAGAAGGTAAATTAGGTGTTTATGCCAAAGCTCCTATAAGCTTTTTTGAAACAAAAAAAACAGAATACAGCTTTATTGAATGTTTTCCTGCAGGTATTAAATTAGGTGTTGAAACCTTAAGCAATTACGTAAAACAAATGAAATTTGTATTTACCAAAGCAGGAGCAAAAGAAGTTGGTGGATTTGTTGCAATTGGAAATTTATTCCCCAATAGCTGGAACTGGGAAGTCTTTTGGCACATGACAGCACTGCTTTCTGTTGTACTGGCTTTTATGAATATTTTACCAATACCTGCACTTGACGGTGGACACGTTATGTTTTTATTGTATGAAATGATTACAGGCCGCAAACCCAATGATAAATTCATGGAATATGCCCAGATAACCGGTATGGTTTTACTCTTAGGCTTGTTAATATTTGCCAATGGAAATGATATTCTGAAGTTGTTTAAGTAAGAAGAAGTTAGAAATTAGAAGTTAGAAGAAAGAAGTCGGAATTACAAAACTTATAATTAATCCTGATGTTCTTCTATACTTGGTTTATTTAAAGTATACCAGTTAATATTCCGGGTCAGATACATGATTACTGCTAAAATTAAAAGTAAACCAAGACTACCCATTAATAAAGCATAATCCTGCAACTGTAAAATAGAAAAGAAGAATCCATATAATAATGCAAGTATAGTTGCAGTTAAAGCGGTAATTTTATTGCTTTTAAAGATACTTTTTGAATAAAAAGTAATCAATAAAAGTATTGCCGTACAAGCTATCCAATAGGCAATGTTAAATTTAAGATATTCGGATATGGAAAGCAATAAAATATAGAATAAACAAATTGCAAAACCTACCAACAAATACTGTATGGGATGTACCCTGCTTTTATTCAGAATTTCCATAAAGAATAAGGTAAGGAAAGTCAGAAAAATAAACATGATATTATATTTTGCAGAGCGCATAGTTTTCTGATATTCATCTATAGGCAACATAAGTTTTACACCAAATGAAGCAACACTATTTCCCTCTGATTTATCGATAGTATAGTCATCGGTTGATACAACAATATCATCATTAAATTGCTGAACCGGACTAGTGCCAAGGAAAGTGCCACATCCCTGCTGTGGATAATTGCGGTTAAGCTGTAATACTTTCCATTTCGACATAAAACCGTCAGCTGTAATATTTCTTTCATCAGGTAAAAAACTGCCTTCGAAACTTGGATTTGTCCAGTTTGATTTCAATTCAACATCTGTTTCTTTTCCAAAAGGGAGAAAGCTAAGATTACGGCTGCCGTTAATATTTAAATCAAAACTGAAATTATAATTTTCATCTAATTTCATTTTAACAGGAATGCTTACACCTGATGTAAATATATCGGTTGATTTAATCCCGGGTTCCATCTGATAGGTGGTATCGTTCAACTTTAATGCAATATTACTTTTTATGCCTTTCATATCTGTAATACCAATAGAAATAAAAGCATCATCTGTAAGGAAACTCTCTTTGGTAATATTTAAAGGAACAATATTTAAGGCAGAAAAATTACCCGCAACACTTAGTTTAGCATTATAAAGCACAGTAACATAAATTCCGCGATAACGTTTTTCAGGTTTAACATCACCCTTGATTTTAATATTATCAGGTAAAAAATGAGCATATTTTATTCCTTCTTCAAATTTACCATCATTATTTTTTATCAGTGTTTTATAAGGGATAGTAATAACAGGTCCGCCAATTGTCTGGCTTCCACCCCACTTTGAATTTATTTCAGCAATGGCACCATCTCTGGTGGTTTGACGTTCGCGTATCAATGAATTTAACATTGAAGCCGGAATTAAAAGTATTAAAATCAAAAAGCCTATTGATGCTAATTTTAAGCCAATAGAACGGCGTGCCCAACTATTAAGGCGATCAATAAAAGATGTCTTTTCCATATAATTTTAAATAAAAGTTTTTCTATCTGAATCCATCCATAAATGAATTTCCGAAAAGGCTGTTCCCAAATCCATTGTTCATATTGTTCAGCCTGCCTGTACTAAACGGCATAAATGGTGAACTGCCTCTTGAATCAATAAAATCAGCACTAAAGAATAAGTTATTTGCCAATTTTATATCAACACCTATTTGGTTGTAGTTAAAAGAATTATTCAGGCTATTTGCAGATTTAAGTTCATTAAAAGTAGTTGCCCTTAATCGGATTGCATTATTTATCTGATAATCACCTGAAAGAAACAGGAAAGCCTGAGTTGGATTAGCTTGCTGATTATTTTGCTGTTCTCCGCTAAAATAGGAAGGCATTGAATTCCCGTTAATTATTAGTGTCCCTACATGAAGATTCAGCTTTAGTGTAAGCTGGTATGTCATACTTGGAGCAACCCATTTGGTAAAACTTGTATTTTTACCATAAGATGTAACACTTGCACCGGCACTCAAATGAAATTGTGATTTATTATCAATATTTTTTAATGCAGGATAAGATTTTTTCTGATATAATATGGAGGTGTCATTTTCCGGAAATACCTTATAATCCTGAGCATTTATAGTGACTGAAAGAAAAAAACTTAAAAATACAATAAAAAAGAATTTCATCTTCAATGAATTTACCATGATTAATAACTACAAAGTAAGCTAAAAATTATCCATGAATGAAACTTTAATCTTTAAAATTTCTTAATTATTGAATTTTAAGGAAACAATTTTATATTATTTCAAGTATAAGTTAAAATAATATAATATCACTGTATTATATATAATTTTAATTTTGCAGAAAAATATTTAAAAGATGCCAATTATCAGTCATTCCATGCCATTTGTTGTTGAGCTGTTGCTGCTTTTACTTGTAGCACGTATGTTTGGCGAGATTATGGAAAGATTTAACCAGCCGGCAATGATTGGTGAAGTATTGGCCGGCTTTATTTTAGGTCCTTCCCTGCTTGGATTTGCAGTTTATACGAATGAACTTAAAGTAATTTCAGATCTTGGTGTATTTTTACTTGTAATTTTAGCCGGTTTTGAAATTGATATTGAAGACCTGGGCAAATCCATCAGGGGAAGGAATGCATGGATAGCCTTGCTGGGCTTCATAATACCTATGATTAGCGGAACAATTATTGGCATAATTTTTCATCTGCAAATCCAGTTAACTATTTTTCTTTCATTATGTATTTCCATTACGGCATTACCGGTTAGTATCAGAATATTAATGGATTTAGGGAAATTAAAATCTGATATCGGACAAAAAATCATATCAGCAGCTATTTTTAATGATGTAATATCATTACTGGTATTAGGTGTTATTCTGGATTTTAAAGATGGTATAAGTAATTATTCTGATCTGGGCTTTAAGATTCTTTCAACTGTAATAAAAGTTTTGGGCTTTATGATTATAATGATAGTTGCTTATCGTTTATTCAAAAAAGCCAAGGATAAAGTTAGTTTTTTAAATAATCAGTTCGAGAACTTCCTTAATTTTTTAAAAGGGAAAGAATCACTCTTTGCAGTTGTGATGGTATTTGTACTCATTTTTGCCAGTTTGTCAGAATTGGTTGGCTTACATTTTGTTATCGGAGCATTTTTTGGGGCTATTTTACTCCCCAGAGAAATGGTTGGGCAGGAGAATTTTCAAAAAGTACAGCAGAACACTTCAAGTATAACCATGGGCTTTTTAGCTCCAATCTTTTTTACTACTATGGGTGTTCAGTTTAATTTACTATCCATCAATAATATAAATTTATTAATTATTGTAATTATTGCTTCATTTATCAGTAAGATTTTCGGAGGTTATTTTGGAGGCAGAATGGCCAGAATGAGCAGGCAGGAATCTTTTACCCTTGGTATCGGGTTAAATGCCCGTGGTATTATGGAGTTGGTAATAGCCAATATTGCCTTACAGAATGGGTTTATTGATATTTCATTGTTTTCAATACTTGTAATTATGGGTATTATCACAACAGTAGTTACACCCTTCCTTTTAAAGCGGTCTTTCCAATTGATAGACAATAAAAAAACCCCAACTGAATCATAAGATTCATTGGAGTTTTTTTACTATAAACAAAAATCTTATTTCTTCTTTTTACTATTATAAACTGCAATAAGCATCATGGTTGCAGAAATTATCAATGCCATCGAAAATAAACCATATCTGATATTTCTCATACCATCTTCAGCAAAATTAGCATTGTCAATTGCATACATAAATCCAACAATTATAAAGAACAAAGATAAAGTTACTATTAAAATATCTCTGATAACCAATAATTTTTTTCTAAGTCTTAGTTTTTGTTCTTTTTTGTGTTCGGCTTCCATAGTAACAAAAATTTAAATTTATACTAAATTCTATTTAATAATTTCATACAAAAATAGTATTTATTATGATAATCTAAAAAAATAAAAAGCAAACTTTCAAACAATTAATTGTTAATCTAAAATGTAATTGTATGTTTGAAACTTGTTTATAAAATTTAAGAACAAATAGTTGTTATTTGATGTTAATTTAATACTTTTGACCTTTTAATACTTGAATATATGTTTGGATTAGATACGGGTTTAACCATATTATTGCTTGCATGCATCATTGCAGCTTTAGCTTTTGAATTTATCAATGGGTTTCATGATACTGCCAATGCGGTAGCCACTGTAATATATACAAATTCATTAAAGCCAAATGTTGCAGTTGTTTGGTCCGGTTTCTGGAATTTTATTGGAGTAAATGTAGGTGGTATTGCAGTAGCAATGGGAATTGTAAATTTGTTACCGCTGGAAATCCTCGTTGATCCTAATATATATCATACTGTTGCATTAATTCTTTCATTGGTATTAACCGCTATCATTTGGAATTTAGGGACCTGGTACTTTGGAATACCTTGTTCCAGTTCTCATACGCTCTTAGGTTCTATTTTTGGTGTTGGTATAGCATATATGTTGCTTCCGGGTAGTCAGGCAGTTGCATTAAACTGGAAAAAAGTTGAAGATGTGGGTTTATCATTGTTAGCATCTCCTATTTTTGGTTTCGGTGTAGCATTACTATTAATGTATATTCTCAGACTGGTTGTTAAAAATAAATTGATTTTTAACGAACCTCCTAAAGATAAAAAACCACCTGTATGGATGAGGGCAATATTAATATTAACTTGTACCAGTGTTAGTTTTTCTCATGGTTCAAATGATGGACAAAAAGGTGTGGGCTTGATAATGATTATATTAATAGGTATTGTCCCTGCTCATTTTGCTTTAGATCATACCAAATCACCTGAAAAATTATTAAGTAATATTCAGAATATTGAAATTGTAATGAATCAGGCTGATACAACAAAATTTACTGCTGAAAATAAAAAAGAAATCAATAAATTAACTATCAGGATTGATACATTGAAATCTCATCTGATAAATGTAACTACTTTTGATAAACTTGAAACCAAACAACATTTTAAAGTTCGTAAAGATATTCTTGAAATTGCTAAAAAAACTGAAACTTTTATTACAAAAACTGCTGTAACAGCCTATAACCATGATAAAGTAAAAGTCATTAAAGCTGATATCAAAAGTATGAAAGATTATACAGAATATTCTCCATGGTGGGTTATTTTAATGATATCAATGGCATTAGGTCTTGGTACTATGGTTGGCTGGAGAAGAATAGTAATTACCATAGGTGAAAAAATCGGTAAATCTCATTTAACATATGCCCAAGGGGCATCAGCTGAATTGGTTGCAGCAAGTACAATCGGTGTTTCAACCTGGTTAGGTTTACCTGTAAGTACAACCCATGTTTTATCTTCAGGTATTGCCGGAACTATGGTTGCAGGAAAAGGTAAAGATAACCTGCAAATGAAAACCGTAAAAAATATCGCAATTGCCTGGCTGGTTACACTTCCTGTTACTATTTTAATGTCAGGTTTATTATTTTTATTGCTCAGATTGATTTTAAGATAAAAAATTGTGTACTTTTGCCCGCTTGTTTTAATCAGCTAATTTTATGATGGACTTTTTGCATCTTTTACTGGATTTTATCCTGCATATAGATAAATATCTGAATGAGTGGGTTTCAACCTATCAAACCTGGACTTATTTAATTCTATTTCTAATAATATTCTGCGAAACAGGATTGGTTGTTACACCTTTCCTACCGGGTGACTCATTATTATTTGCAGCAGGAACTATTGCAGCTATGGACGGTCAACCGATTAGTATTGCCATATTAATTATCGTTGTGATAATTGCTGCATTCAGTGGGGATAATACCAATTTTTTTATAGGACGATTAATTGGCAAAAAAGTTTACGAAAAAAATTACAAACTGATAAGAAGGGAATATTTAGATAAAACCCATGCATTTTATGAAAAACATGGAGGAAAAACATTGGTAATTGCACGTTTTATGCCGATAATCAGAACTTTTGCACCTTTTGTAGCTGGTGTGGGCGAAATGAAATATTTACGTTTTATTTCTTTTAGCATTATCGGTAACTTTTTATGGGTATTTTCGTTTACATTGGCAGGTTATTTCTTTGGCAACATTGAGTTTGTAAAGAAAAATTTTACCATTGTAATACTTTCAATTATTATAATTTCGTTGTTACCTTCTGTAATTGCAGTACTTAAACATAAATTTCAAAAGAAGTAATTGTTTATAAAATGAGAAAGTTTAAATCAGGACATCATGGTCACATTAATAAACTTAGTGCTGCTGGATTATTAATCACGCTTGGGATTGTTTACGGTGACATAGGAACATCTCCTTTGTACGTTTTAAAAGCAATTATAGCCGGTTCTCCTGTTATAGATAAAGCCAATGTATTTGGCGCATTATCCTGTGTTATTTGGACATTAACCCTTCAATCCACAATAAAATATATTATAATTACCCTTAGAGCTGATAACAAAGGTGAAGGTGGCATTTTCTCTCTTTTTGCCCTAATCAGAAAAAGAGCAAAATGGGCATATATTTTTGCAATCATCGGTGGTTGTGCTTTATTGGCTGACGGCATTATTACACCTGCAATTACTGTAACATCCTCCATTGAAGGATTAAGAATGATAATTCCTAATGTTAATGTTATACCTATTGTGGTTATCATTATAACTTTTTTGTTTGTAATTCAACAGTTTGGAACAAAATTTCTCGGGAATTCTTTTGGTCCTTTGATGTTTATATGGTTTTCGATGCTTGCTGTATTAGGACTTTCTCAAATTATAAATTATCCTGCAATTTTTAATGCCTTTAATCCTTTATATGCATATAAATTCTTAACAGAAAATCCAAACGGATTTATATTGCTGGGAGCTGTATTTCTTTGTACAACAGGTGCTGAAGCCTTATACTCTGATTTAGGCCATTGTGGTATTAAAAACATAAGAATGACCTGGGTTTTTGTAAAAACTACTTTAATTTTAAACTATTTGGGACAAGGTGCATGGATATTAAGTCACCCTGAATCCATGGTTAGAGCGTCAAATCCTTTTTTTGCCATTATGCCTTCATGGTTTTTATTTATAGGAATTATTATATCAACAATTGCTGCTATTATTGCCAGTCAGGCATTAATTAGTGGTTCCTACACTTTAATCAGCGAAGCCATTTCTTTGAATTTCTGGCCAAAGGTTAAGATAAATTATCCTACCAATATTAAAGGTCAGATGTATATTTCAAGTATTAATTGGGTTTTGTGGCTTGGATGTTTATTTGTCATTTTTTATTTCAGAGAATCTTCAAACATGGAAGCCGCTTATGGTCTCGCAATTACTATTACAATGCTGATGACTTCCTTATTATTAAGTATATATTTACATTACCTCCACATTCCAAGATATATAATTACTTTATTTTTAATGGTTTATCTTTCAATTGAAGGAGCATTCTTAATCGCAAACCTTCATAAATTTATACATGGAGGTTGGGTTTCATTGTTGTTGGCAAGTGTGCTATTTATAGTAATGTATATCTGGTTTCATGGCAGAAAAATTAAAAACAGCTTTATTGAATTTGTTCATATTCAGAAATATCTGGATATTTTGAAAAGCTTACATAATGATGAATCAATTCCAAAATATTCAACCAATCTTGTATATATCACAAGAGCGAATAGAAAAACGGAGATTGAATCAAAAATTATGTATTCAATTTTTAACAAACAACCCAAACGTGCAGATGTATATTGGCTGATTCATGTTGATATTGTGGATGAACCTTATGAAATGAGTTATTCAGTAAATCAGATTATTCCCAAAACCCTCTTTCGTATTGATCTGAAATTGGGATTTAAGGTTCAGCCAAGGGTAAACCTTTATTTCAGGCAAGTAATTGAAGAAATGGCTAAAAATAATGAAATAGATATTTCAAGCCATTATCATTCACTCCGCCAGTATAATATCCTGGCTGATTTTAAATTTGTTATCATTGACCGTATTCAGAATTACGATTTTGATTTTGCTCCGTCAAGACAATTCCTGATGAATTTATATTCATATATTAAGAAATTCGGGATTACCGAAGTACGTGCATTAGGACTTGACACCAGTAATGTTGTTATTGAGCAGGTTCCGCTCATAATTGACACGAAAATAAAATCAGAACTGGTAAGACATTAGGGAAGTTATGAGTTATGAGTTATGAGTTATGAATCAATACTATAGTTGTACTCAAATTTAACATTTAACAATTTACATCATAAATTTTACATTCAGCCTTCTACCTTCTACATTTTATCAAACTGTTCTCACAAAATGCCTCATTTCCATTGGAACTACCAAAGAAAACTCCACATAGCCCATGTATTCACCATTTTCAAACCAGGGTGTCTGATAAATCATTTTCTTAACACCATTTTTCTCAATGGTATAAGCATTGGTACTTTCGTCAACTAACATTTTTGCTAAAATAGATTTAGCCGGCTCAGGATGACAATCCAATACATTACTTCCAATTAAACTGCCTTTACCCCCATATTTTTCGAAAGTAGCATTCGATTTATTATTCATATACAGTATGCTGCCTTCTTTATCGCAAACTGTTATAGCAACATCCAGTTCATTCTGCCAGTTTAAATCCATAATTTTTCTGTTTTTTTTCCAAAAGTATAAAAAATAAAAACTAAATATTAAATTGATTGTATTTAACTATTTCAACAGGAATTTTAACAGTAAAAATTGCTCCGCCATTTCGCCGGTTTTCTACAGTTACTATACCTTTATGTGCTTCAACAAATCCTTTAACAATCGACAATCCTAATCCGGTACCACCTGTTTTTGCATCTTTTCCACGATAAAATTTATTAAAAACCGATAATAGTTCAGATTCAGGAATACCATCTCCTCTGTCCATCACCTGAATGATTAAAAAACCATTGTCGTAAAAAAGTTTGAGCCTTATTCTGCTGCCTTCTGATGAATGTTGTGTGGCATTCAGGATAAGGTTATATAAAACCTGTTCTATCAGACCAAAATCGATATTAACTAAAGGCATATCTAAAGGTATAACTACAGAAATTTTAAAAGGCAGCAACTCATGTTTAAGATTTTCTATCGCTTTATTTGCTAAATCATGAACATCATACCAGTCAATGCGGGGAGTAATCATACCGGATTCGAGACGTGACATATTCAATAAGTTTTCAATCAGCCGGTTAAGACGAATAGATGCTGTATTAATTTCTGAATATAGTTTTATTTTTGTTTCTTCAGGATAGCATTGACTTAACAGCGTATCTGATGCTCCCATTATTGTTGAAACAGGAATGCGTAACTCATGAGAAATGGAATTGAAAAGTGTCTTGTAAAGTTTATCTGATTCGTTCAAAAAATAAGCTTTTCTGGCTGTATTTCTTAGAAATTCACGTTCATATTTGCCTGAAATCTGCGAAAGGCAAGTATCCCAAAATTCTGTTTCACCCTGAGTAAAATTTTTCAGGTGTTTTACAGCAATTACACCTATGTTTTCAGTATTTCCGGCTAATGGATAAAAAGTATAGTCTGTTGAAGGTAACGTATTTGTATACTTTCCGGCTTTGGATGTGTGCTTAAATACCCATGCAGCAATACTTTGTTCATTTTCTGACAATAAAATATCTGATTCATTCTGAGTTTTATAATCAAGTTGATCCTTTTCCCTTTTAAGTAAAATTGAACATTCTAAATTGAAATATTTTGAAACATATTTAACTGCAATTTTTGAAACTTCATCAAGACTATTAGCCATAGTTAATTCCTTAGTTAGTTGGTATAATGCGTGGGTGCGTTCTTCACGGATTCTTATTTTTTTCTCCTGCCTCCTGACTCTTGATGTTAAGATACCATTTAATAGTGCAATAATAAAAAACATCAGAAGCATCAGCATATCAACAGGTTTTTCGACATGCAGTGTAAACTGAGGCGGAATAAATAAATAATCCCAGATTAATGCAGAAAGGGTTGCCGCAAGTAAAATTGGTCCTGTGCCATAAAATAAGGCCAGAAATGAAATCAAAAACAAAAACACAAATGATATAACCTGATAACCAATTATATCCTTTATTAAAAAACTGATAAAAGTTGCAATAAAGACATATAATGTTATTATAAAATATTGGGAAACATTGGAAGTAAATGATGGTATTGATACTTTATTTTTGAAACGGTCTTTTGCAAGACTGTCAGAACCAAGTATATATACATCAATATTTCCGCTGTAACGTATTAATCTGTTAACAAAATTTCCAAGCTGAAACATTGAAAAAAGATTCCTGATCCTTGGTTTTCCTACAAAAATATGTGTAACATTTTCTTTTTGAGCAAAATTGACAATAGCTTTAACTATATCATTACTGGTAATTATGCGTACCTTTATTCCCAGCTGTTTAGCCAGGCTTATATTTTTATTGAATTGTTCCTGTTCTTTTAACGTGAGGTTATGGGTAGTTTCAACATAAATTGCCTGAATTTTAGCATCCATTGAATACGAAAGATTTTTCGCCCATCGCAATAATTTGGCGGAATAAGGACTTGAGCCCATTGCAACTAAAAGATGCAATCCTGTTTTCCATGGTCCTTTAATTCGTTTTTGCTGCAAATAATCGTGCAGTTGTTTATCAACACGGTCAGCCACCAAACGCAATGCCATTTCACGTAAAGCGGTAATGTTGCCTTTTCTGAAAAAGTTCTCAATGGCTTCTTTTGATCTTTCTGCAGTATAAACTTTACCTTCATTAAGCCTTTGAAGTAATTCTTCGGTTGGAAGATCTATTAATTCAACTTCATCAGCATTTTCAAAAATTTCATCAGGAACGGTTTCCCTGACATGAATTCCGGTAATTTGAGCCACTGTATCAGAACGACTTTCGAGGTGCTGAACATTTAAAGTTGTATAAACATTAATGCCCTGTTCAAGTATTTCCTGGATATCATGATAACGTTTGGCATGCCTGCTGTTTGGTGCATTTGTATGTGCCAGTTCATCTACCAGTACAATCCTGGGTTTGCGTGCAACAATGGCATCTAAATCCATTTCTTCAACAACGGTAGATTTATATTCGTAGGTTTTTCTGGGGATTAGTTCAAATCCATCAACCAATTCTGCAGTTTCTTTACGTTTATGGGTTTCAACATAACCAATAATAATATCAATGCCTTTTAACCTTTCTTCATGGGCAGCTTTCAGCATGGAATAAGTTTTCCCCACACCTGCACACATACCGAAGAATATCTTCAGTTTTCCCTTTTTGTTTTTTTCTTCTTCATTCATCAATGAAGTTAGCAATTCATCGGGATTTGGTCTGTTATCATTGTAATCAATCATAATTTATAAATTTACCACATGATTAGATAAAATTAGTACAAATAATTTCAATATTTAATTGTTATTTTATTTCGTCAATCTTCAAATTTAATAATAATACATTAAGCCTTTCTTCTCCAAAACAAAGGTATTGCGGCTTTTCTGTAAGTTGTTCAATACATTGTAATAGTTTTTGCTTTTGATTCTCATTAAAATTTCTGGCTTTTACAATTCTATTTACCTGTAATAAAACAGTTTTCTGTGAAATATGTGGGTCCAGTCCACTCCCTGATGCAAAAAGCATTTCAGACGGAATTACAGTTAAACTGTCAATCTGATTAATTTTGATGAATTGTTTTTTACGACTATCAAACAATTCCTTTAATTTCACAGAAGTCAACCCATAATTTGATGCTCCTGAAGGTAATGGATTATATGAAATTACTGATGGACGTGCAGAAAAATAGATCAGACTATCAAACTCCTGTCCTATTAATTTACTTCCAATTATCTTATTGTTTTTAATAATCAAGCTTCCGTTTGCTTTTTCAGGAAAAATAAGCTGAGCAATCCCGGTAATACAAAGCGGATAAAGGATTCCTGTCAATATTGTAAAGAACAGAAAAGTTTTTAATGATATTATTAATGTTTTCATATTACCAATTTTTAAAGATTTATTAAAATATCGATCAGTTTTATTCCGATAAATGGGGCAATAAGGCCACCCAATCCATAAATCAACAGATTGCGGCTAAGCGCAAGATTGGCAGATACCGGTTTATACCTGACCCCCTTTAATGCCAGAGGCACTAGCATTATAATGATGATTGCATTGAAAATAACAGCACTGAGAATTGCACTCTGTGGTGATGCAAGATTCATAATGTTTAATGCAGAAAGTGGACCAACAGCATTTTTACCTGCATATAATGAAATAGCGATTGCAGGAATAATAGCGAAATATTTAGCCACATCATTGGCTATGCTGAAAGTTGTAAGTGCCCCCCTGGTCATTAGCAATTGTTTTCCTACCTCCACAACTTCAATTAATTTGGTTGGGTTACTGTCCAGGTCAACCATGTTTCCAGCCTCCCTGGCAGCCTGAGTTCCTGTATTCATGGCAATTCCTATATCAGCCTGAGCCAGTGCAGGAGCATCATTAGTTCCATCTCCAATCATTCCGACTAAATGGCCATTTTTTTGTTCATCACGGATTCGTTGTAATTTATCTTCCGGTTTTGCTTCAGCCATAAAGTCATCTACACCGGCTTCTGCTGCAATAGCAGCGGCAGTTAATGCATTATCGCCGGTTATCATTACAGTTCTGATTCCCATTTTACGTAATTCAGCAAACCGCTGTTTAATTCCACCCTTAACAATATCTTTAAGATGAATTACACCTAATACTTTATTGTCTTCTGCAACAACCAAAGGCGTTGCACCCTGACTGGCAAGCTTTCTTACAATATCCTGTATTATTTCAGGATAAAAACCATTATTGTTCTGAACAAATGTACGGATTGCTTCAGCAGAACCTTTACGGATATTGTGCACTTTACCATCTTCGCTAATATAGTCAACACCACTCATTCTCGATTGTGCTGTAAAGGGAATAAATGTTGCATTGAGCTGGTGGACTTCACGCCCACGAATGTTAAATTTTTCTTTTGCAAGGATAACTATTGATCTGCCTTCCGGAGTTTCGTCAGATAATGATGAAAATTGAGCTGCATCTGCAAGCTCTTCAACAGAAATACCTTCACCCGGGAAAAAATCAGTTGCCATTCGGTTACCCAAAGTGATAGTACCTGTTTTGTCAAGTAAAAGCACATCAACATCTCCGGCAGCTTCAATGGCACGACCGCTGGTTGCTATTACGTTACGTTGAATAAGCCTGTCCATACCGCTAATGCCAATTGCACTCAGCAATCCGCCAATTGTAGTAGGAATAAGACAAACCAACAAGGCAATCAAAACAGGCAATGTTAAGTTATCAGACATTGGTAATCCTGAAGCATTCAGGCAATAGCCAAAAAATGCAGGTAAAGTTACTACTGCTAAAAGAAAAATAATGGATAAACCGGAAAGTAATATCGAAAGCGCAATTTCATTGGGTGTTTTCTGACGTTTAGCACCTTCAACCAAAGCAATCATACGATCAATAAATGTGTTTCCCTGTTCTGTGGTTATTCGGATCAATATTCTATCACTTATAACTTTAGTTCCTCCGGTTACGGCTGATCGATCACCCCCACTCTCACGAATTACAGGTGCTGACTCACCTGTGATTGCCGATTCATCAACACTTGCAATACCTTCAATGACTTCACCGTCAGATGGGATGATATCTCCTGTTTCGCAAACTACGATATCACCTTTTTTAAGTTCTGTTGCAAAAATTAAAACTTCCTGTTTCCCGCTGATTTTACGTGCTTTTGTTTGAATACGGTTATTTCTTAAGCTTTCAGCCTGGGCTTTTCCTCTTCCTTCTGCTATAGCTTCTGAAAAATTGGCGAATAAAACTGTAAACCAAAGCCAGATAGCAATTTGAAGGTTAAATGATGAAAAATCAGCGTGAAATATTCCTATCAATACAATAATTGAAGTTAGGACAGACCCGATAGCCACAATAAAAATGACAGGATTTTTTATCAGCAAAGTCGGCTTTAGCTTATATACGCTGTCCTTAGCCGCCTGTAACAAGATTTTTTTATCAAATATGATTTTATTTTGTTTTGTAGTCATTTCATTAAGATTTTAAAAGATTATTCCGCTGTTCATTAATAAATGTTCAATAACCGGTCCAAACGATAATGCAGGGAAATAAGTTAATCCACCAACAATCAGGATAACTCCGATCAATAAGCATATAAACAACCAATTATCAGTACGAAAAGTACCTGAAGACAGTGGTGTGATGTTCTTTTTTGCCAGGCTACCTGCAATTGCCAATACAGGGATTATAACTCCAAAACGTCCTATCAGCATAACAAAACCAAGTGAAAGATTATAAAACAATGTATTTGCATTTAATCCGGCAAAAGCACTGCCGTTATTTCCAGCTGCAGAAGTAAAAGCATATAGAATTTCTGAAAAGCCATGTGGTCCAGCATTATTTAAACTGGAAAGTCCATAGCTGCTTACTGCAGCCCATGCAGTAAATATTAGTATTGCAAAACTTGTTACCAGATTTGCAAGGATTGCCATCTGCACTTCAAATGCGCCTATCTTTTTCCCCATGTATTCAGGCGTTCGTCCAACCATTAAACCAGCAATAAAAACAGTAAGAATAATAAAAATTACCATACCATATAATCCTGCTCCTACTCCACCGAAAATAATTTCGCCCAGCATCATATTTATCATACAAACCATTCCGGCAAGGGGGGTAAAACTGTCGTGCATAGCATTTACAGCACCACAAGAAGCATCAGTGGTAACTACTGAGAATAAAACACTGCCTGAAACGCCAAAACGTGCTTCTTTACCTTCCATCATTGGAATATGTCCAAAAACCGGATTAGCCGAATATTCTGCATAAAGCGAAATACCTAAGCCGGTTATAAACAGAATGAACATTACAGTAAAAATTGTCCAACCCTGTCGTACTGAACCAAGCATTTTACCATAGGTATAGGTTAACGCTGACGGTATTAGAAATATAGCAAATATTTGCAGAAAGTTACTGAAAGGTGTAGGATTTTCGTAAGGATGAGCACTATTGGCATTAAAAAAGCCACCTCCGTTTGTACCAATTTGTTTAATGGCTATCTGAGATGCCGCAGGTCCCATTGGCAATACCTGTTGTGTCCCCTGTAATGTTTGAACAGTTTCATACGATTTAAAGTTCTGAACTACACCTTGCCCAACCAGAACAACTGAGAACAATATTGAAAGCGGTAACAATACATATAAAGTTGATCTTGTAAGATCTGTCCAGAAATTACCAATTTTATCAGTTGTTTTACGTGATATACCACGTATTACGGCTAATATTACAGCAATACCTGTAACAGCACTTACAAAGTTCTGAACGGTAAGACCAATTAACTGAATAAAATAACTCATCGTTGTTTCACCTGCATATCCCTGCCAATTGGTATTTGTAACAAAACTTACAGCAGTATTAAAAGCCGAATGCCACGTAATATCGGCAAGATGTTGAGGATTCAGCGGTAAATAGGATTGAAAAGTCTGCAGCAGAAACAGGAAAACAATTCCAATCAGGTTAAATATCAGTAAATTGACTGCATACTTTTTCCAATTCGTTTCTTCATCGGGATTAACTTTAATAAATTTATAGGTCAACCTTTCCAGCCAGCCAAAAATCTTTAACATAAAGTGTTTATTGCCTGTGAACACTTTATTCATATAACTTCCTAATAACGGAGTTAGACCAATGAGTAAAATGATGAATAATATTATTTGAAAAATATCTATTGTTTTCATAGTTAATGCTTTAAGTATGTATCTTTATTAGTGCCTGAATTCTGATCCGTTTTACTGTACGCAGACCATTTCTCTAAATTAAGAAGATGTCCGATTAACCATCCTAAACTTAAAAAAAAGATTAATCCACCAAAAAACTCACTTAATTTGATAAAAGTTTCCATCTTATTAATTATTAAAATTTTTCAGGTTTAATTAATGAGTATATTAAATATATGATTATAAACAGCGCTATAACAGCACCTATTATATATGCAGTTGAATTATCCGGCAATATTGGATTGGTCTTTACCAGTAAAATTATTGTTTTCATGTGTTATTATTTTTATTTTTAAAAAGGTCACATGGAATACGCCATAATATCATTCTCGGTTTGTTTGAATTTTATTCTAATGGCTATTTCATATCATATTTTTTTAACGATACAAAAATACATCAGGAGTTATCAGGGTTTTATAAGATTATTATTGAGGATTATAAAAATTTTATCAAGAAAAAAGCCACCTTGGTCTGTTAAAACCTGGTGGCTTTTTTATCAGATATTACTGTAATAAAACAGATTTTATCTGGTTTGAAGCAGATAAGATAGCAAGCTTTGCTGTTTTGTAAGCTTACTTTAATAAATTTTACTCGATGATAAAATATGATACTACATAATTGAAGCACCAATCACAGCTGCTAAAATTACAATTGCATAGATAGCAAGTACCACAATCATCATAATTCCAACAAATCTATAATGAGATTTAAGGTTTTTAAATCCTGCAGCAAATAAAACCTGATTATTGGTATTCAGCGCATTCTTTAAATGTTTTGCAGCATTAAATAAATAATAAGCAGGAAAAAAGTACAAAATAGCTATAATTAAATAAACCAATCCAACTGCAGCTGCACCAAAAGCGCCAAGCTGGCTAAAAGAACCGATACTGCTTCCTGCTATCATCATAAATAAAGAGAAAATTACTATCAAACCAATAACTACAAATACAAGTATTGCAAGAAACTTCGCCCATTTAGCAGTTTCATACAAATAAGATTTAATTTCGTTATCAATTGAAATTTCATCGTTTAATGATACATTTTCATCTAAAATTTCCATAATCTAATTTTTTTTAAAATTAATACTTAATTTAATAATAATATAATTATCTATTTATTATATCCATCGTACCAATGCAAAATCCTGCCTGTGTGGTAATTCCTCATGCTTAGGATACATCCTGAAAGCATAATCATAAACACCGGCTGTATTTGCAGGAATATCGCAATTAAAAATCAATATATTGTTGGCTGCTTTTTCAACTTTCATTTCATAAACAAACAAAGGTTGTTTTACTTCATCATTTTCTTTTTGTCCGAACAATACTTCCATTCCTAAATCAATACCTGACAGCTCATTTAGACTGATTTTAATTTCTGCTTTAAAGTTTTCACCTAAAACCAAGGGAGCCTGATTTGAATCCGGTAAATTAACTGACAGAATTTCAATACTATCCCAGCCCCTGCTTACCTTACGTTTCCATTTTGAAATTCTACGGGCTAATAAATAATTCTCAGCCTGAAGAGAAATGGTTCTGTTG
Source organism: Bacteroidota bacterium (assembly GCA_026391675.1). GTDB lineage: Bacteria > Bacteroidota > Bacteroidia > Bacteroidales > JACABE01 > JACABE01. The sequence goes on from JAPLDQ010000006.1 coordinate 22,817, forward strand.
ATTAATTTATTGTAATATTTATTAAAATAGTCATCCAACTGACGTTTCATCGTAAAATGAGGTGCAATTTTGGCAATTGTATTTTTAACAATTGAAATCCATTTTTCGGGAAGATCTGCATTATTTTTATCATAATATGCAGGAATTATCTCATCTTCAAACATACTGTATATTGTTTCAGCATCCAGTTCATTCTGGAAGTCCTGATTTTCGTATGTTTGTTCTTCTTTTAAGGCCCAGCCTGCATTCTGGGTAAAGCCTTCGGCCCACCAACCATCCAATACGCTGAAATTTACAACACCATTCATAATGGCTTTTTCTCCGCTGGTACCGGATGCTTCAAGCGGACGTGTCGGTGTATTTAACCAGATATCCACACCTCTGATCAGATATTTTGCCAATTCAATATCATAATTCTCAACAAAAGTTATTTTACCAATAAACTCAGCCTGCTTTGATATTTCCATAATCCGTTTAATCAAATCCTGACCGGCTTTATCATTTGGATGAGCTTTACCTGCAAATACAAACTGCACAGGCTTTTCAGCATTATTAACCAGTTTTGAAAGTCTTTCGAGGTTTGAAAATAACAAATGAGCTCTTTTATATGTAGCAAATCTACGGGCAAAGCCAATGGTTAGTGCATTTGGATTAAATGCATCCATCAGTTTGAAAATCAGTTTAGGATTTTCGTTACGTTTGGTCATTTCATCCGTTAAACGGAAGTGCAAATAATCAATTAATTGTTTTTTCTGCTTTAAGCGGGTATTCCAGATTATATCGTCAGGAACATCCAATATTTTTTCCCAATATTCTGGATTAGACTGATCATTTAAATACTCACATCCAAAAGATTGTGAATATAACTTTTGCCATGATTTTGAAGCCCATGTTGGTAAATGCACACCATTGGTAACATAGCCAACATGTATTTCGCTTGGGAAATAACCAGGATAAAGCTTACAGAACATTTCCTGTGAAACACTGCCATGTATCCGGCTTACACCATTTACTTCCTGCGAAAGTTTGAAAGCCAGCACACTCATCGAAAATTTTTCGTTTACATCATTTTCAACAAAACGACCTAAATTCATAAATTGTTCCCAGCTAATATTCAACTGTTCAGCAAAATATGGCATATAAACACGCATTAAATCTTCACTAAAGGTATCGTGTCCTGCAGGAACCGGAGTATGGGTAGTAAATAAAGTAGAAGAGCGAACCACTTCAACTGCTTCCTCAAAAGCCAGCTTATCATTTTGTATAAATTTCAACAGGCGTTCAATTGTTATAAACGCAGCATGACCTTCATTGCAGTGATAGATAGTTGGTGTTAATCCCAAAATATCCAGCATCTGAATTCCGCCAATACCTAATAATAGTTCCTGTTTTAAACGGTTTTCCCAGTCACCGCCATACAAACGGTGGGTTACAGAGCGATCAGCTTCAGAATTATCTTCAATATCAGTATCCAACAAATACAATGGAATCCTGCCTACATCCACACGCCATACTTTTGCATACAATATCCTGCCCGGTAAACCAAAACTTATTTTTACCCAATCACCATTTTCATTTCTTACAGGAATCAAAGGTAAATGTGTAAATTTCTGAGGGGTATAATTGGCAATCTGGTCGCCTGAAATAGATATATTTTGCTGGAAATAACCATATCTGTATAGTAAACCAATGCCTACCATGTTTACATTGCAGTCACTGGCTTCTTTTAAGTAATCACCTGCCAGCATTCCCAATCCACCTGAAAATATTTTCAGGGTATCGTGTAAACCATACTCCATGCTGAAATAAGCAATCTGTTCTTTTGGTTTCTCATTGGTTTTTGACATATATGCATCAAACAGGGCTGTTACAGTTGAAAGTTTTTCCAGAAAAGCAGTGTTATGCTCCAATTCAACCAACGCATCCATTGAAAGTGATTCAATGAGTGCAATCGGATTGTATTTAAGCGAAACCCAGCGTTTCTCGTCTATCATCTCAAATAGCTCAGAAGCCTCATAATTCCAGGTCCACCATAAGTTTTTTGTCAACCGCTGCAAACATTCCAGGTTTTTAGGAATGCTTGGCTTTATTAAAATTTTCTTCCATTCAGGTTTTGGTAATCTTGCTTTCTGGACTGAATGTGTAAATTCCTTATTTTTCTTTGCTATAAATAAATCAGAACGGCTTAATGCATTGGTAACAGCCAAACTATAAGTATTATAATAATATGTAATTAAGTTCTTCCACAACGTGGATCTTGAAATTTCATACGACTGCTTTCTGATTTCATTCATGCTTTCCTGCGACTTTAAAGAACAGCTGAAAATGGTATTGTTAATTTGCTCAACAACATCTGCATCGTTATCATCTCTCCGGTCGATTACATTTATGCACGACTTGCTGAAATCGTTTTCAGTTTTTATCCATAAACCAAATCCGGCAAGGCATGTAGTAATAGTTGGAATATGAAAAGCAAGACTTTCCATGGGTGTATATCCCCATGGTTCATAATAAGAAGGAAAAACTGACCCATCAAAACCTATCAGAAAATCATAATATTCCAGATTAAAAATACCATCGTTACCATTGAGATAAGATGGAACAAAGAATATTTTAACTTTATCCTGAGGGGAATTATATAATCCATTTTTATAAATCTGCTGTAAAACAGGATCTTTTTCGGCTTCATACAATCGATGGGTAAGGTATTTGTTGCTGATTGGATTATTAAAATCAGGATTTTCAAGTCTTTCAAGGAGTTCATGACTCAAGCCTGCCTGATGTGCAGGAACAGCAATAACGGCAATTACATCTCTCTCTAAATCATTTCGTTTATTAAGTTCACCCATGGCATCGATGAATAAATCTATGCCTTTGTTTTTAAATTCATACCTTCCTGAATTGATAATCAACATACTATCTTCCTTTAACTTTTGGTTGGTTAAGGAACTAAAAACATTTAAAATTTTTTTTCGTGCTGCTGAACGCTTCACATCAAAAAGTTCAGGAGTCGGGACAAAAGAATCTTCAAAGCCATTAGGTGTAACAAAATCAACTGCTTTACCAAAAAATTGCTTGCATTCGTTATTAGTAATCTCACTTACTGTAGTAAAACCATCCGCTTCAATAGCCGATAATTTCTCCAGTGAATATTTTGAAACCACGCCAAATTCTTTTGAAATAATTTCAGGATTATACGTAGTTAAATTATTGTATAACGGCAAACCGTTTCCTGCAATACAACGGCCGAGGACAGTAGCATGAGTTGTAAAAACTGTTCCAACCTGTGGCACAAATTTCTTTAAATATAAAATTCCTGTACCCGTCATCCATTCATGAAAATGAGCAATTATTTTATCATTTGCCGATAAATTATATTCATAGAAGCTTTCTATTGTTTTGGCAGCAGCATAGCCAAATAAAGCAGGTTCAATATAATCCCATTGACCCGAAATAGAGTCAAGTTTATAATTTTCCCAAAAAGCTGCAAATATTTTATCCTTATCAGCAAAATAATGTGTAAAATCAACTAAAATTGTGATTGGATTTCCTGCAATATTCCATCTTCCTATTCTTAATCTTAAGCCATTTTCCTCAGCTTCTTCGCGCCATGATCTGTAAAGAAATTTATCCTCAGTAAACTCTGGATTGGGTGTATTTCCCATCCATATATCCGGCCCTATAACAATATAATTATCATTAAAATCATTGACTACACTTAGTGCTTTGGTTGATAATACGGTATAAATCCCTCCTACTTTGTTACATACTTCCCAACTTGTTTCAAATATATAATCCGGCTTAATCATTTGTTCTGTCATATAAAATCTTTCTCTTATGTATTTTAAATTAATATTATTACTGACAAATCGATAATAAACCTGTCAGATTAATAATCTGACAGGTTTCGATTTATGTTATTTTGTTTAAAAATTATTTATTTAATCAGAAATAAGTTTTTTTATTTCTATTATGAGTATTTTTTTTGCTTCTTCAACTTCAGCTTTTGTAATTTTAGATAAATCAAAAGCAATAAGTTCTTTTTGCATTGCTGCAGATAGTGAATTTATAACACTGATCCTAACATCTTTCTTAGCACCTTTTAAAGATCTGGCAAGGGTTTCGAAACTAATATGCTTAACTATTTTTTTAACATCAGCATCTTTCAGACTCGTTAATGCATTTATACTGAATACTTTTGGTTTAGCATTTTTAGGTTTTTCAATCGTTTTGCTCACTGTTTTTTTAACAGATGAAAGCGTTTTAACGATTTTATTTTCTGCTGCAGTTTCAATTTTTTCATTCCCGTTCAAATGCAGGTTATCATAGTAATGATCAATCCGGATGATAAAATCAGAAAGCACATTCATGTAATTGATAAATGCTTCGTAAGGTGTTCCGTAAGGATTAAAATATTTATGAACATCACCATCAGAAAACCATTTGGTACACATATAATAAAAATGATCGGAGGTTTGCAGGTAGCGCCATTCAACCATGAGCTGAAAATCATTAATGGCTTTTACTTTATGTTCAATAGCGTAAACGGCATCAAATGCTTCATCCTGCAAGTCATTTCCTAACCATGCCGTTAAATCGCGTTCTTCATCGGCCCACGAAATCGGATGCGGTACATATATTGCCGAAACAGGCTGTAATGCGGCTGAAACTTCAGATGGAGTATTAAATGTAAAGTTTGAATGGGAGAATACCCTGGCCGGTAATGCACGCATAAAGTTAAAGATGCCTGTTTCCTGCCATTGATGTTCACCAAATGTTTCATAATCCATAAATAGATTAACAACTTCCTGTTGCTGGTCAATCTGATTCAACCAATCGACGAATTTTTCTGATGTGAGCGGCCAGCTTTCCCAGCTTTGTTGCGAAAAACGAAATGCTATATCATCACTTAACTGAAAATTCTTTAACAATAATTTCAGTTTAGGATTTATGGCATTGCAGTACATAAAATTAGGACTTTTCCATCCCAGTATATGTTTTGCACCTTCGGTAAGCATGGTTTCAAATCCCATTTCAGCAACCATCTCGCCAATTCCGTCAGAATAAATGAGCTCAGTATTTCTGAAAGTTTTTGGAGTTATACCAAATAATTGCTGGATTTTACGCCGGTGTGCCTGCACCTGCATGGTAAATTCATCTTTACTTTTCAATGCTGCAAGTGAATGGGTGTATGTTTCAGACAAAAACTCCACACAACCGGTTGCAGCTAAACGCTGAAAACTTTCAATAACATCAGGTGTATATTTTTCAAACTGGTCCAGCGCTGTTCCTGAAATGGAATAACTGATCTTAAAACGGCTTCCGTATTCCTGAATCAATTCTAACAATAGCTGGTTGGTAGGTATATAGCATTTATCAGCTACCCTTCTGGCAATATATCGGTTTTGAAATTCATCAAAATAATCGTGATTTTTCCCTATGTCAAAAAAACGATATGTTCTCAATCTAAATGGTTGATGAACCTGAAAATAAAAGCAAATTGACCTCATATTCTTTGATTTATATTTTTCTTAATTCTATTAATTTAAAGCCTGATAATAAACATCCTTTACTAATTTGGCTGCATTATCCCATTTCATATTATCCACTTCATCCTTACCAAATCTGATGAACATTCTGGATAAGGCATCATAATGCAATAAGCCATAAATAGCATCTGCCATAGCATCTATATCCCAGAAATCAATCTTTAAAGCATGTTTAAGTACTTCCGAAACGCCTGATTGTTTGGAAATAACTACCGGTACATTTGAACGCATGGCTTCCAGCGGCGAAATACCAAAAGGCTCAGAAACTGATGGCATTACATATACATCACTCATGGAAAACATTTTATCAACATTTTCACCATCTAAAAAGCCTGTAAAATGGAATTTATTAGACATTCTCAATTGGGCAACACGACGTATCATCTTATTCAGCATATCTCCTGAACCAGCCATCACAAAGCGGACGTTCGAATCCTTCTGTAATACTTTGTAAGCAGCTTCTACAAAATAATCAGGTCCTTTTTGAAAAGTAACCCTGCCTAAAAATGTTACTATTTTTTCTTTAACATATTTTTCTCCAAAATCAACGCCTTCACGGGATGATGGTTCAACTGCATTATGAACTGTAATTACTTTTTCAGGAGGGATACCATAACGTTCAATGATAATATTACGCGTCAGATTACTGACAGCTATAATCAAATCGGCATTTTCCATGCCTAAACGTTCAATATCATAAACCGTTTGGTTTACATTTTCACCTGAACGGTCAAATTCTGTTGCATGCACATGAATTACCAATGGTTTGCCACTCACTTTTTTAGCTGCTATTCCTGCAGGATAAGTAAGCCAGTCGTGGGCATGAATGACCTGAAATTCGTTTTGCAGGGCAATAGTACTGGCTACCAATGCATAACGCTGAACTTCTTCCATCAGGTTCTGTCCGTATTTACCGGAAAACTGGTATTGTTTACTTAAAATCGATTCATTTTCAAGGCTGCCGGCATGCTGTTGCTGATTGATGATATTGTAAAATTCATCAGGTGTCATATAAGGCACTATATTTGAACCCACTTCAATATAGGAAATATTTTCCCAGTAATCTTCATATACAGAATTTTTAATATCTATAGAAATATCACTGGCATTCAACAATCTGACAGCCTGTTGGTTTTCGTCACCATAAGCCTTGGGAACAACAAAGATTACTTCAACACCCTGATGTAAAAGCCCTTTGGTTAATCCAAAACAAGCTGTACCTAATCCTCCTGTTATATGTGGCGGGAATTCCCATCCAAACATTAATACTTTCATGTGTTATTAATTATTATTATTTATTTGTCACATGGAATACGCCATAAAATATCATTCACTGTTTTTATGAATATTATTCTTATGGCTATTTCATTTCTTAATTTTTATATTTATTTGAACGCAGATAAAACTGACATTTAAATCATTGTAAATCAGCGCTTCTCGCTAAAACAAAATCCATATAATCAGTTTACCAATTCATAATTCCTAATTCCTAATTATTTTCGTATTTATCAATTAACCATTTAATCCTTAGTAATTCTGCTACACTCCAGGCCTGTGATGGAGTACCACCAGGTAAATGCGGAGGGTTACCGTCGTATACTTCAGAAATTGAAGTTATTCCATGTTCAGTAATAACAGGTTCAAATCCTTCATAAATATTTTTAATAAACGATAAACCGCTTTTGCCATAGATTTTCAGGTAAGCTTCAACAAAATGACCCAACAACCAGGGCCAAACCGTACCCTGATGATAAGCACTATCCCTTTCAGTCTGATTACCAAAATAAATTTCCTTATAATCAGGATTTTTGGGAGATAATGTTCTTAATCCCCTGGGTGTAAGTAATTCTTTACGGATTAATTCAAGTATCAACTGCCTTATTTTTTCACTTAAAGGTGAATAGGGTAAAGAAGTAGCTATAACCATATTGGGTCTGATGCTCCAGTCATAATAATCATCGCACACAAAATCTGCTAAATAGCCCATATCTTTGCTCCAGAAAGTTTCTTTAAATGAAACTTTAATTTTTTCGGACAATGCTTCCCACTCATTTACAAATTTATCATCACCGGCAATTTTGGCAACTTCAATGGAAAACATCATTGCATTATACCACAGAGCGCTTATTTCAACAGGGAGTCCGATACGTGGTGTTACCGGTTTGCCATTTACAACAGCATCCATCCATGTCAGTGCTTTGCCAGGTTCGCCGGCATATATCAGCCCATTATCAAGCATTTTGATATTATGCATCGTTCCGTTTTTATACCCTTCAAGAATACTACGCATTTTCTTGCCATATTCTTTCCATATCTTATCTTTGCTATCCGTAAATTCTGCATATTGCTGCAAAGCCCAGAAAAACCATAAAGGAGCATCGACTGAATTATATGCGGAATTGCTACCAACACCAATATTAGGAAATAATGGTCCTTTGAGTTCAGATACCATTGTATCCAATACATCCTTACAGGATTTGTAATCACCGTTAACCAGCGTTAAACCAGGTAATGAAATAAAAGTATCTCTTCCCCATCTTCCAAACCAGGGAAATCCTGCAATGACTTCAGTTTTTTTATTCCTTTTTACAATAAATTGCTGGGCTGAATTCTTCAAACAGTTTTCAAAATTATCTCGGGGGATGCGTTTGGATATTTCATTATTATAGATTTTCTTCAGATTAGCAGCATTTACTTCTTCAATACCTGCCGTAAAATATACACTTTCCCCTTTGGCAAGTTCGAATTCAAAATAACCGGGAACCAGTAAATCTTCCTGATAATCATAACCTCTTTCTTTTTCCTGTTGATATTCAATATTATAATACCAATCCGGAACATGAATATATTCGGCTTTTTTTGAACATTGCATAAAAAGATGAGAGTATCCCTGATACAACTGCATTTTTATGCCATTATTTACAACTTCGTATGTTTTATCAGCAAAATGATTGGCTTTGGATAATTTATGAATATTACGGAATGCCAGAAATGGCTTTAGTTTTAATTTAGTTTTTGAATGTGCTTCAACTAAAGTATATTTAATAATCATTCTGTCATCATTGCCGGTGAGCAGCATTTCCTTTTCAAGTAAAACGCCTCCTACCCTGTAAGTTAGAATCGGGATAGGTTCAGTAACAAAACTTCGTAAGTATTTATGCCCTTTTGGCAAATAAACATCATTGGGAAATTTGTGTATGCCCAAATTAAATTCTGCATCCTGTTGAATAACTGTTTCGTCCAGGGAAGAAAGCAATATATGGTTTTCACCATCAATAAAAGGCTGAGGAACAACTAATAATCCGTGATATTTTCTTGTATTACAGTTGATTATTGTTGTACTGGCATAAGAACCTGCACGATTAGAACGGATAATCTCTCTGTTTAATGAAAATTCTAAATTTACCAATTGTTCTTTAGTGAATGATATATAGCTCATAATAAACTAATTAAAGGAATTTATTGTATGCAATATTAATATACTGCACTGCTTTTCGTGAATAAAAGTAAACAATTTTCCGGTATAAAGGTTGCATAATCAGCAAATAAATATTTAAATTAACTTAAATTTAATATTCGATGCTTAATAATCAATTATTTATATAAATTTTTACTTTAAGGAATTTGTTATTTTTTCCCATTAATGACAATAAAAGTATCAAAATTACGTAATTTAAATATTATTTTTACCTTTGTAAATCATTTTGAAATTAATGCAAAATAATATCTTTAAAATATTCACATATTCACTTACAACAGTTGTCGTTCTGTTGTTTATTTTCACTTCCTGTAAAAAAGATGAAGAATTTGCAACAGATCCATCGGTCAGGCTCAGTTTTTCAGCTGACACCCTAAGGTTCGATACTGTTTTTACAACATTAGGCTCAGTTACAAAGCGTTTAATGGTTTACAATAAAAATAGCAAAAGCATTAAAATTTCTTCAATATCGGTTGCCGGTGGAAGTGCATCCATGTTTCGTATCAACATTGACGGGTCTCCTTCCCTTCAGGTAAATAATGTTGAAATTGCAGCCAACGACAGTATGTATATATTCGTTAAAGTTACTGTTAATCCCAACAATCAGGATAATCCACTGATAGTATATGAAGATATTGTTTTTCTGACAAATGGTAATTATCAGAAAGTGAGCTTAACAGCCTGGGGACAGGATGCATATTATCATGTTCCTAACCAAAGACTTAATTTTTCTGACGGAAGTTATCTGATGTATTCCTATGCTCATTGTAATACAGCCTGGCCGACCAATAAACCCCACGTAATTTTTGGTTATTGTGTAGTTGATTCTGACAGCACACTCACTATACCTGCCGGCACCAAGGTTTATATGGCCCCCAATGCCGTTTTGTGGATATATGAAGGTGGTACACTTAAAGTTAATGGTACATTGCATAATGAAGTAATATTCCAGGGCAGCCGCTTAGAAATGGATTACAGGGACAGACCCGGACAATGGGGGAAAATATGGCTTTCTGCCGGGAGTAAAGACAATGAGATTAATTATGCCATCATTAAAAATGCAAAAATCGGCTTACAGGTTGATACGGTTGTTAATGTCAATCCTGCATTAAAACTGGATAATACAATTATTGAAAACATGAGTATTGCCGGTATTTACGCACAGGGAAGCAAAATAAGAGCTACAAATTCTATTGTCAGCAATTGCGGACAATATGCAATTATTTTGTCCATTGGCGGAGATTATGAATTTTTACACTGCACTATTGGAAATTACTGGAACGAAACATTCAGAAATACACCATCCATAGTACTCAATAATTATTATAAGGATGTGAATGAAGTGATACATCTCAGACCATTGGTAAATGCCCGTTTTGGGAATTGCATCATTTATGGTAATGCTGATGAAGAATTCTTACTGGATAAGAATACAGCAGCCACATTTAATTTTAAGTTCGAATACAGTCTGCTAAAAACAGCATTGAACACTTCAAATACAACCTATTACGACCATTGCAAGATAAATCTTGATCCGATTTTTACCAATGCAGGTTTAAATGATTTTAGTCTTCAGACCAATTCACCTGCCATCGGAAGTGGCAGTCCCTCCATTGGAGTACTGGTTCCTTATGATATAAAAGGAAAACCGCGTGCATTTAATCCAAATATGGGAGCGATTGAATAGAAGAAGTACTTAGAGTGCCTTAAGTGCCTTGGGTACTTAGAGTTAAAGAAAACTACTAAGTTTATATATTTTGTAATTCGTAATTCGTAATTGATTACTTTCCCAACGCTTTAAGCATCATAGTACCTATATCAGCAGGTGAGTCAACTACATGAACACCGCATTCGCGAAGGATTTCTTTTTTGGCTTCAGCTGTATCAGCTTTACCGCCAACGATAGCACCTGCATGTCCCATTGTACGTCCTTTTGGAGCAGTAGCACCGGCAATAAAACTTACTACTGGCTTGGTCCCGTGTTCTTTAATCCAGTAAGCAGCATCCGTTTCCATATTTCCACCTATCTCACCTATCATAACAATAGCATCAGTTTCAGTATCATTCATAAACAACTCCACAGCATCTTTAATGGTAGTGCCGGGAACAGGATCACCGCCTATTCCAATACCAGTGGATTGTCCCATACCTGCTTTGGTAATCTGGTCAACAGCTTCATAAGCAAGGGTTCCTGAACGTGAAACAATGCCTATACGTCCCGGTGTATGAATAAAACCGGGCATTATACCAATTTTAGTATGTGGAGGAGTTATAATTCCGGGGCAGTTTGGACCGATAAGACGGGTTTTACGGTCTTTAATATATTCTTTAACAGCAACCATATCCTTAACAGGAATACCTTCGGTAATACATACTATCAAAGCGATTCCGGCTTCAGCAGCTTCCATAATTGCATCGGCTGCAAAAGGAGGTGGTACAAATATGATAGAAACATTAGCTCCTGTGGCTTTTACAGCATCAGCAACTGTATTAAAAACAGGTTTTTCAAGATGTGTCTGACCGCCTTTACCCGGCGTTACACCACCTACTACATTTGTTCCGTATTCAATCATCTGAGAAGCATGAAAACTGCCTTCAGAACCTGTAAAACCCTGAACAAGAACTTTAGAATCTTTATCAACTAGTACGCTCATATTATTTATGTTATTTTTTATTAGAACAACAAAGATATATAAAAAAATGTTTTTAGAAAATGAAAAAAAATTATATGAATTAAATCGCTTATAATAAAAGTACAGAAAAATATCATTTCTTAGATTACAGTTAAAAAACTGTTAATGTCTGAATCCTGCTTAAACCTTTGTTATTAAAGGCAATCTTATAACAAATTTATGAAATTTTATAACAGCATTATTGCTGTTATTTCATAAAATTGCATTACAATTAATATCAGCAATAAATGATATAAGTCTCTAATTACTAATTGATAACTCTAATAAAGACCAATCTAACTCTATGCAAAAGGATAACAATAGGTATGAAAAACCCGAATTAACTGAAGTTAATAACCGCAGAAAGTTATCCGGAATCAAGATTAAATACCTTTACCGGGGAATTTTTATAACAGTATGTATTTATTTACTAATGTTAATACCTGTTTTCTTTTTATATCCCAATTATAATCAACCCATAAAAGAAAATTTTGATCCGCTCTGGCTGACTAATATTTCATCAAAACTTGAAGGTGACTGTTACCGCAAAACCCGTAATTTTATCAGAGAATGTCCTTTCCCATGCAGGGAAATACATCTTAACAGTGAACATACCCTGGTTGAAATAGAAATAAATAATAAATGGATAGCCTATGATCCCTGTTTCAATCTTTTGTTTAATGGGCAGAATATCGTTCAGCTATCTGCTGATGTTAACAGAGGCTATACACCACCCTACCTGATCACTTATCCCTATAAAAATGCTTTAAAAAAGTTCAGGTATTATCACAACTTTTACTTTGCATTGCTTAATGTTACTCATCCTTTTTATTACAAAATATTAAGAACTTATTATATCTGTGTGAGCAGATAGATAAAATAAGCATTAAGATTCATTTTCAGATCATAGTCGCTGATGCTTAAGCCAGATATGGATTTTTTGCGTATCTTTGCAGTATAAAATATGCTTATGTACAACAACGATACAATATGTGCTCTGGCAACTGCATCAGGTATTGCAGCCATTTCTGTAATTCGTGTTTCGGGAGAAAATTCCTTTGATATCTGTAATTCGATTTTTCGTCACAAAAACAAATCAATCGATTGCAATCAGCTTAAAAGCCATCATATTTACTTTGGTACTATTATTGAAAATGATGAAATTATTGACGAAGTATTGCTAAGCATTTTCAAACAACCCCATTCCTATACTGCCGAAAACAGCATAGAAATCTCCTGTCATGGGTCTTCTTATATACAGCAAAGGATATTACAACTGATTATTAAAAATGGTGCAAGAATTGCAAAGCCGGGAGAATTTACCATGCGTGCCTTCCTGAACGGAAAGCTGGACTTATCACAGGCTGAAGCTGTTGCCGATTTGATTGCTTCACATTCCAAAACCTCCCATTCACTGGCGCTGGAACAAATGCGGGGTGGTTTCTCTTCTAAAATCAAACAATTACGTCAGGAATTGGTGAATTTTGCCTCCCTTATAGAGCTGGAACTCGATTTCAGCGAAGAAGATGTTGAATTTGCCAACAGAGATGAGTTGAGTAAACTTTTAAACAATTTAAAAACAGAGATAAACAGCCTGATTCAATCCTTTGCCATGGGAAATGTTCTTAAACATGGCATTCCTGTTGCTATTATCGGTAAACCAAATGTGGGTAAATCAACCCTGCTCAACTCTTTACTGAACGAAGAAAGAGCCATAGTTTCGGAAATTCCCGGCACAACAAGAGATACTATTGAAGATACTTTGACGCTGGAAGGTATTACTTTCAGATTTATAGATACTGCCGGTTTGCGCGACTCATCCGATGAGATTGAAATGATAGGCATTGAACGCACCTATCAGAAAATTGAACAGGCAAATATAATTTTATATGTTGTTGATATTAAAGATACTACTGTTGATGAAATAATGCAAAACTTGAAGGATTTTGAATTACATATCCGAAACAATAGCAAGCGGATTATCATCATTGCCAACAAGACTGATTTACTTGATAAAGCACCCAGACATTTCAGTGATTTACTCGAAAGGGAAATTATCTTTATTTCGGCCAAGCGCAAGGAAAACATCAACCTGATTACCAATTCCTTATTAAAATCTGTAGCTACCGAACAAACGGCAGATACCACCATGATTTCCAATATCCGACATTATGAAGCCCTGCAAAAAACAGATGAAGCAATACTTCAGATAGAGCAAGCTATAAAGCTGAATATCAGTGGTGATTTAATTGCTATAGATATCAGAACTGCCCTCCATCATCTGGGTGAAATTACAGGCGAAATTACCAATGATGAAATACTGGGGAATATCTTTTCCAGCTTTTGCATTGGAAAGTAACCACTTATGTTGCACTTTCGAATAAGAGTTTGATATTAATATAAATGGATGAGACTGATAGAGAAAAATCTAGTTTTCATCCAAAATGCTATCTAAAATCCAACATCTGCCTCTTTTTAAACTATCCACAGATAAGTCAATTTAACGAACTTCGGTTTCATGACTTATTGCCGCATCCATAGAGGATGCAAAAACCGGTATGCTGAATCTTAGATATAATATTTGTCGCTATACCCAATAAAAATGGCTTTTTTTTAACAGGACAGCTCTGTCTGATAGCAATAGCAAACTGTTCATAAAACATTGATACAGAGAAGAGAAAGATGTAAAAAAAAGGAAAAATATTAGGTTTTCAGACAATTATTTATTAACTTTGCATTAACAATTGCATCAAATAAAAGTAATTTTTAGAGTTACCAAAAAGTAATTTTATATCATTAATTAATTTTTAAAAAGGAGGCAATTATGAAAAAGTTGTTCTTTATTTTAATAGCAGTAGCTGTAGTAATTCTTTCCAGCTGCTCAAAAGATGCAGATGAAATGAGTCCGGTTTCTCAGCAGACTAAAAGTAGTCTTAAAAAATCTAAGCTTAATCTTGTTCCGATAAAGGGATCATGTGTGGGAACTGCAGCTTTGGTATCGTGGACGCCACCAAGCCCAGTAGTTAATAAAATAATTACAGCGCAGGGTCAATTTTCCCATTGCGGCAACAGTACAATTACACTTATTTTTTCTTATGTAACTTTAAATCTTACTCAATCGGCCACCTTCAATGGAATAATGCTGAATGGGGCAACAGCTACTATTATGGCTGCAAATGGAGATAAGATCTATTGTAATTTGAATCCCATGAGTACTTATGGTACATTTGGATATTGTGGTACATATAAATTCGGGGGATGGGTACCATCCGGACTCATTCCATCACCACCTTACCCAGCATTTCTTCCTACAACAAATGAGATATTTCCTATGACTGCTACAATTGCAGGTGGGACAGGAAGATTTGTAAATGCTACCGGAACTTTTCAATGTTGGGGATCACAATGGGATATACCAACAATATTCCCACCAACCCAGGCAAGCACTGCATTTCCTATACCTTCTAAATTAGAGTGTGAAGGATTAATAAACTATTAAATTCAGGGAATTAATATTATTTAACTTGAATCCTGAAATCTGGTTTACGTTTGATGCAATTTGAAATAATGAAAATGGTAACCTGATTTTTTTACAAACGGTTTAACCCATCCGTAGCTTGTTACGGATGGGTTAATTACAAAATATTCCTTACAAATCAGCTCATCTGCAACTTATCTGGCCTTAAGTACTGTTTTAAAATCCAAACTATTTTTGAATAATTTTAGTAATTTTGATATTGCAGCATAAATATGGCAATTTTTGCAATTTACGAATAGATATCTCCAAACCCAAAGCATTCTACCTGGTTAATTTATTTTTCAAATAACTGATAATAAAATAAGTTTTTTATTAAAATATTAGTATTTTTACTTCATAATATATGCTCAAAATGATGAAGTATTGGTATTTGAGCATAAAATAAACAGAAAATATTTTCAGAAATAAATACCAATAAGAATGAATAAAATTTACATCTTAGTTTTAAGCATTATTTGTGTTATCAGCAATATTTCAGCACAGAACAATAAGAATACTGAGAAATATATGTCCACTAAAACTCAATACGGTTTTATTGAAAACAAAGGACAGATATATGACCAAAACTACAAAGCAAATCCTGATGTAAAATACCTTTTAAGCCTGGGTAACGGAATGAATGTTCAGCTTAAGAAAAACAGTTTCAGTTACGATACTTATAAAAAAGACAGTAAGGAAATAAATAATAAACCATCAGTTGCTAAACCTCAGCATACGAAAAAAGTAATTGGGGAAAACAATGAAATTACTTATTATTTCCACCGGGTTGATGTTGAACTGGTTGATGCCAATTCAAATCCTGAAATTATTGCAGAAGATGTTTCTGCAGAATATATAAATTATTACAATGCCGTAGCTCCTGAATGCGGGGTAACTAAAGTCCGTAATTACAGAAAAATTATATATAAAAATATTTATCCCGGTATAGATATGATATTTGTTGCTGTCTCGGGTAAAGAAAAAGCTGTGGAATATTATTTCGAAGTACATCCCAGTGCTGATGCAAAATTGATACAATTACATTATACCGGAGCTGATCAAACCCGGCTCATTGAAAATAAAATTTGTGTAAAAGTTGCGCATGGCAGTTTTACCGAAAGCATTCCTGCTTCATGGATAAAAGAAACAAACACTAAGGTTGAAATATGCTATAAGAATACCGCTAAAGACACTTATACTTTCACTATACCGGCTTACACAAATAAACAGACGCTGATTATTGATCCTAATCCTAATCTTGATTGGGGGACTTATTATGGCGGAACTGATGTAGATAACGGAGAAAAAAATTGCTGTGATAAATTCAACAATGTTTATGTCACCGGTATAACAAGATCATTAAATGCAATTGCAACATCGGGTGCACATCAGACAACACACGGTGGCAGCTCTTATGATGCTTTTGTGCTAAAACTGGATAATAATGGTGTCCGCCAATGGTGTACTTATTATGGAGGAAGCGGCGATGATAAAGGAAGGGAAATAAGTTGTGACAGCAGCGGAAATGTTTTTATTGTCGGAGAAACTACCACTTCCTCCGGTGATGCTATTGCAACTTCAACAGCTCATCAATACTTATATGGCGGTGGTACTAGTGATGCATTTATTGCAAAATTCAACTCCGGTGGCGTGAGATTATGGGGAAGCTATTATGGGGGTAGTGATGCTGATTATGGTTTTGGTATTGCCTGTGATAAAACAGGGAATGTTTATTTCACAGGCAAGACACAATCATCGGTAGGCATAGCCACAACAGCATCTTTTCAGCCTGGTTATGGCAGCGGAGGGGATGCATTTATTGCCAAGTTCAATGGCAACGGAGTAAGGCAATGGGCCAGCTATTACGGAGGTTCAGGAGAAGATATGGGAGAAGGAATTGCATGCGATAGCAGCGGAAATGTATTTATTTGCGGTTTAACTATATCAACAACCGCAATTGCCAGCCCGGGTGCTTTTGAAACAATATATGATGGCAGTGCTACTGCCGGACAATACAATGGCTTTGTTGCAAAATTCAACGCTGTAGGTACCCGTTTATGGGGAACCTATGCCGGCAGGTACGAAAGTGAATTATATGGCATTTGCTGTGATAATAACGGCAATGCTTATGTTACAGGTTTTACTTTTGCATCAACAGGAATTGCCACTCCGGGCGCTTATCAGAGCATACTGGTATATCCTAATACAAATTGCAGTGCCTATATATTAAAATTCAACAGTGGGGGTAACAGAATATGGGGTACCTATTACGGAGCAGTTGTTTATCCCAGCAACCCAACCTTTACCGAAACATACAGCAATGAAATTGCCTGTGATTTAAAAGGGAATATTTATATTACCGGTGGAACTGATTTGTTTGATTCTATTGCTACCAGCGGTACTTATCAATCTGTTAATTCAGGATATGATGCTTTTTTAGCTAAATTTGATACCAATGGCGTAATTAAATGGGGAACCTATTACGGAGGTAATAATGGCAATGAAGAAAGCTTCGGAGTTGCCTGCAATACAAACGGGAATGTATTTATTACAGGCTATACAGCTTCTACTAATAGCATTTCAACAACGGGAACAGCACAACCAACCTATGGAGGAAATTATGATGTATTTGTTGCCCGGTTTTCGACCTGTGATACCCTACCCTTAAGTGCAGGGATGATAAGCGGAATGGCTGCAGTTTGTCAGGGACAAACATCAGTAACTTATACATTAGCCCCTGTAACAAATGCTACATCATATATCTGGACTTTACCATCTGGGGCAAATGGATCAGGTAATTCAAATACCATTACAGTTAACTACGGCACCTCTGCCCTATCCGGTAATATCAGTGTTAAAGGGCATAATAGCTGCGGAGACGGTGCAACATCAACATTAACAGTTACAGTAAATCCTTTACCGCTTGCTGGGACAATCAGTGGAACTACAACGATATGTTCATTGCCGGTAAACCTCACCTATAGTATACCGTTTATATCCGGAGCATCTTCCTGTGTATGGACATTACCGGGCGGTGTAAATGGTTCGAGTAATACAAATACAATAACGGTAAATTACAGCAGTGCTGCAGTTTCGGGAAACATCAGCGTTTATGGTATTAATTCCTGTGGAAACGGAATTCCTTCTACACTGGCGGTAACTGTAGGTTCTGTCCCTCCGGCTCCTGTAATTACTATAAATGGGAATACATTAAATTCAAATGCAACAAACGGAAATCAATGGTATAATCTTTCTACCGGATTAATTCCAGGTGCAACGGCTTCCAGTTATAGCCCTTTGCAAAGCGGTAATTATTTTACTATTGTTTCCATAAATGGCTGTTCCTCTGATTCGTCCAATATTTTATATTTGAATTATATTGGAGTTAAAGAATATAAATCAACAGCTGATGGATTTAATATTTACCCCAATCCTGCGAAAGATGACCTCATCTTTGAATTAAAAGGGAACAAAGTATTACAAAACACCGCTGTATCTATTTATAATATTCAGGGGCAAATCCTTAAACAATTAGCTGTTAAGGAAAGCAAGACAGTAATTGATATTCACAACTTAGCTAACGGAGTTTATATTGTAAAGGTAAATAATGAAAGAGAAAACTTTGTGAGTAAATTTGTGAAGGAATAAAATCAAAGCGCTCACCAGTCTGTTCCTGAAGCACTGACTGTGTATTCAAAAATTTAAAATTCCACAATAACTTTTTCACCAAATTGAAAAACAGCATATCCCCAATCATATGCCTATTTTTAAATTTAATTCATATTTTTTTGAATTATTGTTAACAAAATAACATATTATTACAAAATATTATTATTTTTACTCCATCAATTAAATAATACCTTAAGATGTAATGAAATTAACCAAAAGCCAATGAAAAAACTATTTTTACTATTTTTGATATTCACCATTCTAGCTCCTGTCCGGGCTCAATGGCAACAAACGCCGGGGCCCTATACTGCATGTGTCAGAAGTTTAGTTATCGATAGCAATACCGTTTACTGCGGTTTTGAAGATGGTGTGTACAAAACCACCAACAATGGTCTTAACTGGACTAAAACCAATACCGGTATTGAAAATAAATCAGTTTATGCCATTGCAATCAACGGAAGTACTATGTTTGCAGGAACCAACATCAACGGATTATTTAAATCCAATGATAGTGGCAACAGCTGGAGTGCAATCAGCAATGATTTTTCGAACAATTCCGTAAATGCCATTGCTATTAAAGGAGGCAATGTAATGGCAGCTACTAATATTGGATTATATATTTCTTCAGACAATGGTATTAGCTGGACTTACAATACCAGCATTCCTCAATTTTCTGAAATAAGTACTTTCCTGATTAACGGCAACCTTATATATGCAGCAACCTTTAACGGGAAATTATTCAAATCAATAAACAACGGCAGCAGCTGGACTGAAATCGTAACTGGAATCAGTTATACTGTAAGAATCATATCTATATTGGTTTCGGGGAATACCATATTATTGGGTAGTGTTGAAAACGGAGCATTCATTTCGACCAATAACGGACTTAGCTGGTCGGCTGCAAATACAGGTTTGACAAATTTATCGGTACAATCACTCGCTATATTCAACAATACATTTCTGGCAGGGACCTTAGGAGGTGGAGTATTCAGGTCATTTGACAATGGTGCAAACTGGACAGCCGTTAATACAGGTATGGCGAATAAACATATCACCAGGCTGGCGGTTAAGGGAAGTTATATATTTGCAGGAACCAACGTAAGCGGAATGTATACATCTGCCGATTCAACTGCCAGTTGGAATGCAGCAAATACAGGATTAAAATACAAATTCGATTTAATGGCAATTGCTGTAAATGGCAATAATATCATTGCCGGTGCAAATTTTTACGGTTTATTTGGTTCTAATAATAATGGAAGTAACTGGAATATTTTAAATAACGGAATACCGGAAGCAACTACCATAAGGTCGCTGATGTTTAAAGCTAATAAAATCATTGTTGGAACGCAGGGCCGGGGGATATATTATTCAAACAATAACGGCCTTAACTGGATTTTCGCTGACAGTGTATTCCAGGGGTTTATAGGCTATTCGCTTTACGAAAACAATAATATTATATATGCAGCTACAATTTCAGGTATATATTCATCTGCTGATACAGGAGTTAGCTGGACTTCAATAAATAATGGAATTCCTGTAGGCACCCAAATAATATCTGTAGTTAAAAGTGGTAATAATTTACTAGCAGGTACACTCTTGGGGACGATTTATTTATCCGGCAATAACGGCTCAAACTGGACTGCAGTTACCAACGGTCTGCCTGCCAATAGCTATATCAATGCTATGGCAGTAGTTGGCAATAATGTATTTGCAGCAACCAATCTGGGGATTTACATTTCAGCTGATGATGGTTTAAGCTGGTTTCCCATATTAACCGGCTACAATTGTTTGTCTCTGGTGGTATATGGGAATAACATATTTGCAGGTACTTATGGAAACGGAATCTATTTATCAAAAGATTCCGGTACAACATGGACAGATGTCAGCTGGGGATTGTCGGGTGCAGAAGTCTATTCATTAGCAATAAATAACATGTATATTTATGCCGGATCAGCCGGTGTATGGAAACGACCACTGTCTGAAATGGTTGGAATTACAGAAAACACGAAGGAAATAAACATATTACTTTACCCCAATCCTGCAAAAGAAAATCTTATAATTGAATTAAACGACAAGAAGTTCTTAAAAAATACCGTTATTTCCATTTATAATATTCAGGGTGAATTGCTCAAACAATTGACCATAAAAGAAAACAAGACAGCTATTGATATACATAAATTTGCTAAAGGTTTATATACTTTAAAACTTTACAATGAAAAAGAAACACTGGTAAAAAGATTTGTGAAGGAATAAAATCATAATGGTTAATCTTACATATAAAATGAGTAAATCTAAGCTTATAGGATTAATTTTATTTTGCAGCCTGTTTATCAGCTGTAAAAAGGAATTGATGGATTACCGCAATAAATTCACCGGTGATTTTGCATTTAAGGTACATGAAGTCCGCTGGGTTGGTGCAAGTACTTACACAGTATTGCTGGATACAACCTATAATTATAATGGTTATGTAGAAAACGGCTCTGATTATTGTTCTGTTAATATACAATTTTCAAAAGATAATGCTTTTGAACTGACAATTTATGAAGACGGATCATTATCAGGTCGGAATGTATATGGTTATTATGAAAATGTGGATAATATATATTTAAAGGTTTTTCCAAGTGCACTGGGTGGTGGGACTAACTATGAAATAAATGCTGTACGAAGATGAAAAGATACTTTACACTATATATTTTATTTTTATTTTCCGTATTCAGTTACGGACAAGATACAATTAAGCATAAAAGTCAGATATTATTCAAAATAGGCTATTATTACAAGGACTATATCGGCAGTAAAAACATTGGAACAAGCGATTATAACGCTTCAAGTTCATACATTTATTTTCTCGAACATCAATATGATAATTTTGACAAAAGATCAACAAACGGACCTTCTATAGGGTTGGTTTATAACTGCTATGTTAATAAGAACTTGAATTTAAATACGGGTTTAATCCTGTTTTTCAGAAAAGACAAATATGAAATCAACCAGGATGATGCCATTAAAAAAGGAGCTTCAGCATTTCCGACTATCAGTAACGTAATAAGTTATGATTATCAGTTCAATAATATAGAAATACCATTACTGCTGGGTTATAGCATAAACAAACTGAATATTACAGCAGGTGCCAATATCTCTGTTTTTACGTTTTATACGGCAAGATATACCTATATGTATGGCAACTATTATCCCGGTCTTAAATACATGATTACCGAAAGAACAATAAAAAGCAATGAGATAATGTTTCATATCTATCCCAGCCTGCAGGTCAATTATGAAATGAATATTAAACATTTAAGATTTTATCCTTATTTATCATTTGATCTGGGGGCAAAATATGGAATATATTTTCAGGGAGGTATCATGATATCGTTGTATAAACACAAAAAATAATCCATCAGATAAAGCCAAAAAAGTATCATTAAAAAACCAATTTAATGGAAAAGAAAACATCTGTATTGATTCAATTATTCTTATTGTCAGTTTTCATGATAATAATTGTAACTGCATGTAAAAAAGATTCGAATCCCAATAATTCTTCTTTACCCTTACCAACAAGTTTTATTGATATTGATGGCAATATATACAAGACTATAAGGATTGGGTCACAAATATGGATGGCTGAAAATTTAAAAGTTACAAGATACCGCAATGGTGATTTAATTCCGAATATTACTGATTATAATCAATGGATTTATTTTAATAGTGCAGCTTATTGCAATTACAACAACGATACAAATAATGCAAAAATTTATGGCCATTTGTATAATTTTTATGTGGTTAGTGATTCCAGAAACATCTGCCCCCCTGGATGGCATATTCCTTCCTATGCAGAATGGGAAACCCTGACTAATTATTTAGGCGGTGATACTATTGCGGGAGCCAAATTGAAAGAAACAGGAACAGCACATTGGTTTGCCCCGAATTATGGAGCTACTAATGAATCAGGTTTTACAGCAGTACCAGGTGGCAACCGCCTGGATATTGGAGTTGATATTTTCATGGGCTCTTTCAGCACCTTTTGGAGTACATCAGATTTCAGTTCAACGTCCGGGATACAGATTTATGAAATTCATAGTGAAGGTCCAAACGTTGGCACTTATTTTTGCACAAAAAAGACGGGTTTATCTATCCGCTGTGTGAAGGACTGATAAATTTTAATTCCTATACACAACCTTGTCAGGGATACTAAAATCTTATAAATTTAATCTTTAATACAACGGATAGAAAATCCACCGTTTTTACTAATATTTGCATTGTATATTAAAGCGGCATCAAAGCCTAATCCTCGCATCCAGGCAAATCCGGGAACATCCTCAGTAGATGTCCACCACATACAGGTATATCCGACATTCATGAATGTTCCATTACCATTTCGATTTGCGCTGGGTAGTGCTGTAAAATCTGATTCATTGGTTGCTCCTGTGTTCGGACTATTCCAGTGAGCCAATCCGCTTTCTTTCAGTCTTCCACCTGCAATATTATCTCCACCAAGGTAATTTACCAGTGTATCCCATTCATTATTAGCGGCTGGATGCCATCCTGTCGGACAAACTTTACGACTGTCACTCACAACATAAAAATTATATAATCTACCATAGGTATTAGCAAGATTTGTATCATTATTATAATTGCAATATGCAGCAGATGTATAAGAGCCCCAGCTTGTATTGTCAATAATATTAGTAATAGAGTCTCCATTGCGGAATCTCCTTGCTTTCAGGTTTTGTTTTAGCCAGCATTGATTATTAATTAAAACAACATCATAAATATTATTATCAATGTCAGTTACCAAAGATGGACAAACGGTTGTTGTGAAATTTATTATTATTGTTTTGCTGGTATTAGGTGAATCATAAGCAATTGCAGAATGAGTTCCTGAATATCCTGTAAAACGTAAGTTATCACCTGATGTAAACGACATATTTAAGGTTGACATAGTATTTTTATATGAATTTTGACCAACAACGCCAGGGTCTTTGCTTCCAATATTACTGATTTTAGCATCAACTAAACTGTTATTAATGCTTATAAGTTTGGATGTATAGTGAAAGTCATCACCTTTTATATCAATAAAATACATCCCCTGTTTTAATCCTGACAGAAGATATTTCTGATTGCCTTTCAATAATATATTTGCTGTTTGCAAAATTTCTTTACCTGCAATATCATAAATTCTGATAATTGTATTCGCAGTCTTTTTTGTAAGAAAAGAAACTTCAGCTTGTCCCTGGAAAGGGTTAGGACAAATCTTAATGCTTTCATTATTCAAATTAAAATCATTAATACCAGAAGTGAGTATCAAATGTAAAATATCTCCCGGGTACCAATGTAGAGTTGAAGGATGTGTAAGATTTTCCACTTTAATACTGTCGAATGTAGTAGCTGCACCTATTGCAGTAAAGTTAACAGTATAGGTTTGCGGAT
Organism: Bacteroidota bacterium; assembly: GCA_026391675.1. GTDB lineage: Bacteria > Bacteroidota > Bacteroidia > Bacteroidales > JACABE01 > JACABE01. The sequence goes on from JAPLDQ010000006.1 coordinate 47,132, forward strand.
AAATTTTTACCGTTGAAAATAACAAAAATAATAAAATACTAATTTTTCTCATAATAGATATTTAAATATTGGAATTTAATACTATAGATGCAATTTTACCAAAATTAGTTGGAATATAAATTGTATTTTTTTACAAATATACTATTTAACTGTAAAAAAATAGCGAATCAACAATGGAACAATGATAAAATTAAGGTCTTCTGTATTTGCTAAAGTAAATGTATTTATAAGAAGTTTTAATCCTTTACACACCTTACAGAAAATCCGCCGGGCATATTTTCGTCGTCTCTGCCCACTTTGCTGTAATCAAAGAACATATTCCGCGACCAGGCATAAACTGATGTTTTTTTGGTAGAAGTCCACCAGTAACCATATTCCCAAAGAGAGTAAAATGTACCGTTGCTGTAACGGCAACCGCCGGGAAGGGCTGTAAAGCCGGTAGAATTTGTTGCTCCGGGATTAGGAATTCGCCAATGAGCGGTACCATTTTCTTTTAATTTACCTCCTGCAATGGTCTCGCCGCCCAGATAGGAGCATAAAGTTGTCCAATCGGTATCTGAAGCTACATGCCAGCCTGAAGGTGCAAGAATATGGGTATTAACAACTGCATACCAGTTATACAGCCTGCCATAAACAATTGAGTTAGACGGATTATTCTTATAATCACAGTATGCACCAGTGCTCAAAGTACTCCAGACAGCAGAATCTGTCACATTGGGGATGACTGTTCCGTCACGGTATCTGCAAGTTTTCAGATTTTCGGCCATCCATTGCTGTTTCCCTATTGTTATATAATGGTAAACATTTCCATCAATATCTTTAAAGCATTGTTCAGCTGGTGGTGATGGCTGAGGTGTAGGTGTATCATCTTTCTTGCATTGATAACTAAAGACCAAAACTATTCCTATTATTACCAATAATAAAAATAAAACAGAGTTTTTATTTTTCATAACATATTGGATTTTAGTAGTGTAAAATTAATTAAGAATGAAGTTAAAAGCTGAAAAAACAGAAGAATTTTTTATTAATATTGTTTTTAATGTAAATTTGCCCTTCCTTAAAAATAATAATACCGCTTAAATAAAAATGGAATACAAAACAGCAATATCCACACACCAATGTCGCTCCGATTGCGGAGCATGTTGTATTGCACCTTCCATATCCTCACCTATTCCCGGTATGCCTGATGGTAAACCAGCCAATGTCAGATGTGCACAATTAAGTGAAGACTTACTTTGTATGGTTTTTGACAAAAGCAGCCGCCCTAAGGTTTGCATTAATTTTAAGTTTGATGCATGCATCTGCGGCAATTCACAGTCAGAAGCCATGCGAATCATGAATGAACTGGAAAAATAAGTGCCTTGAGTACTTGGAGTGCCTTAAGTACTTAGAGTTAACAGTTAACAGGTTAACAATTAGGAATTAGGAATTAGGAAAAAGTGAACAATAACGATTAACTTAATAACCAATAACTTATAACTTATAACTCATAACACATAATTCATAATTCATAACTTCCTACAGTCTACTTCAGCCACTTATCCAGCCATTTGTAGAATGTACGCTGCCACAGTATGCCATTTTGTGGTTTCAATACCCAATGGTTTTCGTCAGGGAAAATTAGTAATTCAGCAGGGACACCTCTTAGTTTTGCGGCATTAAATGCCTGCATGCCTTGTGATGCCAGAATGCGGTAATCCAGTTCACCATGAATACATAATATCGGGGTATCCCATTTGTCAACAAAACGATGGGGTGAATTGGCAAAGCTGCGTTGGGCAATTTTATTGTTTTTATCCCAGTATGGACCACCCAGATCCCAGTTTACAAACCACATTTCTTCGGTTTCGAGGTATTGTGATTCAAGGTTAAACATACCATCGTGAGCAATAAAGGCTTTAAAACGTTTGTTGTGGTTACCGGCCAGCCAGTATACTGAAAATCCGCCGTAACTGGCACCAACACAACCTAATTTATTTTTGTTAACATAAGGTAATTTACAGGCTTCATCAATAGCAGTTAAATAATCCTGCATATTCTGTCCGCCATAATCACCGCTGATCTGTTCATTCCATTTTTGTCCGAATCCGGGTAAACCGTGACGGTTTGGTGCAACAATTATATAACCGTTGGCAGCCATCATCTGGAAATTCCATCTGAAGCTCCAGAACTGACTTACTGTACTCTGAGGACCACCTTCGCAATACAAAAGTGTAGGATAGGTTTTTGTGCTGTCGAATCCTGGAGGATATATCATCCATACATGCAAATCTTCCTTGCTGGTGGTTTTCATCCAGCGTTCCTTTACTTCGCCCATTTTAAGCTGAGCCAGTAAATCATCATTCACTTTAGAGATTTTCGTAATTTTACCATCTGCAGGATCAACACTGACAATATCCACAGGATGTGACATTGACATGCGGGTAGCAATTAAAACCTTACCGGCAGGAATTACAGCAGTCATATCATGAATGCCTTCTGTGATTTTACGGATTTTACCGTCAGCTACAGCCAATTCGTAAATATCATCCTTAGCATGATAATCGCTGGTGAAATATATTTTACTGCCATCATCAGACCATGCCAGACCGGCTACATTCTGATCGAAAGTTTTTGTATAATACTTTATCTCTTTGGTTTTAACATCAAATATCATTAAACGGTTTTTGTCAGCTTCATAACCATCACGTTCCATACTTTCCCATGCAATTTTATTGCCATCAGGTGAGTATACCGGCGACATATCATAGCCTTTCATGCCTTCGCTGATGTTAGTGGTTTGTTTACTCTCAATATTATAAAGGTAAATATCTGAATTGGTTGAAATGCTATATGCCACACCCTTTAATTTACGGCAGGTATAAGCAATCGTTTTGCCGTCAGGGCTCCAGTTGATTTGTTCCATGCCGCCAAAGGGACGGTTGGGTGTTTCAAAGGCTTCACCTTTCATAACATCCACAGGATTGCTTAATGCGCCCTCATTATAAGAAGCCACAAACAGATGCGGATAGCTTTCAATCCAGGTATCCCAGTGTTTGTACATTAAATCGGTAATGATTCTTCCACTCGCTTTATCCAGATCAGGATAAATATCTTTGGCAGTAGTATCAACTTTTACCTCTTTTACATACAATAGATTTTTAGCATCAGGGGCATATTTAAAACCTTCTATATCGCCATCTTCTTTTGATAGCTGTTTCTTATTGCTGCCATCGGGATTCATTTCCCAGATCTGCATACTGCCACTTTCAGGAGATAAAAAAGCTATCTTTTTGCCGTCAGGGCGCCAGATAACTGTATTTTCGCTGAATGCTGTCTGTGTAAGCTGTTTAACATCGCTGCCATCTGTTTTCATGGAATAGATTTCGGCATTGCCTTTATTTTCTTTAATACTGTAATATTTCACTGTAAAAGTAATAAGTGAATTATCAGGTGAAACACTAACTTCACCAATCCGACCGAATGACCAGAGGGCTTCAGGCGTCATAATACCATCTTTTACAGTAATTTCGGGTTTACCGATTAATTTGCTGTTTGCTTTTTGATCATTTTTCTTGCAAGCTGTTGCAGCAAGCAAAACAAGGCATAGAAAATAAAGGGCTGTTTTTTTCATTTCATTTTGTATTTGAGAATTAAGTTGTAAAATTCGTAAATATTTGGAATATATGAGCAAAAAAAACAAAAAAAGCGGAAGCAGCATTATTTTACGTTAAATTTGTAAGTCAATTTTTTATTAATTATTAAATCTAAAATTTAAAGTTATGGAAATTAGAAAAATTATTATTTCAGGTTTTGCCGGTAGTATTGTATATTTTTTAGCTGGCTGGTTATTTTACGGCATCTTGTTTAAAGACATTTATCCTGACAATGGCAACGGAAATTTATTTTTTATTTATCTGGGTGGTTTGGTTTATAATTTATTTGTTGCCTATGTTTTAGTAAAATGGTCAAAAGACAGCAGCATACTGTCAGGCATGCAGACTGCGGCTTTTATAGGATTTGTAATGTCATTGAGCATGAACTTTTTCATATATGCCGATAAACCTTTAATTATTAAAAGTTTTATTCTTGATATATGTATCTCCATCATTATATTTGCAATATTAGGAATAGTTATTGCATTTATTAACAGCAAACTGGAGAAAAAATAATTTCTTTTAAATTAGATATTTACTACTATTAATCAACTGGTTTCTGAAATCAATATGGAATATGATATCATTTCTTTTGAAAACAGTGATGATTTCAGGCATTGGCTGGAAATAAATCATGCTGAATCAAATGGTATTTGGTTGAGGATATATAAAAAAGCATCGGCAGTTGTTTCTATTAACTATAATGAAGCACTTTTGGCAGCATTGTGTTTTGGTTGGATTGACGGACAAATAAAAACCTTTGATGAGTTTTCATATATCCAGAAATTTACTCCACGACGGCCAAAGAGTTTATGGTCTAAAAGAAATATTGGTATTGCCGAACAGCTTATACTTGATGGAAAAATGCATGCAGCCGGCTTAAAAGCAATAAATGAAGCCAAAGCCGACGGCAGGTGGCATGGAGCTTATGATTCTCCGTCAAATATGACAATACCTGAGGATTTAATAATTGAACTTACGAAAGATAAAAAAGCAGCTGATTTTTTTGAATCATTAAACAAAATAAATAAGTATGCCATTGTATGGAGATTGCAGACAGCCAGGAATGCTGAAATCAGAGCAAAACGGATGAAAACAATATTAGAAATGCTTGCAAAAGCAGAAAAATATCATAATTAAGATTTAAAGATGAAATTATTAACCAAAATCCATCATATAGCCATTATTTGCAGTGATTACGAAAAATCAAAACATTTTTATACTGAGATATTAGGCTTTAAAATTGATAGTGAATTTTACCGTAAAGAAAGATTATCCTATAAATTGGATTTATCATTAAACGAGAGCTATCTGATTGAATTATTTTCATTCCCGTCTCCCCCACCCAGAGTATCCAGACCTGAAGCTGCCGGCCTGAGACATATTGCATTTGAAGTTGAAAATATTGAAAGTTGTATACAAGAACTGACAGATAAAAACATAATAGCAGAAGCTGTCAGAACCGATGAATTTACCAATAAAAAATTTACTTTTATTTTTGATCCGGATAATTTACCAATAGAATTGTATGAAAAATAAAGGTTTAAAGATAATAAATCACTTTTTTCATTTCGCATTATCATTTTTTATTTGTAATTTTACTGTTCATATAAATTGTTGCATTTTGGCCTGATATTTCCTCTTCTTTTTTTAAGAAAGCTTATATAAATCTCATCATTAACAATTTTATAAATTAAAAACAAAAAAAATGGATGCTACAATTGCTCAAAAAGGACCTTATGCAGTAGAATTAGAAGCCGGTAAAGAATATTACTGGTGCGCATGTGGTAAAAGTAAAAACCAACCATTTTGCAATGGATCTCATCATGGAACTGAATTTGTTCCAAAGCTTTTTAAAGCTGAAGAAACAGGTACTGCCTATTTGTGTGGATGTAAACGCACAAAAAACCAACCTCACTGTGATGGAGCCCATTTTAAAATCTAAACAAAATCACTAAGATTTTTGTTTTAATTATGTGCTTTGATATTATTTCAAAGCACATAATTTTTATTGAACAACAACCTTTGATAATATTAATATGACCTTACCACATATTGCAATCATTTCATCCAGTATCAGGATGGGCAGAAACAGTCACAGAATAGCCCTGTATTTTGAAAAATACCTGAAAGAAAACAATTGGGCAACTGTTGAAGTGCTTGATTTAATGGAGTATAACTTCCCTCTTTTTGAAGAAAGGCTGAAGTACCAGACAACACCTATGGCAAAAGCAGTTGATTTTGGCGGGAAGATAAAATCTGCAGATGGCGTTATTATTGTTACACCTGAATATAATGGAGGTTACCCTGCCAGCCTAAAAAATGTCATTGACCTGCTTTATGATGAATGGCAAAGAAAGCCTGTTGCCATTTCAACTGTTTCAGATGGGAATTTTGGAGGCAGTCAGGTTATTACATCACTGCAGTTTATACTCTGGAAAATTAAAGCATGGACTGTAAATGCCATGTTTCCTGTACCCAATGTAACGGATACCTTTAATGAAGCAGGAATTCCTCACGACAAATCCGGTACTGATAAAAGAGCTGCCACATTTATCAAAGAATTATTATGGTGCATTGAAGCCAAATCGAAGATGTAAAAGCAGATGGACAGACGAATTTTTCTAAATGCTGTTGGTGCTTTAGCATTGACAGCTGCTGCTATCAAATTAAAAGGAATGAATACCATGTTTGAACAATTTAATAATACAGAAAAAATGCCGTTGCTGTTTTTAGGACATGGCAGCCCGATGAATGCCATTGAAGAAAATGAATTTGTAACAGGATGGCGAGATATAGGAAAAACCTTACCCAAACCCAACGCAATTCTATGCATTTCAGCACATTGGGAAACCAAAGGAAGTTTTGTTACAGCTATGGATAAACCAAGGACGATACATGATTTCGGAGGTTTTCCCAAAGAATTGTTTGATGTTCAATACCCTGCTCCCGGCAGCACCGAACTGGCAAAAGAAACAAAAACGATGGTCCACAAAACCATATTGGGTTTGGATGATAAATGGGGCCTGGATCATGGTTGCTGGAGTGTTATCAGTCGTTTATATCCAAAGGCTGATATACCTGTAATTCAATTAAGTCTGGATTATTCTCAGCCTCCCCAATATCATTACGATCTGGCAAAAGAGCTTGTATCATTGCGTAAAAAGGGCATTTTAATAGTAGGAAGCGGAAATATAGTTCACAATCTGAGTATGGTTGCCTGGGAAAAATTAAATGATACCTATGCCTACGACTGGGCAACGGAAGCCAATGAAAAAATAAAATCATTCATATTAACAAACGACCATAAATCGCTGATAAATTACCAATCACTTGGAAAATCAGTAAATATGGCAATACCAACAGCCGAACATTATCTTCCGCTGCTTTATACACTGGCACTTAAAGAAGAAAATGAAAAAATAACATTGTTCAATGACAAGGCTGTAGCAGGTTCGCTTACCATGACTTCTGTTAAAATTGATTAATTAATATTTCTTCCCGAATTTTATTATTATCTTTTTTAATAATAATTTACCTCCTAACTTATATTTATACTAATTTTACTGTTATCAAAAAAACAATACTTATTCAATACAGAATAAGTTGGTAATTTATTTTTTAACAACAGCATAAATCAAATATAAACCTAAAGTGCGGAGACAGCACCCTAAACACTGTCAAAAAAAATATGAAAAAAGATTTTACCATCTCAAAATTGATTTTCCTATGTTTTATTATTTTCTTTATTATTAATACGGGTTTTACTGTAAAGGCACAATCTTGGCAAACTGTATTTTTTGATAATTTTAACAGGGCCGATAGTTTACTGGGGACAAATTACAACACTTATGCTTCCGGAAGTATCACGCAATCAGGAATTTATAATAATGAAGTTAAAGTTGCAAGTGGGACATCATCACCTTCTTACTGGATAGTAAATTATATGAATGACATTAATTACGATACAATCAGGGTTAGTTGTAAATTCAGGTCAAGCAATGCAAATTTCAGTTTTAGTTTAAGTGCCAGGGATAACGGACTTACTTCATACAGGGGCGGATTAATTGCAATGACTGATACTATAGGAATCTACCTCAGCGATAATATTGGAACCCTAACTAAACTTGCCGGAACAAAAGCTAATTTCAGTAGCAGTAAAACTTATTTTATACAATTAACATTAAAACATTCCAATTTAAGCTATCGCTTTGTAGAAGTTGGTCAGACCGACACTATTTTTTTATATGCAACAAATGATTCATTGCATGGCAAAAAAGTTAGTTTAAGTGGCTATTATTATGGACCCAATACAACCAACTATTTTGATGATTTCAGAATTGAAGCCTATGCAAAATCCTTAGGAATAAAGGATATTACTTCAAATGAATTTAAGGTATATCCTAATCCTGCAACTGATTATATCATCATGAATATTAAAGATTTAAATACTACCTCAGTAAATTTAAATATTTATAATATGATGGGAAAACTGCTAAGTTCGAAATTTATAAAAACTGATCAGCAACAGATTGACGTAAGTGATTTAAGTAACGGAATATATATAATTGAGATTAAATCTAAAAACGGCTACGCTAAACAGAAGCTGATAATTCAGCGATAGTTAAGTTATACTGTCAATATTACAGCATTCTTTAGTTAAGTGAAAACTTAAGAATATCATTTATTATTTTAATAATCATAGTTTTACATTGTTTTTCAAAATAATGGATTTATTCATTTAATATTACATAAGAGAAAAATGATAAATAAAAGATATGAGAAAAATTACATTAATTTTTTTAACAATATTTGTAACAGTAAATATTTATTCACAAACCTATACTATTAGCTTTACTGCAACAGGTGCTGCCACTTCAGTGGACAGCGTTATAGTAGAAAACCTAACTCATCCGGCAACTGTAAAATGGCATGTCGGCGATGTATTGCAATTGGTACTCAGTAATGGTGTTACCGAAAAAACCGCAAATGAAACAGTGCTAAAAGTGTATCCGAATCCTATGCAAGGGAAAGCAGAATTATCGTTTTATGCCAAACAATCAGGAAATACAACGTTAAGTATTTATGATATTGCTGGCAAAGCAATATTGCAAACAGAGCACAAATTGTTGCAAGGCATTCAAAAATTTCAACTGACAGGATTAAGACAAGGTATTTATTTTGTAATTATCAAAGGAGATAATTATTTTTATTCAGCAAAGCTAATCAGCCAAAACACTAACCCCAACATTGTAAAAATTGAATCCATTGGGAATGAAAATAATGGAACTTTTTTTTCCGGAAAAAAGGGAACAAATGTAACAGTTACTATGTCATACACTTCTGGTGACAGCTTGCGCTTTATTGGCTATGCTAATATTTTAAATTCCATAATTATTGATGTACCAAATATCAGTAAAACTATAATTTTTGGGTTTAACAGACCAGATTGCCCAACGGAAATAACTGATATTGATGGGAATATATACAGCGTTGTAAGTATTGGCAACCAATGCTGGATGGGAGAGAATCTTAATACCACTCACTATCGAAATGGCGATTCCATTCCTAATGTTACAGATGCCAATGCCTGGATTGCACTTACAACCGGAGCTTTCTGCAATAAAGACAATACACCCGGTAATAGTATAATTTATGGAAGATTATATAATTTCTATTCCACAATTGATCCACGAAATTTATGTCCCGCTCAATGGCATGTGCCATCAGATTCAGAATGGACAGTTTTGGAAAACTATTTGGGAGGCGTTAATCTAACTGCCGGAAAACTTAAAGAAGTTGGCATTAGCCATTGGCTAACCCCTAATGTTGGTGCAACAAATGAATACGGTTTTACTGCTCTTCCAGGAGGTGGTCGAGGCTGCAATGGTGTATTCAGCAACTATGGCAACGGTAATTACGTTGGTACATGGTGGAGTTCTTCAGCATACAGTACTACAACATCTTGGGGCTTAAACTTTTATTATAATGAAAGCAAAGCATACATGTATAACGACAGTAAAACTTATGGATATTCTGTGCGTTGCCTAAGGGATTGATTAATTGATTTAAAACGTCTATTTTAAATGTCTAAATAATATAATCAAGAGTTAAGTAATTTAAAATAAAAAGGACAAACCATTTACTTCCGACATTTTGTAAGTTGAGGAAGGCTGAAGTATTGTGTATTTTTATTTATTTGATATCATTCGGCTAATACATAGTTTTTTTACTAATTTTGCAGGCCAAAGTAACGATTAACTCCAACCATAATGTCAATTCTTATTCAAAACATCAAATCATTAATAGGTATTGAAAATAAACCCAAACTATTACTGAAAGGCAAGGAAATGTCAAAACTTAACTGTATTGAAAATGCCTGGCTTTTTATTGATAAAGGCAAAATTGCTGCATTTGGAAATATGCAGGATACCAGTGCTTTAGATAAGATAAAAACTGATGACAAAATAAAAATAATCAAGGCTAAAGGGAAACTGGTTTTCCCGTCATTTTGCGATTCTCATACCCATCTGGTTTATGCCGGCAGTCGCGAAATAGAATATATTGATAAAATCAAAGGCCTTTCGTATGAAGAAATTGCAAAACGTGGTGGTGGCATTTTAAACTCTGCTGCAAGATTGCATAAAGCCAGCGAGGATGAACTGGTTGAAAGTGCCATGGAACGATTGAATGAAATCATTTCATTTGGAACAGGAGCTGTTGAAATCAAAAGCGGATATGGATTAACTACTGAGGATGAATTAAAGATGCTCAGGGTTATTAAGAAACTAAAAGCCATCAGCCCGCTTACAATTAAAGCAACTTTCCTTGGAGCTCATGCTGTTCCGGCAGTTTACAAAGGAAAGCAAAAAGAATATGTGGAGCTTATAATTAACGAAATGTTACCCTTGGTTGCATCAGAAGATTTAGCTGATTACATAGATGTTTTCTGTGATAAAGGATTTTTTACCGAAGACGAAACAGAAATATTATTGATGGCTGGAATGAAATATGGACTCCGTGCAAAAATACATGCCAATGAACTGGATTATTCCAATGGTATTCAGGTTGGCGTAAAATATAATGCCCTGTCTGTAGATCATCTGGAATATACAGGAGATAGGGAAATTGCATGTCTGCTTGACTCGGAAACTATGCCTACTTTATTACCAGGAGCTGCATTTTTCCTGGGAATGCCTTATGCACCAGTGCGTAAAATGATAGCTGCAGGCTTGCCGGTAGCAATGGCAAGTGATTTTAATCCGGGCTCCTCCCCTTCAGGCAATATGCAGTTTATTCTATCAATGGGTTGCATTAAATACCGCATGCTTCCTGAAGAAGCTATCAATGCAACAACAATTAACAGCGCTTATGCTATGGGCGTTAGTGAAGAATTAGGAAGTATAGCTGTTGGCAAAACCGCCAATGTTTTTATAACAAAAGCAATTCCTAATTATGAATTCATGCCATATTCCTATGGAAGCAATAAGGTGGAAGCTGTAATTCTAAACGGTAAATTGATTAAATAATTTGGTGATTTATAAGGCTATAGTTTTTAGGCTGTAGACATTAAGGCAGGAAATTAGAAATATGCAATTACTTTATAACTTGATAAACTTTATGAACTTGACAAACTTTAATAACTTTATGAACTGTCTTCATGCATTTTAATTCAATTCATCTTACCGAAGCTATAAAGCTCCTCATGTACCGGCATTTTGAGCATGAATATTTTTTTATTACTTCACGCAGCAGTGGTCCGGGTGGACAAAACGTTAATAAAACAGAAACTAAAGTAGAATTAAGATTCAATATCCAAAACTCAGCTTTATTAAAAAATGAAGAAAAAGAATTGCTCCTTTCAAGATTAAAAAATAAAATAAATGCTGAAGGATTTTTACAAATAGTTGTTCAGGAAAGCCGTAGTCAATTAACAAACAAGCAAATAGCTGAAGAAAACTTTTACAAATTAATTTCCAATGCTTTAAAAAAGAAGGTAATACGTCAGAAAAGCAAACCTAGCCTTGCATCTGTAAAAAGAAGATTACTAACTAAAAAATATGTTTCAAAAAAGAAAGAATTACGCTCCGGTAATAATTTAAATTACAATGAGATGGAGTAATAAAAGTATTAAAAAAATAATAGAAATGCGTAAAGTAAGATCACAAACAAAAATTATTGCAACAATAGGACCTGCCTGTTCCAGCAAGGAAGTCTTATTGCAAATGATTGAAGAAGGCGTTGATGTATTCCGCCTTAATTTCTCACATTCCAGCAAGGATGAACATCAGAAAGTTATTGATATTATCAATGAACTGAATAAAGAACACAATATTAATATTGCCATATTGGCTGACCTTCAGGGGCCAAAACTCAGAATCGGGGAAGTTGAAAACAACCTTATTATGCTTGATGATGGTGATGAAATTAATTTTGTTACTAACAAATGCCTTGGCACAAAAGAGCAATTATACATGAGCTATGCTGAATTTCCAATGGATGTAAGTATAGGCGATACCATTCTGATTGATGACGGTAAAATTCAACTTGAAGTTCTGGAAACCAATAATAAAGACAAGGTAAAAGCAAAGGTTATTTATGGCGGCCCACTATCATCACGAAAAGGTGTAAACCTTCCAAATACCAAGATATCATTGCCAAGCATGACAGAGGAAGATATCAGTAATGCTGTATTTGCTATGGAAAATAACGTTGACTGGATAGCACTTTCATTTGTAAGAAATGCCAGAGATGTTGCAGCATTAAAAAAACTCATTAAAAGTAATAACAGCCAGGCAAGTGTAATTGCTAAAATTGAGAAACCGGATGCACTCGACGATTTGGATAATATTATTGATACTGCTGATGCCATTATGGTAGCCCGTGGCGATTTAGGTGTTGAAGTTTCCTTTGACCGGGTTCCGCTAATTCAGAAAAAAATTGTAAACCTTTGTATAAAAAAATCCAAACCTGTAATCATTGCCACACAAATGATGGAAAGCATGATTACCAACTTCCGCCCAACCCGTGCTGAAGCCAATGACGTAGCAAATGCTGTGGTTGATGGTGCCGATGCATTAATGTTAAGTGCTGAAACTTCTGTTGGTAAATTCCCGGCCATTACCATCAGGTGTATGCAGCAGATTATCGACTGGACTGAAAATAATGGATTTCCTTATTATAAAGAATTTGTTCCTGTAGAAAATACTAAAGACTTTTTAGCTGAATCAATTTGTTATCAGGCGAGTAAAAGTGCATTTCAAATTACAGCCAAGGCAATAATAACATTCACACATTCAGGCTATACTGCTTATAAAATATCAAGTCATCGTCCTGAAGCAGATATTTTTGCATTTACAAATAACAAGGTAATAGTAAAAAAAATGGCTTTGGTATGGGGTGTAAGGGCTTTTTACAATGAAGAGTTTGAGAATATTGACGATGCAATTAATTTTTCTAAAAAAGCTTTGATAGAAAAAGAATTGATTAATAAAGGAGATAAAATTGTACATGTTGGCAGTACACCTTTAAGCGAGAAAGGGCCAACCAATATGCTACGCTTAGGGGAAGTTTAAATTCTGATAAAATAAAGTCAGTTTTACTAAAACGCTATTGATGAACCATTTTAAATTGAATATTATCAATTCATACATAAGGTATCTGTTAATATCTGTTTTATTATTTATTTCCCTTAACATTAAAGCTCAAAGCTGTAAGGATAAAAGTGTTCAACTGACTGCATCAATACAGGAAAATCCGGTAAAAATCACACTTCATTGGGTGGCAAATGAGGCTGCAACCTCCTATTTAATTTATAAAAAGCTAAAAACCGATGTCAGCTGGGGAAATTTGATTGACTCAATTCCGGGAACTGTCAATCAATATACTGATTCTGATATTTCAACTGCTGTTTCATACGAATATAAAGTAGTCCGTAATGCCCATTCCTTTAAAGGCTATGGTTACATAAACAGCGGAATTAAAATCCCTGCTGTTGAGCAAAGAGGAATAATTATACTGCTCATTGACAGTAGTTTGCTTGATTCTCTTTCAATGGAAATCTACAGACTTGAAAAAGATTTGCAAGGAGACGGATGGCAGGTCAGGCGGCATGATGTTTCACGCTCAGCATCAGTAAAAGCGGTAAAATCGATAATTATAAATGATTATTCTCAGGATTCAATTCATACAAAGGCTGTTCTCTTATTAGGACATATTGCTGTCCCTTACAGTGGTGATCTGATGCCGGATGGACATGCAGAACACTGGGGAGCATGGCCTGCCGACTTATATTATGCCGAAACCAAAAGTGTTTGGACAGATAGTTCTGTAAATGTATATGATGCAGTTAATAAACGCAATTATAATATTCCTGGAGATGGAAAATTTGATCAATCTGATATTCCATCAGATATTGAACTGCAACTTGGCAGGATTGATTTATCCAATCTCAGTGCATTTAAATTAACTGAAATACAGTTATTAAAAAATTATCTGGATAAAGATCATGCATATCGCCATAAGGAATTTACAATTGCGCACAAAGCACTTATTGATGATAATTTTGAAAATTCCTTTAATGAAGCATTTGCAGCCAATGGCTGGAAAAATTTTTCACCATTGGTTGGTTCTGCCAATATAGCCGAGACTGATTATTTTACTTCAATGCAGGACAGCAGCTACTTATGGTCTTATGGCTGCGGAACAGGTTCATATACAGGATGTACAGGAATAGGTTCGACTTCAGATTTTGCAAAAGCAAATTTACAGGGTATTTTCACTTTATTTTTTGGCAGCTTTTATGGTGATTGGGATGTTGATAACAGTTTCCTGAGAGCACCGTTAGCACAGGGTAAAATGCTTACAACTATTTGGTGCGGTCGGCCACATATGCAATTTCACCACATGGCTATGGGTGAAACTATTGGTTATGCTGTAAAATTATCACAGAATAACGATTCACTCTATTATCCCGGATTATGGGGCAGTAGAAAAATTCATACCGCTTTAATGGGTGATCCAAGCTTGAGAAACGATGTGGTAGCTCCGGTTTCAAATCTAAAAGCTGAAAAAAAAGGCAGAAATTGCAGAATCAGCTGGAATGCATCTAAAGATGAAGTGCTTGGTTATTATATCTACAGGAAATCCGGCAAAGATTCAAACTTTTGCCGATTAAATAAAAACATAATTACACAATGTAATTTTATTGATAATGATGTTTCAACAAATGAAAAATGCATATATATGGTCAAGGCAATATTGCTAGAGCATACGCCAAGTGGAAGCTATTATAATTTAAGTCAGGGAATAAATACAACGACAAATTAAAATAAGGTTAAAGAAAATATTAATCGATTGATTTACCATTAAAATATATTGTAATAATTTAATTTTGAATGCAAAAAATATTAATTTTACATTATATTTATTTAATAACTTAACTTAATGAGAAAATTTTTACTTATTTCTTTCCTTATATTAATTACCAACCTTAGTAATGCTGCCTATTTCGAAAATATTCCCTATACCATTACACAACCCAATGGTCAGGTAATTAACTGTTTTGTTTCAGGTGATGAGTTTTTTAACTGGATACATGATGCTGAAGGATATACAATAATACAAGCACGTGATGGATATTATTATTATGCCGAACCTAACGGAGAAATACCTAAACCTTCAAAATACAAAGTCAATAGCGTAAATCCTGCGACAGTCGGATTAATAAAATGGGCTAAGATTTCTGCACAGGAATATCAGCGGAGACATGATGAAATGTTCAGTTATCAGAAAAAAATAAAAAGCGGTCCTGTAAAAGCACCTCATTCAGGAACATTAAACAATATTGTAATTTATATCCGTTTTTCTGATGATGCTGAGTTTACCAATACCCGTCAATCATACGATAACTTATTTAACCCGCCAACTGGAAATACACTCAGATCATATTATCAGGAAGTGTCCTATGGTAATTTCAATATAAGCAGTACACATTATCCCGTCTGTGCTTTTACAACAAACCTGTCATATCAGGATAGCCATCCCCGCGGTTACTTCCAACCACTTAATGTTACAACCAATCCAAATGGCTATAACGGTAGTGCTGACAGACAGTTCAGGGAGCACAGCCTTTTAGTAGATGCTGTAAACTGGATCAATCAGAATTCTCCTGTTCCTGTATCTTTAAATATTGACGGTGATAATGACGGAAAAATCGATAATGTTTGTTTTATCATCAAAGGAAATTGTGGTGCCTGGGCTGAATTATTATGGGCACATCGCTGGTCTTTATTTTCACAAAGTGTTTATATAAATGGAAAACAGGTGTATGATTATACATTTCAACCCGAAAATCAGGTTGCTGTAAGAACAATTTGTCACGAAATGTTTCATGCTTTAGGTGCTCCTGATTTATATCATTATACTAACCAGGGTGTTATTTCTCCGGTTGGAAGCTGGGATTTAATGGAAAGTGGCGGCGGCCATATGCTTGCTTATATGAAATGGAGATATTCCAATCATATCTGGATAACTACTATTCCTCAAATTACAACAACAGGAACCTATACTTTACATCCAATAACTTCACCGACAAATAATTGTTATAAGATAGCTTCTCCTTATTCTTCCAATGAATTTTTTATGGTTGAATACAGAAATAAAACAGGGGTTCTTGAATCTAACTTACCTGCATCCGGCTTATTGGTATACAGAATTGATACAACACTTAATGGCAACGCAAGTGGACCGCCTGATGGAATATATCTTTACAGACCCGGAGGTACACTATCAGTAAATGGTACTGTTAATGACGCTAATTTCTCGGCAAACGTCGGCAGAACAGCAATTAATGATACAACCAACCCAAATGATTTTTTACAAACAGGAGGAATTGGCGGGCTAAAAATTTCTAACATTACCAATGCAGACACAACCATCTCATTTGATGTCACTTTCCCTATGCCTTGTACACCACCAACTATTCAGGCAACTGCATTTACATCATCTGCCATAACAACTTCCTCTATGAATATTGGATTTACAAGAGGTAATGGGGATTCTGTCCTGATATTAGCAAAAGCTTTTAGTGCTGTAAATGCAAACCCTTTAAACGGAACAAATTATTCATCAGCAACTTCGTTTGGTAATGGCTTACAAATCGGATCTGGAAATTATGTTGTTTACAAAGGAACAGCAAATACTGTTAATCTTTCTTCGCTTGCTTCAGGTACGACCTATTATTTTGCTGTATTTGAATTCAATGCAGCAACAAAATGTTATAAGACACCTGCGTTAACTGCAAGTGCAACTACTATTTGTGTTCCATTAACGATTAGTTCACAACCTGCTGTTTCACAAACTACGTGTACACCATCAGCCAGCACTTCATTTACGGTTGGTTCAAGCGGTTCAACACCGGTAAAATACACCTGGCAATACAATAATAACGGAAACTGGGCAAATGTATCAAACGGTACACCAACAGGGGCGTCTTACTCTAATTCCAACACACAAACAATGTCGGTAAGTGGAATTACAAATGCAGCAACACATCAGTACCGTTGTAATTTAAGCAATTGTAATGCAACTAATTCTGCTACTTCAAATATAGCTTCTTTGATTGTAAATTTATCACCTCCTATACCTACCATAACTCAGGTTGGCAATACTTTGATTTCAGATGCACCAACAGGGAATCAATGGTTTTGCAGTTCTACGGGTTTTATATCCGGAGCAGCTGGAACCACGTATAATCCTACGCATTCTGATAGTTATTATGTAATTGTTACCGTTAATAACTGTGAAGCACCTTACCGCTCTAATATTATTAATTTTATTTATACCGGAGTTGCTGAGGATATATTGAATCTAAATCATATTAAAGTCTTCCCCAACCCTTTTACTGACAATACTAATATTTTATATACATTAACTTCGTCTGAAAATGTATTAGTAACTTTAGTTGACATTACAGGTAAAGAAATTGCAAAACTTGTAGATAAAAAGCAGGAAAAGGGTGAATATTCAGCTGTTTTAGAATCTTCTAAAATCAGTAATGGAATTTACTTTTTAAAAATCAAAATTGGCAACAGCTTAAAAACATTAAAATTAGTACATTATTAAAAGAAATTTAAAATTCATATCAATTAATATAGGTTTGTTTTATACACTCTAAAAAATTAAAAAATGAAACATTTAAGATTTATTTTTATTTGCGTTTTATGCTTTATATCAATATTCACTAAAGCTCAGAATAAAACGATAACTTACAGTGAAAACCATACAAAACAAGGGTTTACATTGATTGACAGCAAAGTAAATAAAATTGAAATTAATTATGCTGTTTCTGATTTTAATCTTACTGAAAATCCAACAAGCAAATTAAAAAAACAATACCATGTAAATTTACCCAAGGTATTTCTGTTTAATGAAGCAGGAATGCCTGATTTAGCCTGTGAGAGTAAATACATTGCTATTCCTAATGCATCCAGAGCAGTACTTCATGTAAAAAACATGGTGTACTCCATTATTAAACCAATAGAAATTGCACCTGCACCGGTAATTCCTACTGATATTGATAAAAATCCAATGGTTTATAAAAAGAATGATGAAGTTTATCAGAAAAATGAATTTTATCCTGCACAGCCCGTTATCATTTCCAAGGAATCAAAAATCAGAGGAGCTGATGTGGTTATGCTCAGTGTAACACCATTTCAGTACAACCCTGTTACAAAAGAACTCAGGGTAATAAAAAACATGGAAATATCCATTGAATATGAAGGTGGAAGCGGAACTTTTAGTGACAATCGTTTACGAAGCAGATGGTGGGAACCCATTTTAGAAGATGCTTTATTTAATTATAATGATTTACCTCAAATCGATTTCAGTAGCACACAAACTACAAACAATACAGAAGTTACAGGTTGTGAATACCTTATCATCACGCCTACAGCTCCTGAATTTAGACAGTGGGCTGATTCATTAAAAAAATTCAGGAATGAACAGGGTATATCAACAATAGTAAAAACCATTTCAGAAATTGGAGGAAATACAGCTGCTGCAATAGAAAATTATGTTAATAATGCTTACAATAACTGGACAATACCACCGAGTGCAATTTTATTGTTGGGTGATTATGGAACTGATTCCACCAACAGTATTGTATCCAATGTATTAAATGACCATCCTGCAGGTTATAATCCTTACGTTTCTGATAATCCTTTTGCAGATGTAACCGGAGATAATGTTCCTGATATTGCCTTTGCCAGAATAACAGCAAGAAATGCAACTGAATTGCAAATTATGATTAAGAAAAACCTTAATTATGAACGGACCCCTCCTACTGATTCTAACTTTTATAAACATCCGATAAGTGCATTAGGCTGGCAAACTGAACGTTGGTTTCAACTTTGTTCAGAGGTTATTAGTGGATACTGGAAAAATGCACTTGGGAAAGTTCCTGTAAGGATAAATGCTGTATATTCCGGTAATCCAACTACGGATCCCTGGTCATCAGCAACAAACACTTCTACAGTTGTTTCCTATTTTGGTCCAACAGGCTTAGGCTATATTGCTGCAACACCTCAAACAATAGGTGGATTTTCAGGAGGAACAGCTGCTCAGATTAATACAGCTATAAATAATGGATCTTTTATTTTACAACACCGCGATCACGGCATGGTAACTGGTTGGGGGGAACCTTCCTATACAAATACAAATATTTCCAGCTTAACCAATACAGACCTTTGTTTTATCATGTCAGTAAACTGCCAGACAGGGAAATTTGATGATGCAACAGAATGTTTTGCAGAGAAATTTCATCGTTATGCTCCTTTGGGAATTGGTAAAGGTGCATTGGGTTTAATTGCAGCAACTGAAGTTTCCTATTCTTTTGTTAATGATGTATATATCTGGGGCGCTTATGATAATATGTGGCCGAATTTTATGCCTTCAAATACCAGCAATCCTTTACCACGTGACATCAGACCATGTTTTGGAAATGCAGCAGGTAAACATTTCCTGCAGTCTTCCAGCTGGCCCTATAATTCAACTGATAAAAACATTACGTATAATCTGTTTCATCATCATGGAGATGCTTTCTTATGGCTATATTCAGAAGTACCTCAATATCTGGCTGTCACTCACAGTTCAACCATTAATACCGGTGTAACTTCATTCAGTGTAACTGCCAATTCCGGTTCGCTCATATGTATTTCATATAACGGTCAAATCCTCGGAACTGGAATAGGGACAGGAAGTCCAGTCAGTATAACGATACCTGGATCACAAATTGCACCACAATTGCTTAAAGTTGTAGTTACCAAACAAAATTACTACCGTTACGAAAGCAATATTCAGGTTTTAGCACAGACAGCTCCTTTTATTATTTATAATAATCATGTGGTTAACGATACAACTTATGCCAACGGTAACGGTGAAATTGAATACAATGAAGATGTGTTGTTAAGTCTGACCTTAAAAAATATTGGTCTTACAGCAGCATCAAATGTATCCGCCAAAATAAAATCAAGCAATCCATATATTACTTTATTGGATTCTACAGAATTATATGGAACTATCAATCCAGGAATCAATAGTTATATTCATAATGGATACCGTTGTAAAATTTCAGATTCAGTTCCGGATAATTCTCAGATTGCAGTTAATTTAATTGCCACTGACGGAACTAATTCATGGAATTCAAATTTTACACTTACTGCATTTGCGCCCAATTTTAATCTTCAAACTTTAAAAATAGACGATGCAGGAGGTAATAATAATGGTATTCTGGACCCGGGAGAAACAGCAAATATCTTATTACCATCCATTAATACCGGACATTCTAAATCAATAAATACCATTGGACACCTTAGTTTTGCTACAGGAACAACAAATCCATATCTAACAATAAATAATCCGACTTCAACTACAGCAGTTGTAATTGCAGGCGATACACTTTATCCGGCATTTTCAGTTACCGCAAATGCCTCAACAGCACCAGGCACACTGGTAAATTTACATTTTGCTGTAAATTGCGGAGCAAATAACCAATATCATTTTATTTCTGACCAGCCTCTGACCATTGGTTATCTGCCTGTTTATTGTGCAGCAGGTTCTACAGCAACAACCTATGAATACATTTCTAATGTAGCTTTTGGCTCAATAAACCAGGCTTCAGGAAGAGGGACAGGTGGTTATCAGGATTTTACTGCACAAATTGCTAATTTAACAATTGGTACAAGTACTAATGCAACAATTACAGTTGGAAGCCCTTATACAGGAGATCAGATATTAATCTGGATAGACTGGAATCATGATGCTGACTTTACGGATGCCGGTGAACAAGTTTACATTTCAAGCGGAACATTTACCAGTCCACATACTACTTCAGGTATTACAGTTCCAGGTAATGCACTATTAGGTTCAACCAGAATGAGAATCAGATTACATGATCTGAATACCGGACCTAATTCAACTCCTTGTGGTAATTCAAGCTGGGGCGAAGTAGAAGATTACACCGTAAATGTTATTCCTGCTTGTAGCGCTCCAGCCAATCAGGCAACTTCTTTTACTTCTTCTTTAGTTACAAACAATACCATGTCAATTGGATGGACAAGAGGAAATGGGGATGCAGTTCTTGTTGTTGCAAATCAGGGTAGTGCTGTAAACGCTAATCCGGTTAATGGAATCAATTATTCTGCTAATGCCTCATTTGGTTCAGGAACTCAGATTGGAACAGGGAATTTTGTTGTATATAACGGGACAGGAAATGCTGTTAATTTAACTTCACTTTCAGCCGGAATACCTTATTATTTCTCAATTTACGAATATAACACCATAGGAAACTGTTATAAAAATCCTCCTTTAACAGCAAGTATTACTACTACAAATGTCGGAATTGAAGAAAATACAGATAATCCATTAAACCTAAAGGTTTTCCCGAATCCATTTAATGACAAAACCACTATCAGTTACACTTTAATGAAAGCAGAAAATGTTGAACTTACATTAGTTGACATTACCGGTAAAGAAGTAATAAAACTTGTTAACGAAAAACAGGATAAAGGAAATCATCAGCTTATTTTATCTGCTGCAAATTATAATTCGGGCATATATTTTTACAAAATTAAAGTGAACGATGTGATAAAAGTTGGTAAACTTTTTATTAATAACTAAAACGAATATTTTAAAATTAAAATGGTCAATTTTTATAAAGAATTGACCATTTTTTTTGATTTCAGTTTTTAAATATATTTATTTAAAATAATAATAATTTAAAAACAACCTTAATCGCTTAAATATTGTCATTATTGTTTAATTACACTGAAAAATATGTAATTTTATACTCTGATTTTAAACGCACTTAATTTAAACAGCGTGAAAAAAAAATTATACTTCAGCATATTTTTACTAATTAGCTGTATTTATTCTGGTTATGCTATCAGAGATACATTGCAATCTCATAATATTAAATTTATTGAGAATAAAAACCAATGGGATAGCAAAGCATTATATGGAGCTGATATTGAAAGCGGCATGCTGTTTCTCGAAAAAAACTGCTTAACTTTTAATCTTGTAAAATCTTCAGATGTAAGACATTCTCATTCCCATAATAATTATGAAAAACCAGTTTCTACCAGGAATAATACTGTCCATTATCATGCTTATCAGGTTGAATTCCTGAATTGCAATAATGCAGAAGTTATTCCAGAAGAGAAATCTTACGATTATTGCAATTATTTTATCGGCAACGATTCAAAAAAATGGGCTAGTAAAGCTTTAAAATACAGTATTATAGATTATAAAAACCTATACAACAATATTGACTTTAAAATATACAGCAATAAAAATTTCTTAAAATATGATTTTATTATCAAGCCAAATTCAAAACCTGAAGATATACAGTTAGCCTACAAATATATTGATAATATAAAAATAAGCAAAGGACATTTA
>JAPLDQ010000042.1 GCA_026391675.1 Bacteroidota bacterium
ATATCATATAGCAATGGTTTACAGGGTAATTGTCTGATCAGCGGAACCTCAAATTCTTCAACGTTCACAACAACTCCTGACGCCTGTGGTGGTACAGTAACAGAAACCTGGACAGCGACGGATAACTGTGGCAGAGCATTGGCCTCAGTATCAAGAACGATAACAGTTCTTCCATCAGATTTACCAACGATGACAGCACTACCGGATATACAGGTAGCCTGTGGTTCAATACCAACAGCGAGTACAATATCATATAGCAATGGTTTACAGGGTAATTGTCTGATCAGCGGAACCTCAAATTCTTCAACGTTCACAACAACTCCTGACGCTTGCGGTGGTACGGTAACAGAAACCTGGACAGCGACGGATAACTGTGGCAGAGCATTGGCCTCAGTATCAAGAACGATAACAGTTCTCCCATCAGATTTACCAACGATGACAGCACTGCCAAATATACAGGTAGCCTGTGGTTCAATACCAGCAGCATCTACTTTATCATTCAGCAATAATTTAGCTGGTAATTGTCTGATCAGCGGCACCTCAAATCTGTCAACATTTGTATTGAATGCCAATGGATTAACCGGAACAGAAACCTGGACAGCGACAGATGGCTGTGGCAGACAACTTGTATCGGTTTCCAGAACAATAACATTCGGACCATTACCAACAGCAAGTATAAGCGGTAACAATGGACCTGTATGTTCAGGAACTAATGCAGTATTTAGCCTTTTAGGGACAACAAATGCAGTAGTTAGCTATTCATTGAATGGTGGACTTGCCAACACCATTACTTTAACAGGAGGTACTGCTACAGTAACAGTAACTAATATAACTGCCAATCAGACATTAACCTTAATTTCTGTAGTTTATGCAAACTGTTCACAGTCATTGACAGCAACATCTACTATAACGGTTATGCAATGTAATACTGATTGTGATCCTGTAGTACATGTTATAAATAATTACGATGTAGATATTAACACCGTTAATTATTATGGTTCATTAAGATGGGCTTTGGACAGGGTATGTGAAAATGGTATTATTTATTTTGACATAGATTGTCCTGGACTGACGATAAACTTAAATCCAACGTTAGGGTCCCTAATCATTAAAAAGAATGTTTTATTTGAATTCACTCATTGTCAGACTTGCACTACAACAGGTATAACCATAAATGGAAGCGGTATCAATTTAACTATAAATACCGGTAAAGTACTTACATTATCTGGTTGCACCAAATTCACCTTTAAAGGTTGTATCCAGAATAACAATGGTGTTAATGGTTTGGTATTGAATTCAGGCGCATCACTAATTTACGATTGCTGTAATTTACCTGCAACTGCAAAGAGGGATCTTACCAATGTATGGCATTTGTTTGGTTCACCATTTGTGAAGAACAGTGGCGCAACATTAGGCAGTCTGACACCACCAAGCGGTTATACCCAAATGATGCCATATACCAATGGTACAGGATGGGGAACAACAACTACCGCTCCACTATTCCAGTTTACACCGACAGTGGGCTATGCCGTCAAACCAAGTCTATCGTTAACTGCAGTATTAAGCGGTTATCTGTTCTGTAATTCGATGGCACCCAACTGTGATTACTATGTGAATCTGGTTTACAGTGGCACATCGGCATTACAGAGCTGGAATCTTGTTGCAAATCCATTCCCTGCTTATCTGAACTGGAATCTATTAGGGAAAACGAGTCTGAATACGACCTTGTATTTGTGGGATAATAATTTATGTCCGGGATGTACACCTGTTACCAATGGGTCTTATATGAGAACATACAATTCAGCTAATAATGTTGGAGTACCTGCAAATACAACACCATATATTTCGCCAATGCAGGGATTCTTTGTAAAGGCAAATTATACGAATCCAAAAATCATTTTCCCATTATCGGCCAGAACACATACTACATCTGCCTATTACAAAAATGCCTCAACAGAAATAATTGTAAGGTTAAAGACAGAAACAGAAGGTGCAATGGATGAACTGGTCATTTGCAAAAATGATAATTCAGCTTTAGGATTAGAGAATTTTGACTCAGAAAAGCTGTTTACAGATTTGCCTTTAACCATGTATTCAGAAGCATCTACAGGAGAACGACTGGTTATCAATACAATCAATACGACAAACAATACAGTTATTCCATTGGGATTAAAGGGTGAAGCAGGAATGAAGGCAAAAATAACAGCCTTTGCCCTGGAGAGTGGAGAACAGGTATATCTTGAAGACAGATTAAAAGGTAAGTTAGTCAGTTTGACTGAAAATACAAGCTACGAGTTTGAATTCCCGACTTCTACAATTCAGGGAAGATTCTTTATACGATTTGGAATGAATACAAATCCAATAATAAATTCGAATATTAATGTATTTGAAAACGAGAAAGAACTCAATGTAATCGCCCAAACAGGAGAAAATATACAAACAGTTGAATTATATTCAATAACTGGAGCATGTATTTTCAAAATGACAGGCAACGGCAATACCTTTAATAAAAAATTAGATTTAGCCGATGGCGTTTATATGGTAAGAGTAAAAACATCTCTGGCAACACAGAATGTAAAAGTAAACTGGAGATAGATCTATCAGAGGCTTAATAGAAAAATATATTGAGTCCTTTTAATTAGTTAAGAAAAGAGAAAATAATATAAGTATTATTTTCTCTTTTCTTTTTTAAATTTTAAGTTTACTAAAATATAGATTAAATTCTTAAAAATTATTGGAATCAATTATCTTAATCAAACCGATATTAAATTAAGATATTAAAAGGAAATTTGTATCAGAAAGAAGTAATATCAGAAATAAATTCATCCACCTTTTCTTCCAATGTTGCCCAGGATGTTACCAGTCTTAATGCCGAATGCACATCATCAATTTTTTGCCAAACATAAAACTCATATTTTTCTTCTAATTGAGCAATTAATGTATTGGGAAGTATAGGAAATATCTGATTGGAAACAGGATTTGTTAGAAATGTATATGATTTCTTACTTATCGAATCAGCAATTTTTTTAGCCATATTATTCGCATGCTGAGCCAAATCGAAATAAAGATTATCCTGAAATAAAGCTAGAAACTGTATCCCCATCAACCTGCCTTTCGATAGTAAAGCACCTCTTTGCTTTATGTGAAAATTGAAATCTTTTTTAAGATTATCATTGTTAATAACAATAGCTTCGCCAATAATTGCACCATTTTTTGTGCCACCAATATAAAAAACATCAGTAAGTCTTGATAAATCTGATAAACTAAGATCATTAACCGCTGAGCTCATGGCTGAGCCTAATCTTGCACCATCTAAAAATAAATACAATTTATTTTTTCTGCAAACAACTGATAATTCAGTTAATTCCTGTTTGGTATATACCGTTCCAACTTCAGTTGCATTTGAAATATAAACCATTGCAGGACGAACCATGTGATGGTCTTCTGCTTTATTTATTTCAGCAATAATATCATTGGGTTTTACTTTTCCGTCTTTGGATGGAACCAGAATAATTTTATGCCCTGTTGCTTCAATGGCGCCGCATTCGTGCACATTAATATGTCCGGTAGATGCAGATATAACCGCTTCAAAGGATTTTAAAACAGATGTAATAACTATGGTATTGGCTTGTGTTCCACCTGATACAAAATGAATATCCACATCATTATTGCCGATTTTTTCTTTTAAAATTTCTATTGCTTTTTCGCAATATATATCATCGCCATATCCTTGCTGTTGTTCATAATTTGTTTTAGAAAGCATTTCTAAAATTTTAGGATGGCAGCCTTCACTATAATCGTTTTTAAAACTGTATTTCTTCATTTTAGTTTATAAAGTTTGAAAGTTAAAAAGGTAATAAAGTGGTTTTAAATCTGTATATTTTGTTTTATTAAAAGTAGTACAATTAATGTTTTTCCAAAATTTTCATAGCTATATCAAGATACATATAAACATCCAGTGGATGATGCTTTTTATACTTATCGTCACGTTTATGACCTAATCTGACAACTATAGTATTCATGCCGGGTATTACAAAAATATACTGACCTAATATACCACGGGCATAGGTGACTTTTATCCCGTTATAATCTACTATCCACCAATGTAAACTGTAATAGTCAACTTTTTTATTGCTTTCATCCGTTAAAAATGTATCAGCCTGAGAAAGTTGTGCAATATAGGATGCTGAAATAAGCTGCTTGTTATTGCATTTACCACTGTCTAAAACTAATTTTCCTATGCGGGCAAAATCTCTTGCATTTGTAGTAAAGCAACAATAAGCTTTTTCCATACCCTCTTTTTTGTCGAGATACCACAATGCATCATGCTGGCTGCCAATAGGTTTCCATAATTTTTCTGAAGCATATTCGCTCAGGCTTTTACCACAGGCTTTTTGGAGTATAAATGCCAGCAATTGCGTATTCCCACTTAAATAATTAAATTTCTGAGCAGGTTTTTCCACCACTTTTAAATCAAAAATCAATTTTTTTAAATTATTTCCATAATAAGCCTGTGTGGTTTTAGAAAACGGACTCCCGTAACTTTCATCCCAGTTTAGACCTGAACTCATAGTTAGTAAATCTTTTATGCGTAAGTCTTTATCATATCCTTCAGAAAATTCCGGAAAAAAATCAATTACTTTTTGCTCTGTACTTTTTATTTTACCTTCGTCAATTGCACAACCGATTAATAATGAAATTATACTTTTTGTCGCAGAAAAAGCATTACTCAAAGCACTGTCACTATATCCATCCCAATATTCTTCATATTTAATTGAATCATTTTGTATAACCAGATAAGCAACAGTTTTATAGCTTTCCATCTTCTTTTTCAGAGAATCTATTATAATTGATTTATTATAATCTTCAGCTATTTTCCATGGTAAGGGATTACCGGCTTTAATAACTCTGGTTTCGAATATATCATGGTCATCTATATCTACATACTGATATATTAATGCTTTTTTAAGATAGGAAGGTGAAAACAAAAAAGCAATAGCTATTATTGCAATAATAATACCTAAGATTTTGAATAGTTTCTTCATTATAAATAGTTTTTGTTAAAGCAAAAATACTAAAATATAAGTCTGATTTGGTCAAAATGAATAAATAGTCCAAAATATAACTTAAAAACTATAAATCATTTATTTTCTAAAATCATTAAAACAAAAAAGGCTGCCTTTACAGACAGCCTTGCATTTATTATTAACCGCACTTTGAATATCCACAGTGTTTACAGCACAGGCAGCCTTCTTTATAAACAAGGCCTCCTTTAGCGCCGCATTCTGGACAGGCTGCTTCTATTGCTGCTGTGCCATCTGGTATGTATTTTTTCAAAGCTCTCACCACACCATTTTTCCAGGTATTTATAGAGTCAATCTCAAGATTTAAGTTCGAAATTAAATCAACAGCAGAAGTTAAAGGCATACCATGTCTTAAAATTCCCGAAATAAGTTTGGCATAGTTCCAGTATTCTTTATCGAAAGATCTGGAAAGTGCTTCAATGGTTACTTTATAGCCATCTTTATCTTCAAACTGAAAGTCGTAGCGTGCTTTTTCATTACCTTCTTTGTTACGGATTACATAACCCTTGGTTACTGATGGCGGAATAAAGAATCCATCGGCTTTTCCTGTAAATACTTCGTAAGGTTTATTGTTTAATACACCAACAACGGCTATCCATTTTTCGTAATCATTTTGAAAACGAACTACTTCAGCCTCTAATTTTTTAGGACGGGGAGGTGCATTGGTTTCTTTAAATTCGTAGTTGTCTTCCTTTGCATCTGAATGAGCCACCAAAACACCAGAACGGGACCCATCACGGTAAATAGTAATGCCTTTACAGCCTGTTTCCCATGCTGTCTGGTATATATCACTTACAAGTTCCTGGCTGGTTTCTTTAGGAACATTTACAGTAACACTAATTGAATGATCTACCCATTTTTGAACAGCACCCTGCATTTTAACTTTGCTTACCCAGTCGATATCATTGGAAGTAGCCTGATAATAAGGTGATTTTTTAATTATTTGTTCCAGTTCTTTTTCTTTAAATAATTTTACTTCTTCAACATTGTAATTGTTGACTTTTAACCATTTTAAGAATTTTGGATGGAAAATATTGTATTCTTCCCATGAATCACCGGTTTCGTCCACAAAAGAAACTTTAACATTGGTATCATTTGGATTAACCTTTTTTCTTCTTTTATAGGAAATCATAAATACAGGTTCAATACCTGAGGTGGTTTGTGTACAAATACTCACGCTGCCTGTTGGTGCAATTGTAAGTAAAGCAATATTTCTTCTGCCATATTTTACCATATCCTGATAAATAGCAGGAGCAGCATCTTTTAAACGAAGTATAAACGGATTGGTTTTCTCTCTTTCTGTATCATATAATGGGAAAGCACCACGTTCTTTGGCTAAAATTACAGAAGAACGATAAGCTTCCAGTGCTAACATTTTATGTACTTCAACTGAGAAGTCAGTAGCAATATCTGTTCCGTATTTGCAACCCAAGGCAGCTAACATATCACCTTCTGCAGTAATTCCGAATCCGGTTCTTCTGCCTTCCAGTGCTTTCATCTTAATATTTAACCAAAGGTTTCTTTCAGTTCTTTTTAATTCTTCTTCTTCAGGGTCGGAATCGATTTTTTCTAATATTTTTTCGATTTTTTCTAATTCCAGATCAATAACATCATCCATCATGCGTTGTGCCATGTGAGCATGCTCAACAAAAAGTTCTGAGTTGAAACTGGCCTCAGGTGTAAAGGGGTTATCAACATAACTGTATAAATTGATGGCCAATAAACGGCAACTATCGTAAGGACATAAAGGAATTTCTCCGCAAGGATTAGTAGAAGTGGTTTTAAAACCCAGATCAGCATAGCGGTCAGGAATAGATTCCTTTTGTATGGTATCCCAGAATAATATACCTGGTTCAGCAGATTGCCAGGCATTATGGATGATTTTATTCCATAACTGACGGGCATCAATATCTTTTACAAAAGTTGGATTTTTAGAATCAACAGGATATTGCTGGCGGTACATTTTATTTTCTTTTACTGCCTGCATAAATTCATCGTCAATTTTAACAGAAACATTGGCTCCTGTTACTTTTCCTTCTTCCAGTTTTGCATCAATAAATTTTTCAGAATCCGGATGTTTAATGGATATGCTGAGCATTAATGCTCCACGTCTGCCATCCTGAGCCACTTCCCGTGTTGAATTGGAGTATCTTTCCATAAAAGGAACTATACCGGTAGACGTTAAAGCACTATTCTTTACAGGACTGCCTGATGGACGTATGTGTGATAAATCATGACCCACACCGCCCCTGCGTTTCATTAACTGAACCTGTTCCTGATCTATCTTCATGATGCCGCCATAAGAATCAGAATTGCCGTTATTGCCAATTACGAAGCAATTAGAAAGTGAAGCTACCTGGAAATTATTGCCAATACCGGCCATTGGACTACCTTGTGGAATAATATATTTAAAGTTTTTTAGTAAATCAAAAATCTCCTCTTCCTTCATAGGGTTTGGATATTTTTTTTCGATGCGTGCAATTTCTGAGGCTATCCGACGATGCATATCGTCAGGTGTTAATTCGTAAATATTACCGGCACTGTCTTTTAATGCATACTTATTCATCCAAACACTTGCAGCCAGTGTGTCGCCCTGAAAGTAAACGGTTGCTTTTTGCATTACCTCATCATGTGTGTATTTTTGAGGTTGATTTTCTTTATTAATATTTTCAGCCATTGCTTCTATTTTGATGTTTGGATCTTTTTCGTTTTCAAAAATATCAGGTAATTTTCTGTTCTCGATTAACTCATTGTAATTGCTATCAATTGCTGACTTTTGGGTATTTACCTCCGATTTACTAAAAAGCGTATTTTCCATAAAGTGAACTTTGATGGTTAATTATTAAATTTAATTGCTGAAAATCAGCGTGATAATTATTGTGAATTGAAGATGTAAATATACAATTGAATATTGAATTTCTGCAAAAAGAGTAATTAACAATCAAGCTAAAACTAAGGGGTATATAGGGCGTATTTGATTGATATAAAATGCGATATGGATGTTAATAAATATTTAATTAGCGTCAGTTACGAATTTTCACGATTATCCCAGATCAATTTTTTCCCAAATCCAAGCCGGTTGTCGGTCATTTTTATAAAATCAGGTGTAATGCCCCAGAGTGTGGTTTTAGCTAACATTGCAATTGGAAATTTATGAATATAGACCTTTTTGGCTTGTGTAAGTTCTTTCCCTGTTAGTCTTTTAATGGGTCCACAAAACTGTATACCTCTTATTTTACCAATGATGCTGGTTTCAAGCGCTATGGCACCCGCAACATAAGACTGTTCAACAGTATCAGAAATATGTTTTGTTGTAGTATCTGAAGTAAAGACGAACATATTCAGTTCAGGCAAATAAACATAGAAACATGTTGCGGTATAAGGCAAGTTGTTATTAGAAGTGGCCAAAGTAAATATATGATGTTCAGCTATATAAGTTATAATTCTTTCATCAATAGGATTTTCAGTATTCATAATTTATATGAGGTAAAGCTTAATAAGTGATTTATAATGATAATTTGAATTTTCAAAATTAATCATTTTTATAATAGTTTAAAATTATTGCCTTTTATATAAAGGTAATGAAGTGAGTTTTGCAATGCTTTTTGCTTTGAAATCTCCTTCTTTGGTAAATGGCCATACAAAGATTGCTTTCAGCGGATGTTCCATGCGAATAGTTTCAATTGCATTAAGTACAAGTTTTTTTACTATGCCTTTTCTCCTGTATTCTTCAAGCACTAAAGCGGAACAAAGGTATAAAGCATCATATTTTATACCCAATGGAGTAAGCTCATATAATTCTTTTTCAGTAATTTCTGCGTTAATAAAGCGGTTCATTATTTCATAAGTGGTTGGTATAAGCAGTACCCAGGCTACCGGACCATTTCCCTCATCAAATTCAGAAATAGTAGAGGGATGCATCTTTTTTAAGCGTTCCATTACCTGAGGATTGACACTCAATTGATGCGAATCACTTTTTACAGCAAAAACTTCATCGGCCAGTTGTATCAGGCGTTCAAAATTGCTTAATGGTATATAAATCAATAAAAAACTATTTGATTTCAATGTTGTAAATATTATTGTATTTCGTATCGGGAGGTGGATTTTTACTGATACTAAAAAATTTATTTTTTTCGAACAGAGTAAAAGTTATACCAAGAGTACAAGCTATACCACAAGCAGCAAGGGATTTGTAATACAATATATTGTTAAAATTACCATTTTTATAATTAATACAGGTAAAAGGTGCAATAAAGAATGCATAGGTAAATGAAGTTATTGCAAGTCCTATTCCAATATCTACGAGAGGATTATCTTTATTATTATATAAGTTTATACTGCTTATATTATTTATATCTATATTTCTGATATTGTCTTTTACAGTCTTTTTTAAACTATCAGAAATATTATAATAAATTCTTTTTTGATTGGTATAATCTCCAAAATTATGATTGATAACTTCCATATCTAATTCTATATCAACTTGCTGTTGTCTGATATTGATTATTTTCCCACTGTAATGATTAATATTAGCTTTTTTGAAAATACTATCAAATCTATCAATAGTAGTTATATAAACCCTGTCATTTTGTTTTATAACTTGAATCTTTTTTGGTTTTTTCAAGTTATGCAAGTAAAGAGAGCTGTCTTGAGCATATAAATTATAGCTCGATACTATGAAAAATAAAAGTATTATTTTCTTCATTAAACTAAATTTAGTATTCTTATATAACTTTATATTTTAACACATTATTGATTACTTCCTTACCAGCATATTCAAAGCGATAAGCATCAGTGCAACGGCAAAAATTTTCTTCATTTTTTCGGGTGAAATAGTTAAGGCTATTTTGGACCCAAAATAGCCGCCTACAAAGAAGGCAACAGAAATAATAGCTGCATATTTAATATTCATTTGTCCGGCTTTATAATAGTTTAAAACAGCCATTAAACCTACAGGTAAAAGCATTACAGCAAGGCTTGTGCCCTGAGCTGATTGCTGACTGAGGCCTAAAATATATACCATGGCAGGTATCATAATTACCCCGCCACCAAGACCTACCATACCGCCAAATGTGCCGGCTGCAAGACCAATTATCAATAAAATCAAGATTGTAGTTGTATTCATATTCATGAGTTTAAAGTTTGTAAAGTTTATTAAAGTTATTAAGTTATTAAGTTATTAAGTTATTAAGTTATTAAGTTATTATATAAACATAACTTCAAAATTAAGATAAAGAAATAACTTAATAGCCATTAACCTGTTAACTAATATTAAAAATCAAGGCTTAACGAAAAATAAAAAATACCTTTTTGCACTATACCGTTTTCAACACCCCAGGCATAATCTGCCCTTACAAAATATCCCATTAATCTTGTTCTTAATCCAAAACCATAACCACCCACAACCGGATCAATCTGTTTTTCGAGTTTTAGCACAAATGGGTTGCTGTATAAGGTTTTGGTATAAAGCGGATTGTCTTTGGCCCAGGGATTAGTACCTGTCCAGGCTGTTCCGATATCTCCAAAACCTATAATCTGCATATTATACAAAAAGTCTGAACGCATGGGTTTTCTTGAAAAATACCTGAAAATCGGAAAACGCAATTCACTGTTGATTACTACAAAACTATTACCATTTCTGACATTTTGGGTAAATCCCCTCATATTTGTTGCCAGTGTCTGGTAAGTGTAATTCTGATCCGTTGCAATATCGGCATCTGTGCTGAATTTTGGGAATAACCAGTTATCAACACCTCCCATATAATAGATTAATTTATTTTTGCCAAATGAGGTGGAAGCAGCAAATCGATTAGCCCAGATAAATGATTTATCAATCTTTTGATAATTACGGTAATCAAAACCAAGTACAAATAAATTCCGGCTTTCTATATCCAATGACTGATAATATTCACCCCAGAACTTATAACGGGTCCCATAATACAGGTTTAATCCAATGTTGCGGGTATTATCGAAAACAAATTCTCCTTTTAGTCCTGACCAGTTATTGTTGATATCAGGCATCTGAAGTCTGAATTGGTCTGTTGATAGAAAAACCTCTTTATCATTTCGCAGATAAGCAGTTCCTCTTATACTTATAACATTATTGATAGGCCATCGCAATATATAATAAACGGTATGGGTATATTGATGGGAAAGATAGTAATAAGTAGCATTATCCATCGATTGGCGGTGAAAAATGATTTGCTTGTCGAGACGATGTTTTAAGTTTTCGTAACTGAGCAGATATTCAAAATTATCGAAATTAAAGGAAAACCGCAAACCACCTGTAATCCGGTAATCTTCCATAAGATCACTTAATCCTATTTTAGTTAAAAAATTAAAACCGGGATTTAAATATATAGGTGAACCTCCACCTGAAAATTGCTGATAATTGGCATTTAAAAAACTAAAGTCAATTTGCGTTGTAATGTCATTGGCTGAATATTCAACTTCGTAATTTCGCTGGGTTTCAGGCTGAAATGGTTGATTTTCAGGTAAAACATTGGTGCTGTCATAAGGATTTATTTCCTTGAAAGCTTGTTTATTAGTGCTTATAGCAACATCATCCGGATTTTGATCACCTTTTTTGTCGGAATAATATATATTCCGGAGCTTTCGGGTAACAGGCAGTTGTTTCTCAGTTTTAATAGTATCTTTTTTTATTGCATTTTGTTTTTCAATAATTAATCGATTAACAATATCCGTATTTTCTAATTTTAAAGGCGTTAATTTGTTTACAGCTATTTTATTTTCAACAAACATTTTATAAAGACCGTCGGTATAAATTATCTGTGCGGTTTTTCCTGTTCTTGGATTAATATCCTGTTCTATAATGCTCTGTATATAATCCGTTACCGGAAATGATTTGGTAATATAACGGTAATGCATTGCGGTGTCGACAAAACTTATTACACTGTCAAAACGTCCGATATACCTGTTATAAATCCCATTTTCATCACTTAAATAACTGATAAACCCATTTTCGTATTCCATCGGATAAATTTCATTAGCAAATGGTGTTTTAGTAACTCTTCTTAAGACTTTATTGCGATGGGCATAATCATAAAGGTAAACATCGTTTTTTTCTAATGCATTGACATAAGGAGATGTATTGAAGTTCAGCGTATCACCGGTGCGTGTTGAAGAAAATATAATTTCCCTGTCTTTATTGATAAATCTTGGATTTACATCATCGTAAATATCTTTTGTAATTTGTTCCGATGAGCGCGAAGACATATTATATACAAAAATATCCGACTGTCCATTCTGAACTGCTGATAATGCAATCAGTTGCCCATTTTGAGAATATGAAAAATCGAGGACTTTCTGGAAATACTCCAGTAATATTTTGTCGAACTTCTTTTCTTTTAAGTTATACAAATACAGATATATCAATCCTTTGGTTTCGATGATGATACCGAGAATATCTCCTGAAGGATGCCAGGCAAGCAGGGGATATGAATAATCATTTTTATCATCAAGCTTATAGCCTGATTTCATTATCTTTTTTGTTTTTTTTGTTTCAGCATTGTAAATCCATACTTTGTACTGTCCCATTTCGTTGGTAACATAAGCTGAATAGATACCATCATTACTGATTTTTAGTCTGTTATAAACCCTTGTGGATTTTATTTTTTTAAGAAAAGGCTCATTGGTTGGCAAATTACGCTCATATGTCATTACATATTTTGCATGATAATAAACCAGCCATTCCGAAATAATTTCTTTGTATGATTGACCGAGAACATAAAGGAAACCGGTTTCAATATTCCTGCTTACACGCGACATGTATACAATATTTGAAATATTTTGTTCACCATACTTTTCGGCAATAAAATGCCAGAATGAATGTCCGGCATAAGTAGCATCTTCTCCGGTAAGTGTACTGAATTTCTTGTATTTACCTGTTAAAAAACCATCCCTGACAATATTGTCAATATCTGTATTCCATTTAGTAGAAACATAGGCAATCAGTCCTTTGGAGTACCAATCGGGAATTGTGAATATTGTTTTATTTTTTACCTGAGCCGTCAGGCTGCTGCCAAACATTAACTGATTAAATATGATTTCAGCCATACCTGCTCTTATCTGATTCTGGAAATCAGTGTAGCTTCCGTTAAAATAAAGGAAGACTTTGTTCCCCATAATATGTGTTTGTCCACCGGTATTATAACTTTCGTCACTTACATAGCCAATATTGCTTTGTTTAAAATCAGATAGTTTATTGAAAATAATGAACTGGATTTTATCACTGATTTCAAAATCGAGTTTGGTTTCCAGTTCTTTTAATTGTTTCAGCGTGTAGTTGGCCGTATAATTGGCAAATTGCCTTCCTCCCAGATAATAATACACATCAAATTTATCGTAACGGTAGTAGGTCCAGAAAAAATCTGTATACTGTACACGGTTTTTCCCGAAATTTAATTGCATCCCACTGTAAAACTGAGCATAAACAGTACTTACATGCATACTCAAAAAGAGTAAAATTGAAACACTGATTACCTTATAATTTGTTATTTTACAGCTTGTAAACTTCATCAATAACCTTGGGTTTTATAATAATTAAATTTAGTGCTAAGATAATATAATTAAAAATACTTTACTAAAACTTTCATCTTAATTAACATTGATTTGATGGTTTTTAGTATTGATAAAATAATTTTTATATGTTTGCAGTTAGTTTGGTACAAATCTTGTAACTTTATAAAAAATATTAAACATGAAAACAACTAGGATATTAATTGCAACATTATTTATAATTATTTCTTTTTCAGGATGCAAGAAAGATGATAGTACAATTCCTTCGGCAACTATCACCCGTAATGATTATGTTGGTAACTGGTCATGTGTTGAGGTACCTCAGGCTAAAAATCAAAATTTTGATTGTACAATTTCTTTGGATGCATTAATAGCGGATAATATTAAAATTTCAAATTTTGCTAATTTACAGGGTACTGCCTATGCTGTTGTTACCGGAAAAAATCTTGTTATTCCGAAACAAACAATTAATAATAACACTTTTGAAGGTTATGGCACTATGAACAATACTAATTATATTACGATGCATTATTATGTTAAAGATAATGTTGACAGTCTGGTATATAATACTAATTTAAACAGAAAGTAAAATAAAAAAAGCCAGTTTTTAAACTGGCTTTTTTATTTTGTTTTTCTCTATATTTAGTAGCGGTAGTGTTCAGCTTTGTAAGGTCCTTCAATAGGAACACATAAATAAGCAGCCTGTTCGGGTGTAAGTTTAGTTAATTTTACACCAATATTTTCGAGATGTAAGCGGGCAACTTCCTCATCCAGTTTTTTAGATAAACGGTAAACGCCAACTTCGTAATTGTTTTTCCATAAATCCAGTTGAGCCAATGTTTGATTGGTAAATGAATTACTCATTACAAATGAAGGATGGCCTGTAGCACAGCCTAAATTAACCAGTCTGCCTTCTGCTAACATAAAAATAGCATGCCCGTCAGGATAAATATATTTATCCACCTGAGGTTTGATGTTGATTTTTTGGATTCCTTTCCAGGCTTCCAGTTTATCTACCTGAATTTCATTGTCAAAATGGCCTATGTTGCAAACAATAGCCTGATCTTTCATTTTTGACATGTGTTCAGCGGTAATTACATCTTTATTACCGGTAGTAGTAACAAAAATATTTCCTTCAGTAACAGCATCATCCATTGTATTTACTTCAAAACCTTCCATTGCAGCCTGTAAAGCACAAATCGGGTCAATTTCAGTAACAATCACTCTGGCTCCGTAGCTTCTCATAGAATGAGCGCAACCTTTACCAACATCACCGTAACCAAGTACAACCACAACTTT
Source organism: Bacteroidota bacterium (assembly GCA_026391675.1). Classification (GTDB taxonomy): domain Bacteria; phylum Bacteroidota; class Bacteroidia; order Bacteroidales; family JACABE01; genus JACABE01. The sequence continues at coordinate 14,922 of JAPLDQ010000042.1, forward strand.
ACCGGCAATCATAACATCGGTAGCACGTTTAATGCCATCAGCCAATGATTCGCGGCAACCATATAAGTTGTCAAATTTAGATTTTGTAACAGAATCATTAACATTAATGGCAGGAATAAGCAATTCGCCTTTTTCCAGCATCTGGTATAAACGGTGAACACCGGTTGTAGTTTCTTCTGAAACACCTTTTAACTCAGCAACAACGCGATGCCATTTTTTAGGATCTTCGTTTAATAAGGTTCTGATGGTATCTAAAATGATAGATTCTTCTTTGTTTGAAGCTGTATATTCAATGGTTTTTGGATCTTTTTCAGCTGCAAATCCTTTGTGTATCAGTAATGTAGCATCACCACCATCATCAACGATAAGCATTGGCCCTTTACCTTCAGGGAAAGAAAGTGCCTGATTGGTACACCACCAGTATTCTTCCAGGCTTTCGCCTTTCCATGCAAATACCGGAATGCCTGCAGCAGCAATAGCAGCAGCAGCATGATCCTGAGTTGAAAATATATTACAACTTGCCCAACGTACATCAGCTCCAAGGTTTACTAAAGTTTCAATTAAAACTGCAGTTTGTATTGTCATATGTAAAGAACCGGTAATTCTTACTCCTTTTAAAGGTTTTTCGGTACCGTATTTAGTACGAAGCGACATTAAACCCGGCATTTCTTTCTCTGCTATCTCGATTTCTTTTCTTCCCCATTCTGCAAGGTTTATATCTGCTACCTTGTATTTTAAGTTATAGTCTGTCATTATGTTATATGTTTTTAATTTTTTTGCAAAATTAATGATTTATTGGATAACTGCAAAAGATTATTATAAATCATTATTGACCGGAATGGACATAAACGATTTGGGCTAAAGCCCCTGCTTATCAAATTATTCATTAGCTCAGGCCTTAAGGCCGGAGCTAATGAAGGTAACAAACTAACGGACTTTAGTCCTTGAAAATTGATAAAAAATGCTGAATTTTAAAAAATACAATTAATTTTGGCAAAACAAATAACAGCATTAATGACAAATCAAAAAAAAGCCTATTTATTTGCCATACTTTCTGTATTGTGCTGGTCAACAGTGGCAACGGCATTTAAATTAGCGCTGCAGCATTGCGATTTTCTGCAACTGCTTTTTCTTTCTTCATTGGTATCATGCATTGTTTTATTTGTTATTCTCCTTTTTCAAAGGAAATTATATTTACTTAAAACGCTAAAGCCAGATTCTCTTATGCTTTCCTTATTACTTGGCTTCCTGAATCCTTTTTTATATTATACGATATTATTTAAAGCCTATTCAATTTTACCGGCACAGGAAGCCATGACGCTAAATTATACCTGGCCTGTAATGCTGGTTTTAATGGCAATTCCATTGTTAAAGCAAAAGTTAACCTTAAAGAGCAGCATTGCTGTACTGCTTAGTTTTGCCGGTATTTTTATTATTTCCAGCAAAGGACATCCCATGTCTTTCAGCTTTAGTAATGCATCAGGCGATGCACTGGCCGTAGGAAGTTCAGTAATATGGGCGTTATTCTGGTTATTTAATGTTAAAGACCGTAAAGATGGAGTAATTAAACTGTTCTTAAATTTTTTATCAGGAAGTATTTTTTCAGCAATACTGATGTTTATTTTTTCAGATTTCTCAAAATTCAGCATAATTAGTTTACCACCTATAATTTATATAGGGATTTTTGAAATGAGTGTTACTTTTGTTTTCTGGCTAATGGCATTAAAATATACTGTCAGTACTGATAAAGTGAGCCAGTTGATATTTCTTTCACCTTTTCTTTCTCTTGTTTTTATTCATTTTATAGTAGGAGAAAGTATAGCTATTTCAACTTTTATCGGACTGATATTCATAACTTTGGGTATAATTATTCAACAAACATCATTTTTATTTCTCAAAAAAAACTAAAAACCTTTTATCTTTGTAAATATTTATATGAATATGAACGTTTACCAAACGATTACAGACAATATAGCTAAGGCTAAAAAACAGTTTGCTGTTTTAATTGATCCCGATAAACCTACAGAGGATCAACTTCTTCAAATTGCAGAGATATCAACCGCTGCAAAAGTTGATTATTTTTTTGTGGGTGGCAGTTTACTTACCAACGACCATCTTGAAAAATGTATATTAATGTTGAAAAAGCATTCATCAATACCGGTTGTTCTCTTCCCCGGCAGTACCATGCAAATCAGTAAGCATGCCGATGCCATACTGTTGCTTTCGTTGATATCAGGAAGAAATGCTGAAATGTTGATTGGCAAACATGTTATTGCAGCGCCTTATCTGCGAGACAGCAAACTTGAAATTATTCCTACAGGCTATATGCTGATTGAAAGCGGAAAACCTACAACTGTATCCTATATGAGCAATACCATGCCTATTCCTGCAGATAAGGAAGATATTGCGGCATGTACAGCAATGGCAGGTGAAATGCTGGGATTGAAACTCATTTATATGGATGCCGGTAGCGGTGCTTTAAATGCTGTTTCTTCCAAAATGATAGAAAAGGTAAGCAATAATATCATCTCGCCACTGGTATGCGGAGGTGGCATTAAAACACCTGAAAAAGCCATTGATCACTGCAAATCAGGAGCTGATATTATTGTTGTAGGCAATGCTATTGAGAAATCTGCTACTTTAATAAAAGAAATTGGTGATGCTGTGAGGAATTTCAGCTAAAAATCAAGATAGAAATCTTTCGTTAAGGATTTAAAATCTTCCGTGTAGTTTAAGTCTGCATTCATTATACAAATTGATGAAATTATTGTTTCACGCTTTTGCTTGCTGAATTCCATTAATAATCTATTGGGTCTATGTCCTGCTTTAGAAACTACTTCGGTTTGAAAATTACAATACAATCCATGTTTTAAAGCAGTTTCTTTTAAAGTATTACTTTCATTAACAGGCAGTATGATACATGCTTTTCCGCTTTCGTTAAGTAAACCTGCAATACCGCTGACTAAATCTTCAAAAGGCAGTTCATCATTATGACGGGCAAGATTTCTGTTTGATTCCTGACTTTTTAATGAATTATGAAAATAGGGGGGATTGCTTACAAATAAATCATATTTTTTAGTACAAGTTGTTGAATATTTCAGAAATGAAGTTTGTAATACCCGCATTCTTTCTTTCCATGGTGAAAGTGAAAAATTATCAATGGCCTGACGGGCTGAACTTTCATCAATTTCGATGGCATCAATCAATGCATCTGAACGTTGAGCAAGCATCAGAGCTATAATACCTGAACCTGTTCCGATATCTAAAATATTGTTTACATTATTGATATTGCTCCATGCACCCAATAAAACAGCATCAGTGCCTACCTTCATTGTTGCCTGGTCATGGAAAACTTTAAATTGCTTGAACTGAAAGGCTTTTCTTGTCATTATTCAAGATATAAATCAATCAAGCCTTCGGGAGCCTGTAAACTGATTTGCTTGTTTTTACGGTCAACATTAATGATAATATCTTCAGCAATGGGAATTAATATTTCCTTGCCATTGGCATGCAGTATTTGTAATATGGGCTGAGCCGGATGATCCATGATTTTTTCAATCTTGCCAATATTACCTTTTATGCTGTCTATTACTTCAAACCCCAATACTTCATGGAAATAAAATTTATTTCCTTTAAGTTTAGGCAGGCGTTGCAATGGCAAATACAATTCTTTTTTTATCAAAGTTAATGCAGCATCAGCCTTTACATCCTGAAAAACAATATATGCATGATTATTATTTAACCTTATTGATTCAATTAAAAAAGGAACCAGTTCTTTGCCTAAATCAATCAAAACTGAGTCTAAGTTTTCGTAATAATAAGGGTCGTCCACATCAAAATAACAGACCAATTCTCCTTTATAACCAAAGGGTTTTGTAATAATTCCCAGATAAAAACAATCTTCTTTTTTCATGATTAGTTATTGGTTATTAGGTTAATAAGTTATTAAGTTATTGGGTTATTGGGTTTTCAGGTTATTATTCGGAATAGAGATAATTTCCTAATTCCTAATTGTTTAACTGATAATCACTCCGCTGCCTATGCAGATTTCTTCCTTTTCATCGTAAATTACGCCAAACTGCCCGGCTGCTATGCCCTGTATTTTTTCCTGTGAACGTATTCGGTAAATATCGCCTATTTTCTCAAGGCTTCCTTTAGTAAATTCAGGAGTATGACGGATTTTGAAATTAACATCCATCAATCCTGTGAAATCGCCCCATGGATTTTCGGTGATATATTCGAAAGCACCTAAATTAATGGTTTTTCCATATTGCGTTTCGGGATCATAACCGTTGGAAACGTAAATTATGTTCTGTTCTATGTCTTTTTGAACAACAAACCATGGCCCCCCGCTTAGTCGCAGGCCTCTGCGCTGGCCAATTGTATGAAACCAGTAACCATTGTGTTTGCCGACAATTTTTCCGGTTTCCAGTTCAATTATTTTTCCTTCTTTTTCACCCAGATAACGGCGGATAAAGTCGTTGTAGTTTATTTTTCCCAGAAAACAAATGCCCTGACTGTCTTTTCTGTCGGCACTCGGGAGTTTTTCTTTGGCAGCAATTCTTCTGACTTCAGCTTTTTGCAGATTTCCAATCGGAAACATCAGTTTGGAAACCTGGAGATAATTGATTTGTCCCAGAAAATAAGTCTGGTCTTTTACCTTGTCTTTGGCTGTAGAAAGATAAATTTTACCCTCTCTTTCAGTAGTTGTGGCATAATGGCCGGTAGCTAATTTGTCAAAGTCCTTACCATATTTTTCTTCAAAGCTTCCGAATTTGATGAGTTTATTGCACATCATATCCGGATTGGGTGTTAAACCGCGTTTTACAGATTGTATGGTGTAATCCACTACTTTTTCCCAATAATCCTGCTGCAGTGAAACAATTTCGAATTTGCAGCCATATTTACTGGCAATATAGGAGGTGATCTCAATATCTTCTTCCGACGGACAATCGATATAACCATGCTCGTCCTCCATACCGATTTTTATGTAAAATATGGTAGGGTCGAAGCCTTGTTCTTTCAACTGATAAACACAAACTGAGCTGTCAACGCCACCCGAAACCAATGCTGCAATATTCATTTAATATAAATCCAGAATTTTTTGCAAAGATAGTAAGGAAAAAGGATATTAAATAACAGAGATAATTTATTCTTTATTAGTTTTTAGCAATAACAATTTTTTGTATCCAGGTTTTGTATTTGCCTTGTAATTCAACGAAATAGATTCCTGCATTAAGGTTTAAATCAATTGAAAACCTGTTTTCATTATTATACAAATCAATGTTTTTTAACTGTTTTCCGGTAATTTCTCTGATATTAATTTTATTAATTTCTAAATCAGGATTTAAAAAATCAATATTTAAAACAGATGTTGTAGGATTGGGATAAATAAAGATATCTTTTGTTGCCTTTTCAATCTTATCAATACCCATAATAATATTACAATTACTTAATGAAGTATCCGGACAAAATGTCTTTAAGCTTATATTATATTCAAAATATATGTGATTATCCCTGATTAAATCTCCAAGAAACCCGACACCCATTACCAAATCTTTCATTATCGGATGATTAAAACGAAATCTTTTATAATAAGTACTGCCAAATAAAACAGAATCAATCGCTGTTACTATTATTTTTTCATTTGAATATAAAGTTGAGGTTGAATACCAGGCTTGGTTGCATGGTAAGGTATCTCCGATTTTAAGGTTAAAATCATACCATAAATGCTCAATACTATCTGTTGAAGGAATAATATATGCTTTTTTATTGGTATCATTACGAAAAGCAAATCCATAGCTCAAATTACTTAATTGTAAATATGTTGAAGGTCCAACTTGGTAAACGCTTTGTACAAAAAGTTTAATATAATTTTTCCCATTTATCAATGTATCATTTCCAGTTTTAAATAATCCATAAGAATCTGAACCAGCTGAGTGACCTTGATATAATGTAATCCATATTGCTTTTTCTGCAATAGCTTTTGTTTGCTGGCTTTTTGTGTTTAAATGAGCAAAAACAGACAAACCCAATATTAAAATAAATACTTTCATAAGTGCAATAATTTTAATAATAATTTTCTTTATAGAAAGATGCTTTTTTAGAGCATTTTGTTGCATTCGTATGAAAATTTTAACATTTAAATTCAGTAAAAGCAAATTTATTAGCTACAATTGTATCAGCAATACTACTTTTTGTCCGTTGCGCAATACATCAACACTTATCAATTGTCCTTTTTGCAGTTGCTTGAGGCGTGACATGTATTCGTAAATATTTTTCAGCGGTTTACCGTCTATGGCTGTAATAATATCGCCTTTCAGCATACCACCCTTAAATGCAGGTCCGTCTTTTTTTACCATATCGGCACGTAAGCCTTTTTCGTCAGTTGACGAAAAATCGGGCATAATACCCAGTGTAACTTTTAGATCGCCACCATAGCTGCTGTTGCTTTTTGAACCGTATTCTTTAAAAACCAATGCTTTAGGACGGTTTATTAATTCTGACAACAGGATATACGTAAAATCGAGTACCTGTTTTTCGCCATCATAATTAATACGGTCGGCCAGATCAAAAGGCGTATGGTAATCTTCGTGTGCGCCGGTAGTGAGGAAGAACACAGGAATGTTTTCACCGTAAAAAGATGCATGGTCAGAGGCACCATAGCCTTCGGGTGAATATTTTAAAGGAATGGTTGTTGTTTTCTTTAATTCATTCAATATAGCTTCACTTTCTGTTGAGGTTCCTGTTCCACTGATTACTACACTCGGCTCATCCGTTTTCAAACGGCCAATCATATCAAGATTTACCATAGCTTTTACCTGTTTTAAAGGCACAGGTAAATTCTTTACAAAATATTTTGAACCCAGTAATCCCAATTCCTCACCACTAAAGGAAACGAAAATAACAGATCTTTTAAGTTTATCTTTTTCGGCATTTAATTTTTGTGCTAATTCGATAATACCGGCAACTCCTGAAGCGTTGTCATCAGCACCATGATGTACCGCAACGGTATCGGGCATTCTGGATCCGGAACCTGTTCCTCCCATGCCTAAATGGTCGTAATGCGCACCAACTATGATATATTCATTTTTAAGGATTGGATCGCTGCCTTCTATCATAGCATATACATTCTGAGCTATTTCTTTATTAATTACCAAATCAGTTTTTACCAGTAATTTTTCATTAATTAAAAAACTGTTTGGCTTTTTTGTTTTATTGATGCTTGTTTCCAGTTCTTCTATGGTTTCTTTTTTAGCATCTGCCATTAGTTGATTGGCTAATTTCCTGGTAATATTAATAACCGGAATATTAGCTGCAGAAGCGCCCTCGTTGTTTTTCAGAGGAATTAATTCATCTTCTTTATTGATTTCAACGGGTGTAACAAAAATAACACCTGCAGCTCCTTTATCAGCAGCCGTAAGTGCCTTACCTCTCTGATCGACAAATTCGTTAAACTTGCTGTCGTTATTTTTTAATTCAGGGTGTCCACGTAATACCAATACCCATTTCCCGCTCACATCAATGCCTTTGTAATCATCCCACTTTAAACTGTCTTTATTTATTGATAAACCATAGCCAACAAATATGATTTTAGTACAGAGAAAGGCATTCTTAGAATAGGATAATGGAATAAAATCTTTACCTACTTCAGCATTTTGACCGTTGTAAAAATACTTGTTTTCTTTTCCCAATGAAACACCAGTAACTAAATCATAATTCTGAAAACCATTATCAGTCTTCACTTTTAAACCGGCTTTCTTAAATTCAGTTTGAATAAATTTAGCAGCTAAAACAGCTTCTTTAGTACCTGATTTACGGCCTTTAAGTGAATCAGATGCTAAATATCCGATAGTGGATTTAAGCTCTTTTGTGGTTATTTCTGTATTGTATTGTGCAAATAGAGAAAATACCAGAAATAATTGGATAAGTGTTAATATTAATGTTCTGTTTTTCATAAGTTGATTTATAAATTTATTATATTCAAATGACAATAATTTAAATTATAAACATTGATGTGTTAGTGAGTAAGCTAACTCGAAGTACTTTAAGTACTTATTTTCAGTGATTATCAGTTAAATCAGTTAAATCAGTGTGCCATTAAACAATTCGTATGCCATTTTCTTCAATCATAATGTGTTTTTCGCGAAATAATTTACCAATAGCTTTTTTAAATACTTTCTTGCTTATTTGCAGTTCAGCATAGATTTCGTCCGGACTGCTGCTGTCATTTAGTTCGCAATATCCATTGTTTTGTTGCAACAAATGTAATATTTTTTCTTCAGCTGATAATACTTCTTTAAATCCCGGTTGCTGAAGGCTTACATCAATTTTACCATCCTCTCTAATAAGTTTTACCCATGCTTTTAGCTTCTGGCCTTCTTCAATATCGCAAAATATCTGATTTTTGTAAAGCATTCCCCAGTGTTGATTATTTACAATTACTTTATAACCAAGGTCTACAGCATTGCAAACCAGTATTTCAACTTCATCATTTACCTGAAAAGTAATTTCATTATCACGTAAAAACTTGTTGATATGTTGTGTTCCAACAATTCTGTTTGTGATTTTATCCACATAAAGCCTGACCAGATATGATTTTCCTACCTGCATCGTTTCATTTTGTTCACGAAAAGGTACCAATAAATCCTTAAGTAAGCCCCAATCCAGAAAAGCACCAAAGTTACTCTGTGATTTTACTGTTAAATAAGCGCATTCATCAATCAATGCATAAGGTGTCTGGGTAGTGGCAATTAGTTTATCTTCTGAATCGCGGTATATAAAAACCCTGATCATGTCGCCGATTTCAACACCTTCAGGTATATATTTTGTTGGTAATAAAATACTTGCAGTTTCATCACCTGTTAAAAGGTAAGCGCCTTGTTGAATTATTTTTTCGATTTCCAGTTCAGCGTATTTCCCAATTTCTATCATACTTTATTTATTTTCTGCAAAGTTAGTAAATATAGTTATTAAAGTTCATAAAGTTGTAAAGTTCATAAAGTTAAAAATTACTGCAGGCATTGCCAGCTGCTAAGTTTTGCAGAACCCTAATAGTTTAGTACTTTTGGATTCAGATATTTCTTAATTCTATTGTCCGGTTAAATTATATAAGATTTGGGCTAAAGCCCAGCATATGCAGCATATTTATTAGCCCCAGCCTTAAGGCTGGGGCTAATAAATGAAACCAGCTGATGGACTTTAGTCCAAATAGTTTAGTAATTTTGCAAATCCATATTTTTTAATGCAATTATGAATTTTATCAAGCTAACATTAACTGAATCAGAAAAAATAACATTGCGTTTACACGTGTGGTATTCAGTTATTGAGGGATTTATAGTCGGTATTTTAGCTTTGAATGAATTCGTTTTTATTAAAAGTTTAAAAGGCAATAATTATCAGTTGGGCTTGCTGTTTCAGTTTAGTGTAATCTTATATGTTTTTTTGATTTTCCTCAATGAAATATTAAAAAGAGTAAAAGATAAAAGGAAACTGCTTCGCTATACTGCTTTATTTACGCGTTTACCACTTATGCTGCTTTTCTTTTTCCCAAGAAGCAGCCAGGGTATTGCTGCTGAGCCATTTTTTCATATCTTATTCCTGCTTATTTTCTTTGTGTATTATGCCGGAATGCCTATTATTTATCCCAACATTAATTTGTTTTTAAAAAATGCATACAGAAATGAGCATTTCGGGAGATTATACGGATTTGCCACTTCACTGAACAAGATAGTTATGGTTGTTGTTACCCTGCTTTATGGAATTTTGCTGGATTATGACAATTTTGCATTTAGATATATATTCCCTGCTGTCGCAATATTTGGTGTTATTTCAGTATACCTACTCTCATTGATAGAATTTAAAGAAGAAATTACTGCTTTAACGGCTAAAGACAGTTTTTTTACTTCCGTTAAATCATCATTCTCAAATATGCTGACGATTTTAAAAAACAATAAACCTTATTTGCATTTTGAAGCCGGTTTTATGATTTATGGGTTTTCGTTTATGATTTCTGTTACTGTAATTACCATATATTTTGACAAAGCACTTCATTTAAACTATTCCAGCGTAGCGTTTTATAAAAATGTATATAATATTGCAGCTATCATAATGCTGCCTTTTTTCAGTAAATTAATTGACAGAATTGATCCAAGAAAATTTGCCATGATTACCTTCGCTTCCATCATGCTGTTTATTTTATCGTTGGCACTTACTGATTTTTTCCCACAACATGTTGAATTGTATGGAATTAAGTTGTATTATACCATGATTCCCTATCTGTTATTTCAAAGTGTGTTTGCTGCTACTATGTCGCTGTTGTGGAGTATTGGCTCTGCTTATTTTTGCCGAAGCAGTCAGGCCGGAGACTATCAATCCGTTCATTTGTCATTAACTGGATTAAGAGCTGTATTTGCTCCCACTTCGGGAGTAATTATCTATGAATTATTTGGATTTTTTACAACTTTTATGCTGGCTGTATTTGCATTACTCATTGCTATTTTGCTGATGTTCTGGTCCTATCGCAGAGACAAGCTTGTTATACCTGAACGACTGAATATTCAGAACAGTTTTGGTGAACAGGGTTCGTAGGTCATGCGGTGATAGGGTGTACAACCATGAACGATAATGGCCTGTTTATGTTCTTTAGTAGGATATCCTTTGTTTTTATTCCATCCGTAAACAGGAAATTCGTGATGTAATTTCTCCATAAAATCATCACGGTAAGTTTTAGCCAGTACTGAAGCAGCTGCAATTGACATATAAATTCCATCACCTTCAACAAAGCACTGATGGGGGATATTTACAGTATTTTTAAATCGATTGCCATCAATTAAAAGCAGTTCAGGTTTTATAGAAAGTTGCATCACAGCCAGTTGCATCGCTTTAAAAGAAGCATTGAGGATATTGATGCTGTCAATCTCATGATTATCAACACTTGCAACGGCATAAGCCAGGGCTTCTTTTTCGACGATTATCCGTAATGAATTGCGTTGTTTTAAGCTTAATTGTTTAGAATCGTTGAGGATTTCGTTGTTAAAATCTTTAGGTAATATAACCGCTGCAGCAAATACCGGACCGGCCAGACAGCCTCTGCCTGCTTCGTCGCAACCTGCTTCTGTTAAATTAAGCGTATGGTACTGTTTTAACAATGATTATTTTTATAAAGTTGAATAAGTTATATTGTCATTCCGAGAAGTAGATGCTGTTTTTTCCTTGTCATGCTGAACGAAGTGAAACATCTCATAAATCTGTATTCTTATTTGATTGAGATTCCTCATTTCGTTCGGAATGACAAAACTAACATATGGATTAGTTTCTGCAAACTAAATAAGATTTTCAAGAATAGAATCGAAAATCAATTTTCCATCAACATTTCCTAATACAGGATCTGCAGCTCTTTCAGGATGTGGCATCATGCCAAATACATTACGTCCTTCGTTGCAGATACCGGCAATATTCAGGGTAGAGCCGTTGGGATTAGCCTCAGGAGTTATGTTTCCATCTGCATCACAATAACTGAAGGTAATCTGATTGTTTGCCTGTAAATGTTTTATGGTTTCATGGTCAGCATAATAACGCCCTTCACCATGTGCAATAGGGATTTTAAGGGCTTCACTCTTGATGAGGTTATTGGTAATGGCTGATTTGCTGTCGTGAGGGATGATATAGGTGTTTTTACAGATAAATTGGTGATTTTTATTGGCAGTAAGTGTGCCGGGTAATAATTTTGCTTCAACCAAAATTTGAAATCCATTACAGATACCCAAAACATAGCCGCCTTTATTGGCAAACTCAATTACTTTTTCCATAATGGGTGAGAAACGCGCAATGGCCCCGCTTCTCAGGTAATCTCCGTAGGAGAAACCACCTGGTAAAACAATGAAATCACAGCCCTGTAAATCGGTACTTTTATGCCAAAGCTCAACCACTTCAAGGTTCATGATTTTTCTTAAAACATAAATCATATCATGGTCGCAATTGGAACCGGGGAAAATAACTACTCCAAATTTCATCTGTTTTTATTTTATTAAATTACTGAAATTGTTACTATTATAAAATTAAAATTAATAAATTCTTATCTGATTTCGCCTTTGGAATGCACATGATATTTAATTTTTTTTACATCCTAAAAACTTAGACATTTCATCTTAAGTAATTTTAATTTTTGCAAAAGTAATGTTTTTTAGAAAATTTTTCATGGAAAATTTTTAATTCAATTTTCTTTTGTAAACATCTAATTATTAATTACATCACATATTCTGACATATTTAATTATTATAACACTCAAAAATTATGTTTTTTTCTTTACTAAACTCTTTATAGAAGATATATTAATATTTATTTACCTTTGTCAATAAGAATTAGCCTTATATGAAAGCTTATCTAAATTAATTGTAACAATTTCGCAGTATGTTTAAGTTTACAAAAAATAAAACTTTACAGATAGGCATATTTATAATAGCTTTAATTACTTTAGCTCCGCTTTTATACATAAAATTAGTTTCTGCAGATGATTTAGTTATTTTGCAAATAAGTAAATGGCCTTATTGGGAAAATGCTTATCTTGGAGCAGTTCATCAGGGTCGCTTTTTCTTCTTACTTACCAGTTTTTTCTTTTATTTACCTTATTATTTTGATTCAATTATTTGGACCAAAATCTTGCAATTTATACCAATAATATTTATTTTTCTAGGATTCAACAAAGTAATTTCTTGTTATTTTAATAAAAGAAAAGCTGGTTTATTATTCCTTTTAATTTTCTTTATTTTCTTTCAAATAACAGCTAATTTCAATATATTTATATCTTATCATTTATATTTCACATCATCTATAGCTTGCTTAATTTGGGGTTTCAGGCATTTTCAATTATATTTTAAATATAATAATAAGAAAAATTTATATGTTTCCTGCATTTTATTTGCGGTTAGTTTGTTGTTTTACGAAGTTAATATTGTTTATAGTTTTTTTTATTTTTCACTGGCATATGTTTATGTTCGCAATGAAAAGTTTTCATTTTTAAAAAATATTTCTCAAGTATTCAAAAAATTTAAAGGGCATCTTTTAATTATACTGGTATACATCATCTTAATGTTTTTCTGGTCGTTTTTGCATCCTTCACAGTATGAAGGAAATCAATTTGCAAAAATTTTTTCTTTTGCAAATTACTTTAAAGCAGTTCTTAAGTTTATTAACGGAGCCTTACCATTAAATAATTTTTTTGGCAGTTTTAAATTTTTTTTGGATAGGTCACAAGATATTGGCGGATTCAATCCTTTAACTTTTATGTTTTCAGATACATTTCCTATTTCCAGTTATCTTAAACTTCTGTTAATTCCTTTTATCTTTTTATCATTAATTAAAATTTCAAAAAATATTTCATTTTCTAAGATATATCTGGGAATAATTAATGGGTTTTTATTACTGGTATTTCCGGCTTTATTTTTATCACTAAGCTATAAATACTCGACATCTCAGATGGAACATTATACAATAACAGTTTTTCAATTTTTTGGTACTACTTTATTTTTTATGTGTATTTTTTTATGGATAGATAAAAAATTCATTAATTCATATTGGGTTACAATACTATCCAGGGTAATTGTATTGATATTTCTGCTTTTTACATCTTTAGCACATGATTATGCTAATAATATGTATGCTAATGACTTAAAGTTATCTCAAAGCAGATTTACTTTTATGGATGATTTCATAAAAACGGATTATTATGATAAAATTGGAAATAAAGATATTATTTATGCACCTTCGCTATGGAATAGTGTCGCTTATTCTGAAGAATCAAAAAGACTTACAGAGCAAGGTTTTAATTGGGGCTATTTTAGTAATCTTATATATAATAAAGACAGAAATATTATCAGAGATAAAGAGGATTTAATAAATAAATGTAATTTAATTAATTCTAAAGCATATTTTTATTCATTTGTTTTAATACAAGCTTATCAAACTACTGATATTATGCTTGTTGCAGCAAAAATCAATAAAAATCAATATAAAAAAGATAGTTTTTTTTCTGATACTGTTGATGTCTTTATTTATTCAAATAATAATAAGGGGATTATAAATTATAAAACAAATCTTATTTTGTCAGATAGTTCTTCAATAAGCAAGTATAATGCAATAATAATTAAAAAAGACGATTTAAATAATAAAATCTGGCACAAAAGAATTGAAAATAAGCAAATTGAAATTCAATCCATAAATATAAGTTTTATGAATTAACTTGCTTTTCTCAATTTTTTTAGATATTAATTTAAATATACAGTTTTGATTTTATAATTCCTGTTCGATGAAATAAATGAATCAGGCTGGTTCCGGAAACACCCAAACCATAATATACACTTCGCTTAAAGTTAATACTGCTGGCTTCTTTAAAATATTTGGTAGGAGTTGTTACTTCAGCAATTTCAAAATCAGCCATTATTATTTGTGAAAGCATTTGGTTGTCGAACACAAAATTATCTGAATTCATATTATAATTTATTTTTTCAAGTACTTCTTTCGAAAATGCCCTGTAACCTGTATGATATTCGGAAAGCTTTTGCCCGCTGCATAAGTTCTGAAAAAACGTTAATAATCTGTTTGCGATATATTTATATACCGGCATACCACCTTTCAACGCACCATTGCCCAAAATGCGGGAGCCTAATACTACAGGATATAAATCACAAGCTATAATGTGGGACATTACCGGAATAAGTTTTGGCGTATATTGATAATCAGGATGCAGCATAATAACTATATCTGCGCCTAATTCCAGCGCTTTGTTATAACAGCTTTTCTGATTACCACCATAACCTTTATTTACTTCATGCTTTATGATATGTTTAATCCCAATTTGTTTTGCTATTTCAACAGTATTATCTGTACTGCAATCATCAACTAAAATTACTTCATCAACAATATCAAACGGAATTTCGATGTAAGTTTTCTCAATAGTTTTAGCTGCATTGTAAGCCGGAAGAACTACTGCTATTTTTTTCTGGTAAAGCATATGAAAAGTTTTAGCAAAAATAATACAATTAAATAAATGATTTTCATTTACTTTTTCTCATAAAATGTATACTTCTCATCAGGAAGTTTAAAATAAGCTGTATTAATTATTTTATTTTTATAAGGATCCCATGGTAAATAAAGGAAAATCGATGGATTGTTAGTGTCATTTTCATAATTATTCTTATCATCCACCATCAATATAGTTTTTGCACTATCAGACTTACATGCGGTTAAAATTAAAACATCCATACTCGTTGCCCAATTATTAAAACGACTTATTCTTTCATCAAAGTCAGAAAAACTGGCTATTAATTTAGATTTATCCGGATTATTTTTCACGATCTCAGATAGTAAATTCAGTCTTTTTGTATAAGGTTTGCTTGCCTGTGATATTTGATAAAAAGAAAAAAAGCCTAATATCAAAACTATATATAAATAATTTGTGTTTTTTTGATAATACAACTGTGAAAACAGAATGATAAACATTAAAAACCCGGGCAAATATGATTTTTCCATAATGGCATCACAGTCACCCGCAGCAAAAGTAAGTATAGTTAGCAATGTAAATCCACCAAAGCAAAGTGTAGTAAATAATAATTCCTTAAACCCTTTATATCTTAGCCAAACTATTAAAATAATAAGATAAACGGCAAGAAAGGTTGATGAATATTTTGTGATCAGATAACGAAATGAATATAAAGAAAAGAAATGAGGAAGGTTTTGTTTAAAATTTAATAAAGCATCGTATTGTCGGGCATCGTAACTGTTCTTACTGGTCAAAAAAAGCTTAATAATAATAAAAAGAAAACTGATTAACAATGCTGAGATTAATTCGAATTTGTTGATTTTCTTTTGCAGGAAACTCAACCCAATTATAAAAAATACGGTAAATATAGCATTGGGATGGACAAACATACACCAAATTACAAGCAAATAAAAAAATATATAAAAGCGGTAAGCTGTAAATCTTTCCTTTGCCTGTATTAATCCATACAATAGGCAACTTAGGGCTAACAACTGATGTGTTTCTGTAACTGAATGAAAAAAAGTAAAAGCAACACCAAATATCAAAGATAAAATGGTAGCCAAAGCTGCTTCTTTGCTTTTAAATACTTTGTCATTTATCAGGATAATCAGTAAATAAAAGAGCGGAAAGCTTAGAGAATAAATATAAATCAAAAATTTCAACGGTATGTTTAAGAATACAGCTGTTAGTAAAGGAATTTGTGTAAACCAAACGCCAAACCTGTTTTCCTGAAAAAAGAAATATTTTGAGTTTATAATATTAAATAGTTGCAAGGAACAATCAGTATTTAACATTCTTTCGTAAGTAAAAACAATACTTTGAATGAAATAGATAAAAATTAAAATATAAAAAATATTTGATTTAAATTTGATTAACATACTGATATATAATGTGATATATTTATTATTGCTGATAGATTATTCTAATTTAAGGTCATCTAGTTTTATTATTCCTAAACTACCCTGGAAATAAGATTTATTAAAAAGCGTTGAATCAAAGTTGAAAATAATTGAACGATTATTATTTACATCGTTTTTATCATTTAAAATGTTTTGGGCTTTTAGAAAAGATGTATAAGAAATCTGATGATATTCTAAGTCTTTTTGAATCAGATCATTATATTTAATATTGTGATAATAGGATGGTAAATAGTTGTTTGTTATATACAGTGCTTTCCTGCTCATACCAGGGGCTGAAATTTCAAAATGCACACAAATATCATTACTAAACAGCGAAAATTGGCCTTTTTCATCAGTAAATGTATTCATTCCTACAGTCCAGTATTCGTTCCAACCACGTATTACAGCACCTTCTATTGGTTTGCCATTGCTTTCATTTATTACTTTCCCTTTTAAAACAAAATTATGATAGCCCATCATATTGTAATAATTAGGTAAGCATTTACATGCTTTCTTTTTGTAATTTTTAAAATTAGCAATCTCATTAACAGCTGGTTTAACTGTGCCAATTATCTTATATTTCCCGTCTTTAGTAATTGTTATTCCTTTATGGTTTAAAATACCGGTATAATGCGCTTCAAAATGTGTATTGGGAATTTCCTGAAATTCCCACCAGCCTAATCCACTACCACCACAATCAATAATACGTTCATAAACTTCTTTCATAAATTGCCTTTGATTATCATATGAAATTGAATCTCCATCAGCAGGTAAAGCCGTTTCGCCAATCATCCAGGGTTTATTAATGTATTTGCTGTACCAGTAAATTTCATTAGGAACTCTCAGCGGATTATAAGTATGAAAAGAAATAAAATCTACCGGTAAAATCTTAGGATCCCATTCAAAAACTTCTATAGGTTCCGAAAAGCCTATTGTAAATAATTGATTAGGAGCATATTTTATCATCATTTCTTTCCAGCCCTTTACAATTTTAAATGCATCTTTTTTCTCTCTTAACATTTTATCAGGGCTTTTATCCACATTATCAAAGTATAATGGTTCATTAAAAAAATCATAAGAGAAAATGCCGGGATTTTTGCTGAATTTTTCCAGGATACGAATTGTAAAATTTTCAAGTTCCTTGTTTTCAACAGGAGGTTTAATAAGTAACATTACTTTTATATCATGATTTGCTGCAATTTTCAAGAATCTTTCTAATGCATTTGAAATTTCGGTAAAATTTTCATCCAGATAAAGCTTTTGATTATCAGCAATGTAATAATATTTTAAATTATCATAATTAACACGATCAAAAACAAGTCGTATAGAATTAAACCCCATTTCTTTAATTAATTGTAAATGAGCATTACACTGTATATCAATGCTATCCAGCGTATTTGTTTCGAATATTTCAGGATTCTCATATTCTTTGATTGGGGATATACAATATGAATTTGCTGTTTTTCGAAAGCAAATAACATAATTAAGCATAATTGGGAAAAATTCTTTTCCTTTTAGCTTAAATTTATTATCCTGAATGTACACAAAATCAGTCTTTGAAAGATCTTTAACTTTGTGATTTTCATTTTTAAATGTACAAGTTGTAAAGAATAGTAAAATACCCAATAGTTGTATTTTATTTAGCAATTTTATTTTCAATATTTTATAAAGTTAATTTAATAATCAAATCTAATTTTACGAAATAACATTAATCTAATACTTTAGTTGTTTCTTGTATAATATTTGGTGATTTAAAATCATTTTCAAAATAATTTAAAAAAACAAATAACAAAGAAGGATAAATCTGGTCAATTAATCGTTCTAAAGAGGTTTCCAAATGCCATTGTAAATCATAAGGAGTTATGATATATACTGCAAAATAAATTATTAATGTTAAACCAATAATTAATAATGAAGGAGATAGTTTTCTCCATTTTAGTAAAAATATAAAAGCTAATATTGGTATAATCTGAAATTTCATGAGAATCATTTTTTTGAAATAATTCAATATCATTTCATATCTTTTAATGTCAAAAATTTTTGAAAGTGTATTCCCTGATTGTTTTGATACTAAGTCATTTGATGGGGCATAGCATATTTTAAACGATATATAAACTACTGTTATTATTAAAGCACCAATCCCAAATTTCAATAAAGCGTTATAATTTCTAAAGTTTTTAATAACAATAAAAATACATATCAAAATAAAAAATACACTTCCTTCATTTTTAATCCATAAACAGGAAGACGATATAAAACCTAATAAATAATATAAATTTGATTTATTATTCTTTTCATCTATGATTTTCGTTATTAAAATACAACTTAACAAATAGAAAAATGCAAGTAAAATATCAGCATATTGAGCTGCCGCTCGGTTAGTAAAGCTAAAATCTAAAGTGATAATAATTATAGAAACTATACTGATTACCGGATTTTTAAATGAAAAATAAAATAATATCAAAATCCCGATATAAGGTAAAAGGGCTATAAAAAAAGGAATAATGAAAGTAGTATCTCCAATTGCACACCAAAACATTGCAATCATAGAGGGCAGCATTAAAGGATAATCAGGATGTGTCCACGCTATTCTGTTTGTGAATAAATTTTGCCAGTTATCAGTATAAAAAAGAAACTTTGCATGTAAACTCCATATAGCCCAAGCATCCCATTGTCCCCATTTGTTTGAATTCTGAATAAAAAAATATAAAGAATAAAAAAGTACAAGTAAAAAGAAAATGTCAAGCTTTTTAACATTTAAATTAAGATTGAATTTTATTTTTTTCTTTTTTATATAAATTAAGAAAATAAGGGAATTAACCAATATTAAACCTATCAATGTTAAATTGAATTTAAAATTGAAAACAAGTATTAAAAAATATAAAACGGAATACAATACCATTGAAGTAGTGAACGATATTACAGTCTTAATACTCCGTTCTAATTCAATTAAATTTGAATAAATTAAAATACTTGTCAATAAGATATTTAATAAAAGGATAACAATCATTTATTTTTTTTTAATAAAAAAACTTTATATTTATCAGTTGAAACATTCTTAATTACTTGATAATTAATGTTAATCTTCAAACTGTCAGCATTATTCATACCTTTATCTATTATATATAAAATAGTATCATTATTTATATTATTTTCAATTATAAGTGGTACCATTACAAATTGTGTACAATAATAGAATTCTTCATATGAATTATTTGATTTAAAAGAGATTACTGAATTAGAATTTGTATATTTTTTAATGGATAAAAGAATCTCTTCCAGATTAGGAATGATATTTTTTTCAGGTTTAATAGTAATAGAAGTTGAAAAAAATAAGAAAATAAAATATGCTAACAGTAGAATTATTAATACTTTTTTTAATATCATTATTAAATTTTTAAGATTTAAGGTATTTTCTATCCCAGATATTATACTTTAAGATACACCATATAGCCCTGAACCCATCTTTTGCTGAAATTTTCTTTCCTTCTTCGTAGGTTCTTCCATAATAAGAGATCCCAACTTCATAAATTCTGATTTTGGGGATTCTTGAAATTTTTGTAGTAACTTCAGGTTCAAAACCGAAGCGGTTTTCTTTAAATAATATTTGTTTGATACTATCGGAACGGAATAATTTATAGCAGGTTTCCATATCTGTAAGGTTCAGATTGGTAAACATATTTGAGAGGAATGTGAGAAACTTATTGCCTATTGTATGCCAGAAGAATAAAATCCTGTGTGGATTTCCACCCATAAATCGGCTACCGTAAACTACATCTGCAAATCCATCAATAACAGGTTTTAATAATAAATTATATTCAGTAGGATCATATTCAAGATCAGCATCCTGTATAATGATAAAATCACCGCTGGCAAGCTCTATACCTTTGTGTAAAGCTGCACCTTTTCCTCTATTAACAGGCTGGTTATACAATTTTATATCAATATCCTGATGTGTTTTAATATATTCTTCAATAACAGCAGGAGTATTGTCATTAGAACAATCATTAACAATAATAAGCTCCTTTTGAATATTGTTAAGCAGTGTAGTACTGATAACTTTGTCTAAAATCAAATGGATAGTTTTGGCTTCGTTATAAGCCGGAATAATAATTGATAGCTTTTTAATACTCATTAGAATAATTTTTAAAGATAAATTTTAGGTTTCTTGAAAGTTAGGTTATTCCACATTGCTGATTTTATTTTTATAATAGTGGTATCAGATTTAATATATTCCGGGATTGAATCATTTTCAAAAATCGCAATTTTCTTATTTCTTTGTTTCAGGTATTTAATTTGTTCTATGCTCGGAATAAAATCATAGGCAGTATTTTCTGTGAAAATCATTGTTGTAATATGTTCTTTCGGGAAGAGGTTGAATAAAACATAATTTTTGTCAGGTAAAATACTTGACAGTTGAGTAATTACATCGTAAGAACGTGATTTATTGATTCTTATATATTTCATTTTTTCAACTTTATCGGTATGCCAATCCTGGATTTTTTCAATGTTTAATGAATAAATAAAAATAAGAAAAATTATAATTAGACTTGTTGATTTTGTAATTATTGGTTTTAATTTTATTTTTCTTATTAAATAATCCATAATGTAATTAATGGAATATGCAGCAATGATAAGAATAATAGAAGATACAAAAGTAGTAAATGAATACATTTTTGTTTTTGCTAAACTGAAAAACAAATAAGCAATTACTACATTAAGAAACAATGATAATACTATGAGTTTATTTGATTTTCTATATTTTAAAGATAAAATAAGTATTCCAAGAGTAAAAATCAAGGCTAATAAATAACCATAAATATCAATGAAAAAACTAAAATGAAACCAAAAATTGCCACTATGATTTTCAATAACCTGAGAAAAATGCATGTAATTAAGTATATGTTCCCATTGACTTTCTAATGGAAATACATAAAATAAATATATTTGCCAGGGCAAAAAGACTATACAACACATAATTAATGAGAGTATATAATGAACATATAAGCTTATATCCCGTCGATTTGAAGAAATAACAATTGCCCAAAACCATCCGAAATATACGAGTAATCCTGTAAGCCATTTATTTAATACTGCTAATCCTGCAAATAAACCTATCAAAAGAGCCCATTTAACAGAATTATTCTCAGAATATCTTATCCATGCCCAAATACTTGCGGTTACATAAAACAGGAATGCAATATCATTGTGGTCAGTTGGGATACAACCTGAAACAAGTAATAATATATAGTTTTGGCCACACATTAACAAAGCAGCATAAAAGCCAACTTTTGAATTAAAAAGTCGTTTGGCAATATCGTAAACAAAATAAACAACTATGGTTGACATAATAATACTGGGTATTCTTCCTGCAAAAAATCCAACTCCAAATATTTTAAAACTCAATGCTATTTGCCAAAGAAACAGAGGTTGCTTATGAAGCCAGATGTTATTTGCGTTCCAATATTTATAAAAATAAGGCAAAGCGGGATCTGAATATAAAGCAGGTTTGAAAGGATGTAATAACATGTTTTTTGCAACAAGCATATGGTATTGTTCATCCCAGATACTAAAAAATGGATCTAAATTGGCAACAAAAATCCTTAGAATAAGAGCACTAATAATTATTAAAGAAATCGCAATTTTATCTTTTTCTTTTATTTCCTGATAAAAGATTGCAACAATAGCAAATAAAATGCCTATAAAAAGCAATATTAAATCATAAAATTCAAAATATGTTTTAAAAATATTCATTATTTTATTCCTGATAAAAAATACGTTTCACTCTTCTTGAAATTGTTGTTAATATTTCATAAGGAATTGTATCAATTTCTTCTGCTAAATAAGTAACAGGATATTTTTCTCCGAAAATAATTACTTCGTCATTTTCTTTGGCATCAATTCCGCTGATATCCACCATGCACATATCCATACAAATGTTCCCAATAATAGGAACAAACATATTGTTTATTAATACTTTACCTTTGCCATTCCCAAGTTTTCTGTTTAATCCATCAGCATAACCAATAGGAATAATTGCAATATTCATATCTTCTTTTGCAATCCATTTTCTGGAATAGCCTATTGTGTCATTCTTGGGTATATGCTTGATTTGAGATATAATGGTTTTTAATGTACCTACATTTTCAAGTTCTTTTTGTTCAATACCTACCGAAGCTATACCATATAATCCAATTCCAAGGCGTACCATCTCAAACTGGGCTTCAGGAAAGCGAATAATGCCGGCAGAGTTTAAGATATGTCGTATTACCTTATATCCAAGTCCATCTTCTATTGTTTTGCACATAGAAGTGAGTAAATTTATCTGCTGATGTGTAAAATCATCATATTGGCTGTCTTCTGATGCCGATAAGTGAGAAAATACAGATTGTACTTGGATTTGAGGATTGTTTTTTATCCTTTCGGTTAATTCTGCCAGGTCTTTATGCTCAAATCCAAGGCGATGCATGCCGGTATCGAGTTTGATATGAATATTTATAACTTGCTGACTTCCGGCCAAATGTAGTTTTATGATTTCTTCGAGTAAGGAAAATACCCTTAAACTGTATATTTCAGGTTCAAGCTTATATTTAATTATTGTATCAAAACTTTGTTCTTCGGGATTCATTACCATTATTGGTAGCGTAATGCCGGCTTTTCTGAGTTCAACACCTTCGTCGGCATAAGCAACTGCCAGATAATCCACATGATGAAACTGAAGGGTATTGGCAATTTCAAAACTTCCGCTTCCATAGGAAAATGCTTTTACCATAGCCATTAACTTTGTCCCTGGGTTTAATCTTGAACGGTAATAATTCAGATTATGGATAATGGCATTTAAATTGATTTCCAATACCGTTTCATGTGCTTTTTGCTGTAAAACCTGGTTTATCTTTTCGAATTCAAATATTCTGGCGCCTTTTACCAAAATGGTTTCATTATTGAAATTTGAATACAGGAAATCCTTTAAAAATTCATCGGTAGATTGATAGAAGCTTTTCTCCAGATTGAACAACTGAGCCTGTTTACTTATGGCATGTCCGATACCGATTAAGCGGTTAACATTTTTCTTTTCCAGTAAATCAGCTATTTCTGAATAGAGGTGTTTATCTTCGCGTCCGCTTTGGAGTATATCTGATAAAATAACGGTTTTTTTCAGGTGTTGTTTTTGCTGATTCAGGAAATCAATAGCAATACTCAGTGAATCAATATCTGAACTGTAACTGTCGTTGATAACAGAGCAATTGTTTACGCCTTCTTTTAATTCAAGCCGCATAGCAATGGGATGAAGCAAGCGCATGCGCTGTTCGATAAATTCATTGGAATAATTCAGATACAGCAATACTACCCAGCAGTGTATGGCGTTTTCTATGGAAGCATCATCGGTAAATGGGATTTCAATACTTAGTTTTTCGGTATTGTATATTGCTGTAATTGTCGATTTTTTAGTATTTTTATCAATCTGCTGTATGCTTAAATTGGCGGTATTCTTTTTACTCCAGGTAAAAAATGGAATATTTCTTAAAGATTCTGATTTAAGGATACGTTCTTTTATCTCAAGATAATCAGCGCAATAGATAAGTGCACTAACTTTGGTAAATAATTTTAGTTTTTCAGCAATTTTTTGTTCTTTATGAATAAAATTCTCATCATGAGCATGTCCTATATTTGTAAAAATACCAATAGTAGGCTGAATAATAGCCTGTAATTTATCCATCTCATCCGGTTCAGAAATACCGGCTTCAAAAATGGCAAGTTCATGTTCAGCTTTCATTTGCCAGACGCTAAGCGGAACACCAATCTGTGAGTTATAGCTTTTAGGATTTTTTACTATTTTTTTATCATCGCTCAACAATTGATACAACCACTCTTTAACTATTGTCTTTCCGTTACTCCCTGTAATTCCGATTACCGGAATATTGAATAGTTTACGGTGGTTTGCCGTAATTGTCTGCAATGCTTTCAGGGTATCTTTTACGAGGATAAAGCTTGCTTCAGGATAATCGTTAATATCATCAGGAAGTATGGAAATAACAAAACTCCGCATTCCTTTCTGGTATAATTCGGGAATATATTTATGACCGTCATTCCGCTTGCTTATCAAGGCAAAGAACAAACAATTATCTATAGATGTAATATTGCGGCTATCGGTAAGTAAATCAAAGATAACAGGATTATTAAGCTGATTCCCTGTTACATCAGTTTTGCATATTTTGGCTATTTCAGCAAGTGAAAAATAATCTTTATTGGTTGACATCTGTATTTTTAGTAATAATTTAGTAATAATAATGAAGTAAAATCTTTAATTTTAAAAAACTTTATGAACTTTTAACTTAAAAAACTTTCAACTGAATTAGTTTTCTCGTTCTGTAATATTACTTATTTTCAGGGGATTTTTGCTTAACTCCTGATGCATCATGCGGTTTCTGAATATATCGCAAGCCAGGTAAATTGCCTGACGGAATGATTCAGGAGAAGCTATATTTTTTCCTGTAATTTCATAAGCTGTACCATGTGCAGGTGATGTCCGTATTACAGGTAATCCTGCAGTAAAGTTCACACCTTCCCTGAACGACATGAGTTTGAATGGAATCAAGCCCTGATCGTGGTACATTGCAATAATACCATCGAAATTTTTAAGGTTTTCAGAACCGAAAAATCCATCAGCAGGATAAGGACCGAAGGCTAATATTTTTTCATCTATGGCTTTTTTTACTGCCGGAATAATAATATCATGTTCTTCTTTTCCAAGCAGACCGTTATCGCTGGCATGCGGATTAAGTGCCATTACTGCAATTCTGGGTTTTGTAATCGCAAAATCTTCAATTAGCGATTTATTCAGCATTTTAATTTTACTTAAAATGAGTTCAATGCTCAGTTTGTTTGAAACTTCTTTTAAAGGAATGTGACCGGTTACCACACCGATGCGTATGTTATTACAGACCATTATCATCAATTCATTGGTCACATTAAATTTTTCAGCTAAATATTCTGTATGTCCGGGGAAATTAAAAGATCTGGATTGAATATTGCTTTTATTTATTGGTGCAGTAACCAATACGTCAATTTGCTCTTTCTTTAAATCTTCAACAGCCATATCAAGGGCTTGCGCTGCCAGAATGCCTGCTGATTCTGTAGATTCACCGATTTCTATTTTAATTTCATCATTGTTTACATTAATGATATTTGAATGTTTCTGAACTGCAGCGGCAGCATTTTTAACTAAATTCAGATTAACATCGTTGTAATTCAGCATTTTTTTATAATAAGATGCTACTTTGGAGGAACCATAAACAATGGGTGTGCAAATTTCCAATAATCTCTGGTCGGAGAGGGTTTTAATAATTATTTCATAGCTGATGCCATTTATATCACCATGTGTAATTCCTAATTTTATCTTATAGTCTTTATCAAAATTTCTTGTCATATCTAACATTATTAAAAAGTTATAAATGCTGACGGAGCATTTAAAAATCAAATCAAAAGTAAATAAATTATTTATTGCGCTTTCTAAAAATTAAATTTTATTCATTATAAAATCAAATAATAATCTCACACCCACACCGGTAGCTGCTTTACCCCGATAACTGTCTTTTTTATCCAGAAATACAGGGCCTGCAATATCGAGATGGATAAAGGGATAATCGGTAAACTGATGCAGAAACTTTCCTGCAGTAATCATACCGGCTTCGGCACCTCCAAGATTTTTGATATCAGCCACATCTGATTTTATCAGTTCTCCATATTCATCCCAAAACGGGAATTCTGCCAATCGTTCATATACACTTTGTCCGCTTTGCTTAAGCATTTCGAATTCAGATTCAGCATTATCATGCATGGCAACTATTCCATAATGGCCAATAGCCCTGCTTGCAGCTCCGGTAAGTGTTGCAAGGTCAATAACCAGTGAAGGCTTATATTTTGAAGCATATCCAAGGGCATCAGCAAGTATTAACCTGCCTTCTGCATCGGTATTCATTATTTCTACAGTTTTTCCTGTAAACATAGTTATTACATCACCCGGTACATAGGCATTTCCATCAGGGCGGTTGTCGGTAGAAGGTATTAAACCTACAACATGAACCGGTAATTTTGCTTTAGCAATGGCATAAATGGCACAGGCTACTGCTGCAGCACCGCCCATATCGCATTTCATATCCAGCATATAATCACCGGTTTTGATATTTACACCACCGGTATCGTAAACAACACCTTTGCCAACAAATACAAAGGGTTTTTTGTTCTTATGCCCTTTGGGTTTCCATTCCATAACTGTAAATGTTGGCGGATCAATACTGCCACGGTTTACAGCAAGTAAACCGCCCATTTTCAACGCTTCTATCTTTGATTTGTTAAAAATTTCAGCTTTTATTCCCACACTTACCGACATTTCAGAAATAATTTCCGAGAAACTTACAGCATTCAGAAAAGTTAGTGGTTCATTTACCAGATCACGGCATTTGTAAACTGCATCGGTAATAATATTCAGATGATCATATTGTAATTTACTGAGCTGATTTGAGTCGATTTCAATTTCTACTAAAGCATTTGGCTTTTGTTCGGTTTTGTATTTTATAAACTGATAATTACCTAAAGCCATTCCTTCTGCCAGCGCATAAGCAAGAAACTGCATTTCGCTGTAATCGTGCAACAGAACAGTAGTTTTCTTATTGTCATTCAATATGCAAGCTATCTTATCGCCGGCTTTACGGCAATTTTCCTGAATCTTCCAGGATGGGCCTTCGGTTTTAACAAATTGAACAATTTTAACTGCATCAAGGTTAGGTAATATTATTAGTTCCTTTTCAAGGACCTCGTACTGATTTTTAATATAGTTTAATTCATTCCTGGAAAATGAAAGCGCTGTAAGTTGTTTGTAATTATTTACAAGATAAATATATGCCTCGAAATGCCTGGCTTTATTAAATTTTTTAATTATGGTTTGCATATTATTATTAATTTTGAAAAAAGATTTACAAATTTAGAAAAATAATCAATTCAACAATTTTAATCTTTTATACCAATACGATTAATAAATTAATTCAAATGTAAATGGTATAATGCCGATCAGAAAGATGTTGTAGTTCCAAGAACGATAGTGAATTGGACTACTACATATTTCATTTCGGTATTACAGCAGTTTAAAATCAATTTTTGGATGAATACTTCACAACTCATTAATAACGCATTAAGCAGGGAATTTCTTACATTAGAAGAAGGCCTTCATTTATATTCAGCACTTTCCTTACCCGAATTAATGGCAATAGCCAATAATATCAGGTTTCAGCTTCATCCGGAACCTAAAGTCACCTGGATTATCGACCGGAATGTGAATTATACCAATGTATGCAGCTCCGGTTGCCAGTTTTGCAATTTTTACCGTTCAGTAAACTCGAAGGAAGCCTATATTACCAATATTGATGAATACAAATGCAAGATTGATGAAATGCTGAAACTGGGCGGAGATCAGTTATTGCTTCAGGGCGGTATGCATCCCCGTTTAGGCCTGCAATTTTATGTTGATTTATTTTCATCACTCAAACAACATTATCCTGGTGTAAAATTACATGCATTGGGTCCGCCGGAAATCGTACATATTTCAAAACTTGAAAATATAAGTTATGAGGCCTGCTTAAAAGCGCTGATTGAATCCGGTTTGGATAGCTTGCCCGGTGCCGGTGCTGAAATATTATCGGATAATGTCCGTTCAAAAATTTCGAAAAACAAATGCACAGTTGGTGAATGGCTGGATGTGATGCGTCAGGCACATAAGCTAAATCTGGTAACTTCTGCCACTATGATGTTTGGCCATATCGAAACCATTGCAGAACGCCTGCAGCATCTTATTTACATCAGGGATGTTCAAAAAGAAAAGCCTGAAAATTCACCGGGATTTGTATCCTTTATTCCATGGCCGTTTCAGGATAAAGATACCGTGCTTTTAAAGCAATATGGCATAAAAAACAAGGTTACTGCAGCTGAATATATCCGTATGATAGCCATAAGCCGTATTCTGCTGCCTAATATCCCCAATATACAGGCGTCATGGTTAACGGTGGGTGCAACTACCGGACAAATATGCCTGCATGCAGGAGCCAACGATTTTGGTAGCATTATGATTGAAGAAAATGTAGTTTCAGTGGCTGGTGCCGATTATAAATTTGATGCTAATGGTATTCAGAAAGCCATTACTGAAGCCGGTTTTCAGCCTCAGCGGAGAAATCAGCGGTTTGAAGAGGTAGAAGGATAGAATGTAAAATTTATGATGTAAAATGTAAAATATGAGTGGTTAATTCATCATTCATAACTCATAACTTATAACTTATAACTTTCTTCCTACCAGTCGTCTTTAACTTCTTTCTTACCAAGCATTATCTTTTTTAAAGTTTCGATTTGCTTAGTGATTTGATTGTCAATAATAAGGAGGTATTCATCCCATAAAGGAGAATATCCCTGTTTGCTTTTATCCAGCCAGTTTTCTACAGCATATTTTGATTTATCTTTAACATAAAAATCAGTAAAAGTATAGCGGTATTTATTGTCTTTGAATTGCAATTTAAAAGTATATTCAACTATTGCAGTTTTTATGTTGATACCGTCTTTATCCTTAAACGAAAGCTGTATGCGGTGAATACCCTCGATTTCACCGTTCACAGCATCGCGACGGCGGGTAACTTCTGCCGGATTTTTGAAATTGGCATTAACCCATTCAATACCGCGATTATATAACTCTTCTTTCTTTCCGGAAACGTTCAACGCATTTTTGTATGTAATCAGTCTGGTATTACTATCTACAGGTATTCTGTCTCTGATGGTATCCTGTGCTATGATAGGTTTACAGCATAATATAACGGCACACAGGCCAATGATTCTGATAAGATTTCTCATTGTAAAGGAATTTGATGTTTTTTGGGTTGTAAAATTACAATTTTTATGCCAATTTTTACATCTGCCATTGGGTAAAAAATATAATTCATAAAGAGTGAATGAAAAATAGCATTAATTCAATAAAAAATCAAAATATTTACCGAATTAATAATAATTTTGTATTCTGTTTGTTATACATTCATACAAATTCCGGAATAGTGAAAAAATACTTTATTTTCTTCATTTTATTGTGTTTATATTCAATATCATCATTCGCTACACACGAAAGGTCAGCCGAAATTACGTTCCGTCGTATTTCAAATTCATCTTTACAATACGAAATAAAAGTTGTTACTTACACCTATACTCCAAGCCCGGCCGACCGCCCTGATTTGCAGATAAACTGGGGTGATGGTACTTCTAGTATGGTAGCCCGCACATTGAAAACGAATTTACCGGGCGATGTTTCCAGAAATGAATATGTCAGCACGCATACTTATCCGGGTGATGGCACCTATAAAATCAGTATGGAAGACCCGAACAGAAACAGCGGGGTAATCAATATTCCAAACTCTGTAAATATTCCAATTTTTGTGGAAACCATGCTTGTAATCAGTCCTTTTATTAATCCAAAAAATAATTCTCCGGTATTACTAAATCCTCCTTTGGATATGGGTTGTGTTGGTTCTCTTTTTGTTCATAATCCCGGCGCTTACGACCCTGATGGTGATAGTATTTCATATAAACTGGTTAGCTGCAGAGGTGTTCAGGGACTGCCTATACCGGGATATACATTACCTTTGGCCAGTAATTTTATTTCAATTAATCCTGTAACAGGAGATTTAATCTGGGATAGCCCCACCATGCAGGGTGAATATAATGTCGCTATTTTAATTGAAGAATGGCGGAACGGAGTTAGAATAGGTTATATAACCCGTGATATGCAAATTATTATTGCTGCCTGTAACAACCATCCACCCGTAATTGATCCATTACCCGATACCTGCGTTGAAGCAGGTGATACGCTGGTTTTTAATGTTCATGCTAAAGATCCTGACGGGAATTCAGTGACCCTTTCAGGATATGGAGGACCTCTGTCAATATCATATAGTCCGGCTATTTTTAATACTGCATCTGCTCCTGTAGAAGTTAATAGTTTGTTTTACTGGGAAACAAAATGTCAGCATATCCGCAAGCAAGCCTATCAGGTTACATTTAAAGCCCAGGATAATGGTTCGCCTGTTGCATTAACTGCCTACCGGAACAGATTCATCACAGTTGTGGGACCAGCACCTAAAAATCTGAAAACTACTGTAACGGGTAATACTATCAAATTAAATTGGAATAAAAGCGATTGCAGCAATGCTATTGGATATAAGGTATACCGGAAAAACAGCTATTATGGCTATTTTCATGCCTATTGTGAAACCGGTGTTCCTGCTTATACAGGCTATTCAGAAATAGCTTCAGTTTTGGGTATTAATGATACGACTTATCTGGATGATAACAATGGGAATGGATTACTGCATGGTATTGATTATTGTTATATGGTTTATGCCTATTATCCTGATGGCGCTGAAAGTTATGCCTCCCTGGAAGCCTGTGCTCAGCTTAAGCGCGATGTTCCTATTATTACAAATATTACAATTACCAGTACATCATCAACGATAGGTACCGATACTGTTGCCTGGTCAAAACCTACAGAATTGGATACCATACAGGTACCGGGACCCTATAAATACCTGATTTACCGTTCTGCAGACTTAATTGTAAGTAATTTTGTGCTGATTGACTCACTTTCCGGAATTAATGATACGATATATGCCGATAGTTCTTTAAATACACTTGTATCTCCCTATAATTACCGCATAGATTTTTATAATGATCAGCCGCTTCATCGTTTTAAAGTCGGGTCAACACATCTGGCTTCCTCCGTTTATCTCAGCCTTACACCAGCTGACCGGAAAATGAAACTTAGCTGGAATATTAATGTTCCCTGGATTAATTATAAATATACCATTTACCGGAAAAATCCTGTAAGCGGTATTTTTGATTCAATCGGAAATTCAACTGTTCCTTATTATACAGATAAAAATTTAAAGAATGGCATTCAATATTGCTATTATGTGAAAAGTATCGGGAGCTATAGTATCAGCAATATTATCAATCCTATTATCAATCTTTCACAACAACTTTGTGCTGCTCCGATTGATAATGAAGCACCATGTCCTCCTAAACTCATCGTTACGCCTGATTGTCAGCAACCATCCAATACGCTTGACTGGATAAATACCGATTCGTGTGATTATGATATTAAGAAATATTATATTTGGTATACACCCAATACACATCAGGACTTATCAATAATAGCTGTTTATGAGGACCCAACGGCAAGAAAATACATTCACTTTAATATTTCTTCAGTATCAGGCTGTTATGCTGTCAGTGCTGTTGATTCCAACAATAATACAGGATTAATCAGCAATGTGTATTGTATTGATATTGATAGCTGTTCATTCTATCATTTGCCCAATATGTTTTCGCCTAATGGTGACGGAATCAACGATTTGTTCAGGCCTTATCCTTATCAGGGGGTTGAGAAGATTGATTTAAAGATATACAACCGCTGGGGTACTAAGGTTTTCAGTACTTCCAATCCTGATATAAACTGGGATGGTAAAGATCAATATTCACAAAAAGATTGCAGCGAAGGTGTATATTATTATGTATGTGATGTTTACGAATTGAGATTAAAAGGTGAAGTTACCCGACAGATACATGGTAGTATCACAATATTAAGATAATTAAATTTAAATTTTATAATATGTTTACAGGAATTGTAGAAAAAACAGGAAAAGTAGTTAGTATTGAAACAGACAAAAGCAATTTTAACATTACAATTGAAACAGAAATTGCTGATGAATTAAAAATTGACCAGAGCATGAGCCATGATGGTGTTTGTTTAACGATTGTTAAGGTTGATCATACAAAAAAACAATATGTTGTAACCGCCATACAGGAAACACTGGACAAAACAAATTTAGGAACCTGGCATGCCGGATATGAAGTTAATCTGGAGCGTTCGATGCGCATGGATGGCCGTTTTGACGGACATATCGTACAGGGCCATGTTGACCAGACCGCCACTTGTGTTAAAGTAGAAGAAATGGACGGAAGCTGGAAGTACACTTTTACCTATGATGTTACTAAAAATAATATTACCGTTGAAAAAGGTTCTATTTCTGTTAATGGTGTTAGTTTAACGGTTGTTGATTCCAAACCCGGATTATTTTCTGTAGCTATTATTCCATTTACATATCAGGTAACCAATTTCCATAATTTTAAACAAGGAACTATGGTAAATATCGAATTTGACGTATTTGGTAAATATGTAGCCCGTTTGCTCGATTTGTATATGGAACAGAAGAAAGCATAGAAAGTTATGAGTTATAAGATATAAGTTATTTTATAAAACCTTTCAGATATTAAAATCCGGAAGGTTTTTTTGTATTTAAATAAATGATTCAAAAATTTTCAGAAACTTATTTTTTATAAAGTTAACAGGACGCACCTATGGTGCTAAGTCCATTTAAAGGATTATTTATTATTAACGGTATGCTACTACGTAGCAGAAAAGCTGTAAAAAACTTTAATTTTTAAGTCGGAAAATACAAATAATTCATATTATCAAGTCCGTACGACTGAACTGTTAATGAAGCTAAATAATTATAATTATAGAAAAGCTAATCTTCTTTAACACTGTCTACTCCTTCATCTTTGATTTTTTTCTGTAATCTTTTGATTTCATCATTTAATCGTCTGCTGTCGAGGGACGTCAGAAAAATATACAATAACATTCCGCTCAAAAAAACTATATTCCCTTCTTCAGGGAAATTATAATGTTTGAGAAGAATACCTGCAATTATAGCTAAAGCAGAAATACCCATAAAGATATTTATTACTAAATCAATCGTTTTTTTCTTCATGGCTTATGTTTTTTAGTTAATACAAATATACAATTTTTAAAAGCTTAAAGTTAAATATAGTAAGTCTAAAATAATTTTTGGGTTTATAAAATCCAAAAATATCTTATACAAACTGAATAATAAATTAGTTCAATCGTAAATGGTATAATGCCTAGCAGAAAGATGTTGTAGTTCCAGAAACAAAGTGAACTGGACTACTACATATTTAAATTCGGTACAATTCTCTTTCAGACATTAATAAATTTTAACATTGATTCAAAAAACAATTCTTATTTTTGCAGTTTTATTTTCACAAACCTTAAAATGCAGATTTCTCCTAAATACAATCCTAAAGAAACAGAAGACAAATGGTATGCTTACTGGATGAAAAAGAACTATTTTCATTCAGAACCCAATGATAAGATACCTTATACTATTGTTATTCCTCCACCTAATGTTACCGGTGTGCTTCACATGGGGCATATGCTCAATAACACCATACAGGATGTAATTATCCGCCGTGCCCGTATGAAAGGCTTTAATGCCTGCTGGGTTCCGGGTACCGATCATGCATCAATTGCCACAGAAGCAAAGGTTGTAGCTAAGTTACGCGAAGAAGGCATCCAAAAAGCTGATCTTTCAAGGGAAGATTTTCTGAAACATGCATGGGAATGGAAAGACAAACATGGCGGTATTATACTTGAGCAATTAAAGAAACTTGGTGCCAGCTGCGATTGGGAACGAACCAAATTTACCATGGATGAGGATATGTATCAGTCTGTAATTCAGGTATTTGTTGATTTGTATAATAAAGGGCTTATCTATCGCGGTGTACGCATGGTTAACTGGGATCCTAAGGCCCTTACTGCACTTTCTGATGAGGAAGTTATTTATAAAGAAGTTAACTCTAAACTTTATTATTTAAAATATTTTATTGAAGGCAGCAATGATTCTATCACAATTGCAACCACACGTCCCGAGACTATACTGGGCGATACAGCTGTTTGTGTTCATCCTGAAGACGAAAGATATGCTTATCTGAAAGGAAAACGGGTAATGGTACCACTTATCAATCGTTCGGTTCCTGTAATTTTTGATGAATATGTTGACCGTGAATTTGGTACAGGTTGTTTAAAAATTACACCTGCACATGATATCAACGATTATAATCTTGGCCTCAAATATAAATTAGAAAGCATTGATATTTTCAACGACAATGGCACTTTAAATGAAAAAGCCCAGCTTTATACAGGCGAAGACCGCTTTATTGTCCGTAAAAAGATAAGCAAGGAACTGGATGAAAAAGGACATCTTGCTAAAATTGAGGAATATATCAACAAAGTTGGCTATTCAGAGAGAACAGATGAGGTAATTGAACCTAAACTTTCTTTGCAGTGGTTTATGCGCATGAGTGAAATGGCTAAGCCTGCATTGGACGTGGTAATGAATGATGAGGTAAAATTTCATCCTGTAAAATTCAAGAATACTTACAGGCATTGGATGGAAAACGTTAAAGACTGGTGTATTTCTCGTCAGTTGTGGTGGGGACAACGTATTCCTGCCTGGTATCTGCCCAATCGTGAGATTGTTGTTGCAATGAATGCTGAAGATGCACTGAATCTTGCTCAGCACAGATTCCCTGACCAACATTATACTTTAACTGATTTAAGACAGGATGAAGATGTGTTGGATACATGGTTCTCTTCATGGTTGTGGCCTATATCAGTATTTGACGGCATACGTCATCCAGGCAATGAAGATATTAAATATTATTATCCAACCCAGGACCTGATTACAGCACCGGAAATACTCTTTTTCTGGGTAGCACGTATGATTATGGCCGGATTGGAATACAGAAAAGAAATTCCTTTTAAAAATGTATATTTAACAGGTATTGTAAGGGATAAGTTAGGCCGTAAAATGTCAAAATCACTGGGAAATTCACCTGATCCTATACAATTAATGGAACAATACGGTGCTGATGGTGTACGTGTTGGGATGTTGCTCACTTCACCTGCCGGAAACGATTTGCCTTTTGACGAAAGTCTTTGCGAACAGGGGCGTAATTTTAACAATAAAATCTGGAATGCCTTGCGCTTGCTTAAAGGCTGGGAAATTGATACACAGATTCCTCAACCTGATTATGCAAAAATTGCTATTGAATGGTTTGAAGCCAAATTGAATGAAACCTTTATCAATATTGAGGATCATTATGATAAATATCGCTTAAGCGATGCATTGATGACAACTTATAAACTGATATGGGATGATTTTTGCTCATGGTATCTTGAAATGATAAAACCTGTTTATCAGATGCCTATCGATGCTGTTACGTTTGAAAAAACCATAGCTATTTTCGAAAAACTGATGAAGATACTGCATCCTTTTATGCCGTTTATAACTGAAGAAATCTGGCATTTACTGCGCGACAGAAATGAAGATGAAAACCTGATGGTAACAGAAATGCTTAAACCTGAAACGTTTAATCCATTGATTTTAACAAAATTTAATACAGCATTAGATGTAATTATTGCAATCAGAACGTTACGTAAAGAAAAAAATATACTGAATAAAGAAAGCATTTCGCTTTTCATTCGTAAAAATAATGATGAAAAACCGGATACAACTTTTGATACTATTGTTGCTAAACTTTGTAACATTGACAAAATTGAATATGTGAACGAAAAAATTGAAAATGCTCAATCTTTTATTGTGAAAACTACAGAATTTTATGTTCCTTTGTTGTTGGAAATTAATGTTGAAGAAGAGTTTGCTAAATTGAAAACGGAACTTGAATACACATTTAAATTCCTGAATTCTGTAAAAGCAAAACTCAGTAATGAGCGTTTTGTAAATAGTGCACCTGCTCAGGTAGTTGATCTGGAAAGAAAAAAACAATCAGATGCAGAACAAAAAATAATAGTGATTGAAGAACAGATCTGTAAATTAGGGGTTTAGACTATTAGATTATTAGACTGTTGGAAGGTAAGAACTTGTTATTCTTAATGTAACGAGACAATTAGATTAAAAAATATTAATAAAATACATTTTAAATCAAGTTAATTTAAATATAAAACGGGTTTATAATTTACAATTACATTTTATAAACTTTATAACATTACAAACTTTATAAACTAACAAACATGAAACAATATCAAAAACTAAACAATGTAATTGGTTGGTTCACATTTCTGATAGCTGCAGCAGTTTTTCTGATGACAGCCGAACCAACAGCAAGCTGGTGGGATTGTGGAGAATACATTGCAACTGCTTTTAAATTACAGGTTGGTCACCCACCGGGAGCACCTACCTTTCAGTTGTTTGGAAGAATTTTTTCATTATTTGCCTTTGGAGATGTTACAAAAGTAGCATATATGGTTAATGCGATGTCAGCATTAATGAGTGCTTTAACAATATTGTTCTTATTCTGGTCTATAACCCTGCTTGGTAAAAAGTTAGTGTTAAAACACGGTGAAATGACCATGCCAAAAATGATTGCAATTTTTGCCAGCGGTTTTATTGGTGCTTTAGCATATACCTTCTCCGATTCGTTCTGGTTTTCTGCAGTTGAAGGCGAAGTTTATGCCACTTCATCTTTTTTTACAGCTCTGGTATTCTGGGTTATACTTAAATGGGAAAGTATATCTGAAGAAAAACACTCATTCCGCTGGATTATATTGATATCATTTCTGATTGGAATATCAATAGGTGTGCATTTATTGAATTTATTAGCTATCCCTGCTATCGTATTTGTTTATTATTTCAAAAATTTCAAAACAACAACCAAGGGTAATTTTATATCTATTTCTATTGCCTTAATAATGCTGGCTGTTATTTTATGGGGAATAATTCCATGGATTGTAAACTTAGCAGGTAAATTTGAGTTGTTTTTTATTAATGGTGTCGGTTTACCTTTTAACTCAGGTACCATTATTTACTTTATTTTAATAATTACAGGAATTGTTGTAGGAATCAGATATACAACCCGTAAGAAGAAAGTTGTAGTTAATACTATTTTGGTTGCATTGATTTTTATACTGGTAGGTTATTCATCATTCTTTATATTAATTATCCGTGCCAATGCCAATACGCCAATTAACGAAAATAATCCAAGTGATGCAATTGGTTTATTATCATACTTAAACCGTGAACAGTATGGTGAAAATCCTTTAGTCTATGGACAATATTTTACAGCAAAACCTATTGGTTCTGAAAAAGGTTCTACCAAATACGTTAAAGGAAAAGACAAATACGAAGAGGCAGGCAGTAATTATTCCTATAAGTATGATGACAAAGAATGTACCATTTTCCCCCGTATGTACAGCAATGACGATAGTCGTCAACATCCTGCCATGTATAAAGTATGGGCAGATATTCATGGTGACCGTAAGCCAACTTTCAGCGAAAACGTTAAGTTTTTCTTCAGCTACCAGTTAGGCCATATGTATTTTCGTTATTTTATGTGGAACTTTGTCGGACGTCAGAATGATATTCAGGGTCATGGTTATGATGTTAATGGAAATAAAGAGATAATGAATGGCAACTGGATCAGCGGAATTAAATCTATTGATGCCATG
Source organism: Bacteroidota bacterium (assembly GCA_026391675.1). GTDB lineage: Bacteria > Bacteroidota > Bacteroidia > Bacteroidales > JACABE01 > JACABE01. Next base: position 52,768 of record JAPLDQ010000042.1, read on the forward strand.
CGTTTGGGTAATCAGGATAATTTACCTGCAAACATGTTGAATAACAAAGCCCGGAATACTTTCTATTTTCTTCCTTTAATCCTTGGTTTAATCGGGATGTATTATCAATATAAGAAAAATGCTAAAGATATGTTTGTTGTATTTTTATTATTCTTCTTTACAGGTTTAGCCATTGCCATTTATCTGAATATGCCGCCAATGCAGCCACGTGAACGTGATTATGCATTTGCCGGTTCATTCTATGCTTTTGCTATCTGGATAGGCTTAGGTGTAATGGCAATTTTTGACTTTTTATCCAAACAAAAAGTACCGGCTATGACAAGTGTTATTATTGCTACTGTAGTTTCATTTTTCTCTACACCTTACCTGATGGCAAAAGGTGGCTGGGATGATCATGACCGTAGTAATAAATATTCAGCCCGCGATATTGCTGTTAATTATCTTAATTCATGTGCTCCTAATGCCATATTGATTACAAACGGTGATAATGACACTTTCCCATTATGGTATGCTCAGGAAGTGGAAGGTGTCAGAACTGATGTCAGGGTTGTTAATTATACACTTGCTTCAGGCGCCTGGTATGTAGAACAGTTATTTAAAAAAATGTACGATTCTCCACCTTTACCATTTACTTTACCTATTGAAAAATATAAACAGGGATGCAATGATTATGTTCCTGTAAGTGAAAGTAATATAGCTGAATTTTCTGATTTAAAACAGGTTATTGATTTTGTAAACAGTGATAGCCCCGAAGCAAAAGCTACCATGCAGGATGGTCAGCTTAGCAGTTATGTTCCTACCAATAAGGTTAAACTTATCATTGATTCAGCCTATTTAATAAGTAAAGGTATTGTTTCTAAGGATAAAGCCGGAAAATTCTTCCCTTCCTTTGAATGGACTATTAGTAAAGGCGGTTTGTTTAAAAATGAAACTATGTTCCTTGATTTTTTGGCAACCAATAAATGGCAGAGACCTGTTTATTTTGTAAATCCTTCTTCTGTAAGAAATATTGCAAATATCAGCGATTATTGCCAGCAGGAAGGCGTTGTTTATCGTTTATTACCTTATGCTTCCGATAACAGAAGTGAAGGATTTGCAGGTGTTTCTGTTGATGCTACTTATGATTTACTTGTTAATAAAAGCAAATGGGGTAACCTGAATAAACCTCATGTTTACGTTGATCCGGAAAGTTTCCGCAGTTGTCAGGTAGCCCGTAGTCAGTATGCAAGATTAGCTCAGGCATTGATTATTGAAAACAAAAAGGATTCAGCGGTAAAAGTGCTGGATAAAGCAAATGAGTTCTTCCCGAACGAAAAAATCGCCTATGATATTTATATGATTTCTCACATACAATTGTATTACAATGCTAATGCCTTCGATAAAGGAAATAAAATGGCTGAAATCATCTTAAATAAATGTAAAAGTGAACTGGAATATTTCGATTCATTGGAAGCTGAATACAGAAAAAGTGTGGCTCAGGAGAGAGCACAGGCAGTTTATGCAGTAAAAAGTATTGCCCAGATTTGTAATCAGTTTAAGCAGGACGCATTAATTAAAAAAATTGAACTGATACTTAAAGCACATCCTGATATGTAGCAGAATTCCATATCCTGACTTGCTTTTTGCATTTCAGGATATGTTTCTTTATAAAAAGAAGTTTTATATAACTAAATGAGCATCAAAAACAGCATACCGAATTTTATTACACTACTTAATTTATTATGTGGATGTTTAGCTATTGTTGCTGCTTTTGAGACCAATCTGGTATTAGCATCAGTTTTGGTCTTTGCAGGTGCTTTTTTTGATTATTTTGATGGAATGGCAGCTCGAATATTGCATGCAAAATCAGAGATTGGCAAACAACTGGATTCATTGGCTGATGTAGTTACATTTGGTGTTGTTCCGGCAATAATTTCATATAAACTTTTACAAATTGCAGCTGTAAATAATGCTTTTATTACCAATAATAATTTTTTATTATACATTCCATTTATAATAGCACTATTTTCAGCTTTACGTTTGGCAAAATTTAATATTGACAGCCGTCAGACCACTTCATTTTTAGGACTTCCAACACCTGCCAATGCTATATTCTGGGCTTCGGCTCCATTGATAATATACTATAAAGGTTTTGAGGGAATTAATGTTTTTGGGCAGTTAAATGTAATTATAGCTTCTCTTTTTCAAAATGCTTATTTCTTAATTGCATTTTCAATTCTGATGTCAGCTTTACTGATAATCGAAATTCCACTTTTTTCACTGAAAATGAAAGATTTAAGCTGGAAGAACAACATGATTCAGTACATTTTCCTGATTACTGCATTTTGTTTATTATTGGTTTTAAATTTTACTGCATTACCAATTATTATTCTTATTTATATTCTTTTTTCAATTTTTCAATATTCTTTTAATCATTCAAAAAAACAATAAAAACAATTATATATGAATTTTAGAGCAGAAATTGATGTAATGCCGCTCAAAGCATTACTCGACCCACAGGGAAAAGCAGTTACCTCGAGCATGAAAAATCTGGGATTACCCACTATTACAAATGTCAGAATAGGTAAACATATAACGATGGAAGTTGAAGCCGATAATAAGGATGCTGCCAGTGCAATGGTTGAAAAAGCCTGCAAAGACCTTTTACACAATCCTATCATGGAAGGTTTTGAATTTCACTTGATTGAAATTTAATATCTGCTAACTATTTGTGTATAAGTTCTTTTTTACAATCTTTTAACACATTAATTATACTAATTTGCCAAACAAAATGTTAATTGTTTGGCATTTTTCTTACTTTTGTTTCTTAAATATTTAACTATGCATTTTATTAAAACAATTTTTCAAAAAATCTTTACAGTTTTTTTCTTATCTTTCATACTGTTAAGCACATTATCAGGCTTTTCACAGATAAAAAATCCTGTTAAATGGACTTATTCTGTAAACCAAACCAGTGAAAGTACTGCAGAACTAGTATTTACTGCAAAAATTGATAAAGGTTGGCATTTGTATTCCCAATATATGGAAGAAGGTGGTCCGATTATCACCAGCTTTGTTTTTACCCCAGGCAAAACCTTTAAACTGGATGGTAAAACCAGCGAACCCAAACCAAAAGCTGAATATGATGATATGTTTAAAATGACAGTTAAATATTTTATAAATCAGGCTGTTTTTAAACAAAAAATAAAGATATTAAGCAATAAAGATTTTACCATAAAGGGAAATTTTGAATATATGGTCTGCAACGATGGCAGTTGTATTCCTTTTTCGGATAATACTTATGAGTTTAAGATTAAAGGCAATCCTGCCGGAGTAAATGCTGTTGCTGCAACTGAGAATACTGAAAAACTAAATAAAGATACAGCTGCTGTTAAAGTTGATACTGCTAAAAAAATATCAGATACCGCGAAAAAAACCAAAACAGATATTATCGGAAATAAGCAAAAAGAAGACGATAATACTTCATTGTGGTTATTTTTCTGGTTAAGTTTTGGTGGAGGATTAATAGGGTTGTTAACACCTTGCGTTTTTCCAATGATACCAATGACCGTTTCATTCTTTATGAAAAGTGGTTCCAAAGGTAAAGTTCAGGCATTAATATATGGAGCTTCCATTGTTGCAATTTATACCCTATTCGGTACATTACTGGCTGTTATTTTTGGTGAAAATTTTGGAAATATTATCAGTACACACTGGATTCCCAATATTTTATTTGCAGGCATTTTTATTGTGTTTGCTATTTCCCTATTTGGTTATTTCGAAATTACATTGCCAAGCTGGCTTATTAATAAATCAGTCCAGAATGAAGAAAAAGGAGATTATATCGGACCTGTTTTTATGGCATTAACGCTGGTACTGGTTTCATTTTCATGTACGTTACCAATTGCCGGAACAGTTGCTATAAATGCTGTTAAAGGTGAAATTATCCGGCCAATTATCGGAATGCTTGGTTTTTCCCTGGCTTTCGCCATTCCGTTTACTTTTTTCGCTTTTTTCCCAAAATGGTTACACAATTTGCCTAAATCAGGTGGATGGCTGAATACAGTTAAAGTTGTACTGGCTTTTGTTGAGTTGGCTTTTGCATTAAAATTCTTAAATGTACCTGATCAGACTTATCACTGGAGATTATTGGACAGAGAAGTATATCTTGCCATATGGATAGTAATTTTTGCCATGTTAGGCTTTTATTTAATGGGTAAAATTAAATTCCCTCATGATGATGATACTCCGGTTATGAAAAGTTGGTTCAGGCTATTTTTAGCCATTGCTACATTTTCATTTGTTATGTATATGGTTCCCGGTATGTGGGGTGCACCTCTGAAGACCCTTTCAGGATGGCTGCCTCCTATGGAAACGCAGGATTTTGATATTAATTCTATTGTCAGGGATAATGCGGGAAGTGGTACACCAAATAATAAACAGAATGAACTTTGTGAAGCCCCGAAATATGCCGATAATCTTCATTTACCATTAGGGTTGAAAGGTTATTTTGATTATGATCAGGCGTTGAAATGTGCTAAAGCTCAAAACAAACCAATTTTTATAGATTTCACAGGACATGGATGTACCAATTGCCGTAAAATGGAAAATCAGGTCTGGTCCGATCCAAAAGTACTGGAAATACTGAAGAATAAATATATTGTTACGGCTTTGTATGTGGATGATAAAATAATCGATTTACCAAAAGAAGAATACATTAAAGATAAAAATGGCAATGATATTACTAAATTAGGAAAGAAAAATGCCTTTATTCAGATTAACAGGTTCAATGGAAATTCGCAGCCTTATTATGTACTATTAAATCCTGATGGTGAAGTGTTGGTAAATCCAAAAGCCTATGATCTGGATATTCAGAATTTTATAAAATTCTTAAACGAAGGATTAGACGCATTCAACAAACAAAATAAAAAGTAATTTATTTACTTCCATTGTTTTATACTGATATTCAATGAGCAGAGAGCCTATTTTAAAGAACTTTTCACCTTCATTACAGCTTATCAGTTTAGTTGTTATTACCATACTTTGTGTTTTTATTGTTTATATACTGGGCGTTGTAATTGCCATTCCTGTATGGGGCGGTGAAACTATGCTGGCCTTAACCAATAAAACAGTTTTAAACTTAGCTGATAACATTAATTTTTTTAAATACCTGCAGATTGTCAGTCAGATTGGGATGTTTATTGTTCCGCCAATTCTTTTTGCTTTTTTTGTCAGAGGAAATATTGCCGCTTATTTAAAAATAAACCATATACCAAATATGGTTACGTTATTATCCGGTCTGCTTGTTTTAATCGTTTCTATTCCTTTTATCAATTACCTGATTAGTCTTAACAGCATGATGCATTTACCTTCGGCTTTCTCTGGTATTGAAACCTGGATGAAGGATATGGAAAACAGTGCAGAAGCATTCACCAAAGCATTTTTAAACGTTACTTCCACTCAGGGATTATTGGTGAATTTATTTATGATAGCCTTACTTCCGGCTTTGGGTGAAGAGTTTATGTTCAGAGGTGTTTTGCAGAAATTATTTAAAGACTGGACTGCCAAAGTTCACATTGCTATTTTTATTACCGCTTTCTTATTCAGTGCCATGCATTTGCAGTTTTTTGGCTTTATTCCGCGTTTTGTACTGGGATTAATATTGGGCTATTTATATTATTTCAGTAATAACTTATGGGTACCTATTGCTGCACATTTTTTAAATAATGCAACTGCTGTTATTTTCTCTTTTCTGTTTGCTAAAAAGATTGTTAAAACCGATATTGATACAATAGGAAATACACCCAATGATTTCCTTTTAATCATTGCAAGTTGTTTGTTTACGCTTGTTTTGTTGTATAGTATATACAAAAGGGAAATGACCGGAAAAGAACAGCTTACGGATATATCATCCGGTTAGTTTTCTGCTTTCTTAGCTTCTCTGAACGTGGCATAGGTTATTCTGAGTGCATTTGCTTTACGAAGTTCTAATTTAATATCAGAAATAATACCCATTTTAACATTTTTATCCACTTTAAGAATGGTATTCAGCAATTGGCGGACATTTTCAGGTCTTGCTGCTCTTTCTTTCAGAATAAATTCCTGGACATCGGCAACTTCAGCAAGCTGGTCGTTAAGCTGTATACGAGGTTCGGTGCCATACACAGCTGTTTTAACAGGTTGACCGATATAAATGCTGCATGACATTGATTTTTTTTCCAGCTTCTGAATATCCGTAGCTTTTGGTGGTGTATATTTTACAAACAATGTAGTTTCTCTGATATTGGTTATTACCATAAAGAAAAATAAAAACATAAAAATAATGTCTGACATTGAACCTGTGTTAATAGTAGGAACATCTTTTCTTATGTTTTTCTTAAATCTTGCCATTATTTATTTCCTCCCGTATTTTTTGGTTCAGTTTCGGAAATATTTATGGGAATTGCTTTTTGTATGGCTTCCATTTTAGCTTCGCTCTTTAAATCGTCAAATTTTCTGCCGAATTTTTCTCTTGAAAGCCGGTTACGCAATTCAGTATAAGCAAGGCTCAATTCATCCTGTATTTTTACATAGGTTTCATAGGATGTACCTCTGTCACTTTGTAAGGAAATAACTCCTTTTGAAACCTGAACATTGCCAAGTAAATCGATGTTTTTTATTGCTTTCTCGGGTAATTCCGGGCTGTTAGCAGGATTAGCTAAAAAATCTATTACTTTAGATTTCAGGTTTGAGATGATTTCAACATTTCCATTCACCATTAACTGATTATTAGCATTTACCAAAACTATCATGATATTGCGCTTTTTAACTTCAGCTGATTTAGATTCAGCTTCTACATAAGGCGATAGTTTTCTGGAAATACCTTTATCTGTATTAATAGAAGAAGTTAATAAAAAGAAGGTAAGCAGCAGAAATGAAATATCAGCCATTGAACCCGAGTTTATTTCTGGAATTTTGCGTGCCATTTTTATTTGAATCTCTGCTGTATCATAGTATATATTAAGCTGATAGCTACAATTAATATCATAAGATACGCGAATATCAGTCCACTGCCGATGATGCGGGAAAAATCAGGATTTGTAGATGTCTTTTCAAAAAGCGTAAGTCCGATATCTGTTGAAGAAGACAGGAAAAATGAAATGATAAATAAAGCTACAATTGCAATGATCCCTATAACGGTTGTTTTTGATTTCCGGAAACTAAAAAACAGAAATTTAAACAGGAAAAAAAGCAGAGAAATTACTGCTATTGTTAACAGAACATACATTGTAATTAAACCTGCATCAAACCATTTTTCCATGATAATTGCTATTTTAATTCTTTTTGATGTCCGACTTTTAATAAAATATCCATAAAACTGATACTGGCATCCTCCATCGTATTTACCAGACTTTCGATTTTAGAAATCAGGTAATTATAAAAGACCTGGAGGATAATGGCAACTATTAATCCAAAAACTGTAGTTAATAAAGCCACTTTCATTCCTCCTGCCACTATGGTAGGAGATATGTCACCTGCTTTTTCAATGGCTTCGAATGCCTGAACCATACCAACTACTGTTCCTAAAAAGCCGAGCATAGGTGCTAATGCGATAAATAATGCTATCCATGATAAATTTTTCTCCAGACGGGCCATCAAAACACCACCATATGCAATAATCGACTTTTCAACAATATCCAGCCCTTCATCATATCTGTCAAGTCCCTGATAAAAAATACCTGCCAATGGACCTCTTGTGTTCTTGCAGATATCTTTTGCTGCCTGTATGTCTTTTTCTTTCAGGTTGGTTTCGATATTTGTCAATAATTTTATTGAATTGGTAGATGATAAATTCAGATATATGATTCTTTCAATTACTATAGCCAAACCCAGGATAAAAACGATAAGAATTGGCGTCATCCAGATAGGACCGCCTTCTATAAATTTTTCTTTTAATACCTGATGGAAAGTTTTATTATCAGCAGAAACCTCAACAATTTTTGAATTTTCAGCATTGCTGTATGCTTCTGCCTGAGATGCCTGAAGTTCGGTTAAAGTATCGGATTTCTTATCTTTTTGGGCTATGGAAGAAGTTGTGAACCCAAGATTGAAAGCCAATGCAAGCAGGAATAAAACAATTATTTTCTTCATTTTTTACTAATTGTTGTTTTAAATTTGCGGAGAGGGTGGGATTCGAACCCACGATACGCTTTTGGCGTATACACACTTTCCAGGCGTGCGCCTTCGACCACTCGGCCACCTATCCGTTATAATAATGAATGAACTTCTGAAAATTAATTTAACTTATTCCTTGCTGTGCATTAGTAAAATCAGTCGGCAAATTTACAATAAAAAATCAAACTTTTAAAAAACAAAAATTATCATTTTCAATTAGCGGCAAATTTTAAGTTTTATTGTGTCTGAAAATCTGGTTTTAAAAGTGAAATTTATTAATTTGTAAGTTCTCCCCTTAAAGAAATTTGCAGGTATTTTTTTAGCTCATCCAATGGTAAATTCCTTCCTAATAAAAACATTAGTTTTGCAATAGCTGATTCGGTTGTAATATCATAACCTCCAATAACGCCTATGCGTCCTAAATCAACACTGGTTTCGTATTTTCCTATATCAACGCTGCCTGATTTACATTGGCTGACATTAAAAATGATGATGTTATGCTTTATAGCATCTTCAAGTGCTTCAATAAACCATTTGTCGGTTGGTGCATTCCCTGAACCATAGGTTTCCATTACTACAGCTTTTAATCCTTTAATGGAAAGTATGCTTTTTACTACATTTTCAGAAATACCCGGAAATAATTTTAAGATAGCAACATTCTGGTCTAATGTATAATGAACCTTAAGCTTTTTAAAGTTGGGTTTTAAAATTAAATGATTTTTATACCTGATTTGAACGCCAACTTTAGCTAATGTTGGATAATTCCCTGAAACAAAAGCTTCAAAATTTTCAGCATTAAATTTATTGGTACGGTTACCCCTGAATAACCTGTTTTCAAAACAGATACATACTTCAGGAACTATAGGAGTATCCTCAAGTTTTGCAGCTGCAATTTCTATAGAATTTATTATATTATCACGACCATCGGTTCTTACAACGCCTAATGGTATTTGTGAACCTGTCAGTATTACCGGTTTATTCAGGTTTTCGAGCATAAAGCTAAGAACCGATGCAGTATATGACATGGTATCAGTACCATGTAAGACAACAAAACCATCGTAATTTTCATAATTTTCTTCAATAATGCCTGCTAATTTTATCCAAAAACCGGGATTCATATTGGATGAATCAATTAATGGATTAAAACTATAGGAATCAATTTGGTAATTAAAATTACGTAAAACAGGGATGGACTGATAAAGCAGATCCATATTTATAGGATGCAGGGCACCGCTTACAGCATCCTTTATCATACCTATTGTACCACCGGTATAAATAACCAGAATTGAAGCTTTGGATTCCATATTATTAGTTGAAAGTTTATAAAGTTTGAAAGTTCATAAAGTTAAAAATTGCTTCAGAGAAAATTATTGATTTTCTGATATAGCTAAATTTTAAAAAGGTCAAGTGCATTTTTGGTTGTAATTTCAGCAACTTCTTCAATTGAAACTGCTTTTAACTCTGCTATCTTTTCTGCAATCAGCATTAAGTAGGCACTTTCATTTCTTAAACCTCTGTAAGGTGATGGGGTTAAATAAGGTGAATCTGATTCAAGAATAATATGTTCCAGCCCAATATGGTCAATTACTTTATCCAGTCCGGAGTTTTTAAAAGTAACAACACCGCCTATTCCCAGTAAAAATCCCATATCTATAATGTCTATAGCTTGCTGGTATGAGCCACCAAAACAATGAAAAACACCTCTTAAATTTTCATCTTTAACTTCTCTTACAATTTCAATGGCTTCATCAAATGAACTACGGGTATGTATGGCAACAGGTAATTTAAACTCCTTTGCCAGCTCAAGCTGATATCTCAAAACAAACTCCTGTTCTTTGTGGTATGATTTGTCCCAATGAAGATCAACACCTATTTCGCCTATTCCATAATATTTGTTGGTAAGCAATTCATGTCTGATAATAGATAATTCCTGCATATAATCATCTTTAACAGAAGTAGGATGCAAGCCTATCATAGGAAACATCTTGTCAGGATATTCCCTGCATAAAGCGTTCATTTTGTTTATTGTAGTACTATCAATATTAGGAAGTAAAAAATAATTAATGCTATTTTGCAATGCATTTTTTATAACTTCCTGAATATCATCCTTGTATTCATCAAGATAAAGGTGTGTATGTGTATCTACGAGTACCATAATGCAAAAATAGATTTATTTTTCATTTTTTATTATTTAATTTTGTAAAAAATAAAAAAAAATTGAAAATTCTAATTATCAGGTTTAGCTCTATTGGTGATATTGTACTGACTACCCCTGTTATAAGGTGTATTAATAAACAGCTTCCTGATGCTGAAATTCATTACCTGACAAAGCAAAAATTTTCTGATTTACTTAGCAATAACCCTTATATTCATAAGGTTCACTGTTTAAATGAAAGTATTACAGAAACTATAAAAGAGCTCAGGAAAGAGAATTTTGATTTTATTGTTGATTTGCATCATAATCTTAGAACTTTAATAGTTAAACTTGCTTTATTAAAACCTTCAGCTGGTTTTAATAAGTTAAATCTGCAAAAGTGGCTGCTGGTTAATTTTAAAATCAATATGCTGCCTGATATTCATATTGTTGACCGGTATTTTAAAGCTGTTAAAAAACTAAATGTTATCAATGATAAGCTTGGCCTTGATTATTTTTATCCTAACAGCGAAAAAGTAAATTTAAATACTTTGCCCGATCATTTTCAACAGGGATATTTATGTCTTGTTGTAGGTGGAAAGCATTTTACCAAACAGATTCCTGATTTAATATTAACACAACTTTGCTCTAAGACTGAAATTCCAATAATATTATTAGGAGGTGCCGAAGATCGTGAACGGGCTGAGAATATCATAACTGCTGCAGGAAATCCTGCTGTATTTAATACTTGCGGAATTTATAATATACATCAGACCGCCTCTGTTATTGAACAATCTTTAAAAATAATAACGCCGGATACCGGTTTAATGCATATTGCTGCTGCGTTTAAAAAAGAAATTATTTCACTTTGGGGTAATACCGTTACTGCTTTTGGAATGTATCCTTATTTGCCTGAAAGCGATAAAGAAAAATCACATATTTATGAAATAAATGGCTTAAAGTGCCGTCCCTGCAGTAAAATTGGATACAATTCCTGCCCCGAAAAACACTTTAATTGTATGATGCAGATAGATATTAATCAGCTACTTAAATACCTTAATAAATGACAGAAAACGCAAAAGCATTTGATCGCTTACTCGAAATAATGGACAACTTAAGAGCCAATTGCCCCTGGGACAAAAAACAAACCTTAGACAGTTTAAGATATTTAACCATTGAGGAAATGTATGAATTATCCGATGCCATTTTAAACAATGATATGGATGAAATACGCAAGGAATTGGGCGATTTGATGCTGCATATTGTTTTTTATGCTAAAATCGGTCAGGAAAAAGGCAGTTTTGATATGAAAGATGTGTTAAACGGCATTTGTGATAAACTGGTAAACCGTCATCCCCATATTTATGGTGATGTAAAGGTAAATGATGCCGAAGATGTAAAAAACAACTGGGAAAAAATTAAACTGGCTGAAGGACGTACTTCTGTTTTGGAGGGAGTTCCCAATGCCTTGCCGGCCATGGTTAAGGCATACAGAATTCAGGAAAAAGTTAGAGGTGTTGGATTTGACTGGGAAGAAACACATCAGGTATGGGATAAGGTAAAAGAAGAAATAGATGAATTAAAAATTGAAATTGAGCAAAATGCTCCAAAAGCCAAGATAGAAGACGAGTTTGGCGATGTATTGTTTGCGTTGATAAACTATGCCCGCTTTATTGATATCAACCCTGAAGATGCATTGGAAAAAACAAACAGGAAATTCATTAAACGCTTTAAATACCTGGAAGGAAAAGCCCTGGAAAACGGAAGAAATCTGCATGATATGACATTGGCTGAAATGGATGTTTTCTGGAATGAGGCAAAAACAAAGGAATAAGTCAGTTATAAAAATTATAAAGTTATAAAGTTCATAAAGTTAAAATTTAGAAGGAGAAAATGATTAATATTAAAAAATTTGTATTCAACGCTTTTCAGGTAAATACCTATGTATTGTACGACGAAACCAAAGCCTGTGTTATTATTGATCCTGCCAATTACGATGGATTTGAAGACAAAGCATTGAAAGATTTCATTGAAAAAGAAAATCTGAACGTAAAAGCCCAGTTATATACACATTGTCATATCGACCATGTGCTGGGAAGTGCTTTTGTGGGGAAAACCTATAACGTCGGCATGAGTATTCACGAAGCCAGCCGCGGTTTTCTGGAAAAAGCCTCTTCGCAAGCCAATGTATACGGATTTAATCTGAAAGAAACTGCAAAAGTTGATCATATTATCAAGGAAGGCGACAACATCATATTCGGAAACAGTGAAATGGAAGTAGTTTATACTCCCGGACATGCTGATGGCAGTGTTTGCTTTATCAATCATGCGCAAAAATTTGTAATTACCGGCGATGTCTTGTTTTATGAAAGCATTGGCCGATCAGATTTACCTACAGGTAATTTAGACCTTTTATTTGAAAGTATTACCAAAAAACTATTTACTTTAGATGATAATTATACAGTTTATCCCGGTCATGGTCCTGAAACAAGCATAGGACATGAAAAGGTAAATAACCCGTTTTTATAAAGAAACCCTGGAAGGGTTTTAAACCCTTCCAGGGTTAACATATCAAGTACATTATAATGAATCACAATTAATATATCTTATCTTTTCTTTTTGAAAAATTCTTTTATTATATCTGCACATTCTGTCTCTAATACACCTCCTCTTATTATCGTTTTTGGATGCAGGAAATCAGCCTTGTGTATGGAGTAACCGCGTTTTTCATCTTTAGCACCATACACTATTTTTCCGATTTGTGTCCAGAATGATGCCCCGGCACACATTACACAAGGTTCCAGTGTTACATATAAGGTGCATTCCTTTAAATATTTACCGCCAAGATAATTTGTTGCTGCTGTAAAAGCCTGCATTTCTGCATGAGCAGTTACATCATTTAATCTTTCCGTCAGATTATGGCCTTTTGCAATTACCCTTTCATTTGCAACTATTACAGCACCAATAGGAACTTCGTCTTCCTCAAACCCCTGTTTCGCTTCTTTTAATGCTTCACGCATAAAATATTCATCGTTGAATTCAATAATTGCCATTGACTAATTTTATTTGGGAATAAAAAGAACAAATATCGGAATTTTGTTTTAGTTTTGCGAATTAAATAAAATTTTAAACTTAAAATATTATAATATGACAGAAAAAGTACATAAGGTTCTTAGCGAATCTAGAGGAGCACGCTGGACTGCTTTAATTGTTGTTTCTTTTACCATGCTATGTGGATATTACCTTGCTGATGTTATGGCTCCTTTAAAAGGACTCTTGGAACAGCAATTGTCCTGGAATAGTGAAGATTATGGATTTTTCACCAGTGCTTACGGCTGGTTTAATGTATTCCTGCTTTTCTTAATTATCGGTGGTATTATCCTTGATAAAAAAGGAATCAGATTTACTGGGGTAATGGCTACATCCATAATGGTTGTTGGTATTGCTATTAAATACTGGGCTATTACTACCCATAGCCTTGATGGTCAGGTATGGGATTTGTTTATATTTAAATCCAAAGCTCAGGTTCTGGTAGCAGGTATTGGATATGCTATTTTTGGCGTGGGTATTGAAGTTGTTGGGATTACCGCTTCCAAGGTTATCGTAAAATGGTTCAGGGGAAAAGAAATGGCCTTGGCTATGGGATTGCAGGTTTCTGTTGCACGTGTTGGAACTGGAATTGCTATAGGCACTTCATTACCTATTGCTAAATATTTTGCAACGGTTTCTATGCCATTGCTTTTTGGCTTGGTACTTGCCTGTATCGGATTAATCGCATTTATTTTTTATACATTTTTGGATAAAAAGCTTGAAGTTTCTCAGCAGGCTTATGATAAACAAAATAATGTAGTTGATGATGAAGAGGCATTCAGCATTAAAGATATCTGGAAAATTGTAACCAATAAAGGATGGTGGTATCTGGCGATACTTTGTGTATTGTTCTATTCAGCCGTTTTCCCCTTTCTTAAATATGCCACTGATTTAATGGTCCAAAAATTTAATATTAATGAAGATTGGGCAGGACTAATTCCATCTATGCTTCCGATTGGGGCAATAATATTAACTCCCGTTTTCGGTAGTATTTATGATAAAAAAGGTAAAGGTGCAACAATCATGATTATCGGTTCATTATTGCTTATTTTAGTTCATTTACTCTATGCAACTCCATTTTTAAATCATTGGTCTATAGCCATTATATTGATTTTAATCTTAGGTATTGGTTTTTCTCTGGTGCCTTCAGCCATGTGGCCTTCAGTTCCTAAAATTATTCCTGAACGACAATTGGGTACAGCGTATTCCCTTATCTTCTGGGTTCAGAACTGGGGTTTAATGGGTGTTCCCGCATTAATAGGTTGGGTTGTAAATAAATATTGTTTTGTTGGTTATGTTACACTTTTGGGAACAGGATTTACAACTCAACATGGTTCAATGATAACCAAAGCAGTGGTAAATAATAAAGTTATTGAAATGAAAGAAGCTGGTATGGTTAATAGAAATGATTCAACATTTACCATTAGTTCAATTAATCATGACTCAAAATCTAATATTATTTCTGTAATTTCTATTGGTAATGATACTGTTTCAAAAGAATTAATTCCAGATAATAAATTTTCAAAAATTGATAAGTTTAGTTTGCCAATATTTTCTATTAATAAAACTAAAGTCGATGCTTTTATAACAGAGAAAGGTGAAAGAATATCTAAATATTCTATTGTATCTTCTTATTACAATTATACTTTACCTATGCTTATATTTGCATGTTTTGGTTTCCTTGCCCTTTTATTCGGATTCTTATTAAAAATAGAAGACAAGAAAAAAGGCTATGGTTTGGAATTGCCTAATATAAAGAAGTAAAAAAACTTTAAAAATATTTAAAAGCTCCTTATTCGAATAAGGAGCTTTTTTTATGTTAATTTATTAACAAATATATCAGAAAATCTTACTACTTTTGCAGCGTTAAAATAAACCATTAATCAATAAACCAAAAAACAAGATATTAGTATGGCTATCAACAAATTAGACCAAATGTTTGAGGTCTTGAAATCTAAAGAAAAAAAACGTTTAGTAGCTGCTTATGCTATAGATTCACACACTATAGGTGCAGTAAGCAAAGCTATTGATTTAGGAATTGTAGATGCTACTTTAGTTGGAGACGAAGAATCTATCCGTAAAGTATGTAAAGAAGAAGGCATTGATGTTAATAAATTTAAAATTGTTCAGGAAGCTGATGAAACCAAGGCTGCAGCTTTAGCAGTAAAGTTAATCAACGACGGACAGGGTAATTTATTGATGAAAGGTGCCGTAACTACTGATAAATACATGCGTGCTATTTTGAATAAAGAAACCGGATTGATGAATCCCGGCGCTATTCTTACCCATGTTGCCGTAATGGAAAATTCAGGATATCACAAATTGTTGATTTGTAGTGATGTGGCTATTATCCCTGCTCCTGATTTTAAACAAAAATTAACGATGCTTAATTATTTGATCAGTACTGCAAAAGCCTTACAGATTCCTAAACCAAAAGTGGCTATAATTGCCGCAACTGAACAGATGTTACAAGGCATGCCGGCTTGTGTTGATGCAGCTATTTTAGCTAAAATGGGCGACAGAGGTCAGATTAAAGATGCTGTTATCGATGGTCCGTTATCCCTGGATTGTGCCATAGATAAAGAAAGTGCCGAAATCAAGAAATTAAAGAGTGAAGTTGCCGGTGATGCAGATTGTCTGCTTTTCCCGAATATCGAAGCTGCCAATGTTTTCTATAAAACACATACCAAACTTTGTGGTGGCGAATTAGGCGCTATCGTTGTTGGAGCAAGGGTTCCTTCCATCTTATCATCAAGAGGTGACAGCGAAATGACAAAATTATATTCAATTGCATTAGCAGCATTAACTGCAAAATAAATTTTATACTTCGGCTGTTCAGGTTTTCGAAACTTTCAAAACCTGAACAGCTCAGCATAACTGAAGCTAAACATCTTTACTTTACAAATCTGTCAGGTTTCAGTATAAAGCATATACTTTTAAAAGCATATACTTATGATTAATAGTAGGATTCTTGCCATAAATCCGGGTTCAACCTCTACAAAAATTGCTGTTTTTGAGGGCTCAAAGCAGATATTTCTGAAGAATATCAAACATACTTCTGAAGAAATCGGCAATTTTGAGAGAATAACCGACCAATATGAGTTCAGAAAAACTATCATTCTTGAAGAACTCAAAAATGCAAACATCGAAATTGATAGTTTGCAGGTTATTGTTGGTCGTGGTGGATTGGTAAAACCAATACCTTCCGGTGTTTATGAAGTAAACGAAGCCTTGATTGCTGACCTTAAAGTTGGTGTTTTGGGCCAACATGCCAGTAATCTGGGTGGTTTGATTGCCAATGATATTGCAAAATCAATTCCCGGAGCACGTGCTTATATTGCCGACCCTGTTGTGGTGGATGAATTGCATGATTTAGCAAGAATTTCAGGTCATCCGCTATTTCAACGGCAAAGTATTTTTCACGCATTAAACCAGAAAGCAATTGCACGAACCCATGCCAAATCGCAAAATAAAAATTACGAAGACATGAACCTGATTGTAGCCCATTTGGGTGGTGGAATCAGTGTTGGCGCTCATCAGAAAGGTAAAGTTATTGATGTAAATCAGGCTTTGGATGGCGAAGGCCCTTTTTCTCCCGAAAGAAGCGGAACTTTACCTGTTGGAGCTTTGGTGAAAATGTGTTTCAGTAATAAATATTCTTTTGTGGATATTGCTAAAATGATAACCGGACAAGGTGGTTATGTAGCTTATTTAGGTACAAATGATGCTTATAAAGTTGAAACTGCTGCCAATAATGGTGATGCCAAAGCTAAACTTATACAGGATGCAATGGCTTATCAGGTTGCAAAAGAGATAGGAGCTATGTCAACTGTATTGATGGGTGACGTAGATGCAATTTTACTTACCGGTGGTATTGCATACGGAAAACCTTTCGTGGAAGAAGTTATCAAACGTGTTGCTCATATTGCTCCGGTTCAGGTTTACCCCGGAGAAGACGAAATGAGGGCACTCGCCATGAACGGGTTGATGGTTATAAATAACGAAGTCGAGGTAAAAGAATACAAATAAACTAAAAGAAAATATTTTAAAGCGTAAAATAAGAGAAACTGCACTCCGGAAGTTTTATAAAAGCTTTTGGAGTGTTTTTTTTTGCAAAGTTTTAAAAACAGTAAATATTGTTTCAACTAAATAAAGAAATCATTCAAAATGAGCAATATTATGCTGTCTTAATTACTTTTAAAACAACAATAACTAAATAACTTATTAACCCAATAACTTAATAACCTAATAACCAATAACTCCAAATGTAAATATTTTTACTAAATTTTTTCAAATTTTTGCTAAACCGATTTAGTATATTCGTATATTTGTTTTTTATTTAACAACTATGAAGAAGATAAAACTCGAAGATATTGCTAAAAAGATAGGCGTTAGCAAAACATTGGTATCCATGGTTTTAAATGGCCTTGGCGATAAAAATGGAATAAAAAAAGAAACCCAGGAGAAGGTGATGGCCTTGTGTAAGAAACTGGATTATAAGCCCAATAAGATTGCCCGTAGCTTAAGATTAGGTAAAACCAACACCATTGGCTTGATTGTAGCTGATATTTCCAATATTTTTTATGCTAAAATGGCCAGAAGTGTGGAGGATTATTGCAATAAGTATGGTTATAACCTTATTATCTGCAGTTCTGATGAGAAAGATGCCAAAGAAGCTTCTATTATTAAAATGCTGAAAGAAAAACAAGTGGATGGTTTAATCATTTCCTCTACTTTGATTGATAATACTGAAATAGTAGCGTTGAAAAATGAGCATTTTCCTTTTGTTTTAGTTGACCGCTATTTTCCTGAAGTCTTAAATACCAATTATGTTGTAGTTGATAATTACCATGGTGCTTACAGTGCAGTAAATCATCTGATTAAAAACGGACACCAGACCATAGCCATGCTTACCATTTCTCCTGCTCATATTACTTCTGTAAGAGACAGAAACAAAGGCTATACTGATGCTTTATTAAAAGCCGGTATTAATAACGACCATTATTTGCTTTGTCAGATTCCTTTTGAAAATATTGAACAAGGTGTTGAAACTGAAATAAAAAAATTATTATCCTATCAAAAGAAAGTCACAGCAATTTTAGCTGTTAACCAGAATATTGCCATTGCAGCCATTAAAGCATTAAGAAAATTAAATATCGAAATTCCTAAGGAAATTTCATTGATTTCATTTGACGATCTGCCATTTTTTGAAATTATGAATCCAAGCATTACTGCTATTGCTCAACCTTTGGATACTATCTGCAAAAATGCAATTGAAATATTAATGACAGAAATTAACAACAAATCATTTACACCAGAAAAAAGCCAGTTGGTTTTGCCAACAGAGTTAATTGTAAGAAATTCATCAGGTATAATAAAAAACTAAATTATTTATGAGCACATTAAAAAAATTATCCGGCATTTTATTATTAGTGTTGGTATTGGTATCATGCAGCAAACCAAAACATATGAAACCAGTAGATTATGTAAATCCGTTTATTGGAACGGGAGGACATGGACATACTTATCCCGGAGTAGCCCTGCCATTTGGAATGGTGCAGTTAAGCCCCGATACCCGTCTTGATGGATGGGATGGTTGCGGTGGTTATCATTACTCCGACAGCATAGTGTATGGCTTTTCGCATACCCACTTAAGCGGAACTGGTTGCTCTGATTATGGTGATATTCTTTTAATGCCTACAGTTGGAGATATTCAATGGGATAACAAGCAATATGCCTCAACATTCAGTCATCAGAATGAAAAAGCCAGACCGGGTTATTATCAGCTGATGCTGGATAAATACAAAGTAAATGTAGAATTAACTGCTACTAAACGGGTTGGTTTTCACAAATATACTTTTCCGGAATCTAAACAGTCCAATATTTTAATTGATTTAAAACATCGCGACAGGGTCATTGATTCCTATATAAAAATTGGGAAAGATGAAGTTGAAGGTTATCGCCGTTCCATGGCATGGGCTGCTGACCAGCATGTTTATTTTGTAGCTAAATTCTCAAAAGCATTCGAAAATCATCAGATAGCATTGAATGATACGGTTCAGCAAGGTATCAGTGAATTAAAAGGTATCAATATTAAGGCATATGTGAATTTCAGCACGAAAAAAGATGAGGTAATTTATGTAAAAGTGGGTATTTCAGCGGTTAGTATCGAAAATGCACGTAAAAATCTGGAAGCCGAAATCAAGGACTGGGATTTTGATAAAGTTAAAATTGATGCTGATTCTGCCTGGAATAAGGAATTGGGAAAAATTGAAGTTGAAGGCGGCACGGATGACCAGAAATCAATTTTCTATACCGCTATGTATCATGCTTTTTTAAATCCTAATACTTACAGCGATGTGGATGGTCAATACCGCGGTAGGGATTTGAAAGTTCATCAGGCAGATTTTGATTATTATACCGTATTTTCGTTGTGGGATACCTATCGTGCAACCCATCCTTTATACACTTTGGTACAGCAAAAACGTACCACTGATTTCATCAAGACTTTCATCAGACAATATGAAGAAGGCGGATTGTTACCGGTTTGGGAACTTTCAGGCAACGAAACCGGCTGTATGATTGGATACCATGCAGTTCCTGTAATAGTTGATGCTTATATGAAGGGCATACGTGATTTTGATGCCGAAAAAGCTTTTGCAGCCATGAAAGCAAGTGCCGAACAGGACAAATTAGGCTTAAAAAGCTACAAAGCCTGTGGTGTTATTTATGCCAACGAAGAAGGCGAATCCGTATCGAAATTACTGGAATATGCCTACGACGACTGGTGTATTGCTCAAATGGCAAAAGCCCTGAATAAAACGGATGATTACAACTATTTCATTGTTAGGGCACAATCATATAAAAACCTTCTGGATCCTCAGACCGGTTTTATGCGTGCCCGTATGAACAACATCTGGTTCTCACCATTTGAGCCTGCAGAAGTGAATTTTAACTATACAGAAGCCAATGCATGGCAGTACAGTTTTTATGTTCCTCAGGATATCAGCGGTTTTGCAGGATATTTAGGTGGCAAGGAAAAACTTGCCGAAAAGCTTGACCAGTTATTCAAGGCAGATTCAAAGACAAAAGGTCGCGAACAGGCTGATATTACAGGCTTAATCGGACAATATGCCCATGGCAATGAACCCAGCCATCACATGGCTTATTTGTATGATTTTGTAGGACAACCATGGAAAACACAGGAAATTATCCATAAAATCCAAAGCGAAATGTATTCCAATAAACCTGATGGTTTATGCGGCAACGAAGACTGTGGTCAAATGTCATCCTGGCTGGTAATGAGCGCCATGGGAATTTATGCTGTTACTCCCGGAACCGATGTTTATGTTTTTGGAACCCCCATGTTTGAAAAAATGTGCTTGCATTTAGAAAATGGCAAATCTTTTACCATTAAAGCAGAAGGATTGTCAAAGCAAGCTTTTTATATTCAGTCTGTAAAGTTAAATGGCAAGGATTATACTAAAACTTACATCACACAAAGTGATATCATGAATGGAGGAGAAATCATCTTTAAAATGGGAAGTTCAGCTTCCAAAACATGTTGTGAAGGTGATCAGAATTATCCGAAAACAGCTATTACTGATAATCTGATAACTCCTTTACCCTATATTGCTGTGGGAAAAGTTACCTTCCTGAAACAGCAGAGTGTTGAAATTGCCTGTCTTGAAAGAAATGCAGCTATTTATTATACCCTGGATGGCTCAGTGCCCACCCAAAAATCAACAAAATACAATGGGGCATTTGCGATAAGCAAAACAACTACTGTTAAAGCAATTGCTATTCGCGATGGTTTTCCTGAAAGTAAAGTGATGACGACTACCTTCAGCATGATACCCGAAGGCAGAAGTATTAAAAATGTTAATCCTTATGCTTCACAATATTCTGCCGGCGGCGATATGGCTTTAATTGACATGATTCGTGGTGGCGAAAACTTTAAAACAGGTACATGGCAGGGATATGAAGGTGTTGATCTGGAAGCTATTGTTGATTTAGGAAAAAATCAGGCAGTTAAAGAGATTACGATTGGCTTTTTACAGGATGCCGGAGCCTGGATTTTTTATCCTTCTGCTGTTGAATTTTCTGTATCAGATGATGGAAATACCTTTAAATCTGTTGCAGTGCTAAAAAATACGGTTGCTCAGAATAAAGAAGGCGTGATGATACAGGATTTTACCAAGAAATTATCAATAAATGCTAAATTTATAAAAGTTAAAGCAACTACTATCGGTAAATGTCCTCCATGGCATATAGGTGCAGGTGGAAAAGCATGGATTTTTGCGGATGAAATAGTGATTAAGTAGGTTGAAGAGTTATGAGTTATGAGTGGCAAGTGACAAGCGATAAGTGGATTAATTAGGAATTAGAAATTAGGAATCTGGAGTTGCCGGCTACGAAGCTGTGACCGACCTTAAATCCTTTACGCTACAAAACAAGCATTTTTAAATAGCGGTGGGACTGGCAAGCAATCCACTGTTTTGGCGATAATGTTTGAATAAATGTTAAAAAGTTTAATCCAAAACAGATAGGATTGCGCAGGGATTTAAAAAGCGTAGTTTTGAAGTAAAGGATTTTAAGTCTTGATCTTTTGTTACTTTTCCATCAAGGGAAAAGTAAAATATAAAATTGAGATGCTTCACTTCGTTCAGCATGACAAGAAGAAAGACTACAGCTTGTTTTGTCATTCTGAGCGATAGCGATGAATCTAAATATATATCAAAGCTGTCTGGGTTTGCTAAATAAAATAAAAAAATCAGCGGAAATCTGCGTTTAACTCAACGGAACTCTGCGAGAAATAAAATATGAAATTAACAAAAACCACATCTGATTTATTATTGCTGTTGGCTGCCATCATATGGGGTTTTGCCTTTGTGGCCCAAAGAATGGGAATGGAGAATGTGGGCCCTTTTGTTTTTAATGCCTGCCGCTTTTTATTGGGCGGACTTATATTAATTCCTATAGCAATCCGGCAAAAGCCTGCTCAGTTTACTAAAATATATTTGCATCAATCCATTAAAGGGGGAATAATTGCCGGAATATTATTGTTTGGCGGTGCCACTTTCCAGCAAATGGGAATAGTATATACCACTGCCGGCAATGCAGGTTTTATTACCGGCATTTATGTGGTGCTGGTTCCTGCTTTTGGCATTGTCTTTTTGCATAAAACTTCATTAAATGTATGGGCAGGAGCTGTACTTGCCTTGCTGGGCATGTATTTTTTAAGCGTTACTTCAGCTTTTGTTGTGTCCAAAGGAGATATTTTAGTACTGATTGGTGCTTTTATCTGGGCTTTTCATGTTTTGTTTGTAGGTAAATATGCGCCTATGGCCAATGTCATCATAATAGCCATTATACAATTCTTTATCTGTGGCATATTGAGTTTAGTCTTTGCTGTTTTTGCAGAACCCATCGAAATCAGCGGAATTATGGCTGCCGGCATTCCGATATTATACGGAGGAATATTTTCAGTAGCTATAGCATTTACCTTACAGGTGGTGGTGCAGAAAAATGCTCATCCATCACTTACAGCAATTATTTTAAGTACCGAAGCATTATTTGCAGCCTTGGGTGGCTGGCTGATACTGGACGAAAAACTAACAGCCAGGGCCATGTTTGGATGCGTTTTAATGCTTTTCGGTATGATTATCGCACAAATCAATTTTACTATCCGCTTAGCGGTTTGGAAAAAGCAAAAAATTAATAATTAATAATTCTATAACCGCTTAGCGGTTTGTACTAAATATTTAATTAATAAAACATAAAGTATGAAGAAAATTTATTTAATCATTTTAATTATTTCAATGAACTGTCAAGTTTTTTCTCAAATCAACATTATTCCGAAACCTACTTCAATAGTAGAAAAAAAAGGATATTTTATTGTTGGTAAAAAAATAACGATTAATGTAATTGCTGATGACAAAAGCATAATCGATATCGTTAATCCATTATTAAATAAATTTAGTGAGAAATGTAAAGATGGCTTTTTTAAATCAAATTTTAATTCACTGTCAAAATCAGATAATATTGTTTTTCAATTAGACAATAATCTTTTAAATTTAGGAGATGAAGGCTATAAATTATCAATAACGACTAAAAAAATTCATGTTTTGGCGTATAAAAAAGCAGGATTATTCTATGCATTACAAAGTTTACGTCAATTAATTCCGCTTGAAACTAAAGAAATAAAAATCCCCTGTGTAGAAATTATCGATATTCCCAAATTCCAATGGCGGGGTTTATTGCTCGATTGCGGAAGACACTTTATGGATAAGGCTTTTGTAAAACGCTATATCGATTTACTGTCTTATTATAAGATGAACCGTCTGCATTGGCACCTTACCGAAGACCAGGGATGGCGAATTGAAATCAAGAAATATCCAAAACTTACTGAAATTGGTGCCTGGAGAACAGAAGCTGACGGAAGCCGTTACGGTGGCTTCTATACACAGGATGATATACGTGAAGTAGTTGCCTATGCAGCAACTAAATTCGTTACAGTTGTTCCTGAGATAGAAATGCCGGGGCATTCAGTAGCTGCCATTGCTTCTTATCCTTCTCTTTCCTGTACAGGCAAAGAACTGAATGTTGAAACCCAGTGGGGTGTTTTCAAGGATATTTATTGTGCCGGCAACGATTCCACTTTTGTATTTATCAAAAATGTTTTAACAGAAGTAATGGCATTGTTTCCTTCAAAATATATCCACATCGGTGGTGATGAAGCACCTAAATTCCGTTGGGAACGCTGCGACAAATGCCAGCAGCGTATCAAAGCCAATGGATTAAAAGGTGAACATGAGCTGCAAAGCTGGTTTATCGGTCAGATTGATGATTTTTTAGCTCAGCATGGCAGAAAACTGATAGGCTGGGACGAAATACTGGAAGGTGGTTTATCCAAAGGAGCTACCGTACAATCATGGAGAGGTATGGAAGGCGCTGTTGCTGCTGCCCGTTCAGGACATGATGCCATCGTTTCACCCACCTCACATGCCTATTTTGATTATGATATTGCCAATATCAATATGGAGAAGGTTTATAATTTTAATCCGCTACCACAAGAATTAAGCATTGAAGAAAGTATACACATTCTGGGTGGTGAATGTAACCTATGGTCTGAACATGCGTCTCAGGAAAAGGTAGATGAAAGGGTTTTTCCGAGAATTTTGGCCATGAGCGAAGTATTATGGACCTATCCGCAAAAAAGGGATTATGAATCCTTCAGAGCAAGAGTGCAGCAGCACTATCCTGTTTTAAATGCCATGGGTGTTACCTATGGTTTTGAACGCGATCCGCTGATGATTAAGACCAAAGCAGATTACCAAAAAAGGGAAATAAGTGCCATACTCGAAAAAACACAGCAGGGAACTGATATTTATTTTTCTACCAACGGGAAAAAAGCTGACAGAACATCAACATTATATACTAATCCGATTATTGCCAAAGATTCGCTGAAATTAAACATCACCATATTGGCCAAGGGTTCTGAAACAGGCATATATTATGAACGCGAATTTAAGCTGCATAAGGCAACAGGAAAAATTCCTCAGCTTAAAAATCCTTATAGTAAAAGCTATCCGGCCCAGGGTGAAAACTCTCTTACAGATGGGATAATGGGAACCAATGCATTCAGGGATGGCAACTGGCAGGGCTTTGAAGGTGATGATATGGTGGTTGTCATCGATATGGGCGCAGCAACATCATTTTCTCATATATCCTGCGGATTTTTACAATCTACACCATCATGGATATTTTTCCCGCCTCAAGCTGAATATTTTGTTTCAAAAAATGGGATTGATTTTGTTTCTGTTGGCGTTGTAAAATCACCTGAATCTCCCAAAAACGTTGAATTATCCGTAAACAGATATAAAATAGATTTGCCGGAAAGAAATCAATATCAATATATAAAAATAGTGGCTAAGAATATGGGCATTTGTCCCGACTGGCATCCCGGTGCCGGCGGAAAAGCCTGGATTTTTGCCGATGAAATAACAGTAGAGTAGGAAAGAAGTACTTGGAGTGCCTTGAGTACTTAGAGTACTTAAAGTTATTGGAGTACAACAGGTTTCAAAGTTTTAATACATGTAAAGGAGATGCTTCACTACGTTCAGCATGACAAATAGATAAACTACAGCTTGATTTGTCATTCTGAGTTTTAACATTTAGAAAAATGCTTGAAGGTACGATGACAAAAATATAAAATCATTGCTTTTTCAATCTCTGCGGTCCTTTGCGCCTTCTTTGCGGCTCTCAGCGGTAAAAAAGTTTAACCGCAGAGTGACAAAAAACAAAACTTGTCATTAGTAGCGATAGCGAAGAATCTTAATAAGAAAAGCATACAAATTATCATGTGTTAAACTTATCAGGTTTGGTTAGCATATTTTCCACCCCTGACAGGGGTAAGGTTCAATTGCGAGCGAAGAATCTCATTAAAAAAATATTTTTATAATGTCCGAAGATAATCATAAAACAGTACTTACCCTCGATGCCGGTGGAACCAATTTCGTTTTTACCGCTATTGCCGCTAACAAAGAAATTGTAAGCCCGATACAGCTTCCTTCCAATGGAAACAATCTGAGCCTTTGCCTTCAAACCATTAAAGATGGTTTTACTGCTGTAAAAAAGCAACTGAAAGAAGCGCCGGCTGCCATTAGTTTTGCTTTTCCCGGTCCATCGGATTTCCCAAATGGCATTATCGGCGATTTATTCAATATGCCTGCATTCAGAGGTGGGGTTCCATTGGGTGGTATATTGGAAGAAGAATTTAATATTCCTGTTTTTATCAATAATGATGGCGATTTATACGCTTACGGCGAAGCCATTGCAGGTTATCTGCCCTATATCAATCAGCTGATGGAAAAGGCAGGCAACGAAAAACGCTTCCGTAATCTGGTTGGATTTACACTGGGTACCGGTTTTGGTGCAGGTATCGTTCGTAACGGTGAATTGTATTTGGGTGATAACTCAGGGGCTGCTGAGGTCTGGTTGCTCCGCAACCGTATCAATCCCACTACCAATGCTGAGGAAGGCATAAGCATACGTGCCATTAAGCGCGTTTATGCTGAATGTGCTAAGATTGATATTCAGAATTCTCCCGAACCAAAAGACATCTATGAAATAGGTATTGGCATGAAGCCCGGAAACCGCGATGCCGCCATAGAAGCTTTCCGCCAGATGGCAGTAATATTAGGTGATGTTATTTCCAATGTGCTTACACTTACCGATGGCATAGCCGTTATAGGCGGTGGTATTGCGGGTGCACAGCAACTGATTATGCCGGCTTTGCTGCAGGAAATGAGAAGCAATTATATCAGTTATGGCGGCAATTCCTATCCGCGACTGGCACAAAGGGTCTGTAACCTCGATGATGCGGATGATTTGGAAGTCTTTATTAAGGGTGAAACCAAAGAAATCCTTATCCCCGGCACTTCAAGAACACAACAATACGATGCCATGAAAAGGGTAGGTGTTGCCTTCTCTAAAATCGGAACCAGTCAGGCTATTGCCTTGGGGGCTTATAATTATGCGGTTAATAAACTTGGGAATTAGTTATTGGTTATTAGGTTATTAAGTTAATAAAGCGGTCAACGTAAATTCATAACTTACTACAAATTTTTACTTTATAAGAATAACTCAGAAATATACTTTTAAAATCTGTTTTTATCCGCGTTTCCCTTTAGGGATCCGTTTAATCCGTGTTCCATATTTTAATATTAATTAAAACGAAAGAACATTAATAGCTAAAAGCCATTCAACAATCATAGGATAAATTAAAAAACCACACTTTTGTTTTTAACTTTCTCTTTGGAAATCATTCAAAAAATATAGCTATTTTTGTTATAGCAAAATTTGCAAAAATTTTATCCTCTTTTCATCTTAAAAGGCAGGCATCATGAAAACAAAAGCAATGTTTCCCCTTTCAACAGCTTTATTTTTACAGGGCGTTACTACATTGGCTCAGCAGAACCAGCAAAGGCCCAATATCATCTTTATCATGAGCGACGACCATGCCGCTAAAGCCATCAGTTGCTACGACGGCAGCATCAACAAAACGCCCAATATCGACCGCATTGCCGCCAATGGAGTAAGATTCACCAATTGCTTTTGTACCAATGCCGTTAGCGGTCCCAGCAGGGCTGTTATACTCAGCGGTCAGCTTTCGCATCTGAACGGCATGATCAACAATGAGGTTACCTTCGATTCGGCAACGCTTACCCTGCCAAAAGTACTGAGAGCCAACGGCTACCAGACTGCTATCATCGGTAAATGGCATCTGAAAAGCAATCCCACCGGTTTTGATTTCTGGAAAGTACTGCCCGGACAAGGTGAATACTTTAATCCTGATTTTATCGAAAACGGTAAAAAAGTCCGCGAACAGGGCTATGTTACCGATCTGATAACTGACAATGCACTGAATTGGCTGAAAGATCGCGATAAAACCAAACCGTTTTTTATCATGATTCACAATAAGGCACCACACCGGCCCTGGCTTCCTAAATTTGAGAATGCAACGATGTATGATACGGTAAAGATTCCCCTGCCTTTTAATTTCTTCGACGACTACAGTCACCGTGGCGATGCCGCTAAATTGCAGAAAATGATGGTAGCCAGGGATCTGGATTTAAATATTGACCTTAAACTTCCTGATGTCAATAATAAAGATAATTATTTTTCAAACGTAAACAGATTAAGCGAAAGCGACCGTAAAATCTGGGACGAAATTTACCATAAGCGCAATAAATCCTATTTTGATGAGAATCCACAGGGCGAAGCACTGGCCTACTGGAAATACAGACGCTATATCAATGATTACCTTGCTACCATAAAAACGGTGGATGATAATGTAGGCAGGATACTGGATTATCTGGAAGCGAATGATTTATATAAAAATACCATAGTAATCTATACTTCCGACCAGGGTTTCTTCCTGGGCGAACATGGCTGGTTTGATAAACGATTTATGTACGACGAAAGTTACCGTATGCCTTTAATCATCGAATATCCTGCAAAATTAAAACCCAGTATTACGAATAATCAAATGCTGATGAATCTTGATTTTGCACCTACCATGCTCGATTGGGCCGGCATACAAAAGCCGGAACAGATGCAGGGCCTTTCTTTTGCCAATTATATTGATAATACTGAAAAATTAAGGGATGCAACTTATTATCACTATTATGAATATCCCGGTGAGCATGCCGTAAAACGCCATTATGGCATCCGTACTGAAAAATATAAACTCATACATTTTTATTACGACATTGATCAGTGGGAATTGTATGATTTGCAGAAAGACCCCCACGAAATGATGAATGTGTATAATGATACTGCCTATGCCGCAATTCAGAAGGAATTATTGAAAAAGCTGACGCAGCTGCAAACCGAATATAAGGATAAGAGTTATATCGTTCCTTTAGATTTTAAAACGATTGAAAACAAAGCCTTAGGATTGGATTATCTGTTGATAAACCAGCCTGCTCCAAAATATGCAGCTGGAGGAAAACATGCTATGTTGGATGGAAAAGTTGAAAATCCTGATTTTATTGCCACCGGAATTAACAGAAACTGGATTGGTTTCGAAAAGAATAATTTTGAAATGCAACTGGATGTAAAAAAACTTAAAATGCTAAACGAAATAGAAATTCGCTTTCTGGATATGCCTGAAGCTTGGGTATTTCAACCAGATACCGTTGAATTCCAGTATGTAAATAATACAGGTCAGCTCAAATCAGTTCAGGCAATAGCACTGACAAAGGAAAAAAGAAAGGCAGGTGGTCTTATCCTTCATTATAAGGCTACAATAGAAGATAAAAATATAGCAACGCTTAAAATAAAAGCCGTAAATCATGGCGTTTGTCCTCCCGGCCATGCTGGCGAAGGAAAACCGGCATGGATTTTTACGGATGAGTTGATCTTGAAATAGTTATGAATTATGAATTATAAGTTATAAGTTATGAGTGGCAAGTGATAAGCGATAAGCAGCTGCAGAACACATTCAAAATTCTGAATTCTACATTCTAATTTTAAAATTCAGCGAATTTCTGCGATAAACTCTGCTGAACTCAGCGAGAAATAATAAATATATGAAAACATTAACAAAACTGGGATGTACCATATTGGCAGGCAGCACTTCACTGCTTGCTCATGCACAGCAGCAAAAACTACCCAATATCATCCTTATTTACACCGATGATCAGGGTTATGGCGATTTGGGATGTTTCGGGGCACAGGGATATAAAACACCCAACATCGATAAACTCGCTGCCAACGGCATACGTTTTACAGATTTTTATGCTCCTCAGGCAGTAAGCTCTGCATCAAGGGCAGGTTTACTCACCGGCTGCTATCCCAACCGTATTGGCATTGCCGGTGCTTTAATGCCCTACGATAATAAAGGCCTGAGCGATAAAGAAGTTACCATAGCCGAAATGCTGAAACAAAGGGGCTATGCAACGGCCATGTACGGTAAATGGCATCTGGGCAGACAAGCCAAATTCCTGCCGGTGCATCATGGTTTCGACGAATATTATGGCATTCCCTATTCAGTGGATATGATACCAATGGAATACGACGGTACTCCGCCTAAAAACGGAAAATCCAACTATCCGCCTTTACCAGTATTATGGAACGACAGCATCATTTCAAAACTAAACAGTTTACCCGGTATTGATACTTTAACAAGATTTCTTACGGAAAAATCATTGCAGTTTATTGATAAAAATAAAGATTATCCTTTTTTTATCTATTTCCCGCATCCCATGCCCCATGTACCGTTGGGTGTAACTGATAAATTCAGAAATACCACAGCACAGGGCAAATATGGTGATGTTATTACCGAAATAGACTGGTCGGTTGGCCAGATTGTTGAAGAACTGAAGAAACAAGGCTTATTGGATAATACCCTGATTATTTTCACCAGCGATAACGGACCTTGGCTGAACTTTGGCAAGCATGCAGGTTCTGCCGGAGGATTGCGCGAAGGCAAGGGCTGCAGTTGGGAAGGCGGACAAAGGGTTCCCTGTGTAATGTATTGGAAAGGCCATATACCCAAGGGAATTGTGAGCGATAAAATTGCTTCGGCAATAGATATTTTGCCCACTTTGGCTGAGATTACAGGCGCTAAACTACCGGAAAACAAAATTGACGGTATCAGCATATTATCATTAATGAAAGGAAATAAAAAAGCTGAGCCACGAAAAGTCTTTCTTTATTATTATGAGAACAACCAGTTGCAGGCTATACGCTATGGCGACTGGAAACTGGCCTATCCTCATACCTATCGTTCTTATCTGGGTGTGGAGGCGGGTAAAAATGGTATGCCGGGACCATACAGTTCTTCTACTTGTGGCAAGGAATTATATAACCTTCGCACTGACAGGGCCGAAACAAAGAATGTTATCAATGAACACCCTGATATTGTAAAAGTAATTGACTCAATAGCCGCTGCTGCCCGAGAAGATTTGGGCGATTTTCTGCTGAATATGAAAGGTAAAAACAGACGTGAACCGGGTTTTTCCTATGTTTATAAGAATAAAGTTGAACATAAAGCTTTGGGTGCTGAGGTTAAATACAATACTGCTTATAGCGTAAAATATGATGGTGGCGGAGTTAAAGCACTTACGGATGGCAATACAGGATATTCCGATTATGCACACAAGGCCTGGCAGGGATTTGAAGGTGTGGATTTTAACGCTATCATTACATTAAAAGATACCACATTGGTAAGAACAATCAGAGTGGGTGTTTTACAGGATGAAAACGCATGGATTTTCAGACCAAAAGCAATGAAAATAGAATATTCTCTGGATGGAATAAGCTATTTCCCTTTTGGTGAAATAGATGGTAAAGATTTTACTGAAACTTCAGTTCCTAATCGCCTGGAAGGAATTATTTCCGGTCCTTTAAAACTGAAATACTTAAGAATTCAGGTAGTGAATATGGGTAAATGTCCTGATAATCATCCCGGTAAGGGACTCCCGGCATGGCTGTTTATGGATGAGATTATTGTAAATTGATGCAGTAATGCGATAATGCGCTGATGCGGTGATGCTGTAATGAGTTAATTAAAAAAGTTTATTAATTTTGAGTAATGGAAAAAGAAAATTTAATTTTAGATAAAAGTTTTGCGTTTTCACTTAAGATTATTGATTATGCTGAAATATTAGAAGAAAGCAGAAAATATATTTTATCCAGACAATTATTAAAATCAGGAACTTCAATCGGTGCCAATATTAATGAAGCCCAAAGTTCAGAATCCAAGGCCGATTTTATACATAAATTAAAAATTGCGGATAAAGAAGCTTATGAAACTGAATATTGGCTAAAGCTTTGTAAATTCTCAAAAAATTACCCCAATCCGGATGCTTTAATTGAAGAATTAGTCATCCTAAAAAACTACTTTCAAAAATCATTTCTACATCCAAAAAATCATTACATAAATAATACATTATTTCATATATAAATCATCGTATCAGCACATTACCGCATCATCGTATTAACACATTATGATAAGAAAACCCCTCAATACCATCATCGTTAAAACCACGGGCTCACGCTGTAACCTGAACTGTGATTATTGCTTTTACCTTCGTAAAGACCTTGTTTACAATGATCAAAATGTTATGAAGGAAGAAGTTCTGGAGAACTTTATCCGTCAGCTTATTGAACAGAGTGGCAGCAGTTTTGGAATTGTCTGGCAGGGTGGAGAGCCAAGTCTGGCCGGGGCTGCATTTTTCAGAAAAGCCATTTCACTGATGATTAAATATGGTGAAGGCAAAAATAAACTCATCAGTAATTTATTGCAAACCAATGGCTATGCCTTAAGCAATGATTTAATCGATGTCCTGGCCGAATATTCCTTTCTGGTCGGTATATCCATTGATGGACCGGAAGATATACATAATGCATTCAGAAAGACAGCTTCAGGAAAAGGAAGCTGGAAAGAAGTAATGCGCAGTTGGCAAAAGCTTGAAGACAGAAAAATTGCAACAAATATCCTTAGCTGTATAACCGCAAATTCATCGAAACAAGCAGAAAGGATTTACATTTTTTTTAAAAAGCATTCCATGCAGTGGCTGCAGTTTATTCCGGTAATGGAGTTTGATAAAAATGGTAGTATAGCTGATTTTTCAGTTTCAGCCAAAGATTGGGGCAATTTTATGTGTCAGATTTTTGATTTTTGGTATCAGGATTTTCTAAGTAATAATCAGCTACCATCCATACGCTTTATCGAAAATGCCTTTCAGGCTCACCTTGGCCTGGCGGCCGTTGAATGTACTTTTGCTGAGGAATGTGGTAATTATCTGGTGCTGGAACATAATGGTGATGTCTTTTCCTGCGATTATCTGGTTGGAACGGATACTAATCTTGGCAATATTGAGCAAAACAAGTTGATTGAGATGTTAAACAGCAATCAGCAGATTGATTTTGGAAAAGAAAAAACCAATATGCATACCGATTGCAATAATTGCCGATGGTTGAGGTTCTGTTATGGAGGATGCCTGAAATACCGTGATAATGAAACAAATAAGAACTATTTCTGCGAATCATGGAAGCAGTTTTTAAATTACAGCGAATCACGTTTCGAATTAATTGCTGAACAATACATAAAAACACATCCTGAAGTTAAAAATACAAGCATAGATATTTCAGGATATTTTCAGTAAATTAATTTTCATCTCCTGAATAGACCTTTTTATGATGCAAATCCTGAACTTTGTCTAATAATTTTGTCAAATTACTTCTTATACTATAATATTGTATTTTTATAAATTTAAGCATTAATAGTACTTTACTTATTTTAAATACTTTTATAGTGTCTTAGTGCCTTTGTGGCATAAACAGATTTGGCATAAACTTTGTATTTAAAAACAAAAATAAAAAATAATTGTAGCGAGCAAAAAAATATATATTTTTGCAACATATTATCAGAAAATTAATTAATTAATCAAACACATAAAAATTTTATGAAAAATTCATTAAAAACCGTATTCGTATTGATGGCAATTTTAGTTGCTTTTTCGTCATCAGTTTTTGCACAAAAAAAAGCAAAACCTTTTAGAGGTACCATTACCTATGAATTGAAATTTAGTGGAGATGGAATTGAACCGGCTCAATTGGCACAAATGCCAAAAGAACTTGTTATAAAAATATATGATAATCTCACATTAACTGAACAAGGACCAGCAACTGTTATCACCAACGGTGACTTAAAAAAGGTTTCTACAATTTATGATTTAAGTTCTTATGGGCTAAAAAAATATTTAATTGTAAAAAAACAGGAAGAAGTTGAAAAAGATAATAAAGGAACTGTGATAAAATACATGGATGAAACAAAAGAAATCTTAGGTTATAAAGTTAAAAAAGCTGTAATTACTGCTGCTGTTAAAGAAGATGAAGAAGAAGGCAGTGGCGGTACAATTACAGTTTATTATACTGAAGAATTAGGCGGGCCTGAGGTAAATTTTGGATCTGATATGTTCCACGGATTAAATGGAGTAGCTTTGGAATTTGAGGCAGTTACAAAAAAAATGACTTTTAAAGCTGTTGCTAAAGTTGTTGAAAAAGGAAAAGTTAAAGAAACTGATTTCTTAATCCCAACCGGATGTACAGAAACTACCATGGAAGCTTTCCAGGAAGAAATTAAAGCATTACGCGGCGGTGGAGGCGACGATTAATCTTTAATCATTACGATACTTAAGCCTTTTTATCTTTTGGTGAAAAGGCTTTTTTTATTTTAATTTAGAATTCAGAATTCATAAGTTAGAATTTGAAACTTTGGAACCTCATAACTTCTAATTCTACCTTCTGCCTTTTTGTCATATTGAACGAAGAAATGCATCTCATTTTAAATCAAGATAATTCTACATTTTACATTACATCGTAAAAAAAGAACTGAAGAAATTTTAAAATATTGAAACAGTTTTTTTCTTACTTTTGTAGTTTATAGCTAAATAGATTATTACTGCATGTCAAATACCAACAATATCAGCAAAAAGAATGTTTTTAAAAACAAACTTGAAGTTGAACCTGAAAAAAAGAAAAAGAAAAACGACTCCAAAAAGTCTTTTGATGGATGGAATAAAATCTTTGCCAACGAAAAATCCTTGAAGGTAATAGGCGTATTTTTGATTCTTTTTGCGCTTTTTCTGACTTTCTCCTTTATTTCATTTTTCACAACATGGTGGATGGATTATGATAAAATTTCCCATGCCGGATTGCGTGATATTTTATTCAATAATTCTATTGAAACCACTAATATGTCAGGCCGGCTGGGTGCAGCGCTCTCTCATATTTTTATTAAAAAATGGTTTGGTGTAGCTTCTTTTATCTTTATTTTTCTTTTTTTTATTACCGGCTTAAAACTGCTCAAAATCAATTTGCTTAAATTATCAAAAGCATATGGTTTTTCGTTTTTTATACTGATTTTTGCTTCCGTTGGATTTGCTTATATTTTTAAAAACAGCAATTACATTATATTGGGCGGTGAATTCGGTTACGAAACATCAAGTTTTCTGGAAGGTTTATTGGGAAAGATAGGAGCAGGTATATTATTGGTTTTCGCCTTTTTATGTTTTCTGATTGTTGCTTTTAATACTTCTTTCCGTTTACCCATATTAAGTAAGGAAAATAATGATGAAATTACTGAAGATAACACTGCTGTTGGTAATTCATATATTGATACCCCTAAAGAAGAAGATGCTATAGAAGAGGTAGATAACGAGCTTGAGCCCGGAAGTCTTGATTTTGAAGTCGTAACAAAAGCAACAAAACCTGCAAAACCTGCTCAGTCTGAAACTGTTATTGATAATAAGAATGATGTAATCTTTACTGTTGAAACCCCTGCTGAAACCTTTATCAATCAGGATGAAGATGAGGAAACCCTTCTGGAATCTGAAGATGAGATTGCTATGGTGCATAATACCATCGACAGTGAATACGATCCACGGCTTGATTTATCCACCTATCAGTTTCCTACGCTTGATTTAATGGCAGACTACAACGAAAGTCCATCTGCTGTTCAGAATGATGAATTGATTTCGAATAAGAACAAGATTATTGAAACCCTACGTAATTATTCTATTGAGATTGTTCAGATAAAAGCTACCATCGGCCCAACAGTAACCCTTTACGAAATAGTACCGGCACCGGGTGTAAGAATTTCCAAAATTAAAAACCTCGAAGATGATATAGCCCTGAGTTTATCAGCTTTGGGTATCCGTATTATAGCACCGATTCCGGGTAAAGGAACCATTGGTATTGAAGTTCCTAACCAGAATCCTCAGATTGTTTCCATGAAAACCATGCTGAGCAGCGAGAAATTCCAGAATTCAAAAATGGAACTGCCCATCGCAATTGGAAAAACTATTGCAAATGAACCTTATATTGCCGATCTGGCCAAGATGCCCCACTTATTAATGGCGGGAGCCACAGGACAAGGTAAATCAGTGGGATTGAATGCTATCATTGCTTCATTATTATACAAAAAGCATCCGGCTGAAATTAAATTTGTAATGGTTGACCCTAAAAAGGTAGAATTATCACTTTTTAATAAAATTGAACGACATTTTCTGGCTAAACTGCCTGATTCTGAAGAAGCCATTATTACCGATACCCGTAAGGTGGTCCGTACACTCAACTCCTTAACCATCGAGATGGACCAGCGCTATGATCTGTTGAAAGACGCTCAGGTTAAAAATATAAAAGAATACAATACTAAATTTATTGCAAGGAAATTAAATCCTAACGATGGTCACAGGTTTTTACCTTATATCATTCTTATTGTTGATGAGTTTGCCGATTTAATGATGACTGCCGGCAAGGAAGTGGAAACACCTATCACCCGTCTGGCACAATTGGCAAGAGCTATAGGTATCCATTTGATAATAGCTACGCAACGCCCTTCTGTAAACATTATTACAGGAACTATCAAAGCAAATTTCCCGGCACGTGTGGCTTTCAGGGTTATTTCTAAGATAGATTCCCGTACCATCCTTGATACCGGTGGTGCAGACCAGCTGGTTGGCCGTGGTGATATGCTGCTTTCAACCGGTAATGACCTTATCCGTTTACAATGTGCTTTTATTGATACTCCTGAAATTGATAATATTGTTGATTTTATCGGAGCTCAGCGTGGTTACACATCAGCCTTTAATTTGCCTGAATACCTGGATGAAGACAGTGAGCCAAACAAGGATTTTGACCCTTCACAAAAGGATGAATTATTTGAGGATGCAGCACGTATTATCGTTGCACATCAGCATGGTTCTACCTCTTTGTTACAGCGTAAGCTTAAACTGGGCTATAATCGTGCAGGACGTATTATCGACCAGCTGGAAGCTGCCGGTATTGTTGGTCCTTTTGAAGGCAGCAAAGCACGCGAAGTTAAATACAAGGATGAAATAGCTTTGGAACAGTTTTTGAGAGACAACCGGTAGTAAGAGTACTTAGAGTGCCTTGAGTACTTGGAGTACTTAGAGTTAAAAAGAAGATTGTTACCTCTTAGCGGATTTGATAAAAAAGTAATGAATATATAAAATACATATCCGTTTAGCGGTTTGTTTATAAAGTATTTAAAGTTAAAAGAGTAAATAAATTAGTGTCTTTGTGCCTTTGTGGTATAATTAATAAAAAAATTAAAAATGAAAAGAGTTAGTTTTATTGCATTGTTATTAATGGTTATTTTTTTTAAACAGTCAATATCTCAGGTAGTTGATACAAAAGCGAATGCAATTTTAGACAAGGTTTCAGCCAAAATGAAATCCTATACCAGTATGAAAATTGAGTTTACCTATACTCTCGATAATAAAGCTGAAAAAATACACCAGAGCAAAACCGGTGTTGTTACCATAAAAGGCGATAAATATACATTGAACGTGCAGAAACAAAGAATAATTTCTGATGGTAAAACCGTATGGACCTATATTCCTGATGCCAACGAAGTACAGATAAACAATGTAAACACCAAAGACGATGAAGCCTTAAACCCTGCAAAACTGCTTTCTACCTATAATAAAAACTACAGGGCCAAATTAATAAAAGAAGCCATGATGGATGGCGTTTCCACCCAGATTATAGATTTGGTTCCTATTAAAGGCAAAGCTTTCTTTAAAGTAAGACTGTTGATTGATAAAATTAAATTACAGGTGATAAGTACCGAAATTTACAATAAGAATGGAAGTATTTATGCCTATAAGGTAAATAAATTTACACCCAACACCAAAGTAGCCGATTCCGATTTTGTATTTAAAGCTGCTGAATTTCCCGGTGTGGAACTGAATGATATGAGGTAGGTTAGGGTTTGAAAATTTATGTTTACAGCTTATTTATTCACCCCAACATATTTAAAATCCTGCATTTTGTAAATATTAACAAAGGTATTTTCAAAACCATTGTTTTCGCCGGCTCTTTTAAACACAAAATTAGTTTGAAGAGTATGGGCTTTAATATTGGGCAGGTATTGCTGGAAATCTGTACCAAAATTGGATAAAGCGGACAGGAAAAAGAGGGCAACATCATAGCCGGCAAAAGCCATTTCATTGGGTTCTGTCAGGTATTTTTCGCGGAAACGTTTGATAAATGCCTTGGTATCCACTTCGTTGTAATCCACAAAATTTGGTTCATAGAAATGAGTATTGAGTTTAATAAAATATTCAGTTTCAATTTTATCAAAATTTTTCCATTGTATAGGAGCTATCAGCGTAATCTTACGGTCTTTTATGCTGTTTAATTTACTGATATAGCCTGTAACAAAGAGTTCACTTTCTATCAGTGTTATAATCATATTTTCCTTCTCAGCTGAAAGCTTGGCCTGTAAACCTGCAAAACCGGCCTGGCTGTATATTATCTCTTTAGCCGGATTTTCTTTAACTGATTTTTCTTTAAAAATAGTATTTATTGCAGTTTTAAAGCATTCAGCATGCTTTTTCTCTAATTCTTTTGCATTGTGAATCAGTAAAATATTGGCAGTTGGAAAGCTGTCAGCTAAATATTTTACAATATTATCCACCTGATTATCGTAAGCCGGCGTTAATTTGAAGGCATAGGGATTGTTTTCCAGTATATTCCTGCGTTCAGAAAAAGGATTAATAATAGGAATCTTTTCATTTTTGGCATATTCTGCTACAATTTTAAAGGTCTTATAAAAGAAAGGCCCAACTATCAAATCCATCTTCGACAGATCATTTTTTTTCAGGAAGCTGGCTGTAAGGGCAGTATCATCAGGCATATCATAGGTAAATACCTTAAGGTTTAATCCTTGTTTTGCCATAGTATCCACAACCTGCATAAAACCTTCGTAAAACTGAATAAAAGTAAATGATTTAAAATCAGCAGCAGTTTGTTTATTCAATACAACATTCTCAGGAATAATTTCACCCATATTCTTAAGGTAGAGTGGAATTAACAATGCTATATTATAGGACTTTTTTTTATTCAGTTTTGCCGTAACTGCTTCCTGAATTTTAGGCTTTTCAACTTCAATATTTTCTTTAGGCAATTCAAGCTGTTGTTGTTCTACTTGTTTTACTTTTTCTTTTTTTATTTCAGTTTGCTTCTTTAACTGGATTTTGATAATTTGTCCGGGTTTTAATCCGTCTTTCAATTCAGGATTTAGTTTAAGTATGTCTTCTTCTTCAACATTATATTTATGAGCAATGCCATAGAGTGTTTCTTTGCTGGCAATAGTATGGGTTTTAAAGTTAGAATCTGGTTTTTGTGTAGCAATAACGGCTTCTTTCACCACTTCATTGCTGGGAATCCTTATGATCTGGCCAATTTTTAAGTGTAAATTATTGGTATCGGCTTCCAGTACTTTTAAATCAACCTGATAGATTTTTGAAATTGAATAAAGGGTATGTCCTTTCTCTATGGTATGGAGGTAATACTTTTTGCCATTAACAATTTCTGTTTTATCAGATTTAACAATCGGTTTAGCATCCTGAGCCTGAAGCATACCAAAGGAAAAAAGAAATAAATACACAAAAATTAATTGCTTTCTGATCAATAAAAACTTCATTTTCGGCTATTTTACATTTATAACTCTAAGTATTCTCAACTTCTTTTG
Source organism: Bacteroidota bacterium (assembly GCA_026391675.1). Classification (GTDB taxonomy): domain Bacteria; phylum Bacteroidota; class Bacteroidia; order Bacteroidales; family JACABE01; genus JACABE01. Next base: position 92,202 of record JAPLDQ010000042.1, read on the forward strand.
AACAAACCACTAAGCGGGTATAAAAATTTCACACTTCGACTACGCTCAGTGTCCGGTTACTCTAAGTACTCATTTTATTCCCATTCAATGGTAGCAGGTGGTTTGGAACTGATATCATATACCACTCTGTTTACCCCTTTTACACGATTGATTATTTCATTGGAAACTTTTGCCAGAAACTCATAAGGCAAGTGTGACCAGTCTGCAGTCATACCGTCGGTTGAACTAACTGCACGCAAGGCAACTACATTTTCATAGGTTCTTTCATCGCCCATAACACCAACCGATTGAACCGGCAGCAATATTGCGCCTGCCTGCCAAACCTTATTGTATAATTCGTGGCTTTTTAATTCCTCGATGTAAATATAATCAACTTCCTGTAATATACGTACTTTTTCAGGTGTAATATCCCCTAAGATTCTGATTCCCAAACCCGGTCCCGGAAAAGGATGACGGTTCAGCAGTTCATCCTTAATACCCAGCGTACGGCCAACTCTTCTGACTTCATCCTTAAAAAGTGTATTCAGTGGTTCAACTATTTTCAACTTCATATAATCAGGTAAACCACCAACATTATGATGCGATTTGATAGTAGCTGAAGGACCGTTCACAGAAATGGATTCAATAACATCAGGATAAATGGTGCCCTGAGCCAGCCATTTCACATTTTCGATGGTATGTGCTTCTGCATCAAAAATTTCAATAAAGGTTTTTCCAATAGCTTTACGTTTGGCTTCCGGTTCTGATAAACCTTTTAAGGCTTTATAAAACTGCTTTTTTGCATCTACTCCTTTTACATTTAAGCCCATGTTTAAGTATGAATGCAATACCGTTTCAAATTCATGTTTACGAAGCAAGCCATTATCTACAAAAATACAATGTAAATTTTTATCAATGGCCTTATGCAGCAATATAGCAGCAACGGATGAGTCAACACCGCCTGATAATCCTAATACTACTTTATCATTGCCTAATTTTTTCTTTAATTCATTGATGGTAGTTTCAACAAAAGAATCAGGAGTCCAGCTTTGCTGGCATTTACAGATATCAACTACAAAATTTTTCAGTAATATCATACCTTCTGTTGAATGATAAACTTCAGGATGAAACTGTATGCCGTAAGTAGCTTCATTTTTAATTTTAAAACCGCCGTATTTCACATTAGCTGTACTGGCAATGGTTTCAAAATTATTGGGAATGCTCAATATCGTATCTCCATGCGACATCCATACCTGTGAACCATCGCTTAAGCCTTTCATCAATTCATTTTCATGATTTATAAAGCTTAAGTTTGCCCTGCCGTATTCACGTATGGCTGAAGGCGCAACTTCTCCGCCATTGGTGTGAGATAAAAATTGTGCTCCATAACATACACCCAATAAGGGTACTTTTGTTCTGATGGCTGTTAAATCAGGATTAGGGGCGTTTTTATCACGGACAGAAAATGGACTGCCTGATAATATTACTCCTTTAATATTATTTGTTATTTCAGGTATTTTGTTAAACGGATGTATTTCGCAATACACATTCAATTCCCTGACCCTTCGTGCAATTAACTGTGTATATTGTGAGCCGAAATCTAAAATTAATATTGTTTGATGCATGGGGATTTTAACTTTTGTTTATATATATTTTATCTAAATTTTATTATTCAGTAAGTAAGTTACAAGTACTTGGAGTGCCTTGATTACTTGGAGTACTTATTAGTATTTTATTCTTTCTGAGTACTTTTTATTTTATTAGCAATTGAGGTAAAAATAGCCAGCAATTCATTAGCTTCTGTATAAACTGGTTCAATTACTTCAGATTTCACCCAATTCAGTTCTTTAATTATTTCAATCCAATAAACTGTTTCACTCGCTTCACTTACACTTATTTTAATTTTATTATAAAAGTCTGATTTACTTCTTGATCTGTTAGCTTCCCGATAATTAGCCCCTATGCTGGTTTCTGATTTGCAAAGCTGATTTCGAAAAACAAATCCTTCAGAATTATTGGGCAAACTAACACAAAGTTTTACTATTTCAATAGCAAATTTCTTTGTTCTGTTTTCCAACTGTAAACTAAACTCTTTATTATCCATATTTTGTGCTGTTTTTTAACTCCAAGTACTCAAGGCACTCTAAGTACTCAAGGCACTTTTACTTTAGTAATTCAAATTTTATTTCACTTACATTTTGGCGATTATCTTCTGCTTTGATTATTAAATAATTACTTTCCTCAAGCGTTTTCATATCGACATCAATTGTAAATAAGTTGTTTTTACCGTCATATTCCATTAAAATCCACTTTTCATTTAAAAATGCATTGTATTTTGATAGGCCGGCAAGATTATCTGTTATTTTTATTTCTAATTTTTTTATTTTTGTAATATTTGATTTATCTCTGAAATTCAATGGCTTAATAGCAGGAGCAGTAGTATCAATTACGACTGCAAATTTACCAAAATTATTGATATTTGTTTTAATAAATCCTTTCTCCCATTTACCGCCTTCTGCAGTTATGCTATGATCTTCTTTTACACGAACTATCAATAGTTTGGAATTTAAGCTATCTGCAATGCTGTCAGGTCGGATGGAAAGGGAAATATTCCGGTGCAAAGGAGTGTAAATATCATGTATTTCATGTATATTGGATAAGAATTTGCCTGTCCCTTTTGAGCTGTGATATTTCATAATTATATTATCATACAGGGCATCAGCAGGAAAATTCAGTTTTACTTCATCTGTTATAAAAGAATCTGTTTTGTTATAGGTTATCAGCATACTGCTGTCAGCAGCTGTTAAGCCTAAGTTTTTACTATAGTTAAGTGTAGTATCTCTTTTAACATAAAATACAAGTTCACAGCAGTTTCCATTTACATCCAGAACATTGTATCTGAGTTGATGCGAAAGATTATCAGAGAGTTGTATCCAGCCTTTTTTACTTACATATTTGTAAATACTTAATTTATTACCCGGCAATATCCGGGTTTGATAGTACTTTATCCCTGTTTTTATATATGTTGCATAATTAATCAGGCAATTTACATAGCGGCTTTCATCAAAAGCAAAACTTTCGAGTATATGTTTGTAAAAAAGCGAAGTATCAATATATAATTCCAGCTGATATATTCCTTTTTTGGAGCTGAATTGCTGCACCTGATCAAAGGCTTCAATTCCAAGGTAAAATTTTGCCGGAACAGCAATAGTGTCATGGGTTTTAAGATATGTTTTTTTGTGTTTTGTAATTACTTCAAATTCGCTTTGATGCAATCCGTCTTCTGTAAATATTTTTACTGACTGAATTACAGGTTGCAGGGTATCTTCCAATTTTAATCCAAAAAGCAAAGGATTGATAGGTTTTTCAGTTCTTTCATCTCTGATTTCGAAATGCAGATGTGGTCCTTCTGAACCACCGGAATTTCCTGCTATAGCTATCGTATCTCCTTTTTTTATTCTTATTTTATTTTTAGGCAGCAATAAATCCTGTTCGAAATTTTCTTTTTCGTACTGAAATTTTCTTAAATATGCAGTAATTGCCGGATTAAATCCCCTGAGATGTCCGTAAACCGTAACATATCCATTGGGATGTGTAATGTAAAGTGCATTCCCAAATCCCCACGGAGAAACTTTTATTCTGGAAACATAGCCATTGGCCGGTGCATAAACAATGAATCCTTCCTTTTCCTGTGTACGTAAATCTAAACCAGAATGTAAATGATTACTCCTGGGTTCACCGAAGGTACCGGCCAGTTTTAATGGAATATGTAGCGGAGACGAAAAGTAATTGATAGGGTATTGTTTCTGTGCAATGACAAAAGCATTACTAAAAAATAGTAAAAATAAGAATAAGAATATTTTTTTTGTATTGCGTTTCATATTTTTTTAATAGCACACTGATGACACAGATTTTACTAATATACACTGATTTTTTTAAATTCGGACTTCTGACTTTATAAACTCTTTACTTTTTTAAATTTTAACATCAGGAAATATATCACCACCAATACAACTCCTGTGCCTGAAAATAAAAACATTATTTTCGGACTGTGAAAAAACAAAAACCCTCCGATACTGCTGGCCAAAAATGCAAATATACTTGCAAAACTGGTATAGAAACCAATAGCAGTAGCTGTTTCTTCTTTTGCTGAAATATTACTTATCAAAGCTTTTGATATACCTTCAGTAGCAGCAGCATACAATCCGTAAAAGAAAAATATCAGTCCGAATTGCCATAAAGCTGCTGCAAACCCCATGCTTAAATAAACAGCCGCAAATAAAATAAAGCCAATTATCATGGTTTTGCGCAAGCCGATTTTATCAGCTAAAATACCAACAGGCAGCGCAGCTAAAGCATACACAAGGTTATAGAAAATATAGACACCTATCATCATGGTATCACTCATGCCATTGGATTTTAGAGCCAGTAATAAAAAGGCATCCGAGCTATTGAAAAAGGTAAAGGCGAGCAAGCCAATAATAATTTGTTTATAGATTTTTGGTGCTTTATACCAGTATTTTAAATAATCGAAAAAACTGACTTTAACTTTATTCCCGTTATTTACTTGCTCCTTCTTTTTTTCTTTTATAAAAAAAGTAAGCAAAATTGAACATAAACCGGGTGCAAAAGCAATAAAAAACATCCATTTGTATTGTTCAGGATAGAAATAAAGAAATACTAAAGCTATAAACGGACCAATGGAGGCGCCCAATGTGTCAAATGCGCGGTGAAATCCAAATACTTTTCCTTTGTGTTCTGCAGTTGTTTCATCACTCAACATGGCATCCCTGGCGCTTGTCCTTACACCTTTCCCTAGTTTATCCAGCGTTCTGGCCGAAAATATCCAGAATGGAAAAGTAAAAATAGCCATCATGGGTTTTGAAACAGCACTTAACATATACCCAATCTGCACAAAAGGTAAACGTTTTCCTCGTTTGTCGGATAAATTACCAAAATATCCCTTGCTTAAACCTGCAGTTAATTCAGCCAATCCTTCCAATATGCCAATCATTACAAATGAAAACCCTATGGATTTCAAGTATACCGGCATGATTGGATAAAGCATTTCACTGGCAATATCATTAAAGAAGCTTACAAATGAAACCAGTAAAATGGTCCGGGTTATAATTTTTTTATAGTTCACACGCAATTTTGATTAGCTGATAATCTAACAAACAAAGGTATAAAATGCTTATACCTATACATGAATAATACAAATAATTAAGTAACAAAGTGGTGTTAATAAAATAAATTATGATTTTTTAATAATTATATTTGCAATAATTTCTTTTTAAAATTGTTTACGTTTTGTTATAATTCATAATTATATTCATTAAAAATAATCAAATGCGGTCAATTAAAATCAAATGCGTTTTATGTATGTTCGGAATTGTTTTTTTTATGTCATGTAAAAAAGATAATAACAGCAGCAGTAATACCAGTGATTTATACATTCCTTCAGCTGCCGATGTAACTCCAATTGCAACCCTTGCTGAATTACAGCAAGGCCGTGATTTGTATATAAACAATTGTGGCAGTTGCCATAGTTTACACTCACCTGACAGCTATACACCTGCTTCATGGAATACAATTATGCCAAATATGGGACCTAAAACAAATTTAAATTATAATCAGCTTACGTTGGTTACAAAATATGTTTGCAGGGGGAAACAGTAATATTTTTATAAGTGTATTATCCTTATTTTTGCAATCAGATTTAAGATTGAAAGGTGAATAAAAAAATACTTCGTTTAGCCATACCTAATGTTATCAGTAATATAACAGTACCCTTGTTGGGAATGGTTGATGTCGGGCTGATGGGGCATTTAGGATCACAAGTTTACATTGGTGCCATTGCCATTGCCACTATGATTTTCAATATTATATTCTGGGCTTTTGGTTTTCTCCGGATGGGAAGTAGTGGATTTACAGCTCAGGCTTATGGAAGACGTGATTTCCCCGAAGCCGTAATGGTTTTTGCCCGTTCGATTACACTGGCAGTTATAAGTGGAATTGCTATTATATTATTACAAAAGCCCATTGCTTTTGTGGCTTTCGGACTCATTGGTGTGAATAATGAAATGGAAATTATTGCTTCTTCCTATTATTATATCAGAATTTATACCGCTCCGGCAACTATTGCGCTAACAGCTATTATTGGCTGGCTGATAGGCATGCAGAATGCCAGAACACCCATGGCTATTACAATTTTAGTCAATGCAGTTAATATTGCCTATAGTTTTTTCTTTGTAATCGTTTTGGGAATGAAAGCAGAAGGCATAGCTTGGGGTTCACTGCTTGCTCAATATACCGGATTGATATTTGCGTTGTGGATGGTTCACCGGCATTATGGCAAGCTGTTCAGAACTTTTAAAGCTGAGAAACTAAAAAACTTACAACCCTTCATTAATTTCCTTGCGGTTAATAAGGATATTTTTATCAGAACTTTACTTATCATAGTGGTTATTTCTTTTTTTACCTTCCGTTCAGCTAAACTTGGCGATGCCATATTGGCAGGGAATACCCTGCTCTATCAGTTTTTTATCTTTTTCTCTTATTTTATGGATGGATTTGCTTATGCAGCCGAATCCTTGGTTGGGAAGTATTATGGTGCAAACGACAAATTAATGCTGGAAAAAACTGTTAAAAAACTTTTCGTTTGGGGAGGAGGGATCTGCCTTTCTTTTACATTAATTTATTTTCTGTTCGGTAAAATGTTATTGCCACTTTTGACAAATAATAAAGAAACTATCCTTATTGCCAATACTTATTTTTATTGGGTTTATTTAATCCCTCTGGTTACCTTTTCTGCTTTTTTATGGGATGGCATTTATGTGGGTTGTACAGCATCTGCAGCCATGCGGAATGCTATGATTATTTCAACAATAGTATTGTTTTTCCCTTTGTATTTCTTTGTTTTAAAAGGCTGGGGGAATAATGGGTTATGGCTGGCATTTATTATTTTTCTGGCTTCCAGAGGCTTGTTGTTGCAATGGCAGGCAAAGAAACAGATTTATAGTTAGAAAGTTATTGGTTGTAAAGTTAATTCTAATTTCTGAATTCTAATTTTAATTCCTCTTCAAAGGGTGAGCATATTTTTTTACATCTACAGCAGTAATTACATTATCGCAAAGAATATTCAAACGTTCCACTACATTACGCAGTTCGCGGATATTACCTGTCCATTCAATTTTCTGCAGCTCTTCAATGGCTGATTTCTCAAATAAAATCAATGGCTTGCCCTGCTGCTGGCAGAATTCATTAATAAAATGCTCGGCAAGCAACGGAATATCATCAATTCTGCTGTTTAAATCAGGAACTTCAATCAATATTACACTTAAGCGATGGTATAAATCTTCTCTGAAACTGTTTTTCGCAATTTCATCTTTAAGATTCTTATTTGTCGCAGCTATAACGCGTACATCCACATTAATTTCCTTTTCACCACCGATGCGTGTGATTTTATGCTCCTGTAATGCCCGTAAAACCTTGGCCTGAGCTGAAAGGCTCATATCTCCTATTTCATCCAGAAACAAGGTTCCTCCATCCGCCTGTTCAAAATCACCTTTACGTTGTTTGATGGCTGATGTAAAACTTCCTTTTTCATGTCCGAATAACTGGCTTTCAATGAGTTCAGATGGTATTGCCGCACAATTTACTTCAACAAATGGAGCATCGGCCCGTTTACTTTTTTCGTGCAACCAGCGTGCTACCAATTCTTTCCCGGTGCCATTGCTGCCTGTTATTAATACACGGGCATCGGTAGGTGCTACTTTTTCAATAATAGCCTTAACATCATTAATAGCATCGGATTCACCTATCATTTCATAGGTTTTGGATATTTTACGTTTTAATACTTTGGTTTCGGCAACCAGGGTTGATTTATCCAGACCATTGCGGATTGTAATTAATAAACGGTTTAAATCCAGTGGTTTGGCAATATAATCGTAAGCACCTTTCTTTATTGCCTCAACTGCCGTTTCTATGGTTCCATGTCCTGAAATCATCACAACCGGAGCATCAGTAATTGGCAGCATTTTTTCAAGTAATTCAATACCATCCATTTGAGGCATTTTTATGTCACAAAGAATGATATCATATTTGTTCTCTTTTAATAATTCGAGGGCAGACATGCCATCAGCGGCATCATCAACACTATATTTTTCGTATTCAAGAATATCACGTAATGTATTGCGTATGCTTTTTTCGTCGTCGATTACTAGTATTTTGGACATTTTGGTATAAGTAGTTTAAGAAAATCTTATTTATTTATCAGCAATTTCTTTATTAAAATACTGTTATTCTGTTGTTTAATTTTAATATAGTAAATTCCGTTTTTCAAATTTTCAACATTTATGCTTACTGGATTTCTGTTTGTTATTGATTGATCAATAATTCGGTTCCCTAAAACATCATAAATTTGTATCTGCATATCTTTTTCAAATCCAAAATTGAAATCAATATTAAAATATTTAGATGCAGGATTGGGATAAATCAGGATGGAATTCACATTATTAATTTCAGGAACAGAAATTCCGATAGTGAAATTTGCAACTAGAGTCCTGTTGGAATTTACAGTAAATGAATATATTGAATCTGTTGAGACAGGAATGGCATTTTCGGTCCAGTTTACAAAATGATATCCTGAAAAGCTATGGGCTGAGAGGATACAATTCTGATTTATATTATAACTCCCTGAACCTGTAACATATCCTCCGTTAGCCGGATTAGCTGTTGCCAGAATGTAAAAAGAACTGGGAATATTAACTAAAAAGCTCGAAGCAAGCATTAATATTCCATCAGTAGAATTATTGGTATAGGTATGATAATAACCGGGAACTGCATTTGAAGGTATGGAATAATTTGCAGTTAAGTTTGTGGCTGAAGTAGAATTCTGCGTTGTCGGATATATAATGGTTGAGCTTCCTTGTTGAAACCAGCATACAGTTCCGGTTCCCTGGTTAAAATGTGTATTCTGGCCACTTATTGTTACATTTAATACACTTCCCTGGCTTGCACTGTTAGGGGTAACACTTATCAGTTGAGCAGTATTAATATTAACTGTAAAAGAATTCAGAAGGCTTAAGTTTCCAACAACACTATTATTTAGTCTTACATTATACAAACCTGTTGGTTGAAGTGGATTTACCTGAAGTGTTGTGGTTAAAGTATTATCATTAACTGTTACGATATTGTTCGGAAGCATTATGGTGGAACTGCCCTGTTCAAACCAAACCGTTGTATTGGTTGCCTGTGAAAAAAATGTATTTGAACCTGAAATACTCACATTAAGCAATTGTCCTCTTACAGCAGAAGTTGGAGACACAGCTGTAAGTGTTTGCTCGTAACTACTTATAATACTGAATAGTAAAATAAAAAAAATAAATATTTTCTTCATATCTTTTTGTATTAAGAATTTAAATATTTGCGTTTTAATTCAACATACTGCTTTTCATCTATCGATTTATCAATTTCTTTTAATACGAATAAACAATCGATAAATAATTGCTTATCAAAAGTAATACTATTTCTTTTTGATTTTATAAAAATATTTCGCATCCATTCATTATTGGCAATTATTTTTGTCAATACATCTAAAATCAGTTTATTATCTATGGTTTTAATTTTATCATCAAGTCTCTTTTTAAGAATTGCTTCTAAAAAAGGAAGGTATTTTACATTTTTTGTTAAAGTATCAACCAGGTATATATAATTTGTTGCACTATCTATGTTTCCCATATTAAAATAAACAGCTGTTAAATTTAATAATGCATCCTCAAAATTAGGTGAGATAGAAATAGCTTTTTTATACAATTCAATTGCTTTTTCATGTTCACTTTTAATTTCATATGTTGTAGCTAAATTATTTAATACATGGATATGATAAGGATTTAATATAAGACTTTGTTGATAATTGATAAAAGCCATTTCGATATCTGCTTTTTTAAAGTAAGCTTCGCCTCTATACCAGCTGATTGGAGTCGATAACATATCTATCTGATAAAAATCAGATTCCGACAGATTACATTCATTTATAACTTTATCCCAATCAGCTGCATTTCTGGCTTCAAAGGCCTTTTTCAAATGTGTTTCAGCATTAAACCGGGTATATGCAACTTTAATACCAAAGATTAAAAATATTAATATAATGACAAAAACTATATTTAAATAATTATTATTCAGCAATTTCGTTGTTGATTTGATTTTTATTTTCTGATAATTTGTTATGATAAATCCTAAGATAATTCCAAGAAATAAATTATGTTCAATTCTTTCGCGTGGAAAACTAAAAAATGAAAAAATAGTATAACCAGTTAATAAATAAAACATTAAATAATAAAAATTACGCTCTTTATTCGAAGAAACGGATTTTATTATTTTAATCAGGTAAAAACATATTAACACCAATAATGACAGATAGAATAACAAACCAATTATACCTTGCTCAGATAATATCCACAAAAAGTCATTGTGTGGGCGCTGATAAAATGTAATATTATCTTCTGACTTCAGATTTCTATTTCCATATTTCAGCACTTCTATACGCCACATTCCTAACCCTTTACCTATCAAAGGGCTTTCTTTTGTGATTTCAATACTTCGTTTCCACAATTCAACCCTGTGTTGCGAAGAATCATAGACCTTAAATATTTTCCGGACTGATTTATTAATGGTTTCAAAACTGTCTAATCTTGAATAAACAAATAAAGAAGAGGCAATTACAATAATAAATGAGATGATAAATAAATAAAATTTCCTGTTTTTAAACAAAGAAATTATATTCTCTTTTCCGGAAATTATGATGAATAAAAGTGTAGTTATAAAATACCCAAGAATCAATGAAATCCAGACAGCTCTGGTTAGCAGAATAATAATGAAAAATAAAATTCCAACGCTGTTGATTAATCCCAAAATTCTAAGCCACTTATTTCCATGAATTAATAAGTATAGTGCAAAAGGAAATAAAATAAACAGGACTTCAGATAGTATATTCTTATGAGAAAACGTTGCTTTAATTTTATAAATGCTTTGATGTGAAAGACTGCATATTGATAGAATTTTAAAACAGTCAATTATAATCAGACTTAGAATTACTAAAGCTAATACATTAAAAATTAATGCAATATCCTGAAATTTAAATGAAAATGTATTGAAAAGAATAGCATAAAAAAATATCAATAACCCTAAATTTGTAATCATTATAAATTGAAAGGCTGCATCTGCATAATTATTTGATAAGTAGAAACTTATTACTGAATATAAAATATAAAATAAATAGAGTGCCAGAAATTTATTGAAGTCAATTGAGATTTTTTTTCTGTTGAAAATTAAGAAACCCAACAGCATAATAAGCCAGATATTTAATGCCAGAAATCTGATATTCAGGCTTAAATCAAGCAATAAACCAGACTGTAAAAAAGGAATTACAGATAATGGAATTATTAAAAATAAAAGAAAGTAATTTTGGTTAAATATCTTTCGGATCACAACTATTTATTAAAATAAGAATGATGTAAAAATATAGAATATTTTACTAATTTGAGCATTTAGTTATTTCAAATATGGTTAAATTACGACACTTCGACCGAGCTCAGTGTAAAAATAAAAATTACGAATTACGAATTACGATCTTTTAGCTGTGATTTGTATTTTCCCAATAATCTTCAAAATTTTAAATATTTGTATGCGATATTATTTTTAACGCAAAAGTGAATGTTTTTTTTGAATTATATTCTTTTTTAACTCATAACTAATATCTTATAACTCATAACTAATACCGCAGCCACTTCCACAATTCACGGTAACTCACTTTTTTTCCGTACATCAATATACCTGTTCTGTATATTCTGCCGGCTACCCAGGTCGTTGCAATAAAACCAAGAATCAACAATCCCATTGATAAATAAACCTGTTCAACAGGAACACCAAATGGTATTCTCACCATCATGATAATGGGAGATGTTAACGGAATGATTGATAACCAAAAAGCTACGGGTCCATCAGGGTTGTTAATCACAAAATTAGACATAATTATTGCAAACAATAAAGGTATAGTAATTGGCAGCATAAATTGTTGTGTATCTGCTTCACTGTCAACAGCAGCACCTATAGAAGCAAACAAACTGGCATAAAGTAAATATCCGGCTAAAAAATAAAATAGAAACTGAAGAATCATTAGTCCATAATCTATTTCAAATATTCCGGTTAACATTTCTTTAATTTCCTGATTCTGTAATTTTTGTAATTGAATCTGATCTGCAGAAGGAATTTTTTGTCCGGCATCAAAAGCCTGTTCTGTTTTGGGTGATTTAAAAACATCAGGTTTAGCTATTTGCAATGATGTTATTATGAAAAATGTAAGTAAAATCCATAAAGCAAACTGTGTTAAACCCACTAAAGCTATTCCTACTATCTTTCCCATCATCAGTTGAAAGGGTTTAACCGATGATATAATAACTTCGACTATTCGACTTGTCTTTTCTTCAATAACACCACGCATTACCTGAGCACCATACATAAATATGAAGAAATAGATCAGTATCCCTGAGAAAATACCTAATGCAGTTTTAATTTCTGTATAACTTTTTTTCCCTGTCCTGATATCCTCTGTATTTAATTTGATATTGGTCCGGTTAATCAGATCAAAATCTTCCTTGGATATATTATGTGCATTTATCAGAAGATTATTCTTCAGTATGGTTTGCATCGCATTGGAAATATAGCTTTGTGTTATTATACCCGGCGATTTATCTGAATAATAAAGCATGGCATGGTCAGGAATGGAATTTGTTGGTTTACAGATATATAAAACTGCAGAATATTTTTCTTTGGTCAGATCTGCTCTTGATTTCTCCAGATCGGTTTCATAAACAAACAATATTTTAGCTGTAGATTCAAATTTATCGACAAAAACTCCTGTTTCATCTACAACAGACACAACTTTTTTCTCATCGCTCATCGTAGCAAGGAAAAAGGGAACTATCCAGATTGAAGCCATTAATACCGGACCTAAAATGGTCATGATAATAAAAGATCTTTTTTTAACCCTGCTTAAATACTCGCGTTGGATAATAAGGCGTATTTTCTTCATCGTTATGGACTTAAAAGGATTTTTGCTTCTGTTCGTTAACTTTTTGAATAAAAATATCATTCATGCTGGGTAAAATTTCATTGAATGAATGCATTTCCATGTGAGGAATCAAATATTTTATCAATTGATTCGGCATTTCATCAGCAGGAATTTTAATCTGTATTTTTGAAATTCCGTTTTGGTGGATATCGCTCAGGATTTCATAGGATTGCGGTACAATTTCATTAAAATTAATTTCCTGCTTATTATATCCGATTTCAAAAATATTGGCTTTATAAGTATTTTTGATTTCATGGACTTTACCATCCAGTATCTTCTCGGCCTTATTGATCAGGGCTATATTATCACATAACTCTTCTACTGATTCCATATTATGAGTGGAAAAGATGATGGTTGCCCCGTTATTCCTGAGATTGAGGATTTCTTCTTTCAGTAGGTTCACATTTATTGGATCGAAGCCACTGAAAGGTTCATCAAATATAAGTAATTTTGGTTCATGCAATATGGTTACGATAAACTGTATCTTTTGCTGCATACCTTTTGATAATTCTTCAACTTTTTTGTTCCACCAGTCAAGTATTTCAAATTTCTCAAACCAGTATTTCAGCTTTTTCAGGGCTTCCGCTTTTGGAACTCCTTTTAACTGAGCCAGGTACAAAGCCTGTTCGCCAACTTTCATTTTTTTATATAAACCGCGTTCTTCAGGCAGATAACCAATTAATGAAATATGATGAGGTTTAAGCTTTTCTCCATTAAAATAAAGTTCACCCTCATCAGGAGCTGTTATCTGGTTTATGATACGGATAAGTGAAGTTTTTCCGGCACCATTGGGGCCTAATAGTCCGAATATAGTTTGTGCAGAAACGTCAATACTTACATTTTTTAATGCAGTATGGGCTGCATAGTTTTTTGTAATGTTATGTGCTGAAAATAAATACATATCTTTGATTTCTCGCAGATTTCCGCAGAGTTTCTCGCAGATTTCCGCTGGTTTTTTTATATTTCTCGCAGATTTCCGCGGTGTTTAACGCAGATTTGTGCAGATTTTTTTCTTTTTATAATTTATTTACAATTCTGATAATAGATTCATTTAAAGAAGTTGAATTAAAATTAATGAGTATTCCTAACTTTTTATCGGTTAATTTCAAATAAGTTAATAGTTGTTTGTGATGAACATCTGATAATTCATTCACGGATTTAACTTCAATAATAACTTTGTCTTCCACTATAATATCCAAACGAAATCCTATTTCAAATATTAAATCAGCATATGACATTGGAACAGGAAGTTGTGTTTGAACTTTTAATCCTTTCTGCGAAATCTCATAAGCTAATGCTACTTCATAAACAGACTCTAATAATCCCGGTCCAAGTGCCGAATGTACTTTGAAAGCAGCCCCCCTTATTATATATGAGATATCGTTTTCGTGCATTTAAGTCTTATTTCTCGCAGATTTCCGCTGATTTATTTTATTTTTCTCTCGCTGAGTTTCGCAGAGTTTAACGCAGATTTCCGCAGATATTTTAAATAATTGTAGTTTTCATATTATTAATTCTGCGCGACTCCGCGAATTACTCCGCGTAACTCCGCGAGAAATAATTTTATTTTTATCTTTGCGAGAACAAATTTAAAGAATTTTTATTTCATTTCCTGCGTGATTCAGCAATTAAGTATGCAAACACTGCGAGAAAAAAATTACTGAAAATATTCTCTCATTCGCTCAAAAAATCCTTTATCTTTTCTGTCAGGATCTGGTTTAAAATTGGTAGATGCAGACAGTTTCTCCATTATTGCTTTTTCTTCCTTACTTAAATGTTTGGGTGTCCATACATTAATATTGATAAGTAAATCGCCTCTTCCATATGAATTAATATCAGGTAAACCTTTACCTTTCAAACGTAAAACTTTTCCAGCCTGTGTACCGGCATCTATTTTAATTTTAACCTTACCTTCAATTGTTGGTATTTCAACACTTGTGCCTAATGCAACATCAGGAAAACTGATATAATGGTCATATAAAAGATTACGACCATCGCGTTTAAGTAATGGATGCTCAATTTCTTCTACCAGAACAATCAAATCTCCGTTAATACCTCCTCTGGCAGCTGCATTTCCTTTTCCGCTGACTGATAGCTGCATTCCATCCTGAACACCGGCCGGAATATTTAATGATATTACTTCTTCACCCTGTACTATTCCGTTTCCTGCACATTCAGGGCATTTATGGGTAATGGTTTGCCCATCGCCGCCACAACTTGGGCAAACGGATGATGTCTGCATCTGACCCAGGATTGTATTAGTTACTCTGGTAACCTGACCTGTTCCACGACAGGTTGAGCATGTTGTATGTCCTGACCCATCTTTTGCTCCGGTTCCACGGCAAGGTTTGCAGTCAATATATTTATTAACCTTTATTTTCTTTTCAACGCCATTTGCAATTTCTTCCAGTGTAAGTTTTACTTTAACCCTTAAGTTACTTCCTTTATTTACCCGTCTTCCCTGAGAACGGCCACCACCGAAACCACTAAAACCGCCAAAACCACCTCCAAAGGCTCCTTCAAAAATATCACCAAAATGGCTGAAAATATCTTCCATATTCATTCCACCACCACCAAAACCGGCATTATTTCCCATTCCTGCATGACCATATTGATCATAACGGGCACGTTTTTCCTTGTGGCTAAGCACTTCATATGCTTCAGCAGCTTCTTTAAAATTTTCTTCGGACTGTTTATCGCCGGGGTTTTTATCAGGATGAAATTGTATAGCCTTTTGGCGGTAAGCCTTCTTTAATTCAGCTTCTGTCGCGTTTTTCGAAACGCCCAATACTTCATAGTAATCTCTTTTTGCCATTTTCTATTTTTGAATTTAAGTTAACAGGAAGTTCTTTTAAATAAAGTATTCTTAAGCAAAATAACCCAATAACTTAATAACTTAATAACTAAAATCTTAATTAGCAACCACCACTTTAGCATGGCGAATTACTTTATCATATAAATAATATCCTTTTACAACTTCATCAAATATTTTTCCTTTAGCTGCTTCATCCTGGGCAGGCATTTGTGCAATAGCTTCATGTAATTCTGAATCGAAATTATTACCTATACTTTCCATAGCTTTCAATCCTTTCTGATTTAGTATGTTTTGCATTTTATTGTAAATCAAACTAACACCATCATACAATGCCTGAGTCTGTTCAGTTGGTTCAATTGCTTTTAAAGCCCTGTCGAAATCATCGAGTACAGGTAATAAGTTAACTATCATATCTTCAGCAGCATTCTTACTCAGCTCAATTCTTTCTTTTGCTGTACGTTTACGGTAATTGTCAAATTCTGAATATAAACGAAGGTATTTATCATTTGTTTCAGCCAGCTTATTGCCTAAATCATTGATTTTATCTTCAAATTTCTCTTTTTCAGTTTTTTTAGGTTCAGTTTTATGTTTCTTTTTATCTTTTTCAATCATATCTGCTTTATTTTTTTCTTCCGAATTTTCTTGCGCTGTTTGATTCTTTTCTTTGTCGGACATAGCTGTAAAAATATTAAACATTAAATTTGGGTATATTATACCAAACTGGTATATAAATTAATTCTATCGAAATTGGTATAATGCCGATCAGAAAGCGTGTAGCTCCAAGAGCGATAGTGAATTGGACTACTACATATTTCATTTCGGTATTATTGATTATTTGCATTATCAAACAATCTGCCACAGTTTAAAAACTGACATATTGACAGGCTTTTTGCCGATAAAAATAATTTCTGACAAAAGTAGTGTTTTTTAATGAGGGACAACACTTAGATTTTCTTAATATTTTAAAAAAAACAGAAAAACCTCAATTCATAATTGAGCGTTTTTCTGTTTAGAAAAATGTAATAATAAATTGAATAATAAGTATTTATTGTTTCAAGAATTTATACAGATAAATCTTTTTTTCTTTATCTAAAGCTTTGAAAAAATAAAATCCGCTTTTCAGGCAAGAAACATCAATACTTTCATTTTTTGTATAGTTTCCTATAATAATTTCTTTTCCGGACAAATCTGAAATAGTAAATGTAAGTGGTAAGCTTAAATAGTCTTCATTATAGTTAATCTGAAAACTATTGATAACAGGATTTGGAAAAATCTGAATATGTTTTATCAGAACCTGTTCTTTGACAGCCAATGTGCAAGGAACAGCAGTACTATTAGGATAAGTTTGAGCAAATAAACTGAAGTTAAAAATCACTAAAATAAATAAAAGTGATAGCTTTTTGGTGATAATTTTTTTTGTTTCCATTTTTTATAAATTTTTAAGTTGAGTTCTAAAAATTTATTTATTTAATTTTTCATGAAAACATTAAGAACTCATGAAATGTTTTGGTGAAACATGCTATAAAGTTACAAATATATTTGTTTAAAAACAAGTAAATTGGTCAATAATTAGTTCAGTTTATAGCTATTAACAATGTAATAGGCTGATTTTTTACATCATGTTTTCAATCAGTTGAATAGAATATTTAAACAATATTATTTGTATATAAAAATTCAAAAAAGGACTTCAAAAAAACACCCTTTTTGAATAATTTTCTTATTTAGTTTTATCAGGATAAGGAGGAACAGGAGGTAATTCCTTTGGATTATTTTTTAATTCTTCAAGAATAACTTCAATGGCTTTATCCAACTGTTCATCGATACCATTATATTCTTTTGCCGGGTCATTTTCAACTTTTATATCCGGTTCAACACCCCTGCCTTCAATAATAAACTCTTTACCTTGTGCATCATAGTGAGCAAATTCAGGTTTTGATAATGTGCCTCCATCGATAAATGGTAGTGAACCTCTTATACCAACAACGCCACCCCAGGTTCTTACACCTATGGCTTTCCCGATTTTCATGGTTTTAAACTGATAGGGGAATAAATCACCATCAGATGCTGAATACTGATCGATTAAAATAACTTTCGGACCATATTGCATGGCCAGTCTTCCTCCCTGAGGATCATTGTTTCTGCTTACGCGCATCAAGACCAGCTCGCGGTTTAATCTTTCGATAATCATTGGTGATACATTTCCACCGCCATTTCCTCTGTCGTCGATTATTAATGCTTTCTTGCTCAGCTGAGGGTAAAAATGCTTCACAAATTCGTTTAATCCTTCAACGCCCATGTCGGGAATATGGATGTATCCAATCTGACTATTGGATGCTTTATCTACTTTTTCTATATTATTCTGAACCCAGTTGTAATAATACAAGCCTGCTTCACTATAGGTTGGGATAACAATAACTTTATGTGCAGTGGATTCTGAAGCCGTTGAATTAACTGTTAATTCAAGCTGTTTGTTTGCTGTATTAATCAATAACTCATATATATCTGATACATCTTTAACCGATTTGCCATTTACTGCCATGATGTAATCACCTTCCTTCACATTAACTCCAATTTCAGTTAAAGGTGAGCGGTGAGCACCTTCCCAGTTTTCACCCTTAAGAATTTTATCGATTTTATAAAAGCCGGAAGCATCTTTGCTTAATCTTGCACCCAATAAACCCAGATTTATCCTGTCAGCTTCTTTTTTATCACCGCCACCTACATAAGCATGACCAATATTCAGTTCACCTATCATTTCGCCGATGATATAGTTCAAATCATTGCGGTTATTGATATAAGGCAATAATGGTGAATACTTTTTATTAATCGATTTCCAGTCAACACCATGCATATTTTTATCATAAAAGAAATACTCCATCTGACGCCAGGATTCATTGAAAATCTGAGCCCATTCAGCTTTTAAATCAACCCAGACTTTCATATTATTTAAATCTATGGCATCTTTTAATTCTGGTTTTGATTTTGGCAAATCAATAATGCCCATTCTGCCATTCATATTGATAAACATTTTTTTATTATCAGCAGTAATTTCATATCCGCCCATATCTCCTAAATTGGTTTCTTTCTGATCCTTTAGATTATAAAGCATGAGATAGGCTTTTTTATCAGATTTTGAGAATTTCTGGTAATATACATTGTCATCAATTGCAGTAATATTCCAATATTGTGCTGCTTCAACAGGCAATGCAACTATTCTTCCTATAATTCCATCAAAGTCAACTTTCATTGCTTCAGGTTTTGGCGTTTCTTCCTTTTTGTCTTTAGTATCAGATTTATCAGCTTTCTTTTCCTCTTTTTTTATTGCAACATCATCATTAACAGGCTCAAAAGGTGATTTTGTTTCTTTTGCCAGGGTTAGAAAATAAACCTTTGTCATGTCAGTGTAAACATGATTCCATTCAGTCCAGCTGTAAGTAGGATTAAAATCCCGGTTTGAAGTAAAAAATAAATATTTACCATCGCTGCTAAAATTCGGGTTACCGCAATCATACCAACCATCAGTTACAGGACTCTTAGATTTTGAGGTTGTTTCGTACAAATAAATTTTAGTGGCTGATGATTTATCAGGTTTTGAATAGGCTATCCATTTACTGTCTGCAGACCAGGTATAATCGTTAAATTCTCCGTCTTTTGACTGATCTATTACTATAACATCTTTAGAATCAATATCTACATATTGGATTCGGTTCATTTTATCTGCCCACATTATTTTTTTGGAATCCGGTGACCAGTCAATCCTGTATTTATAGGTATCAGCATTCTTTGTAATCTGGATGGCTTTTTCGCTGCCATCCTGTTTTTGTATGTAAATTTCATCTTCTCCGCTGGCATCACTGATATAGGCAATATTTTTACCATCCGGTGACCATGCTACATTTCTTTCATGAACACCAGAAGTCTGAGTAAGATTTTTGGTAATACCCGTTTTTGCCGGTAAAGTCCAAATATCACCTCTGGCTCCAAGGGCTATGCGTTTGCCGTCAGGCGAAACACTGGAAGAACCGATATTTCTGGATGCATCTTTCAGTTGATTTCTGCCGGTTACAAAATCATCGGCAATTCTGATTGTAATTTTTTCAGTCTTTTCGGTTTTTACATCAAATACATAAATATAACCGGCTTGTTCAAATATAATAGCATCCTGACTTGCAGAAGGAAATTTAATATCATAATCAGTAAATTGAGTTAACTTTTTTGTTTGTTTTGATGAAATATTGTATACAAAAAGATTCATAATTCTATCACGGTCCGAAATAAAATAGATATTTTCGCCTATCCACATTGGTTGGATATCCTGAGCATTATTACTGGTGATATTTTCAACTTTTTTGGTTTTAAAATCATAAATCCAGATATCGTCTGCCATTCCGCCCTTATAATATTTCCATGTTCTGAATTCACGGAATACACGGTTATAGGCTAATTTTGTTTTATCAGGGGAATAGCTGCAAAATCCACCGCAGGGAAAGGGTAATTCTTCTGATAAACCGCCATTGGTATTGGCTAAAAACAATTGTCCTTTAAAATCATTAAATGTTTGTTTCCGTGAACGGTATATCACATTTTGATTGTCTTTCCATCCCATGACTATATTGTTTGGTCCCATACGGTCAGAAATATCATCTCTTGTCAAAGTTGCAGTTATGGTGAGTCTTTTTGGAATACCGCCTTCTGATGGCATCATATAAACCTCAGTATTTCCATCATATTGAGCTGTAAAGGCAATGTTTTTCCCATCAGGAGAAAATTTGGCAAACATCTCATAACCAGCATCATTTGTTAATTTTCTGGCCATACCACCGGTTTTAGCAACAGTATATAAATCTCCTGCATAGGAAAATACAACCTGATTTGCATAAATACAGGGAAATCTCATTAATCTGCTTTCATTAGTTTGGGCATATGAGCTGCAAACAATTGAAAATAAAATCGTTAAAATAATAATACTTTTTTTCATACTCATTTTTTAGGATTATTTAAATCTAAAATAAAGTGCAAGTTTAATCATTTTAAAGCTAAATACTTAATTTTTTCGATGAAAACAGGATTATAGAAGATATATTTAGGTTAACAGCATTTGAATAAGAAAGAAATAAAAAAGCTCAATCATTTCTTTATGATTGAGCTTTAAAAACATAAAATATTTTTAGAATTTACTTCCGGATAATTGTCTTTCTATAGATTTCATTATTTGCTTCAATTACAATAAAATAGCTTGCTGATGGTAATTTACGTAAGTCTAACTGGAATTGTAAAGCTTTTACAGTATTTGAAATTATCTCTTTTCCTTCTACATCATACAATGAAATATTAGCAGTTTTTCCTTTTAAATCAGGTAAAATAATATTTATAAAGTCGCTAGATGGATTTGGAAATACCTGGACTTCATTATCTTTCATTTGTTCTAAAATCCCGGTTGATAAAGTAATATACCAGACACCATTTGCTAATGTTCCTAAAAATACTTTATTGCCAATCATTTGAATTGAATTAACAACGATACCATTTTGCCAGCTGGCTTGTGTATGAACCATAGTCCAGTTTACACCACTGTTTGTACTTCTGTATAATCCGGTACTTGTGGCAAGCAACCATGTATTATTCCCTATATATTTGATACAGTTTGCAAGATAATCAAAAGTCAGACCTGACGTAATAATTTCTGACCATGCGTTAGTTGAGAAATTATAAGAGAAAAGTTTATCTAAACCACTTCCTATTGTTCTGTCTCTTACAACAAAAACAGCAAAATTGTTTATTGTATCATGATCCATCATCATATTTCCTTTATCACCATTTTTCTCCAATAATCTTTTAATCAAAACATTATTGTTAAACATATTTCCGGTGTTAATATCCGTAAAACTTCCACCAAAATTAGTTGTTTTCCAGATGTTTGAGAAATCGTCCCAACTATTGTTGGAAGTTGCATAACATGCAAATAAGCATTTTTTAGGCCCCTTTAAGTAAATTGGAGTAGTTGGATTTGAACTGCCTGGTTTTGTCCAGGAAGCTCCATTATTAAAACTAACAATTAATGGATAGGATAAATTATTTGTATCTAAATAACTTACAAATAAAGCAGAATCGCTTTTACCGGCAAACCAGTATTCTGTTGCATTTGTGTAAGGTGAAGGAATAGGAGCAGAAGTCCAGGATGTTCCGTTGTTTGATGATTTATACAGTGAAACTGCATTCGTATTTGGATCTGACTGACAAAATGAAAACAGTGTATCTTTTACCTGAATAATATCATTAACAAAATAAGCTATACCACCAAATCCGGGAACCCCATTATTTGCATTAGCCCATGATGTACCAGAATTAGTTGAACGGACCAGGCCACGAACTTCTCTTGAAAATAACAGGGAAGTGCCCGAACGGATCAGATTTCCTGTATAAGATGCAATATACTGTGTATTTGGCATGGTCCAGCTTGTTCCTCCGTTGGATGATGTTAAAATTCTGTCATCCATCCAATTGCCAATTAAATTTGTAGCAGAAACTTCTATAATATTGCCAATCATAGGTAAAGCTAATCCTGTGGCTGTTAATTCAGTAAATGTGCTTCCATGATCAGTTGATTTGTAAAATTTCATTCCCAGCGTATTGTTCATTGCCAATACAAAAAGATTATTATCGGTAGCAGAATAATCAAAAATCTGAAAACCACTGGCAATTTTACCAGTAGAAATATCACTCCATGATTTTAAAGTAAAATTATATTTAAAAACAGCATTATCACCTCTGTAATAGAGATTACCTGTTGCATCACCATCAATTTTATTGTCATTTGTATTTAAACCTGATGTTAGTCCGGTAGTTTTTACAGTATCAATGGTATTACCGTCTGATGTGAAATAAAGTGCATTATTATATACAATATAAAGCTTTGTCTGGTTAAATGACAATAATTCACAATTCCCGTTTTGCCCGGTATTGTTCCAGATCATTGCTTTCTGTGTCCAGTTGGTTCCATCTGTAGTTGAATATAAATAACCACTATTCGAATTATTTCCTAATGCATATAATGTTGTTGAAATTTTACCAATAGAAATTGGGCCCCAGCCTGAAATTGATAAACCAGTCCACATACTGCCATTATTAGTGCTTTTGTAAATAGCTGATCCTGTATTATTTTCAGACATGGCATAAAAATCAGTTCCAATACATACGATTTGTCTGCATCCTACTGCATCTGCATCAAAAGTTTGAGAAACATTGGTCCAGCTTTGTCCCGAGTTGGTTGTTTTAAATATTCCACCTTCAGTAGCTACGAGTACACAAGTTGTATTCTGTGCATAGTCCCTGATTTTTCCTCCATGCATGGTAGTATCATTATACTGTGATATTACCTGTGCCTGTGAAATTATGCAAAGCATTAATCCCACCATAAAAAGATAGATTTTTTTCATAAATTTTTGATTTATTAGTTTTCACAAATATAATACAAAAAATAGTGAATAGGTAAAATTTGTTAAAATAATAACAACTTAAATTATAAGTAAATTAAGTGAAAGGGAAACTTTAAAAATTAATAGGCTCTAACGTTTTTACCTTCTATATAATTAATGAATGATTTGTTCACCACTTTATTGCCACCCGGAGTAGGATATTTTCCTGTAAAATACCAATCACCCAGGTCCTCAGGGCAGGCATGGTGCAAATCTTCTATGGTCTGATAAACAATCTGAACTTTAGCTCTGGCACCTTCAGGTGTAATTAATTCAGCAATTTTCTGTGAAATCTGTTCAATTGTAAATGGTTTGTAGATTTCTCTTACGTAGTTTACAATTTCTTCTTTGGGGAAGTTTTCCTGTATTTTTGATTTTTTATAAACTTCGTTGATAATATGGGTTTGTTTAGTATCCTTAAGTAATGCTATTACAGCTTTAAAAGCAATAAAATCACCTAATTTGGCCATATCAATACCATAGCAGTCAGGATAACGGATCTGAGGGGCTGATGAAGCAATAATTATCTTTTTAGGACCCAGGCGGTCAAGTATCCGGATAATGCTTTGTTTTAAGGTTGTTCCACGAACGATAGAATCATCAACCACTACCAGATTGTCAACA
The DNA here is from genome assembly GCA_026391675.1 of Bacteroidota bacterium. Lineage (GTDB taxonomy): Bacteria > Bacteroidota > Bacteroidia > Bacteroidales > JACABE01 > JACABE01. The sequence goes on from JAPLDQ010000042.1 coordinate 116,227, forward strand.
CCTTCTTTAACAACGCCATAGGTAACATCATAAACATGTGCGACCAGATCATCCCTTTGTTTATCCTGAGTTATAAAAGTACGCATTTTAACATCCTTAACAGCAATGGTCTCGATGCGGGGGTGAATTGCAAGAATTTCATCTAATTTTTTTGGTGTAATTTTATTTCCCTGCTCTAAAATTCTGTCTTTCTGGACGTCTTTACAAAAATCATTTAATCCTTCTACCAATCCCTGAAAAGCTACTGATGCAGTATTTGGAATATAGGAAAAAACAGTATTTTCAATATCATAATCTACTGCTTTCAGTAAAGATGGGGTTAATAACCTTCCCAATTTCTTACGTTCCTTATAAATCTTGGCATCAGTACCTCTTGAAAAATATATTCTTTCAAAAGAACATGATTTCTGGTCAACTGAAGGTTGTTTAAATAATACTTCTTCAACTCTTCCGCTTCGTTTAACAATTAGAGCATGACCAGGTTTTATAGCTTTTATTGAATCGAAAGGCACATTAAAAGCTGTTTGTATAACAGGTCTTTCTGATGCTGCAACAACTACTTCATCATCCTGATAATAGAATGCAGGCCGGATTCCGACAGGATCGCGCATTACAAAAGCATCACCATGTCCCAATAATCCGGCAATTACGTAACCGCCATCCCAATATTTAGCTGCTCTGTGTAATATTTTCTGAATATTTAAATCTTTGGCTATTAAGTCTGAAATTTCACGGTGTGAGTTGCCTTCTGCCTTGTATTTTGTAAATAATTCCTGATTTTCATCGTCTAAAAACTTGCCAATTTTTTCTAAAATCGTAATCGTATCATTCGTTTGCAATGGGTGTTGTCCTAATCTTACCAGTTTATTAAACAATTCATCAACATTGGTTAAATTGAAGTTACCGGCTGTTACCAGGTTTCTTGACATCCAGTTATTGGCTCTTACAAAAGGATGAATGTTTTCCAGACTGTTTTTACCAAATGTTCCGTATCGTAGGTGACCAAGGAATAATTCTCCGGTAAAATTTATATTTTCCTTCATCCAGTTTACGTCACTAAGTAAATCAGGATTTTTGTCTTTTATTTTCTGAATGCTGGAATATACCTGTCCGAAAATATCTTTAATCGGACTTTCTGAATTAGATTTTGCTATGTTTATATATTCGTTTCCGGGTTTGAGGTCGAACTTAATATTTGCCATTCCGGCACCATCCTGACCGCGATTATGCTGTTTTTCCATCAGCAGATACAGTTTGTTTAAACCGTAAAGTGAGGTTCCGTATTTGGCATAATAATATTCAAGGGGTTGTAATAAACGGATAAATGCTATTCCGCATTCGTGTTTTATTTGTTCGCTCATATTGGCCTAAAAGTTAAGAAAGCTTGATACTTTTAAGCGTGCAAATTTACAAAAATTTTCGGTATTATTATTGATAAGTTTATAATCAAATTTATTGAATTGGATAGATTAAAACGAAGAAAGCCAGCATTTACGCCGGCTTTCTTCATTTATTAAAAAATTATAAATTTAATTAGTATCCAAAAATTTCTTCTAAAGTTAATGAACTTACTTTTCCGTAATCTTTCAGTACTTTGAAATCTGTTTCTTTTTTATCACCCAAAACCAGGTAAGTATGATTTTTATTTTTAATAAATTTATCAGCAAATGCTTTAACATTGGCAAAAGTCATACCAGGTATTTTTTCAAATATATCTCTGCGGATATCATAATCCAGTCCTAATTTTTTAGCATTTTCATATTGCCATAAAATATCAGATTTAGTAGTTCTGTCGGTTCTTAGATTCTGAATAATACCGTCTTTAGCTAATTTAAAAGCTTTTTCTGATTCCGGCATATTATTTATCAGTTCATTCAGTGCTTTTAAAGCATCAATCAGTTTATCGTTCTGTGTAGCGATATAAGAAAGTCCTGCATAAGATTTATCTTTTCTTGCAGGAGACTGATACCATGATTGGGCTGTATAAGCTAATGAACGAGATTCCCTTAATTCCTGGAATACTATAGAATTCATACTTCCACCGAAATATTCGTTATATAACCTTACATCAGCAACTAAGTTTTTGTCGTATAAACCACCTTTGTTTACAATTAACATGGTAGATTGTTTAGAATCGAAATCAACATGATAAACAATGTTTTTCTTAGTTTCAAGCATTTCAAATTTAGTTTCTGCAGGAACAGCTTTTAATTGTGCAGGTACATTATGATAAGCGTTTAATATTTTAGTAACTTCAGCAATTGATTGATTTCCATAATATAAAATATGATGGTTGTAAGAAAGTAATGATTTTATTTTTGTAATCATTTCTTCAGGAGTTATTGCTTTTAATTCGGCTTCTGATAATATATTTGTTGAAGGTGATTTTTTACCATACATTCCATAAGCTACCATTGCACTGAATACTCTTTGCTGGTTCAGTTTTGCATCGGCTCTCTTCTTCAGATTATCTTTAATAAGATTGTCCAAGGCTTCTTTATCAGGTTGGCAATCAGCAATAACAGATTCAAAAAGCTGTAATGCTTTTTCCATATTTTCGCTTAATCCACTCAGGCTTACATAAGTTTGATCAGCTGAATTTGATACATTAAATGAGCATCCCAATTTGTAAAACTCTTCTTTTAACTGATCATCAGTAAATTTTGATGTTCCAAGGAATTTCAGGTAATTGATGGCAGTACCCATTTTTTTATCATTGTTGCTACCCATTTCGAATACGTAGAAAATATCAAAGGTTTTGTTTTCAGTATTTTCTTTATAAGTAACAGGTATATTGCTTTTTATATTAAAAAATTGCAAATCTTTTTTGAAATCAGCAAAAACCGGTTGTATCTCTGCAGGTTTATTAGCCTGAATTTGTTTAAGGAAATCTGATTCAGCATCACGGTTGATTTTAATTGGTGTTATTTTAGGTTTTTTTACTTTCTTGATGCTTTCGTCTTTACCTTTTCTTTTATATACTACAACATAATTATCTTTTAAATTATTATTTGCAAAATCAACGATTTCTTTTTTTGTTATTTTTGAAAGTCTGTCAATTGATTCAACCTGATCTTTCCAAGGAGTATTTTCAATGAATGTATTTACAAATGCCATGGCTCTGTTGCCATTGGATTCATATTCCTTGATTCTTCTTAATTTTAAATCATTTATTGTTGCTGTTAATAACCAATCAGGGAATTCACCTTTTTTAAGTAATTCAACTTGTGATAATAATAAGTTTTTAACTTCATCCAGTGTTTGACCGGCTTTAGGTTTACCGTTTAGCTCAAAAGCAGAGTAGTCATTCATAATTTCAGGACCTGAGCCTGCACTCAATACTTTTTGTTTCTGATTAAGGTTTAAATCAATTAAACCAGCAGTACCATTGGTTAAAATCATATCCATCATGGTAAGAACATCAGCTTCTCTTGAACCTGCACCTGGGAAACGGTAAGCAAGTGTAATGCTTTCAGCATCAGTACCAAAAACTTCTTTTACAACCGGTGATGTTAATGGTTGTTCTTTTGTAAATGTAAAGGCAGGTACTTCAGATCTTTTCATCCCGCCGAATTTTGCGTCAATTACTTTAATGGCATAATCAGGATCAAAATCACCTGACATACAGATTGCCATATTATTTGGTACATAATATTTTGCAAAAAACTCCCTGATATTTTTCATGGAAGGATTTTTAATATGTTCTTGTGTTCCAATGGTAGTTTGTGTTCCGTAAGGATGATTTGGGAATAATCCTTCCAAAACAGCAGTATAAATTTTACGACCATCATTGGTTAACGTCATGTTTTTTTCTTCATAAATAGTTTCCAGTTCAGTATGGAACAAACGTAATACAGGATTACTAAAGCGTTCAGCCTGAATGGTTGCCCAGTTTTCTATCTGATTGGAAGGAATATCTTCTACATAAACAGTTTGTTCCAGCGAAGTAAAAGCATTGGTACCATCAGCACCAATTGCTGACATTAATTTATCATATTCATTAGGGATTGCAAAAGTTGATGCAATATAAGAGATACTGTCAATTAAATGATACATTTCTTTGCGTTGTGCATCATCTTTTAATAATCTGTAAATTTCGAATAATGAATCAATCTTAGCAATAAGAGGAGCTTCATTTTTCCAGTCTTTTGAGCCATAATTAGGTGTCCCTTTGAACATCATGTGCTCAAAATAATGTGCCAGACCTGTGGTTTCATGTGGGTCGTTTTTACTCCCAACTCTTACTGCAACATAAGTTTGTATTCTTGGAGCATCTTTATATACGGTCATGTAAACCTTTAACCCATTTTCGAGTGTGTAAATCCTTGCTTTCAGCGGATCTCCGGCAACAGTTTCATAAGTATACTGCTTTTGTGCATTGGTTTTCTCAATGCTGACAATAAAAATTGAAATGCTTATCAAAGCAATACAAAATAGTCTTAATTTGTTTCTCATTTAATTTTAAAAGATTAATTAATAAAAATTATGAATTTAATTTTCTTATTATTGCAAATAAAAAAACTTGTCCAAAATTAAACATTTCAAACAAGTTTTTTTAAAAAATTAGTTAATATCTGTTCTTTTACAGATAAAACGACTGATTTACCCGATTAACTATTTTATTATTTAGTTTCTTCCGGCATTAAAACTACCCTTACATAATGGTCTTTTGTGAAGCATTTTTGAGCAAGTTGTTTTAAATCATCAATTGTAATTGCTTTAATTCTTTGTTCAAAGGTTAATACCTGGTTGATATCATCTCCATCAAAATAAGCTGATTCCAGTTTATTTAACCAGTAATTATTTTTCTTAATATTGGTTTCCCTTGATCTGATTAAGGTTTCTTTTGCTTTGTCAAAATCAATCTGAGTTGGTCCTTTTTTCAAAATGTCTTTCATTATACCAAACACAGCTTTAGTAAGTTTATCAGCACTTTTTGGAGCGCAGCCAAACATTACCATTAAATTATATTCAGTTTTAGGATAGTGTTCTAAACTCATACTTGCTTGTGGGCTATAAACTCCGCTCATTTTTTCACGAATTACTTCAACCAGCTTAATATCCATTATTTCCTGCAATAATCCGATACAAAGTTTGTTTTTATCATTCCATTCCAAATTACCTGACATTAATAATCCAACCATACCTTGTTTTTCAGTTCCTTTATGGAAACTAACTTCGGTTATACCCTTGGCAAATTCAGGACTTACATCTTTCCATGTTTCTTTTCTCTTGGTTGATGGCAAACTACCTAAATATTTTTCTATCATAGGAGTAATAGAATCTATATCAAAATTACCAACAAATACAAAAGTGAAATCACTGGCATCAGCAAATCTATCCTGATAAATCTGGTACACTTTATCCAGTTCAATCTGGTTAATTTGTTGCTCTGTTGGAAGAATAATCAATCTTTTTGCACCGGGGTAAGATGATTTGTATAATGTGTCGTAAAAAGCAAATTGAGGATTAGCTTTGACGAACTTTAACTGATTTTTCATCTGTGAAGCAAAAGTTCTGAAAGCTGAAGTGTCTTTACGTGGCGCTTTAAAATATAAATAAGTTAACTGCAATAAAGTTTCAAAGTCTTTTGGTGTAGAACTTCCTGTAAATCCTTCTTTTATATCAGAAATATAAGGACTTATCTGTACAACTTTTCCCTTTAATTTCTTTTCCAATTGTACATTGTCGAAATTACCAATACCACTTTGATCAATTATCTGGCTTGAAAAATTAGCTGAAATAAAATCCTTGTCAGGATACAATGAATGACCACCCGGACTGGAAGCTGTTACTAAGATTTCATCATTTTTAAAATCAGTCGATTTCAAAACAACTTTAACACCATTTGCCAATGTAAGCTCTGTAAAGTTTAAATCTTTATTTTCTTTTTTATTAATTATTTTTGATCCTTTTAAGTCTTCTGATAATAAAGGCTCAGTTTTAAAATTATCAACGTAGGGTTCAATTTGTTTGTTTCTTGTATCTTTAATAATAGTAAGAACCTGTTCCTGTGTTGGAACTTTAACGCCTTCTTTTTCAGGAGCAGTTATTACCAGCGCTATATTGTCGTCAGAAACCCATTTTTTTGCCAAAGCATTTATATCAGATAATAATATTTCAGGTAATAATTTTTTAGTGAATTTTAATTCGTTTTTGATACCTGGAATTGGCTCGTCGGATAAAAAGTTATCTGCATATTCTGAGCAAAAATTTGCTGATTCAGTTTTGTCGGCTTCTTTTGCAGATTTTTCCATTCTGCTGAGAATCTCTTCTTTTTGTCTTTCGAATTCACTTTCAAGGAAACCGTATTTTTTAACTCTTTCATTCTCAGTTAAAATTAATTCCAGTGATTTGTCAATTTGGTTTTCTTTGGCAGCTACATAACAACTATAAGCATCACCACTCCGGGCTAAAAATTGACCATAGGAAGTAGATGCACCGATAAATACGGCATCCGGTTTTAATGCAAGTTCTGATAATCTGGCATTTAACATACCGGTATATAATTCTTCCATTAAGTATTCTTTATAGTCACCTATAAGTTTTTTAACTGAATGAGGGTGTTTGTAAAATATCATGGCCATATTTCCGGTTGCTTCTTTATCAGTAGTAATGGCAATTAATGGTTCTTTATTCGAAGGTAAATCGAAAGCAACTCTGGTTTTTGGGTTTTCAGGTCCTTTTATTCCTCCGAAATGTTGTCTGATTTTAGCTTCTGCTGAATCTAAATTTACATCACCAACAATAATAACAGCTTGTAAATCTGGGCGATACCAGTCATGATAAAATTCACGCAAGACTTCATGTTTAAAATTTTGTAAATTTTCATACGTTCCAATCGGAATTCTGTCAGCATATTTTGAACCCTTAAATATTATAGGGAAATATTTTTTACGCATTCTGTCATTTGCACCTAAACCTAATCTCCATTCTTCTGTAATAACACCTCTTTCCTTATCGATTTCCTTACCATCAAATGTAACATTATGGGCCCAATCTTCAATTACCTGGTAACCTTTTTCAAGTAATCCTTCTTTATCAGTAGGGATCTGGAGCATATAAACGGTTTCATCAAAACTGGTATAAGCATTTATATCGGCACCAAAGCGAACACCTATGGTTTGCAAAAAGTTAACCAATTCATTTTTAGGGAAATGTGTTGTTCCATTAAAACACATATGTTCAGTAAAATGTGCCAGCCCTTGTTGAAGATCTGTTTCCATAATTGAACCTGTATTAACAGCCAATCTTAGTTCAACACGTTTTTCCGGCTTTTTATTCTGACGGATATAATATCTTAATCCGTTGTCTAACTTTCCTGTTCTGACTTTTGGGTCAACAGGTATGGGTTTGCTGAGGTCAAGTTTTGCATCTTGCCCGAATAAACTTGATAGCATAAATGTTGCCAGCAAGAAACTTAAAAATCTAATTTTCATATGTTTATGTTTAATTATTAATAGGTGTTTATTTTAAAATTCTAATTCCAGATTTAGTTCATCTTTTAATCTGATGATATCAGGATTTTTTTCAGCCATTTTTTTAAATTTATCATTATCAGTATAAGCAATATCATTTGCTTTTTCAATGGCAATTATCTGTGTTTCAATTTGCAATGCTTTATTTCCTGACTTCATTCTTAAAAATTCAAGCATTTCTCCTTTTTTATGTTTTATCTCGGTTTCCTGTATTTTGTTATCAATAGTTAGATTAATTGTATTTTCAATGATTGTAGGTTTGTTTTTGCTCAGCGTAACATATAAACTTGGGGAATTTAGCTGAATGGAAACAAGGTATTCTGACCAAATTAAATCAAAATCTTGTTGGGTAATTTCATATTGGGTTTCCGGTTCATGAACCGTTGCTGTTGTCTCTGATGTATTTTTAGCCTTATCACTTAAGCCAACATTCATCATTTCTTTAACTGAAATATTACTGTAAGTTTCAGCTTTTTTTACTGGAATAGCTTTTACCTCCTCAACTTTTAATTCTGGTTGACCTGATGTTTCTTCATGTTTTGCAACTTCAACTATAGGCAGATTTGCTTCAATTTTAGGCTTAACATCCTGCTTGGTGGTCAATATTTCGTGCTTTTTAGATGGTTCTGTTCCGGGATTAGTTTGATTTAAAGAACTGATTTGCATCAGCATAATTTCAATACTTAAGCGTTTGTTATTACTGATCTTATAATTTAAATCGCATTGATTAATAATTTCTAAAGATTTAAACAGAAATGGAACAGAACATTTTAATGCTTGTTCATTATATTTTACCTTTAAACTTTCGCCAATCTCCATCAACTTAATAGTTGCTACATCCTTGCATACCAGCAAATTACGGAGATGTTCTCCCAGTCCGATGATAAAATGCTGTCCATCAAATCCTTTTTCAATTACTTCGTTGAAAAGGAGTAAACTATCAGGTATTTCATTTTGAAGAAAATAGTCAGTTAGTTTAAAATAATAATCGTAGTCTAAAACATTCAGATTTTCAATAACAGCTTGGTATGTAAGGTGCTGTCCGGCAAAACTAACCAATTGATCAAATATAGAAAGGGCATCGCGCAAAGCACCATCAGCTTTTTGAGCAATAATATGCAATGCATCAGCATCAGCTGTAATATTTTCTTTTTCAGCAACATAAGCAAGATGATGGGCGATATCTTCTATCTTTATTCTTTTAAAATCAAATATCTGGCAACGTGATAAAATTGTTGGGATAATCTTATGTTTTTCAGTAGTGGCAAGGATAAACTTGGCATATGCAGGTGGTTCTTCCAACGTTTTAAGGAAAGCATTAAAAGCACTCTGGGATAACATATGAACCTCATCAATAATATAAACCTTATACTTTCCATCCTGAGGCGGAATTCTTACCTGATCTACCAAACTGCGAATATCTTCAACTGAATTGTTGGAAGCAGCATCTAATTCATAGATGTTAAATGAAGATGAATTGTTAAACGACAGACAGGATTCACAAACATCGCAAGCTTCAAATTTTTCTGAAATCTGTCTGCAATTAATAGTTTTAGCTAATATTCTTGCACAGGTAGTTTTCCCAACACCACGTGGTCCGCAGAACAAAAAGGCCTGTGCTAAATGATTATTTTTAATGGCATTTTTCAGGGTATTTGTAATAGATGTTTGCCCAACAACAGTATCAAAAGTAATAGGGCGGTATTTTCGGGCTGAAACAATATAATTTTCCATTAAAGCTGTTAAATTTTTAAATAGCTTCCAAAATTATAAAAAATAACAAGCGAAATTTCTATGTTGTCTAAAGTTTTTTAAATTTTTAAGTTTTTCTCTTTGTATGAATTCTTAAAACATCTGTTAAATCAATGATAACTTTTAAAACAAAAATTACTATTAATGTTAGAATTTTAACAGAATTTATTTGAGTTAATAAAAAAAGAAATATATTTGCAGTATTATTTTGATAAATTAATAAATATGCAATAACAATTCTATGAAATAGCCATAAGAATAATGTTCATTCAAACCGAGAATGTTATTATGGCGTATTCTCCCGATAAATCGGGACAAGCTATTTGACAAATAAATAATTAAATTAATAACATATGAAAAAGATATTTTTTTTACTGACATTTTGTTCCATTTTTTATGGTAATGTTTTTTCTCAAATTAGTTTTAATGAGGTTAAAATCAAAAAAAGCAATGTTGATTTTATTCAGGATAATATAAACATTCAGAATAGATTAAACATTTTTATTCCTAAGACAAATGATAGCAAACTCCTGATATCAGACGAAGAAAATGATATGATGCGCTCACGCAGAAGAAGTCGTGGAAGAAGCAGAGGCGGTTCATCTGATGGAGGTATTTACGCTTATTTTGGATTAGGCTATGGCTTGGGACAAAACAGTGAAAATATAGATGGGGTTTCTATTAAAAATGATTCAACAATGAATATATTAGGAATGGATATTACAATTCCTACATCTGAAGAACAAGTAAGTGTTTCTATGGGCAAAGGACTTTGTATTAACTGGGGTCTGGGTTTTATGGTTAACAGCAATTTTGGATTTGAACTGGGAATGTCTTATTTAATAGGAGGCAAATCAACAGGAACACATACAAATGTAAATATCAGCACAACTACATTTCCTGTTACTACTACCACGGTTGATGAAAAAATATTTTCAGCAAATATGTTCAGAATAAATCCTTCAATTATCATTTCATCAGGCATGGAGGGAATTAATCCCTACGCTAAATTTGGTATGATTTTGGGGTTTGGATCATATAAAATGGAGGAAAATAATACTTCTACAGCATTTTATTCGATGACAGATACAACAATTACTTCAAAAACAGCATCTTCCAGAACATTTGACGGAGGAATTGCCATTGGTTTCAATGCTGCAATTGGATGTGCATTTGAGATTAACAGCAATTTGTCATTTTTTGGAGAGGTAAATCTGGTTAGTTTATCTTATGCTCCTACAAAAAGTGAATTGAATTCTTACACAGTGGATGGTGTAGATCAGTTATCAACGATGTCAGTTAGTCAAAAACAAATAGAATATTATGAAATTTTAAAACCTAATACTGCGCTAACTCAGGATATGCCATCTCCGGCTTTAAAGAAATCGATTTCTTTTGGTAGTATTGGTTTAAATTTAGGTTTGAGAATTAGTTTTTAAAAAACAAAAGGAATTAAAAAACAAAAATAATAACACATGAAAAAAAATCTTTTTTTATTAATTGTGATGACATTTGTAGCAAATTTTACTTTTTCACAAATGAGCTTTAAGGAAAGCCTGGGAATTAAGTCTAAATTAGATTTTACTGAAAGAAAACTAATCATTCCGTCAAATTATTCTTCTGACAAAAAGTTTATTCTGAAAATTGATGAAAATCAGGAAACTACTAAAAAATGGAAAAGTTTAAAGGCTAAGGGAGAAGAATCAGTTAGTGGTTTTTTTATTTATGTTTCTACAGGATATGGTCTGAATTTAGGATCTCAAACCATTAACGGTTTTACTGATAAAACCATTGATACAATAGGTTTTACAACAGAAAATCAAATAAACGTTTCAATGGGTAAAGGATTATGTTTTAAACTTGGTGGCGGTTATATGATTAATGGAAATTTTGGATTTGAATTGGGTGCAACTTATTTATTAGGTGCAAAATCAGTTTCTACGCTTGATTCAAAAACTGTTCTGGTTCCTGGTTCGAGCTATTTACAAAATACTACTGATATAACTTATAAGCCTTCATTATTTATGATAAATCCTTCGATAATCGTATCTGCCGGCTTAGAGGTGGTAAATCCATACGCAAAATTTGGAATGACTATTGGGTTTGCATCATTCACCAGAGAAGTATCCACTACTTTAACAAATACAATTCTAACACCTGGAATGCCAGACTCTGTAATTACAACTTCCAATTATCAGAAAGAAGAATTTAGCGGAAGTATAGCTGTTGGATTTAATGCAACATTGGGATGTGCTTTTAGAATCAATGAAATTCTTTCATTTTTTGCTGAGTTTAATATGTTAAATATGACTTATTCACCTGATAAAAGTGTGATTACTGAGTATACTTTACAAGGGGTTAATAGTCTTGCATCCCTTACAGTTAAACAAAGGCAAACAAATTTTTATGAAACTTTGTTATCAACACCTTTAACAACTATTCCGGATACATCACCAAACCAAGCATTAAAACAATCCTATGCTTTTGGTTCAATCGGACTGAATCTGGGGTTGAAAATAAATTTCAGGTAATATTAATTTTATCAGGAAACATTAAAATTTAATAAAATATTGGGAAATTGGAACTAATGCTAAAAAGAATGTTTCAATTTTTATGTCAATATTTATCAGTTACTTATATGTAAATAATTTCCGTCGTAATATGCCTTATACTGTTTAAGAGAAACAGATGCAGGACCTTTAAAGGGAGAACCATCATTTATTAAAAACCTTGATCCACAGCATGAATCAATTGCTGTTGTATATGATGATTCAACAACTATTCTGCATCCATTTTTGTAATCATAAGGACAAGCCCTGTCAAAAGCTACAAAAACATCCTGACTTTGGCGATAAACAATAATTCCATTATAGCCTCCTGTAATATATTCCCATCCTCCAACAATGTTTAGCCTTTGGTAAAAAGTTGAATTGGGTTGGATATTTAAATTAACAAATACATTTGGAATAGTTTCACTATTATCTTTACTGCAGGAAAAATAAGAAAAAGAAAAGATTCCAAAAAATAATAAAAGGCTGATTTTTCTCATTATAAATTTATTTACAGCAAAATTAAAGTTTTTCAATACAAATATAACAAAATATTGATGTATTTGTTATATTTGTAGTTAATTATTGCTTTTTAATTCACAAGTTTTAATCAATTTTTGGAACCATAAAAATCATTAATTTGCAGTTTTTGACCAGCTTTTTTGTATTTTTGTAAAAAACTTATTATCTCAGGCACCACTTAATCAATTATTTTTGTCATACATTTAATTATATATTTGTTATTTTTGCAAATATTATTTAAACATTTTTTTCTGTTTTAGAGAGAAATAGTAATTTTTAAATTTTTAGTTATATTTTAAACTATGAAGAATATTAAGTTTCAGCAGTCGAAAGTCTTTATCTCAGTTATAATACTGTTAATAAGTATGATAACACCGATTCTTGGATATGGAATTACTAAATCTGCTCCACCGCCACCACCAGCAAATGATGAATGTTCGGGTGCTATTTTTATAACTCCAACTACAACCAACTCCTATACAACATACGATAATTTTAATGCAACAGTTTCTACAGGAATGCCTGCTCCGGGATGTGCAGCACCTATAGGAGGTGATGTATGGTTTGCAGTTATGGTTTCTTCCAGTGGTCATCTTATTTTTGATTCAAAGGTTGGCTCAATGACGGATGGTGGAATGGCTATATATACCGGTGGATGCGGTAGTTTGACATTAGTTGCTTGTAATGACGATAAGGCTGTAAATGGTTATGGATATTCAGATGTCTTTATGCCACAAATAGATAAAATTGGATTACCCATGTATATGTTGGTTTATATCCGTTTCTGGGGCAAAGGAGCTACTAATTTTGGGACATTCCAGTTAACTGTTGTATATTCACCAACCCAACCACCTTGTACTAACTTGGGTTTTGAAAATGATTATGCAGGCTGGTTTACAAGTTTAGGACAGCAATTTGATGCTCCTGTTGGTTCACCTCACCCAATTTATTATCCCATTACCTTTAATAATCAATCAGATCCGAATTTTACAATAGTAACTTCAGGAACAGATGCTTATGGTGGTTTCCCAAAAGTTTATAGTGGGGCTAAATCATTAAAAATTGGTGAAACATTACTTGCTCAAACCTATGACGGAGCTTCTGTAGAACAATCTTTTACAGTTGGAACAAATACAAATTTTATATATCATTATGCTGTTGTCCTTGAGACAGGTGGGCATCCCTATTACCAGCAACCCTTTTTTCAGATAGATTTATTTGATCAGGGAGGAAGTCCTATATCTTGTGGTATTTATTCTGTAGCATTGCCAAGTGTTGCGTTTACACCTGCACCCGGTAGTTCTACTGTTTTTTATAAACCCTGGACTACCATTAGTGTTAATTTATCTGCTTATGTAAATCAAAATGTTACAATAAGATTTACTGTTTCAGATTGTTCTCCTACAGGCCATTTTGGGTATGCCTATTTAGACTGTGAATGTAAACCATTTCAGATTACCAGTTCTATGGATAGTTTGAATCTTAATGGTATAGTTAAACCTGATACAATATGCATGGGTAAACCTGATACGCTGTATGCACCACCAGGAGCACTTGGCTACGTTTGGCAACCAGGAGGTGCAACAACTCAGCGGATTATTGTTAGTCCCACTGTATCAACATCCTATAGCTGTGTTGTAACAACTATGGGTAACACTCCATGTGTTTCCAGCGCAATTTTTAAAACAGTTGCAGTTGATTCAGGCATTATTGCAACTGCAACCACTAACTCTCCAATTTGTCCGGGAGATACTTTAAAACTAAATTGTTCATTGCCCGGAATGCCATATTACAGATGGACGGGGCCAAGCGGTTTTATAGACAGTATACATCAGAATACTGTCAGACCAAATACAACAACGGCTGCTATCGGTAATTATATTCTGACCGCTAAGAATCCACGGGGATGTATATCAAAAGATACGGTATCACTGGCTTTTTATCCTTTACCCACTATAGTTACAACCAATGGAACAGCATGTATAGGTGATACAGCAACTATATCTGCAAGCGGAGGAGTCAGTTATCTCTGGAATACCGGGAGTACCACTGCTACAACCAAAGTTAAACCTTTAGCAACAACAACTTATCATGTTAAAGTAACCGATATGCATGGATGCAGCGATTCATCCACAGCTATTGCACAGATTTTTCCATTACCGGTAATTCAGATTACAGGAGATACCAATATTTGTAAAGGAGACAGTACAATGTTAACAGCAAGTGGCGGTGTTAGTTATTTGTGGGATAATACTGATACCACAGCTTTTACTGTTGTAAAACCAATAAATTATACAACCTATAAAGTAATAGTAAAAGACAATAATGGATGTAAAGATTCATTAACCAAGAGCGTGGATATATTCCCGATACCTGTTCCTATGATTGCGGTTGAAACAGATACAATATGCAAGGGCGCCTACACAACGATAACAGCCAGTGGAGGATCCGTTTATTCGTGGAATACCGGAGAAACCACACCTTCAATTTCTGTACGGCCATTGGTAAATACAATATACACAGTAAACGTAGGTAATACCTATAATAATATTCTCTGTTCTGAATATATTTCAATTCAACAGTCAGTAAGAAATTGCAATGTAATATATGTTCCCAATGCATTTACACCCAATGGTTATAATTCAGTATTCAAGCCGATAGGAGAAATAGTAATTACAAAATCATATTATTTTGCAATTTACAATCGCTGGGGACAACTACTGTTTGAAACAACAGAAAAGGAACAAGGATGGGATGGCAGGTTTAATGGAGAATTTGTACCATCAGGAGCATATATTTATTACTTAAAGATAGATAATGGTTACGAAGAACCCTTTGAAAAAATTGGAACAGTAACTTTAATAAATTAATTAATAAGTAAATAAAATTTAAAGGTTGTCAGTTTTGACAACCTTTTTTATTTTTATTTTGTTAAAATTTATTATTTAAGCAACAAAATCTAATTATTTTTTGTCAATAGTATAATTAGTACTTTTACAACATATATATTTTAAAGGAATTAACTTTTGTTTATAAAGGGATTAATGAATAAAATAAATCTATTTGAGGTACTATAATATAGAACAATAACATTTAATACTATGAAGACATTTGAATCGTATCGGAATATCGTATTTTTCTCAGTTATTATATTATTTATAAGTATAATAATTCCTATTTCTGGATATGGAATTACTAAATCTGCACCACCGCCACCACCAGCAAATGATGAATGTTCGGGCGCTATTTTTATAACACCTACTACAACCAATTTTTATACAACCTATGATAATTTCAATGCTACTGTTTCAGCTGTTACCGCACCATCTTGCGGAACACCTATAGGTGGTGATGTATGGTTCGCTGTTATGGTTTCATCGAGTGGACATTTAATTTTTGATTCAAAATCAGGTTCAATGACAAATGGTGCTATGGCTATATATACCGGAGGATGTGGTAGCTTAACATTAATTGCATGTAATGATGATAAGGCAAGTGGATATGCTGAAACAACAAATCCTGCATATCCTGATAGATATATGCCGCAAATTGATCAGATAGGATTACCAATGTATATGTTGGTTTATATTCGTTTCTGGGGTAAGGGAGCCACAAATTTTGGTACGTTTCAATTATCTGTAATTTCATCACCAACACAGCCTCCTTGTACAAATCTTGGTTTTGAAAATGATTATGCCGGATGGTTTGCAACATTAGGTCAAGAATATGATGGAGTTACAACGGCTCCTCATCCTGTATATTTTCCTGTTACATTTAATAATACATCTGATCCAAATTTTACTATAGTTACATCAGGAACAGATCCTTATGGTTTTTTTAATGAGGTTTATAGTGGTGCAAAATCGTTAAAAATAGGAGATGTTGGAACCTATGAAACTTATGATGGCGCATCAGTTGAACAGACTTTTACGGTTGGTACAAATACAAATTTTATTTATCATTATGCGGTTGTTCTGATGACAGGAGGACATCCATACTATCAACAACCCTTTTTCCAGATAGATTTATTTGATCAAAACGGTGCTACCATTTCATGCGGGATTTATTCCGTAGCATTGCCAAGTGTTGCATTTACACAATCTTCTACAAATTCGACTGTATATTTCAAACCCTGGACTCCAATAAGTGTTAACTTATCAGGATATGTTGGTCAGAATGTTACAATTCGGTTTACTGTTTCAGATTGTTCTCCCGGTGCTCACTGGGGATATGCATACTTAGACTGTGAATGCAGACCATTTCAGATTACCAGTTCCATGGATAGTTTGAATCTTAATGGTATTGTTAAACCTGATACAATATGCATGGGTAAACCTGATACGCTGTATGCCCCACCTGGAGCGCTTGGTTATGTTTGGTCACCAGGAGGTGCAACAACTCAACGACTTATTGTCAGTCCCACAGCAACTACAACTTATGGTTGTGTTGTAACAACTATGGGTAACACTCCATGTGTATCAAGTGCAATATTTAAAACAGTTGCAGTTGATTCAGGCATTATTGCAACTGCAACCACTAACTCTCCAATTTGTCCCGGTGATACCTTTAAACTGAATTGTTCACTACCCGGAATGCCATATTACAGATGGACGGGGCCAAACGGTTTTATTGACAGTATACATCAGAATACTGTCAGGCCAAATACTACAACAGCTGATATAGGTAATTATATACTAACTGCAAAAAATCCACGTGGATGTACATCAAAAGATACGGTTTCCCTGGCTTTTTATCCTTTACCCACTATAGTTACAACCAATGGAACAGCTTGTATTGGTGATACAACCACAATAATTGCAAGCGGAGGTGTCAGTTATCTCTGGAATACCGGGAGTACCAATGCTTCAACCAGAGTTGCACCGCTGACAACAACAACATATCATGTTAAAGTAACAGATCTGCATGGATGCAGCGATTCTTCCACAGCTATTGCACAGATTTTCCCATTACCGGTAATTCAGATTACAGGAGATACCAATATTTGCAAAGGCGACAGCACGATGTTAACAGCAAGTGGCGGTGTTAGTTATTTATGGGATAATACAGATACAACAGCTTATACTATTGTAAAACCAATAAATTATACAACCTATAAAGTAATAGTAAAAGACATTAATGGATGTAAAGATTCATTAACCAAGAGCGTTGATATATTCCCGATACCTGTTCCAATGATTGCGGTTGAAACAGATACAATATGCAAGGGTGCCTATACAACAATAACA
>JAPLDQ010000030.1 GCA_026391675.1 Bacteroidota bacterium
AATGCTAAAATCAAAGCGTTTAGAGCTTCTTTTAGAGGGGTAAGAAATATCTCTTTTTTCTTGTTCAGATTAGCTAATATTTTTGCCTAAATAAATTAACTCCTCAACTTTTCGTCTTGATCCGTAATTATAGATTAATATAATTGAATAATAATATCTTTAAAATAATGAAATAATAAAAAAGCCTGTAATCTTTATTGTCAGATATACAGGCTTTTATCAATTGAATAAATTAATTATTCATATCTCCGTCAGGAAAAATATACAATTAAAGAATTAACTTTAATTGAAACAAAACTTCATAAATTTTACTTTTTCTTGAATTAATTTAATTAGTATTAAATTTATAAATATTAAAAAACTTGTAATCTCCCGATTATAGTTTTTAGCAATTAACTTTATTCAGTTAGTAATACAAATATACATCAAAAAATCCTAATATTTATATTTTAACAAAATAATTTTCAACAAATAATTTTATTTATTTACAAACAATTGAGGATAAATATAATACATTCCGGAAAGAGGTATTTTATTTTTTTAGATTAGAAAATTTCTCTTAAAAGGGATTCAATAATTTAATAATTCAACAAATCACCAAATTTATTTGATAACTCCCCTGATTTTATCAGCTATATCGCAGTCGCACTCATCAAAACTCTTGTTGTACTGTAACATGGCCTGCTGGCTCATACCCATGCTTGAGAAACCTCCATCGTGGTAGAGGTTTTGCATGGTTACCTTACGGGTTAAGTCTGAAAATAGGGTAATACAGAAATCAGCACATTCATCGGCAGTACCATTACCCAGTGGCGACATACGTTCTGTGAAATCCATCAGTCCGTCTATGCCTTTTACACCGCTACCGGCTGTTGTTAGGGTAGGGGATTGGGAAATGGTATTAACACGTACTTTTTTCTCGCGTCCGTAAATGTATCCAAAACTACGGGCTATTGATTCAAGAGCTGCCTTAGCATCAGCCATATCATTGTATTCGAAAAGTGTGCGCTGTGCAGCTATATAAGATAATGCCAGTACAGAACCCCATTCGTTGATGGCATCCATTTTCTTGGCAACCTGCATTACTTTGTGAAAGGAAATTGCAGAAATATCCATTGTTTTCTGGTAATAATCATAATCCAAATTATCATAAGGAAGTTTTTTCCTTACGTTGGGTGACATTCCAATGGAGTGTAATACAAAATCTACTTTACCACCCAATATTTCCATGGATTGTGTAAAAAGGTTTTCTATATCAGCAACACTTGTGGCATCAGCAGGAATAAGCTTTGAATTGCATTTTACAGCCAGTTCTTCTACTTCACCCAAACGGATAGAAACAGGAGTATTGGTTAATACGAATACAGCGCCTTCATCATGCGCACGTTCAGCCACTTTCCATGCTATTGACTTATTGTTCAATGCTCCGAAAATGATTCCTTTTTTCCCTTTTAACAGATTGTACATAACTTTGATTTTTGATTTTTACTTGCTATTCAACTATTTCAATATTTTTTCACCTCTAAGAAACAAAGACTACCAATCCTTACTATGAAAATTAACTTTAAGTACTCTATGTATTCTAAGTACTCCAAGTACTCTAATTCCGCATTAATTCCTTAGCATTTTCCATTGCTGAAATTGTTACATTTTCATTACTCAGCATTTTGGCAATTTCTATTATTTTTTCTTCTCCGTTTAATTGTTTTATCAATGAAAGTGTTCTTTTATCGTCTGTTTGTTTTGTGACAAAATAGTGTACATCAGCTTTGGCAGCAATTTGAGGTAAATGAGTTATGGCAATCAATTGCATATCTGCAGCCATTTTTTTCATAATCAAACCGACTTTACCGGCGATGTCACCCGATACTCCACTGTCAATTTCATCAAAAATAACAGTCGGAAGCATATTTTGTTTAGAAATGATGGATTTTATTGCCAGCATCAGCCTTGATAATTCGCCACCTGATATTACTTTGGAGAGTTCTCTTAATTCCCCGCCTTTGTTTGCATTGAATAAAAATATTACATCATTGATTCCATTGGTCGAAAAAGCATCAGTTTCAGATAATGCAATCTTTAACACTGCAGTTTCCATGCCCAGATTAAACAGAATATCTTTTATTGTGGTTTCAATAGTTGGAATAATCTGTTTACGTTTTTGGCATAGTGTAGTTGAAATTTCTTTTACCTTATTATATTGCTGCTGCAATAGTTTTTCGGTAACCAGGATTTTATCTTCAAATGAGGCTATCAGTAACAATTCATCCGAAATTTTATTGTAAATTTCAATAAGTTCTGTAACAGTATTTACACTGTGTTTCTTTTCCAGACGATAGATTAAATCGAGCCGTTGGGTGAGTTGTTCCAGCATAGCAGCATCAAAGTTGACTTTTTCTTCAATTGTTTCTGCTTCGTTACCAATATCTTTGAGTTCGATAATACAACTTTGCAAACGCACTGCTATTTCTTTTATCTGAGGGTGATAGGTCACAATTTTGCTGATTTGTGATTGTAATTCATTGAGTTGAGCCAACACATTAATTTCGGATTGTGAAATGGTTGCAATAGTTTTAAACAAAGCTGTTTTTATTTCTTCGGCATTGTTCTGCAGCTCCAGTTCTTTGGTGATTTCTTCCTCTTCTTCAGCTTTTAACGCAGCATTATCCAGTTCATCAAATAAAAATTGCAGATAATCGCGGTTGGTATTGGCAAGCTTTTCTTTTTCCTTTAAATCAGCCAATTCATGCTTTAACTCCTGATATAGCCTGAATTCCTGAGTGTATTGTTTTAACAATTCACTGTTTCCGGCCATATTATCTACTACAGCCATCTGAAATTCAGAATTATTAAGCGTAAGCGCGTTATGCTGGGAATGGATATCAACCAATCTTTCGCCAATTTCCTTGAGTTGCATGAGATTTACGGGAGTATCGTTTATAAAAGCCCTGGATTTGCCGTTTGGTGTAATTTCTCTTCTTAAAATACAGGGATTTTCATTGTCCAGTTCATTGGATGCGAAAAAATCATTCAGCATAATTTTGCTGATATCGAAGCTGCCTTCGACTATACATTTTGTAGATTTATTCAGCAATACAGCTGTATCAGCCCGTTGTCCCAATATTAAAGATACTGCACCAATTATGATGGATTTCCCGGCACCTGTTTCTCCGGTAATTACCGAAAAACCTGAAGATAAGTTAATATCCAGCTTTTCTATAAGGGCATAATTTTCAATATATAAATGTGACAGCATTTAATCAGATTTGATAGTACACAAAGATAAAAAAAGAAAATTTAAGAAGTGAAATTTTTTTATAGGATGTGGAATAATAAATTTTTACTTTTCGAATGAAATTCTCAAAAATAAAATTATAACTAGTTTTTATTCAGCATTCCCTGATATTTGCTCGCATTAGCCGGGTCTACTTCAATCAGATTATTGATAACCTTTACTTTATCCTGCTGTGCTGCTTTTGAGAAGATATTAATAATTTCATCTGATTTAGCGCCCATAAATAGCTGAATACTGTATAAACCAGGTTTTTCTCTATATGCTTTCTTGAGTAAATCAATGCTTTCAGCTATGGCTGTTCTTCCTGTTTCCAGATTATCATACATAGCATCCAGGCCTAAGCGATGATATCTGTAACTTGCCTGACGTACTGAATTATAGGCACTGTTTAATAAATTTTCAATAATCCAATAGCGGTTTTTCTGGCTTTCAAAGGATTTCCAGCCCTTTTCAGGCGCATTTTGTGCCAGATTAACAATGTTTTGTGCTTTTTCAAAATAAGGAGAACCACCATACAATGAATAAGAATCAAAATCAATTCCCAGGAAAGTATAACAATAGAAGGCAACCACTGCAGTAAGGTTGGATGTAAATGAGTTTTCAACAAAATCCAGGGTTTGAAATTCTGTATATTTAAACTGAAAATCATTATCTACAAAGTTGAGCATAACAGTATTATAGGAAGTATGGAAAATGGGTCGTCTGAGCTGGATGTTAATGGTGCCTTTGAATTCATCCTGACTTATTCTTTCACTAACAACAATAATGATACTGCATTCAATACGTTCTTCCGGTTTAAATGAATAATTGGTCCATGTTCTGTTATTAATAAATTCATAAAGCGCAGTTCTTAAATTATCATAAACACTACGATCCGTTCCCTGAATCTGAGGTGCAGAAACCTGAACATTACAATTAAATTCCTGTGCAAATGTTAAAACCGGTAGTAAGAAAAGAAGTATATTAAAAATAAATTTTCTCATAATAAATTATTGAATGTTAAGCACATAATTGATAATATCCCTGGCGATTTCAGTTTTAGGTTTTTTATCAAAATGCTGTACCTTTCCTTTTTTGTCAAAAATACTAACTTTATTTGTATCATGAGCAAAACCTGCACCTTTATCTTTCAGGGAATTTAAAACGATAAAATCAAGGTTTTTATTATGCAGCTTTTTTAATGCATTATCAGTTTCGTTATTGGTTTCGAGTGCAAACCCAATAAGTATCTGTTTTTTTGTTTTAAGTTTTCCTAATTCAGCAAGAATATCAGTGGTTGGTGTAAGTTCCAACGTAGTATTTCCTTTTGATTTTTTTATTTTTTTTTCAGCCGGTTTGCTTATGGTATAATCTGCAACAGCTGCAGCCATTATAATAATATCAGCATTTTTATAAAATTGCTTACAGGCAAGATGCATTTCATTCGCTGTAACAATATTAATCCGTTCTATTAAGGGATTATGTGTGGAAATAGCTACGGGTCCGCAAATTAAGGTTACATGAGCACCAAGCTCAGCTGCTGCTTCTGCCAATGCAAAGCCCATTTTACCTGAAGAATGATTCCCGATAAAACGGACAGGGTCAATTGCTTCATACGTTGGGCCTGCGGTAATCATAACATGTTTACCTCTCAGAACAGCTTTGCTTTCGAGAAAAGATTCAATGTATTTAATAATTTTTTCAGGCTCTTCCATACGACCATTGCCTTCATAACCGCAAGCAAGGTCGCCTGTAGTGGAGTTGATAAAATGTACGCCCTTGGCTTCCAGGTATGCCATATTAAGCTGAACGCTATAATGATCAAACATTTTGGTATTCATGGCCGGAGCAATAAATATTTCTTTATTGAATGCCAGAAATGAAGTGGATAAGGCATCATCTGCTATTCCATTGGCAAATTTGCCGATAATATTAGCAGTAGCAGGTGCAATAACAAATATATCGGCCCAGTCGGTTAAAGCAATATGTTCAGTTGAATAGTCATTCTGTTCAGCAAAAACATGATCATAAACTTTATTTTTTGATAAGGTTTCAAGTGTAACTTTTCCAATAAACTGAAGGGCATTGGGCGTAACTACTACTTTTACTTCAGCACCGGCCTTAACAAACATTCTGATAAGATAAGCCGATTTATAAGCGGCTATTCCTCCGCTTATTCCAAGTAGTATTTTTTTTGCATTCAGCATTTTATGAAATTGTATTAAATAAAAAAAGGTATAAATTTCCTTTGCAGTTCATTTATACCTTTGAATTTATGTTTTAGAATTAAAATTGACTTCCTGAAGCTTCTTTAACAGGATTTCTGAAATAAATTTTATCGTTCAAAAATTCATTAATAGCCAATAAAGTCGATTTTGGCAGATGTTCATAGTATTTAGCAACTTCAATTTGTTCTCTGTTTTCGAAAATTTCCTCTAAATTGTCATTTGGAGTTGCAAACTCAAGAATTTTACTATGAAGCTCTTCTTTAATTTCAGTTGAAATTTGATTAGCTCTTTTTGATAAAATAGATAAATTCTCGTACACATTGTTTGTGTTTTTGTAAAAATCGGTTGTATTGCGTGTTACAGCAGTAGTTTCCGTTTTTATTTTTTTAAAATCCATGGTTATATATATAATTAATTGTTTACGTAAATGGCTGTAGCTTTGTTATAAAAATCAGTTGCATCATTTTTATACTTTGTTTCAGGGAAAGCATTAATCAATGCATTGTATGCATCTATAACAGATTTATAACGTTCTTGTTGCTTTTCTTCTATACTATTTTTAGCATAGTAAAAATTTGATCTCACAACATAATACATAATCTCCTCGCGATAGGAAGTTTCAGGGAAATCCTTTAAGATATTTGTAAAAGCAATTTGAGCTGCATTATAAGATTCAGTTTTATAATATAATTTGGCAATTTCAAAAGCTTTTAAAATAAGTTTGGCGCGTAAATTATCGATTAATTTATTGGCTTCAGTAACTTTATCACTTTTTGGATAGGCATTGATAAATAGCTGTAATTCCTTTAATGCTTCATGTGTACTTGTCTGGTCCAGAGTATAAGCCGGTGAATCAAGATATTTGCTGTAAGCACTCATATAAAAGCATTCTTCAGCATATTTGCTGTTAGGAAAAATTTTAGCAAAATTTTTAAAATGATAACTGGCTACAATATAATCGCTTTGACCGTAATAGCAGTAAGCATAGTAATAATGAATCTTCTCAGCTTCTTCTTTACCCCTGTAAACGGCTATTACATTGTCAAATAATTGTAAAGCACGGTAATAGTCATGTTTTTCGTAGCATTTAATGGCCAATTCAAGTTGTTTGGCATAATCAGAACTTTTAAGTAAGCGCTGATATTTGCTGCATGAACTAAACTGAAATAAAGCAATTACAAAAACGAAGTATAGCAGTTTTTTTATCATTGTGCAAAATTAATTTTTTTTACCGATATATGAAACGAATTTTCTAAAGAATTATTATTAAATGTTAAAAATGAGGGTGCAAAATTGATTTTTACATAATAAGTGATCAATCTGAAAAGGTTAAGGTTTAATTTTTTTATGTTCTTTTGTCATGAAACAAAAGAACGAAAAATTCTAGTCTGCAAATCCTTTACTTCAAATCTACGCTTTTTAAATACCAGCGCAATACAAGCCGTAGCGAAAAAAAACTTTATTGCATTTATGTTTCCTTTTAATTTCGCTATCTTCTGTATTGCTTGCGCAAGGCCACCGCTATTTAAAAAGTTTGATTTGTAGCGTAAAGTATTTGAGGACAGTCCTGCTAAGTAAAGAAAATAGTACTTGGAGTAACTTAAATAAGGGATTTAATACCTTATCAGTAAAATCTGAGTTATGTGTGCCATTTTTAATTCGCCAAATCACTAAACCGGCATTTTTTCTTGAGAATATTTCTATCCTCAACTTTTCGTATTGATTCATTATAAGCTGATCCAGTTTCTGATAATATCAAACCCGAATTTAGTAATATATGATTCCGGGTGAAACTGAACACCAACTACATTAAAATGCTTATGCCTTAATGCCATGATTTGGTTTTCCTTATCAGTAGCAGTTATAATAAGGCTTTCAGGGAATTCTACACGACTTACTATCCATGAATGATAGCGGCCAGCTACAAAGTTATTGGGGATATTTTTGAAAATATCATTATTCTCATTTGGTAATATATTTGTTTCAGTACCGATTCCATGCATAATATCATTCATTTGAATCAATTTTGCACCAAAACATTCGGCTATGGCCTGATGTCCTAGGCATACACCGAGTATTTTTTTTGTCGGAGCAAAATTAGCAATCAAATCGCATAATAAACCTGCTTCAGCCGGAATTCCCGGACCCGGTGACAGCAGAAAGCTGTCAAAATCAGCGGCTTCAGCAAAATTTAAGTTGTCGTTTTTTTGTATGCTATAATCACTCACACCGCATTTTTCAACCAATTGAACAAGGTTGTAGGTAAATGAATCGTAATTGTCTACTATTAATAGTCTTTTTGTCATAGCTATCAGCAAACCTACGTAAATTTTTATAAAATTGAATTAAAAAGTCGAAAAAAATAATTAGGTTTGCTTATTATTATTCAGATGATGAATCAGCAAAAACTTCGTATATTATTTATTTCATCATGGTTTCCAAATAAGGAGCAAGCTTTGTTGGGCAATTTTGTGGAGAAGCATCTGCATGCAGTTTCGAAATACTCCAATTGTATGCTGTTACACGTTGCTTTTTCAAATTCATCTGAAAATTCACGATATCATATTGAATTTACTGAAGTAAATCAAATTCCTTATCTTTTAGTATATATAAACAGGAAAAGCTTATCAATTCCTTTCATAGGAAATATTTTAAAGTTCTGTTTTTATACAATAGCATATTTAAAAGGATATAAATATCTTGTTAAAAAAATTGGCAAACCGGATTTAATACATGCCAATGTGTTTTATCCGGGTTCTTTTATCACATTGCTTATAAGTAAATTGTACAGCTTGCCATACCTGTTTACCGAGCACTGGACTGCATATATGCCTGATGATCCTCATGAAATCAGTTTTTTTCAGAAATTTTTAATCAGAATAGCTGCCCGGAAAGCAAAATTTATTACTGTTGTTTCTGAGGATTTACAAAAAGCTATGATGAATGCAGGAATCTTTGGAAACTATGTAATTGTGCCAAATGTAGTTGATAAGATATTCTATAATCCCGAAAAAAATGGGAAAAATACAGATAAAACCAGTTTCATACATATATCTTCTTTGGATGATAAACAGAAAAATATAAGCGGAATTATTAATACGGTACATCAACTTTCTTTATTTCGCAATGATTTTGAATTGATTATTATTGGTGATGGAAATGCAGATTCCCATATAGAAATGGCTAAAACCTTAAATGTTTACAATTCATTTATACAATTCGAAGGGACTAAAACCACAGATGAAATAGCAACTTACTTACAAAAATCTGATTGTTTACTGATGTTTAGTAATTTTGAATCATTTTCAGTTGTGATAGCTGAGGCGTTGGCGAGTGGGTTGGCTGTAATAGCTACAAAAGCCGGCGGACTGGCAAATGAGCTTAGCAATGAATACGGTATTTTTATTGACGCAAATGATGATGAAGCTTTGTTAAAAGCTATGAATAACATGATAGACAATCACAAAAATTATAATAAAAAGCAATTAACGGAGTATGCCCTGCGTTTTTCTGAGGAAAAAGTTGGATTAGCGTTTCATACTATTTATCAAAAAATAACAGAACAAAATAGTGATAAATAAAATTTTAAATACATTTTCAATAAAATTTCTTTCAGCTATTTGCAATTTACTTATAGCGGTTCTGGTTTCCCGTTATTTAGGAAAATTTGGTAAAGGAGAGCAAAGTATTGTTCTTACAACTATTTCTTTAATTCTCATTTTTGTAAATATTGCAGGTGGTGCAACCCTCGTCTTTCTAACGCCCCGCTATAATTTGAGAAAATTAATCACACTTTCTTATATCTGGAGCCTGTTTGTAGCTTTGATTTTTTATTTTATTTTATCATTTACAAAAATTGTAAACCCTGAATTTATCGGACATATATGCTTGCTTTCATTAATTATCTCATTTGCAGCAATTAATGCAAATATTTTATTGGGAAAGGAAAAAGTTAATACTTCTAATTTTGTAAATCTGGTGCAGCCTGTTATAACTCTATTAGCATTGTTTTTCTTTTTTATAATTGTTGCGAAAATAGATGTTATGGCATATATAAATGCTTTGTATATGGCTTATTTATTTAGCTTTATATTAAGTATAGTATTGCTTAAGAATGCTAAAAATAAACAATTGATAAAAAATGATAGTTGGAAAGATACATTATTTGCAATGTTTAGTCTTGGGTTTTATAATCAGATTTCTCATATTATATCATTACTTAATGCACGGTTGAGCTATTATTTACTTGATAAATATTATGGTGCAGGCCAATTGGGTATTTATTCAAATGGAGTTTCCCTCACTGAAGCTGTTTGGATGGTTAGTGGAAGTATGGCTATGGTTCAGTATGCGCATATTGTTAACGCTACTGATAATAAGACTTCACAGCAATTAACTGCTAAATTAACCAAAATTAGTTTGTTGATAAGTCTTCTGATTATGATTTTTATGGTTTTACTACCATCGGAATTTTATAGCTTTGTTTTTGGAAAAGAGTTTGTAAATATAAATATAATTATGTTATTTTTGGCTCCTGGTGTGATATTGTGGAATTTTTTACTTCTGATAGGCCATTATTTTTCAGGAACCGGTAAGTTTTATATTGGGGTTAAAGCATCATCTGTAGGATTAATAGTAACATTATTATTAAGTTTTTGGTTAATACCTCGATTTGGTTTTTACGGAGCAGCTGTTGTTACAAGTATTTCGTATATATTTACTTCAATGGTAGTGGTATATTATTTTAAAAAAGAAAGTGGTTTGGGCTTATATGATTTAATCCCAAATGTAAAAGATATTAAATTGTATGTACTGAGTTTAAAGAACACTTTAATTGTTAAAAATAGTAAATAGATGATAATAAAGCTGTTGAACTTAAAAATTCAGAAATCATATTTTCCATTAACTAATTTAAGAAATATTATCAGTAAAATAATCAATCAATAATCATGAATAAATTTTCAAAAGCCATAAAAGCCTTGGGTTTGATAATCCGGTATCCTTATTTGCTAAATCATATTATTGATAATGAAAGTGTTTGGGCGAAATATGTAAGTAAAAAATATAATTTACCAAATGGCTTACCATTGGTAGCTATTACTGATTTGTTTCCGGATTTTAACGAAACAGTAAATCCATATGCGTATTTGGATGGTGCTACTTTACCTATTGATATTGCACTTTTGAAAGCAATTGCCTCTAAATATAAGGTTAATAATTATTTTGAGATCGGAACATGGCGTGGTGAGAGTGTGGCCAATGTCGCTGACATAGTATCCGATTGTTTTAGCCTTAATTTACCTGATAATGAAATCTATGAATTAGGTAAGAGTGATGATTATGTTAAAATGCATCGAGTTTTTTCAACCGGACTAAAAAATGTTAAGCATTTGGAAGGGAATTCCCTTTATTTTGATTTTACTGCGTATCTGCATCAATTTGATATGGTCTTTATTGATGGAGACCATCATTACGAAAGCCTGGTAAAGGATACTAAAACTGCTTTTAAGTTGATAAAAGATGAAAGTAAAATAATAGTTTGGCATGATTATGCATTGGAACCTGAAACTGTGCGATGGAGTGTAATGGCCGGTATTTTAGATGCATGCCCCCCTGAAAAAAGGGGAAATTTATATCATATTTCCAATACCCTGTGTGCCGTTTATATCAACGAAAAAATAACATCTGAATGGCTTAAGATAGACACTAAACCTAAGCATTATTTTGAAATTATGATAAAATCGCAAAATTTTAAGTCTTCTTAAATGATAAATTGAATGGTTTGTCTAATTCAATTTATCATTATCTTTCTTAAATTCTGAGTATAAGGCAGGTGCAATTTTTTCAATGGGCTCTATTAATTTTGATTCAGCTCTGTTTTTGTCAGAAATTATCATTTTCTTACTGTCAAATTTATTGATAAAATGAAGCAGGACACTAATAAGCAAGGTAATCTTTGCAATCCCAAAAATTATTCCCCCGATTTTATTGAATAAGCCCAGAGCTGTGAGCGAAAATAACTTGTCAATAAACTTTGCCAATAATTTAATAACGATAAAAACAGAAATTAATGTAATAATGAATGCCAGTATATTTTCGTATTTACCGCTTAAGCCGATTTTATTTCCAATAAAGACTGAAAAATGAATGGATAAATAAATTCCCAGAAAAAGTGCAATGATAGTTGCCAGTTCTATGATTAATCCATTTACAAAACCTCTGTAGGCAAACCAGATTACAGGAATAATAAAAATTATATCGATAATGTTCATTTATTTACCTTTTATTCTTCTGGTTAGTTCTGTTGCATAGACGAAATCATTAATTTCTTTATTGTCAGTATTTAATATTGAATTTTTATCACCTTCCCACCATAAATTTCCTTTGTAAATAAAGGCTATTTTATCACCGATTTCAATTACAGAATTCATATCGTGGGTATTGATAACGGTAGTAATCTGATATTCCTGAGTAATTTCGCTGATCAGGTTGTCAATAACAATTGAAGTAGCAGGATCTAAGCCAGAATTAGGTTCATCACAAAATAAATATTTGGGATTGGCTGAAATGGCACGGGCAATGGCAACACGTTTTTTCATGCCACCGCTTAATTCTGATGGAAAAAGTTTGTTTACGTTCTCCAGATTTACCCTTTTTAAACAAAAGTTAGCCCTGTCAATTTTTTCATTTATTGACATATCTGTAAACATTGACAAAGGAAAAATAACATTTTCTTCAACATTCATGGAGTCAAACAACGCTCCGCCCTGGAAAAGCATGCCAATTTCCTGACGGATTTTCTTTTTTTCTTCGTAAGAAATAGTAGAAAAAGAACGTCCGTCAAAATTAATAGTACCGCTATCAATAGGAAATAACCCAACAAGACATTTCATCAGAACAGTTTTTCCGGAACCACTCTGACCGATAATTAGATTGGTTTTTCCTTTATCAAAACGAACATTGATGTTTTTCAACACCTCATGTTCACCAAATGTTTTCGATACATTAATTACATCTATCATGCCAATAGTAATTGAGTGAGTATCAAATTGAACAAAATTATCATAATACTACTGTTAACTACAGCCTTTGTACTTGATCGTCCTACTTCCAGTGCACCTCCTGAAGTAAAATATCCATAATGTCCCGAAACTGAAGCCGTAAGAAATGCAAAAACTACAGTTTTTATAAGAGCATAGGTGATATCGAACATTTTAAACTGATATTGTAAGCCATAAACATAATCACTTGATGCAACCAAACCGGTTAATACGCCTGATAACCAGCCACCGGCTAATGCCAGAAACATACTTATCAGAATAATAAACGGATACATTAACACGCAAGCTACTATCTTTGGTAAAATCAGGAAAGAAGCTGTATTTATACCCATGATTTCCAGTGCATCTATTTGTTCCGTTACGCGCATTGTACCAATTTCAGATGCAATACGGCTACCAACCTTGCCAGCCAGAATCAGACTGACAATAGTAGGTGAAAATTCAAGTATGACGGATTTACGGGTTGCAAATCCTATGGTATAAAGTGGTATTAGCGGGCTGTCAACATTAAAAGCCATTTGTATGGTTACAACGGCACCCATAAATACAGAAATGATAGCTACTATCCCTAATGAATCAAGTCCCAGGTTATCCATTTCAAGCAATAACTGCTTTTTATAAATGGAAGCCTTTTCAGGTTTATGAAAGACTTCTTTCATCAAAATTAAATATTTTCCAACTTCAGATAAAATCTTCATGCTTTGATTAATATTTCGGCTAAATTAAGCAAATTTCTATTTTAAAAAGCTATATTATGATGAAAAAATTGAAGCTGATTCCTATATTTTATTAATTTTGCAATCTGCTGCAATCGATATTGTAATGAAAAACATTGCTTTGATAAAAATTAGCTGTATATGTCTTTTTACTGTATTTTTCTTATGTTCCTGTGCCAGTCATAAATATAAACCACACAGGAAGAAAAAGAATTGTATGGAATGTCCTACTTTTAGTTTAAACTTTACAACAAAAAATGACAGAGCTTAAAACGGTCCTTGCAGCGCATATTCCTGAAAAGGCCTTACATCTGGTTGAAATGTTATTTATTACCAATGATGTTCAGCTTAAAGTCAGCCGCAACCGTAAAACAAAATTAGGCGATTACCGTCCACCTCAAAGGAATTTTACTTATCACAGAATTTCAGTTAATTATAATCTGAATCAGTATGAATTCTTGGTTACATTAATTCATGAATTTGCCCATTTATTTGTCTGGAATAAACACAGGAATAGAGTTGACCCACATGGAACTGAATTTAAAACAACATATTACAGTTTATTGAATCAGTTTATAGATCAAAATGTTTTTCCTGATGATATTAAAACGGCGCTACTGAAAATTGAAGTAAAACCTGAAACTGCCAAGCTGGAGCTGGGCAGGATTTTAAAAAGTTACAACTCAACAGTTCATGATACGCAGTTTATTGAACAAATTCCAATGCATACACTTTTTAAAACTGCAGATGGCAGGACTTTTCAGAAAATTGAAAAACTCAGAAAACGATACAAATGTTTATGTTTAAATGATAAAAGGAAATATCTTTTTCATCCCTTAGTTAATGTTGTATCAGTAGATTGATTATCAAATATATTTCTTACTTTTGCAAAAATTTTTTAAAATGGAAAATAATTTCTGTGTAATCATGGCCGGTGGTATAGGCGCTCGTTTTTGGCCGATGAGCAGAACAAATCAACCCAAACAATTTATTGATATTTTAGGCACAGGTGAAACCTTGATTCAGCAAACATTTAAGCGTTTTGAAAGGGTATGCCCGAAAGAAAATATATTTATAGTTACCAATGAAATTTATCGTGATTTAGTAAAAACTCAGCTTCCAACTATAAAGGACGAGCAAATTATTTGTGAGCCGGCCCGTAGAAATACGGCACCATGCATAGCTTATGCAAATTACAGAATATTACAGATTAATCCTGATGCCAATATCGTGGTAGCTCCATCTGATCATATAATCCTGAAAGAGGATACTTTTATTGAAGTAATCAATGCAGCGTTAAAAGCGACAAAAGAAAATGATTGGCTGTTAACACTGGGTATTAAACCAAGCCGTCCTGATACTGGTTATGGTTATATTCAGTTTAATGATCAGGTAACGTTAACTACTGATGTCCGCATAAAAAAAGTAAAAACTTTTACCGAAAAACCTGTCCTGGAAATGGCAGAATCATTTTTGCAAAGTGGTGATTTTTTATGGAATGCAGGTATTTTTGTGTGGTCATTAAAAAGCATAATGCAAGCATTTGAAAATTTCTTACCGGAAATTGATTTGATTTTTAAAGATGGGATTAAATATTACAATACCCGTAATGAAGAAAATTTTATAAAAAATGCCTATACTATTTGCAAAAACATTTCTATTGATTATGGTGTAATGGAAAAAGCAGATAATGTGTATGTATTGTCATCTGAATTTGGCTGGTCTGATCTTGGAACATGGGGTTCGCTTTATGAAACAAGAGAAAAAGACGATAATGCAAATACTATTGTTGGTAAAAATGTTATGACTTATGATACCAAAAATTGTATTATTAATATGCCGAAAGAGAAGTTGGTTGTTTTACAGGGGCTGGATGATTATATTGTAGCAGAAGATGATAATATTTTGCTGGTCTGTAAAAAGTCAGAAGAACAGCAGATAAGGCAATTTGTAAATGATGTCATGAGCGAAAAAGGTGAAAAATACGTTTAATTAATTTATTCCCAACATAAATAAAGCCCGGAAAATTTAAAATTCTCCGGGCTTTTACTTTATCAACCTAATAACCTAATAACCTAATAACCTAATAACCTATTAACTTAATAACTTAATAACTTAATAACTTAATAACTATTTATCTAAAATAGCTTTTACCCCTGGTAACTCTTTACCTTCCAGATATTCCAGCATTGCACCGCCACCGGTAGAAACATAGCTGATTTGGTCACCTAAGTTATATTGATTCAGCGCTGCTACGGAATCTCCGCCACCTACAGCAGAAAAAGCACCGCTGATAGTTGCACTTGCCACTGCAATAGCCATTGATTTGGTGCCTTGTTTAAATCTGTCCAGTTCGAAAACACCCATAGGACCATTCCATAAAATAGTCTGGGAATTGTTAATGATTTCAGCAAACCTTTTGCAACTTTTAGGTCCGATATCCAATCCCATCATATTATCTTTAATATGATCAGCAGGTACTACATGAATATGACCGTCATTAGAGAAAGTATCTGATACAATGGCATCTGTTGGAAGGTATAAATTAACACCTTTAAGCATCATTTCCTGCACCATTTCACGGGCAACCTGAATTTTATCTTCTTCTATCAATGATTCACCGACTTTACCACCCAATGCTTTAATAAATGTAAATGCCATACCGCCTCCAATAATCATATTATCCACTTTAGGAATTAAGTTTTTTATAATGTCAATCTTGGAAGAAACTTTTGCACCACCTATAATGGCAGTAAATGGTTCTTTTGAATTATTAAGCAGTTTTTCAAGGTTTTCTATTTCATTTTCAAGCAATAAACCAAAATATTTAGCTTTTGGGAAAAATCTGGCTATAGTTGCTGTTGATGCATGCTCACGGTGAGAAGTACCAAATGCATCATTTATATATGCATCACCTAAACTTGCCAGTTTTTTGGCAAATTCAACATCACCGGCAATTTCTTCAGGATAAAAACGAAGGTTTTCCATCAGAATAATTTCACCCGGTTTTAATTTTGCAGCATATTCAAATGTTTTAGGGCCGAACAGATCACGGGTAAATATAATATTGCTGTTCAATAATTTTGATAAATGAGGAACGATAGGAGTAAGTGAGTAGTCTTCCTCAAAACCACCTTTAGGACGGCCAAGGTGAGACATTAAAATTACAGATGCACCATCATTCAATACTTTCTTAATGGTTGGTAATGATTCAACTATACGTGTATCATCGGTTATCTGACGGTTATGATTAAGCGGTACATTAAAGTCAACACGGATTAATACCTTTTTCCCTTTAAAATTTACATCTTTTATTTTTGTCATAGCAGTAGCGTTTTCAATTATGAGTCAAAAATAATAAAAAAACTATTATAACAAAAATAATAATAAAAATTACCTAAAAATTTAGCTTTAAAAGGATAGTATTATTAAAGTAAAAAGTGATGTCTCATAGGTTATTTTTACTAACTTATCAACCTCTGTGACTCTCTGTGACTTCTCATTAATTCTCTGTGTAATAAATATTTAATGATTTGCACAGAGTTACACAGAGAAAATTAAGAGGTTCACAAAGACTTTTTTGACAGCCACTTCCTATAAATCTAAATTTTAAAGCATTATTTTAAAATTAAACTTTTATCACTGTCATATTTAATGGAATAGGTAAAACTGACTGTTTTTGTTTCTTTCGGTTTTAATTTTAAATTCCAACTCAATAAACCTGTAGTTTCATTCAGTTTTCCGGTAAAGTCATCGGCAATAAAATTCACTTTTATGTCTTTATCATTGGCAATTGGAATCTGATCTTCCAGACTTAAATCAATACTTGCATTTTTATTGTTTTTAACGGTAATTTCCATGGTAATAGTTTTTAATCTTGAATTTCCAATTATCTGATCTTTTTCTTTGTCCCTGAGCTTTTTACGTTGTATTGAAATACTCTTGTCCCTGCCTAAAGACAATTCAAGCGTATCAGTAATTGTTGTAGGGTCAATAGTTGTTTCACCTACATAAGAGCCTTCGAAATAAATATTTGCTTTAGCAGCCAATAGGTTCAATTCTTCCCATCCGCTCAGTTTTGCTATTAAAAAGGCATCCTTGTCAATTTTAGGTGCAGCATAATAATTGTAACGGGTAATAATATTTTCATTCTGCTGAACATAAACCAGATGAGGTTTTCCGTCATCAGGTATTGAATAGGGTAAATCGATATTGTATTCAATTGCTGTAAGGCTTTGAGATTGTGTTATATATTTATAGGATCTTTCTGCTGCAGGCAGTTTAGCATCATCATAATTGCCCTGAGCACTTTGAGGAGCTTCTGCTTTTGAACTTTTCATAACAATATTGGATGTATAGCCTGTCACCGGCATAAAGTAATTCAATAACCATGAAGATAAGTAAGGTTTAATATTATTGACAGTTGGGTTATTGGTGGATAATTTCAGTTTTACATTTTCCCAGTTTTCACCGGTATTCTGATATACATTTGCCTTTAAAGCCAATTCAAGCGGGGCATTTATATCGTTTACACGTATATCATAGGATGCCGACCATCCGGCATTTGAAGTAAGATAGGAAACCGTGAGACTTCCAGTAACAGCTTCCCTGGCTGAAACACTTACAATAATCTGATATCTGGGCGAATCGCTGCCAGTTTTTTCAGTGATAATTCTGTTTTTATAATCGTTCAGATCATTTAAACGTTTTTGCAATTGCGTTTTTTTAGTTAAAATTTTAGCTTCATCCCGTTTAATTTTTTGTAATTCCGTATTAATATTGCTCATTTTTGTATTGTAAAAATCCATGGCAGCCATCAGTACAGGGAGA
The DNA here is from genome assembly GCA_026391675.1 of Bacteroidota bacterium. Lineage (GTDB taxonomy): Bacteria > Bacteroidota > Bacteroidia > Bacteroidales > JACABE01 > JACABE01. The sequence continues at coordinate 18,110 of JAPLDQ010000030.1, forward strand.
GAATCACTTTTCCCCCCACCGCGCATTAAAGGATTGTTATATAACATATCTTTCTGCTTATTATAAAGATCCTTTTTATCCTTGATTGCATCAAAATCAAAATTAATTTCATTCAGTGTATCCTGAGTGGCATTGATTTTATGTTGCAAACTGGCCGGTATTAAAGACTCGGGATTTTCAGCCGGTTCAGAATATTTAATGTTATGGCGGGTATCGAGGATAATAAAATTTCCTTTGCCTGATGATTGAATGCTTGAAACATTTGCATAAGGCGAAATCCCATCAAATACCAGTTCACTTACACCTGCCGGGATATTAATATTTGCACTTCTCTGGATTTGTGCGCCTGAAGTAAATACACAGACTTCTTTTACAGAAGATTTAAGTGTTTTTTGATTTTGTGCTATTACTGACAAATTCAATGTAAGCAAAAGCAAAACAATGCTGAATTTTTTCATGATACATCTGATTTTTTTGATAAATTAACAAATTGATTTAGAAAAAAACTTACAAATTATATGCCACAATTAATTTTTAATTATTTTTGTGCAGAATCGTTATATTTAAAATTATGGAAATGAAAAATAAAATGAAATTTGCTTTAGCTTTTATCCTTGTTTTGTTTACTTTCAAATCACTGGAATCAAAGGAATATCAGAGCCCTAAATTTATTATTGTATGTGAGATCAATAATTACAGCAATATGATAGTTACTTCAGAAAAATTAATAAAATTCCTGATTGAGAATGACCTGGTTAATTATATCAAAAATGCAGATACAAAATTTACGAATTTTAAAGTCATTAAAAAAGAGAACAAGCATTACAAAGCCAAGGATGTTTATTATTTGTTTGCAAGAGATAATCAGGGCTCAAAAACCTATGCATTTGAGCTTACTACAAGGGTAAATAAATTAATATTTAATTCAACCTCAATGATAAATATTTGCGAATGCAAGCAAAAGGATGAAACCGCATTTACTTTCGATACTTCAGGAATTATTACCGGATGTGTTGAAGGAAATCATACAATTACCAAACAAGAAGAAAATTAATAAAATTTATTGTATTGATAACCAGTAGAATATAAGCGTTTATCTAATTTTATAACTTTTTTAGTAAATTTTATAACAGCTATGCTTGTTGTAAGTACTAATATTGCATCTTCAATTTTTAAAATAAAACTACATGAAAATAAATAAAAATATTGCAATCAGTGATACCGGATTTGTTTTTAATCCGATCAATGGCGAATCATACTCAGTAAATCCAATTGGTGTGGAAATCGTTAATTTTTTAAAAGAAGACAGACCTTTTGAAGAAATTTTAAAAACAATGCTGAATAAATATAGTGTTGACGAAGCTACATTTGAAAAAGATTACGCTGATTTTGTCAATATCCTGAAACATCATAATTTAATCGAAACGAATGAATAAACGTAAAGTATGCATTGCTGTCAGTGGATTGAATGCTATTGACAGCCCTGGTCCCGGCGTGGCAGTTATCAGAGGTTTACGTGAGGCAAAGAGTCTGGATGTTAAGATAATAGGTTTATCTTATGAATCACTCGAACCGGGAATATATATGCACGATATTATAGATAAAACCTATCATATTCCCTATCCGACAGCCGGTACTGATGCCTTGCTTGCACGTCTGGATTATATTAACAGTATTGAGAAAATTGATGTTATTATTCCAAACTTCGATGCTGAACTCTATTCTTTTATGAAGCTGGAAGATGCACTGAAAGCCATGAATATTCACATGTTTTTACCCTCTATTGAGCAGTTTGAAGAACGTCATAAAGTTAATTTGCCTGAATTTGGGAAAAAATACGATATAAAAGTCCCGTTTAGTAAATCAATTTTCAGTACCCACGAAATTTATAGTCTGACCGACGATTTTGAATTTCCCATGGTAATAAAAGGGAAATATTATGATGCCAGTATTGCGTATAATAGTGAACAGGCAAAAAGCTATTTTAATAAAATCAGCGCCAAATGGGGACTGCCTATTGTTGTTCAGCAATTTATACATGGAACTGAATATAACATAACAGGTCTTGGTGATGGCAAGGGAAATACGATAGCAGCTGTGCCTATGCGTAAGCAATATATTACGGATAAAGGCAAAGCCTGGGGTGGTATATCTATAGAAGATAAAAAAATGATAGCCCTGACTCATAAATTTGTAAGCCAAACCAAGTGGCGTGGTGGATTTGAGTTAGAACTGATGAAAGGACAGGATAATGAATTCTATTTACTGGAAATCAATCCCCGTATTCCTGCATGGATTTATCTTGCAGTAGGTGTTGGCCAGAATATCCCGGAAGCACTCGTAAAACTTGCTCTTGGTGAGGAAGTTGAAGTAATGACAGAATATGCTGTGGGTAAAATGTTTATCCGGTATGCCTGGGATATGATAGTGAGCATTGAAGAATTTCAGCAAATCTCAACAGTAGGTGAATTATAATATTAAAAATAAAATTAAAGATAAGAAATGGAAAAATTAAGATATGAAAGACCGGTAATTAAAAAACTTGAAGCCGGTATGCCCAATAAATTTGGTCTCAGAACAGAATATATCCCCATGACACACATTGATGGTGTGGCTGTAAAAGATCTGGTAAAAGAATACGGATCTCCTTTATATGTGATATCAGAAGAAACTATACGTTCAACAATTAAAAAAGCAAAAAAAGCATTTACAACCAGGTATCCTAAGGTTCAGTTTGCATGGAGCTATAAAACCAACTATATTGATGCGGTTTGTAATGTATTTCATCAGGAAGGCAGCTGGGCTGAGGTTGTTTCTGGCTTTGAATATGATAAAGCTATGCGTAATGGTGTAGATGGTAAAAAAATTATTTTCAACGGACCCGATAAGAGTGAAGCTGATTTGCGTAAAGCTATTGAAAATGAATCTTTAATACACATCGACCATTTGGATGAGTTGTATACCATACTGGAACTTACTGATATAATTAATAAACGTCCAAAAGTAGCTATCCGTATAAATATGGATACAGGTATTTATCCAATCTGGGACCGTTTTGGTTTTAATTATGAGAACGGACAAGCCTGGGATGCGTTAAATAAAATAATGCGTTCAGGTAAACTTGATCTGGTTGGTTTGCATTGTCACATCGGTACTTTTATGTTAGCTGCCAGTGCTTATGCCATTGCTGCAGGTAAATTGGCCGATCTGGCTATTGGTATTGAACAGAAATACAATCATTCCATCAAATACATTGATTTAGGCGGTGGATTTGCTTCTAAAAACACACTGAAAGGATCTTATTTACCGGGTTCAGATACCAATCCTACATTTGATGATTTTGCTGAAGCCATAACCACTACTTTGCTGAACAGTAATTTTAAGAATAACGAATTACCAACCCTTATTCTGGAAACGGGCCGGGCTTTAATTGATGATGCAGGATATCTGATTGGAAGTGTAATTGCAAACAAACGTACTTCAACAGGTAAACGTACGACCATTATTGATATTGGTGTGAATTTGCTCTTTACCGCTTTCTGGTACGAACATAAAATAACACCGGCACAGCCTTTTACACATTATACAGAAACTACCCAGGTATTCGGACCTTTATGTATGAATATTGATGTTGTTCGTGAAAATATTGATTTACCTTTGCTTAATAAAGGTGATCATCTGGTAATTTCAACTATAGGTGCATATAATATGACACAATGGATGCAGTTTATTACACTCCGGCCAAATGTTGTGATGATTGATACCAATGAAAAGGTACATCTCATCCGTGAAGCTGAAAAATTAGACAGTATCACCAGTCATGAAAAAATGCCTGAACATTTGAAAAAATTTGAATTATAGTTTAGCTTACGCTCCATGGGATTCCGGGCGCTGAGCGGTGTCGAAGCGCAGTTGATATCAGCTTAAAGCCGGCAGGATTTATTTTCTGCCGGCTTTTTTTGGTTAGGCATTAGGTGATAAGTTTCATAAGTTCGTTTACAAATTTGTTTCACAAGTTCGTTTACATTTAATTATCAAAACTGTGTCACAAGTTCGTTTACAAAACTAGAAAAGTTCTTTGAAATAATGCGTTTAATTGTCTATAAATAATTTATTATGGACAATGAAGAAATTCTTAGACAAGAAGCTGTTCGTCTTTTTACAAAAGGCATTTCAGCTAAAAAGATTAGCGAACAATTAAGTCGTACCCGGCAATGGGTTTATAAATGGGTGGATAAATTTCAAAAATCCCAAAATAAAGAATGGAGTAAAACACGTTCTAATGCTCCTCGAACAATTTTAAACAAAACGTCTATTTCATTAGAAAATACTGTTATTGAAATACGTAAACGATTGTCGAAAAATCCTTATGCACAAAAAGGAGCAATAAGTATTCTTTATGAGTTTGAACGATTAGGTATAACGCCACCTTCACTTTCAACCATTAATAGGATACTTAAACGCCAACATTTGATTGATGAAAGTTATGTGAAACAAATCAAAGAAAAGGAATATCCTGATTATTACTTTGGTGTTCAGCAAATGGATCTTATAGGTCCAAAATATTTAAAAGGAGGTTTTAAATTTTACTTCTATTGTATTATTGATACCGAGTCACATTATGCATGGATTTACCCAATTACAAATAAATCAGCTGAATGCATAACACCTTGTTTAATTGATTTTTGGACAAATTATCGTTTACCTGATTTTCTACAGATGGATAATGAATTATCATTTAGGGGAAGCAATAGGTATCCTCGTGGATTAGGACTAATTTTAAGAATCGCTATTTCAAACGGAGTAGCTCCTATCTTCATACCACCAGCAGAACCATGGCGAAATGGGATTGTAGAAAAGTTTAATGGAAACGTTTTAAAATACTTTTACAACACTCAAACTTTCTATACATTTGAAGAATTGAAAGAGAAATCAAAACAATTTTGTGTTTTTCACAATGAAAATCACAGATATTCAAGTCAATCAAACAGAACTCCAAATCAAATGGTTAAGCAAAGTTTAAATGATATTAAATTGAAAAAAGATATTGATTTAAGTCCTAAAATTATCATTGAAGAAGGAAAGTTAATTTTCATCCGATTCGTTAGGAGTGACCAGAAATTGTCTATCTTAAATACCACTTTCATACTAAAAAAAGAATTAATATACAGTTATGTTGTAGCACAAATCATTATAGAAAAACATATATTGATTGTTCTGCAAAATAATACTGTGCATCACATTTACCCATTTATTATGCCTCTGTCTTAAAAATTTCTTAACGCAATATGTCAATGAACTACTGATATTTTAATCGCCTTAGAAGCGAAATCCCTAGGGATTTGTAAACGAACTTATGAAACGAATTAGGTTCTTTAGAATGTAAACGAACTTATGATATGTAACAGCTAATTACTAAATGAAACCTTCGTCTTAACTCTGATATCTTCCGACGAACTTCCCGCTTCAATACGGTAATCCCCCTTCTCTATTTTGTATTGCTTGTCCTTTACATCCCAGTATGCCAGTAATGAAGCAGGGATTTTAATCACTATATTGGTGGATTCTCCTTTTTTTAGCGATATACGTTGGAAGCCGATTAATGTTTTCAGGGGATGGCTTATTTTACTGATTTCTTTGGCTGCATAAAGTTGTACAACTTCATCACCGTCGTAGTTTCCGCTGTTTTTTACTGTTAAGCTAATGGCTATGCTGTCGGTTTTCTTCGGATTTGTGATTTTTGCCAGCAGCTGGCTGTATTCAAACTGTGTATAACTCAAACCAAAGCCAAAAGGAAACTGGGCTTTGCCTTCGAAATAACGGTAGGTTCTGCCTTTCATGGCATAATTGTCGAAATCGGGTAAATCTTTTTCAGATGCATAAAATGTCAGGGGTAATTTGCCCGAAGGATTCTGCTTACCAAAGATAATATCAGCCACAGCATTGCCGCCTTTTTCGCCGGGATACCAGGCAAAGAGAACTGCATCGGCAATGTCGAGTACTGCTTTTAATTCTATGGCACTGCCACCTGTAATTACCGCTATTATAGGTTTCTTTGGTGCTGCTTCCCTGATCTTTTTCAGCAATGTCAACTGGTTTTCGGGCAGGCTGAGACTTACCCTGTCGCCACCATTATCATTCAGCATGGCATCACCGTCTTCACCCTCAAACAAGCGGCTGATACCCAATACCACTACTGTGGCATCCGCACCGTCTGCTTCCCAGTAGCCGTGGAATTTCTCCTTGTTGTCGAGTATGCAGCCGATATTGTAATTAACTACAGTACCTGCATCCACATCCTGTATGATGCCTTCGAGTATGGTGGCCATGGAGCCGCTGAAGCCGTTGTAATTGCCCAGCAAAGCATTGATTTCAGCTGCCATGGGGCCGGTAACATATAAATGTTTCAGTGTTTTGGTATTTAAGGGCAAAACATTGTTATTTTTCAATAAAACCACAGATTTTGCAGCCACTTCATAGGCTATTGCCTGGTGTTTCTCACAGTTTACCAAACTTTCATCCAATTTTGAGTAAGGATTCAGGGCATCGGGATCAAATAAACCCAGTTTAAACCGTGTGCGCAGCATGGGTTTGATGGCATTGTCCACATCTTTTTCAGTAATCAGGCCTTTTTCAACGGCTTCGGGCAAAAACTTGTATATATAGCCGCAATTGAGGTTAACACCTGCCTTGGCAGCCATGGCTGCAGCTTCAGCCTGGGTTGGTACTACCTTATGCCGCAGCCAGATGTCGTCAAGGGCCCAGCAATCAGTAACAATATGGCCTTTAAAGCCCCATTCCTTGCGTAAGATGTCTGATAACAGCGGACTGCTGCCACAACATGGCTGGTCGTACAAGCGGTTGTAAGCACACATAACGGCTTCCACACCTGCATCCGACAATGCTTTAAAAGCAGGCAGATAGGTTTCCCTGAAATCGCGCTCTTCGGGAATGGCATTGAAAGTATGCCGGGTTTTTTCAGGACCGCTGTGCACTGCAAAATGCTTGGCGCAGGCTGCTACTTTCAGATAGTGGCTGTCGCTGCCCTGGAGGCCTTTTACAAAAGCCACGCCCATCCTTGAAGTGAGCAAAGGGTCTTCGCCATAGGTTTCCTGTCCTCTTCCCCAGCGTGGGTCGCGGAAGATGTTGATATTGGGTGTCCAGAAACTGAGCCCCATGTATTGTGTACGGTTGTCCTTTTTGATGGCGGCATTGTATTTGGCCCTTGCTTCGTCAGAAATGGCGGTTGCCACGCGGAAAGCGAGTTCGGGGTCAAAGGTGGCGGCCAGGCCTATGGTTTGGGGGAATACTGTTGCTTTTCCTGCTCTGGCAATACCGTGGAGGCATTCGTTCCACCAGTTGTATTCCTTGATGTTCAGCCTGTCGATGGCCGGACTGTTGTACAGCATCAGCGTCGACTTCTCCTTAAGCGTCAGGCGTGATACCAGGTCATTGATTCGCTCTTCCATAGTCAGCTTGCTGTTCTGGAATGGAAATTCCGTAGTTTGCGACTGCAATTTTATAAAGCTGCTAATGATAAGCAGTACTATTGCAAATAATTTTATTGTTTTCATAGGACTGGGATTGAGTAGCAAAGATAAGAATAAGTTTATAATGTTTGAAAGTGGGAAGTTTTTTTAGGCTGTTAGGCTGTTAGGCTGTATGTATTTAGGCTTTTGACTTTTGCTGTTCGAATATTGGCTTTTGGAATTAACACTAATATCGCCTGACACTGAGAGGAGCCGAAGTATTCTCTCAGATTGCTGAAGAATTCCATTTTCCGGACCTGTCAGCGTGCTTGCACCTGACAGCGTCAAATTTAAAAAACTTCTGACTTTAACCGTTAAAAAAATAACAACAAATGTAATATTTTTGCGTTTCCAGGATTTTAAATATATACTTTTGGATTAATTTAAAATTAAAAATATGAAGAAATGTATTTTAAGTATCGTTTTTTGCCTGGTATTTACTATAACTTTTGCACAAACTCCTAAAGAATTAATCGGCAAAATGAAGCAAAGTTTAATTAAACTAAAAACACTGGATTGTGAGATAAATGAGCATAGCTTATATTATCCTGACAAAAAATTTATTTATAAAAAGAATGTTATCATCGTTTTCGATACCATTTGCCTTAAAAAACCTCTTATTAAGAAAGCCAGACTTTCTAGTTTATTATATAAAACTGATACATTGAAGTCCGCTAAACATATTTTAAGCGGGAATAAAAGCATTGAAATAAATGATTTTACCAAAGAAATCAATTTGGAAAATGTTGACAGTAATAATATTAATGATATAATTTCTGATATTAACAGTAATATTTTTCCTTATTTTAACAGCTTATCACTGAATTATCTTGATTCTTTGCTTAATCCTGATTATCAAAGTGATGATATGGATATGAAAAAAGTTAAATATGAAGTGCTGAATGATACTGCTTGTTTAAGCGGGGATTGTTATTTAGTGAAAATATCTGCACCATCATTAATGGGAACAGAAATAAAAAGTGAAAACAAAGATTCTAATATAATTATTAATTTTAAGATGGAAAATCACTTTTTCTGGATCAATAAACATAGCTATTTGCCTGAAAGATACCGTAAAGAATGGACATTGGAAGATAATAAATTTGCCTTGATTAATGATTACAGGTTTACAAAAATTAAAAGCGATATAAAAATCAATAATGCTGTTTTTATATTTAAAAAGGCAGAATATAAGGATTACCGTATTGGAGAAGTTACGGCCAAAGGCTTTCGGATAATTCAGGAAGCATTTAGAAAAGCTCCTGATATCAGAGGGCTTAATCAGTATGGAGATAGTATAGGTTTATACGAAGAAAAGGCAAGACTTTATATAATTGATTTTTGGTTTGCTAATTGTCCGCCATGTATGGCTGCAAAGCAATTTATTGAAAAGGAAATTATTCCTGAATACCAGAATAAAGGGCTTTATGTATTAGGTGTAAATCCTGTTGATGACTCATTTGAATCCATAAATAAGGCCCTGGGAGCTGAAGTGCCTCATTATCCATTTATTCTGAATAAACAGGCTGCACATCTGTACCATTTGTCATCCTATCCGGGGATTTACATACTTAACAGTAAATTTGAAGTAATAAAATCCTTTAGCTCTATCAAAGATAATGCTAAGAATGAAATAAAGAAACTGCTGGAAATCTATTTGAAATAAAATTATAGTATTAAACCCCAGGGATTTCAATTAAAAAGTGAGTTAAAACGGTCAACGCTATTCAGGCATGAACAACTCACAACTCATAACTCACAACTCATAACTCATAACTCAATACACCTTAAACACCCACGCATGCCTGCAAGGTGGTTTATTCCTTTGTTTTGCAGTTGGGTTAAGTGTAATTGTATTTGCTGTTATTGTTGTATTTACTGTTTCATCACCCAGCAATACTACTTTAGCGTTGGCTTTAGCTGCATAATTGTTTATTTTTATTTCAGAAGGCATGGCTTCACTGGCATCAGCCAGATAAATCATATAAACAGCTCCATTGCTGCCTTGCGTAAAGCAGGTTTTGCCGTCTTTAAATGGTGCAATTGGATTGGTATTGTAGATGGCTTCGCTGTTAATCTTCATCCATTCGCCTATTTCCTTAAGTCTTGCATAAGCGGTATCGTCCAGCTCGCCTGTGGGGCCGGGAGCTATGTTCAGCAAGAAATTACCGCCTTTGGAAACAATGTCAACCAGCATATGAATGATTTTATTTGTAGGTTTATAGGTATCATTATACACCCACGACCAGCTGGTGGCCATTGTCATGCAGGTTTCCCACGGATAGGAGAGGGGTTTCTCAGGAATTTCCTGCTCCGGTGTAAAATAGTTTTCGAATTTATTATGAACAGAGCGGTCAACAACGAGTATGCCCGGCTGGTTTTTGCGTGCCATAGCTGTTATAGCCGGCATATTGATGTCCTGATTGATGGCTTTGTGTTTCAACCAACCTCTTGATTCAGTGGTTTGTTCAGCCAGACTGCGTACCCAGCCACCGTCGAACCATAAAATATCAACTTTGCCATAATTGGTTGTAAGCTCGTTAATCTGATTAAAGGTAAAGTCCTGAAAGCTTTTCCAGCGTTCGGGGTACTTTTCGGTATCGTAATTTACATTGCGGTCGATGGGAGGGAAATTATGCCACCAGTAATCCTGGCTGTGCCAGTCGGGTTTGCTGAAATAAGCACCAATGCCGAAACCCTGATTTCTGAATGCATTGAAGATTTCTTTGGTGACATCAGACTTTGGATTCCTGGAAAAAGGACAGTCCTTGCCGGTGATTTTATAATCGGTTTGTTTGGTGTCAAACATGCAGAATCCATCGTGGTGCTTGGTAGTGAATACCACATATTTCATACCGGCATCCTTTGCCGCTGCAGCCCATTTTTCAGGATTGAAGCGGGTAGGGTTAAAGCTGTATTGCAGGGCTTCATAGCGTTTAACATATTCGTTATAATCAGGCAGTTTGCGTCTGCACCAGCCTTCATCTTCGGGGCATATCGACCATGATTCAACAACTCCCCACTGACTGTAAGCTCCCCAGTGCATCAGCAGTCCGAATTTAATGCCATGCCACCAGTTTAATTTCTGGATAACATCAGTTTCTGTAGGTGCAATATATTCATCGCTTTTGGTTTGGCTAAAGCCCGTTTTTACTGCTAAAAACAGCAATGTTACCAGAAGTACAACGTATAATTTCTTCATAATTTAAAATTTTGATTCACAAAAATAAAGAATTCTGTTGAATTATGGCAGATGTTGAAAGAAATATTGAAAGATTGCAACGCATCATTTCGACTCCGCTCAATGAACAGCAAAGTTTCCAGGTGATTGAGCGAAGTCGAAATCACATGCAGCCACTTTTCGCTTTTCGCTTAATCACTTAATAACTCAATAACTCAATAACCATAAACACATTACCGCATCACCGTATTACCGCATTAACAAATTTTATTACATTTGCAGAAACTTTTAAAATACGATGTTCACCCAACTCAAAGAAATACTCCATACTGCTTTGCCCAAGGCATTTAAGACTGCAATCTGGTTGTTGAGCCTTATGGTACCGATTTCTCTGGGTGTGACCTTATTGCAATACATTGGCGTAATCAGCTGGGCTGCCGGATTATTAAACCCCTTATTTCATTACCTTGGATTGTCAGGGCAGTGTGCTTTTGTTTTTCTAACCAGTATCTTTCTGAATATTTATTCTGCCATTGCTGTAATATCAAGTCTTCCGCTTACAATAAGGGAAATAACCATAGTAGCGTTGATGTGTCTGATTTCCCACAATATGATCATAGAAACCATAATTCAGGGGAAAACAGGTTCATCTAAAATCAAAATGGTTTTTATCAGACTGCTTTCCAGTATTATCAGTGCGTTGTTGCTGAATTATCTGTTACCAGCTGAAACTGTAAAAACTGTTGTACAGCAGGTTTCCGAACAGCAGCCAACTTTATGGTTTGTGTTGGAAGACTGGGCTATTAAAATGTCAATTCTTGCCATAAAAGTCGTTGTTTTTGTTTCATCTTTGATGGTATTGCAGCAAATACTCGAAAAATCGGGAATTATCGAAATTATCTCCAAAGTACTGGCTCCATTATTAAAATTAATGGGATTACCGCGAAGAACTTCCTTTTTATGGATAGTTGCCAATGTGCTGGGATTGGCTTACGGAGCAGCCATCATGATAGAAGAACTGGAAAAAGAAAAATTAAACCTTGAAGAAAGCGATTTATTAAATCATCATATTGCCGTTTCCCATTCCCTGCTTGAAGATACGCTGTTGTTTATGACCATAGGTGTTGCCGCTTTCTGGATTACCATACCCCGTATACTTTTAGCTGTTGCTGTGGTATGGATGTACAGGCTTTCTAAAATGATTTTCAGGAAAGTTTAAAATTCCTTATTAATTTTCCTTCCCAAAATGAACTATTTTTTATAATTGAGGTTATAATATTTATCAAAATATATTGCTAATCTTCTGAATTACTTTAATGTATTTCAGACTTTAGAAAATTTAACACCGCAGATTATGCCTCATTATACAAAGCTGGGAGAAATCCCCCATAAAAGACATACTCAGTTCCGTAAACCGGATGGTAATTTATATGCCGAACAATTGGTCAGTACTGAAGGATTTTCTGATGTTTATTCATTATTGTATCACAATTATCCGCCAACTTTAGTAAAGGAAATCGGCAAAGCCATTAATGTTGCACCACAGATTGCTGTAGATCAGAATATACAAAACCGCAGTTTTCTCGGTTTTAAGGTAAATCCTAAGGATGATTATCTGGAAAGCCGTGTTCCGGTTCTGGTTAATCAGGATGTATGTATTTATCTGGCAGCACCAAAGCAAAGTATGAAATCTTATTTTTATAAGAATGCCGGTGCTGATGAAATGATATTTATACATGAAGGAAGCGGAAAGTTGAAAACGTCTTATGGAAGTATATCATTTTCTTATGGCGACCACTTGGTTATTCCCCGTGGTAGCATTTATCAGCTTGAATTTGATACAACAGCAAACAGACTTTTTATAGTAGAATCCTATCATCCGATAAGATATCCAAAACGCTACACCAATCATATGGGGCAATTGCTTGAGCATGCACCTTATTGCGAAAGAGATATCAGAGGACCTGAAAAGCTTGAAACCTTTGATCAGAAAGGTGAATTTAAGATATTTATAAAGCGGAAGGATCATCTTTTCCCCTTTGTTTATGGAAGTCATCCTTTTGATGTTATAGGATGGGATGGATATCATTATCCCTATGCCTTTTCCATTCATGATTTTGAACCGATAACCGGCAGGGTGCATCAACCACCACCTGTTCATCAGACATTTGAAACGCCACAGTTTGTGATCTGCGCTTTTGTTCCTCGTTTGTACGATTATCATCCGCAATCCATTCCAGCACCCTATAATCACAGCAATGTGGATTCTGATGAGGTATTGTATTATGTGGATGGCGATTTTATGAGTCGCAAATCGGTGGAAAAAGGACAGATTACCCTGCATCCTCTGGGCATTCCTCATGGTCCGCATCCGGGAGCTGTTGAAAAAAGTATAGGTAAAGCAGCAACCAACGAATTAGCCGTAATGGTTGATACATTTAAGCCTTTGCAGATTACCACACAGGCTATGGAACTGGAAGATCCCGGGTATTTTCTGTCATGGCTGGACTAAGATATTTATTGATAATTTTCAGGATTTTATTAACTAAACATTTTATTTGAATTAAATTTTTGAACAATATGACAACAAATGATTTTTTACCCATTAATGGAACTGATTATGTTGAGTTTTACGTAGGCAATGCCAAACAGGCTGCTTATTTTTATCAGGCTGCCTTTGGTTTTCAGCCACTTGCTTACAGCGGACTTGAAACCGGAAATAAGGAAAAAACATCCTATGTAGTGCAACAGGGCAAAATCCGTCTGGTTTTTACCACTTCATTGGAACCTGATTCAGAAATAGCAAAACATTGCAATAAACATGGCGATGGCGTAAAGGTTACTGCACTCTGGGTTCCTGATGCCCGCAAAGCTTATGAAGAAACCACCAAAAGAGGTGCTAAATCCTATATGCAGCCTCAGTCATTTTCGGATGCTGATGGCGAAGTAGTATGTTCAGGTATTTATACTTATGGTGAAACCGTTCATATTTTTGTTGAAAGAGATAACTATAAAGGTCCGTTTTTACCGGGTTTTGTAGCATGGAATCCTGAATTCAGAAGCAAGGAAGCAGGTTTGCTCTACATTGACCATATGGTCGGTAATGTGGGCTGGGGCGAAATGAATACCTGGGCAGAGTTTTACAATAAAGTGATGGGCTTTACCCAGTTGATTTCATTTGATGATAATGATATTTCAACCGAATATACTGCTTTAATGAGTAAAGTAATGGCCAATGACAATGGCCGTATAAAATTCCCTCTGAATGAACCTGCTCATGGTAAGAAAAAATCACAGATTGAAGAGTATATTGATTTTTATAAAGGTCCCGGAGTGCAGCATCTGGCACTTGCAACCAATAATATTGTTGAAACTGTGGCTGAATTAAGAAAACGCGGTGTCGAATTCCTTACCGTTCCTCAGTCTTATTACGATACCGTACTTGAACGGGTTGGTCATATCGATGAAGAACTAAAAATTTTACAGGATTTAAATATTCTGATTGACAGGGATGATGAAGGCTATTTGTTGCAGATATTCAGCAAACCGGTAGAAGACCGTCCAACGGTATTTTATGAAATTATTCAAAGAAAAGGTGCAAAATCATTTGGAAAAGGTAACTTTAAAGCCTTGTTTGAATCTATTGAAAGAGAGCAGGAAAGAAGAGGGACATTATAATATCTTTATATAAATTATTTTTTATAATATAAAATGAACGAAACAACTAAATCATGGCTGAATACAGCTGAAGATTCTGATTTTCCGATACAGAATATTCCATTCGGGATGGCAGTTTTACCTGATTTTCAATTAGCTGCTGTGAGCAGAATAGGAGACTGGGTTATAGATCTCGATAAATTGAATCAATTGGGCTTTTTCAGACATACAGCAGTTGATGATACCTCTGTTTTCAGGCAAAACAACCTTAATGATTTTATTGCATTGGGCAGAAAAAAAACAGCCGGGGTCAGAAACAGAATAGCTGAAATTTTTGATATAAATAATAATGAATTGCAGAATCAGTTAAAATTACATGACGATATCATATTTTCAGTTAATGATGTTAAAATGCTGATGCCAATAGCTCCAGGCGATTATACCGATTTCTATTCCAGCATCGAACATGCCACTAATGTTGGCAAAATGTTCAGAGACCCTGCCAATGCTTTACTGCCAAACTGGAGACATTTGCCTGTAGGTTATCACGGAAGGGCATCTTCAATAGTAGTTTCAGGAACACCATTGCACAGACCAAAAGGACAGATAAAAACAGAAGACAATCCAAATCCTTTATTCAGTCCTACCAAAGAGCTTGATTTCGAACTCGAAATGGCTTTTATTACCTGTGGCAGAACCAATCTCGGTGACAATATTACAGTAGAACAGGCTGAAGATTATATTTTTGGTATGGTATTGTTTAACGATATGTCTGCCAGGGATATTCAGCGATGGGAATATGTTCCTTTAGGACCTTTCCTGTCAAAAAGTTTTGGTTCAGTTATTTCACCCTGGATAGTTACCATGGATGCACTGGATTATTTCCGGACAACTGGTCCTGAACAGGAACCAAAAGTTTTACCATATTTGCAATTTGAAGGTAAAAGGAATTTTGATATTCAGCTTGAAGCAGCAATAAAACCTCAAAATACTGAAGAAACGGTGGTGAGTAAGACGAATTTTAAATATATGTACTGGAATATAGCACAACAACTGGCTCATCAGACCATTAACGGTTGTAACATAAACCCCTGCGATATTTATGCATCCGGTACCATCAGTGGTCCTGAGTCCGGTTCATACGGTTCTTTACTGGAAATCTGCTGGAAAGGGACCAATCCTATTCAATTGTCAGACGGTACTTCACGTGTTTTTCTCGAAGATAGTGACAGCATGATTATCCGTGGATTTGCAAAGAAAAATAATATCAGAATCGGTTTTGGTGAAGTAATTACTAAAGTTTTACCGGCAAAATAAAAATTAGGAATCAAAGGCAAAAATTTGTAATTTTACGACTAAATGAAATCATATACACCGGGACAAACTCCCCTCAGAGAGATAGCTGGTATTTTGCAGGGTGCTGTGGCTCCAAGACCTATAGCATTGGTAAGCACTATTGATGAAGACGGGAATCCTAACCTTTCACCTTTCAGCTTTTTTAATATTTTTGGTGTCAATCCACCTATTTTTGTTTTTTCACCATCAAGAAGGGCAAGGGATAATACTACCAAACATACATATTACAATATTAAAGCAGTTCCTCAGGTAGTGATAAATCTGGTAAACTATGATATGGTACATCAGATTAATCTCGCCAGTGCTGAATTTGGGAAAGGCGTAAACGAATTTATCAAGGCTGGTTTCACCATGCTTAAGAGTGATCTGGTAAAACCATTCAGAGTAAAGGAATCACTTGTGCAGATTGAATGCATTGTCCGTCAGGTAATAGAAACAGCCGATACTCCGGGAGCCGGTAATCTGGTTATTTGCGAAGGGATTAAAATACATGTTGATGAAACCATACTTAAAGAAAATGGTGGCATAGATCAGCAAAAAACCAGATGGATAGGCCGTTTGGGAGAGAATTTTTATACGCTTGCAAGCGGAGATGCATTGTTTGAAGTACCAAAACCCCTCGACATGGCTTCTTATGGAATAGACAGTTTGCCGGAATCTATCAGAAACAGTACTGTCTTTACCGGAAACGACCTTGGTTTGATGGGAAATATTATTGCCTTTCCTTCAATGGAAGTAATATTGGAAATGCAGAATGATGAGACTTTTATGCATATTCTGCAAACAGAGAACGACAAAATAAAAAGAAGAGAAAAACTTCATCTTTATGCCAAAGAATTATTAAAAAAAGATGAAGTAATTAAAGCGATTGCTATTTGTATTGAAAAATAAATTTTAATATACATTATTTATGAAGGCTTTAATTATTGGTGCAAGCGGACTTATTGGAAGCCATCTCTTAAGTGTGCTGGAGCAGAGTTATTTTTTTGATGAAGTCGAAATCTGGCTGAGAAAACCCATTCCTGTTTTAAGTTCAAAAATTAAAATCAAAATTGTTGATTTTGAAAATCTGAATGAATGCATAGATGCACAATATGTTTATTGTTGTGTGGGTTCTACCATAAAAAAAGCAAAAACCTGGGAAACGTATTATAAAATTGATTACGATATACCTGTAAAAATTGCACACCTATGTCAACAGCCAGAAGTTAAACAATATATTGTTATTTCGTCTTTAGGTGCTAACAAACTATCCTCAAATAAATACCTTAAAATGAAAGGTGAAATGGAAGAGGTTGTTTTGAATAATGATATTCCTTGTGTAATTGTCCTGCGTCCTTCTCTTTTATTGGGTAATCGTGATGAATCCAGAACCGGAGAAAAGCTTGGTAAATTTTTTATGCAATTACTTGGATTTTTATTTGTTGGAAAAATGAAAAGATACAGGGGAATTGAAGCTTTAACGGTTGCCAATGCCATGCTTCATCTTGCCAAAGAAAATCCTTGCGGGAAATTGATTTATGAATCAGATGCAATTCAGAAAATGGGAAGCTAATTTAAAGGTAGAATTCAGAATTCATAACTCATAACTCATAACTCATAACTCATAACTATTTACAATACCTGTATAATAAGCTATACGCTTCACTCACCCCCAATTCTCCTGCTTTACTGAAATCTTTGCAGGCACTTTCGATATCTCCGGACAAAACATATAACAAACCCCTGTTATAATAGGCATCTGTAAAATTTTTGTCAAAATAAATACAGCTGCTGTAATCAATAATCGCACCACTGATATCATTAATCAATGTTTTAGCATAAGCCCTGTTGTAATAAGAATAGGTAAATTTACTGTTTGCATTGATAGAAGCTGATAGTGCTTCAATTGCCAGTTGATAATTTTTATTAATTCCGGTATTGACTTTATTTTCAATAAAAGGGCTGTTAAATTCAGTATTTTCTTCCTGTTCTCCTATCTTGAGATAAAAGTTAGCTTTCAGAAAGGATGACAAATAGCCAAAATCAGTACTGTCAGGTATTTTTGAGGCAGATTTCAGCGCTTCACCATAATTTTTAAGCATACCGTCAAGTATGGCATCCCAGAGCAGATTACTTTCTTTCATTTTAGGCTGTTTTGACGAGAGAGAATCCAGCAATGTCTTGCTTTCTGCTATATTTTCGTAGGACAATTTACTGTCCTTGTTGTCAATCCTTAATTTCAGATAAATGGCCTTATTCCTGTTCAGTACTTCAATTTGCTCATTATAGCTGCTGTATGAACGGCTTTCATTGTCTGGAATTAAAGAATAATAATGCTTTTGCATCACATTGATGGTTTTAAACTGCACATGTCCCTGATTGGTATCCAGCGCCTGATATTCTGAACGGAAATCGAGCAGCGGCATAAGATAAGCCGAGTCTGATGAGAAAAAACTCAGACTGTCTTTCGTGGCTTTTGAAAGGTAATTGGCTGTATTTTTATCAGCTTCAGCAGCTTTGTAATTTTTAAGCTGAATGTTCACATTGGACCGCAAAACATAAGCTTTCAGAAATTTAGGGTAAAGCTCGATAACTTTGCTTAAATCCGCCACAGCACCGGTAAAATCGGAAATATATTGTTTAACTATTGCCCTGTTAAAATAAGCGTAAATATTCACCGGATTTAAGCTTATGACGTGATTGTAATCTTCAATAGCTTCCACATACCTTTCTTTTTCTGCAAAAAGTGCTGCTCTGTTGTAGAAACACTCAGCATGGAATGGATTCAGTGATACAACTTTATTATAATTTGCAAGAGCCTTTTCGAAGTTTTTCTGACCATGATACACCAGGGCAAGGTTGTAATAAGCCAGAATTTGAGTTGAATCTTTTGTAATTACAAATTCATAGTCGTTTTTAGCTGCAATAGAATCTTTCTTGCTTAATTCTATATAAGCCCTGATAATAAAGGCTGTCATGTAATATGGCGAAATTGAAATTGCTTTATTTATGTTTTCAAATGCTTTGTCATACTGTTTCATGTCCAGTTCAAGCAAACTTTTATTTAAATAGGCATTACTGTTTTCTCCATATAAAAAGATAGCGGTATTATAGTCGTGCAGGGCATTGGTCGTATCTTTAAGTATGTTGTATAAATAACCACGGGCAACATAATAATCAGAATTGGTAACATTGTAGCTTATGGCTTTGTTTAAATCAGTAAGCGCACTATAATAATCCTTAAAATCTATTTTTTGTATGCTTCTGAAATAATAAGCTTTGCTAAAGCCCGGATGGAGATTGATGGTAGTTGTGAAATCTGCATAAGCACCGATCTGGTCACCTAATTCCTTTTTGGCAAAACCTCTCAAAAAATAGGAAAGATGGTTTTCGGGATTTTTAGCAATTGCTTCATTCAATATAGGCAATGCACCGGTATAATTACTTTTCAGAATTTCCTCTTCTGCTTTCTGAACCAGATTATCCTTGCTTTGCTGGGCATTCACATTGGTGCATAGCATCAATATAATCAGTAAAATTGAATAAAATTTAAGATAAATTTTTTTAATACGCATCTGAATCTGAAAATGGAATAACAAAAATTGAGATAAATTATTGTTCAGGAATTATTTTTTTCAAATTAACTGATTACTTGTAACCTACCATCATAACTCATAACTCATAACTCATAACTCATAACCCTCATCCTAAACACCTACAGTTTACAGTCTAAAGTCTAAAAGCCTGATTCCAGCTTTATGAACTCATAGAATAAGGTGTTCTGTTAATGATAGACCTTCCTAAGGTAATTTCATCGGTATATTCCAGATCATCACCAACTGCAATTCCTCTGGCTATAGTTGTAACAGTTATATCAAAAGCCTTCAGCTTTTTGTACAGATAGAAAATAGTAGTATCTCCTTCAATGGTTGCCGGCAATGCCATAATTATTTCAGTAATATTTCCTGATCCAACTTTTGCAACCAGACTGTCGATGTTTAAATCAGAAGGACTTATCCCTTCCATTGGCGATATGATACCTCCCAGCACATGATAAATGCCGTTAAACTGTGATGTATTCTCAATTGCCATTACATCCCTCACATCTTCCACTACACATATAAAGGAATGATTGCGTTTTTGATTGTTGCAGATTTCACATATATCGTTATCGGAAATATTATGACAACTAACGCAGAATTTACATTCTTTTCGCATCCTGATTACTGCATTGCCAAAATTCTCCACTTCATTTTCTTCCTGCTTTAATAAATGTAAAGCCAGTCGTAAAGCAGTCTTTTTGCCAATACCGGGTAATCGTGAAAGTTCATTCACTGCATTCTCAACCAGTTTTGAAGGGAAATTATCCATAGGATTAAATTATGAATTATGAGTTATGAATTATATTTCTGCTTTCGGGTCATTGTCGGACTAAGTTGGAAACTCTGCCCAATAACTATTAACCAATAACCAATAACTAAATTTCTTTTTTTATCTTTGCTTTCGCAAAAGTACAATTTTTAACACTAAAAACCCACAAATTGACACCTCAATTAATACTTTTCAGTTTTCTTGCCTACACTTTATTGCTGTTTTTTATTACCTGGTTAACCGCCCGCAAAGCCAATAACCGCGATTTTTATATCGGTAACAAGGTGTCGCCCTGGTATGTGGTGGCTTATGGTATGATTGGTGCTTCCTTATCAGGTGTTACGTTTATGTCGGTACCGGGCTGGGTTAAGGATACGCAGTTTACTTATATGATGGTTGTTTTTGGGTATTTTGTGGGCTACCTGATTATTGCAAATGTTTTAATGCCCATGTATTACAGGCTGAATCTTACATCCATTTATTCTTATCTTGAGCAGCGTTTTGGATTCTGGTCGTATAAGACCGGTGCTTTCTTTTTTATTTTGTCAAGGGTAATTGGTGCATCATTCCGTATGTTTTTAGTGGTGAATATGCTGCAGGTCTTTATTTTTGATGCATGGAACATTCCCTTTGGCTTTACAGTAAGCATATTTATACTGCTGATTATTCTCTATACCTTTAAAGGCGGTATAAAAACCATCATCTGGACTGATACACTTCAGACTACCTTTATGCTTACTGCGCTGGTGTTGACCATCGTATTTATTTTAAAAGACCTTCATGTTGGTTTCGGTGATATGTTGCAGCGTGTGTTTCAGGCTGATTATTCCAAAGTGATTGAAACCGACTGGACGAGCAAACGGCATTTTATCAAGCAGTTTTTTAGCGGTATGTTTATTACCATTGTTATGACTGGTCTTGATCAGGAAATGATGCAGAAAAACCTGAGTTGCCGTAATATTAAAGAAGCAAAGAAAAACATGATCAGCTTCAGTATGGTGCTGGTTTTTGTAAATATGCTGTTTTTATTTCTGGGTGCAATTCTTTTGATTTATGCGAACAATAAGGGCATTGCAATGCCTGATCGTACAGATGACTTGTTTTCGGTAATTTCTATCAAATACCTGGGTCCAATTGCCGGACTGGTATTTGTTATTGGATTGATATCAGCTGCTTATCCCAGTGCCGACGGAGCTTTGACTTCTTTAACCACATCCTTCTGTATCGATTTTCTGGGATTGGATAAGAATAAAGTAATGGGTGAAAACCAAAAGACAAATACCCGTTATTTGGTCCACATCGGTTTTGCCATTGTCTTATTAATCGTAATTGTCGTATTCAGGGCGATTAACGACAGAGCTGTTATAGATAAACTATTCACTGTTGCCGGATATACTTATGGACCACTGCTTGGTCTGTATTCCTTTGGATTGTTTACTAAACTGAAAGTAAAAGATAATTGGGTGCCGGTAATAGCCATCATTTCTCCGGTTATTTCCTTTATTATCAGCGAAAACAGCATGAAATGGATGAATGGCTATAAATTTGGTTTCGAACTGCTTATAGTTAACGGCTTAATAACTTTTATCGGACTCTGGCTGGCAAGGAGGAAAACTTAAGATTGCCACGAAGGTACAAAGACACAAAGGTTTAAAATCAAGGTACAATGCAAATCCTTCGTGCTTTCATGTTTATATGGCAAAAAACAGTAAATGTTACGATTGTACAATTACTCCAAAAAGAATAAAATTAAATGACCAAGTTATATTACAAATTCTTTGTGCTTTTGTGTCTTTGTGGCAAAAAAATTCTTCGTTTCTTATAGTCTTTGTGGCAAAAAAATAAAGCATTTGTATAAATTTATCTTACTTTTGTAAAAGATTTAAAATCATTAATTATCATTGTAATATGTTAGCTATCAGAAAAATATTATTTATTTCTGCATTATCAGTTCTGCTGTTTTCCTGCAAAAGCAGTTATCAGGTTGTGCATGTTAACAAAGATGCTGTTCCAACTGCTAAATGTGGATTTTATTATGCATTGCCAAAAACTTTTATTAAAGTTTCCATTACTGTAAACCAACAGGATAACTTTAAAGGACCTTATTGTGATTATGCCAAAAAGTATTTTGGTTTGAATAATATCATTACTCAGAATTCTACAACGTATCAGATTTCGGATATTAAAGTTGATACCTATTCAGAACCTGATTCTTCCCAGTTTTATTTTGTTGAAAGCAATGATTCAAGATTAACGGTTAAACTAAGCAATCTGGGTGTGATAGAAGCGGTAAATCCGGGACGACAACAGTCAAAAACGATAGAAAAAAGAATAATGATTGATTCATCTTATGCAACTCCAAAAAATGAATTTCCTGAGTTGTTTAAGCTCTTTACAGATATGAATCTATACGAAAAAACAGATACCATTTACGAAAGGGTTAAAGGCGATACATCCTATGTCTTTGAGAAAAAGCTCAAGACATTTATGGTGGAAAAACCCACCGAACAAAAGGTAAAGGAAACCGTTGATCTGATTGCTAAATTAAAGGAAAACCGTTTTAATTTACTGAACGGTGATATTGAAGTAAATGACAAAAACATTTCGTTTATGTATCATGAACTGGAAAATCTCGAAAGAGATTATATGAAACTCTTTACCGGAATTACACTAAATCGTTCTCACACCTATACTTTTGCCTATTTGCCCGAAAAGGATACAAATACCAATACATTGAAGACTGTTTTATGTAAATTTTCGCCTTCTGCAGGCATAGTGGATAAAACTTCAAATACCGGTGAAAATATTTTGCTGCAAATACAGGATAAAGGTCAGATTACACCGCTAATCCAGCATAACAAAGCAAAAACAAAAATACAAAAGGGCAAACACGGTTTTTATTACCGTATGCCTGTTAATGCCGATATCAGTATATACCAGCAAAATAAAGAAATATTGACAGTTAAAAAGTTGATAGCCCAGTTAGGTGTTGTTTTGTCATTACCAAATAAAAAATCTTCATTAACCTTTGATAAAAAAACAGGCGGAATAAATACTATCAGTGTTTATTAAAAATATTTTTGAATTAAATAAAAGCAAGTTCAGTTATAACATAATATTGCTAATTCATAATTTATAACTCATAACTCATAACTAATTAACCGCTTTCCTTATTTTTACCAAAACCATCATTAAGCTTTCCAGTTCGTGTAGTGGCAGCATATTGGCTCCATCAGATTTAGCCATGGCAGGATTTGGATGGGTTTCTACAAAAATTCCGTCAGCACCTGTGGCAATGGCTGCTTTGGCAATAGTGGCGATCATTCCCGGCTGGCCACCGGTAACACCGCTTGCCTGATTTGGTTGTTGTAATGAATGTGTAACATCAACAATAACCGGCACTTTATTTTTCTGCATCTCTGCAATACTACGGAAATCAACAATCAGATCCTGATAACCAAACATACTTCCTCGCTCAGTTAGCATAATGTTATTATTGCCTGCGGATTTCACCTTATCTACGGCAAATTTCATAGATTCAGCGGATAAAAATTGCCCTTTTTTAATATTTACAAATTTGCCGGTATTGGCAGCAGCCAGCAGTAAATCGGTTTGTCTGCAAAGGAAAGCCGGAATCTGAAGAATATCAACATATTGAGCAGCTATTTCAGCTTCTTCTGCTGTGTGAATATCAGTTATAACAGGAATATCGTATTTTTTGCCAATATCTTTAAGTATTTCAAGTCCTGTTATATCGCCAATACCGGTAAAAGCATCTCCTTTTGATCGGTTTGCTTTACGGTAAGAAGCTTTGAAAACGAAAGGAATCTCAAATTTCTCTGAAATCCTGAGTATGCGTTCTGCTATTTCATAAGGCATTTTGTCGTTTTCAATCACACACGGACCGGCAATTAATAAGAAATTGCCTGATTTACAATGTTTTATTTTTGGAATTTGATTAATACTTATCAACATCTTAATTGTGAATTAAATTCTCTGTAAAAATACAATTTGTTTTTAAAATAGAATTACATTTGATAAACAATTATGCTCATCTTGTTGTCAACATAATACATTGTAATTATGGCTGTAGCGAAAAAGAAAAAAGCTAAACGCAAAAAAATCAAATATTTTAAATTTGAGTTAAAGCTATCAAAACCTGAGAAGGAAAAAATATTATATTTCTGCGAGGTTAAAAAGATTACGCCTAACAAAATGATAAAGAATGCTATACGCGATTATATGAAACGTCATGGCAGTAATCTGAAACGACAGGAGCCCGTCAGCGAAAAACAAATCAATATTTTTGATGTAATTGAGCAAACAATTGAATGTTAGTTGGTTGGTTATTTAGTTATTTAGTTATTTAGTTATTTAGTTATTAAGTTATTAAGTGGCAAGCGACAAGTAATCTAGCGAATTCCAGCTACGTTCATATACAATTGCTCAATCACTTCAACTTCCGTCTTCGCTCTTCCAACTTATAACTCATAATTCATAACTTTTTCAAAATTCTTCTCCCAATTAGTTTGATTGTTTTTTAAATAGTGATAACTTTGCAAAAAAATCAAAACTATACATTGTGGATATTTTCAGTAAAATCAAGAAGAATTTTGGCCCTTTAGGTCAGTATGCAAAGCAGGCACATGGATATTATATGTTTCCTAAGCTGGAAGGTGAAATTTCGACAAGAATGCATTTTCATGGCAAAGAAAGATTAATCTGGAGTTTGAACAATTACCTGGGATTAGCCAATTTGCCTGAAGTCAGAGCAGTAGATGCACAGGCTGCCAAAGACTGGGGTCTGGCTTCACCAATGGGTGCCCGTATGATGTCTGGTCAAACCAAATACCATGAGCAGTTGGAGCGTGAATTAGCTGATTTTGTCAGTAAAGAAGCTGCCTATTTGTTGAATTTCGGTTATCAGGGTATGGTTTCCATTATTGATTCACTGGTTGACCGTAATGATGCCATAGTGTATGATTCCGAAGCACATGCATGTATTATCGATGGCATGCGTTTACATATCGGTAAACGTTTTGTTTTTCCGCATAATAATATGGAAAGCTGCGAAAAACAGTTGGAAAGGGCAAGCAAACATGTAAAAGCCACAGGTGGTGGTATACTGGTTATTACAGAAGGCGTTTTTGGTATGAGTGGCGATATGGGTAATCTGAAAGCCATTGTAGAGTTGAAAAAGAAATTTAATTTCCGCTTGCTGGTAGATGATGCACATGGTTTTGGTACTATGGGTAAAACAGGTGCTGGTACCGGCGAAGAGCAGGGTGTTCAGGATGGAATAGATGTTTATTTTGGAACTTTTGCAAAAGCAATGGCTGGAATTGGTGCATTTGTTGCTGCTGAAGAGGAAATAATCAGGTATCTGATGTATAACCTGCGTTCGCAGATTTATGCCAAATCCTTACCTATGCCTATGGTAATTGGATCATTAAAAAGACTGGAATTAATCCGCATCAGACCGGAATTAAAAGATAAACTCTGGATTATAGTCAGAGCACTACAAAATGGCTTAAAAGAAAGAGGTTTTAATATTGGAAATACCCAATCACCTGTTACACCGGTATTTTTATCTGGAAGTGTACCGGAAGCCACACAACTTACTTACGATTTACGCGAGAATTTTAATATTTTCTGTTCCATAGTTGCTTATCCCGTAATTCCAAAGGGAAGCATTATGATTCGTCTGATTCCTACAGCAGTGCATACACTGGAAGATGTAAAATACACACTGGATGCCTTTGAAAAAATCAAGCATAAATTAGATTCAGGTGAATATGCAAGAGGCGGTATGGTAGATATTTCAGAAGCTTAATTTTAAAGCATTTTACTGAAATAACTGATCAATTCTGCGGATTGAAGGATCACTTCATTTCCGGAATTCATATCTTTTATTTTCAGGCTATCGTTTTTCATTTCTTCCTCACCAATAATAATTACAAAGGGGATTTTTTTTGCATCAGCATAGGAAAATTGCTTTTTCAGTTTGGCAGCTTCCGGATAAATTTCTGTTGAAATACCATTATTACGCAATGAAGTTGCCAGAGGAAGGCAATAACTGATTTCTTTTTCACTGAAATTAATAAAAAGAACTTTTGTAGCTGTTTCAACCTCTTTAGGGAAAAGTTGTAATTCAGCCATCACATCATAAATTCTGTCGGCACCAAAGGATATTCCAACGCCTGAAGTGTCAGGCATGCCAAAAATACCGCATAAATCATCATAACGACCGCCACCGCAAATGCTGCCGATCTGAACATCTTTTGCTTTTACTTCAAATATGGCACCGGTATAATAATTTAAGCCACGGGCCAGTGTTAAATCTAATTCTACTTCTGCTTTAATATCAATGCTTTCGATGTATTCAAAAACAGTTGTTATTTCTTCAATTCCTTTTATGCCAATAGCAGAGCTATTTAAAAAATTCCGGATAATATCTGTTTTTTCGGCATTATTACCCTTTAACTGTAAAATTGGCTGTAATATTTCAATTGCCTTTGCTGTTAGTCCTTTTTCCATTAATTCGGTATTTACTTTTTCAAGCCCGATTTTATCCATTTTATCAATAGCAATGCATATATCAATAATTTTTTCAGGAAAGCCGATTACTTCAGCAATTCCTGCTAAAATTTTTCTATTGTTTATTTTAATAATAGTGAGGATGCCAAGTTTATTGAAGATAACATCAGTAACTTTAACCAGTTCAGCTTCATTAAGCAGCGAATTACTGCCGATTACATCCACATCACACTGATAAAACTCTCTGTAACGGCCTTTTTGTGGCTTGTCAGCCCTCCAGACCGGCTGGATCTGATAACGCTTAAAAGGAAATACAATCTCATTACGGTTCATTACAATATACCTGGCAAAAGGAACTGTCAGATCGTAGCGTAATCCTTTTTCTGAAATTACAGATGTAAGCTTTTTATAATCAAGATAACTTTCTTCGGTAGCTTTCTCAATATAATTTCCCGAATTGAGGACTTTAAATAAAAGTTTGTCGCCTTCCTCACCATATTTTCCCATCAGAGTGCTGAGGTTTTCCATACTGGGTGTTTCAATAGGCTGATAACCATATAATTGAAACACTGAACGTATGCTGTCAAAAATATAATTGCGGCGTTGCATTTCTAAAGGTCCGAAATCGCGCATTCCTCTTGGTATGGAAGGTTTTTGTGCTGCCATGTGAGTTGAAAGTTTATAAAGTTTATAAAGTTGTAATTTAAAATTATCTAAGATTATTTTAAATAATCAAATATAATTTTACAACTTGCAAAAATAAATTAAAAACTTGAGATTTTCAGGTTTAACTTTTGTAAGATTCCATCGATATAGGCTTTGCATTGCTCATCACCTTCTTTAGGAGCCCAAGTGGCAAATATCTTATCATTAGATGGCATATAAGGTCCATCTTTTATTTCAATAGCAATTGATCCACTTTCTAATGAGAAAATTGAATGGTATATTTTTTCGGGTATTTCTATTGCAAATTTATCTTTTCCGGCATCTAAAATAAAATGATCTGCAATATTACCATTGTCATCAAAGCTAACAACAAGCATTTTGCCCTTTATTATGATAAATATTTCGCGTTTATCAGGATTTTCATGTTTATGTGGCTGGACATAAGAATAGGGTTCAATTGCATTGACAAAACGTTGTAATTTATCATCATAACTTTTATGCAAATTAAAGGATGCCCTTTTCCTTTCACTTAATTTTGCATTTTCTGCAATTACTTCAACAAATGCGCTGTCAATTTTAATCATGAATTAATTTGTTGAATTAATACAACCGCATAGGCTGATACTCCTTCTTCACGTCCTTCAAAGCCTAATTTTTCGGTTGTTGTAGCTTTAATTGAAATATCATCTGTATCAATATTAAGGACTTTTGCCAGGCATTGCTGCATTTCAGGGATAAATGCTGAGATTTTAGGTTGTTGCAGGCAAATGGTACAATCAATATTTGATATACTATAGTTTTTTGCTGTAATTAAATCAAAACAGCGTTTAAGTAAAATTTTGCTGTCAATGCCTTTAAATTCAGGTGATTTATCAGAAAAATGATAGCCGATATCGCGTAGATTGGCAGCACCGAGCAGTGCATCACAAATGGCATGTATCAGAACATCTGCATCAGAATGTCCGACGGCACCTTTATAATGAGGGATTTCGATACCCCCAAGAAAAAAAGGCTTTGCTTCTTTTAATTGATGA
Organism: Bacteroidota bacterium; assembly: GCA_026391675.1. Taxonomy (GTDB): domain Bacteria; phylum Bacteroidota; class Bacteroidia; order Bacteroidales; family JACABE01; genus JACABE01. The sequence goes on from JAPLDQ010000030.1 coordinate 46,423, forward strand.
ACATCGAAACCAAATCCTACCCTAATCTTCATTTATTTTGGAGCTTTGTTTTGATCTTTAAATGCATCAAAATCAAAAGTAAGGGTAAACCTTAAAGTGTTGGCTAACGGATTGCGTTGTTCAGTAGGGATTAAATATGCAAAGTCAAGTCCGAAAACATTATACCGTAAGCCTGCACCTAAAGTAAAAAATTGTCTGTTTCCTTTCCACATACTTTCGTGGAAATAACCTGCCCGTATTGCAAATTGATTATCGTACCAGTATTCTGTACCAATTGAATAGGTGATTTCTTGTATCTCTTCTCTTAAACCATTAGGAGCATCGGTAAATGATTGAAATAAACCTGTAACTATTCCAACATTTGGATCTTTACCTGATAATATTTGTTTTTGACCATTTATAACACTATCTCCATTACCTGTATAATTGGGTCGATAAATTGGAGGTGTTGGTACCAGTAATTTGTTAAAATCAACCATAAATGATAGTTTATTAAACTCATCGATGTTTAATGTAACGCAAGTACCTAAACGTAAATTTGTTGGTAAAAAATCTCTTTCTGTAGTTTCTGTATATGAAATTTTAGCGCCTAGATTTGAAATATTGGCTCCAAAAGCTATTGTTCCTTTTAATCCCTGACCAAAATTCATGGGTTTCTGATAAAAAACCGCAATGTCAGCTGCAACAGATTGTCCGGCATGAGATTCTTGTCCGTTTACACTTTGCCCTTGTGTTAAATTAGAGTTGATATACCTTGCTGCAATAGCACCTGAAAAATTATCTGATAGTTTACGTGAATAACAGGCATCAAGTGCGAATTCACTGGGTCTGTAATTTCCGAGAGAATTTCCTACTACATCTGTAAATGTAATATCACCTAATGAAAAATACAATAATGAAACACCAAATGTACTCATCTTGTCGATTCTCTTGTAACCGGATAAATAAGCAAGGTTGATATCATTTACCAATTCTCTCAACCATGGACTATAAGAAATAGCTATGCTGAAATCTTTTTCTGCAAAAGCATATTTTGCAGGATTCCAGTGCATTGAAGAAGCATCCGGAGATGAAGCAACACCAGCATCACCCATTGCGCCGGAACGGGAATCGGGAGCAATCAGTAAAAGTGGAACTGCAGTGGTAATTACCCTTCCTCCATCCTGTCCAATTAATTTTGAAATAAGATCATTGTATGTAAATTGGGCAAATGTATTTTGAACTAAAGCAAAAATAACAAAAGCAAAAAGTAAATTCTTGATTATAAATTTCATAGTTGTTAAAAAAAATTAAAGTTTGCAAAGATAACGAATTATTATAAAATATATTGCTTATCGTAAAAAAACTAATTTATTAGTTTTTTCATTCTGATTTCCAGCAGGATTACGAACAATTAAACGATATATGTATAATCCTTTTCCGATTTTTTCTCCTGAATCCGTTGATCCATCCCATTCTATAGGACTTATTTTATATGAATCAGTATTTATATTTGTTTTTATTGTTTTTATTAATTTACCATTAATGTTATATATCTGTATTTGAATATCCAGATCGGTATTAACCTGATTGTGTTCAAAGATAAAACTGGTTTTATCACTAAAAGGATTAGGGTAGTTTAATACATTAGTCAACGCAATATTTGCTGATTGTGCAACGATAAATTCAATATTGGCTTCTGCAGAATTATTAAAAACATCCCAGGCTTTTAATTTTAAGGTATGTAATCCATCAGTAAGCTTTGAAAAAGGATAATAAACCTGGCCTTTTTCAAAATTATTCAAATCAGAAATATAATAATCATTTAAAAGTATAGGATTATTGTTATCATTATCAAGATATGCAACTATATCATGACCAATACCGTTGCCAACGGTATTTATTCCGTTCGGGTCTTTTATTAATGCTAATAGCGTAGGATTTTGATCAGTAATACCTCCGGAAATAAAATTGGTATCATTCATAAACAACCTTATCTCTGGTCCTGTAATATCAGGTATCACTGTAGTATTAAAACCTCCGACTATAATATTATTAAAATATCCACAGGCATCGCTGGTGTCGTTTTTTGCATAATAGCTTATTTTACCATATCCATAATTATAGGCTATATCTTTTGGGACTACAAATGAAAATTCAAAGTTCCCATTAACAATACTTGCTTTTCCTTTGTATAAAATTGCTTTTGGTAGTTCAAAAGTTCTTACTGGAAGACTTCCCGGATCATTCCCCAAAGATGTTACTTTTAATGGCTTATCAAAAATAGTCGGATATAAAACGCCATTATAATTTGTTATTTTATTATTGTTTTCATCCGTAATTATTCCTTTAATGGTAATGGTTGACATTGCATTCAAGGTATCAATAGTTAAATTGGAGGGAATACCGTTAATTTCAGTTGTAACAACATTGTATTCGGGGTATGCCGGCTTTAATGCAGGATCTCCAAGTAAAACAAAATTTCTGACCAATGCGTCATTTGAACCTTCATTTTTTGCGATTCTCATTAAATCACCAAAACTCAGGTACTCTCCATTTACTTTTTTGTATATTTTATTAAAGAAATTATTATTTAATGTTTGATTATTCCCCTGATAAGCTACTCTTGTAGTGGTAAATAATGCAATACTACCTCCGTTAGCAGATAATAAAACGAGTTCTCCTGCAGAATTTATTAATGTATCGTCAAATGGGCTAAAATCGCAGGTTGCAGTGAAAAATATGGGTAAATTATCAGTGTTTTTCCATTTTAAGATATCTGAGATTTCAAGTACTCTTTCATGTGCCCATCCTAACTTACCACCATGTCCCATATAATTGATGATTAATGCACCTCTTTCAACACGTTGATTTATCGCATTGTTTACTTCCGGATATCTTGCTCCTCCCGAATTGGAAACCTGAACGTAAGCATCCAGGTATATTTTATCAACATTAATAATAGGATTGTTGGTTTTAATTATATTTGATAAAAATTCAGTACCGTCTAAATAGGCATTTCCATCTTCATCATCAGCAACAAAGCATATTGTATTTTTCCAGTCTGCATAATTTGAAACAACGTTTTGGGAATTAGGAGCTAAATCGTATTTGCTGGTATATCTGAATACTTTATCAACTAAAATTTTAGCTTCATCTAATGATTTTACAGGAAACCTGCCGATGCCAATATCCATTGCATCACCAAAATTGGTACCGGATTCACTATTATCTAAAAAGCCATAATAATCATCGGTTACATATGAAAACCAACCGCTGAATGAATCATCAGACTGATAGGTAACAATGAAATTTGTATTTGTAGGTCTGTTTCTTTTATTATCATAAGAACCGTCCCCGAAAAGTAATAAATATTTTGGCGCATCTGTTGAACTACTGGCTCTGTCGTAAAACATCTTCATAAAACTTCTGATTGCTGTAGGATCCTGAGCACCGGAAGAAAATTCGTTATAAATCTGTTCAGGGCTAACTACAACTACTTTTAAATTATCATGTGTTCTGTGAAAATCTGCTAAACGATTGGCTTCACTTAAAAACAGCGGATGAGATACAATTACATAATCCTGTTGAGTTAAGCCATGCAAATCCTGATTTGCCATTTTCCCGACAAATTGGGCCGAAAAAAATGAAGAACCATCAAAGGCAATAAATTCCTTTAATGTATCAGTAGCAATTTTGAAATTTAGATTTGTACCTGATACATATGTAGTTAAAAAACTAGCATTAAGCGGATCTGTTATGTCAATCACTTTTATTGAAGAAGATGCATTACTGATATTAAACTGGCTGATATTGCCTGATCCGATACTTTCAATACTGCGAAAACTTATTTGATTTCCACTGAATCTAAGGTTTCTGTATGCATTAATTTCTATGTAATTTAAATATCCTTCAGAACTGGTTAAAGGATAATTGTATAACAGATTAACATTTATAACCGGACTGCCTGATTTTAAGGTCATCGTATCAGCAATGTATGAAGCTAAAGTATTGGTAGAACTTCCTGTAATTGAGCTTAATATGTAGTTTTTGCTTAAGCCGTTAATATTAATAATGAATTGGCTATTAGCTGTTGATCTGGCATACAGACTGTATTTTACATTAATGTTTGAATCAGCGATGATATCAGGAAAATTGAATGGGAAAATATAATTATTTATTCTAAAACTAAATAACTCACCTAACCAGATTTTACCTGAACTTGCCAGATTAAATAATTCTCTGTGATGACAAGCGTAGTCATTAAAGCTAGTTATTGTTTTATTTGCAGGTGTAACAGGCTCTGTGGCTGTTGTCATTCTCTTTTTACTACCAATACCTGCAGTTGTTGTTATATAATAATAGGTATTATCGCTATAATAGTTGATTTGATGTTCAAATTCACCGGAGATATTGTTATATTTCCAGTTTACAGGTGAATGTCCATAGAAAAGGATATAATCACCGGCTCCAAATACTCCGTCGTTACCACCTTCAATATATATTGGGATTTCCTGAAGGTCATCATACCTGAAGGCTGAATTTAATTCAGGAAGCATGCCCTGCCCGTTACCAAAAACAGAGATATTGGCAGGATTCAAGGTTGCAACATTAATTCCCATTGCAACCAGGTCGTTATATGTAATTTTATAAATACCTGTATTTTGAACTGCTAATTTGTACCAATTACCGATTGAGAGCACAGAATGCGCAGCATAAGATTTTTTTTCGCTATTTACTGCAGTTCTTAAAATAGCATTTGTAATTAATTGATAATTAAATGCAATAAGTTTTTCAAGCTTTCCTGTTAAAGGATTTATTCTGAACGGATTTAATTTTAGAATTGCAAATGCCTTATTTTTATCCTGTGAAATAAAAACTTGTTTTTTTAATTCAGTCTGTTGAATGTCAGCATCTTTTAAAAATAAAATTTCATCAGGTGTAAGCTCATCAAATATCATATCGGATATTTCAAAATCAGCTTGTACATTATTGTTTTCCAGTTCAGTACGTAAAGTAAAAAAAGCAATGTTTTTCTCGTAAAATGCACCTTCAAAATCGAAAAAGCTACGGGATGAAACTTCATCAATTTTTTCTGAATGAACACCACGCCATTTTAATTCTACCCAATTTTTTTTGGTTTGAGCAAGGAGCAATGTGTTTGAAATGAGCAAATAAACTATTAAATTACTAACGAATTTTTTCACAAGCTTTTATTTATAAATACTATTAATAAACAAAATTAGAATAAAAATATTGCATTCTAAATTATAATTTAGCTTAAAATGATTAAATTCATACATAATAAAGCGATAATATGCACGTTTACAATGAATAAAATAAGTTTAAAATAAAAAACAAAATAAGTCTTATTTTTATTATTTTTGTAACATATTGTAAAAAAAAAGGTATAACAAAAAGACTTAAAAATTAAGTTCAAAATTTTAAATAAACATTGAATTATTTTTTTCTGTTAAAAATTTTATAATTTGGCAAAAAATATAATTTTATTTAAAAAAAAATTTGTAATATTGTATTCAAATTATTTCAGTATGACAAAGATTTCGTCTTCTCACCTCAAGAAGTTGATTTTCTGCATTATTACATTAGTTTTTGCATCTAAATTAACAGTTGCTCAAGATCCTGCATTCTCGCAATTTTATGCAAATCCGTTGTATTTGAATCCTGCTTTTGCCGGTTCGGCAGTTTGCCCAAGGATAATAATGAATTACAGAGATCAGTGGCCATCAATTTCAGGAACATTTGTTACCTATAATGCTTCCTACGACCAACATATTGATAAATTATCAGGTGGGATAGGCATTTTAGTTAATGCTGACAGAGCCGGAGAAGGAACAATATCGACTTCTTCATTTAGTGGAATTTATTCTTACCGTTTGGAAGTCAGCCGTACATTTTCGATTAAAGCTGCTTTACAGGCTACTTATGTTGACAGAAGAATCGCATGGGAAAAGTTAACCTTTGGCGACCAGATTGATCCTAAATACGGATTTGTTAATCAAACAAGACAACCAGAACCAGGAAACACATCAAAAAATTATATGGACTTTTCTACCGGGATTATAGGTTATACTGAAACTTTTTATGCCGGCGTTGCCATAAGTCACCTTACTCAACCTGAAGAAGGTATTATTACTATTCATAAATTACCTATGAAATTTACAGCTCATGCCGGAGCAGTAATCGACTTACGACAAAGAAAACACAAATCAAGAAGTTTTGAAGATTTAACCATTTCACCCAATATTTTATACCAGCAACAATTACATTTTAACCAATTAAACTACGGTTTTTATGTTAACTGGTCACCTTTTGTCAGCGGTATCTGGTATCGTCAGAATTTTCAGAATTCCGATGCTATCATTTTCCTGGCCGGTATACAACAGAATACGTTTAAAATTGGATACAGCTACGATTTAACTGTATCAAAACTTACAAATATAACTGGTGGAGCACACGAAATTTCAGTTGCGTTAATGTTACCTTGTCCTGCAAAAAAGAAAAAGATAAGAACAATAAACTGCCCCTCATTTTAGTTATTAATTTTTTAGAAATAATCACAATTAAACAGATATGATTAAGCACAAAAAACACATCATCAACAGAATAAGTAAATTTGCTATTTTATTACTACTGCTATCAGCATGTAGTAAGAAATTTGAGCAATCTTCAACTACCGGTTGGGATTATAATAATCCGGCAAATGGTGGATTTGAAGTTACCCATAATACAGAACAGGAAACAGGTCCTGGCCTTGTATTTATTGAAGGTGGTACTTTTGTTATGGGACGTACAGAACAGGACGTTATGATGGATTGGAACAATATTCCAAGAAGAGTAACCGTCAGTTCTTTTTATATGGACGAAACTGAAGTCCGTAATCTTGATTATTTAGAATATTTATATTGGTTAGGCAGGGTTTATGGTACTGATAATCCCGAAGTTGTTAAAAAAGCCCAACCAGACCAGTTAGTATGGCGTAATGAACTTTCTTATAATGAAGAACAAGCTGAATTTTATTTACATCATCCTTCTTTTCAGAATTATCCTGTAGTTGGTGTAAGCTGGATGCAGGCCAACGATTACTGCGCATGGCGTACAGACAGAGTTAATGAAAATATTCTGATTCAAATGGGTATTTTAGAGGTAAATCCGGATCAGACCAACGAGAATAATTTCAATACAGATGCATACTTAGCCGGTCAATATGAAGGTATTGTAAGAGAAGATTTACAGGATTTAAATCCTTCTGGTAACGGAACACGTAAAGTAAGAATGGAAGACAATATTTTATTGCCGAGATACAGGCTCCCAACCGAAGCTGAATGGGAATTTGCCGCATTGGGTCTTATTGGCAATACATTGTATGAAAGAGTTATTGAAAGAAGAATTTATCCATGGAATGGTCATATTACCCGTACTGATGATAAAAATGCCTATGGTGAATTTGTAGCCAATTTCAAAAGAGGAAGAGGTGACTATATGGGTGTTGCCGGTAACTTAAATGATGGTGCCGACAGAACTGCTCCTGTATTTGCTTACTGGCCTAATGATTATGGTTTATATAATATGGCAGGTAATGTTTCTGAATGGGTAATGGATGTATACCGTCCTTTATCACATGAAGATATGACAGACTTAAATCCATACAGAGGTAATGTATTTAAAAAGAAAAAACTGGATTCTGATGGCATGATTCAGGAAAAAGACAGTTTAGGTCATGTCGTATATGAAAATGTTACTGTTGAAGAAAATGTTGGCAGAAGAAACTATCGTAAAGCTAATAATATCAATCATCTGGATGGTGACTATTCTACGGTTTTAGTTAATGACTGGACTGCAGAACAAGGTAACGAAAACACAACCAAACTTATGTATGAATATGGCGTTTCTTCTCTTATTAATGATGAAACCAGAGTATTTAAAGGTGGTTCATGGAGAGATAAAGCATATTATCTAAGCCCTGGAGCCAGAAGATTCCTGGAACAGGATAAATCTACTGATGATATTGGATTCAGATGTGCAATGACAAGAGTTGGGGCACCATTTCAAGCTAAATAAGCTATTTAAAATATAAAGAAACCCCATTTACAGCAATGTAGATGGGGTTTTCAATTTATAAAGACTCACATAATGACAATCAGCGAAATATATAAAATTTTTCAGTTACATCCGGTCATTTCAACTGACTCCAGAAAAATACTTCCCGGTTCTTTATTTTTTGCACTGAAAGGTGAAAATTTTAATGCAAATGTATTTGCTGAACAAGCTATTCATGATGGAGCTGCTTATGCAGTTATCGATGAAATTCAATTTCAGAAAAGTGATAAATTTATTTTAGTTGATGATGTATTAAAATGCCTGCAGGAATTGGCAGCATATCATCGCAGTACATTAAAATTTCCGGTTATTGGCATTACGGGTACCAATGGAAAAACAACGACTAAAGAACTGATCAATGCCGTTCTTTCAGAAAAGTACTTAACACTGGCTACAGCAGGTAATCTGAATAATCATATTGGTGTTCCTCTAAGCTTGCTCTCGATAAATGAAAAACATGAAATTGCAATAATTGAAATGGGAGCCAATCATATTGGTGAAATTGCTGAATTATGTGCTATTGCTCAGCCTGATTTTGGGATTATTACTAATATTGGTAAAGCCCACCTTGAAGGATTTGGTGGTATTGAGGGTGTTATTGAGACAAAAAAAGCCTTGTATGAAGCAATATTGAAAAAGAAAGGCAAGGTCTTTATAAATAGCGATAATGCATTATTAATGGAGCTGGCTGATGGAATAGATAAAATAACATTTGCAAATAATAAACCTGCTTATTGCCAGGGAAGTATAGTTGATGCTGATCCTTTTGTTAAAATCAGCTATCAGCATAAGGATTTTACTGACGAGATACAAACTCAATTGGTAGGTGCTTATAATTTTGAAAATATTATGGCTGCTATAACAGTTGGTCATTATTTTGGTATTGAAGCTTCAGTCATTAAAAAAGCACTTACCGGATATCAACCCAGTAACAGCCGCTCTCAGGTTTTAAAAATAAGCTCAAACACCATCATTCAGGATGCTTATAATGCAAATCCTACAAGTCTGGAAGCTGCAATACTGAATTTTTCCCTGATAAAGGCGAATGAAAAAGTACTGATTATTGGTGATATGCTGGAGCTAGGTGAATTCAGCAAACCTGAACACAGCAGAATTATTGAGATTATTAATGAAAATAATTTTCAGCAAGTAATTCTCGTTGGTCCTGAATTTTCTGCTGTATCTGTTAATCCTGACTGGCACGTATTCATGAATGCTGAAGTGGCAAAAGAATGGTTGATGCAACATCGTATAACAAATTCTTACATTCTCTTAAAAGCTTCAAGGGGGATAAAACTGGAAAAACTAATAGATGCTTTATAATAAATAATATGGACTCAGTTTATAATGTAATCGGACTCATGTCGGGTACTTCGCTGGATGGTCTGGATATTGCCTTATGCAGATTTAAAAAGGAAGTCAATAAATGGTCGTTTGAAATATTAAAAGCTGAAACTGTTGCATATACCGAAAAATGGATTAAACTTCTTTCCCATGCCAATGAGCTAACTGCTTATGATTTTATAGCATTACATAATGAATACGGCTATTTTATTGGTAAAGAAGTAAAGCGGTTTATTACAACAAATAATTTAGAAGTTGACTTTATTGCATCACATGGTCACACAGTTTTTCATCAACCGGCAAAGAAAATAACTTTTCAGATTGGCAATGGTGATTGTATAGCTGCTGAAACAGGTATAAGTGTTATTAGTGACTTCAGAACAATGGATGTTGCAATGGGCGGACAGGGTGCACCTTTAGTACCGATTGGTGATCAATATTTATTTGCAGCCTACGATTTCTGTATCAATTTAGGAGGCTTTGCCAATCTGTCATTTGAACAGGATAACAAACGTATAGCTTATGATATTTGCCCTTTTAATCTGGTTCTAAATCAATTATCCAATAAATTGGGTTTCCCCTATGATGATAAGGGATTGCTGGCTTCTCAGGGGGTTGTTCAGCAAGAGCTGCTGAATGAACTGAATGCATTGAATTTTTATAAGCTTAATCATCCGAAATCATTAGGAAGGGAATGGCTGATAAGTGATTTTTTGCCTGTATTATCTAAATATAATATTTCTATATATGATAAAATAAGAACAGCAGCTGAACATATTGTTTTGCAGCTTATAAAAGCCTGTGAGAATAAACCGGACGGAAGTATACTGTTTACAGGAGGCGGAGCATATAACAATTTTATTATTAAACGTTTCAAATCATTAACTAAACATAAAATACTTATTCCTGATAAAACAGTCATAGATTTTAAAGAAGCCCTCATTTTTGCCTTTTTAGGTGTTTTGAGATTCAGAAATGAAATTAATTGTCTCCAATCTGTAACAGGAGCATCCGGGGATAATATCGGAGGAAAAATTTCCTTACTCAAAAATGATAAGAAAACTCAGGTATGAAAAAACATTTTATTATAAAAATAGTTACGGCTATTTTTGCTTTGTTTTTAATTCCGCTATTATCAGTTGCTCAATCCACAGCTAATGTAATACCCTCTCTAGCAGGTATCAGAATTGAATTTGTTCTGTTTGCACTAACATTGGTAGGCGTAGCTGTTTTTCACAATAAAACAATGTATGTAGCTTTATGCGGATTGTTTGCAATCCTGATCTTTAAATTTAGCTTTGACGGGAGTTTTAATCTGGCTGAACATATAATTGGTACTAAAGATACTAGTAGTGGATTAATGATAAAAGAAGGAGAATGGCGCACGCTAATTAACTTAATGGGACTTTTATTTGGGTTTGCCTTATTGGCAAGGCATTTTGAAGACTCAGGGATACCAGATATATTGCCGAAATTTTTACCGGACGACTGGAAAGGTGGTTTTGTTTTGCTGTTTTTAATAATGTTTATTTCCTCATTTCTGGATAATATTGCTGCAGCTATGATAGGTGGGGCTATTGCCTTGATTGTTTTTAAAGGTAAGGTTCATTTGGGATTTCTTGCAGCAATTGTAGCAGCCAGCAATGCAGGAGGTGCCGGCAGTGTTTTGGGAGATACTACTACTACACTGATGTGGATAGACGGTGTAAATCCTGTTGATGTTTTACATGCTTTTGTTGCATCCATTGTTGCCTTCTTTATTTTTGGTTTTTTTGCATCCAAACAGCAGCATGAGTATCAGCCTATAGAAGCTGACCCAAGGGAAGGGATAGTAATAGACTATAAAAAAGTTTTTATTGTATTACTGATATTAATAAGTGCAATCATAACAAATATCATGTTTGATTTCCCTGCTCTTGGTGTGTGGATTGCGATTATTATCGGTTCTTTCTTTTCAAAAACACCATGGAATGAGCTTAAAAATGCATGGCAGGGAAGTATCTTCCTTATGGCACTGGTATTGTGTGCATCATTAATGCCTGTAAATGAATTACCTCCTGCTTCTATAATGTCAGCTTTTATTTTAGGCTTTGTTTCTGCAGTATTTGATAATATTCCTTTAACAAAACTTTGTCTTGAACAAGGTGGTTACGACTGGGGTGTACTGGCTTATGCTGTTGGTTTTGGTGGTTCCATGATATGGTTTGGTTCATCTGCCGGTGTTGCCCTTTCAAATATGTATCCCGAAGCAAAAGATACCTTAAAATATATTTCTAAAGGCTGGCATGTCATTCTAGCTTATATCGTTGCTTTCTATGTTATGATAGCAGTTGTAGGCTGGCATCCGCATAAACCACATAAGAAACATGATATTGCGTCTGAAAAAATTGAAATGTCTTTAAACGTTAAATAAGTAATAAAAGCTAAAAGTTATTATTATAAAATCTTTTCAATCTTTACAGCACAAACCTTGGTTTCAGGAATCTTGGCAACAGGATCCACTTCACAAATAGTTAGTTCATTGGTTGGCGTTTCAAAGAAATGAAAGGTCATGGAAACCACTCCTTTCTGGCATATGTCTGTAATATGTGTTTTGACGCTTACTTCACCTCTTCTGGATAATACTTTTACCATTTCACCGTCTTTAATATGAAAATGTCTGGCATCGTGCGGATTGATCTTCAATAATTCTTCTTTATCAAGTTCTCTTAAACCTTCCACTTTGCGGGTCATAGTGCTGGTATGGTAATGATAGAGGCTCCTGTCGGTAGTAAGGAGTAAAGGATATTCATCATCGGGCAATTCTTTGGACAGTTTATAGGTCAGTGGCATAAATTTAGCTTTACCTGATGGTGTTGCAAATTTTTCTTTATGTAAATATTTAGTACCGGCATGTTCAGGAGTAGGGCAGGGCCATTGCAGGCCTTCATTTTCAATCCTGTCATAAGAAATACCGACATAGCTCGGTGTAAGGGCAAAAGCTTCTTTTGCTATTTCCTCTGCATTGCTGAATTCAAAACCTTTAGCCTGCATACGCTTGGCTATTTCACAGCAAATCCACCAGTCGGGTTTGGAATCGCCAATAGGCTCTATGACTTTTCTTATGCGTTGTACTCTTCTTTCTGTATTTGTAAAAGTCCCGTCTTTTTCGGCAAAAGATGCGGCAGGTAAAACTACATCAGCATATTGTGCGGTTTCTGTCATGAAAATATCCTGTACCACAAAAAAATCAAGTTTATCGAGTGCTTTTTTTACATGATTGGCATCAGCTTCACTGATAACAGGATTTTCGCCAACCTGATACAAGGATTTTATATTTCCGTGTTCAATTTCGCTGATAATCTCCGTATGTGTAATGCCAATATTATTATCGAGTTTTACACTCCATGCTTTTTCAAATTTCTCCTGCGCAACAGGATTATTAACTTTCTGATATCCCGGGTATACATCAGGTAAAGCACCCATATCACAGGCTCCCTGAACATTATTTTGTCCACGTAATGGGTTAACTCCGGCTGATTCCTTTCCGATATTTCCGGTAAGGAGTGCAAGATTGCTTATAGCCAGCACATTATCTGTTCCATGGCTGTGTTGAGTGATACCCATTGCATAAAAAATTGCAGAAGGTGTGTTGGTGGCATACATCTTAGCCGCTTTTGCAATTTTAGCCGCAGGAACGCCGGTGATTTTCTCTACTTCTTCCAGAGAAAAATCTTCCAATGACTGTGTAAAAGTATCATAATCTTCACATCTTTCATTAATAAAATTCTTGTCAACCAAATTCTCATCAATAATATACCTTATCATGCCCAATAACAGGGCTACATCTGTGCCGGGATATTGTTGCAGAAATATGTCAGCATAATTACAAAGGTCAATTTCCTTGGGATTGGCAACAATAATTTTAGCTCCATTTCTTTTTGCTTCTTTCAGATGAAGGGCAACAATAGGATGAGCAGCAGTAGTATTAGAACCTATAGCGAATATTGTTTTGGTATGAAGAAATTCATCAATGGAATTGGTCATTGCGCCACTGCCAAAAGTTTGAACCAGTCCTGAAACAGTAGGAGCGTGGCATAAACGGGCACAATGGTCAATATTATTAGTACCCATGACAGCTCTTGTAAATTTCTGGATGATATAGTTATCTTCGTTGGTAACCCTGGCTGAAGAAAAGGCTGCAAATTTTTCTTTTTTACTGCTGCTAAATTTAGAAGCAACTAAATCCAGGGCTTCATCCCAGCTGGCTTCGACAAATACGCCATCTTTTTTTATTAAAGGTTGTTTCAATCTTTCAGGATGATTGATAAATTCATAACCAAAGCGGCCTTTAACACATAACCTGCCTTTGTTTACAATGCTGTTTCTGTCGCCTCTTGAACTAATAATTTTATTTCCCCTGACACCCAAAAATATATTACAGCCAACGCCGCAATAAGTACATACTGTTTTAACCTCTCTGGAAGGAATCTGCATGTTTTTAGGATAGAGTGCTCCAACCGGACACCTGACAACACATTCACCACAGGATTCACAGTCAGAATCTTTTATTTGCCTGTTATCATATGAACTTATAATGGTATAAAATCCTCTTTTGCCGTAATCCAGCGCGTTAACGCCCTGAATTTCATCACAGGTCCTTACACAGATACCGCATATAATACATTTGTTGTGATCAAGATTAAAGAAAGGATTAGAATCATCAATTTCAATATAATCCTTGATTTTACGCATTCTTTCGAAGCGTTTTTGATTGATTCCAACATAAGCTGTAACTTTTTGCAGCTGGCAATAACTGTTTTTCATACAATTATTACAATCCTGGGTATGATTGCAGTGGATTAACTCAAGTGTAGTCTGCCGGATGTTGGTAATATCAGGGCTGTCAATAATTACATTAATACCTTCAGTTACAATGGTCTTGCAGGCTATAATCTGACCCCGTTGTCCTTCAATTTCAACCATGCACATGCGGCAAACACCCGAAGGTTTTAAATCTTCGTGATGACAAAGATTGGGAATATATATATTGTTTTCGATGGCAGCTTCAAGTATGGTTTTACCAGCATCAGTAATTATTTTTCTTCCGTCTATTGTTAAATTTACTTTAGTCATGTATCTATTGTAATTAATATCAAATCATTATTCTATAACCTACAGCTCAGCCTAAATGCCTTCTTTATTCCCGGCATTGCATTCTATTGCAGCAAATTTTACCGGACATTTTTCAAAGCACATTCCGCACTTTATGCATAATTTCTGGTCAATCACATGAATTTCTTTGGGATTTCCGGTAATTGCATTAACAGGACAGGCTTTAAAACAAATATGACAGCCAGTACACTTATCATCTAAAATATCGTAATATTTTAATTCCCGGCAAACTTTTGCTGTACATTTTTTATGTATGATGTGATCTTCATATTCGTTTCTGAAATATCTTAATGTTGTTAATACAGGATTAGGTGCTGTTTGACCTAAACCACAAAGAGAGCCTTTTTTTATTCCTTCACCCAAACTTTCAAGTAGTTCTATGTCTTCGATGTTACCTTTGCCGGAAGTAATATCTTCAAGGATATCCAGCATTTGTTTGGTCCCCATTCTGCAGGGAATACACTCACCGCAGGATTCTTTTTGTGCAAAGTCAAGGAAATAGCGGGCTACATCAACCATACAGGTATCTTCATCCATTACAACCAATCCCCCGGAGCCCATAATGCTTCCTGCCTTTGACAGAGAATCATAGTCCATTGAAATATCCAGTAATTCAGCAGGAATACAGCCTCCAGAAGGACCTCCGGTTTGAACAGCCTTAAACTTTTTATTATTTGGAACGCCACCACCTATATTAAAAATAATTTCTCTGAGCGAAATCCCTAAAGGAACTTCAATAAGCCCTGTGTTTTTGACTTTACCAACAAGGGCAAAGGTTTTAGTGCCTTTACTGTTTTCAATACCGTATTTTCCAAACCATTCAGCATTATTCTGCATTATTCTTGCAACAGAAGCCAGCGTTTCTACATTATTGATAATAGTTGGTTTTTGCCACAAACCGGAAATAGCCGGAAATGGAGGTCTTGGTCGTGGCATACCGCGGCTTCCCTCTATGGATGCTATCAAAGCGGTTTCTTCACCACAAACAAAAGCACCTGCTCCTTCTTTGATTTTAATATGAAAACTAAATTTTGAACCTAAAATGTGATCACCCAATAAATTCTTTTCTTCAGCCTGTTTGATTGCAATGCGTAATCTGATTAAAGCCAGAGGGTATTCAGCCCTGCAATATATATAGCCATTAGTTGCACCAATAGCATATGCCGCAATTATCATTCCTTCAATTAATGAATGCGGATCGCCTTCAAGTAATGACCTGTTCATAAAAGCTCCGGGATCACCTTCATCGGCATTGCATATCAGATATTTTTTATCCCCTTTTGCTTCTCTGCAAAAAGTCCATTTACGCCAGGTTGGAAATCCGGCACCACCTCTGCCTCTCAAACCTGATTTTTTAATCTCTTCAATAACTTCTTCAGGCTTAATTTGAATGATTTTCTGAACTCCTGAATAACCTTTATTAGCAATGTAATGATTGAGGTTATTTGGATCAATAATGCCACAATTCTGGAGTACCAGCCTTTTCTGTGGTTTCATTACTTCGGTTTCACTAAAAACAGTAAAATCAGATTGCATCTCATTCCCCATTATTCCAATCAGCTTGTCTTTGTTAATGGTATTATTGATAATATGAGACTGAACGAGTTCAGCTGCCTCATTGACACCTATTTTAGCATAACAAGCCAGTGGAGTATCAGGTTTGTAAACAATTACAATAGGTTCTAAATAACACATGCCAATACAGCCAACTTCTATTACATTACAATTCAGATTTTCCTTTTCCAGTTTATTTTTAAAAGCATCAATAACATCCATTGAGCCTGCAGAACGTGCACAAGTAGCATTCCCGACAAAAATAGCAGGGGTGTCACCATTCATCAATGCTGTCCACTCTTTTGTTGCATCACTTATTAATTGATTTATATCCATTTTATCCATGCTAATTTTGTCAATTGTTAAATTGAATTCGTTTTAAACTCACACACTTTATTTTTTATCCGATTTTTTCTTTTTGAAAAGATCTTCTATCTTTTGAGGAGTAAGGTCAGCATGGACTTTATCATTTACTGTAATACATGGTGCAAGGCTGCACGCTCCGATACAGGCAACGCTTTCGATTGAATGTTCCAGATCTTCAGATGTTTCGCCTTCTTTAATCCCTAAATTATTTTCAATTTCTTCCAGTATTCTGGGTGCACCTTTTACATGGCAGGCGGTTCCACGACAAAGCATGATATGTTTTTTCCCTTTAGGTTTAAACCTGAACTGAGCATAAAACGTCGCAACACCATATACTTTACTACGGGGTATCCGAAGAAATCTGGAAATTTCATGCATAGCATTAACTGATAAATATCCTGCTTCTTCCTGTACTTTCTGTAAAATAGGTATCAGTTCTTCTTCACTTCCCTTGAAGTTTTCAAAAATATGGTTCAAATATTCACTCATATTAATAATTTATTTTGTAACTTTAATTCGTTAAAATTAATTTTTTTTTATTAATTTTAATTAAAATTTATGTATTTAAATACAAATTTAATATATTTACAAAAAAAATAAAAACTAAATTTTTATAATTATAAAATGCTCATGTTTATATTACAATATAGATATGAATACATCATAAGCATTCCATGTACTAAAATGTAAATATTAATTAGAAATAAATCATATAACATAAACGAAATCAATAATTTAAAAAAAGTAAACAAATGAAATCTGATATTGAAATTGCTCAGGCAGTAAAACTTAAACCTATTAAAAAAATTGCTGCAGAACTTGGAATTGAAGAAGACCATCTTGAATTATATGGAAAATATAAAGCAAAAATTCCATTGAATTTAATTGATGAAGACAAAGTCAAAAATGGCAAACTAATTTTAGTAACTGCTATTACACCAACTCCTGCCGGTGAAGGTAAAACTACAACTTCTATTGGTTTAACCGAAGGATTAAACAAAATAGGTAAAAAAACTGTAGTGGTATTGCGCGAACCAAGTTTAGGTCCTGTTTTTGGTATTAAAGGCGGTGCAACTGGTGGTGGATATTCTCAGGTAGTACCTATGGAAGATATAAATCTCCACTTTACCGGTGATATATCAGCTGTTGAAAAAGCACATAATTTATTGTCAGCATTGGTTGATAATAATATTCAAAGCACAAAACATAATCTCGGTTTAGATCCAAGAACTATCCGCTGGAAAAGAGTTATGGATATGAACGAGAGATCATTGCGTGATATAGTCATTGGATTGGGTGGTCCAAAACAAGGAGTACCCCGTGAAACCGGCTTTGATATTACTGCAGCATCAGAAGTAATGGCAACGCTTTGTTTAGCTCATGACCTGGAAGATTTGAAAACAAAACTTGGAAATATTTTTATCGGATTTACATATGATGGCAAACCCATATTTGCCAGAGATTTAAAGGCTCACGGAGCTATGGCTGCTTTAATGAAACATGCTATTATGCCTAATCTGGTTCAAACTACAGAAGGAAATCCTGCCATCATTCACGGCGGTCCTTTTGCAAATATTGCACAGGGAACGAACTCAATAATAGCAACAAAAATGGGTTTATCTCATTCTGATTATGTTGTTACAGAAGCAGGTTTTGCATCTGAACTGGGAGCTGAAAAGTTTTTTAACATCAAGTGCCAGTATGGTAAATTATCTGCCAGAGCTGTTGTATTGGTGGCAACTATCAGAGCTTTAAAATACCATGGAGGTGTAAAATTAAAAGAATTAAGTATTGAAAATGTAGATGCACTTAAATTGGGATTGGAAAATCTCGAAAAACATGTTGAAAATATCAGATATTATGGCATTTCACCAGTAATAGCTATCAATAAATTTTCTACAGATACTCCTGCCGAAATAGCAATTATTAAAGCAAAAGCAAAAGAATTGAATGTAAAAGTTTCTTTGGTTGAAAGTTGGGAAAAAGGTGGTGAAGGTGCTGTTGAACTGGCTGAAATGGTAGTTGAAGCTGTTGATAATTGCAAATCATGTTTCAAACCACTTTACGATTTCAACTGGCCAATTGAAGATAAAATATATGAAATCTGTACCAAAATGTATGGTGCTGATCATGTTGAATATTCAGTTCAGGCAAAAGTTGATATGACTAAAATCAAAGAACTCGGTTTTGATAATTTGCCTATATGTATTGCGAAAACTCAGAAATCACTGTCAGATGATCAATATCGAAAAGGCAGGCCAAAAGGATTCACGGTTAAAATCCGTGAAGTTTTATTGTCATCAGGTGCAGGTTTTATAGTGCCAATAGCCGGTACTATTATGCGTATGCCAGGTTTACCAGAAGAACCGGCTGCTGAATTGATTGATATCGATAAAGACGGTAATATTTCCGGTTTATTTTAAACGACATTATTAAATTAGGAATTAGGAAATAGGCAATAGGCAATAGGCATTAGGCAATTAGGAATTAGTGGGTTTAGGGATTAGAAATTAGTCGATGTACACAACACCTACTTTTACAATCTTATCGCTTCTTTGTGGAAAAAATTGATTTACATTGATTATAAAAATCCGTTTTATCTGCGTTTCCCATAGGAATTCGTTTTATCAGTGTTCCAATAAATAATTATTTAATTTGATAATACAATTTAAAGTTAAAAAGAGCTAATTTTGAAAATTAGCTCTTTTTTTTAGAACATTACTTTATGGAAATCAGCATATTTACAAATAAAATCAGCATCCCTTCAAATAATGACCTCCTGCATTCTTTGGATAAAACTTATGTATTATGGCAGGAAATCAGGGATTATTGCTTTTTAAAATACCCTGATGCTATAGAAGAATGGAATTATCCGGGCGAAAAATACGGATGGAGTTTCAGGATTAAAGACAAGAAACGTGCAATTGTATATTTACTTCCGAGAGACCACTTTTTTAAGGTAGCTTTTGTTTTTGGGCAGAAGGCAACTGATGCCATTATGGCATCTGAGGTATCAGCTGAAATTAAATCGGAACTGCTGGCAGCCAGGGTATATGCAGAAGGAAGAGGAATCAGGATTGCTGTTACTGATGAACATATATTGGCTGATATTAAAACGTTAATTGATATTAAGTTAGGCTGAGTTAATTGGTTATTAAGTTATTAGGTTATTAAGTAAATTCGTAATTCGTAATTCGTAATTCGTAATTTTTAATTTGTAAATGCAACATGATTCAATATATTTCCTTGCTCAGAGGTATTAATGTAAGTGGTAAAAACATGATAAAGATGCCTGCTTTATCAGAAATGTATGTTAATTTAGGATTTATCAATGTTAAAACCTATATCCAGAGCGGAAATGTAGTATTCCGGACAACTGAAGATGACATTTTATCAATTGAAAAACGTATAAGCGAAGAAATATTGAAATGTTTTTCGTTAAATATCAGCGTTTTAGTCATTGAAAGTAGTATGCTGAAAAAAAACTATGCCGAAAATCCATACTTAAAGCAAACAAATGCTGCTATCGATAAATTATACCTGCTGTTTTTATCAGAAAATCCTTCTGAAATAATGCTTGATAAAATTAATGCGGAGCTTTATATACCGGATGAATTCATAGTAAAAGAAAAAGTAATTTATTTGCATTGTCCTTCATCATATGGCAACACCAGGCTAAACAATACATTTTTTGAGCAGAAATTAAAATTAAAAGCTACTGTCAGGAATCTTAAAACCGTTAAAGCACTTGTTGATTTAACTGAAAATGCTTAAAAGATCTTTCCAACCGGATATATGTTTAATTCTTTATCCCAATAAGGTGATTTTGAATAAAACCAATTGAGTATCGCTCTTGGATTCTTTGCAAATTCTGCATCTCCTGATTTTTTCTGTTCAAACTCCTTCTTCAGTGTGGCATCTTTAGCCAGCATTTCTCTGGCCAGGGTTTCCATTACATAAGATTCAGCATATTCTTTTTGTTGAAAAACCGCGTCAAAATAACCCCAAAAAGCTAAAGACCCACTTGCTTTTGGCTCCAGCAGGTAAGCAATAATTCTTGCTCCCGCCTGATTCATATCTACAATAACTGACCCAGCAGGATAAGTACGTTCAAGTTCAATGGTATCCAGATCAAAACTATTCAATGGATGTCTTCCTTCATTAGCAGTTGGAGACCATTTAAGATTTTTGAATTTATAGGTCTGAACTTTTAATGTCAATGGTTTATTGATAGTTTTCAATGTAATGTTATGCAATTTAAGTATGGCAATAACATTATCCCATTCAGCAGCAATAATATATGCTTTTGGTAAAATTACTTTAGCAGTTGCTTCTATATGATTAAAATAGGGTATCTTAAAAGTTATTGGCTTGGTATTATCATATTTAAACCATTCTCCGCCTGTAAGTTCACTTTTTTCGATGCTGTATTCCACACCTAAATAATCAATAAAACTGCTGTCTTTTTCAGAAGCTTCAAAATTTACGGCAAAAGCTTTTTTTCTGAAATTTTCACTGGCTGTAAACTTATCAGCATCTGCAATGCATTGATGCAGATTCAGGTATTCTTTATTCAATAACATCATGGTTTTTTCAATCATTTTATAAGTTGATTCCACTCTGATTTTATAAGGCTTTAACATATGTGTTTCGATTAGAACGCCCGGACGATTGCGTTGAATGGTATAGCCCTGAGAAAGCATAGGTGGCGCAGCATTGCTTACCAGGCCGCTGCGGGGATCATGCCAATTGCGGAAAGTAACATAAGGGAACATAGGTAAGCCCAGCTGAGTCATTTGTTGAGTTAGTGGTTTCAGATAGTTTTCTTTCTGCCATTTTTGCAAGCCTTCATCCACATTACCTTCAGTTTCAATTCCGTATGTTAAAACATATTGGTAATCAGCTCCATCTGTAGTGTGGCAATCAATAAAAAAATCAGGCATAAAACGATTGAATAACTTAAGCCAGCATTTCATTTCCAATGCATCTGCTTTCAGGTAATCACGATTCAGGTTTAAGTTATTGGCTGTTGTACGCCATCCCATTTCTTTAGGTCCATTCTGATTGATTCTGTTGAATTTACTGAATCTTTCGTGTCCGTCAACATTAAAAATTGGAATAAATAAAAGTGTAATATGATCCAGTAATTCAGTCATTCTTTTATTTATGGCAATATCGCGGATAAGCATCATAACAGCATCTTTACCGTCAGGTTCACCGGCATGAATAGCAGCTTGTATCAATAAAACAACATTTCCTGATTTATGAATAGCTTCTGGAGTGAAATTTCCTTTTTTATCCAGAATTATCAGCGGCATTTCACGTCCTTGCGGGCTTTTCCCGAAATTCATATACTTTACCCAATCCGAAGCCAGATCAAGTTTCTTACAATAGGCAACCGTTGCATCATAACGGGGCGTTGCCATTCCATTGGATTTTTCAAAATAAGTTGTAAAATCATTTTGTTGGGCAAACAGGTTTAAATTTAAAAGTAAAAAGCAGTAAAGTAAATTTTTTTTCATCATTTTCTTTATTAAATGGAATGCGGATAAAACGGATTTAAATCAGCTTTTCACGCAAAGACGCTAATGAACGCAAAGAATTTTAAACTAAATGTTTAATGTCTACTTCTTATGCCTAATGCCTATTGCCTAATTCCTAATTCCTGATTCAATTAATAATTCGTTAAAATACTTGGTAAAAATAATAATTTTCCCACCTTTGCATGCTGATTTTTTTAAAGACTTTAGTATATGGAAATATTTAACACAATAATAACAACGCAATCCTATTTAGCTCCATTCAAAAAAAACAATAAAACCATTGGTTTTGTTCCCACTATGGGTGCACTTCATCAGGGTCATCTGGCTTTGGTTAAGCAGGCAAAAGCTGAGAATGACATTGTTGTTGTTAGTATTTTTGTAAATCCGATTCAATTTAATAATAAAGAAGATTTACTCAAATACCCACGAACTTTTGAAACTGATGCATCATTACTTGAAGCTGAAGGTTGTGATGTAATATTTTATCCCGATGAAAGCCAGATGTATCCGGAACCCGATCAGAGTGTTTACGATTTCGGGCTATTGGATAAAGTGATGGAAGGCAAGTTCCGTCCTGGGCATTTTAATGGTGTGGCTATAGTAGTTAAAAAGCTTTTTGATATTGTATTGCCCGACAAAGCTTATTTTGGCGAAAAAGATTACCAGCAGTTACAGATCATCAAAGCATTGGTTGAACACAAGAATATTCCTGTAACTATTATTCCATGTCCGATTTACAGGGAAGATGATGGTTTGGCCATGAGTTCACGCAATATGCGTTTAACTGCTGAAGAACGTAAAGTAGCTCCTTTTATTTATCAAACATTATTACAGGCTAAGGATAAATCTAATCAACTGAATCCAAATGAATTAACGCATTGGGTAATACAGCAAATCGAAGAAAATTCAATGCTTACGCTTGAATATTTTGAAATTGTGGATGCTGCTACACTTTTACCAGTTATCAATTTTAACGATTGTCAATCGTCTATAGGATGTATAGCAGTTTTTTTAGGGGATGTAAGGCTTATTGACAATATTTTACTGGAGTAATTTTTTTGATATTAAATGGCAATTCTCTTCTCATTCAGAAAAAGTACAGGATTTTATTTTTTACTTCTTTTATGGTATCCTCTTTCATCAAAGGGTTGTAGTTCCTCAATATACATTGCTTCCAGTAGTTTTATCTCTTTACTGTAATCCGTAACTGTTTCAGTATGTTTAATTTCGCCCAGTATTTCGTAGCTGAATTTATCTTCTCCGAATTCTTTCCATTCTTTTTGTAAATCATCATTCGGGTGATTGCCGAAATTCAGCTGAAAGCGATGCCTGTTCCAGATGGCATTCAGATCATTACTGCTTTCAATAAAAATTTTATTATTCACGGTATTCCTTATCTGAAATACACCCATGGTGAATTTCATCTCTTTATATTCCTTTTTTAATTCTTTCTTGGTTTTCATTTTAAATTCCGGTATTAACCACCAAATAGCATTTTTTGTCTTATCAGAACATAAAAATAAGACGGATAGATGAAAATAGGCTAAATATTCTAGCTAATATAAGCTTCTGTTTTATATAAATTCAGATGTTCTTTGTTGAATATTTTGGATTTGTCAAGATTTTTCAGCAAAGAATATTTTTCGAGAAATAATTTAAATTTCTCTTTTTCCGACAGGCAATTATAAAACAATAATGTAAGTTCATAACTTGATAACTGAGCTCTTAAGAGGGAGATGTAAGTTGTTTTATCTTCAATTGCTGATGTGTCAATAAATTTTATTAACTGATACAAAAACCTGAAATAATGACCTAATTCTGATTGATAAGTCGCAAAGAATATTTTACTTCCTTCAATTGTGGTTATTTCGTTTAATTCTTCTACAGGCTTAATTTTATCTTGCTTTTGTTCCTGAATTACTTCCTTTAATTTTTTATATAATTCAAAAAAACATTTTCTGCCTTTCAAATTTTGATTTTCGATATTTATATTAATTGAAGCTGCAATTTCATTATATGTATTTAGTAATTGAAAAAATGTGTTTTCAAAGTTCTGGATTTTAAGTGTAGAATTTTGAATTTCCATTTGCTTTCTTTGCCCTTCAATCTCTTTTCTGGTTAAGATGAGCTCATCCATTTGAAACAACAAATCTTTACGTTGCAGTCTGAGTGTTAAGTAAAACAGAATGACACCTACAAAAGACCAGATTACACCAACTGTTCCTGCAATAAATGAACCAAAATTGGCGAATCTCATGGTATTTACTGATGCAGTTATAAAATTCAATGAATCAAAACTGAATATTAAAAATGCTGCAATAATGATAATGAAACCCAAAATTGAGAATGCAATGGCTACTTTTATTAATTTTTTCTCAATTAAAGATGCCTCTTTATTCTTTTTCCTTTTATTGATTATCATATTGGTAAAGTAAAATGTAAATTATCTTGTTTCGTCAATTTTACTGTGAAATCTGCTATAGCTGAAATAGATTACAAACCCTATGGCCATCCATATAAATAATCTTGTCCAGTTTGCCCATCCAAGGCCAAATATCATAGCACCGCATACAACAATAGCAAGTATTGGAACCAAGGGAACCAGCGGCGTTTTGAAGCCTCTTTTAAGTTCCGGATTCTTGACCCGCATAATCCATACACCTGCAGAAACAAGCATAAATGCAAATAATGTACCTATACTTGTCATATCACCAACAATATCCTGAGGTACAAAACTTGCAAACAAGCCAACAAAAACAAAAAATAACAAATTTGATTTATAGGGTGTTCTGAATTTTGAATGAAGGTCAGAAAATATTCTTGGCACCAGACCATCCCTGCTCATGGAGTAAAAAACACGGGACTGACCATATAACATTACTAATATTACAGATGAAAATCCTGCTAATATTGCTACCGTTACTAACTTTGCCAGCCATCCGAAACCTGTCATATAGGTTTGTATGGCAAAAGTCACTGAAGCCTCTTTCCCTGCTGTTCTGAAATCGTTTAATGTTGCCACACCGGTTAATACATAAGAAAATAAGATGTATAAAATTGTACAGATCGCTAAAGATCCAAGTATTCCAATGGGTAATGCCTTTTTTGGATTTTTAGTCTCCTGTGCTGCCGTGGATACGGCATCAAATCCAATAAAAGCAAAAAATACTACTCCGGCAGCGCCCAGTATTCCTAAGATCCCTCCAAAATGATGAGAAACACCCTGTGCATCAACAAATATAGTCGCTTCAGGTATAAATGGCGTATGATTTACAGGATTTATAAACGACCAGCCGAAAGCTATAAAAAGTATAACGATACTGACTTTTGTAATTACAATGATAGAGTTTACCAGGGCTGATTCCCTGGCTCCACGAATTAATAAAAGACTTAGCAGGAAAATGATAAAAAGTGCAGGAATATTCATAATACCATGCGTTCCTGCTGTACTCGACTCAAAAGGCGAATGGCACCATTGGTAAGGGATATTGGCATCAAAATAACCTAATAATTTATTCAGATACTCACTCCATGCAATGCTAACTGTGGCTGCTCCCAATGCATATTCCAGCACTAAATCCCAGCCAATTATCCATGCTACCAACTCGCCCATAGTAGCATAGGAATAGGTATAGGCACTCCCTGCAACCGGTATCATGGATGCAAATTCTGCATAACAAAGTCCTGCCAGCGCACAACCAATGCCTGCTACAATAAACCCAATGGTTACTGATGGTCCGGCATTGTTTGCAGCAGCTGCTGCTGTCCTTACAAATAATCCGGCTCCTATAATGGCTCCTATACCTAATGTGATAAGACTCATAGCTGTTAATGAACGTTTTAAGCCATGACCATCGTCAGCAGTTTCTTCCATTAATTTAGGAATGGATTTTGTAACAAAAAAGCGATTTTTCATATGTATGAATATTTGTTTAAATTTCTGTCTGTACTTAAGTTTTTCAAAGTATAAAAATAAAAATAATTCTTATACAAAACATAAATTATTTTTATTGGTTTATACCGTTAAAGAAAGATAAACTTTCTCCAAAGAAGAGGAAATAAAAAATAGTATTTTATTTAATTAAAAAATGATTAATTTTGCAACGTCATGCAAATAGAAGTTTTAAAATCGAAAATTCACAGGGCAATTATTACCGAAGCCAATATCAATTATATTGGCAGCATAACTATTGATGAAGATTTAATGGATGCTGTTAATATTATCGAAAACGAAAGAGTTCATATTTATAATGTAAATAATGGAGAACGTTTTGATACTTATGTGATTAAAGGTGTCAGAAGTTCTGGCGTTATAGGTATAAATGGAGCTGCTGCCCGTAAAGTGGCTGTTGGTGACCACATTATTATTGTGTCATATGCTACTATGGATTTTGAAGAAGCCAAAAAGCATAAACCCAGCATCATATTCCCGCAAAACAATAAAGCTTAATTTTGAAAAAGAAAATCCTGCTCGTATTAAAATTTGCTTTTTTTATCGGATTAGGCGTTTTTTTTATCTGGTGGTTTCAGCGTAAGCTTACGCCTGATGAAAAACATGAAATCACAAATTCTTTTCGTTCTGCTAATTATATATGGGTATTTATTGCCTTTATCCCTGGTTTGTTAAGCCATTTAAGCCGTGCTATTCGCTGGAGAATGCTGCTTAAGCCAATGGGGTATGAACCAAAACTTAAAACAACTTTTGCTGCTGTTATGATCGGCTATTTTGCCAACCTTGCATTTCCCCGCCTGGGTGAAGTAATGCGTTGCGGAATACTTAATAAATATGAAAAAATACCGGTCAGTAAGTCTTTTGGGACTGTTATTACTGAAAGAACAGTAGATATGCTTATCTTTTTCATTTTATTCTTTCTTGCTTTGGTAATTGAGTTTCAAAATCTTAAAGATTATGTTTACAATAACTTCTGGATAAAATTTGCCGATAAATTCAATAATTTTAGTTTTACCGATGCATTTATTCTTTTCCTTTTCGCATTGATAATTATAGTCTTTACAGTATATTTTATATTCAGAAAGAGAATCGTTGCTTCAGCACTTTATATCAAAATCATGGTATTTATACTCGGTTTTGTAGAAGGGATAAAATCATTGTCAAAAGTTGAAAAGCCTTATTTATTCGTATTTCATACCCTTTTTATATGGTTGAATTATTTTCTGACCGTTTGGGTTGCATTTTATTGCTTTGAACAAACATCCTCTTTAGGATTAAGTGTGGTCTTATCTGCACTGGTAATGGGTTCTATTGGTATAATGCTGGTTCCCGGCGGAATAGGAATTTATCCTGTTATTATTTCCCAGACTTTAATGATATTTGCAATACCCAAAACCGTAGGTTATGCCATGGGATGGATTTCCTGGTCATCGCAAACATTATTAATTATTATCATAGGTTTGGTTTCACTGGTTGTTTTACCTTTATTAAAAAAGAAAGACGATGCAAAAGTTTGAAGTAATACAGTCAAAAATACTAAAAGCGGATGATTTACATCATATGCTTGCCTATTGGCGCTTTAAGGGAATGAAAATTGTCTTTACCAACGGTTGTTTTGATATATTGCATGCAGGTCATGTTGAATACCTTGCTAAAGCAGCATCAGAAGGTAATGTGTTGATTATAGGATTAAATACTGACGCTTCAGTCAGAAGAATAAAAGGCCATCATCGTCCGATAAATGATGAAAATGCAAGGGCACTGATAATGGCATCCCTGAATTTTGTAAATGCGGTTGTACTTTTTGATGAAGATACCCCTTATGAGCTGATAAAATTAATACAACCTGATATTTTAATAAAAGGCAGCGATTACAAGCCCGAAGATATTGTTGGTTACGATATACTGAAAGCTAAAGGCGGCGAAATTAAAACCATTGAATTGGTTCCGGGCTACTCTACCACAGCCATTGAGCAGAAAATTTTTAAAAATTTATCCGAAAACTGCTAAAAATAACCATCATAGCAGTTTTTTTCTCTGAAATACTTTCAAATACTGATGTTGGTTTGATATAATTTTTTATTTTTGAAGAATAATTAACCAATTTCAATTAAAATGAAAAAATTGTCCATCTACTTTATTATTAGCCTGCTATTATCTGTAAATTCATTTGCACAGAAAACATCTTCAGAATTTAAGATCCAGACAGGAAAGGAGGTTAAACAGCCAAGATTCAGCTCTTTAATTAAAATTATAACATCTGATGAGTCAGGATTTTATGTGCTGAAGTCCGATCTGAGTATTGTCAAATCTAAAGAAGATTACTACATTGAACATTTTACCAATAAAATGATTTTTGATAAAAGTTCCCAACTTACTTATACTGATAAAAATGGAAATAAAGGTGAATTTATAAATGCATTTTATATAGGTAATGCAATTGTTCAGTTTTTTAAGGTAAAAGATAAGGATGAAAAGAAAATAAAAATCTATGCTCAGAAGATTGATAAAAATACTTTAAAGCCGGATAAAGCTATAAAAATGCTGATTGACTTAGACTATAAGAATAATGATATTCAGAATACTATTGTAGATGCTTCCAATGATTTTTCGAAAATATTAATTGCTTTCATAATTAATACAGAATCAGATAATAAACTGCAAACATTTATTAAAACTTATGATGCTGATTTTAATGCTTTATGGACTTTAAATAAGGAATTCTCATTTAGTAAAGAGATCTTACTTGAAAATAACTATAAAATTGATAATGATGGAAATGTATTTTTATTGGGACGTACATCAATTGTTAATCCAAATTCAAAATATTTAAGAGATAAATATCTGGATAAATGTCAGTTTGTTACGATTACGCATAATGGGGAAGAAATTAATAATTATACTTTTAAGAATAATGGAAAGTATATTAATAGTATTAAAATGATGATCTCAAATGATAACAAAGTAGTATGTGCAGCTTATTATTCAAATTATATAAGAAACATAGGCAACAGTGCTGCCGGAAGTATATGTGCTATTTACGACACTAAGTCCGAACAATTTACTGTGAATACATGCAGAGCATTTGATTCAAAATTATTAGCACAAAATTTATCAGCAGCAGATGCTCAAAAAATTAATAAAAAATTAGCTAAAGGTGATGATGTTGAAATTGATAATTTATATTTAAATGATATAAAATTTCTGGATGATGGGAGTGTAGTTATTTTTGGTGAACAGTCAAATCATTTGTCTACAACCAGTTGTTGGGATTTTTACAGAAAAGATATTGTTATTGAGAAGTATACCAGTGATAATATGTATTTCGCGAAGAAAATTGCAAAGAGACAAGAAGAAAAAGGTGATATTAATGACAGGGAAAGTCAGTACATTTCTTATTCTGTATTAAAATCGCATAATAAAATGTATATTGTTTATATTGATAATGTTAAGAACATTGATATTTACGATGAAGATAATATTAAAACAGTTAAGCCAAATGATAAGGCATCTATATGTTACATTGAGCTAGAGGAAAATTTAAAATATGTTAAAAAAGTTTTGATTGATCCTGAAAAAGCGGATAAGATATTTTATATACAAACCAGAATGAGTTTTCAACTGTCAGAAAATGAATTTATTCTGAATGAGAGCGATGATGATAAAACTCGTTTTATAAAAATTTCATTATAAAATAACATTCAAAATATCAAAAAAATAAATACTAAACCAATTCGCATTACAAATAAATTATTACATTTGCGATGTAAATCATATAAAAGTTTATAGTAAAGATGGAAGAGTTTGAAAATAAGGAAAGAGAAGAAATTTTCTCACAGGCAGTAAGAGCAGGAAAAAGAACTTATTTTTTTGATGTAAAAGAAACACGATCAGGAGAGCAATACCTGACCATTACAGAAAGTAAAAAGCGTTTTGATAATGAACAGGGTAAATTCTATTTCGAGAAACATAAAATATTTCTGTATAAAGAAGATTTTGAGAAGTTTATGAATGGTTTACAAGGGATAACTCATTTTATTGAAACCGGCGAAAAACCTGTAATAATTCCTGATGAAACCTATAAATCTGAATTTACTGATATCGATTTCGATAATTTAGATACAAAAAAAGATTAAAGTTTGTTGTAAAATATTATAAATAAAGCTGTTCGTCCGGACAGCTTTTTTGCTATAAAGTTTTATTGAAATATTTGATTATAAATCTTATTTTTGTAATCTGTATTTTTGTTAACAAACATTTGCGTAACAAATTCATAATTAAATTATTATATAAACCAAGATGGGAAAAGTAATTGCAGTTGCAAATCAAAAAGGGGGCGTTGGAAAAACTACAACTGCTATAAATCTAAGTGCAGGTTTAGCTGTACTCGAAAAGAAAACACTGTTAATTGATGCTGATCCTCAGGCTAATGCTACGTCTGGTGTCGGTTTTGATCCACAAAATATAAAAACAAGTATTTACGAATGCATAGTAGATAATATTGATCCTCATTCAATTATTTTAAAAACTTCAACTCCTAACCTCGATTTATTACCTGCTCATATTGATTTGGTAGGTGCAGAAATTGAAATGATTAACCTGCCGAATCGCGAAAAAATGATGCAAAAAGTAATTGAAAAAATCAAGGATGAATATGATTTTATCATTATTGATTGCTCACCATCTTTAGGATTAATAACAGTAAACTCGCTTACAGCTTCCGATTCAGTTATAGTTCCTGTACAGTGTGAATATTTTGCACTGGAAGGATTGGGAAAGTTGTTAAATACTATACGTATTGTTCAAACCAGATTAAATACTGCCCTGGAAATTGAAGGTATATTATTGACCATGTATGATTCCCGTTTACGATTGGCCAAGCAGGTAGTTGAAGATGTAAGATCACACTTTCACCATATGGTTTTTGATACAATAATCTACCGTAACACAAAATTAGGAGAAGCACCAAGTTTTGGAGAAACAATCATTATGCATGATGCAAACTGTTCAGGCTCTATAAATTATCTGAATTTATCGCGTGAAATTTTACAAAAAAACAATTTACTTACAAAAAAAACAAAAGCTTAAATAATATAGCATTATGAACGCAAAGAAACAAGCTTTAGGAAGAGGATTAAGTGCTTTATTGGCAATATCTGAAAGTGAAGAAATCAATTATAACGACAATGCAACTACTGTTGTTGGTTCTATTGCAAGTATTTCTGTTGATTTAATTGAAGAGAATCCTTATCAACCCCGGACAAAATTCGAAAAACAGGCTTTACAGGAACTTTCTGATTCTATCAGACATCAGGGAATAATACAACCTATTACCGTTAGAAAGTTAGGACATGATAAATACCAGCTCATATCAGGTGAAAGAAGACTCCGTGCTTCAAAAAATGCCGGCCTGGAAGAAATTCCAGCCTATATTCGAATTGCTACTGATGTGCAAATGCTTGAAATGGCCTTGGTAGAAAATATTCAGCGCGAAAATCTTAATTCAATTGAAGTTGCACTTTCATATCAGGCATTAATTGACGAATGTAAGCTGACACAGGAACAATTAAGTGATAAAATAGGTAAAAACCGTACCACAATTACCAATTACCTTCGTTTACTTAAGCTGCCTGCCGAAATTCAGCTGGATATACAGGATGAAAAAATAAGCATGGGTCATGCTCGGGCTCTGATTACACTTGAAAATGTAGATCAGCAATTAGCCATAACAAAACAAATTGTTGAAAAAGGTTTGTCTGTCAGAGAAGTTGAAGGTTTGGTAAGAAAAATCAACAATCCTGAAGAAAAGAAAACTAAAAAGACAGCTGCCGCTTTACCTGCCGGATATCATACTGCTAAAACTTCATTATCAAAACAATATGCTGCAAAAATAGAAATCAAAAGGAACAATCGGGGCAGAGGGAATATTATCATACCTTTTATATCTGATAAAGATTTCGAAAGAATAGTTGAACTTTTAAAATAATTTGATTCGTTATTTATAAATAAGGCGATGTATCTCAAATAATTGCAGATACTAGCTTTATAACCATGACAAATAATTTACGCATTAAAAAGAAAGAATTCTTGCAAAAACAATATTGTAAAATATTACCAATGTCTGAAAGAAAATATAATTTAAAATATAATTACTTTTATCTGGTATTATTCATATTCATATTTACTTTTTCTATAACTGAAGAATCATACGCACAGCAACAGTCTTATGCTGACAGTATGAAGATGGCAACACATTCTCCACGAAAAGCATCATTATATTCCATGGTACTGCCTGGCTTAGGTCAGGCCTATAACCAACAATACTGGAAAGTTCCAGTTTTGTATGCCGGAATTGCAACACTTGCATATTTTGTAGTGTTTAACAGCAAAAGATACCATAATTACAGGGATGAATACGTTGCCAGACTAAATAAAGATACACTTAACTACAATGCTACATATGCCTTGTATTCGGATAATGTAGTATTACAACTCAAGAATTATTATCAGCGCAATCTGGAGTTTACATACATTATTGCTGGCCTTGTTTATCTGCTGAATATAATTGATGCCAGTGTTTATGCCCATTTGTTTTCGTTTGATGTTGGCAATGATTTGGCATTAGATATCAGACCTGCTTTAAATTCTAATCCATTCAGGCTGGATATGCCTCCTTCAGCGGGATTGCAATTAACGTTAAGATTTAAATAATTTTATTGAAATGAAGATAGCTTTACTTGGATACGGCAAAATGGGCAAGGAAATTGAAAAAATTGCCCTGGAACGCAATCATGAAATATTGATGAAGATAGATTCCTTTGAAGACTGGAATGAGCATATATATGATTTCCTGCAGGCTGACGTTGCTATTGAATTTAGCACACCCGCCACAGTACTTGATAATATTGTAAAATCTTTTGCTGCAAATGTTCCAATTGTCGTAGGAACAACAGGATGGCACGATCAGTTAAAAACCATTAAAGATTTATGTCAGGAAAAACAACAATGCCTTTTTTATGCAAGTAATTTCAGTATTGGTGTAAACATATTTTTTGAAATCAATAAGAAATTAGCCGGCCTGATGAATACACATCCTGAATATGAGGTGTTTATTGAAGAAGTTCATCATCTTCAGAAACTGGATTCTCCTAGCGGAACAGCAATTACACTGGCAGATGATATTATCAAAAACCTGAAAAGGAAAGAAAGCTGGAAGAATGAAATGGTAGAAGATGGTGAAACGCTGGGGATTAAATCGGTAAGGGATTCAAATGTACCCGGTACTCATATTATTACCTATAAATCTGCGAATGATGAAATCGAAATCAAACACCAGGCCCAGAATAGATTGGGTTTTGCTATGGGTGCTATACTGGCAGCGGAATTTATTCAGGGTAAAAAGGGAATTTACCAAATGAAAGATTTACTCTTTTAACAATTTTTAATGTAATAATTTTTTATCAATCACCGTTTTATAAGACTTTTGCAGAAATTTCAGTTATAAAGTTATAAAGTGAAAAGCAAGTTAATAAGATCAACATAATTAATGTCAATAACCAATAACCAATAACCAATAACTTAAATCATGAGCATTTACGCAATTTTATCCTTGGTTTTTTTCATTCTTACATTAACCGGATTATGGAAATTATTTGAAAAAGCCGGAGTACCGGGCTGGAATGTATTAATTCCTTTTTATAATTTCTATGTCTGGCTTAAAATTATCAACAAGCCATTGTGGTGGTATATATTTATTTTGGTTCCTTTTATCAATGTATTCACCATATTATTAATGATAGTTGAACTGGTAAAATGCTATAAAAAATTCGGATTATTGGAACAGGCTGTTGCTGCATTACTTCCTTTTATTTATTTACCCTATTTAGGTTTTAATAAAAAAGAAGAATATGTTCATCCTGATAAATGGCCTTTATTAAAGAAATCTGCAACCCGTGAATGGGCTGATGCCATTATTTTTGCAGTTATTGCGGCTACTATTATACGTACATTCTTTATTGAAGCCTATACCATTCCTACATCATCCATGGAAAAATCATTATTGGTAGGTGATTTCCTTTTTGTAAGCAAAATAAGTTACGGACCTAAGATTCCGAATACACCAATTGCTTTTCCATTTGCACATCATACGATGCCATTTACCGATAATTTAAAATCATATCTGGAATGGATTAAATTGCCTTATTACCGTTTCCCGGGATTTACTACCATCAAAAACAACGATGTTGTAGTTTTTAATTATCCTGACGGTGATACTGTTTCAACAGTTTATCAGAGTAATGCAAGCTATTATGCTTTGGTAAAAGAATTTGGCCGTGACAGGGTTTGGGAAGATAAAGCCCAGTTTGGTGATATAATTGCCCGTCCGGTCGATAAACGCGAAAATTTCATTAAACGCTGTATTGGTATCCCCGGTGACAGCGTTCAGATTATAGACAGACAGGTTTATGTTAATGGAAAAATTGCCGAAAATCCTAAAGACAGACAATTTACTTATGAAATAATTACTACAGACGGATCACCCATTTATAGAAACCAATTCCGTAAACTGGGAATATCTGAAGAAGATATCAGAACTTACAATACCTATAATTTGTTACCTTTAACTGAAGAAAGTGTTGAAGCCATTAAAAAATTACCCGGTGTTAAAGAGGTCAGACCTATCATATCTTCCAGAGGAAATCTGGATGCAAGATTGTTTCCTTTTGATACTGCGTATCATTTCAGCATTGATAATTACGGACCTATTTATATTCCCAAAGCAGGTGCCACAGTTGCCATCAGTACTAAAAATATCAGTTTGTATCACAGGATAATTACTACATATGAAGGCAATACACTGGAAATAAAAGACAATAAAATTTATATAAACGGTAAAGAAAGTTCTACCTATACCTTTAAAATGAATTATTACTGGATGCAGGGTGATAACCGGCATAATTCAGCAGATTCACGTTACTGGGGTTATGTGCCTGAAGACCATATCGTAGGGAAGGCTTCTTTTGTATGGTTATCACTGGATAAGGATGAAAGTTTCCTGAAAAAAATCAGATGGAGTAAGTTGTTCAGGTTTATTAAGTAAGGTAGAATTTAGAAATCAGAAGTCAGAATTTGGTTATTAGGTTATTAAGTTATTGTGACCATTAAAAAATCTGTCTGCGTTGATTAAAGATGGTTGAATGAATTTAAAAATTAGAAGTCAGAAATTAGAATTAATATTAAAAATAATGAAAAAAGCAGAAATACATACAGCAAAAGGCATAATGAAGGTAAGTTTTTTTGAAGAAGATGCTCCAAAAACAGTGGCAAATTTTGTAAAACTCGCCAGTGAAGGGTTTTACGATGGTTTGAAATTTCACAG
Organism: Bacteroidota bacterium; assembly: GCA_026391675.1. Classification (GTDB taxonomy): domain Bacteria; phylum Bacteroidota; class Bacteroidia; order Bacteroidales; family JACABE01; genus JACABE01. The sequence goes on from JAPLDQ010000030.1 coordinate 81,815, forward strand.
GGTAATTCCTGATTTTGTAATACAGGGTGGTTGCCCTAACGGAACCGGTGCCGGTGGTCCGGGTTATACTATCGATTGTGAACTTACGGGAAATAATCAGTATCACGACAAAGGTGTTTTATCCATGGCACATGCCGGCAGAAATACAGGTGGTTCACAGTTTTTTATCTGCCATAACCGCCATAATACCCAGCACCTCGACAGACAACATACTGTTTTTGGTAAGGTTTACGAAGGTCTTGACATAATTGATCAGATCCGTCAGGGGGATAAAATTGAAAAAATAGTTATTATCGAAGAATAATTTTTTCTTCAATAGTAAAAAAACATTTGGTAGTTCATAAAAAAGTATTACTTTTGCACTACCAAATACGGTAGCAATATCGTAGAATCAGGTTCGGTAGTTCAGTTGGTTAGAATACGTGCCTGTCACGCACGGGGTCGCGGGTTCGAGTCCCGTCCGGACCGCCTGATAAAGCTCTCAGAAATGAGGGCTTTTTTTATGTTTTTATAACACACTGATGACGCTGATTGAACAGATTTACACAGAAATATAAGGAAATATCTTCTGGAATTTTAATTGCTTCTTCCAATATCTTTTACCGTAGCTGCAAAATAATTCTTCACCGGCTTTTATATTCCTGATAGCACTGATGCATACATTGCCGTTGTCGTCTAATATAATTACGGCATTGTTTTTAAAGTTAGAATCAGAAATGCCTTTAGCATCATTGGCATATTTGGCAAAGCAGTTTGTATTCATGGAATCCATTATACTTCCATCGGGTAAATTCATAAAATACTTATCGTTTCCTTCTTCTGCCTGCTTTTTTGCCTGTATAGCAGTTAATATTTTCCCCTTAAATACTGCTATTGTTTCATCTGTATAGATATCTATGGCGGTATAAAGTCCATTGCCAGAATCAGCTATTTGAGATGTTTTTTTGTATAAATAATCAGACTCAGCTGCATCTATTTTATTATCCTTATTTTTTGAAGTTTTCAATATTTTATTTGGTTATTTTTCCGGAATTTTATATAACCCTTCCAGGGTTTTAAACCCTGGAAGGGTTAATGATTTGGGCTGTATTTTGTTAATATACACTTATGATTTTGTATCAGCTATTTTATGAATCATTCCATTAAAAATCAATGCATGAAACGGCAGTACCGAATACCAGTACAACCTGCCAGATAAGCCTTTTGGCCTGAAAGTAGCTGTTTGTGTCAGCATATTATCTTTGTCTATCTTAAACTCCAGCCAGGCTTCGCCGGGAAGTTTCATTTCGGCATACAGCAAAAGTCGTTTTTCAGCTTTATCTGCCAGCAAAACCCGCCAAAAATCAAGAGCATCACCTGCGTTTATTTCCGTATTGCTTTTTCTTCCTCTCCGCATACCAACACCTCCTGCCAGCTGATCCATAATACCTCTTGTTTCCCATAGCCAGTTGCCATAATACCATCCTGTTTTACCTCCGATTGCCCATATTTTTTCAAGCGAAGCTGCTGGATTTTCAACCGGAATTGTCCGGCTGTCTTTAAAACAACCATAATGCGGTACTTCAATAAATTTTGAAATGCCCTGCATCAGTAAATTGCTGGTTTGAGCATCTTTCCAGCTCGACAGCACCTGATTCTGTTCAATTTTTTCAAAGGCGTACCGTATCGATGTATCATAATCTATGAGTTGAATCCCCAACATCATAGCCAGGTCATTGGGTTTGCAAATCACTTCTATTTTCATGCTGTTCACCAGGTTTTTTGCCAGCGCAAAAGATGTAGCGGTGACAAAATACAGCCAATAGGATGAAATCTTTGGAGTCATCACAGGTACAATAACTATCCGCCTTTTAAGTCCGCGAACCATGGCAAAGCGCAACAGCATTTCCTTATAGCTTAAAATTTCGGGTCCACCGATATCAAAACTCTTGTTATAGGTTTCTGTCCGGCCCATTACGCCATTTAAAAATTCCACCACGTTCCTTATTGCTATGGGCTGACATTTTGTTTTCAGCCAGCGGGGTGTAATCATGAAAGGCAATTTTTCCACCAAATCACGGATAATTTCAAAAGAAGCGCTTCCTGAACCAACAATTATTCCTGCCCTTAAGGTTGTAAGGGCAAAGCTTGAGTCTGATAAAATAACTTCAACATTTTTCCTTGAAGTTAAATGTTTGGATAACTCATCTGCATTACTGATACCACTCAGATAAATAACCTGTCTGGCCTTTGTTTGATTGATGCATTCCTTGAAATTTGAGGCACATATTTCCTCCATATTTTCAAAGTCACCGGTCTGTGTTGACATGGAATGAATAAGATAATAAGCGATGTCGATATCACCGGGGATATTTTGTAAACTTTCTTTGTTTAAGAAATCAGCTTCAATAACACTTATGTTTTTTGATAAATATTTATTGCTGTTGAATCTGTTTTTATCCCTGACACAACAAATAACTTCATGACCGTTATCGAGCAAAACAGGCAATAATCTCCGGGCAATATAGCCGGTAACTCCCGTAAGAAGGATTTTCATTGGGTTTATGTTTTATAGAAATCTTTTATAGATTTATAATTGCAAAAAGTCAGGCTTTGAAGAATTATTATTATTTACTACAAATATAGGGTTAATATTTATATTTCAGGAAAATTATCTGCGGTTTGCAAAGGCCCTCCATCTATGAGCAAATTTTAACCCTTCCAGGGTTTTAAACCCTGGAAGGCATATTTAGGGTGTAAAAAGAGCGTGAATTATTTTGAAACCACCATCTTTTTAAATTGCTTTTTACCATTATACTCAATAGCATAATAGTAAATACCATCTCTTAAGTCTTTCACATTTAAGTTGATGCTGTTTTCTCCGGCCTGCTGTTTTTCTGTCTTGGAAAATACTGTTTGTCCTAATATATTAAGGACTTCGAATTTTATTATTCCTGCTGTTGGAATGTAATATCTTATTTTAGTATTTGCTGATGCGGGATTGGGTGAGTTCTGTGCTAAAAAGAATAATGAAGATTCTATATTGTTTATGCCTGAAGTTCCTATATTTACTATGTATAGTAAGGTGTCGCTGTTACAATGATTACTTAATTCATAAACTGATAAAATTCCCGATAAGGCATTGTTACCAAAATGTATAGTGGCTGAATCTCCAACAGTGTTTGTAACAATAGTTACATCATTAGCCGGTTGATAATACCAATGTATACTGAAGCTGGTAAAAAAGAAAGATCCTAATTGAGCATGATAATTTACTGTAGTATTTGCAGGTATATTTAATGTGTGATTATTTGAAACAGTATCAATAATATACGGATAAAAATTGGGGAATATTATAATACTTTTGCACATCGTATCATTATGAAGATTGTTATCATTGGCTAATTTTGTCCAATAACACATCGCTGTTGAAGTTCCGATAGGACATGGTACTTCAGTCAGAAATGTAAAATCAACGGAATCTCCTGCCAATAATAATCCATTAAATATTTCAGTTACAGGAATATTCACTCCTCGCTGGTAATTAACCGGGAATGATGTCTCTGTTTGAGTCCCGAAATTTTTTATCCTGACTTTTACTTTATTTAATTTACTTGCGCACATAAAAGTGTCAGGTTCAATAATTTTAACTATCCCAACATCATTGGTCTGGGCTGATAACTGAAGTGCAAAAATAAAAGCTAAGAGTGAAAGGTAAATTTTTTTCATAGGATTTGGTATTAATCGTTAATCCGATAACAAATATATATGTTAAAGACGCAGAAAATACAAAAAGGTTGGAATATTTCTGAATTATTTTTATTCTCCCGCAGATTATCGCAGAAATTAGAAATTAGAATGTAAAATTTATGATGGATAATGTAAAATGGAAAATTTAGAGGATAGAGGTAAATTCATAACTCATAACTAATTATGATTATGCTATTGATTTGGAAGGCAGAATATAGAAATCAGAATGTAAAATTTATGATGGGAAATGGAAAACTTAGAATGTAAAATTTATGATGGATAATGTAAAATGTAAAATTTAGAGGATAGAGGTAAATTCATAACTCATAACTCATAATTCATAACTCATAACTACCTCCCCAACTTCCTCAGATGTCTGAAAATAATCGACAGGTCGTTCATGATCTTGTAATCGCGGGAGTAGAGGAGGTTGAGCCTTTCGATGGTATCAGGATTGAGGGTTTTGTTGGATAAAATATCGCAAGGACTTAAAACCCCTTTTTTTATGGCAGGAAGATTGCTGACGGCTGTGTCTTTATCTATACAATAGCCTACCCAGGTTTTTTGAGAAAAGCCAACTTTGAATATATTGCTGATAAAACCCAGTGGTTTCTTTTGTATGAATATCAGGAGCGGGCTGAAAATCAGAAATAATATTGCGAGCCCCAAATCCAGCAGTCTTTTGTTTCTTTTATTATCAGGTTTGTTAATCGCATTGATATCAATAATGTATAAATCGCCCGAAGTATTGATGGAATTGCTGCCTATTATATATAAACTTTCGGGAGGCGCAATCTTATAATCAATGGTTTTGCTTTTCAGAGCCGACATGTGGCTGATGATCTCTGAAGCTGAAAGGCTTTTGGCACAAAAAATAACTTCATCTATCTTGTAAATTTCAATGATATCATTAATCTGAGAGAGATTGCCGATGAAATTCTGATTGGTGGTTTGGGATGCAACGTTTATCAAGCCAATAAATCCAGGATTGATATTGGTTTTTCGCAATAAATCGGCTACTCTTTCGGCTTCATCATTGTCGCCAACTATGGCAAAACGCTTGTTTTTGTTGTCATTCAGGACAAAGCTTTTAATCTTTGTAAAATGCAGTGCCAGCCGTATCATCAGCATGGCAATTATGCTCCAGATAGCACCCAGCACTATCATTGCCCTTGAGAAACGGAAGGATGTATTCAATAGCGCATAGATTACCAGAATAATTACAGTTCCTATGGCTACGCCCTGAAATACCTTGCTTAGTTTGTGCGGTTTCTCATAACCACCGGCAAAATAAAAGCTGAACAGCCATATCAATATATAAATGGGTACAACTATCAATATATATTCGGGCGGATAGTAATTGTAATCGGTAGAAAAGAAAAAATGCGACCAGTAATTTTTTAAGAGATAGATACCTCCCCAAATGAACAGAAAATCCAAAACAGGTAGGAATAAACTACTAAAAAATCTTTTAACAATAGATAATCCTGCCCTCAGATAAATGGCTGAATGTATCAGGAAAGAGAAAAGTCTGGCATTTTTTTGCGAAAAATGTTTGCGGGCAAAAATAAGCATGGCATTGTAAAATACCAGGACATAATTGATGCTGCTTTTCTTGGTGCTTTCGCCCTTGTAGTGAATAATCCTGGTTTCGGGGAAATAGATGTTTTTATAGCCTGCAAGTATGATGCGGTAAGATAAATCAATATCTTCGCCATACATAAAGAAATCTTCGTCGAGCAGGCCAATCTTGTCCAGCACTGACTTTCGGATCAGCATAAACGCACCTGATAATATTTCTACCTCATGGATTTCATCATTGTTTAGGTAACCAAGGTGATATTTTCCGAATTTCCTGGATTTCGGAAAGAGTTTGGACAAACCGAAAATCTTATAAAAAGCAACTTCAGGTGTTGGTAATCCGCGTTTGGATTCGGGCAGGAAATTACCCTGTCCGTCTATCATTTTAACGCCCATGCCGCCTGCATCCTGATGGGCATCCATATATGCAATTATTTTGGTGAAGGTATTGCTTTCAACCACAGTATCAGGATTAAGCAATAAAATATACTCACCTTTTGCCTCTTTAATGGCCTGGTTATTGGCTTTGGAAAAACCGCTGTTTACTTTATTTTCTATCAGTTTAACTTCAGGATACTTTTCTCTGAGCATTTTTACCGAAGTATCCACAGAATTATTGTCCACAACAATAATCTCATTATCCACCGTATTAGCAGCCAGCAAAACTGAATGCAGACATTGCTCCAGAAAATAAGCAACATTATAATTTACGATGATAATACTAAGCTTCATAAAAAACTAATAAATAGTGAACAGTGAACAGTAAACAGTGAACAGTGAACAATAACTCAATAACCTAATAACTCAATAACTCAATAACTCAATAACCTAATAACTCAATAACCCAATAACCAATAACCAATAACTACTGGAAAGGGATCAAAAAAGCAACAGCAATTCCCAGCAATACGGTAATAAACTTTTGAATGTTATACTGATGATTCTCGCTGGTTTCGAACAGAATAGAAGTAGAAACATGGAGGAAAATACCTACCACCACAGCTAAAATCATATTAAAATAAGCACTCAGATTGCCTGTCATTTCAGAACTGATAAAGTTAGAAGTAATTGAACCGGCAGGTGTCATTAACGCAAAAAATGCCAGGTATAGTATGGATCTTCTTTTACTGTGACCGGCTTCCAGAAAAATACTCATCAATACGATAGAAATCGGAATATTGTGAATGATGATGCCTACTGTTAGCGAATGCTGTATGTGCTGGTTGAAATTACCTACTATGGGCATGCCTTCCAGAAAAGCATGTATACAAATCCCAATCATTAATCCTATGGGTGCCACTTTAGGGAAATGTTCGTGATGATCGTGCTTTTTATCGCATTCATGTGCATGACCATGACCGTGTTCTATCCCTTTGGTAAGTATTTCAAGCAAGAGTTGAAGCACAAAACCAAGCAGTATAAATGCACCTATTTTTGAAGCATCTTTAGCGAAAATTTCGGGAACCAGGTTTAAAAAGCTGATGGCGAGCAAAAATGCGCCACTGAAAGCAAGCAATAATTTTAAAACTTTCGGATTTTCCGTTTTAAAAAGGAATAAGCTGGAACCGCTGATTATCACTGTACTAAAAAGAAAGAAATAGAGCAAAATATTTTCCATACCTGAGTAATAAGTATGCAAAGATAAGAATAAATTCAATTACGAATTACGAATTACGAATCAGACAGTAGATGTTTAGACTTTTAGGCTGTAGATTTATAGACTGTGGACTTTGATTGAGTTGTTGGGTTATTGGGTTATTAAGTTATTTGGTTATTGGAGGTGGAGCTGATTTGGTGATTTTGCGATTTAGTGATTTAAGGTAATGTCGGTTATTTTGTCATTCCGAGTTTTAACATTTAGAAAAATGCTTGAAGGTACGATGACAAAAATATAAAATCATTGCTTTTTCAATCTCTGCGGTCCTTTGCGCCTTCTTTGCGGCTCTCAGCGGTAAAAAAGTTTAACCGCAGAGTAAAAAATTCATATTAAATGAGATGCTTCACTGGCGTTCAGCATGACAAAAAAAGAACAGCAGAACAAATTTACTCTTTTGTAATACTAAGCATTAGCAAATAATCTCTTTCAATTGCTCATTACTCATTGCTAATTGGTAATTATAAATGAGATGCTTCAGAGGCGTTCAGCATGACAAGAAAATGTGAGCAATTTTAAATCTGACAGGTTTGTTGTATGCTCTCATTTATCAAAATGCTCCTTTCCTATAACCCTAAAAGTCTTTTTAAAAAACTTTAACTTTCATTTTTAAGAAAATAATCATATCTTTGAAAATGATTTTTCAAAAGGGTTCATAAATCGAGGTTTTTATTGTTAAATATCCTGAACCCATTGTAAATACAATAAAATATTTTTTTTGCTTTATATCAAACTTTTACTGCGTTTTAATTGTTAATTTAATAACGCAGAGCAGTTTAATACAAAAATTTAAATTTTTAACAAAAAAACAAGAATAAAATGATTTTTGACTTCGAAATGATTAAGACTTTTTACGCAGCATTACCAGATAAAATTGAAAAAGCCAGAGGTGTTATACAACGTCCTTTGTGCTTGAGCGAGAAATTATTATACAGCCATTTACTTGAAAGCAATATAAGCAAACCACTTCAAAGAGGCGTTGATTATACTGAGTTTACACCCGACCGCGTAGCCATGCAGGATGCTACTGCGCAAATGGCTTTGCTGCAGTTTATGATGGCCGGTAAAGATACAACTGCCGTTCCAAGTTCAGTACATTGCGACCATTTAATTATGGCCAAGGAAGGAAATGTCACCGATCTGGCTGTTGCCAATGTTACCAATAAAGAAGTCTATGCTTTTTTAAGTTCAGTTTGCAATAAGTATGATATCGGTTTCTGGAAACCGGGTGCAGGGATTATTCATCAGATAGTGCTGGAAAATTATGCTTTCCCCGGTGGAATGATGATAGGTACCGATTCCCATACTCCTAATGCTGGTGGTTTGGGCATGATAGCCATTGGTGTTGGTGGTGCTGATGCTGTGGATGTAATGTCAGGCATGGGCTGGGAACTTAAATTTCCTAAGCTTATCGGTATAAAACTAAGCGGAAAACTCAACGGATGGGCTTCACCCAAAGATATTATTTTAAAAGTAGCAGGTATACTTACCGTTAAAGGTGGTACCGGCTGTATCGTCGAATATTTCGGCGAAGGAGCAACTTCATTATCATGTACCGGCAAAGCCACCATTTGCAATATGGGCGCTGAGATAGGGGCTACCTGTTCTGTTTTTGCCTATGATAATGCCATGGGAAAATACCTGAGAGCAACCGGCAGAGAAGATGTTGCTGTTCTGGCTGATTTGAATAAACTGCATTTGCAGTCGGATGCTGAAGTGTATGCAACTCCTGAAAAATATTACGATCAGGTAATAGAAATTAATCTGGACGAGCTGGAACCATATATCAATGGTCCTTTTACTCCTGATTTGGCTACGCCTATTTCAAAAATGAAAGAAGAAGCCGTTAAAAATGGCTGGCCTTTAAAAATTGAAGTTGGTTTAATCGGAAGTTGTACCAATTCATCCTATGAAGATATTTCAAGGGCTGCTTCTGTTGTGAATGACGCAGTTGAGAAAAAATTAAGTGTTAAATCAGAATATACAATAACTCCCGGTTCAGAACAGATACGTGCAATTGCCGAACGCGACGGTTATTTTGAAACCTTCAAAAAAATTGGCGGTAAAATATTTGCCAATGCCTGTGGCAGCTGTATAGGACAGTGGAGCAGGGCAGGAGCCGAAAAAGCTGAAGTTAATACTATCGTACATTCCTTTAACCGTAATTTTGCCAAACGTGCTGACGGTAATCCAAATACCTATGCCTTTGTTGCTTCTCCCGAAATAGTTACTGCACTGGCAATTGCCGGCGATTTACGCTTTAATCCGCTTACGGATAAATTAGTAAATAATGATGGCGTTGAAGTAAAACTGGCCGAACCAAAAGGCTATGATTTACCACCTCAGGGTTTTGGTAAAGTGGATAATGGTTATCAAAAATCAAGCGGAGATAAAGATGGTGTGAATGTAATTATAGCTCCCGGATCTGACAGATTACAATATCTTACATCATTTGAAGAATGGGATGGTAATGATTTCAAAAACCTGCCACTGTTGATTAAAGCAAAAGGCAAATGTACCACTGACCATATTTCTATGGCGGGTGTATGGTTAAAATATCGCGGTCATCTCGAAAATATTTCGAACAATTATATGATAGGTGCTGTTAATGCATTTAATGATAAAACTAACAGTATCATCAATCAGTTAAACGGAACTTATGATACCGTGCCTTCAGTTGCAAAAGCATATAAAAATGCGGGATTGGGTCTGATTGTTGTTGGTGAGGAAAATTTTGGTGAAGGTTCATCCCGTGAGCATGCAGCTATGGAACCAAGGTTTCTGAATGTTAAAACGGTACTGGTAAAATCATTTGCACGTATTCATGAAACCAATTTGAAGAAACAGGGTATACTGGCGTTGACTTTTGCAAATAAAGATGATTATAATAAAATAGAAGAAGGTGATAACATCAGTGTTTTAGGTTTGAAAGAATTTGCTGAAGGCAAAGCTTTACAGCTTGAAATTTTCCATAAAAATGGAACAACTGAAAAAATAATGGCATCGCATACTTACAACAATGCCCAGATTGAGTGGTTTAAAAACGGTGGTGCATTAAACCTGATTAGAAAAAATAATAATAAATAACAACTTTGAATTACGATGGAAAAAGAATTAAGATTTAAGAAAGAAGATCTTATGGACTTTGTAGTCCGCTATATGTCAAAATTAGGTGTTCCTGAAGCTGATGCTAAAATTGTAGGTGATGTATTGATTTCAGCCGATTTAAGAGGTGTTGAATCTCATGGATTGCTGCGTTTGGGCTCCTATTACGGCAACCGTATCAGTAAAGGCTTTATCGACCCTACCACACCTTACAAAATAATATCAGAAACCCCGACCACTGCTTTAATTGATGGTGGTAACGGTTGCGGACAGGTTGTTTCCTATAAAGCCATGCAAATGGCGATAGAAAAGGCCAAAACAGGCGGACTTGCAGCCATAACCGTAAAAAACAGCAATCACTTTGGTATAGCCGGTTATTATTCAATGATGGCGCTTGAACACGGTATGATAGGCATTTGTATGACAAACTCACAACCTTTGGTAGCTCCGACTTACGGCAGAACCGCAGTAATGGGAACCAATCCTATCAGTGTTGCAGCTCCTGCGCACAAAGCACATCCGTATGTGCTGGATATGGCTACCAGTGCAGTGGCTTACGGTAAAATACAGTTGTATGATAAAAAAGAAGAAAAAATCCCACTGGGATGGGGTATAGATGATAATGGACTTGTTACGGATGATCCAAAAAAAATAAAACCGGGTGGACATGGTGCCTTATTACCTCTGGGTGGTATGGACATAACAGCCGGCTATAAAGGTTTTGGTCTTGCCATACTGGTCGAAGTTTTGTGCTCATTATTATCCGGTGGACACTTTTTAACCCAGGTTGGTTCTCCTTCAAAACCAGAACCTACTGGTGTGGCACATTTCTTTATGGCTATAAATATTGAAGCCTTCCGTCCATTGATTGATTTTAAATTGCACATGGATGAAATGATAACCTTGCTTAAGAATTCTCCGTTAGCTGTTGACAGAGATGAAATTCTGATTGCAGGACAAAGAGAATTTGATTACGAAGCCTATAACAACATCAATGGTGTTCCATTGATTCAGCCTATTGTAAACGATTTAATGGCTGATGCAGATAAAGTGGGCGTAAGTTTCCCGATAGATAGAGTATTATAACAATTAATAAAAGAACAATAATGACAGGAGAAAAAATAACTATTAAAGATGGTAAGTTAAATGTTCCGGATTGCCCGATAATCCCATTTATCGAAGGTGACGGAATCGGTGTGGATATCTGGAATGCATCTATTCGCGTGTTTAATGCTGCAGTGGAAAAATCATATCAGGGTAAGAAAAAAATAGCCTGGAAAGAAGTACTGGCTGGTGAAAAAGCATTTAATAAAGTGGGTAACTGGTTACCCGAAGAAACATTAGCCGATTTCAGAGAATATTTAGTAGGGATAAAAGGTCCGTTAACAACACCTGTTGGCGGTGGTATGCGTTCGTTAAACGTTGCCCTGCGTCAGGAACTGGATTTATATACCTGTTATCGTCCTGTACGTTATTTTAAAGGCGTCCCAAGCCCTGTAAAACAACCTGAAAAAGTAAACATGATTATCTTCAGGGAAAATACCGAAGATATTTATGCAGGTATCGAATTTATGAACGGCACACCTGAAGCAGAAAAAGTTAAACGCTTTTTAATTGATGAAATGGGTGTAACATCGATAAGATTTCCCAAAACAGCATCAATTGGTATTAAACCGGTTTCGAAAGAAGGTTCTGAAAGATTAATCCGTCAGGCTATTAAACTGGCTATTTCCAGAAAACTACCATCTGTTACCCTTGTTCACAAAGGCAATATCATGAAATTTACCGAAGGTGCCTTTATGAAATGGGGCTATGAACTGGCCGAACGCGAATTTGCCAATGAAGTATTTACCTGGAAACAATACGACATCATTAAAAAAGAAAAAGGCGAAGATGCTGCCAATGCAGCACAGGCTGATGCTGAAAAAGCAGGAAAAGTTATTGTTAAAGATTGCATTGCTGATGCTTTCCTTCAACAGATACTTACCCGTCCGGCTGAATATTCAGTAATTGCTACATTAAACCTGAACGGTGATTATATTTCTGATGCACTGGCAGCTATTGTTGGTGGAATAGGAATAGCACCGGGTGCCAATATTAATTATGAAAGCGGACATGCAATTTTTGAGGCTACCCACGGAACTGCACCAAAATATGCCGGACTGGACAAAGTAAATCCCGGTTCAGTAATATTATCAGGTGCTTTAATGTTTGAATACATGGGTTGGTTTGATGTTGCTGATAAAATATATACTGCTATGGATACAACCATACAGCAAAAGAAAGTTACCTACGATTTCCATCGTTTGATGGAAGGAGCAAGTTTATTAAAAACTTCAGCATTTGCTGATGCAATTATATCAAATATGTAATAACTTTACAAAAAAATTAAACAAAGATGGAGACTCAGAAATTTATTGCAGAAATTGAAGAATCTGTAAAAAAAGCTTGTGTAATTGACAACGAATTTTACGAAAAATTTGATGTTAAAAGAGGCTTGCGTAATAAAGACAAAACCGGTGTATTGGCTGGTTTAACCAATGTTGGTGATGTATTGGGGTATAAAAAAGAAGGTGACAGGGTTTTGCCTGTTCCCGGAAGATTATTATACCGTGGTATAGATATTGAAGATCTGGCCAATGGTTTTAAAGCAGACGAACGCCATGGTTTTGATGAAACCGTTTATTTATTGCTTACCGGTAAATTGCCTTCAAAAGATGAACTGGCTACTTTTACCAATCACATGGCCCAACTCAGGAAATTACCTGATTCATTTATAAAAAATATGATTTTATCAATGAAAGGCCGCGATGTATTAAATATGCTGGCACGTTCCATCCTTGGTTTATATACACTGGATGCAAGGGCTGATGAAATTACCCTGCATAATATGATTGAGCAGACATTAAATATCATCGCTAAATTCCCGACAATTATAGCCTATTCATACCAGGCAATGAGTCATGCCTATCAGGGTAAAACGCTTTCAATCCGCTATCCGAGTACCGAAATGAGTACAGCAGAAAATTTCCTTTATCTGGTAAAAGGCGGTAACTCCCGTTATTCAAAACTGGAAGCTGATTTACTGGATTTGGCATTGGTATTGCATGCTGAACATGGTGGCGGTAACAATTCTACCTTTACCATGCGTGTAACCAGCTCAAGCGAAACAGATATTTATTCTTCAATTACAGCTGCTATCGGTTCTTTAAAAGGTCCATTGCATGGTGGTGCCAATATCAAGGTGCTCGAAATGATGGAAGATGTTAAACGCAATGTTACCAATTGGAAAGATGAAATTGAAGTAAATGAATATCTTTTCAAGATTTTAAATAAAAAAGCCAATGATTTCAGTGGTAAAATCTACGGAATAGGTCATGCTGTTTATACTATCTCTGATCCAAGAGCAATCTTATTGCGCGAAAGAGCCCGTGATTTAGCCATTGAAAAAGGCAATATTGAAGAATTTGAATTGTACGAACTGGTTGAAAGATTAGCTCCCAATGCTGTTGCTGAATTTAAAGGCAATGGCCCTGATAAACAGGTATGTATAAATGTTGACTTTTATTCAGGCTATGTTTATTCCTGCATAGGGATTCCAAAAGAATTGTTTACACCTTTGTTCGCAATGGCAAGGGTTTCAGGCTGGTGTACCCACCGCATAGAAGAACTGACTTTTTCTGCTAAACGTATCATTCGTCCTGCTTATAAAAATGTTTATCCTAAACAGGAGTATATTCCTTTCAAGGATCGTTCATAATTTAATATTTGATATTAATAACAAATAAAATATATAAAAAATGAAAGAATTTATTGATAGTAGACTTGAAGAAGCCTATAATTACGAATTAAATGGTGATATTAAGGAAGCTGTGGCTATTTTTGAAGCCAAATTAATTGAATATCCCAACAGTACCCATTTACTTATGGAAGTTGCCAGCTTGTATTACATTTTGGGTGACATGAATAAATGCATCTGTACCTATAAAAAAGTATTACAGTTAAAACCTGAAAGTATTTTTGTTTACTACAGAATGGGTGTTGCCATGTATCGTGCTACTCATTTTGCTCAGGCTATCGAAGTCTTCGAAAAGATTGAAGAATCAGGAAAGCATCTGCCAATGACATATATTTGGATGGGTTTGTGTTATTACCATCTGGGTAAAGAAGAGAAAAGTATAGATTCTTATAAAAAATTATTGGAACAAAGCCCTGATACAACAATGGCAAATTATTATCTGGGTATTGCCTACAAGGCTACCGGCAGGTATGATGAAGCATTACCTCATTTTGAGAAACTGGTAGCAGAAAATAACAGACATGCGTCAGCTCATTATCATCTGGGCAGAACCTATATGCGTACTTTTAAATATGATTTAGCAAAAGAGGAATTCAAAAAAGTATTGCAACTGGATCCATATAATAACAATGCACAGGAAATGTATGATTATATCAATGATGATCATTCATTCTAAGTAATTTTTCTGAAATCTCTTAAATTTTAAAGCCACTTATTCGCTGTTTAACAGGAATAAGTGGCTTTATGTTTTTAATTATCAGATTAAAACTATTTTATTTCTTTGGATCAAGCAATAATGTTGAGGACTTTATTTTATTCTTTTATTAGAATGAAAGAACTTTGATTGGACATTGTATCATGTAATAGGAATGATATATTTTTTTTATGTTCTTTTGTCATGAAACAAAAGAACGAAAAATTCTAGTCTGCAAATCCTTTACTTCAAATCTACGCTTTATAAATCCCTGCGCAATACAAGCCGTAGCGAAAATAACTTTATTGCATTTATGTTTCCTCTGAACTTCGCTATCTTCTGTATTGCTTGCACAAGGCCACCGCTATTTAAAAAGCTTGATTTGTAGCGTAAAGTATTTGATGACAGTTGGGCTTCGTAGAGGAAATTGTACTTAGAGTTAAGAAACTTAATACTTTATCAGCGTTAATCTGTGAAATCTGTGCCATTTTAAATAAATCACCAAATCGCCAAATCGCTAAATATTCATATTTTCTTCTGAATATTTCTATACTCAACTTTTATGCCTGATTCAGTTCTTTCCACCATTGTGAGAAAACATGAGTGCTGTCCTTTAAGTTTACTTTCTCACCTATCATAGGTGTAACAAGGCCTATGTTTTCGTTTATTATTAATTCGCTTATTTTATTAAGTGGCTCATCCCAGTCATGTAAGGCTAATTTGAATTTGGATGAATGGACCGGGAGTATTCGTTTGGCATTTAAATCTTTTGCCGCCTGTATCACCTGTTCAGGCAGACAATGAATAAATCTCCAGTTTGGATTGTATTGTCCGTTTTCTAAAATGGCCAGGTCAAATCCGCCAAACTTATCAGCAGCAGCTTTAAAATGGCTGTCGTAACCGCCATCACCACCTAAATACAGTTTAAATGCAGGCGTTTCTATTACAAAAGCTGACCAAAGCGATTGATTTCTTTTAAAATTCCTGCCTGAAAAATGTCTTGCAGGTACTGAAAATATATTGAAATCATCCTGCAATTTTAATTCTTCATGCCAGTCCATTTCAAAAATATTCTTACTTTCAAAACCCCAGTACTCCAGGTGTTCGCCAACACCCAGCGGACAAATAATCCTGCTTATTTTATTTTTTAATTTTATAATGCTGCTGTAGTCAAGATGATCCCAATGGTCGTGGGTAATAAATAGGTAATCAATTGCAGGAATATCATCCGTAGTATAAACATCACTACCTTTAAAAGCTTTATTTGTAAATCTTAAGGGTGAAACAGAACCACTCATAACAGGGTCAACCAGTATTTTTTTGCCATCCAATTGTATAAAATAGGAGGAATGCCCGAACCAGACCAAATCATCTTCTGTAAGGTCCAGGTTTAACAAGTCTGTTTTTGCAGTGGGAATTGGTGAATGAGGAAATTTCTTTTTATTCGGATTGATAAAAAAAGAAAATAATATTTTAAAGAAATTGGCTTCTTTAACCATTACCGGAGTAAAACTGATATTGTGAAATGCTCCGTTTTTATAATTAGGAGAAGCTTTTATTCGGTTAAACCGTTCTCCATTTGGTCTTTTCCCGAAGCTTTTTTGTTGCATGAAGCCATAAACAGCAATAATAAATACAAGGATAAGCGTAAGCGCAATAATCATGTTAATTCGTTAAAATTTAGTAAGTGTGATAGTTATAAAGATATTAAAAGGGTTCAAAATTAATTTTTTTCAGCCATTTGCAATGCATCAGTAATAAGTTTTACTAAATTTGGATTTGTCCCGGCAAGATTTTTTAAATAATTTGTAATCTCCGTTTTTAAATCCCTGTTTTTCGTTAATTCCAGTATTTCCGAAGCCAGTAACCAATCTGAAGGATAGTCTGATTTAATTTTGTTAAAAATGACAGATAGTTCATTCTCTTTATCTGCTTTTTCAATTCTGATATTTCTTATCGTCTGATATAAGGATTCCAGTGTTAAGGTTTTTTGAGATTTTTCCGGTTTTATGGTTAAAGTAGAAGAGGCATTGTAGATGTTGGGAAATGAGTAGGCATCAGCAGCCCCCGCAAAGGCCGAAATGATATCTTTGCCCACAGCCATATCAAACAAACCCCATTCCGGTTTAAATAAAATTTCATCCTTATAGCTGACTGTACAATCGCTTAATTGTATCAGCATAAGTTTTCCCTGTACATTTCTTACTCCGGTAACATTTAATCCTTCAATTTTTACGCCGCTTTCAAATTCAAGCGAAAGTCTTTTGCCGTCATAAAAATTATATGCCTTTAAGTCAACCGGTCCCATGTCTTCAATTGCCAGACTTATGTTTTTAAGTTTGCCCAAAGGTGAACTGAATCCATCCTTATGGTATTTGATGCCATGTCCTATCAGTTCTTTGTCTTTGTAGGCCAAAGCCGTCGGGCCTTCGGTTTTGAAAAAGATAATTTCATTGTCTTCGTTTTGTATCATCCGGCTAAACTTACCTGAAATCTGTAATCCCGTTGATAATTCAATGGTACCAATCATCCCGGAATGAATCAGTTTCTGCAATCCTTTATAACCGCCTTTTCTTACACTCATCGTATTGGCATATTCTTCCAGCACCTGCATCAGATGTGGAAAATCAGGTGTAATAAATAGTTGTGGCTGTGGTTTAGTGATGTCAAAGCCAATATTTACTGCATCAATAGAATAGGGAATTTTTTTTACTTCAGGCTGCATGCATGATTTGCTTTCTCCTATAGATGATAATAAGCCTGCACCATATATTTTAGGATGGTCAAAATCTCCAATCAGTCCATACTCTATGGTCCACCACTGCAGATTTCTGATTTTAGCCATTTCAGAAAATTCTACCTTCATAATCTGAAGTCTTTCTATTTCTGATTCAGCTTTTTTTATTTCATTTTCATCAACACCCCTTGCTTCTTTTAAAATAGATAGTTTTCTGACGGCTTCATACAATTCCAGATCATAATCTGATAAAATGGCTTTGGCTCCAATTTCGCCCAGTCTTCTTAAGTATTCTGAATAATCAGGATTGGCAATTATGGGTGCGTGACCGGCTGCCTCATGAATAATATCAGGCGCCGGTGTATATTCAATATTTTCCAGTTGCCTGATATCACAAGCAATTACCAAAACTTTATAGGCCTGAAATTCCATAAAAGCATTGGGTGGTATAAATCCATCTACTGTAACAGCTGCCCAGCCTATATCTTTTAATATACGATTCATACCGTATATACTTGGGATTTCTTCTATTGAAATTCCTGTTTGCTTCAAACCGTCAATGTATGAATTGTGAGCTGCTGAAGATAAATATTGAACATTTTTCCTCATTACATATCTCCATACCGCCTGATCTATAGGCGAGTAATCCTCATAATGCTGGGGTTTTATAAATTGCTTCAGATGAGGAGGCAGTCTTTTAATAAATTCGTTAGTTTCTATATCTGATTCCTGTTCTTTCATAGTGTATGGATTTATAGTTTAACGAATACATTTACAGGCAGTTTTATTTTTTGATTAGTTTAAAAGTCTGCTTTCTGTCATCACCCAGCTGAAAGAAATAAATCCCTTCGGCAAACTGGCTGATATTAATAGTAGTATTTCCTGTATTAAGTTTACCTGAAATCAGTTTCTTTCCTGTTAAATCCAGAATTGTAAAATTCAGATTGTAAATATCATGATTTGATTTTACTGTAATATATTCTGTTGTTGGATTTGGATAGATAGAAAATACAGGTTTTAAACTGTTTTCAGTAATGCCAGTCGGACTTTGAACGATAATAATAGCTTTCATACCCACAGATGCATGGGGTGCACAAACATAATAATGCGTTCCAACGGTAAGTTGGGCAGGTAAAACCATTCCTCCACCAAATGAAGTTTGAAAACCACCGGAAAGTGCAGTGTTTCCATTAGCAGTCCAGGTTGCCAAACTTACTTCCACTGCATTATGCATGCTTTCTAATACAAAATTTACACTATCGCCTGAGTTTATAGTAATTGCAGGCGGAGAAAATGTATTGGATATATTGTTTACCGTCCATTTTGTGCAAAATGCAGTAAATGTTGTAAATACTATGATTAAAGAAAGTATAATTTTTGTTTTCATAATTTATGATGATTATTTGTATTGGTTCTAAATTGTTTAATTATGTTATATAAAACAATCTGTAGCAGAAAAAGTTGTATTGGAAATTTATAACAATAAATATTTAAGTTTTTTTATTATTTATCGCTATTTACCTACTAAATTATTTGGACTAAGGTCCTTAAGTTGTATAAATTCATTAGCGCCAGCCTTAAGGCTGGCGCTAATGAAAAGCTTAAATAACATGTGCTTTAGCCCAAATCTTAATTAATTTATCCGCATAAAACTGATTATTTATGAAATAGAATTAAATAATTTAGAATTTTTTCAGATTTGCTATTTATTCAATATCTTTGCTTAGGATTATTTTCAGCAACAGCAATTGTTGAAGTAAATGCAGGATTGAACTTAATAAATATTTAATCGTTAATTAGAAAAATAGTATAATGGAAGACAGAAAAGGAGACCATATCAGTCTTGCACTAAATTCTCAGACTACACATAATAAGCCTGATCCACGATTTGATTATGAGCCAATGCTGGGCTCGGAAGAATGCGGTGAGTTGTTGCCATTCCAATTCCTTAACCGGCAGATGAATGTTCCGTTGTGGATATCAAGCATGACAGGTGGTGCTCCAGAGTCACGGCTGATCAATCAGAATCTGGCCAGGGCATGTAAGCAATTCGGCATTGGTATGGGACTCGGAAGCTGCAGGATATTGCTTGATAATAAAAAACACCTGCCTGATTTTGATGTAAGGAAAATAATTGGTAATGACCTCCCATTATGGTCTAATATCGGAATAGCACAACTGGAGAAGATGATGAAATCGGGAGAGTATACTCAGCTTACCGATCTGGTAAATCAGTTGCAGGCCGATGGTTTGATTATACATGTAAATCCTTCACAGGAATCACTTCAGGAAGAAGGAGATGTTCTGTATCAGCGTCCCATAGATACTTTAAATGATTTTCTTTCAAAAACTAATCTGAAAATAATTGTAAAGGAAGTGGGTCAGGGAATGGGTCCCCGCAGTGTAAAGGAATTATTGCAATTACCCATCGAAGCCATAGAAACAGCTTCTTATGGCGGAACAAATTTCTCCAGACTTGAACTTTCCAGAAGAATATTCGGGAATGCATCACTGCTGGAACCGCTTGTATTTATAGGTCATACTGCAGAAGATATGGTTGATACCATTAATGATTATATTGAAAATGGTCTGGATGTTAAGTGTAAGCAACTGATTATTTCCGGTGGTATTCAATCATTTCTGGATGGATATTACCTGATTTCAAAAAGTAAATTGCCGGCTGTTTACGGACAGGCTTCCGGATTTCTTCGTCATGCCTGTGAATCTTATGAGTCACTGGAAAATTATATTGAAGCACAAATTCTTGGCCTTAGGTTTGCAAAAGCCTGGCTAAGGCCAAAATTCTAAAATATGAAGGGATTTATATATAAAGGTTTCTCTAAATTAACCGAAGCCGAAAAACGTAAACTTGTTTCCAGTCTTTGTGATGAACCTAAAGTTTCAGAACTGGAAATGGACGCTTTGATTGTCAAGGATCCAAGAAACCGGGAATTGTTTATGGATTTAAGTGAAAATACTGTCAGTGCCTATCATCTTCCTTTCGGAATCTCACCTAATTTTGTGGTTAACGGCAATATTTATCATGTACCAATGGTTACAGAGGAAAGTTCCGTAGTAGCCGCATCTGCCAGTGCCGCCCGCTTCTGGTCTGAACGTGGTGGCTTTGTGGTAAAGGATCTTAAAACAACCAAACTTGGCCATGTTTATTTTCAATGGTTTGCTGATGATAAAATTTTAAAGGAAGCATGGCCTTCACTAAAACTAAAACTATTATCCAGATTAAAATATGTTACGGCAAATATGGTTCAGCGGGGTGGTGGTATCACCCGGCTTGATTTATCAGATGACCGCCATAAAACGGATAAATTGTTCCGCCTCATCGTTGAATTTGATACAGTAAACTCCATGGGAGCCAACTTTATCAATACTTGCCTTGAGGAACTGGCACAGGGATTGGATGAAGGACTTAATACTGATAAAAATTCCGAAGAAAAAGATTGCAGGGTAGTGATGTCGATACTGAGCAATTATGTGGAAGAATGTACTGTTACTGTTGAGGTCTGTTGTCCCATACGCAATTTGCAGGGCATAACTTCAGGTATGACACCTTTGCAGTTTGCGCAGAAAGTTGAGCTTGCCTATCAGATTGCCTGGAATGATGTTTACCGTGCAGCTACACATAATAAAGGTATCATGAATGGTGTGGATGCTGTAATTATTGCAACCGGAAACGACTGGCGTGCTGTAGAGGCAGGAGCCCATGCTTTTGCTTCCCGCAGCGGACAATACAGGGCCTTGAGCCAATGTGAATTAGTTGATGATCAGCTGAGAATCTGGCTTACTATTCCACTAGCACTGGGAACGGTTGGAGGTATTACCAATCTACATCCTTTAGCCAAGAAATCATTGGAAATACTGGGCAATCCCAATGCGCCTGAACTTATGTGCATTGTTGCTTCTGCCGGTTTGGCAAGTAATTTTGCTGCTGTACAAAGTCTGGTAACTACCGGCATTCAGAAAGGGCATATGAGACTCCATCTTATGAATATTTTCAATGCATTGGGTGCTACGCCAAAACAAATTACTCAGGCAACTGAATATTTTCAGGGTCAGAAAGTTAGTTTTGCCATCATTAAACAGTTTATTGATGAACATTGATTTTAAATTAAGAGCTAATGCAAAGTTGCTGATCAGTGGTGAATACCTGGTCATGAACGGTGCAAAAGCCCTGGCTTTTCCGCTTTGTTTTGGACAGGAAATGTGTGTAAATCTGTTTCCTGAACCTTTACTGAAATGGAAAAGCAAGCAACTTGATGATATCTGGTTTACAGCTTCATTTAATTTATATAATTTTGAAGTAATTTCAACTTCTGATGATAGAATTGCAAATGAACTGAGTTGTATGCTGCAATTTGCCCGTAATCTTAATGAAGAATTT
Organism: Bacteroidota bacterium; assembly: GCA_026391675.1. Classification (GTDB taxonomy): domain Bacteria; phylum Bacteroidota; class Bacteroidia; order Bacteroidales; family JACABE01; genus JACABE01. Next base: position 103,513 of record JAPLDQ010000030.1, read on the forward strand.
TTACTTACCCGCAATGGCTATACTGTTGAAGTGAATGCTGATTATCCGCTTGAATGGGGCCTGGGCAGCAGCTCTACACTGATTTCAATGCTTGCACGCTGGGCTAATGTAAATGAATATGCACTTTTCCGAATGATTTCAGCTGGTTCCGGCTATGATCTGGCCTGTGCAACACAGCAGCAGCCTGTTTTTTATCAGTTAGTAAACAATATGCCTGTAATTACAACAGCTGAAGTTGGAAACGGAATTAAAAAACATTGTTTATTTGCATACCTTGGAAATAAACAAAATACCAATCACGAAATTGAGCAATATAATAAATCAGCAAATCCTGCATCAGAAGTAATACATCGTATTTCAGAACTTTCGGATAATTTTTGTAAAGCTTCAGATAGTTACGAAATTACAGCCGTTATGGATGAACATGAAGCTGTAATGTCTTCTGTTTTAAATAAAACTGCCATAGCAATGCAACGCTTTCCTGCTTTCAATGGAAGTGTAAAATCATTGGGTGCCTGGGGTGGCGATTTTGCCATGTTTGCCGGACATCAACCGATTGAAGCTATGCGTGAAGAAATAAAGCAATTCGGTATTACAACTATCTTTTCTTATGATGAACTTTTAATTAAAAACAGCTAATGGAAATTTCTGCTATCCAAAATGAAATAAAAAACTGGAAATCCAAGCTTGATAAGGAAATTTCAACAAGCTGGAGAAGTCCATCCAATATAGCATTGCTAAAATACTGGGGCAAAAGGCAGGGGCAGTTGCCTTTGAACCCGTCACTTAGTTTTAGCTTATCTGAAGCACACACCACAACAAAGCTTACTGCTGTTCCTGATGCAATTAATGCAGGCATCAGCAGTCTTAACAAGGATATTTATCATCCCTTTCTTAACAAAATCCATCCTTACTGGCAATATGTTATAAATGAAATCCCTTTATTGCAGCACTACAGCATAGCAATTGAAACAGAAAATACTTTTCCCCATTCAGCAGGAATCGCGTCATCAGCATCGGGTTTCAGTGCACTGGCAACAGCCTTGCTTGATCTGGCGCAAATGCTTTCAGGAAACAAACTCGCCAAGGAAGATTTTTATAAAAATGCTTCATCACTGGCCCGTATGGGTTCCGGTAGTGCCTGCCGTTCTGTATATGGTGGTTTTACGCTATGGGGAAAATCATCTGAATGGCCAGGCAGTTCAGATTTGTATGCCATTGATATCAATGCCATGATACATCCTTCATTCAGGCAACTTCATGATGCCATACTTTTGGTATCGGCCAAAGAGAAAAGTCTTAGCAGCTCACATGGTCATTCATTGATGAATGAGCATCCCTTTGCAGCCGGCCGTTTGTTACAGGCAAATAATCATCTTGAATTATTCAGGAAAGCGCTTGCAGAAGGCGATCTGGAATTATTATCACAAATTTCAGAAAACGAAGCCTTAAGTTTACATGCATTGATAATGAGTTCTAAAGGAGGCAGTATATTGCTTGAACCTTCAAGTTTAGTTTTGATACAGCGCATACGTGCTGCCCGGCAAAAGGGATTGGCTGTTTTCTTTACAATTGATGCCGGTCCTAATATTCACATGATATATCCTGAATCAGAAAAAGAAAAGCTTGCTGCATTTATCCATGATGAACTCAGTGATATTTGTCAGGAAAATAAAGTTATTTTTGATTTTTGCGGCAAAGGTGCTGTAAAAATGAATGAAAATGTTTAATTTTGCTCCACAGATGAACAGATACAATCCGTCATATAACGCAAAACTGCTGCTATTTGGAGAATATTCAATATTACTCGGGTCATCTGCATTAAGCATACCTTACAGTCATTTCAGAGCTGAATTCAGCTTTTTACATGAAGATAAATACACTGACCTTAAGCTTGCTGAGGAAAGCCGTATGTTTCTTACGGAATTATTGCATTATCTGGAAAAATCAGGGAATTATTCTGAAATCCTCGATTTACCAAGATTCAGCAAAGAAATTGAAAATGGAATTTATCTTGAATCAACTATTCCTCAGAGCTATGGCCTGGGAAGTTCAGGTGCTGTGGTTGCTGCTGTTTATGCCCGTTACAGGTTAAAAGAAACAGCTAACAATGGAGAAATCAGTGAAAATGAAATGGAGCAGTTGCGCAGGATATTTGCAAATATTGAATCCTTCTTTCATGGTACTTCTTCAGGTATTGATCCGCTGACCATATATATCAGTCATCCTTTGCTTATTGATAACAAGCAAAAACCTTCAGTGGTAGGTATTCCACGTAAATGGCAGAGCGAAAACGCTGCTATTTTCCTTATAGATACAGGTGGAGCCAGTAAAACCAATCCCCTTGTTTCGATATTTCTGGATAATTTTGCTCCAAATGGGTGTAAAACCGCTGCTGCAAACGAATATGTTGCCTTAACCGATCAGTGTATCCATCAGTTACTCAGTGGCAGTATAAACGATTTCTGGGAAAGTTTAAATGCATTGTCAGCTTTTCAGCTCAGGCACATGCAAAAGATGATACCTGAAAAAATGTTAAAGTTGTGGGAAAAAGGCCTTGAAAGCGAAAAACTCATCATGAAACTCTGTGGTTCCGGTGGTGGTGGCTACCTGACTGCATTTGCCCCAGACCAGAATAATGCACTGCAATTCATGAAAGAAAATGAATTACAGCATATACCGGTTTATATATCGACGATATAATTACCTAAGATTAGTAAATCTATCGAAATTTGTCATTTTAACAGAAAAAGTTTTCTAAAAATAATATTAGCTTTTTTAAGATTCAAATAGTATTATTCATTATTTTTAATGGGATAAAAATATGGATAAAACCTTATATATACGCCAAAATGGATGCAATGAAAAATTATACAAGGGAAATCTAAATAAATACGAGTTGGAGGCAACTCTTTTGAATATTTTTTTGTCAACAAGATTGAGACAAAATTAATTCTTATAAAAAACAGGGAAGCTGAAAACTGAATAGAGTAAGCAAAAGAAAATTAAAAAGTGCAGTGTCAGCACTATAATCACTGACCAGTTAACATGAATAAATTATTTATTGTATTATTTTTTTTCGTAAATCAAATTGTATTTGCACAAATAACAAATCCATCGCCATACTGTGATGCATCATTTGATGACATGCAGGGTTTTCCTGTTGACGATCATATTAACTCAGTATCGTTTGGTACACTTAACAATGTTACCAGCAGTCAGTTTGCAGCACCTCATTATGTTTTTTACAACAACTTAAGTGTGGCAAATTTTACGCGTGGCAACGCCTATACATTGACAGTAAATTTTACTACTGCAGGAGGCTGCGGCTATGGAGTCTGGATTGATTATAATCACAACAATACTTTTGAAACATCTGAAAAAATTGCAGGAACCACAGGAACTTCTATGCTTACTGTTGGCGCAACACCAACCATAACACAATCTGTGACAATTCCCGTTACTGCGGTGACAGGTAATACCAGAATGAGAATAAGGATTGTAGAAGATGATAATTATAATATGACAACAACTAGCGAATTGCCTTGCAATGCAAGTTCATCTGCAACTGATGTTATGGATTGGGGAGAAACTGAAGATTACACAATAAATATTTCATCTTCTACCGGATTAAATGAGATTGCAAATGAAGCCAATTTTGATTTATTCCCAAATCCTTCGACAGGCATTTTCACAATTAAAGCAGGCAATGTTGATATTGAAACGATTGAAATTTATTCTGTGTTAGGAAATATTATCTATAAGAAAGCATTTATTGGTTCACAATCAATAATTGATTTATCAAATTTGCCAAAAGGAATTTATTTTGTAGCAGTAAAAAACTCTTTAAATGCTGTAACTACAAAAATGATTACAATCCAATAAATCAAATTTATTTTCTATCCTATATATGGGTAGTATCTAAAATGGGCTTGCTTTCAAGTCGTTAGGACATCGTGCGAAAGTAACGTTATAATTTGAGACGTTTATACTTCTGTCAAGGTTCTGGAAATGACTCCAAAGGCAAGCCCGTCAATGTTCGGGAAATTTTAATTAATTATCTTATTAAATGCTTTTCCAAGATTTTCGATAATATCCCCGGCGATTAATGATTCTTTTGCATATTTTTCTGCATAGCAGTCACCGGCTAAGCCATGAAGGTAAACGCCCAGTAAAGCAGCGTGGAGTGGCGAATATTTCTGTGCCAGCAAGCCGCATATGATTCCTGTAAGCACATCGCCGCTTCCGGCAGTGGCCATACCGGCATTACCGGTATTGTTAAAATAACAATTGCCTTCTGGAGTGGAAATAGCAGTATGTGCACCTTTAAGTACAATATAAATCCTGTATTTAACGGATAAGTCAATTTGTAATTGATTACGCTCAAAATCATTGCTTACTTTCTTTGTAATTCGCTCAAATTCTTTAAAATGAGGTGTTAAAATGCTGTTCTCCGGAATAAATGCAAAGTTGGCTTTATTTTCAGCCAACAGATTAATACCGTCAGCATCAATAAGTATAGGCTTTTTGCATTGTTTTAATAAGTTTGTAAATGCTTTTGATGTTGGTTCAGAAGTGCCTATACCACTGCCAATACCAATAGCATCGTATTTTTCTGTAAGTATGCTGTCGCTGAAACATTCTTTATTGCTGTCAGCTTCGCACATGGCTTCAGGAACGGCAGTCTGTAATATGGATTCTCCAATTCCGGGGCAATGCACGCTTAATAAACCAGCACCGGAACGTAAACAGGCCTTTGAAGAGAGTATAGCAGCGCCCATTTTACCTTTACTGCCACAGATTAACAAGGCATGACCAAAATCGCCTTTATGGGCAAATTTATTTCTTGATTTATAGATGCTTTTTATTAATGCTGCATCTATCAGAAAATGATTGCATTTTTCATTTTTTATAAATTCAGGGCATAAACCGATTGGCAAAACCTTCCATTCACCAACATATTCTGCATTCTGAGGAAACATAAACGCCAGCTTGGGAAACTGAAAACTGAGTGTAATTCCGGCTTTAATAATTATATCGTCTGCCGCATTTGTTTTGTCACAGAAAAGTCCGGAAGGGACATCAATGGCAACAACATTATTAGGCAGTGTGTTAATATGTTTTATTACTTCAGCTATTAATCCTTCAGTGGCTTTGTTCAAACCTGAACCCAAAATAGCATCAATAATCAGATTGCTGAAACTAATCTCAGGTATTTCATCTACAGCATTTATGGAATGAATAGTAACTTTTAAATGTTGTAATCGTTTCAGATTTATTTCAAAATCAGCAGAAGGTTTATCGCTATGTTTTATAATAATTACCTGTACTGATTTGCCTGAATTATAAAGTAATCTGGCAATTGCCAGCCCATCTCCGCCATTATTGCCCATACCGCAAAATATAGTTATACCATCAGATAATTTATTATTATTATCAAGCCATTGAAAGCAGCCATTGGCAGCACGTTCCATTAAATCAACGGATGCAATGGGCTCATTTTTAATGGTGTAATCATCAGCTGTTCTGATTGATGTTACAGGTAGAATTTTCATTATCAGGTTATTGGTTATTAGTTATTATGTTATTAGGTTATTAGGTTATTAGTTTATTAGGTTATTAATTATTAATTTTTAATTCTTCATTTTTAGTATTTTCCTCATCCACCATATAATAGGGGTCATCATCGTTATCATCCTCTTCTTCCCAATGGTAAACAGGCTTTTGAGGTCCTTCGTTTTTAAAGTAGAAAGCATAAACCAGCCCTGCAATTAATCCCATCAAATGGGATTCCCACGAAATATCTTCCTGATAAAAATTAGGGAAGATTCCCCAAACCAAACCTCCGTATAAAAATAAAACAAACATGGAAAGCGCCATTAAGCGATTGTGCTTTCTTATGATACCACTTACAAAAATAAAAGATGCAAGACCATAAATAAGTCCGCTGGCACCAATATGCCAGGCAGGACGTGCCATTATCCAAACCCAAATGTTGGTTGTAAGATAAATATCCAAAAATATTTTCCAGCCGATTTCACGGTAAAAATAAAATAATGCTGTACTCAATATCAGTAAAGGAATGGAATTGGCATATAAATGTTTAAAGTCAGCATGTATAAAAGGAGAGAACAATATACCCGGTAAACCTTCCCATTTTAAGGGATAAATACCCAGAAAATCAAAGTGGGTATTCAGCATATATTCCACAAATTTTACCAGCCAGATGATAAGCAGCAAGGCAAGCGGAAATATAATGCTGTTGATAAATCTTTTCTTTTCGCTATTCATTTAATACTCATTTTCGATAAGCAAATCTACTTCAAATAAAGCAGAAAACTTATTTATCGAAAAAAAATATTTTAGAAATATATATAAAATATTCTAATTGTGCAACTTAACAATTCTTAACAAAATATATGCTGTGTTTCATCGAAAACACAAGATGTTATAGCATATTATCATTAATTTTGGCTTTTTAAATTTATATAGATATGATGAAGAAAAATCTCATTTTACTGGCTTTTTTGATTACCTTAACATTTAATCATACATTCGTAGCGAATGCCCAAACCGTTGACCCAAAAAATGCTGAACAGAAATTAAGCTATGCGCTGCAATTGCTGCGTTTTGCCTATGTTGATAAAATTGATGCACCTAAACTAACACAGAATGCTATCGTTGAAATGCTGAAAGACTTAGACCCACATTCCATTTATATTTCAAAAGAAGAACTCGATAAAATGAATGAGCCTTTGGTTGGAAACTTTGATGGTATCGGGGTTCAGTTTCAGGTATTAAAAGATACCATAGTCGTGGTTGATGTTATTTCCGGTGGTCCTTCAGAAAAAGTCGGTATTATCGCCGGTGATAAAATTGTTAGTATTGATGGCAAGCCGGCTACCGGTGACTCGGTAAATTCAAATTTTGTATTAAGTCGTTTGCGTGGTAAAAAAGGAACCGTTGTTACTGTTTCTGTATTCAGAAAGAATAAGGGAAAAGTTCTCGATTTTACGATTGTCCGCGATAAAATACCTTTAACCAGTATTGATGCTATTTTTATGGCAACTCCTGAAGTTGGTTATATCCGTCTGGACCGTTTTTCAAGGACTTCAATGGATGAATTCCGTAAAGCCCTGGCTGATTTGAAAGCCAAAGGCATGAAGCACTTAATGCTTGATTTAAGAGGTAATGGCGGCGGATTTATGGATATTGCCATCGAACTGGCCGATGAATTCCTTACTGAAGATAAATTGATTGTTTATACAGAAGGCACTTCAAGCCCAAAACAAGATTATAAATCAACGGCCAAAGGTGGTTTCGAAAAAGGGAAACTTGTTTTACTTATAGATGAAGGTTCTGCTTCTGCCAGTGAGATTGTTTCAGGTGCTATTCAGGACTGGGACAGGGGACTGGTAGTTGGAAGACGTTCATTTGGTAAGGGTTTGGTTCAGCGTCCTTTCGATTTGCCAGATGGTTCTGTAATCCGGCTGACAACAGCCCGTTATCATACACCATCCGGTCGTTGCATTCAGCGTTCATACAGCGAAGGTACTGATGAATACCACAGCGATTTTATTAAACGCTATAACAACGGTGAATTAAGCAATGCCGATAAAATTCATTTACCTGACTCTTTAAAATATTTTACCAATAATAAACGTGTTGTTTATGGCGGTGGAGGCATTATGCCTGATGTTTTCATTCCTATGGATACTTCAAAAATAAGTGATTATTACGTTGACCTGCGCCGTAAAAACCTTTTCAACGATTTTATCATGGATTACGTGGATAAAAACAGGGATTTATTGAAGAAAAAATATCCTGATTTTAAGAAATTTGATACTGAATTTATTGTTGACAATGCATTTATGGCTGATTTTAACAAGGCAGCAGAAAAAGCAGGAATCAAAAAGACTTCAGTCAATCCTGAAAAAATGAATGCCATGATAGCAAAGTACTATCAGAAAGTTAAAACAGATACAACATTGTTTGCAAAACTCAATAATTACAGCGATCTTGTTGCTTATTTAGCAAAGGATCAGGATGCATTAAATGCAGAATTTGCCAAATTTGCCGCAACTGAAGATGCAGGTGCTGCCAAAGCAGTTGAAAATTCTGATAAATATATCCGTTATCAGTTGAAAGCCCTGCTGGCCCGTAATTTATACGATATGAATTCCTATTATCAGGTTATCAAAGATATTGATGACACTTATCTGAAAGCTGTTGAAATTATTCAGAATGATAAAATGTTCGACAAACTGAAGGGGAAGTAGGCGGAACTTAGTTATGAATTATGAGTTATGAGTTATGAATTATGAATTATGCTGAATTTTAATACTTAATAACTTAATAACCAAATAACTTTTAAATATAATTAACGAAACTTTTAGCACTTCTGACTGTTTTTACATTTACAAAGTTTAATAATTTAAAAACAATTTTTATGAAGACTAAAGTCATGTTAATATTAATATTATCAATAATTTCTATAAGCCTGTCTGCACAAAAGAAAGCCAAAACAAATTTATACAGTTTTAAGGTTAAAACTATCGATGGTAAGGATTTTGATTTATCAACCTTAAAGGGTAAAAAAGTATTGGTTGTGAATACCGCTTCAAAATGTGGATTAACACCTCAATATAAAGAGCTGGAAGAATTACATAAAATGTATGGTAACAGTCCAAGATTTGCTATCATCGCTTTTCCTGCAAATAATTTCAAGGAACAGGAACCAGGTAGCAATGCTGAAATAAAAGCATTTTGCGAAAAAAACTATGGTGTTACCTTTCTCGTTATGGAAAAAATATCTGTTAAAGGTGCCGATATACACCCGCTTTATAAATGGCTCACTACCAAAGCAGAAAATGGTGTTATGGATGCTCCTGTACAATGGAATTTTCAGAAATTTATGATTGACAGAAACGGCAACTTTGTTGGTTTCTTTGATCCACAGCTAAGTCCTATGTCAGAAAAAATTCAGGATTGGGTAAGATCAGAAAAATAATATCTAAAGAATTTAATCAGAAAGCGATATTGAATCAATCTTTATCGCTTTTTTTATTTGGCAGAATTTCCCAGTTTTCAATATCTCCTGGAATTACCTCAAACAATGGATGTGTCAAAATATCAGCCGTGTCCTTATATAGCAAATATCTTTCCTGATCTCTTTTTTTAAGCTTTTCAAGTAAATGCCCGAATTCATATTTTAACTGTTCGTTTGTTACGCTTAACTTTATGCTTTTTTCAGAAAGCTGAAATTTTTTCGAATCAAAATGATAGCCTCTGGCTGAAGCTTCTTCAAAAACTACGCTTAAATACTCATTAATGGCTGGTAGTCCGTTATCTGAGTTTTTAAAACGTAACATCTGAGGATGCTGTGTATAGCCCTTGGTTTTACCTTCGAGAACGTGTTTTGCCAGTAAAGTTTCCCGCCATACAGCAACCAGTCCTTTTGTATCTAAATACTTCGGGTGTAATGACCAGATTCTCATGCTTGTTTTTTTAATAAATCACTTAGTGCTGCATCCAATTTTGGAAATTTAAACTGAAAAGATGTTTTTTCTATCCTTTCAGACGAAACACGGCTTCCATTCAGAATGATATCACTCATTTCGCCCAAAAGCAGCTTTAAGAATATTGATGGAACAGCAGGCAGCCAGATTTTTTTATTCAATGTTTTGGCAAGCGTTGCTGTGAATTCAGCATTTGTAGTATGTTGTGGTGCTAGAGCATTATAGGCACCGTTAATAGTTTCGTCTTCAATGGCATTGATATAAAGCTGGCATAAGTCATCAATATGTATCCATGGCATATATTGTTTCCCATTGCCCAATACAGCACCAAATCCCATTTTTGCAGGCTTCATCATTTTGCTTAAAGCACCGCCTTTACTGCTCAGCACAATACCTGTGCGCATTTTTACAGTTCTAATCCCAATAGTTTGAAATTTATCAGTTTCATTTTCCCAGGCGTAACAGCATCTTCCCAGAAAATCATCTGCCGGGGCATCATTTTCGGTAAAGATTTTATCAATTGTAATCGCTCCGTAATATCCTGTTGCTGAAGCTGAAATAAAAGTTTTAGGTTTTACTCCGGCATCTTTTACAGCATTAAAAAGCAAGCGGCATGAATTAACCCGACTTTTAATTATACTTTCTTTCCTGGATTTGGTCCATGGTTTTTCACCAATATTTTCCCCGGCTAAATGAATGATGTAATCTGCCTGCTCAACAGCTGATATCTCAATGTAATTCGTATCAATATCCCATTTATACTGTTGAGTTGAAGCGCTTTTGTTTGGATTTCTGCTCAATATGCTCACTTTATAGCCCTTTTGGGTCAGTTTATTACTGAGTTCCTTTCCTATCAGGCCACTGCCGCCACTTATCAATACTGTTTCCATAAGATTATTCTATGAGAATAGATTAAACAAATCATCTTCTGTTATGTTTCTATTATTAATTCAATTAATTTTGAGCAATATTTAATTAGAAGCAATATTTTGAAAGATTCAATTGTATATATCAAAAATATGGTTTGCCCGCGCTGTATTTCAGCCATTGAAAGCGTTCTTGATATGCTGAAAATTGAATACAGTAAAGTAGAACTTGGACAAATTTACTTAAAAGAATCTTTGGCAGATAATAAATTATCTTTTTTTGAAAGTGAAATCAATAAAATAGGTTTTGAATTGCTGGAATCCTCAAAATCTGTCCTCATATCCAGGATAAAAACAATAATAATTGAGCAGATACATTATCAGAATAATGCTTTAAAAGTAAATTATTCAACTTTACTTTCCGAAAAACTAAACTATGAATATACCTATTTAAGTCATTTGTTTTCAAGTATAGAAGGCGTTACCATTGAAAAATTCATCACCAGTCAAAAAATAGAAAGGGTAAAAGAATTGTTGTTCTACAATCAGTTAAGCCTTTCCGAAATTGCATTTCAGCTTGATTACAGCAGTGTGGCCTATTTGTCGAATCAGTTCAAAAAAGAAACCGGTATGACACCCTCTGCTTTCAAAAAAGATCACCTTCCCAAACTAAAAGCACTGGATGCATTGTAAGCATAATCTTACAATATTTTCACAAAATTATGTAGTTTTTTTTTAGTAATGATGCGTAAGTTTGCATCATAAATTTTGGAATTATCATGTCAAAAGAACAATTACACAAAATTACACTTCCCGTTCTGGGCTTAAAAAGCGAGCATTGTGCCCTGATTATTGAGAGTGCGTTAAAAAAAATAGATGGTATCACCGAAGCTGTCGTTCATCTGAATAATAATGATGTTTCTTTTGAATCTGATGATCTGCAGGGTAATATACCAAAGCTTATTCATGTAATACGCGATTTAGCATATGATGTGCCCACCGTAAAAAAGAATTTTGCAGTGTTGCACATGAGCTGTGCCCATTGTGCTTTAAGCGTGGAATCATATCTTAAAGCCCTGCCTGAAGTGTTAAATGTTGCTGTTAATTTTGCCAATTCATCTGTAAATATTGAATATATTTTAGGAATAATCAATCCAATTGATCTTAAAACAGCAGTTCAATCCATTGGTTATGATTTGCTTATCGATGAAAATGAAAATATTGCTGTGACGCTTGAAGAAGTTCAGAAACAGAAACTGAAAAAATTAAAAAAACATACCATTGCTGCCGTTTTGCTTGCCATACCTGTAGTAATTATTGGAATGTTTTTCATGGATATGCCTTATGCCAATTATCTGATGTGGATATTGGCAACACCTGTTGTGCTTTGGTTTGGTAAGGATTTTTTTATCAATGCATGGAAACAGGCTAAATACCGTTCAGCCAATATGGATACTTTAGTTGCATTAAGTACCGGAGTAACCTATCTGTTCAGCGTTTTTAACACCCTGAATCCACAGTACTGGCATCAGAAAGGACTACACGGGCATGTGTATTTTGAAGCGGCTTCAGTAGTGGTTGCTTTTATCTTGCTTGGGAAATTCCTGGAAGAAAAAGCGAAAGGAAGTACTTCTTCTGCTATTAAAAAATTAATCGGTTTACAACCCAATACCGTTACAATTTTAGATGAAAAGGCTGAGTTTACAACAATTTCAATTGAGAAAATAAAAAAAGGAAATATTGTTGTGGTAAAACCCGGCGAAAAGATTGCTGTTGACGGAATGGTATTAAACGGTTCGTCTTTTGTTGATGAAAGTATGCTGAGTGGTGAGGCTGTTCCTGTTTATAAAGCTGAAAATGAAATGGTCTTTGCCGGGACGATTAACCAGAAAGGCAGTTTTCAGTTCAGAGCCGAAAAAGTGGGTGCAGAAACATTGCTGGCTCAGATCATTCAGAAAGTACAGCAGGCTCAGGGTAGCAAAGCCCCGGTTCAACGTATGGTTGATAAAATTGCAGCTGTTTTTGTACCTGTTGTGATGAGCATTGCTGTATTGTCATTTATAATCTGGCTGATATTCGGAGGCGAAAACGGATTTACCCAGGGATTACTGGCTATGGTAACGGTTTTGGTAATTGCCTGTCCCTGTGCATTAGGACTGGCAACACCTACTGCCATTATGGTGGGCATGGGTAGGGGAGCAGAAATGGGTATTTTGATTAAAGATGCTGAAAGTCTGGAGCTGGCAAAGAAAGCAAATGTGGTGGTGCTGGATAAAACGGCTACTATAACCGAAGGCAAACTTATTCTAACTGATATTAAGTGGCTTTATGAAGATGATTCGAAACAGGATTATTTATACAGCATCGAAAAACTATCTGAACATCCACTTGCAGAAGCAGTAGCAAGACATTTTAAAGGAAATGAATCTATTGAAGTTCACCAATTTGAAAGTATAACTTCTAAAGGTGCCATGGCAGTGATAAATGAAGAATCTTTTATAGTCGGAAATCAGAAATTATTGCTCGAAAAAGGCATTCAAATTGATGAATCTCTCTTTGAATATGCAAAAGAATGGAGTTTAGAGGCTAAAACCGTGATTTGGTTTGCTGATAGTAAATCTGCACTGGCGTGTATTGCCATTGCAGATACCATCAAAGAAACCTCAGTTGCTGCTATTCAGGATTTAAAGGATATGGGTATTGAAATATATATGCTTACCGGCGACAGTGAGGCAACAGCTGCGGCTATAGCAAAACAAGCCGGCATACAGCAGTACAAAGCAGAACTGTTGCCTGATGAAAAAGCAGATTTTATTAAGGAATTGCAGGAAAAAGGTAAAATAGTTGCCATGGCAGGCGACGGCATTAACGATAGTGCTGCCCTGGCACAGGCTGATGTAAGCATAGCGATGGGCAAGGGGAGTGATATTGCCATAGATGTAGCCAAAATGACGATTATTTCTTCTGACCTTAAAAAAATTGCCGTGGCGATTAATTTATCAAAATATACTGTGAATACTATAAGGCAAAACTTATTCTGGGCCTTTGTTTACAACCTGATAGGAATTCCTGTTGCAGCTGGAATATTATACCCAATCTGGGGATTTCAGCTGAATCCTATGTTTGCAGGTGCTGCCATGGCTATGAGTAGTGTAAGTGTGGTTAGTAACAGTTTACGATTAAAATTAAAAATTAAAAATGAATAATGAATAATGAAAAATCAGGCAATAGGCATTAGTCGAAGTTTCACTTGTCACTTGTCGCTTGTCGCTTTCCACTTATCACTTAAAAAAGAACAATTAAAAATTTAAAATAAATGAAAACATTAAAATTTCAGATTCAAGGTATGACCTGTCCTCATTGTCAGATGCGTGTAAGTAATGCAATTTCCGGCGTTGAAGGTGTTGCTGTTGAAAAGATTGATTTAACTTCAGCAGAAGTAAATCTTGAAGATATTACTAAAAAGGATGATATAATAGCTGCTGTAAAATCGGCCGGATATAGCGTAACTGCTGTTCAGGAAATTTAATTGTCAATTAGTCATCAGATGACTATCTGCAAAAAATTATCTATACATCCAGCTTTTCGTAAACGGAATTCTGGCTCTTGTATTCAGGAATGATTTCTTTCATCTTTTTAACCAGCTCAAAGTTATCCTGTAAAGGTATAAGTGCCTTTAATTCCTGAATTAATTGATTGAAACGCTCAACATCAAAATCACCCACCTTTGCTATCATTATTTTAGGATGATGGGTAGGGATGGTGTTTTCCTTATTGTTCAGCAATTCTTCGTATAACTTTTCTCCTGGCCTTAATCCGGTGTAAATAATCTGTATGTCTTTTCCCAGTGTTAAATTGGAAAGCTTAATCATTTTCTTGGCAAGGTCAACTATCTTAACAGAATCACCCATATCGAAAATATAGATTTCTCCGCCGTTACCCATGCTACCGGCTTCAAGCACCAACTGGCAGGCTTCGGGTATCGTCATAAAATAGCGCGTAACTTCAGGATGGGTAATGGTTACCGGACCGCCTTTTTCTATCTGCTCATTAAACAGCGGAATAACAGAGCCATTAGAACCCAAAACATTTCCAAACCTGGTGGTGATAAACTTTGTAATCCCTTTATGGCTCACAGACTGTACATAAACTTCTGCTATCCTTTTGCTGGCACCCATTACGTTGGTAGGATTAACGGCTTTATCAGTAGAAACCATAACAAATTTTTCAACTCCGGTTTCAACGGATAAATCAGCAATAAGTTTTGTCCCGAAAATGTTGGTAGTTATTGCTTCATATGGGTTTTCCTCCATCACCGGAACATGTTTGTAGGCAGCAACATGGAATACTATATTGGGTTTAAAATGTTTAAAAATCCTCCGCATTCGGGCTTCGTTTCTGATATCGGCAAGTATAAACTCAAAATGAGCTGTTTTATATTTTTCTCCCAATTCAACTTCTAAATTGTATAGGGCAGATTCAGCCTGGTCGATAACAATAATCTGTTTATGTGGAAAAGCAGCTATCTGGCGGACCATTTCGCTTCCGATAGAACCGCAGGCACCGGTAATTAGAATGACTTTTTCAGCTAAATCGGCACTTATTTTATGTTTGTCAAGATTGATAACGTCTCTTTCCAGTAAATCGTTAATTTTAACTTTCTTAATCTGCTTAAAACTGAGTTCCCCGTTTATCCAACTGCTAACGGGAGGAATAGTAAGTACTTTAGTATTATTTGCCAGACAGATTTCTATAAGTTCCTGTTTACGGGCAGTACTAATGTTTTGTGCAGCTAAAATCATGTGAGCTATGGTATTCGTCGAAAGTATCTCGGTAATTTTATCCGCTTCATATATAGGAATATTGATTAATTTTTTACCTTGTTTTTTTACATTATCATCAAAAAAAGCGATTACTTTATACTTGCTTCCTGCATCACGGTCGAGGGCTTCTTTTGCAATTACACCTGCTTCACCGGCTCCAAAAATAACAACATTGGTTTTGTTACGGTTGGGATTAAGATACTCAGCATAAGCTAATTTTACCAGTATCCGCATAGATATCATGGTAAATGTAGTTACTAAGAAATCAATAATGATGATAGAAAAAGGGATGATAAAATAATGATGATATACATAATAAGTATATACATTTACCAGAACAAAAATTGCACTGCCTGAAGCTGTTACTACAAATATCCGCAACGTATCGTCAGTACTTGTATATCGAATTACACCGGTATAGGATTTTGTTATTAAAAAACTGATGAGCCTGATTGTTAAAATAATTCCCACTACCTTTGGTAATTCAAGCAAAGCTAAAGGTGGTATTGAGAAATTAAACCGTAATAAAAAGGCGAGTATAACAGAAAATAAACAAATTACTATATCAATAATTAAAATTATCCACGACGGGGTATCTCTTTTAAAAATATACATAGCATTTCTTTTTTTAATTGCAGAACAAAATTAATAAAAATTCAAACATGATATAATAATTACTTATTCTTACATTAAAGGAAGAGCAAATCAAAAAATAAGGGATAATTTCTGATTATCCCTTTAATAAAATGATAATAAATATCTTACCTTAATCTGTCAGCAGCTTTTACCTTTTTTTCATCTTTACGGATGGCTTTACTGGCAAGGATTATTAAAACCAGAGATATTACAGGAAGTATAGCTCCCAGTTTATACTGAGCTTCAGTCTTTAATTGATTTTGCATACTGTCAGCCGTAAAAAATATTACTATAATTAATATAATATTTATTAAAAAAGCAATCATACTTAATCTGTATTGTAAGGGACGGTTTTTGTATAGCGATACAGATATAAATGAAAGCAATAGCAATGCTCCGTTTACTATAATCAAAGGTAAGGTGGAAATGCTTGTAAATACATCCTGTGATAATTCAGGATTTTGGTATTTGCTGATGATATTAAATGGTATTGTACCTACATTGGCAAGTTGAAATACAGCAATGGGTAATTGTGTGAAGAGTAAGGCTGAAGCA
This sequence comes from Bacteroidota bacterium, assembly GCA_026391675.1. Taxonomy (GTDB): domain Bacteria; phylum Bacteroidota; class Bacteroidia; order Bacteroidales; family JACABE01; genus JACABE01. Next base: position 119,911 of record JAPLDQ010000030.1, read on the forward strand.
ATAAAAGCCAGCATTAAATAAACGGTTTGTATGCGTTGGATCATGGTTTGTTTTATTGATGATTTAATAAATGAGAGGATGATTATTCTTTAATAAACTTGGTATTATATTGATTTTTATCCGTTTTAATGACTAATTGATAAAAACCTGCCGGTAAAACAGATGTTTCAATTTCATTTTCATATGATGTAACTGAAGACATAATAACTTCACCTAAATAATTGATTATCTGATATTGAAATTTTGTATTTTCTTTTACATCAGGTATTTCAATGTGTAAATTTTCTTTCGTCGGATTAGGATATAACTTGATTTTGTTGCAGGCTTTAATTTCATTAACACCTATTGTAAAAATAAAATTCAGGTTATCAACATATAAATAACTATTGGCAACAGGTGTTGAACCACTGGCTGACAAAACAATCAAGCAGGTATCAGGATTAGCTGAACTGTTAAATGTAATGGGGATACTGAAATTTGTCCAGCTGATAACTGAGCCGGGTAACTGAAACATAGTGGCACTTAGTGTATCTCTTTTGTTTGAAATTGTATTCCATTTAGTAAAAGCAACGCCAACAAAGCCCTGATCAGCACCACTGGCCTGATATTGCCAGCTTCCTGTAAGTGCTAATGGCCGTTGGGTATATGGAAAACCTGATTTCGGAACAAAATTAACTTTGTCGATAGTACCACATAAAGCCACTGCAGGAACAACACCTACAATAATTACCGATTTTGTAGTTAAATTAATATAAGATGCACCCGGATTGCCCGGTGTTCCTTTGGTACAGGTATAAGTCCCTAATGCTGAAGTAAGAGAATTCAAATTATCCCAATTGGCAGGATCATTACCTGACCATGTTTCAAAACCACTATTTGGAATTTGTGAAAATAATGAAGTTGATAATATCAGTAATAAAGAAAATATCAGGTATATATGTTTTTTCATAATTTATTTTTTTAATTCATCACAAAATTAGCACAAAATGAGAGATTGTAAAATAATTTTTAAAAATATTTGATAAAATCTGTTATTTAATAAGATATTTATTTTACTTTTGCATAAATATCAGTTTTTTATTCTGAAAAACTTTAAAAAATCTCTTTAATTATTCCGGGAAACCATCCATAAATATTTTAATGGTTTATCAGTAATAACAAAAATTAAACAAATTTATAATTTACCTACCCAAAAAAATTAAGTAACCCCTTATGATGTACGACATTATTGAACTAAACAACAAATTAGTAAACGAATTAAAAGATATTGCCAAATCACTGAACATTCCCAAGTTCGAAAAATTGGCAAAACAGGATTTGGTGTATAAAATTCTTGACCATCAGGCTGCCAATCCTCCAAAAGAAGTTCTGGAAAAAGAGCGTAAAATGGAAAAAACCGCATTTCGTCCAAAACGTCAGCGGGTTGATTTATCTGAAAAGAAAAAACTTGATCAACCCATCGCCAAATCAACAATTGCTCCATCCAATCAATTGGAGTTTGATGCCAAAGCTGATGTTCCCGCTGAAAAAACTGAAGAAAAAAGGCTTCCATTTGTAAAACAGCAAAAGCCTGTTCATGCACACAAACCAAAAGAGAATCCAAATATTAAAAAAGAATTTAAGCCTAAACACGAAAAACAGTTCAATCCAAATAGAATTGAAGAAAAAGAAATTTCTACGGAAAGACCACCTTTGGTAAGGAAATATATTGATGAAGATTTATATAAATTTGATGAACTTAAAATTGATGAAATTCTCGAAAGTATTCCGGAACCAGAAGCGGAAGTAACTGTGGATTTACCTCAGTTACAGGATGCTGTACCAGATGAAAATAAAACTGATGAGGAAGATGTGAATACCGAAAAGAAAGTTTTTCATGATAAACATAAAAAGGAAAATTTTATAAAACCAAAATTTCAGGAAAGAGTAAGAGAGGAAAATATTGATTTTGACTCAGTTATTATAAGTGAAGGTGTATTGGAAATAATGCAGGATGGCTATGGTTTTTTACGTTCATCCGATTATAATTATTTAAATTCTCCTGATGATATTTATGTTTCTCAATCACAGATTAAATTATTCGGCTTAAAAACGGGTGATACGGTAAAAGGCAGTATTCGTCCGCCAAAAGATGGAGAAAAATATTTTCCTTTAATCAAAGTTGAATTAATAAATGGAAGAAAACCTGAAGAAGTTCGCGACCGTATTCCTTTTGATTATTTAAAACCTTTATTCCCTCAGGAAAAATTTATCCTGACCGGACATGCAGAGTCAACAATTTCTACACGTGTTATCGATTTATTTACACCTATTGGCAAAGGACAACGTGGTTTGATAGTTGCACAACCTAAAACAGGGAAAACTGTTTTATTGAAAGAAGTAGCAAATGCAATTGCCGCCAATCATCCTGAAGCTTATCTTATTGTTTTATTGATTGATGAACGTCCCGAGGAAGTAACTGATATGGAACGCAGCGTAAAAGCTGAAGTTATTTCATCTACATTTGATGAACCAGCTGAACGTCATGTAAAAATTGCCAATATTGTACTCGAAAAAGCTAAAAGATTAACCGAATGCGGTCATGATGTGGTAATTTTACTTGATTCCATTACCCGTTTGGCAAGAGCTTATAATACCGTTTCACCTGCTTCAGGTAAAGTATTATCAGGTGGTGTTGAAGCCAATGCGCTGCAAAAACCCAAGCGCTTTTTTGGTGCAGCCCGTAAGATTGAAAATGGCGGTTCTTTAACTATTATTGCAACAGCTTTAATTGATACCGGTTCTAAAATGGATGAAGTTATCTTTGAAGAATTTAAAGGTACCGGTAATATGGAGTTGCAGCTGGATCGAAAACTGGCCAACAAACGTATTTTCCCTGCCATTGATATCGTTGCATCCAGTACCAGACGTGATGATTTATTATTGGATAAAGATGTATTACAACGTCTCTGGGTGTTACGTAACCACCTTGCAGATATGAATCCATTGGAAGCCATGGAGTTTCTGAAAGACAGAATGCGTTTTACACAAACCAATGAAGAATTTCTGGTTTCTATGAATGGATAATGCGGTAATGCGGTAATGCGGTAATGCGGTAGATTATTAACTCCCAAAATTACAATTAATTTGAAATATTATTATTAATGTTAAAAATTAAGAAATATAGAATTATCGGCATTATTAATACTTTTATCTTATTCTGTTTAGCTTTCCCATTACTATTTATCTCTGTATCTGCATTTTTTGGTAAAGGAGATCCTTTTGGAAGTATTCTTATCTTTTCAGGATTATTTTTATTTATTTTCGCAATAATTAACTTAAGATTGGTTTTTATTAAAAAAGAAAGATTCATTAATTCTAAAAGAATTTTAGTGTATTCATTTCAACTACTTTCAATAATTATTATAGCATTATATTTGAATTATTTTTGCAGGTAATATTTTAGCTTTGCTGCGTAGCAGCAGACTGTTTATAAATGGTGATAATTAACTGGGAAATAAGCACCATAGGTGCGTCCTGTTAAATCTTTCATTAAAAGTCAGAATACCAATCTTTTAATCAGGAGGTTTGCATTGTCTGAAAGTCCGCTTTTAAATCCCATCTTTTGTAAATACTGGCTGTGCTTTTTAGAGAAAACTTCTGCGCAAAGTTTTTCGTAACCCAATTTAGAGAAATAATATAAATTTTTTGAATAAACAAATTTACCGGGTTTCTGATCGCGATAGGCCGGAATAACATAATCAAGACCAATTTTAAGCGTTTTTTCATCGTATTCATGCGCCAGAATTACGCCTGCAACGGACATATTTTTTAATATCAGAAAACTTAACTTATTCATCTCAGGTTTAAAAATAAAATCAGGGAAGAATTTAATGATATCTTTATGATGAAATTCAAGAAAAGCCTCAAGATATTTGTTGTCATTTCTTACTTCGAGCAAGCGGAAATAATCTTTGGTTGTATACATCTTTTGTAAATAATATACATCAATCAGAACTATAAACCCGTTTAAAATACCTACAGGCATAGCACCGATAATAAAGCCATAAGTTGAAAATAAAATAGCACCAACCAGGTTAATCCATCTCAGTTTCTGTAAAGAATTCATCAGCATTGAAGTGGCAATTACCACAGATGCGATATATCCTATCCATTCATGCATTTAGTTATTGGTTAATAGGTTATTAAGTTAATAAGTTATTAGGTCGTTAATTATTAATTGTTAATTTAATTATTACCATTCCACTTTTTCTCTGGCAACCGGCATCGTCATACATCTGGCTCCGCCGCCGCCTCTGGGTAATTCAGAACCTTCAATGGCAACAACAAATTTATGATATTCATTAATATCTCTTTTCCCTTTAAGAATATCCCTTGCTTTTATAACTTCAAACCCATTCTTGCTCATTTCCTCCATTGTATAGCTATTGCGCCCGTATCCCATTACTTTTCCGGGACCCAGCGCAAAAAAGTTTGTACCGCTGTGCCATTGCTCACGTTGCTGAACCCAGAGATCATCAGAAGTACCGCAGGTTAAAGGTTTAAGATCAAATTTTAATATTTTTAATGCTTCCATTAATGTATTCCTGAAACGGATAAAATCTACCTTTCCATTTTCAATCCGGATATGTACCGTCTGGTGTTTATTATGTTTGGCTATTAATGGTTCATAAATCATACATTTATCTATATCAAGAAAAGTAAACACCATATCAAGATGGATAAATGATTCAGGTTTGGGTGGCAATTCCTGCACAACGATATTCATGGTTGTCTTGTTTTCTTTAAAGCGGTTAATCAGGAAATCCACTGCCTTTGTGTTTGAACGGCTGCCTAAACCAACCAGTATAACATCATTGCTTGCAATAATTACATCACCACCTTCAATATTGATATCGGGGTCAAAATCTTTAAAATTTATAGGATTTATAGTTTTAGCACTTACCGAACTGCAATGGTCAAATATGGTTTCCATGATAATGGCTTCCCTTGCCCTAACTACATTTGCCATCCGGCTTATTAATACTTCGTTGAACATGGAGATGGATGCGTCCCGCATGAAGAAAAAATTATGCAATGAACGTAAAGCATAGCGTTCCTGACTTAAGAAATTAGTCAACGTATCCTGTTTCATTTCAACACCTTCTATCATCGCTTTGGTAAAATCATCAACATCCAGTGAAATCAGATCATTGTAAATGTGCATTGCTTTTTCATTGGTACAAACTTTATGAGCCAGTTCCCGTCTGATATTTTCGCTTTGTAATGCTTCTTTTAATAAGTTTTTTACTTCATAAACCTTGGTAAATTTACGTAGAACACCTTCAAATTCACAGTATTCCTTGGTAGCTACTGATAAATTTAAAATATCACTGTACAAAGCCCTCTCAGCATTTTGTGGTGTCATATTCTCAATTTCACTGCCAGGATGATGAATTATTACTCCTTGTAAATTTCCTATTTCTGAATTAACATTAACCTTCATAAATATATTTTTTTGCAAAGGTACGAAAAGTTTGAGAGTTCATAAAGTTTGTAAAGTTGGAAAGTTTATAAAGAAAGGGGTTATTGAGTTATTAATGCGAATCAAGAGTTGAAATAAATAGAGCCAAGAGTTATTAACATATTGAATGTTAGTAACTTATGTAAAATATATTTTTATAATAGCCTGATAATCATTACCTTAGATGATTATTTCACCTATTATCTAAA
>JAPLDQ010000046.1 GCA_026391675.1 Bacteroidota bacterium
ATTTGAGTTATGGTAAAATAATCTAAAACTTCTTTTGGTAATATAATACGGGCAAGATCAATTCCTTCATTTATTTGCATAGCGTTTTTTTATGCAAAGTAAAAAAATATTTCTTTCTCCTCAACTTTTCGTCTTGATCCAAACAAATTTGAATTTAATATAAAAATAATGAATCTAAGCACTAACATTAAAATGCTCAGTCCGGCAATGAAAAACATTACCGGCATTCTGGTATTTTTTATGTTAGCTAATAATATTACTTTAGTTGGGCAGGTTACCGGTGATTATCGCTCAAACACTTCATCTACAGCTAACTGGAATTCTGCCAGCAGCTGGCAAAGGTATAATGGCACTGCATGGGTTGCAGCAACAACTCCTCCCACTTCAACCAACAGAGTTACCATACAGGTTAGTGATAATATTGTAATGAATGCTAACCCTGGTACTTGTGCAGACTTGTTTATAACTGGTAATCTTAACTGGACAACAGGTGGACGTTCTTTGAATGTCAGCGGGAATCTTATAATAAGTGATGGTGTTTTAGGGGGAACTGCGGTAGGAGATTTAAATGTAACTGGAACATTTACTGTACCTGCAGGAACAGCATGCGATATTCAGAAAGATACCATCAATATTAGTGGAGCCACTAACATTTTTGGAACAATAAATTTTTCATCATCATCTACTGCTATACAAAACTTTTCGGGTTTAGTTACTGTTAATTCATCTGGTAGCTGGAATAATATTAATAATTCGCAAGTAAACTTTAAAGGTGGTATCACTAATTATGGTTATTTTATGGCCGGAACCGGAGTGCATAACTTTATTTCTTATGCTCAGGCATTAACAGGCAATCTGTCAATCCCAAATGTTACTGTTACCGGGATTACATTAACTAATAATGATACATTAACTGTAAGTACGGCACTTGCAGGTACAGGGACAATTATTCAAGCTACAGATGCCATATTGAATCTTGGAGGGACCTCGGCTATTACTACCTTGAATGCAACTGCATCGGGAAATACTGTAAATTATTATGCAGCAGGAAACCAGACAGCATGCAAACCTACTGTCTATAATAATCTAACTGTTTCAAATTCCGGTATTAAAACATTTGCAACAACACCCACTGTGAATGATACCCTATCTATGGAAGGCAGTGCTACAATTACAGTTACGAGCGGAGTTATAACTTACGGTGCAAATGCTACACTCAGATATAATACATCAACATCAAGGACATCCTCTGCTGAAGAATGGATTACGCCATTTGTTGCCAGTGGAGGTGTAATTATCGATAATACTGCTACTATTACAATGGATGCAGCAAAAGTATTTAATTCTACTGCACCTCTTACTGTTAATAATGGAGCCAGATTGAGTATGTCGACTTATGCTTTAACATTAAACGGAGATTTTATCAATAATGGAGGAACAGCCTCAGGAACTTCCGGAGGGGTTATAATTACAGGGACTGCTTCTACTCAAAACATTGGATCTTTTTCTACTACAGGGACAGTATCTATGACAAAAACTTCAGGGAAGGCAACTTTTACTGGTAATATTAGTGCAGCATCATTTAATATTAATGGAAGCGGAGGAACATTAAACTTAGGAGCTGCCAGCCATACTTTAAGTGGTGGTATTACTTTAACATCAGGGACACTGAATGCAGCAAGTTCAACAGTTACATTAGCCACAAACTGGACTAACAATGGAGGTGCATTTACATCAAGTACAAGTACATTTACTTTTAACGGAAGTGCAGCTCAAAGTATTGGAGGAACAACTGCTACTACTTTCAATAATTTAACAATCAGTAATGCTTCCGGAGTAAATCTTTCTATTAACGTCACTGTAAATGGAATTCTAAATTTAACAAATGGTATAGTAACACCCGGATCATATACCCTTACAATAGCTAATTCATCCGGAAGTGCTGTTAGCGGGGGAAGTACAACAAGTTTTATTAATGGTGCTTTAATTAGGTTATTAACTTCAGGTGAAACATACAATTTCCCTGTAGGTAAGGCTACAACCTATCTTCCTTTTGGATTTACCAGTGTTACAGGCACAAATCCTTTTGTTAAAGTTGAAGCTTTCAATGGAAATGCAGGTGGTTCAGCATCCAGTCCTTTAATATCATTAAGCAATACTGAATATTGGTATGCAAGTATAGTTTCAGGAACATATAGCGGAGGGGTAGTATCGTTGACTCGTCAAACTGCCCTCAATCTTTTTGAATCTATTGGGAGAAATACTACAACTTTAAATGGAGCTTATTCTTCTTTAAATGGAAATGTTAGTGGTACATCTGTTATAAACTCTGATAATACGGCTAATTTATTGGGCTATTTTCTGTTTGCTACAAAAAAATCTCTGACATGCGGGACTATATCACCTGTTTCTTATTGTCAGGGTTCAGCAATTAATGTACCATTTACTGCCACTGGTACTTTCGATGCCGGAAATGATTTTACTGCTCAGCTATCCGATTCAAGTGGTTCTTTTGCCAGTCCAACAGATATTGGTACACTAACTTCTCAAACCTCCGGCACTATAAATGCAACTATTCCAATTTCTCAAATTCCCGGGACATCTTATCGTATAAGAGTAATTTCCAGCAGTCCTTCTATGATTTCAAATAATAACGGAACCAATATAACAATTAAAAAATCGGGTATTGTAAATTCAGTAATGCCATTTAGCCGTTGCGGTCCCGGAAGTGTAACTTTAAATGCATCAGCCTCTTTAGGTACAATTAACTGGTATAATTCATATACAGGAGGAAGTTTACTCGGAAGCGGGAATAATTATACAACACCAAATATCTCATATAATACTACTTATTATGTTGAAGCAACATATAATGGATGTCCTTCATCAACAAGAACAGCAGTTACTGCATATGTTGTTCCATTAACCTCAGTTACAGCCAGTGGAGGAGGAACATATTGCCCTGGAGATACGATTACATTAACAAGTTCAGGATCAAATATTGCCAATCAATTCTGGACAGGTCCAAATGGCTTTTATTCTCCATACCCAAATATAGTTTTTAATAATGCTACTTCAGCAATAAATGGTACATACACTATTACCGGTAGCGCTTTAAGTGGTATTAATCTGGTAACTAATGGTGATTTTGAATCTGGCAATACAGGTTTTACTACAAGTTATGTATTGGCTCAACATGTTTATAATGGACTTTGGCCTGAAGGTACTTATGATGTCATGGAAAATCCACATGATGAACATCCGAATTTTGCAAGATGCGGTGACAATACATCTGGAAATGGGAAGCAAATGGTTGTAAACGGGTCAACTATTGCAGGAGTAACAGTTTGGTCTCAAACAGTAAATGTAATGCCTGGCAATCATTATCAATTTTCATATTGGTTACAAAGTGTATTTAATCAACATCCTGCAGCATTACAGGTTTATATCAATAGTGTTGCTATCGGCCCAATTAATACTGCCTTAATCGATACCTGTGCATGGAAGCAGTATTACTGGAACTGGAATTCAGATACTAACACAAAGGCTGTAATGTCAATTATTGACCAAAATACTATCGCTCAAGGAAATGACTTTTCTATAGATGATATTACTTTTCAACAGGTTTGTGATGCTACCAGTACTGCAACAATATTAGTAAATGATGTTACTGCCGGAGCTATTGCTTCAGCACAAACTATTTGCAGTGGTTCAACACCAGCAACGCTGACATCTGTTACACCAGGAACAGGTACAGGTACAATCTCCTATGAATGGCAAACAAATGCCAGTGGCAGTTTTGTTAAAATTAATGGGGCAACAGCTGCTACATATAATCCACCGGCATTAACATCAACTACTTCTTACAGAAGAAGGACAGTAGCTTTAAACGGAGGAACTACATGTTATTCTACTTTTGCTACTGCTATTACTATTACGGTAACCCCATTGCCTAATGCAACAATATCCTATGCAACTGCACCTTTCTTTACATCAACCGCTACACCACAAAGTGTAACGTTAACAGGCACTACAGGGGGTACATATTCTGCTGCTCCAACAGGTCTTACATTAAATGCTTCTTCAGGTGCAATAACACCATCAACAAGTACACCGGGAAATTATACAGTCACCTACACAATTGCAGCTTTCGGTGGATGTGGAGTCTTCACTACGAACACAAATGTATCAGTTTTTAATGATAGGATAAACGTTTCCGGTTCAAATGCTGCTGATGGCTATTATAGCTCATTAACCAATACTTCAGGTGCTTTTGCAGCAATTAATGCATCATCACAAACAGGTAAGAATATTATAATTACAATATTAGGAAGTTCCACTGCTGAAACAGGTTTGAACAGTTTAAATGCAGGGACATGGACATCGCTTAACCTTTATCCGGTATTTTCCGGATTAACAATAAGTGGCAGTTATGCAGGTCCTTTAATTAATCTTAATGGTGCTGATAAGGTTAATATTGACGGAAGAGTTAATAAATCAGGTGCAACAGACCTTATTATAACGAATACGAGTACTTCCAATACATCAAATACATCGACAATCAGGTTTACAGGTTCAGCAGAAAAAAACACAATTAACTATTGTACTATTAAAGGGGCTGAAACTAATACCTCCAGTGGAATAATATTTTTCTCCACATCTGCATCAGGAAATGGAAATGACAGTAATATAATTAATAATAATAACATCACCGGAGATGCAGCTGGCAGACCAGTAAATGCAATCTATTCACTGGGTGCAAGTGGCTATGAAAATAATGGAATTACTATAAGCAACAATAATATCTTCAACGTTTTCAATTATGGAATTGCGTCAAACGGTATAAATTTATCAAGTTTTTCCTCTTTATGGACTATTTTATCCAACAGTTTTTATGAAACAACAAATTATATTCCTACAGCCAGTGTTGCTTATAATTCGATACTAATAAATAATACCTCAGGAGTTGGATTTAATATTTCAGATAATTTTATTGGAGGAAGTGCAGATTCATGTGGAGGAAATGACTGGACAAAAACCAATGCTTTTGATAATACATATAATGCAATAAATTTGAGTGTTGGAACTTCTACAGTAAGTAATATACAAAATAATAAGATTAACAATTTTGCATGGAGCAATTCATCTGCAGCAGCATGGACCGGAATTAATATTTCAAATGGAAATGTAAATATTGGTACAACTAATGCTAATTCTATTGGTTCAGCATTATCTCCCATAACACTAACAGCTGGTGCAACTGCAGCTAATTTTTACGGCATCTATATTTCAAGCACAGGAACTATTGATTGTCAAAACAATGTTATTAGCTCAATAAATACAACAAATGCTAATACAGCAAATGCAACAAATATTTATGGTATTATAAAGACTGCAGTAGCAGGAAGTACAACAATCAGTAATAATATTATCGGTAGCACATCTGTTGCTAATAGTATTCAGGCAAGTTCGCAGAGTACAGCTAATGCTCAATCTGTTTATGGTATAAATTCTTCAGGTACAGGAACCATAATTATTAACAATAATACAATTGCAAATCTTAATAATAGCACAACAAATGCCAACATCGCAACAACTGGTTGTATCAATGGGATTACAGCAACAGCAGCAACTATATCTAATAATACAGTAAGTGATTTAACTATAGCTAATGCAAATGCTTCCGCTACCAATACAGCTTCTATATGCGGTATAGTTTTAAATGGCACCGGAATAAATACAGTAAGCGGAAATACCATTTATGATCTGTCAAATACTTATGCAAGTTTTGCAGGTAATGTAATTGCATTGTATTTTTCAGGAGGCACCACAATGAATGCTGTTTCAGCTAACCTGATACATAGTTTATCTGTAACAGGAGCTTCTTCAACAACAGCATCAATATATGGTATTAAAATAGCTACCGGAGTAACTACTTATGCCAATAATATTATAAGTTTAGGAGGAAATACCAAAACTACACTTTATGGATTATATGATGCAGGTGCTGCTTCACAAAGCTGCTATTTGTATCACAACACTATATATCTGAGTGGAACATTAGCCTCAGGAAGTACAAATAAATCATACGCTTTATATAGTGCTGCAGCTTCAAATATAAGAAATTACAGGAATAATATTTTTTCAAATGCACGTTCAACTGTCAGTGGAACAAGTCAGCATTATGCAATTTCATTAACTTCAAATTCATCATTAACTTGTAATTACAATGATTATTATGTAAGCGGAACTGCAGGGGTTTTAGGAATTTTATCAACTGACAGATCCACGCTGGCAGCCTGGCAAACTGCTACTAATCAAGATGTTAACAGTGTTAATACGAATCCATTATTTAGCAATGCAGGTTCAATTATTGCTATTGATTATAAAATTGCGGCAAATCTAGTTGGTGTAAGCGGAACAGGAATTACAACTGATTATGGTGGAATAACCAGAATTAATCCAAATATGGGTGCATGGGAGAAATTAATAAATAAATGGAAAGGTACTGTAAGCAATAATTGGAACACATCAATAAACTGGACTGAAAATTCAGTGCCTGCTGTTGATGCTGATATAATTTTTGATAATGCACCTTTAAATCATTGTCAGTTAGATCAGGATCGTTCTGTAACTAATATTACCAATACACAATCAACTTATCGTATGGTTTGTAATGGAAAAAAACTTACAATAAAAGGAAGTCTTTATTTTACAAATGGTGCTCAAATTGATGCATCTACAACTTCTTCTACCATTGAATTTTCAGGAGCATCAGCTCAGTCTGTTCCTTCCGGAAGTTTTTATAATAATGAAGTATATAATTTAAATATCAACAATGCAAATAATATAGTGCTGAATGGAAGCTTACGTTTATTAAATACCATTGCAGCAAATTCAGGGCGATTAGATGCATATACCAATTCTCCTACTGTAATTTATGCTGGGATTTCCTCTCAAACTCTTGATAGCAACAGATACCTTAATGAAAGAATTTATAATTTAACCATTGATAATGGTAGTGGTGTATTACTTAATGCTAATTTTACAATTAATAACACACTTCTTATTAATGCTCAAAAACTATTTACAATTCCTTCAACCAGACAATTAACCGTATCAGGCACTATCACTAATAATTCAGATACTACAGGTTTTATTTTACAATCTGATTTTAACGGAACGGCTTCACTTATTCATAATACCAACAATGTAAAAGCTACAGTTCAACGATATATTAATGGCAATGCAGAAGCCTGGCATTTTTTATCATCACCGGTTAGCAATCAGGCTATAACAGGTAATTGGTTACCATCAGGCACTTATGGAAATGGGACAGGTTATGATCTTTATGCATGGAACGAACCAACCAGTTGCTGGATATATAAATTGAATACCACTTCTGCAATAAACTGGAATACAATACATCCGGGAAATAACTTCGAAGTTGGACGTGGTTATTTATATGCTTTTCAGGCCAATAATCCAACCAAAGAATTTAAAGGAAATCTTAATAATGGCAGTGTGACTTATGCAATGACTGCAACAAGCAGCGATGTGACAAAAAAAGGATTTAATTTTATAGGAAATCCTTATCCATCTTCTATTGACTGGCAATCAACTTCCGGCTGGACCCGCTCAGATTTATTAAACAGTGGAAGCGGTTATGATATGTGGATATACAATAAAACTGCAAATAATTATGGTGTATGCAACTCCGCTTCAGGAAGTGGAACCAATGGTGTAAGCAGGTATATTGCACCCATGCAGGGTTTCTTCGTAAAAGCTGCTAATGCCGGAAATTTAATTATGGATAATGCTGCCAGGGTTCATAATGGTGCAGGTGTATGGCTTAAAAATACAGAAAAAGAACCAACAATTATAAGTATTGTTGTACAATCTGCAATAGACAATAGTTCAGATGAATCACGCATACAATTTGGATATGCATCAAATAAAGAAGGAGCAGCAAAATTATTCAGCCCGATAGTTACGGCTCCGAGTCTTTTTATTCCTTATGGAAACGAATTATATTCAATAAAATATTTAACTGATACCATTGAAAATCCTGCAATACCCATAATGTTTAAATCAGGACAGGAGGGAAATTATACCATCACTTGCAACTTTGATGTAACTAAATTTGAAACTTTTTTTCTCGAAGATCGTAGAATGCATTATATTCAAAATATGAAAGCAAGAAATACATATAATTTTCAATCTTCACCTGATGATGATGCATCACGTTTCATATTACATTTTGGTCCCGATGATAATGCCTATTATGATAATGAACTTCCTGCAAGAGTATTTTCTGATGGCAATCAACTGGTAATAGACTTAAGTTTAATTAACGGCGAAACGGAAGCTTTTATTTATGATGCAACAGGACGTCTTTTATATCAAAAAACATTAAATGGAGCAACGGAACATAAAATAACATTAGATAAAAACTTAAAAATGCTTTTAGTAAAATTAATTAACAAACAAGGTAAAGTTTGCAAAAAAATAATTTACTAAAATTTAATAAATTAACAGATTAAATAATATTATAATTAACGGAATACTAAATAATTAAATTAATTTATGTAAAACGGAAACACAACATACTTTAGGGATATAACATAGTATCCTGCTTTGGTTCTTCATATCAGATATTTGGAAACATTGAATTAAAATATGTAACAAATTAAATTAATTAAATAATATAAAAAAATTACGGGTTTGTTTAAAAATAAAAAAATCAAAACAGATCTTAATAATAAAACAATAAATAAATTAAAATTAATAATCAATTAAAACTTAAAACAATGAAAAAATTAATCGTATTATTCGCAGCTATCGTAATGATAGCATGTTTTTCTAACAGTGTTAATGCTCAGAATGTAATTACAGCAACACAAACTGATGCTTATATTGTAACTCCACTTTCTGTTACATTAAACCATACATTAGATTTTGGTAAATTAGCTATTATGGGTGCATCTGGAGTTTGTGTTATCACTCCAGTAGCAACACCTACACGTACTTCTACTAATGGTGTAAACCTTGTAACTTCTCCTTGGCAAAATGCATACTATACTGTACATGGAGAAGCTACTTTTACTTATGATATTACGTTACCAGCTCAACCTGGTATAACAGTAAACGGTCCTTCAAGTAGTACTATGATAGTAGATAATTTTGTTAGTACACCAGCCACAACAGGTACTATAGGTGGTGCAGGTAGTGAAGATGTTTATGTTGGTGCCACTCTTCATGTAAGTTCAGGTCAAACACCTGGTGCTTATCTAGGTTCTTTCAACTTTATTGTTAATTATAACTAAAATTTTAATACAATCATTGTTAAGAAGAGAAAGATTTTAACATCTTTCTCTTCTTTTAGTTTTTTTATTTATTATATTTGCATAAAAATAAAAAAACTATTGGCAATGAGATTAATAAAAATCCTGATGCTAATTTACTTTTTAATTGAAAATTTTGCAATTTATGGGCAAACTACAATTACGGCAACAGCAAATGCAGAAATTGTACCACTGTCTATTACAACAGAAGTAAGTCAATTAAATTTTGGTAAATTTACCCCAATTGGTGGTGGTGGAAATATTATTATAACTCCTCAGGGGAGTCGTGTATCAAATGGTACAATAATTTTAAAAGAAAGTGCTGTAAGCCCTGCAATATTTGATATTTCTGACTCACAAAACACTAACTTTAGTGTAATATTTCCTAAAAATACAGTATATATCTATCATCAAAATGGAATTAATGCAATGTCTTTAACTTCATGGACAGTTGATTTACCAACTTTAGGATCTTCATCAGAGAAAAAAAATATTGTAAAAATAGGTTGTACATTAAATATTGGATCCATAGAAACCAATCCCATTGGGATGTATTCCGGCACTTATTCATTAACTTTCTTTTATAATTAACAATTTAATTTAAATTTATTAAAAAAACATTTTATGAAAAAAATATTATTAATTATTCTAATCCCATTTTTAGGTATTAATCTTCATTCTTTTGCTCAGGGGAACCTATTGGTAACACCTGTTCGGGTAGTTTTTGAAGGAAACAAGCAGAAAGAAGAATTAAGTTTAATAAATACAGGCAATGACACAGCTATTTATTCAATATCATTTTTGCAGTATAATATGACCGAAGATGGTAACTTCGAAGCCATTGAAAAGTCAGGTGATAATCAGGAATTTGCTGATCCTTTTTTACGTGTTTTCCCACGTCAGATTACACTGGCACCACGTGAATCACAATCAATACGTTTACAATACCGTAAAGCTAACAATATGAAATCCGGTGAATACCGTTCACACTTATATTTCAGAGCTGATAAAGGAAATAATAGCGCACTGGGAATGGAAACAAAAGATAAAGATACTTCATTATTAAGTGTTAAAATAACACCTGTTTTTGGGGTTAGTATACCTGTTATCATTCGCAATGGAGAAATAAAAGTTAGTTCAACTATTAGTAATTTAAGATTAGACAAATCAGATTCTCTTCAATATATAAAATTTTGTTTAAACAGATCAGGAAATATTTCTGTTTATGGAGATATTATAATAGAATACATTCCAAATCAGGGTAAAGCTATAGAAATTGGAACAATGAGAGGAATAGCTATTTATACTAATATAAACAAACGTAATATTTCATTTAAATTAAATACTGGAAAAGCCATTACATTAAATAATGGGAAAATTAAAATCCGCTTTACCAGCCCAAAAGACGCTCCATATTTACTTTATGCTGAGCAAGAACTTGTACTATAAACGTTTTTAAGTTGAATACAATAAATGTGAAGTATATTTTATAATATTACAATAAAATATACTTCATTTCTTATATTTTAACTAAATTAACATTATTTAAAAAATAATTTATGTCAAAACAATTCTATTATAATATAAAATTTTTGACATTTTTATTTATTGTTATTATCCAACTATTGTCATTACAAACTTTAAGGTCCCAACCAGGTTTACCAACCAGATCAATTGCAATAATACCAACACAATCAATTAGCTTTGGGGCTTTTTGTTTAATAAATTCAGGAAGTTCAGGTGGAACTGTTCAGGTTGACTGGCAAGGCAATCGTTTATCAACAGGTCAGATTTTTCTTTTAAATACCTATCCCTGGCACCCTGCAATTTTTGAAATACATCTCTGTCAGGGTCGGAATGTGGTTATTACTTATTCCTCATCAACAACATTAACAGGTAGTAATGGTGGTTCAATAACTTTAAATATCGGACCTACTGAAAAAGGAGGTAATGGAAGTTCCTTTGCAGTAAACAACGATTGTAACTTTATCACCATTTTACGTGTAGGAGGTACGCTAATAATAGCAAATAATGCCTCTAATCCAGCCGGATATTATACCGGTAATTTTAGTATTACATTCAACCAGCAATAAGATTTTGAATAAAACTTATATGTTGAATGAAGCTAAAAGATATATAAATAAATTTAAGTTTTTGTTAACTGTTTCCCCATTTTTATTATTTTCTAATTTAATTGATTTGCAGGCTTATGCTCAGAATAAATCTAATTTTGATGAAATTTCAGTTACTGTACAAATCGTTAGTATTAATAAAACATTCATTTTAGATGCTTTATATTCATCTGATGCAAAGCTTTATATTTCTGTTGAAGAATTATTTCAGATTTTGAAAATACCTTGTCTTGCAAATAAAGAAGCTGATATTCTCAGTGGTTTCTTTGAAAATGAAAAAAGGCTGTATGAAATAAATTTTGTTACCAAACAAATTAAAGACGACACAAAATTATATAATTGTGATAAAGAATTAATAAAAGATATGGGGATGATTTTTCTGGAATCATCTGAATTTGAAAAAATATTCGGATTATATTTACTATTTAATTTCAGAGAACTGTCAATCAAATTAACTTCAGATTTTGAATTACCTGTTAAAAAGATAGAACGATTAGAGAAATCCAGGAACAATATCCAAAGTAATTCATTTACACAAACCTTAATTGATACAACAATTAGACGTGACTATCATTTATTTCAATATGGGACAATTGACTGGTCAGTTATGTCAACTCAGGTTAAAAATAATCCAATCGAGTCAAGATATAACTTTAGTTTAGGAAGTGAAATCCTTTTTGGTGAAGCAAATTTGTTCCTAAACATTTCAGATAATTACAAACAGGATCCACGACTACAACAATTTACCTGGAGATGGGTAGATAATGATAAAAAAATTATTCGTCAAATGCAACTTGGAAATGTTAACAGCAATACTATATCTTCAATATATGCTCCCGTACATGGATTTTCTGTAAGTAATACACCTACAACTTTAAAAATAGCCAAAGGTGAATATATAATAAATGATGTAACAAAACCAGATTGGCTTGTTGAATTATACATTAATAATGCATTAATCAATTTTACAAAAGCTGATGCAGCAGGTTACTTCACATTCAGGATTCCGATTATTTATGGTTACACTCTTATGAAATTGAAATTCTATGGACCAATGGGAGAAGAAAGGTCCGAAGAGCGTATAATAAATATTCCTGTTAGTTTTATGCCTCCCGGCAATTTTGAATATAAACTTAACGGTGGATTTTTACAAGATAATAATGATTCTTATGTTGGAAGAGGAGAAGGAAGATATGGAGTAAACCGTAACATTACAATTGGAGGTGGTATAGAATATTTATCCTCCAGTTCTTATTCAAATTCAATCTCTTTTGTAAATACCTCGATATTAATAACTCCAAGATTAAATCTGAGTAGTGAGTATGATCATAAAGTCAGAACCAAAGTACTTTTAAATTATTATCTATTATCAAATGTTTTATTTGAGATTAATTACATTAAATATGCCAAAGGGCAAAAAGCTATTTTATTTAATTATCTAGAAGAAAGGAAATTAGGATTAATATTTCCTTTACACATAAGTAATGTTTATATCGGTTCCCGTTTATCTTTTAAACAAAATATTTACAAAAATTTTACTTATAATATGGCTGAATCGATGTTTTCAACGACTTATCATCAGTTTAATGTTAATTTATCTGCCTATGCTAACTGGATTGATAATAAATCAGTATATATTTATAGCGCAATTGCACTATCATTTCGACTTCCTAAAAGCTTAATATTCAGGCCATCATCACAATTTAATGTAAGTAATAGAGAATTAACTTCAATTAAATTTGAATTGGAAAAAAAAGTGTCAAAGGCTGGATATGGTACTGTTTCTTACGAAAAAAATATTAATACTAATTATAAAAGTTTTAATATTTCATTTAAGTATGATCTCAATTTTGCTCAAGCCAATATTTCTGTTCGTAACATCAGTCAAGATATTTCACTGATGGAAAATATCAGAGGGAACTTAACATTCGATGCTAAGAACAACAGGACTTTTGCCAGCCAATCATCAATGGTTGGACGCGGAGGCATTGCATTTATTGCTTATGTTGATATAAACCAGAATGGAATTTACGACCCTGGCGAAAAAAAAGCTAAAGGTCTGTTAGTTAACGTAAATGGTGTTGGGCAGCCAACTTATAGTAATAAAGATTCTATTTTACGTGTTAGGGGTCTTGAACCTTTTGTATATTATAATGTAGAATTAGATGATAAAGATTTTGAATTTATTACCTGGCGAATAAAAAAGAAAAACTACAGTATATTAATTGATCCTAACCAGTTTAAAACCATAGAAATCCCTGTTACTCCTGTTGCCGAAATAACCGGTACTATATTATTTGATGATGACACAATTCAAAAAGGGAAAGGAAGAGTTGCTGTAATAATTTATAATAAAGACGGAAGTATTGCTACTAAAATCATCTCAGAATCTGATGGTTATATCAGTTATTTGGGCCTTCTTCCAGGTGAATATTATGCAAAAATAGATCCGGTTCAGTTAGAACGATTGCAAATGGGGGTAAAACCAGTTCAGCTTAATTTTACTATTAAAGCAAAAGAAGAAGGAGATGTGTTTAATGGTTTAGATTTTGTTTTAAAAAACATCAAATCCAAATAAATCCTAAATAATAAAAATTCTTTTAAATAATATATTGAATTTCTTTATTAAAGTTGCTTTTGTGCCAGAAGATAATCTTCAGGAATTCCAATATCAATAAAATATTTATCCGTAACATAAGCGGCAAAATAATATTTTGCTAAATAGCTTTCCAGAAAGTCTTTTTCAAATGAAAATTTTTGAGGGAAATTTAACGATTGAAGAATAATATTATCCAGTATATATACGCCACCATTGATAAAACCTTCATTCATATATTTCTTCTCATTAAACTGAATGATACGCTTATTTGCTAATTCAACTGTCCCATATCTGTCAAAATGCTGCATTGGCTTAACTGCCAATGTAAAATCAGCATGTTGTAGTTTATGAAATGTAGTTAATTCATCAAGGTTTACGTCAAAAAAAGTATCACCATTAATCAGATAAAATAGATTGCTATTCAACAATTTGCAGGCATTCATTATACCGCCACCTGTTCCTAGTGGTTCTTCTTCAATAGCATAAAGCAAATCAATATTTTTGTATTTCCTTCCAAAATATTGCTCGATAACTTCATATTTAAATCCAACAGATAAAATTACTCTTTCAATTTTATATTTACTCAAATAATCAAGTAAATACTTCAAAAATGGCTTGCCATTGATATCAGCCATGGGCTTTGGAATGTCTTTTACCACACCTTGTAAGCGTGTTCCTAATCCACCGGCAAGAATTATTACCTCCATAATTATTTAGTTATCAGTAAACAGTTATCAGTTTAAAAGCTAAGTAAAAATATATTATTCAATTGATTAATTCTAAAAATATATATAATAAATTTTATTGATTGTTTATCCGTGTTGTTTTTAATATTGAAAATAAGATTTTCCCAATTTCGTCTAAGTTATTATTTATATTGTTAAATTGATCAATACTAATGAATTCAGTATCTTTTAATAAAGAAATCCAGTATTGAGTTCTTTACATTCTTTATAGGCTATAGACATTTTTGCAGAAAATTCTGCTTTTGAAATTGCACCATTTGCTTCTGAAATATTAGCTCCTATTGAAGTACCAGATTTTAAAAGTTGTTTTGAAAGTACAAATTCTCTTTTATCTATAGTAATTTGCTTATATAATTTAACAATTTTTATTGCAAGTAAATATGCCTTATTATATAAATTATTATTAATCATAATTTTAAATCATTATAAGTAAGTGTTTGTATCAAAGTGTTTACTGTTTACTATTCACTGTTTACTGTTTACTGCTCACTAATCCAGGTTTCAAGTCCCTGTTTGGTAAATTCGTATCTTTGAACGCTACCTCCGAATTTCTCTAAGGCTTTAATAACTTCGTATCTTGTATTTGCAGGACAATAAAAGAAAATAAATCCGCCACCGCCGGCACCTGATATTTTTCCACCGGACGCACCTGCTTTTATTGCAGTATCATATAAATCTTCAAACAAAGCGGTTGTAATACCTTCTGCCATTTGCTTTTTGTACTGCCAGCCCATATTTAAAATTTCACCAATTTTATTTAATTCACCTTTTAATAATGCTTCTTTCATCATAAGTGACTGTTCTTTCAGCTTATGCATTGCTTCTATCGATTTGGTATTTTTGGCATTTACATTTTTTTGCTGTTGCTGAATGATATCAGATGAATTGCGGCTGGTTTGTGTATAAAGCAACACAATGTTATAGGAAAGTTCATTCATTACCCGGTCTTTAATTCGTAACGGATTAATGATAACTTTATCATTTTCATAAAATTCCATAAAGTTAAAACCTCCAAAAGTTGCAGCATACTGATCCTGCTTCCCTCCTGCCATTGCCATATCTACCCTTTCGATTTCATAGGCCAGATGTGCCAAATCATATTCACCCAAAGGCAAGGAAAGCCATTCAGCAAAAGCACCCAATACTGCTACAACTAATGTAGATGAAGTTCCTAAGCCAGAACCCGGAGGTGCATCAACATAAGTTGCCAATTCAAATGATAATGGTTTTAAATTGTATTTTTTTACTATTCTGTTATAAATGGCTTTAAGCAAATCTACCTTACCATCCATAGGAAGCTGTAATTCAGACAAATATTCATAATATTCAACTTTATCATTTAAAGTGAATTTTATTTTACCATCTGTTCGGGGAATTATATTTGCATAGGCATACATGCTTATTGTTGCATTTAAAATGGCTCCCCCATATATATCGGAGTAGGGTGAAACATCAGTTCCACCACCTGCCAGGCCAATTCTGAGCGGTGCTTTACTTCTGATAATCATTATCTTGCGTTGTTAATTAATTCGTAAATAGTAGCTGTCATTCTGCTCCATTGGTATTTTTGTTTTTCTTTTAAAATTCCTTCAGCAAAATATAATTGTTTATTATTTTCATAAAAATCGACCAATCGATCGGCAATAGCTTTGGCATTTACCTCAACTACATAGCCTGCAACATCATCCGGAACTATTTCTGATAAACCTCCTACATTAGTTACCAGCATTGGTTTATTAAAATGGTAACAAATTTGTGTAACACCACTTTGAGTTGCATTCTTATAGGGTTGAACTATCATATCAGCTGCACAAAAGTAGTTTCCTACTGCATTATCAGGAATAAAGTCTGTTTTAAGTACTATGTGTTCACTAAGTTTTAATTCTTCAATTAAATCCAGATATGGTTTTGCATCTTCATAAAATTCACCGGCAATAATAAGTTTTACAGGAAATTTGCGAAGGCGTTCATCGGCAAAAGCCTGCAATAATAAATCCAGACCTTTGTATGCCCTTATAAATCCGAAAAATAACAAATATGAAAATTGATTGTCAAGTCCTGTATTTTTCAGTGCAGTTTCCTTATCCAAAACTGCTCCAAAATTATCGAACAAAGGATGGGGACAAAATGCTTTAGCTTTATTTTTATCAAAAAATTCAATATCGTTCAATACTGATTTAGACATAGCGACAAAACCATCTACAGGTTTTACAAAATAATTCGTTAATTGATTGTCACCGATGCGTTTTTCGTGAGGAATAATATTATCGACTATACAGATAACCCTAGTCTTCTTATTTCTTTTTACAATACGGGCAATAGTTCCAAAACATGGAGCCATAAAAGGCAACCAATATTTAATAATTAATAAATCAGGTTTTTGATTTTTTATCTCTTTCCCAATTTTTAACCAGTTTAAAGGATTAATGGAATTAACTTTTACACGAATGGCGATATTTTCAGGTGCTTTCCAATCGGCAAACTGAGATTTACCAGGGAATAGAAAATTTGGATATTGTAACTTAAAAGTATATATGCATACATGATGGCCTTCGTCCTGTAGTTGCTTAGCGAGACGTTCATTGTAGGCAGCCAGACCACCCCTGAAAGGATGTGCGGTTCCCAATATTACAATGTTGAGTTTTTCGCTCATTTTTTTAATTATTATTTAACAAAGATACAAAAAACAACAGGAAGGCTAAAACGATAATTTTTCAAATAATCTATTTTTGACCAACTGTGAATATAATTATCTGTACTTTTAATCTACAAATCTGTTAAACCAGATTTCCAAGGCCATAATTTGCCATATCATATTAGCATATGTTCCATTACCATTCTGGTATTCCCGGTATTTTGCCCTGATTAACTGATGATTATAAATACTCCTGTTTTTAAAATTATTGGATTCAAAAATATTCTCAATAAATGGTTTCATTTCATTACGTAACCAAAAATGTTCACCCGGAGCTAAAAATCCGACCTTATCATTTCTGTCCATAATTGCACTTGGAACTATGGATTTTAACGCTTCGCGATGGATATATTTTCCTAAATGCTTATGTATTTTATATTCCGGTGGCAGTGAGAATGCAAATTCGACCAAACGATAATCCAGAAATGGAACCCTGCTTTCGATAGAGTGTGCCATAGAGTTTCTGTCTTCAAAATGGAGTAAGGTTTGAATTGAGGTTGACATCATCTGATTGTATAAAAAGTTGGACAACTTATCTGTTTTCAAATCTTTTATATTATCAAAGATAGAAGTATCATCAAAAGAAACAGAAAGTGGATTCTGCAGATTACGTTTTGCTTCCTGCTTGTATAATGATGATTCTGAGAAAAACAAAACCGCTGCTAATTTAATAAGTTTGGCAACAGTACTTCCTTTAGGATTATATTTTAAATAATCAGGGTATTCTTTTGCAAATCGCAGCAATTTCCCTGATTTTAATAAATAAGCATAATAACGGTAAAAAGCATGATGATAACCTCCGGTAATTTCATCGCTTCCCTGCCCATCCAGTAATACTGTAACTCCATTTTCACGTGCAATTTTCATTACATAGTTCTGCGAAATCGGGCTTGAACCGGGTACTGGAAAATCGTGATGCCAGGTAATGTCTGATAATTCCTGCATTACAGTTTCTGCAGAAGCTGAAACAAAATAAGGTTTTGTTTGAAAAGTATCGGTAACCAATTGTATCCACTTCCGCTCATCGTATTGAGGAGCATGGGTATAATAGGAACTGAAAGTTTTAAACTGTTTATCGGTACAACCCACTGCTGTGGCAACAATAGCAGATGAGTCCAAACCTCCGCTTAATGCACTGCCCACCTCTACATCACTTCGCATGCGAAGCTTTACAGCATCAACAAACAAATTTCGGTATTCATTACAACTATCCTCAAAATTCAATGAAGATGAAGCAAAATTATGGGTTGGTAAATCGTAATACCTTTCTATTTTCATTTTACCCTCTTTTATGATAATAAAATGAGAATGAGGTAATATTTTAATAGTATTGAAGTATGAACTATCAGAATTTATAAGGTAAGAACCAATTTTTAGACTTTTATAAATAACTTCTTCATTTACTGTTTTTTCAATATCATTTGCTAAAATCTGTTTTATTTCTGAGCCAAAAATGAACTGATTTCCATCATAATAGTAATTAAATGGTTTTACACCAAAGCGGTCACGGGCGCAAAAAAGCATTTGATTAGTGCTATCCCATAATGCAAACGACCACATCCCGTTAAAACGGTTTAAACAGGCAGTGCCCCATTGTTTGTATGCCATTAAGATAACTTCAGTATCTGTTGCAGTATCAAATGTATGCCCCAATTGTTTAAGCTCCTGACGTAATTCGATATAATTATAGATTTCGCCATTAAAAACTATCCAATATTTTCCATCATCAATACTCATCGGCTGATGACCCTTAGGACTTAAATCCAATATTGACAAACGGCGAAAGCCTAAACCCAAATCAGCCTGAAAATCATTATGTAAAAACTGAGTCTGAGCTTTTATTTCCGGTATACTATCTGCTTCGTGGCAATGGCGGATAACTTTATTTGTAGTATTTACCAATAAAAAGCCTTCATCATCAGGTCCGCGATGACGGATAAGTTTGGCCATTTTATTGAGTTTATCAACCTCAACTGGCTTTTTATTCAGATTATATATCCCACAAATGCCGCACATACACTATTGTTTATTGTCAATAAAAATCCTAAACCACATTTCCATAGATAAAATTCTCCATATTTCGTTGGACTTGAAACTTCCGGGTGATTTATTATACGCCGTTTCAATTTTATCAGCATCAAAAATTCCTCTTTGTTTAAAAGATGTGGATGAAAATATATCTTTAATCTCATTTTTTAATATTTTGCTTGTCCACAAATCTGTAGGAGTAGCAAAACCAACTTTATCCATTCTTGTTCTTACCTTCTCAGGAAGAATATTTTTCATTGCATTACGCAGCACAAATTTTGTTTCAGCACCTCTGATTTTTTGTTCGGTAGGAATAGAGAATATCCATTCAACCAAACGATAATCAAGGAATGGAACCCGGCTTTCTATTGAATGTGCCATAGAGTTTCTGTCTTCCCAATGCAATAAATGAGGAATAGATGTATTAACGAGGGTTTGATATAAATTATTACTTAATTCATCCTTGTATTTCTGACCCAGATCCATAGGATTTTTAAAATTGCTTAATTGATGACTGTAAAATCCTTCGTTGGCAATTTCCTTGTATTCAAATTGTTTTAAGAATTTATCCGATAAAAATAATCTGAGTCCGATTTTTGAAAATAACTTAACAGCTTCATTTGAAGGCAGATTAAATTGTTTTTGGTAAAGCCTGAATTCATTATACAATTTTGAAAACTTCAGATTTTTCATCAGATCCAGATAATAATACTTAAAATAAGTATGATAACCTGCCAATAATTCATCACCTCCCTGTCCGTTTAATGCCACAATAATTCCGGCATTTCTGATATTCTGGTTATTCTTATAGGCTGAAAACGGACTAGCACTCATACAGGGTTCATCCTGATGGTAAAAGAACTTAGTTAACTCATCAAAAGAAACATTTTGATTGGCTGTAAAATAAACAGGATCAAAATTCCCGACTTTCAATACTTCAGATATATATTCCCTTTCATCAAATTTTTTGTCATCCTCGTAATAAACCGAAAAGGTTTTGATAGGGTTTGAAACAAAACGTCCGGCAATACAGGCAATAGAACTGGAATCCAATCCTCCGCTCAGTGCAATTCCAAGTGGGACATCGCTTCTTAAACGTAAACGGACTGAATCAGCAAATAATTCTTCAAATCCTTTTGCATAATCCTCATCACTTAAATTTAAGGTCAGATTTTTTTCATTTATATCCCAATATCGTTCAATCTGAATACCTGCAGCTGATACTTCCATAGTATGAGCTGGTGGTAATTCAACAATCTCTTCAAAAAATGTATTTTTATCCACATTTAAGCGTGACATCATCAGGTAGTTATGAATATTGGCATAATTAACCCTGGGTTCAACAACACCTGATTTAATAAATTGCTTTAACTCGGAAGCCCAAACAAATTTTTTACCGTCAAAATGATAATAGAAAGGTTTTACACCCATGCGATCTCTTGCACAAAACAATAGCTGTTTTTCAATATCCCATAATGCAATGGCAAACATACCATTAAAACGGCTGACACAGTTTTTGCCCCATTGAAGGTATGCATTGATAATAACCTCAGTATCTGTCTCTGAACGAAAAGTATATCCTAAAGCTATTAATTCATTTTTAATTTCCTGATAATTATAAATTTCTCCGTTAAAAACTATCCAGCACTTTTTTTGCAGATCTGCCATGGGCTGATGACCTGCAGGAGAAAGATCAATAATTGACAACCTGCGGAAACCCATTCCTAAATTGGCATTGAAATCTTCTAATATGTAAGGCAAAGTGGATTTGTATTCAATAATAGTATCTTCGGCATGACAATGTTTAATAATATTATCCTGTGAGTTAACAAGCATATACCCTTCATCATCAGGACCTCTGTGATGTATAAGCTTACCCATTTTTAATAAATGCTCTTTATTAATGGGTTGAAAATTAATATTATAAATACCACAAATACCGCACATAAAGTGATGTTATACTGTTGAATAATAATTTATTAATGGTTTTACAGTTGCCTGCCAGTTGTAATGTTTTAAAACACCCTCTTTGCCGTTTAATCCCATTTTTGCTCTTATTTCTTCATTATCATAAAGATAAACAATATTATCTATAAATGTTTCAGGAGAATTTTCAAAATTAACTAAAAAACCGCAATTATTTGAAGTAATAAATTCACGGGGAAGTAAATGATCGCTTGAAATAACAGGAATTCCCATTGCGCAATATTGAAATAATTTTGTTGGTATGGTTTCGTCAATACCTTTATATTTTTTTTGAGGATAAATCCCGACTTTTGATGAAGCGATATATGTTGCCAATTTTTCAATAGGCTGAAATCCAGCAAAATGAACATATTTCTCAACATTATTAAGTACAGCAAGGCTTTTCAGATTATCAAGAAACCTGCCTGAACCAACAATTAACAGTCTGAAATCGGGTATTTTTTCTACGATTTTAGGTATTAATGGAATAACATACTGCAGGCCTCTTAATTCGTCAACCATACCGGAATAAATAACGGTATAAAATTCATTATCATTTGAAGTTGCTGATAAATATACATTATTGATATCAAATACGCTTAAATCAGGGGTATTGGGTATATAAATTACCTTAGAAGCATCTAAACTGTAATTTTTAATCATTTTTTCAATAAGCAATTCTGAAACACCAATTATTAAATCGCATTGGCGTAAACTTTCTTTTTCATAATCTTTCCAATTCTGAAAATATCGAAGTAATTTTTTTACGCCCTTGTTATACAATGGTGTATTCAATATCCAGTCAGCAAAATCTTCATGCATATCGCAGATTAATTTGATATTCCATCGTTTTTTTACCATTATTGCAGGTTTACATAATGGTAAATCGTGCACATGCAGAATATCAATCTTATGTTTCTTTACAAAACGGTTAATCTGTGAAAACCAATACCATCTAAAAACAGGAAGAATAAAAAGTAAGGCAACTAATTTTTTCCCTATGCTGAACTTTAAATCTGTTCTGAAAATCTTTATCCCTTTCCAGTTCTCTTCTTTGGGCTGATTATTGTTTGAATAACAAAGTAAATATACCTCATGCCCATTATCTATCAAGGTAAGTGCTTCTTTAGCAACCCTGTCATCAGGAGGAAATACATTATCAAGTATCATTCCGATTCTCATTGTGTGCCTCCTTTTAATAATTCAAAAAAATTAGATTTGAATTTCTTAAGGTTTTTCCATTTTTCCCAGCTACCTTTCATTCTGTCAATTTCTATTTCTTCAAAGAAATTCCAGTAATATAACAAAACAGGAAAAGATAGTATCATTAAAAATTTTACGGATAGTCTTATAAATAAATGTGTTTTAGCCAATAATAGAGATAACAGGAATAAACCAATAGCAATAACAATCATTTTAATAATTTTATAAACCTCATAATTTATTCTGTAATGCTTTTGTGCGTAGTAATACATTAATAAAAAATAAAAAAGCTGAGAAATAATAAATGATGTGGCTGCACCCATTGAACCATATTTGGGAATAATCAGCCAGTTAATTGAAAAGCTGAAAACTGCTGCTACAATTACAATTTTACTGATTAAAGCAGATTTCTTAACTATTTGTAATGGGATGGTATTCAAATCTCTGAGCATCGCAAAAATAATACCCAGCGAAATAAAAGGGATAATTTTAAATGAATCCCAGTATTCCTGCTTTTTGGCAAGTACTTTAATAATTTCCATTCCATAAAAATTCAAAAACAATACAAAGAACATTATACCAAAAGTGAAATACGTCTTCATTTTCGAATAAAACCTTTTGGCATCAGGATCATTCATTTTTTTAAACATCATGGGAAAAATAGCCATTTGAGCAGAAGCTATTACAAGGACTGATAATGTGTTAACTATTTTATATCCAAACTGATATACACCCAGATTGCCCAAGCTGCCAAAAACACGAATAAAATATCTGTCGGAAATGCTGATTACCAAAGCCGCAATATTTGAAATTAACATAGGGCTGGAATAGATAAACATTAATTTTAATAAGTTGAACTCTATTTTTAGTTCAATATTGTTCAGGATAAACTTTGAAACAATGATAAAATAAGTAAGTAACGAAATAATTTGGGCATAATATATTCCATTAAGGCCTAAATTCATATGAACAATAAAGAAAACAGTAAAGAATAGCTGTATAATGAGGATTGAAATATTTGATATTGTGAACAATACAGCTTTCTGTTGTAATTGAATCAGTGATGACACAAGCTGCATTATTATCTGAAGCGAAGATGCTACAATAACCAGAAATACTAGTTTTCTATAACTTATATCACCGAAAATAACATTCGATATTATTGAAGTAAAATAATGAGAGGTAAAAATAGTAAATGCCAAAAAAGCGCTAAGAAACAAGATCAATGTGAAAAACATTGATTTTTTCTGTTTTGCATACTCTTCATCCCAATACCAGCGATACAAAGCCTGGGAAAGCGAAAGTCCCAATATTGAAGTTAAAGCAATACCTGTTACTTCTAATAATCCCAGTACACCATAAGTAGCTGTAGAAAAATATTTTACATAAATGGGTATCAGAATAAAACCAACAAGTTTGGTAGCCAGATTCCCAACACCATAAATAAGTGTATTTGTAAAAGATGATTTTAAAGATTTGAGCATTTGAAATTTTATTATACAAACATATTGCTTATTTTCTTAATTCAAGCTATGTTTATATTTTTTTAACTAAATTCGGAAATAGCTTGTTTTAATGCTTCAAGGTAACCTCTTCCATATTTCAGATCAGGTTCCATATAATTGCCTTCGCCCCATTCATTCCAAGATTTAATAAAAATGAGCCGGTGTTCAGGATCTTTATCTTTAGCTGTTTCCAATACTAATTTTACATGTTTTTTAAATGCTTCAGGTGTTGAATTAATAAAAATATGTCCCTTTCTGCCTGAACGTGGTGAATGATCCCAATTGGGAAGTATAGTCGGATAACAATTTTCCTTTTCATCACTTTTGGCTGAAAAGTATTTATACATTCTGCTATAATCAACCAATTGGCCATGATTAAACCATAAGCGCATCGCTTTTATATAAGCTCTTTCAACCAAAGAAAATTCTCTTTTAAAAAAATCAAATAAACGAACTATATTCACAGCATCAAAGCCTTTCTCTAATACTGCATCAAAATCCTGTTCGGAGAGGGTATGACCAACAAAATGTATGCCTTCAAAACCATTTTGTTTTGCCAAATCCTGCCAGATATTGATAAATTTATCAACTTCTTTGAAATCTAACGGACTGTATATCTGAAATAAAGGTTTATTATCAACTTTGATATAACGTTTATCTTTAAAGGCCGGTAATACAGCATTAAAATGAGCAATATAATCAGCTTCACCGGGATAAAGTTGCTCAATCAGCATTTTATTTTTATGTCCTTTTATAAATAGTTTTGCTTCCCAGTCATGATTTGCCCAGCTCAAACAAAAAGGAAAATCAGGTTTTCCTGATTTCAACACTTCATTAAAAGGCATTTCCAATAATCTTTTCCCATTGCCAAACCAGTAATGCCAGTAACAAAATCCTTCTATTCCATATTCCTTCGCCATATCTGCCTGTTGCTGGCGAACTTCAGGAAGACGCAAATCATAATACCCTAAATCAGCAGGAACCCTTGGCTGATAATGTCCGCGAAACAAAGGTTTGGCATTTCCAACATTTGTCCATTCAGTAAAACCTTTTCCCCACCATTCATCATTCTCAGGAATTGGATGAAACTGAGGCAGATAAGTGGCAAGAATCCGAACTTTTTTATTTTCCATTTATTTTAAACTTCCATTAATTTTTTCAATAATAATGCATCTTCTACCGTTTCAATCTTCCGGTATAAGGTTTCAATATTTTCCTTTATCCATTCTTCAGAGAAATTGATAAAATAAATTGGCATCAATATACTGATAATTTCTTCGGAGAACCTGTATTTAATCAATTTGGCAGGATTACCACCAACAATAGCATAGGGTGGAACATCTTTGGTAACAATGGCTCCTGCAGCAACTATTGCACCTTTACCGATTCTTACACCTGAGAATATTTTTGCTTCAGTACCAATCCACACCTCATCTTCAATAATAATCGGCCCTTTGGTGATGGCATCTATTGGAGATCTCTCGATAAGCATAGAGTAAAATGGATAAGTGGTAACTGTTTCCGTTTGATGATTTACACCCAGCAAAAATAAAACATCAGGTGCAATGGAAACATAATTGCCGATAATAAGCTTTTCCTGAGGCGTTACATATAAACTCTGAACCGTAATATCACCATAGGTGCCTTTACCCACACTTACCACATCAAAAGGGAAAAACCGTGAACCAACTCTGGTCAGGTTATGCGGATTCCGTTTCCGCCATTCATTATGAAAATTTAATTTCTCTTTTTCTCTTAGCAGAGAACGAAGTACAGGTATTTTACCAAATAATTTATTCATAATCCTAGTCTTTTTTACATCTGATTATTCCTTTACTTAGCCTTTTATCCCAACAAATAAAGCCATCCGAAACCTCATAACTAAACCCATTTTTTGTAACTAAATCAGCAATATATTCAGGATCATTTTTCCTATGATAAGTAGTAATGGACATTTGAATTGCTGTTGAGTTTTTAAGTGTTTCTTCAGCACCTTTCAATGCCCTTCGTTCGGCACCTTCAATATCCATTTTTAAGAATAAATCGTTTTTCGGAACATCTGACAAGAAATCATCTATAGTAATAAATCTTCCTTCTGTTTTATCTCCTACATATTTCTCAACGAAAGTTACTTTATGCTGCCATGGAGCAAAAGTAGCTCTTAATGGTTTAAGCCAGTATTCCTCACATTCAAAAATGATTACATTTTTGGTGATTTCAATAGTATCCAGTGCAAATATTCCTTCGGCTGAACCAATATCTAAAAGTGTTTTGTTTTTAAGTTCATCGTATGAACGTACGTAACGATGTGCCGAACGGATATCCTGTTCAATCAACAAAGCACGATAATCTGTTTTTGTTTTTTCAACAGTGTAAAATTCAGGGAAATACAACTTATTACCATGATGAATAACATAAGGAAGTTTCAACTCATTGTCATATACTACATTTATTTCCAAATCTTTATATTCAAGCATATATTTATTCGGATATGAAGTTAAGCCATATTTTCCTATAAAAGCATATGCTTTGTTTTCTTCTGTTTTAGGCAATATAAAACTAAAGATAAATATGATTTTTCCTTTCATGATTATACTAAAATTCCTGAAGAAAAAGAGTATTTTTCCCAGGAATAATTCATATAAATAATTACGGAATTTTGAGGGAAGTATTTTACGGTAAATATTAGTTAACATTGTGAATTATAGATTAATAAAAGTATCTGCTAAATTTTAATAATAATGAAAATTATTTGTATACAATCAATTTATTAATGATTGTATACAAATAATACTTCGACAAAATTAATAAAAAAAAATTACTTTATTATTTTATCACAGCTTCAACCTCTTCTTTGGTTAAACTTGGAGGAAATATATTGTTTTTAAGCTTTTCAACCACTAATACTGCAATTTTCCTGGCTTCAGCATCAGTTCTAAATAAATGATTTCCTTCAATTGCCGGTATATTCGGCTGATGAATAATAACTTTATTGTCTTTTAAGATATCATATCCCCAACCAGTTGCATCAGGCTGAAAAGTTTTAATTGTAAAAACATCTTTTGCTGATGAATTTTCCTTTTTAGTATTACTATCACAGGAAATTAAAACAATTAACGATATTAAAAAAGCCAGCCTTTGAATTTGAATTACCTTTTTTTTCAATACTTAAAATACAATAAATTTGGCAGATTTAAGATTATTATCCGTACTGCTAATAGTATAAATATATACTCCTTTGTTCAATTGATTGATACTTATTTTTTGATAAGTATTTGTTATTTTACTATTACTGATGAGTTGTCCCATCATATTATAAATCCTGAATAAAGCATTTTGAGGTAAATTATTCATACTAAGATTTATCGTTTTATTTTGTAAATCAAATTTTACATCTGCGAAATATTTATCAGAGTTCTCATTAACAGAGCTCACAGCAGGCGTAAATTGCCAAAAATCATTCAAATAATTTACATTTAAATTTCCACCAAAACCAACATAGCCAAGATTTCCAATTGCAAAGCCAATACCGCCACTTCTTAATGTTGAACCAACAGGAGCAATTTGGGTCCATGTATTGTTTGTTGAGTTATATTCCCAAAAATTATTATTATATGAACCAAGATTATCTATTCCAACACCAACATAGGCAGAATTAGCAATCACAAAACAAGATGCGCCTGCTCTTCCGGATGGGAAATTTAATTTTTGAGTCCAGGAATTTGTTGCAGGATTATATTCAAAAAAATCATTTACATAATGCCCATTACCATCATCACTACCCAAGCCGGCATATCCTTTTCCATTAATACTGCATCCAATTCCATGAATTCTGCCTGTAATTGTATTGTAACTTGTTTTTTGAGCCCAGCTATCAGTTGCAGCATTATATTCCCAGAAATCTGTTAAAAAAGGAGGTCCACCAATACTTCCCATGCCAATATATCCTTTATTACCTATAGCAAATGAAAAAGCACCATAACGTCCAGTTCCCGGAAAGTTATTTTTTTGAGTCCAGGTATTTGTATTAGGATTATAAGACCATACATCTGTTTTACATTGTCCATTATATCCACAGCATACATATGCCAATGTATCAATTACAAATGAAGACGGAGTATATCTTACACCACCTCCAAAATTTGCTTTTTGGGTCCAGGTATTACTTTCAGGATAATATTCCCAGAAATCACTGGCATAAGTGGAAGTAGCAATCTGACCTCCACCTATATATCCTTTACTTCCAATGGAAAAACTAAATCCGGCAGATCTTGCACCACCAGATAAACTAGCTTTTTGTACCCAGTTTCCCTGGCTAAATAAAGTTACACTTAATAATAATAAGCCTGTAAGTAATAAATTTTTTTTCATAATTAATCGATTTTTTGGTTTTTTTAATAAGGCTAAATTAGATAAAAATTAACTGTAAAAATATAAAAATATTTTTTATTAGCTAGAAATGTTAATTATTTAACAATATTTCATTGCAAATGAATTCTGCAGCATTTCCATATCCAAATAAGGCAGGGAAATCATTAAATTTTTTTGATAAAAGCGTTTCAGCAGCTTGTAGTATTTTTGATTCATCAGCATCAGCAAGTATTGAACTTCCATGTGTTGTCAATTCAACCCATTCAGTTTGAGGACGCAGGATAATACAAGGCTTATTAAGAAAATAGGCTTCCTTCTGAACACCACCAGAATCAGTAAGTATAAGTGCTGAATGCTTCTCCAGTTCAATCATATCCAGATATGAAACAGCTTCAATAATTTTTATCCCGGAGTTCTCTTTCAATCGATTATACACTACAGAACTAAGGTTTTCTTTTAATATTTTTGCAGTCCGGGGGTGTAATGGCAATACAATATTAATATTTTTAGTATTGGCAATGCCTAATATTGCACTGAAAATACTTGTCAACCGCTCCGGATTATCAGTATTCAAATCACGGTGAATCGTTACAAGAGCATAACTTCCACTTGTAACATTAGTATTTTCTAATATTTTACAATGTTGCGCAGCTGTTTTTGAAAAATACAGGGTATTATCAAGCATAATATCTCCGCAATGGTATATTTTAGGGTTATCTGCAGTAAAAGGTGCATTATTATTTGTTGAGAAACCTTCATTTACTAAATTATTAAATCCTGTTTTCGTTGGAGAAAATAGCAATGTGGAACAATGATCACAAAGTATACGGTTAATTTCTTCAGGCATGCTTTTATTAAAAGAACGCAAGCCTGCTTCTATATGTACGATTTTAATATTTAATTTTGAGGCAGCAACAGCACCGGCTAATGTGGAATTGGTATCACCATATAATACAATAAAATCAGGCTTTTCTTTAATCAGGACAATTTCAATTCCTTTAATCATTTCAGCTGTCTGATAGCCATGTGTTCCTGATCCGACATTTAAATTGTAGTCAGGTATAGGAATCTGCATTTCATTAAAAAAAACTGCAGACATATTTTCATCATAATGCTGACCGGTATGAAGGATGATTTCAGATATTTTATCTTTAAAATTATTCCTGATAGCTCTGCTTATAGCCGAAGCCTTTATTATTTGAGGCCTTGCTCCTATTATTGTAACTATCTTAATTTTTCCTGACATTATAAAATTATTATTTTTTTTCCATGTTTTTTGGCATGTGATATACTTGCATTCAGTTCAAATCCAAGCAAAAGGATAATTGCATTAAAATAAATCCACATCAGGATAACAATCAATGTACCAATTGAGCCATATAGTGCATTATACTTGGAAAAATTTGCTACATAATAATTAAATCCAAGTATGGATATTAATGTTAGTGCTGTAGCTAATGTAGAACCGGCAGAAATAAAACGGAATGTTCTCTTTTTTGCTGGAGCAAAGTAATAAAGAAATGATACACCAAAGAATAACATGGCTAATAATACGATCCACCGGCTTGCAAATAAGAGATATATTGTAAACTGGCCTTTTAAAATTCCATGATGTACCAGATAATCCAGAACGAAAGAACCAATGGTAATGAGTGATATTGAAACAATTAACAACAAGCTTAAAATAAGAACCAAAACTATTGAAATCAGTCGCTGCCTTATCCATGAACGGGATTCAACAGTATGATAGGTTTTATTAAAAGCCTCAATTATTGCATTAACTCCATTGGTTGCAAAATATAAAGTCATGATAAAACCTATAGAAAGCAAACCACTTCTTTTGTTCGTAATAATATCGCTTATGGTTGATTTTACTGTTTCAAAAGCGTTTGAAGGCAAAAAAGACTGTAAAATTTCAAACAAAGTGGTTTGAAAATTATGAATTGGTAAATATGGAATTAAAGTAAACAGAAAAATTATAGCAGGAAATAAGGCCAGAAAGAAATTAAAGGATAATGAAGCAGCCCTTTGGGTAATTGCTCCTTTTTGCATACCTTTTATAAAAAACAAAAACACATCATAAAACGGAACTCCGTCAAATCCGGGTAAAACCAGTTGTTTTGAATATTTAATTATTAAAAATACAGGTTTCCAATTGATAATCTTTTTATAGATTTCTTCAAGTTTTAACCGGGATAACTTTATCATTTAAATTATAATTTTCATTCTGACACCCAACTTCTATCTTCTGATATCACTTAATTTGTTTCCAGAATCTTGAATAATTCATCTAATTTAGGTGTAAGAATAATTTCAGTTCTACGGTTTTTTGCACGGGCTTCTTTTGTATCAGCTTTCTCAACAGGAGAATACTGACTTCTGCCGGAAGCTGTAATCCGTTGTGCATCGATATTTTTATTTTCAAGTAAAATTTTAACAATGGCTGTTGCTCTTAATACACTTAAGTCCCAATTATCTTTTACCTGCCCTGCTCCGGCATAAGGAACATTATCAGTATGTCCTTCTATCATCACATTAATATCACTATTTAACTCCAATACCTTGGCAACATTGCGAAGTGCGGTTTTTCCATCTTCGGCAACATTCCAGCTGCCGGATGCAAACAACAATTTTTCATCCATAGATACATATACTTTACCATTTCTTGTGTTTATGGTAAGTCCTTTATCCTTAAACCCAAGCAAAGCATCGGTAATCTTGTTCTTTAAATCATTAACCTGCTTGTCTTTATTAGTTAAAATTGATTGCAGTTCATTTAATTTCTTTTCTTTAGCATCCATAAGTATTGATAAAGAATCCAACACATTTTTTTTCTCATTGAGCTGTAACTGTAATTTTTGCAAATCAGCTTCTGTCTTTTTAAGGTCAGTTTCTTTTTTTAACAAATCACCCTGGGTCTTTTGTAATGCATCCATAATTTCTGATGTTTCAGCACGGTTACCGGTAAGCAATTTGTTATATTTTTGTTGTAAAACGCTGTAATCAGATGACAATGCTGATTGTTCTCCCTGTAATTTATCATAATTATCTTTTAACTGGGCTGATTCAACAGTTATATCTGACTTCTGCTTTTTCAGTTTTTCAATCTCAGCATTTAATTCAGTATTCATCACATTTGCATCATTTTTTGCTTTTTCAATACTGTTTAAATCATCATTGCATTTTTTATACTTTGCCTCAAGGTCAGTATATCTCTTCTGAGATACACAGGATGAAAATAAAATTACGATAACACCTATGATTATCAGTTTATTACTCACTAAATTTTTCATTTTGTATAATATTTCAATTTAACTCTAAACATATAACTCCAAGTACTCTAAGTACTTTAAGTACTCCAAGTACTTCCTTCTAAAAATCCATTTCAAGCAATACCGGACAATGATCAGAATGAACAGCATCAGCTAAAATTACTGAGCGTTTCATTTTGTCAGCAATTGGCTGACTAACCATTAAATAATCAATACGCCAGCCTAAATTCCGTTCTCTGGCCCGTGTACGAAAACTCCACCAAGTATATTGATGCGGTTCTGAATTAAATGTCCTGAATGCATCCACAAAACCACTGTCAATAAATCCACCTATCCACTCCCTTTCTTCGGGCAAAAAGCCTGAACTTGTGGCGTTACGAATAGGATCGTGAATATCAATAGGTTTATGACAAATATTATAATCGCCGGCAAGTATCAGATTTGGTCTGATTTTTTTTAACTGATTGATATGTTCCTGAAAATCATTCAACCACACCATCTTAAAGCCCTGCCTTTCATCACCACTACTTCCTGAAGGATGGTAAACACTAACTACTGAAATATCACCATAGTCGGCACGAATATATCTTCCTTCGTTATCGTATTTTTCAATACCAATACCATAAACTACATTATCAGGAACTGCTTTGGTAAGTATCGCAACACCGCTATATCCCTTTTTAATGGCAGTATGGTAATAACAGGTATATCCGGCTTGCTGAAATTCCAGTAAGGGCAATTGCTCGGCCTGAGCTTTCAATTCCTGTATGCAAATAATATCCGGATCTACAATTTTTACCCAGTCCAGCCAGCCTTTTGACATAGCCGCTCTAATACCGTTAACATTATAGGTTATAATTTTTTTCATCAATAAAAATTTATGATAGCAAATTTAGGTAATGTTTAGGCTGTAACGCAAAATATGCTTTTTTCTTATTAACAATTATTTGTAAATAAGATAAAAAAATAGAAATTACTCATTAATATGAAGTTTCAGTGATAAGATTTTAAGTAAAATAATTTAATCTTTAATAATTTTAATCTCAACTCTTCTATTATTTGATTTACCTTCATCTGTTTTATTGTCATCAATAGCATTCTCGCTACCATAGCCATTACTAGTAATTCTTTTTTTATCAATCCCATTATTTATCAGATAATTAGCAACAGATAAAG
Source organism: Bacteroidota bacterium (assembly GCA_026391675.1). Classification (GTDB taxonomy): domain Bacteria; phylum Bacteroidota; class Bacteroidia; order Bacteroidales; family JACABE01; genus JACABE01. Next base: position 33,037 of record JAPLDQ010000046.1, read on the forward strand.
CCCTCATTTCTGATAATGTTTTATTCTTTTCCTCCTCACCGCTATCATCTGTATATCCGGATATTTCAATTTGAGTTGTATTTCTGGTTATCAAAAAATTAAATAATTTTTCCAATTCTTTATAAGATTGAGGAGTAAGTTTGGCACTATTTACTTCAAAATTAATATTTTTCAAAATCACGATGTGCCTTTCGCCAATAGTATCAAATTCAGAAATATCAGGTTTTTCACTATCTTCTTTTTCAATATGTTCAATATTTTCTGCTTCTTTTTCCTTACATTCACAAACATCATCGTTATTAAGCATAACTACAGCAACATCATCAATATAATAATGAGTATCGATTTTTTCAGATTCAAAACAACCAAACATAATAAATTTTTCATCTCCTTTAGCTTTATAAGTTATTTTTAAACAAATCCAATCATTTTCAACATTATAGCCTTCAGGTTGTAAAAATTCTAGCTGTGGTTTATTATTGAAATCATAAACTGAAGATGTAAACAGAATACCAAAGCTTTTTATACTTTCTTTAAAATTTGCAGCTTTACTGATAAAAAGACTTACACAATATAATTTATTCCTTTTTAAAGGTTCTGATAATCTGGTAAAAATAAATTCTCTATATTTTGAATTTATACATATTCCCGCATAAGCATCTCCTGAATGAGACTCTAAATTACCAAATTTATTTATAGGTACACCAGCTTTTACACTAATTGATTTTTTATGATAATAATCAAAAAAACCGTGAATATAAAAATGATTATACTTTTCAGGAACAGCATTTGTCCAATATTTTAAACACATTTCACCTTGTCCGGTATTGTTGGGCAATTGCTTATACATTTCAAAACTGGGATCAATAATTAAATTTTCCTGACTACAAACATTGAATGTGAAAAAACAATTTAACAATATAAATATCATTAACTTACAATATTTTTCCATAAAATATTTTTTAGTTTATGCTTTCCCCAAAATTAATATTTATAATCTATAATTAAGATATATCAGGAATAGGATTAACATTATTTCCCATCTGCCTTATCTTCCAGCAAAGGCACAAATCTGAAACTACCGTGTTCTTGCTGTACCAATTTGGTTTCAGTAACTTTAGTGAGTGTTATCATAGTTTGTATGTCATCGCCAACCGGAACCACCATGATACCACCCGGTTTTAATTGCTGAATCAATGCTTCAGGAATAAATGGAGCACCGGCAGTTACGATTATCTTATCAAATGGTGCATAAGCAGGCAAACCGGCATAGCCGTCACCATAAAACATACGCGGATTATAACCTATACCGGGTAAGAAAATTTTTGTTTTTTGATACAAGGACTTTTGACGTTCAATGGTAAAAACCTTTACGCCCATTTCAAGTAAAACACAAGCCTGATAACCAGAGCCGGTGCCCACTTCCAGTACTTTTTCACCTTTTTTCAGCTGCAATAATTCTGTTTGAAATGCAACAGTATATGGTTGTGAAATTGTTTGTCCGTTTCCTATAGGGAATGCTTTATCCTGATATGCAAATTCAATGAAAGAAGAATCTAAAAAGAAATGACGAGGAATTTTTTCAATAGCAGCCAAAACATTTTCATCCTTTATCCCTTTTTCCTTAATTACTGCTATTAACTGTTTTCGTAAGCCTTTGTGTTTGTATGAGTCTATCATTTATTTATTTTTCTTCGAGCCGGATGTTTTTTTTTGCGAAAATACTAATTTCATAGACGATAAAAAATTACTTTTGCAAAAAAAAATAAATCTATGTTAAGAATAGGCGTTATGGGTGCCGGTCACCTTGGTAAAATACATATTAAATGTATTCAACAAATACCTGAATATGAGTTTGTTGGTTTTTTTGATCCGGATCAGGAAAATGCAAAAAAGGTAGCAGAGGAATATAAAACACATTCATTCCGCTCCATTGAGGAATTAATTGATGAAGTGGATATAGTAGATATTGTGACTCCAACCCTCGCTCATTTTGAATGTGCTTCAAAAGCGTTGAAACGCGGAAAACATGTATTTATTGAAAAACCTATAGCTGCTTCTGCAGAAGAAGCAAAAAAAATGATAGATTTATCTACTGAAGCCAATGTTAAAGTTCAGGTTGGCCATGTAGAACGATTTAATCCTGCTTTTACTGCGGCTTTACCATTTTTTGACAGCCCAATGTTCATAGAAACGCATCGTCTGGCTCAGTTTAACCCACGTGGCACAGATGTACCGGTTATTCTCGACCTGATGATACATGATATTGATATCGTATTAAGCGTTGTAAAATCAAATGTTCGCAGAATCAGCGCCAGTGGAGTTAATGTAGTTAGCGATACGCCTGATATTGCTAATGCACGTATTGAATTTGACAATGGTTGTGTTGCAAACCTTACTGCAAGCCGTATTTCAATGAAAAATATGCGAAAATCGAGGTTTTTCCAGCGCGATGCTTATATTGCTGTTGATTTTCTGGAAAAAACAACAGAAATTGTACGTATGAAAGAAGTTAATCCTGATGAAAACGATCCTTTTGCCTTAATTATTGATTTGGGAGAAAATAAAGGATCAAAACAAATATTCTTTGAAAAACCTGAAGTTCAGGCTGTGAATGCAATAAAAACAGAACTTGAAACATTTTATCATTCAATTAAAAACGACACCACTCCATTGGTTTCAATTATTGATGGCTATAATGCATTAAATGTTGCATATCAAATCATTGACAAAATTAACATGAATTCATAAAGTTCGTAAACTATATAAAGAAAAAGTATACTAAATCTTTTTAATTAACGTTACTAATTTTCTATAAATAAACAAATCTTTCACATAATTCATAATTCATAATTCATAACTCATTAACATTTAACAATGCTAAATAAATACCGTTTTATTCCTTTTGTTAAGCTTTTTATATCACTTTTAACAGGAGTCGTATTATTTGCTGCATGTGATAAATTTGATAACGAACAAACAATTCCTGCTTATATCCATATTGACAAAATAATATTAATACATAATCAAATTCCAATTAATAATGAAGGCAGTTTATCTAATAGAATTACAGATGCCTGGGTATATGTGGATGACCATTTAATCGGAGCTTTTGAATTACCAGCCACTTTCCCTGTTTTATCAAAAGGAAAGCATAATATTAGCATTTATCCGGGAATAAAAATGAATGGAATGTCGGGAACCCGTGTTGTTTATGAATTTTACAACAAAATTGATATACCAGGATTTAATTTTATAGAAAACACTATCAGTACAATAGATACATCATTAACAACAACTTCATACAAATCCAATGTGGTTATTTGGGGTGAAGATTTTGAAGGTTCAACCGCTCCCGTTAAGTTTCAGAAACGCCCGCTTAGCGATACCAATATCATTAAAACCAACATGCCAAGTAATGTTTTTGAAGGTGGATTTTCAGGTCAGATTACCATTGACGCTACACACAGTTATTTTGAAATTGAACCAATTGGTGATAATTTTAAATTACCCAAAAACTCATCTCCTGTTTTTATTGAGCTGAATTATAAAACAAATAATTCCTTCTATGTTGGATTAATGGCTTATCAATCCGGTCAAACATTACCATCAAACCAGATTGCCACAATTTCAATAAGACCAACTACTGAATGGAAAAAAATATATATAAATCTTACCCCTGACCTTATTGATAATTATAGTTATTATAGTTATAAGTTTTTTATAAGTGGATTTAAAGATGAAGGTGTTCAAACTGCAAGTATATTTCTTGACAATGTAAAACTTGTTTATTTTAATTATTAAGATTAATCATTATTATGAATAAAAAACTCCAGGTTACAAAATATGTTATTGCTGATGTATTCTCAGCAATACTTGCCTGGGGCTTGTTTTTTATTTACAGAAAAACTAAAGTTGATCCTGCTATTTTTCATAAACTGGATCTTATTATTAATGATTTTAATCTATATAAAGGATTAATAATCATTCCTGTTTTTTGGATAATACTTTATTTAATGACCGGTACTTATCGTAAAATTTACAGGAAATCGAGATTGAAGGAATTGGAACAAACTTTTGTAATTTGTTTGTTTGGCGTATTGGTTATCTTTTTTGCATTAATACTGGACGATGTAATTATTACCTACAAGAATTATTATCAATCCTTTTTTGTATTGCTTTTTCTGCATTTCATTTTCACTTATTCTTTACGTCTGATTATTACTTCCCGGACTGCCTATAAAATTCATAATAAAATTATTGGATTTAATACCGTTATTGTAGGAAGTTGTGGAAATGCAGTTAAAACTTATCAGGAAATTGAAAATCAGGTTGAATCATCAGGAAATAAATTTGTGGGTTATGTTAGTGTAAATGGAAATAAAAATTCATTAATGAGTAAATACTTAAGCTATCTTGGCGATTATAAATCGCTTAAAAGCATCATTAATGAATTTGAAATAGAGGAAGTTGTAATTGCCATCGAAGAACCTGAACATAAACTCATCGAAAACATCATTACAGCACTTGAAGACAGCGAAGTTGTTATAAAAATCATTCCTGATATTCAGGATATACTTCTAGGTTCAGTAAAAATGAGTGCCATATTTCAGGCACCTTTAATACTCATTTCACCTGATTTAATGCCAGCATGGCAACAATCCATTAAACGATTACTGGATATCATTACTTCCTTAATAATTTTAACTATATTTTCACCGGTTTATCTGATAACTGCTTTAATTATAAAATCTTCATCCAGAGGACCTATTTTTTATTCGCACGAACGAATCGGTTTAAAAGGTAAACCTTTTTTAATGTACAAATTCCGCTCGATGTATATGAATGCTGAAAAAGGAACGCCTTTATTATCCTGCAAAGACGACCCAAGGATTACCAATTTCGGCAAGTTTATGCGCAAAGTAAGACTGGATGAAATACCTCAATTCTACAATGTTCTTTTAGGCAATATGTCCATAGTAGGCCCCCGCCCCGAAAGACAATTCTTTATTAACGAAATTATGAAAAAAGCACCCCATTACCGCTTATTACATAAAGTTAAACCCGGTATTACTTCATGGGGACAGGTTAAATTTGGTTATGCTGAAAATGTGGAGGAAATGATTGAGCGATTAAAATATGATTTGTTGTATATCGAAAATATGTCATTAGCAACAGATTTAAAAATACTACTTTACACCTTCATCATTATTATACAGGGGAGAGGCAAATAAAAACCTTAAATAAATTCCATTTGAATTATTTTTGCTGTATAAAAAATCCAATTCTATCAGTAGGCGAATCTAATCACATAATACATATAAATCATCCCTTGGATTGAGGCAAAAAATGGGTATTTGTGATTTATTAGTTATTAGGTTTAATATTTTTGGCCCTTTTAGTAAATCTATCAGACCGTAGGATTTATCAGACAATACAATTACAATTCCATTTTTATCTTCAGCGGCATGTCTGAGTGCAAAATCATCGATGCTGTTTTGCTTTTCAGCTGTTTGCATGATACTGTATTCTATTTCTAAGTTTTCAAATATCTTTTTAATAAATTTCAGGTTATTTCTTAACTGACGCAACAAGTATTCATCCTTAACACTGGCAGCCATTACTATTATTTCTGCATCATTAAAGCGTGCAAAATAACTGGCCCAAAGTACTTTTTCTTTTGATTCTTTTCTGGAATCAATAGGTAAAAATACTTTTTTATACTCGTTTTCAGTTGGAGCTGCTTTATTTACAAACAAATAAGGAATGCGGGAATTTCGGAAAATTTTAAGTAGGTTTTTTGGCTGAAAATCGCTTCCTGAATTCTCAATATTAAAACTAAGAATTGCCAATACTGCATTAATTTCTGGTATTAAATTATTTAAACTTACACTTGGCTTACCGGCAAGGACTTTTGTATGAATATTTATTCTCTTTTCTATAGCCATTTCCTGCATTTTTGTAAGCAGTAATGCTTCATCTTCATTATTATGCATTATACAAATTAGTGTCAGCTCCTTCTCCAATATCTTACATAACACAACAGCATGATCAATTGCAATATAGCTATTTACAGAGAAATCAGTTAAAACGATAATTTGCTGTCTGTCGCTTTGCATTTGGTTATTAGTTATTGGGTTAATGGGTTATTAAGTTATTGGATATAGGGTAATTATGTAATAGGTTATTGAGTTATTGAGTTATTAAGTTTTTAAATTTTAATTCATAACTCATAATTCATAACTCATAACTTAATAAAGTCCTTTCACAACAGGCTTTGCCGCGATAAAGTCTTTCAGATAAAATGGTTCAAAATATGCTGTATCTTCAAATTCCTCTTTCCTGAATTTCTCTTCGGCCAAACCTGCCATATTGGCTGCTGATAGCTTTATATCTGTTATAAAATGAGCATTTGCATTATTATTCAGTATATCCTTACATTTATCTGAACCATTGCCAAAGAAATAAACATTATGACTCAATAAGTATTCTGTATAAGTATTTTCATCAACAATATTTGCCTGTACTTCACGGATCTGATTCAGGTTCATATCATAAATTCCACTGTAAACTTCCATTCTGCGGGCATCAATCATTGGACAAAAGAGAGCACCGGTATTTTCAACTTTTTTATCATGAATAACACCATATACCATGGCTTTCAGCGTATTAATTGAAATTAAGGGGATATTTAAACCGTAACATAATCCTTTAGCAGATGAAACGCCAATACGTAAACCGGTATAAGAACCCGGACCTTTGCTAACAGCCACAGCATTCAAATCACCTGGAGATTTATTTGCTTGTTTTAGGACTTCATCAATAAATACAGCAACATTAGCAGAATGAGAATTTCCTTTTTCCGTTTCTTTCATCGAAATAATTTGACCATCCAACGCCAGTCCAACAGAACAAACTTCTGTGGCAGTTTCAATCAATAATATCAAGCCCATTAATTATTATTTACTTTTTGTTGGTTTTTGGTCAAACAATTTTAATTTATCTACTTTTTTTACTGCTGATTTATTCTTTAGCAATTTTGTAACTGCTGTATAAGGTCCGGCAATAATTTCATCATTCTCTTTCAAACCTTCTTTAATTTCTATATAATTATTGTCCTGTATACCTGTTTTAACTTTTTGCATAACAGCTGTACCATTTTTAAATAAGAATACATATTCAACTATTGCTTCTTTAAAGGCTTTCTTTGATGATCCTTCATTGGTTTTTTCTTCATTATCATTATTCTTATCATTTTCTTTTTTAGCAAATAATGATTTCTTACCTGTTGAATCTTCTCTTGTAGTAACTGATTGTATAGGAACCGTTAAAATATTCAAAGCACTTTTAGTCTGAATTTCAACAGTAGCTGACATGCCCGGCCTGAATGGACTGATATTAGGCTTATCGGCTTTCATCAAATCGGAATAAGATAACTGCAATATTCTTATTTTAACATTGAAATTAGTAACCTGATCAGCACTTACACCCTGTATATTGGCTGAATTTGCAATCTGAGTTACTATTCCCTTGAATTTACGGTTAAGGTAAGCATCAACTTCAATGAGTGCTGTATCCCCTAATTTTACACGAACAATATCATTTTCATTTACATCCACATTCACTTCCATATTATTCAGATTGGCAATACGCATAATTTCTGTACCACTGGAGAATTGTGAAGCACCGGTAACGCGTTCTCCAACCTCAACACTCAGTTTAGAGATAGTACCACTATTTGGTGCAAAAATTGAAGTACGGCTTAAGTTTTCCTTGGATTGTTTAAGAGCAGCTTCTGAACTGCTAACATTGTATTTTGCAGCTTCTACATTTTGTTCAGCAGCTTCTACCTGAGCTTTTGCGACATCAAAAGCAGCCTTAGCAGCATCATAGTCAGCAGCTGAAATAGTTTGCTGTTTATATAATTTTTCGTTGCGTTCAAAAGTTAATTTAGTATTGGTAAATTGTGCCTTAACCTGGGTTAAATTAGCCTTTGCATTGGCTAAACCGGCTTTTTGACCATTCAATACAGCCATACTTTGCTCATAGGATGATTTGTAAAGTTCAGGATCTATTTCAGCCAATAATTGCCCTTGCTTAACATCATCACCTTCCTTAACCAACAGCTTAACGACTTCTCCCGAAATAAAAGGACTTATTTTTATTTCTACTTCAGGTTTAATTTTCCCACTTGCAGAAACCGATTCAACAATATTTCTTTTTGCTGCTTTTTCTGTAAAAACCTCAATAGCTGATTCACCGCCTATCCAACCGCTTTTTTTAGCAATAACTAATAAAATTACTAAAACTACACCAGCAATAATGGATATTCTTATTATATTTTTCTTTTTCATACTGAAAAATTATATTTGTTTTAAATTATTATCTAAAGCTTATTTTGATAAAGTAATAGGATTTCCCTGATAGAAATCAAGTATTACTTTTTTAAAAATAAAATTATATTTTGCTCTCAATAAATCCGATTGTGCTTTAATGAGTTTGTTTTTAGCATCATTATAATCAACACCGTTCATCATACCAACATCAAATTTTTGTTGGGTATAATTAAAGGATTCCTGAAAAGATGAAACAGCTTTTTGAGAAGCGGTATAGCTTTTATAAGCACCCTGAGCATCTGCTGAAGCCTGTTCAATACTTTTCTGTAACTGGTTTTTCTGTAATTGTAAATTATAGGAAGCATTCAAAGTATTTAATTTTGCTTTGCTCACATTTGAATTGACCTGGTAACCATTAAAAATAGGGATTGAGAGCGTAAATCGTAAAGATTTATTCAAATTATTGTTTAACTGATCTTTAAAAGACATTCTTTCAAATTCATAGCTGGTAATTTTCTGTACAATGGGAGCTCCAGTACCTGCTACTGTGTAATTTGTAGGAACATTTTCAAAAACTGAAAATGATTTTATTTTAGTGTAATCAGGATAATTATCCGCATAATTACTACCAAAATAGCCGCTTAATGATAAACTTGGATATCTCTGACTACGTGCTATGGCCAATCCATTGTATGAACTTTCGAGACGAAATTCAGCGCTTTTTATTTCAGGCATTAAACCTTGTGCATAAGCAAATACCTGATTAGAAGGAACCAGAGTAATATCACCCAATACTTTAATTTCGGGTTTTACAATATCAAAATCATCTGTTGACTTTAAGTCAAGCAATTGTGTAAGATCGAGATATGAAAGTTCAAGCTGATTTTGTGCAGCAACAAGATTTGATTCTTCTAATGCACCCTGTGCCTGAATCTCAAGAAGATTACCCTTAGCTATTGTTCCGGCTTCAAAGAGCTTTTTTGTTCTTTCTATCTGCTGATTACTCATATCCACCTGATTCTGACAAATATCCACCTGTTCTTTATTAAATAAAATCTGCAAATATGCCTGACCAATCCGAAGTGCAATGTCATTTTTCATTTTTTCAACATCATATCTGCTTGCTATATAATTGTTCTGGCTTTGTTTGATTGTATTTAATTTTTGGAATCCATTAAACAAATCAACTGATGAAGTCAAAGCAAATGAATTGGATTGTGTCTGCTGATCAGTATATGTATTGGACGATGGGTCAATATTTCTTCCCCAATTGTAATTATGACTGACACTTCCGTTTAAATTCGGCAACATACCCAGTTTATTCTGAACTGTTGTTATTTTATCAGATTCAGCATTAAGCTGGCTTTGCTTTACCTGAATATTATTTTCAAGTGCATACTTAATACATTCTTCCAACGTCCATTTCTTTTGTGCCTCAGCATGATAACAAAAAGAAACAATTAAAAATAAAAGCAATATTTTTTTCATTATAAAATAATGTATATATTTAATTCTGAGCAATTTATTTCAATAATAATTGTAATAAATTAATTATCAAAAGTATAAATAAAACTTAAGATGTTGATATAAATTCTCGTTTTTTTTGCTGTATTTTCGTTCAATGCCTTACATTTGCAGTTGAAATATTTATTTTATGTGTTGAACTATGAAAAAAGCTACCAGTTTCTTCGTTTTTATCTGTTTAATGTTACCTTCCTTTTTATTTTCCCAGCATGCTTCAATAAAAGCATTAAGCAGCGATTCTATTGATGTTTTGCATTATGATATTCATTTAGACATATCTCATACTATTCAAAATCAATTAATTGGATTTACCGAAGTTAAAATTACACCTAAAATTAACAATATTGGAAATATAAGTCTTGAATTATTATATCTTTCAATTGATTCAATTAAGTTAAATAATTCTAATAATTCCTTTACTTATATTAACAATAAGATTCTAATACCCCTTTCCACAACAGCAAATATAAATGATACATTGAATGTGAAAGTATTTTATCATGGAACTCCGCATATTGAAAGTTCCGGATGGGGTGGTTTTCATATCAGTTCAGGATTGTCTTATAACCTGGGAATTTCATTTGCTGATAATCTTCACAATTATGGAAAATGTTTTTTCCCTTGTATAGATGATTTTATTGACCGGGCTTTTTACGATTATTACATTACTGTTGATTCAACAAAATTTGCTGTTTGCGGTGGCACATTAATGAGTATTATTAATGATGGAAGCGGAAATAAGACTTTCCACTGGAAGTTTAACAATACGATACCTGCTTATCTTGCATCAGTTGCTGTTTATAATTATGTTCCGGTAAATGGAACATTTCTTGGAATAAACGGAAATACACCCACAGCAATCTATGTTTTACCGGCTGATACCAATAAAGCCAAAGCTTCATTTATTCATCTGAATGATATTTTGCAAACATTTGAACATTATTGGGGCCCATACAGATGGGAAAGAGTTGGTTACGTTGCCACTACACTCGGAGCAATGGAACATGCCACCAATATAGCTTATCCTGCTTCATCTATTGATGGAACGCTCAACGATGAATACTTATATGCACATGAGTTATCACATCAATGGTTTGGCAACCTAATTACCTGCAGTTCAGCAGAAGATATGTGGATTAACGAAGGCTGGGCTACCTATAATGAAGCATTATACAAAGAAGGCGTGTATGGTAAAAAAGCATATAAGGATTATCTAAGAACAAAACTTAAGAAAGTGTTGCAACTTTCTCATATTGATGATAATGGTTACAGAGCGGTATATGGAATCCCAAGCGCATATACCTATGGTGAAACTGTTTATCAGAAAGGGAGTTGTGTAGTTCAAAGTCTTCGTGCTTATTTAGGTGACAGCCTGTTTTTTGGCGGAATAAAGCAATTGTTGAATCAATTTGCATTTAGCTCGGTTTCATCATTACAGATACGAGATTTTTTAAGCAATTATTCCGGCATTAATTTAAATGATTTTTTTAATTTTCATGTATTCAGCCCCGGGTTTACACATTATTCAATTGACAGTATGATAAGTTTTTCATGTCCTGCCAATCATTATGTATATTTACATCAACGTTTAAAAGGGGCAACTGCATTTGCCAATTCAAATGTGGTTGAAATTACTTTTATGAACAATAATTGGCAAAAATATACCGATACTATCCATTTTAATGGTGAATACGGGATGAAAGCATTTCAGATGCCTTTTGTTCCTACAATTGCAATGGTTGATATGGAAGAAAAGCTTGCAGATGCTACAACAGATAAGTATGAAATAATCAAAAATACAGGTATTGTTGATTATTCTGAAAGTTTGTTTCAGCTGGATATACAGCAAATTGCAGATTCAGCATTAGTAAGAGTAGTTCACAATTGGGTAAAACCCGATAGCCTGAAAACTGCTAATCCAGAGATAAAGAGAATAAGTCCTATTCGTTATTGGCTGGTAGAAGGAATATTTCCTGCAGGATTTAATGCAAAGGGAAAGTTTTATTATAATTGTCAGACACCTTTTCATCTGGAATACCAAACTTTACTCCCCTCCTATCTTTCAACTGATTCTTTAATTTTATTATACCGCAAAAACAATAAAGATGACTGGCATATTATTAACTTTATAAAAGATGATGATATGTTTTCCGGATACATGACTACTGAAAACCTGCAACAAGGAGAATACGTTTTAGGTGTTGGCAAACCGTTTCAATCAGGTTTAAATGAATTGAAGCAAAAGCAAAATAATAAAAAAATTGAGCTATTTCCAAACCCTAATAATGGCGAATTTAACATCAGATTGAATAATATTAATGAGGATATTATAGTAAAACTATATACACAAAATGGTGCATTAATAGATAGTTTTGCTGTTTCAAAGAAAAATATTTATCAATATCGCTCAAAAACAAAACTGAAAGCAGGAAATTATTTGATTCAATTTTCAACTTTAAATGGAAAAATAATTGATAATGAGCAGTTAGTAGTAATAAAAGATTAATCCAATTTTAATAAATTTGCTTTGCAGCTGGGGCAAAACATTATATTTTTCTGATCTATATCCTCAACATAGGTTCCTGAACGCATAACACAATCAGGAACATGGCAATGAATCAATCCAAAAGTATGACCCAGTTCATGTATTAATTCTTTAGCAAACCTATCTAATAACAGATTAGCATCTGCCTCTATTCCGTAACATTCATTATTTAATCTGTAAGCAGATGCAATTCCTGTTCGGCCACCCAGAAATGCCTGCCCAAAAATATAGGTAAAAATAGGAATAAACAAATCAACATTAAATAATCCGATTGTTTTTGAAGCCTCAGCTGCGAATTGTTTTTCCATGTAATGAAGCAATTCATTGGCATCATATTGCCTCCGCATAGGGTTATAAAAATCACTTAAATCAAGATGTGCTTCTTTAATCTGAATGCTGATTGAGAATTCATTATATATTTTTTCAGATAGACTTCGCAAAAAAAAATTATCGAAATCCCCAAAAGAAATTAATGTGATTTTTTGCAGCACCATTCAAAAATTTATAATAATTACGATTAGTATTATTTTTCTTCAATCAATCAAACCGTCAATAATAATTATTTATCAGAAGCTTTTAAGTTATATTTTTTAATTTTGTTATACAGTGTTACCCTGTCAACTTTTAAAGCTTTTGCTGAACTTGAAATATTCCAATCATATTTGGTTAAGATTTGAAGTATATGAATTTTTTCCTGCTCATATAAACTTTCAACAGAAGAATTACTTGTATTTTTAACAAAGGGAAGATCTTTTAATGAAATTTTCTTTCCATTACCAATAACTATTGCGCGCTCTATCATGTTTTCCAATTCCCGTATATTTCCGGGAAAATCAAATTCTTCCAGGCGTCTTAATGCAGCTGAATCTATAGGTATTGGCGGTTTATTCATCGATGTGCAGTATTTCTTAATAAAATACTCAGTTAGAAGTGGAATATCACCTGTTCTTTCACGAAGTGGAGGAACCTGAATATTTACAACATTTAACCTATAATATAAGTCTTCGCGAAAATTACCTTCTTCAACCATTTGTTTAAGGTTTCTGTTGGTCGCACAAATAACCCTAAAATCAGAACTTATTTCTTTATTACCACCAACCCTGATAAATGCTTTTGTTTCGAGCACCCTTAATAGTTCAACCTGCATTTTAGGTGAAATAGTAGCAATTTCATCAAGGAAAATCGTTCCGTTGTCGGCCATTTCAAATCGGCCTTTACGATTATACATTGCACCTGTAAAAGCTCCTTTTTCGTGACCAAATAATTCGCTTTCAAGTAAGCTCTCAGTAAGTGCACCACAATGAACACTAACCAAAGGGAAGTATTTTCTGGAAGAATTAGAATGAATGGCTTTTGCAATAAGTTCCTTGCCTGTTCCGCTTTCTCCTGTTATAATTACCGAAGAATTGGATTGCGAAACACTTTCTACTTCCTGAAGTACTTTCTTCATTGCTTCGCTATTACCTACAATATTTTCAATATTTTCAAGGGTAACAACTTTTTCTTTAAGTACTTCATTTTCTTTTGCTAAAGAAATTTGCTTAGATGCATTTCTAATCAAGTGTGATAAATCATCAGGATCAAAAGGTTTTGTAATATAATCAAATGCTCCGTCTTTCAATGCCTGTACGGCAGTATCAACAGTTGCAAATGCAGTCATGATAATTACAATTGCATCATTCTTTAATGATTTAATCCTTCTGAGTAATTCCATGCCATCCATACCTGGCATTTTTATATCAACAAGTATAATATCAAAATAATCTGATTCAAGTTTTAACAATGCAATTTTAGCATTCTCAGCACATTCAACACGATATCCATCTTCTATAAACCAGTTGAACAGTGAATCTCTGACAGAATCTTCGTCATCAACAATTAGTATTGAAATTTTATTATTCATATTTTATATTATTTTTCCTTCTTTAAAGGGAGTAATATTGATATTGTTGTTCCTTTTCCCAATTCTGATTTTACATTAATTTTACCATCATGACTCTGAATAATTCCATGCACAATAGCCAAACCCAAACCGGTAGCTCTTTCATTCTGTTTAGTTGAAAAAAATGGTTCAAAAATATGAGGAACATCTTCTTCTGCAATTCCTGATCCATTATCAATAACTTCAATGGCTATATGATCATCATCGTAATTAATTGTTCTGAATACTATTTCACTGTTTTCTGATACAGCTTCAGAGGCATTTACCAATATTGCAATACAGGCTTGCTTTATCTGATTTGGACTACAATAGACCAAGTCCGATTTTGCTGAAAAATCAGTGATAAAACTTATTTTGGCAATTTTTAGTGAATGGCTCATTAAATCACTGGTTTCATGTAATACTTCATGAATATGTTTATCTTCAAAAAAGTTTTTATCCTTTCGTGAAAAGTCAAGCAAACCTTTTACAATATCACCACATCGTTTGGATTCATTTTCAATCATCTTCAGATGTTTTAATATAGATTCTTTCTTTTCAGGTTCCAGATTCTGATTAAGCAATTGCTTATATACTAATTTGGTATAAATCAGAATTCCTGAAAGCGGATTATTGATTTCATGTGCTACTGATAGCGATAATTTACCCAATGAAGCGATTCTTTCTATATTTATCAGTTCATTTTGCGCCTGACCTAATTCTTCTGATTTTTTTCTAACTTTATATTCAAGCTGTTGCGACCAGTTATGCAATTCATTATTAGCTTCCTGAAGATTATCAAGCATTTGATTAAATGCTTCCGATACCATTCTCATATCATCCAGTTGATTTGCCTTGATTTCAAGTCTTGTATTTCTATCACCGTTTGAAACATCATTACTTGCTTTTATCAATGCATTTAAAGGGATTTTAATTCTTTTGCTTGTAAAAAAAATAAGGAAACCGATAAGGAGTAGTGTTGTTATTGTTGCCAGAATATAAAAATCTCTTGTAGATTTTTCTAATGTCTTATCAAGATCTTTCAATGGAATTTTTATAACCAAAGACCCCAGCGTTTTCTCACTTTGTTGATGGGCATGGCATGAACTTGTGTAACAGGATCTTTCGTTTTGTATCGGTGAGTTGAGTAAAATATGTCTGTGAGCATTGTCATTAAGGTTCATCTCACATTCACTGTTTACATCAATAACTTTGTAAAAATTATCTTTTTCAGGAAGTTTTGCCTTTATACTTGGATGACATTCTAAACAATTGGGATTACTATGACCCACAGTATTGGCGGGATAAGAAGAATATACGAGTTTTTCTTTATTATTATATAAATTAACTTCATCTATCCCTGACATCCTGTTAATAACATTAAGCGTATTCTGTAATGATTCTTTATTGTTTTCAAGCATTGACTGATACAAAGCGCTTCTTACCATTAAAGCTGCATTTGAACCACGTTGATGAATAATGCTTTTCATATATTCTTCGTTTACAGATCTGAAAATGAATCCAAATGAAACAAACAAGAATACCGATAAAAGAATAATTATGATTACAACCCTGCTATATATAGATGAACGAAACTTTATATATTTTTTAAGTAATGGATTTTCAGCTATTTTAAATTTAAATTCCATTCTTTATAATTTATATATATTGTTACAAATTTAATTAATTATTTTGCAATATGTTGAAAAATTCAACATATTTTTAGTTAAAGTTTAATCTTTAAAATTCAGAAATTTTTCCTGAAAATCCTGCCAAACTTCATCTGATAATTCTGAAAGGGTATGATCTACTAATTCACCACCATCCTGTAATATTACCAGTGTAGATTCAGATAGATATTTTTTATTAGAAATAGCCAGAAAATCCTTAAACCGCTGCAATTCTGTTTTAGACCAATTTATAGCATCTTCTGCCAGATAACAGTTTTTAATTTCGTTAACCCAGTTTGTAGGCTTAATTTTATATATCCACCCCTTTCCGAAAGGATCTTCATTTAATAGCTCAGGAGTTTCATTAAGATGAATATTTCTTGACATTATTTCTCCTGAAATAGGTGAATAGATTTTTAATAATTTATTGTCTTGCTTAACTTCCATTAATAAATCTCCTTTGCTTATTATTTCTCCTGAATTTCTTTGATTAATCAATTGTAATTCTCCTGTTGTATGCAATAAAAAATCATCCAGACCGACAGAAGCATTTCCTGATTTTTCGAGATATATCCATGTGTGATTTTTACCAAGGAAAATCCCCTGAGGTATTTTCAACATATCAAATGACAAAAAGCTAAGTGCTTTTTTAATGCTGTGCTTTATCTCTGTTTTTTTGTTTAATATTATCCAAAAAGGAATTAATATCAGAAAAAAAACTATAATTGCTATATATTCAATACCCTTGGTTTCGAATATATTATAATAATTAAAATTATCCATAATCTTTGTTTTTTATTTTATGATTATTATTTTATTTAAATTCACTATTTTTCATCTTTTACCCAATCCGGCGATTCTCTTAAAACCGGCATACGGTTAACTACCCATCTGAATATCCAGATTTCTGTAAATATTACAGTTAATGTAACTACAAATTCCATCCAGGACGGAAAATAATGTATTGGAGCATCCCATCTGAAACCAATTACAGTAACATTCAATCTGTTAATGATTATTCCAATCATTGTTATGATAGCTGCAAGTTTAACTGTAAAAATATTGTTCCGCTTGTAACTATAAACAAAAAGCAACATTGGAAATACAACAAAACCTAACATTTCAATTAAAAACCAGTAGCCCATAGGTGTATTGAGCAGATCCCAGTGTTTACCATGAATAAATACAAGTAATTGCATAAAGAAATATGCAAACATAGCCCCTGCACAGATTTTAGCCAAACTAAGAACTATTCCGTTTTGAGCTTTATGATTTTTTTCACTGATTTGATTAAAAAACACTTTATGGCTAATGGAACCTTCGAATATTACCATTGATAATCCGGCAAAAATACTGGATACAAGAAATAAAATGGGTATAAACTCTGAATACCATAAAGGATGTATTTTATCTTTTGCCATTAGATATAATGCACCTAAGCCTGATTGGTGAAGTGTTGATAATGTAATACCAAAAATTACAGCAGCAATAGTCATACCTGACAGAATTTTCCGGGCTCGCTTTGCACCTAACCATTCAGCAATAGCCGGTGAAAATTCAATCAATTCGGCTATCATGTACAATAGAAAATGCCATGCTACCAAAAATAGTACTGAACTTGTACCAAAACTATTACCGATAATAGGATTAATAACATTCCAAGGCCGGCCTAAATCCAGAAGCAAGGCTCCGGCATAGAAAACATAAGCCAGAAAGCCGTTAAGAACTGTTATTCTTACGATTGAATGATATTTTTTAACATTTAAAATATATACCATAAAAGTCAGTACATAAGCACCTCCTGCAAATGCTACTCCCGTAACAACATCAAACCCTATCCATAAACCCCATGGCACTTCTTGTGACAGGTTAGTAACAGAGCCTATACCATTAATAAAACGGAAAACTATTATTATTACTCCTAAAACTATTACAGGAACAGATATAATATTAAAAGGTGTAAGGAATTTACCTCTTGGTTTTAATTCCTTCAGTATAAATTTAAAAGTAGATTCACTACCTTTAAAATTTGATTTTTGTGATATTATATTATTCATTTTCGTCGCTTTCTTTAGAGTTATTCTTTTTTGTAGCTTCATAAATACCTAATAACAGAGGTGGTAATAAAACAAATACAGAGGGAACACTATACAAAAATCCTTTTGACAATTCAGGATATGATTTATTTTGTAACTTAGTGCTAAATCCTAATTCTTTGAAGGGAACAGGTGAAATATACATAAATCCTGTTCCTCCGGCAGTTTGGTCTCCGTAAATTTCATCTACATAAGTTCCGGGATTTTGAACTATCCTTTTTCTTGCTTCTGCAAGTAATTCACGACGAGTTCCGAATTTTATTGCTTCAGCCGGACAATTTTCTGCACAAGCAGGAATTCCACCTTTTTCAATCTTTTCGTTACACATCGTACATTTCTGGATTTTTGGATTTGAACTGTGATATTCAAATTTTGGTATATCAAACGGACAGGAAACCATACAATAACGACAACCCATACATTTCTCACCACGCCAGATTACGGGGCCTTCTTTTGTTTTGTACATGGCTTTGGTTAAACATGCGGCTCCACAAGCAGGCTCATTACAATGCATACATTGTGTTTTAATAAACACATCACCTTTAGAGGTTTTAAAACTGTTTACCACAGTACGATGCAGTTCATCTGTCTTTCTTATTACGCCTGATTTGGGAACTCCAACAGGTGCAGGTAATCCATGTGATTCAGCACAAACAGTTTCGCAGGTTTGGCATCCTACACATCGGGTTGAATCATATAACATTCCATAAAATTCAACATTACCTTTATTGTCTTTTTTTATTGTCCCGAAAGTATCTGCAGCCATTAATGTAATACCTGCAACTCCAAGGGTTTTTATAAAATTTCTTCGGTCAAAACTCATAATTTCTATTTTTTAAATTATTGATAAGAATTGAATTTTTTAACGAAATATTTATCTGGATGTATTAATAAACTTAGTTTGAAAATCCTCCCAAACTTCTGGTCCAAATTCAGCAAGGATATTATCATTAAGCTCTCCACCATCCTGAAGTATTAATGGTGCATACGCAGAATTATTCGCCATTTTAATATTTACAAAAAAATCTTTAAGTCGCATAAATTCATTTTTCAACCATTCTTTATAACTGTCAGCTATTAATAAAAACTGAATTTCCCTTACCCAATTATTCGGTTCTATTGTATAAATCCATCCTTCATTATAGTTTGAAGTTGTTATTAAAGAAGAATTTTCTATCAATTGATTATTTATCGATTTGATGCTTCCTGATATTGGAGCATTAATTGTTAATTGTTTGCCATTCTGAATTATCGAAAAAACAGGTTCTCCTTTCATTATTTTTTCTCCTATATTTTTCATTTTAATTCTGTTTAATGGTCCTGTAATATGAAGAAGGAAATCATCAATCCCGATTTTTACATAACCATTTTTTTCCATAAACGCCCAGGTATGTGTTTTGTCATAATACATCCCTTTGGGTATTGTTACAGTTTCTTCATTAAAAACGCGGGAAAGAACATTTGAAAAAGCAGCAATCTTCGATTTTTTTTGTTTGCTGTAATGAACGATCGCATCCATTGTGATACACATCACCACAAATGCTATTATTAATAAAATTACCATGACATTGATTTTTAAATTGTTTACAAAATTTATTTTTACATTTACTGTTATGCAATAATAATGCCAATCTATATATCTTATTAATATACAAATATATACAAACTATTTATTGAAATATTAAACATGGTAACTGTTGAATTTTTCAACACATAAAATATAAATCAGCTTTAATTCAATGAGTGATAAGTTAATAAGGGGATTGTATAATTTTTATACACGTGTTGACATATTCAACAACGCCGGTAGCTTTATCCTTTGTTTTAAGGGAAAAGAGAAAATATTAAAAATGATTAAGTCAAAAAAAGTTATAATACTTTTAACTTAGAATTTCCCTGCTAAAACAGCCGTTTTTTTATAGCTGTTAACATTACCTTTTACATCAAAAACTTCAATATAAATTATATAAATTCCAATGAGGGCTTTTTGCATGTTTTCGTCCAGGCCATTCCATAAAAAGCCACCTTTGCATCCTAGTAACTCATTCTTAACCAAGGTTTTAATTAACCTGCCTTTACTATCATAAATAATAACATTAGCTGTATAACCCGGATCTGTAAACTGATAATTAATATTCAGTACATCATTAAATCCATCGTTATCAGGAGAAAATATTTCAGGTGATATGGTTATTGGGTTTTCAAGATAAAGAAATGTATTATACTGTGAGTTTTTATAAGTTGGTGTACCAAAACCAACAGATTGAGCTGCAGAATGCCAGTTTTGAGGATCTTGTGTTGCTTTTTCAGAATTTATGCGTTCTAAAGCAACACCTTTAAAAGAAACCAATAATGGATACTGCATATTTTCGTTATAATCAAACCTGTCAATTATAGTAGAATCAGGACGTGCAACTACTACTGTACCCAAGTCATTGTTAAAAGATGGCATTGTTGCCATTTGATTAAAATTGGCCGGCACTTCAGTATAATACTGTTGTTTTACTTTAGCAGGATCTTTTGTTAGTACCAGATATTCTCCTGTATACAATATTTTATTTGTTTCAGCAATGAGATACATTGACTTAAGCTTATTGTTTAGCAAATCATAACTTGCAATCATCAGCTTTGTTAAATCAATATTTTTTTGTGAAAGGTTATAAATCTCGACATAATCTTCACCGTTATCTTTAGGGTTAAACAAAACTTCATTGATAATAACATCATTTGGTTGAGCAGCGACAGGATAAGCAAAAGGTAATGTAACATCTTTAATTACATTCGCATTTAAATCAGCTATATTATTAATTGTGAGGTGATTTATACCTGTAACAGGAAAATTTTGTGCAAACTGCAAATGTATTAATGCATTATTTGATAAATCTTTTATTGCTATAATGGGATTTCCTATTGAATTGTCAGCGAAATAATTGGAAGGATTTTGAGATGAAGTAGCATCAACTTCTTCAGAAAATATAACATCTAATGTATTCATTGTTTTAACAATTACGTCAATAACATGTGGCTTAATTGTATCCGGTATTATATTTCCAATATTTACATCATCAAAATAATACATATTGTAGCGCGAAGCTGTTGAATACTGACAATAGAACCCAAAATAGTTTGTAGTTGTTATACTGTTTTCTATAAATGAATTTCCTTCTGAAGTATAATTAGTCCCTCCATTTTTATCGCAATAAATATTCCAGATTCCATCTGCTTTACGACAGATTTTCAACCTTACTTTCAGCTCTGTAATAGAAGTAGCAAAAGATGTTAATCCTGTAAAAATTAAATTAGAAATACTTCCTTGTTTTTTAAAAAATTTTATTGAATCCTGATTACTTTGCCCAATCTCAATATAATAGGCACTGGAAGTATTAACAAGATCTGAATCGCCGGATACCAGATATATACGAACAAAGTTAGTAGAAGAGGGTGCAAACTTAAGGTCAACCAAAAAGCTCCACTCAGTACTATCTATCATTGAATTAGAAGTACACAGGGATATTTTGCTCGAAGCCTGAAGTCCATTGCTGTGGAGCTGAGCATTTTCAACATTAAAATAGGCTGTATCACCAATCCATTCAGGATTATTGGTAAAATCACCATCATTAAAATTATCAACTACTTGTGAATATGAGTTGAAAGCAAAAAGTAGAAATAGCAGTAGTAGTAGAGGTAGTTTTTTCATTTCATCAAATTTTATAAAAAGAACGTTAATAAAAAGCAAACCTACATATTTTTTTTAAATAAAATCCGTTACTTAATAAATTTTTTTTGTAGGTTTGAAGTCGGTTTTATTAATATTAAAAAATGAAAATTGCAATTGTAGGCGCTACAGGTTTAGTTGGAAATATTATGCTTAAAGTGCTTGAAGAAAGAGGATTCAGTGCTATTGATTTAATTGTTGTTGCCTCATCTGCTTCTGTTGGGAAAAAAATAAAATATTTCGAAAAAGAATATGAAGTCATTGCTGTTGAAGAAGCAATCAATAAAAAACCAGATATTGCCATATTCTCTGCAGGGTCAGAAACTTCTCTGAAATATGCACCAATTTTTGCTGAAAATGGATGTTTTGTTATTGATAATTCATCTGCATGGCGTATGTATCCAAATGTTCCTTTAGTTGTGCCTGAAATTAATGCCAGCAGTATTACAAAAGAAACAAAAATTATTGCCAACCCAAATTGTTCTACCATTCAGATGGTAATGGCATTGGCACCCTTACACAATGCTTATAAAATAAACAGGTTAGTAATTTCAACCTATCAATCGGTTACCGGGACAGGTGTTAAAGCTGTTAAACAGTTAGAAAATGAAATAAAAGGTATTAATACTGAAATGGCTTATCCATATCCAATCCATAAAAATTTATTTCCTCATGGAGGAAGCTTTTTATCAAACGGATATACATCAGAAGAACAAAAACTTGTTGATGAGACACGTAAAATATTATCGGATAACAGCTTACGTATAACATCCACGGTTGTAAGAGTTCCTGTTACAGGAGGGCATTCAATTGCAGTAAATATTGAATTTGAAAATGATTTTACAATTGATAATGTCAGAAAACTACTTTCAGAAATGCATGGTATTATTGTTTTGGATGATGTTGCAAATAATAGCTATCCTATGCCTTTGATATCTGAAGGTAAAGATGAAGTTTTTGTCGGGAGAATCCGCAGAGATGAATCAAATCCAAAATCATTGAATATATGGATTGTTGCTGATAATTTACGCAAAGGTGCTGCAACCAATGCAGTACAAATTGCTCAGTATTTGATTGAAAAAGCTTTTGTAAAATAAAAGGAAGCTGGTCTAATCCCAGACATATTTCCAACTTCCATCTGACTGTTTTTTCCAAACAGTATGGAAAATTCCTTTATAAATATTTGCTTTGTTACTTAATGAATCTATAATTATCCATTCATATTTACCATACGTATAGCCTAATTTCCCGTCATCAGAAACATCAATAAAATCAGGTTTCCAGCTAACAGATGCATTTATATATCTGGATTGCTGGTAGAAGCTTTTGATTCCTTCTTTCCCTTTAATTAAACTATCATTTCCTCTGATAATTACTGCATTATCATCAGCAAAAGCAACAAATGCATCAGCAATTCCATTTTTTTTAACAGCAGTTTCAAATGATTTTTCTGTAACTGCAATTTCATCTTTTAATGCTGTTTTACTTTTTTTTGTATTAATTGAATTACATGAAATAAAAATAAAAACAATTAATGAATATAACAAAATGAAATTCAGCCGTTTCATAAATCCAGTTTTAATATTTATTACTTATTCCTTTACAAATTTTAAAGTTCGTTTTTGTTTGTCAGTTGAAATTGAAATATAATATATCCCCTGTTGCAATGATGAAACATCAATTTTCTGTTGTAAATTTGTTTTTTTATGAAGGTATTTTAAACCTTTAGCATCAAAAATATCAATGAATACGATACTTTCATCTTTACTGATAAATTTAATCTCTAAGAAATCTTTAACCGGATTGGGATAAATATTTAATCCGTTAGTTTTAATATTTTCTTTAATACTGGTTGCATCAGGAACTCTAACCAATAAATTAAAAACAGGGCTATTATCTATTCCATCATTTACTTTTACCTGGACATACAAAGTATCTTCATAATTATACAAGGGAGTTATTACATTTCCGTTCAAGGAATAATTATTACCTGGGAGAACTATTACTTTGAATCCGGCAGGATAAACATGATAAAAATCTGCTACTTTAAGCATTGACGGTATAATAGCAAGAGTAGAGTTAAAAGACATACTAACCGGTATCTGTCCTGTAATTAATGGTGGAGGAACTGTATCATCGCTATAAGCCCTAACATAATCGATATTAAAATAGGATGGAAAAATTGTTGTTGAATCCGGACTTCCATCCATAGGACCAACAGCCAAAGTGTAAATTAAATTCATTTTAACATCAGGTATATGCCGTGATCTTA
The DNA here is from genome assembly GCA_026391675.1 of Bacteroidota bacterium. GTDB lineage: Bacteria > Bacteroidota > Bacteroidia > Bacteroidales > JACABE01 > JACABE01. The sequence goes on from JAPLDQ010000046.1 coordinate 57,116, forward strand.
CTAATCTTGTATAAAAATCTTCAATAACCTCATTTGTATCAACATACCATTTGAGTTCATTCTTTTTCCATTTAACTCCAAAAGTGTAATACTTATCAGAATAATTGGTATCAACACTGTATTTACTATAAACACTTTGTTTTGAATTGGTTATAGAATCAGGGGTTTTCCAGTGTAATGTCATTAAAGCATTATTGGTTGTACTACCTAAGATTTCAAAAACATCAATTTCACAATTATTTAAACCATATAACCAAAAAGCTGAATTAAAACTTTTGCCTTTAGGTACTTTAACTTTAGTTTCAAAATAGCCATATTTGAAATCACGGTTTGAATAAATCATTCCTGATGTATAATCGAAATGCTTGTAATATGGTGTATAATTACCCAAACTATCCCAATTCATAACAAAGCCGGTTAATGTATCATCATCAACTTTTATATTAAAGTGACTCCCATCAAAATATAAATTTTGTCCATTAGTATAATATTGCTGACCGCCAACCCAACGCCCCCAGGGATAACTGTTACTCCATTTCTGTGGATTTAAGCCTAAGGAATCAAATTCATCATAAAAAACAAGTCTCCAATTTGTTTTATAGGCCTTATGTGTTGCTGAATTCTGAGTATGACCCTTATGTGTTGCAACTAAAAGTAGCAAACCGATGATTATTAATTTGTAAAATGTCTTCATTGTATATTTTTATAAACTAATCCGATGAATTCCTTTTGTATATTCTTTAAAAATTATATCCAATAATGTTTGATAATCATTTGACTTATTCACAAAGTCCAGATTATTAATATCAATTATAAGTATTCTGGTTTCAGGAAGATGTTTTATATATTCAAAATACCCTGACTGAATTTTTTCTAAATATTCTGCTTTAATATCCTGTTCATAAGAACGGCCGCGATGCTTAATATTACTTTTCAGTCTGTCAATATTAACATAAAGATAAACTAAAAGTTCAGGTTTAGGTAAAGTTGGATTTATTATATTAAAAAGTTTGGAATATAATGTGTATTCATCATCCGGCAAATTCTTCTGGGCAAAAATCAATGATTTATCAATAAAGTAATCAGCAACCACAAAGTTTTTAAACAAATCCTGTGTAATTAATTGATTTTTAATTTGTTGATACCTTTCAGCCAGAAAAGAAAGTTCAAGTGGAAATGCATATTTTTCAGGTTCCTTATAAAATTTGGGTAAGAAAGAGTTTTCTTCAAATTGTTCCAGTATAAGTTTAGCATTAAATTGTTCAGCAATCATTGTTGCAAGAGATGTTTTTCCCGCGCCAATATTTCCTTCAATTACGATATAGTTATAATGAGTCATATTAGTTTTTTTGTTTCGTAACCATTAATGGATCATTACATTCACTTAACAATTCCTTTATTGTTTTATTTAAAACAGGATGTTTTATTTCTGAAGCAATTTCGCTGAGTGGTAATAAAGTAAATCTTCTTTCCTGCATTAATGGGTGTGGTATTTTTAAATCTTGTTGATAAATGATTTCATCATTAAAAAACAAAATATCAATATCAATCTCACGTGAGTTATAATTATCGGTGTTTTTGCGAACCCTTCCCAGTAATAACTCAATATTGAGTAAATTTTGCAATAAATCATCGGCCTCCATAGCAGTATCAATAAGAATTACCTGATTTATAAACTTATTTTCTGTATTAAATCCCCATGCTTCAGTTTCATATAAAGATGAAGTTTTCAGAACTTTCCCGCAGGATGAATGAATATAAGCTATAGCATTAGCAATATTAGCGAATCTATCTCCTAAATTACTCCCCAATAATAAATAAGCTAAATTCATTTCTATGATGTAAAATTAATGGGGTAAAATTAAAAATTAAAAATTAAAAATGCTGTAATAATAAAACAAACTTTAAAAGTTTTTTATCTAATGTCATCGGCTATTTCTTTACTTTTGTCGAATAAATTTTGTTTTTGCCAGTCATATATCGTAAACTTGCATAAAATTATTAACTTATAAAACTAAACATAATGAAACAGTTTTTTAAATTCATGTTCGCCTCTATGTTAGGAACATTTTTAATGTTATTATTGGGATTTTTCCTGATGATTGGCATATTAGCATCTATCATATCTTTATCCGGTAAAGAAGAGGTAAAAATATCCGATAAATCGGTTCTTCATATCACACTTGAAGGAATTATATCTGACAGGTCCAGTAATAATCCATTTGAAGCATTTGATTTTAACACCATGAAAAGCAATAAAGAACTTGGGTTAAATGATATTCTTTCAAATTTAAAGAAAGCAAAAACCGACCCTAATATTAAGGGTATTTTTCTGGAATTAAGTACAATTCCAACAGGTATTTCATTGTTGGATGAAATTCGGAATGCACTGATTGATTTTAAAAAATCCGGAAAATTTATCATTGCTTATAGCGAAATGTTTACTCAAAAATCATATTATCTGGCCTCAATAGCAGATAAAGTTTATTTAAACAAAGAAGGAAGTATTGATTTCCATGGTTTATCTGCTGAAATAATGTTCTTTAAAGGATTATTACAAAAATTGGATATAGATATGCAGATTATCCGTCATGGGAAATTTAAAAGTGCTGTTGAACCATTTATGCTGGATAAAATGAGTGATCCGAACCGTTTACAAACACGGATGTTGATTAATGGTTTATGGATGCATATAATACAAGGAATTTCAGATTCAAGAAAAATTAGCATAGCTGAATTACAAAATATAGCTGATAATTTATTGGTCCAGAATGCTGATGATGCAGTTAAATACAAACTTGTAGATGAATTGGTATATAAAGACCAAATTATTGATATACTTAGAAAAAAATTAAATATTACGAACACTAAAGATATTGATTACATATCTTTATCTAAATATAACAATGTAAATGATAAAACTATAAAGAAAATCTCAAAAAATAAAATTGCAGTTATTTATGCAGTCGGTTCTATTGTAAGTGGAGATGGTGATAAGGAAAATATTGGAAGTGAAAAAATTTCTGAAGCTATACGTGAAGCAAGAACAAATGAATCTGTTAAAGCAATAGTATTAAGGGTAAATTCACCTGGTGGAAGTGCTTTAGCATCTGAAATAATCTGGAGAGAAATTGATTTAGCTAAAAGAACAAAGCCAGTAGTCGTTTCAATGGGTGATTATGCTGCCTCAGGTGGTTATTACATTGCCTGTGCAGCCAATAAGATTATTGCCAGTCCTACTACTATAACTGGCTCTATCGGTGTATTCGGATTAATTCCTAATATGCAAAAATTGTTTAACAATAAATTAGGAATTACATTTGATACAGTATTAACCAATAAAAATGCTGCAACAATAACAGGAAACAGGCCATTAAATAATGCTCAGGAAAAATTAATCCAAAACCAGATTGAACGTATTTACGGGGTCTTCATTTCACATGTTGCTGAAGGAAGAAAAATGACTGTAGCGCAAATTGATAGTATTGGACAAGGCCGGGTATGGAGTGGTCTGGATGCTAAAAGAATAGGATTAGTTGATGATTTCGGAGGTTTGGATAAAGCAGTCGAAGAAGCTTCAAAATTAGCTAAACTATCTGATTACAAAATCGTTGAATATCCAAGGCAAAAAGAATTTTTTGAAGAAATAAAAGATATTTTTTCAGGAAAAGATGCTACAACAAAGATTCTGGAAAAAGAACTCGGAGAAAATATTGTTTATTATAAGACTTTAAAATCAGTTTCTGAAATAAAGGGTATTCAGACAAGGTTACCATTTGTTATTAGTATAAATTAATGTTAATATTAAAAAATAAAAGAAGGGGTTTTAAATTAAAACCCTTTTTTTTATCTGAATTATCAACTATATTAAGAAATTAACAATGAAACAAAAATATTAAATATTTGTTAAAATAGATTTTTTAATACTTATCTTTGCATATATATAAAATATTAACTAAAAAATATTAAATATGAAGAAATTAGTAATTTTTATGCTATTTATTAATATTATAATAATAGCAAATGGGCAAAATGCTGACAGCAAATGGTCTATTGGATTATCAGCTGGCAGAACCGATTATACAGGTGATTTGGGCAATGCTCTTGTTGACCAGAATGGTCAGGAATTTCAGGGATTTGGCGCTTTATCAATCGGTTTTTTTTTAAATAATTCGTTTGATTTAAATTTACGCGGCAGTTATGGAAACTATGGTTTTAAGAAAAATGCTGATTCTAAGTTTCAGTCTACAAAATTTGATGGTCAATTATTGATTCTTTATAAATTATGCAATGGATACCTATTTAAAACCAATCCTTTTATTGATCCTTATCTTGCCGGTGGAGTCGGAATAGCTAATTTTGATTCCAAATCAGGTAATTACACCTATAATTATAGTATCTCTAACAATACTAATATTTCAGGTCTTCCTCTTAAAGATAAAGGGACAGATGTTATTTTTACTATTGGTGCCGGCATAAAATTTAACTTTACCAGTGATTTTGCCTTACAATTCCAATCATTATTTAGCCTTACAACTGGTGACAAAAGGGATTTTTATGTTGATAATTCTAATGATGCATATTTTTCCCATTCTGTAGGTATTGTATTTAGCTTTGGAAAACCTAAAGATACAGATAATGATGGCATTCCGGATAAACTGGATAAATGTCCGAATACTCCTGTAAATGTTAAAGTTGATGCTAACGGCTGTCCTGTAGATTCGGACAATGACGGCATAGCTGATTATCTCGATAAATGTCCAAATATTAAAGGTTTAACTGCCTTCAATGGTTGTCCTGATACCGATGGTGATGGAGTAGAAGATGCTTTGGATAAATGTCCGAATACTCCAGCAAATATAAAAGTTGATGCAACTGGTTGTCCAATTGATTCTGATGGTGACGGAATTCCTGATTTTCAGGATAAATGTCCAAATGTTAAAGGATTAGCTGCTTTCCAGGGTTGTCCGGATACTGATGGTGATGGAATTCAGGATTCTGAAGACAGATGCCCGAATGAAAAAGGTGACAAAGCATTAAAAGGTTGTCCTGACAGAGATAAAGACGGTGTTGCTGATATTGATGATAGGTGCCCGGATGTTCCCGGAATAAAAGAAAACAAAGGATGCCCTGAAGTAAAAACTGAAGTAAAAGAAGTATTCAAAAAAGCGCTTCAGGGGATACAATTTGCAACTGGAAAAGATGTTATTTTAAAACCATCTTACCCAATTTTAGATCAGGTTGCAAAAATTATGAAAGATAACCCATCTTATAAACTAATTATTAACGGACATACTGATAATGTTGGTAAAGCTGATAAAAATAGAGAATTATCCGAAAAACGTGCAGCTTCTGTTAAAAAATATTTATTGGATAAAGGTGTTGATGATTCAAGAATGAAAGCTGCCGGATTTGGGGATACCATGCCGGTTGCAGACAATAAAACCAAAGAAGGTCAAAAGCAAAACAGACGTGTTGAGTTTGTGGTCGAATTCTGATAAATTCAGCATAATAATTACATAAAAAAAATTACTCGTTGTAATGACTATGAAATTAAATCAGGAGTTGCAAATTAATCTTTGCAACTCCTATCTTGTTTTTTAGTAAGTTTGTTTAAATTTAACAATAGAAAAATAATTTGAATAATTTGATTTCATTTTTCCAAAGGATTATACTTAACAGGACTTAATTTTTCAGGTATTGAGATTATTTATTTTATATATTCTTCTTCTTAAAATTTGTAATAATAAGTATAATAATAAAACCAGTTCTGAAAAAGTATTCAAAAGGAATGATTTTTTTGAAACAAATTTATATTTTATATGTTTTAACTGAAAAAATAAAAAAATCTTAGAAAAATTAAAAAAATGTTAAAAAATAAGACTTTTTATATTTATCTTTGCATAAAAAAATATTAACCAATAAATATCTTACTATGAAGAAACTAATTATTTTTGTGCTATTAATTAATAGCTTAATAATAGCAAATGGACAAAATGCTGATAAAAAATGGTCGCTTGGCTTACTAATAGGTAAAACTGATTATAATGGCGATTTAAGAGCTAGTGCACTTGACTTAATTAAAGATATGCAAATCTTTGATAATGTTAAACTTTTCGGCGGGTTATCAATAAACCGTTATTTAAACAAATCTTTTGATTTAGGTTTTCAGGTTACTTATGGGAAAATAGCCTATACTAAAGATGCTTTTAAACTGTTTGATGGGAAAAAACTTGATGGGAATCTTTTGCTATCTTACAAATTAAATAATGGTTATATTTTTAAAACAGATGCATTTATAGCACCTTATTTAGCTGGAGGAATTGGTTTTGCTAATTTTGACAATACATCTGGTTTAACAACTTTTGATGCCTCAACCAATAAATTTACAGGCTCACCAAAAGCTTACTCAGCCACTGAATTTATTTATACTTTGGGTGGTGGCTTGAAATTTAATTTTACATCAAGTATTGCATTGCAATTACAGGAATTGTATAGCTTTACAAGTGATAAAATTGACATGTATGAATCTAATTCAAAAGATGGATATTTTTCTTCTTCAATTGGTTTAATTTATAGCTTTGGAAAAGCAAAAGATTCTGATGGTGACGGTGTTCCTGATAAATCAGATAAGTGTTCAAATACACCTGCCAATGTTCAGGTTGATGCTAATGGTTGCCCATTGGATTCTGATAAAGATGGTGTTGCAGATTATCTTGACAAATGTCCTAATACACCATCTGGTGTTAAAGTTGATGCATTTGGTTGTACTTTAGACTCAGACAAAGATGGTATTGCTGATAACCTTGATAAATGTCCTAACACTCCTGCTAATGTAAAAGTTGATGCTAGTGGATGTCCTGTTGATACTGATGGTGACGGCGTTCCTGATTATCAGGATAAATGTCCAAAAGAAAAAGGATTAGTTGCTTTACAAGGTTGTCCTGATTCTGATGGTGATGGTGTTCAGGATTCAGAAGACAGATGTCCAAATGAAAAAGGCGAAATCGCATTAAAAGGTTGTCCTGATAAAGATAAAGACGGAGTTGCAGATATAGATGACAAATGTCCTGATGTACCTGGTCTGAAAGAAAACAATGGATGTCCTGCTGATACCAAGGCTAAAGTAAAAGAAGAACCTAAGGTAAAAGAAGAACCAAAAGTTAAGGAAGAACCTAAAACTAAAAAAGAACCTAAGGCTAAAAAAGAACCCAAAGCTAAAAAAGAACCTAAAGCTACTAAAGTAGTTCCTGCTACTAAAGTTGAAAAAGCTACTGTTCCTACCAAAGATGTTACTCCGGGTAAGAAAATTGAAAGTATTTATTTTGATTATGGTATAGGTGTTATCTTTGTAGGTTCTCACAAAGCTTTAGATAAAGTTGCAAAAGTTATGACAGATAATCCTTCTTACAAACTACAAATTAATGGACATGCTGATAGTGAAGGTAGTCCTAAGAAAAATCAGGAATTATCAGATAAACGTTCTACAAATGCAAAAGCTTATCTTGTTGGTAAAGGAATCGAAGAATCAAGAATAAAAACAAAAGGTTATGGTGATACTATGCCTCTTGGAGATAATACAACAGATGAAGGTAAAAAACAAAACAGACGTGATGATTTTATTATAGAATAGTTTCTTCATATAAATAAAAAAAGCTATCTCAATAACGGGATAGCTTTTTTTTTGATTTTTTATAAATATGCCATTTTGTCATATCTTTATTTTTATTAATTTTACATTTAAATTATAAGGTATAATTTTAAAAATTCTTTAGAACGTTTTTTTATGAATATTCAGTCTATCAAACAAAGATTTGAAATTATTGGGAATTCTCCTTTACTTGATAGAGCTATTGATATTGCCTGTCAGGTTGCCCCTACTGATATTTCTGTGTTAATTTCAGGTGAAAGTGGTGTAGGTAAAGAAGTTTTCCCTAAGATAATTCATCATTTAAGTGCTCGAAAACATGGACCTTATATAGCAATAAATTGTGGTGCAATACCTGAAGGTACTATAGATTCAGAATTATTTGGACATGAAAAGGGCTCATTTACTGACGCCCATGAAGCTCGTAAAGGATATTTTGAAGTGGCTAATAATGGCACAATTTTTTTAGATGAAGTAGCTGAATTACCATTATCAACTCAGGTCCGCTTATTAAGAGTGCTGGAATCCAAAGAATTTATGAAAGTGGGCTCATCTAAAGCTGTTAAAACTAATGTTAGAGTTGTAGCTGCTACTAACGTAAATATTCAGGACGCTATTGAAAAAGGAAAATTCAGAGAAGATTTATACTATAGATTAAACTCAGTTCCTATTTCTGTTCCTTCACTCAGAGAAAGAAAGCAGGATATTGATCTGTTATTCAGAAAATTTTCTTCTGATTTTGCTGAAAAATACCGTATGCCACCTTTAATACTTGATGAACAGGCCAAACAATATCTTATCAATTATCACTGGCAAGGAAATGTTCGTCAGTTAAAAAATATAACCGAACAAATTTCTATTATTGAAAGAGACAGAAATATTACTTTAGATACCCTTATTAAATATTTACCGGAAACAAATCAACGCGATTTACCGGTATTATTTGAAAAAGCAGACACAACCCAAGGCTTTTCAGAAAGAGAGTTACTTTATAAAGTACTTTTTGATATGAAAAAAGATATTCATGATCTGAAGAAAATTATTGCCGAAATAATGCAAAATGATAGTATTAACGACAATAATATGAAGCAGCATCCTTTTATCAATAAACACCGTCAAAATTTTGACGATTTTATTGATGAAGATAAAGATATTGAAATTCAACATATATATGAAGATAAAATCTCTCAGGAAGATGTAAAAAATGATATTGAAGAAGAAGAATTATCATTACAAAAGAAAGAAATGGATTTAATTAAAAAAGCTATTGAGAAATATAAAGGTAAAAGAAGAAAAGCAGCTGAAGAACTTGGGATTTCTGAAAGAACATTATACAGGAAATTAAAAGAATTAGGAATTAATTTATAAAGTTCTAATCTCAATAAAAATGAAAAAAACGATAAATCTATTGACAATCATCATGTTTGTGCTAATATTAAATGGATGTGGTGTATATTCATTCACAGGAGCATCTATTTCACCTGATGTAAAAACGATTTCAATTTTACAATTTCAAAATAATGCACCATTAGTTCAGCCTACTTTAAGCCAAACATTAACACTCGCATTACGTGATAAATTTGCAAGTCAAACTAATTTATCATTAGTAAAAAGTAATGGCGATTTAAATATTGATGGTGAAATAACAAATTATGTTGTTCAGGCGGTTGCTGTTCAGGCTAATCAGCAAGCAGCGCTTAACAGACTGTCAATTACGATTAAAGTGAAATTCACAAATAAAAAAAATGATAAACAGGATTTCGAATCAATATTTTCAAGATACAAAGATTATAACAGTCAGTTAGACTTATCAACTGTAGAAAAAGGACTTATAGATGAAATAAACAAGGAACTTGTAGAAGATATTTTTAACAAAGCAGTGGTAAACTGGTAATAATATTCAAGAATGACAACAGAAGTTTTTATAAAATGCATACTGTCTCCGGCAACGATAAGTGAATCAAAAATTGCTGAATTAATGAATTTAACTGAAAAATATCCATATTGTCAGAGTATTCATATCTTAAAATCATTGCCAATATCGAACAGAAACAAGAATGTGATTTCAAAATCTGCATCTATCACACCAAACTTCACATTATTTAAACAATTAATATCAGATACTCCTATCCATTCCTCTAAAAAAGAAGCGGTTGATATAAAAATTAAAGATGTCATTGTTGATGAGACTACAAATAAAAGTGAGAAAGATTTGATTATCGAAAAATTTATTAAAGGAAAACCAAAAATCACTACTCCATCACCTAATAAAGAATTCTCTACAGATATTGAAAAAAACAGTTTGACAGAAAATGATGATATTATAAGTGAAACTTTGGCACTGGTTTATGAAAAACAGGCATATTATAAAAAAGCAATAAAAATTTATGAAAAATTAAGTTTGGAAAATCCCGAAAAAAGTAGTTACTTTGCAAGCCAAATTCAAAAATTGAAAAACGCTAATAATCAACAATAAAAATTAAATATAATGGGACTTTATATCTTTATTTCAGTTTTAATAATTATTACATGTATTTTAATAGGTTTAATAGTTTTAGTACAAAATTCTAAAGGTGGAGGCTTAGCTTCAAATTTTGCTTCTTCAAATCAAATAATGGGCGTTAGAAAAACTGCCGATTTTCTTGAAAAAGCTACCTGGACGCTTGCAGTAGTTTTACTGTTCTTAAGTTTAGTTTCTGTATTCTCTATTCCCCGCAGTAATCAGGAAAAATCTTTAAAAACAGAATTATCTACTGATAACGCAGCTCCTATTAATTCAGCTCAGGCACCGGGACAACAACCAAAACAACAACCTGCCGGAGGAAAACCTGCAAAATAAATGAAATATTTAAAATAATTTAAAATGTCAGAGAATATACATTTCTGACATTTTTTTTTGAATTTAAATAGAAATGCTGTCATTTTGTCATTATTAATGCTAATTTTTAAACTGGCACAAAAAATGATAATTGAACTTCGTGAAAATTAAAAAAATAATTAAAATATTTATTAATAAATAATTATCAAATCATGTCAAAAATAAACATTAAACCATTAGCAGACAGAGTTATAGTTGAACCTGCTGCTGCTGAACAAAAAACTTCAGGTGGAATTATAATTCCTGATACAGCTAAAGAAAAACCTCAGAAAGGTAAAATTGTTGCTGTTGGCAACGGTAAAAAAGATGAACCAATGACTGTTAAAGTTGGTGATAATGTTTTATATGGTAAATATGCCGGCACTGAAATTACCTTTGAAGGTAAAGAGTATCTTATCATGAAAGAATCTGACATTTACGCAATTGTTTAACAAATAATTTATAAACTTAAAATAAGTATATTAAAATGGCAAAAGATATAATTTTTAACTGGGAAGCACGCGAAGCATTAAAAAATGGCGTGGACGCATTATCAAATGCAGTTAAAGTAACACTCGGACCTAAAGGTCGTAATGTAATTATCGATAAAAAATTCGGATCTCCTGCAATTACCAAAGACGGTGTTTCCGTTGCAAAAGAAATTGAATTAAAAGATCCTGTTCAAAACATGGGTGCACAAATGGTAAAAGAAGTAGCATCTAAAACTGCTGACTTAGCAGGTGATGGAACTACTACAGCTACTGTTTTAGCTCAGGCAATAATAACTACAGGTTTAAAAAATGTTACAGCCGGTGCTAATCCTATGGATCTGAAACGTGGTATTGACAAAGCAGTTATAGCAGTTGTTGCTGACCTTAAAAAACAATCAAAATCAATTGGCGACAGCAATGAGAAAATTGAACAGGTTGCTACTATTTCAGCTAATAATGATTCTTTTATTGGAAAAATGATAGCTGAAGCCATGAGTAAAGTTAAAAAAGAAGGCGTTATCACCATTGAAGAAGCAAAAGGTATTGAAACAACAGTAAAAGTTGTTGAAGGTATGCAATTCGACAGAGGATATATCTCTCCTTACTTTGTAACGGATACAGATAAAATGGAAACTGTTTTCGAAACACCTTACATTTTAATATACGACAAGAAAATTTCCAACATGAAAGAATTTCTTCCGATTTTGGAAAAAGTTGTTCAAACAGGCCGTCCATTGTTAATTATTGCTGAAGATGTTGATGGTGAAGCATTGGCTACATTGGTTGTTAACCGTTTAAGAGGCTCATTAAAGATTGCAGCTGTTAAAGCTCCGGGTTTTGGTGACAGACGTAAAGAAATGCTTGAAGATATCGCTATATTAACAGGTGGTATTGTTATTTCTGAAGAAAAAGGTTATAAACTGGAAGATGCAGACTTATCATACTTAGGTCAGGCTGAAAAAATTACTGTTGACAAAGACAATACAACTATTGTAAGTGGAAAAGGTGAAAAATCCAATATTGAATCACGCATCAATCAGATAAAAGTTCAGGTTGAAAAAACCACTTCTGATTACGACCGTGAAAAATTACAGGAACGTTTGGCTAAATTAGCCGGTGGTGTTGCTGTTATTTATGTTGGAGCTGCCAGCGAAATTGAGATGAAGGAAAAGAAAGACCGTTTTGAAGATGCTTTACATGCAACCCGCGCTGCTATTGAAGAAGGTATTATTCCCGGTGGTGGCATCGGTTATATCAGAGCAATTGATGCATTAGCCAAATTAAAAGGTGACAACGAAGATGAAAATACAGGTATTGCCATTGTATTAAGAGCATTGGAAGAACCATTACGTCAGATTGTTGCCAATGCAGGTCTGGAAGGCTCTGTAGTTGTACAGAAAGTAAAAGAAGGTAAAGGTGATTATGGTTTTAACGCCAGAACCGAAGTTTACGAAAAATTATACGCTACCGGTGTAATCGACCCAACTAAAGTAGCAAGAATTGCGTTGGAAAATGCAGCTTCTATTTCAGGTATGTTATTAACTACCGAATGTGTATTGGCTGAAATTAAAGAAGAAAATCCAGCTCCTCCAATGGGTGGTGGTATGCCGGGCGGTATGGGCGGAATGTACTAAACAGTTCATAAAGTTAAAAAGTTTATAAAGCTAAGCTTTGCTTAGTCCCGAGAGCGCAGCGATTCGGGATTATAATCAATAAACACACATAAAAAAATCCTGTCAAAATTTTGGCAGGATTTTTTTTGTTAACAAAAATTACATAAAATTAATTAAAATGGACGTGGCTCATGCATTGGTGGCCTCTTATCGAAAATTAACCGTTGTTCATCATCCAAAATTTTTCTGATATCCTGATCATGACTAGCCTGAAGCTTTGCCAGTTGAATTTTAATGGCTCCTATTTCTTCAATTTGCTTTTCTATTGCTTTCATATCAGGAGATTTAACGGTTGAAATAGTTTGCAATCCGGCTTCTTTTTCTCTTACAATATTTTCCAGTGGAAATTTATTCAATGCCAGTTCAAGCTGAAGTTTTTTAATTTTTTCAGACTGTTCTTTGGTTAAATTTGGAATACCGGGAAGAACTGGTGGTGGCAGTGGAGGTAATGGAGGAAGATTCTTCATTTCTCCCTGCCCCTGCTGATAAGGATGATTTACTAGAGGTTGTTCTTTCATTTTTGCATCCTGTGCAAAACTGCTTATCTGCATGCCTATCAGCATCAGTAAGATTATGCTAAAAATCTGTTTTGTTTTCATTTTTGATTTAATTTATATGTTGATTAAATTGTTTTTAATTCTAATTACAGACGTGGCGGAGGTGGCTCATTTTCATGTGGGCGCCTTTCAGCTGATGCCATATCCTTTATAAAATCCTTTAATATTTTTTGTTGCACATCATTACAGATTGATTTTAACTCATTGATATGATTAAAAGTTAAAATATCTATTTTTATGGCAATTTCTCCAATTTTATTACATATCACATTTATTTTTACTGTATCTGTTGGATTATCAAAACATTGTGAAAATAATTCCTTTTTATAATACCGCAAACTATCTGTCAAAACATTTATTTTTATTTTCTGATTTTTCTCGGCAGTTTCAAATGCTTTGGTTTGTTTTTCATCCAATTTTAATTCATTTACAACAAAATCAGGTATAAATTTCCTGAGTTGAATTGGTTGCAATTCAGGACGGGGTGGCCTGTGTATCCATATCATTGTTAAGGTTGATATGTTTAGGATAACCAATATGATAATTGCCCAGAATGCAAGTTTCTTTTCTTTAAAATAATTCATGATTCCTCCTTATCTTATTAGTTTGACGAATAATAATCACTGTAATTTATCAAATTATCAGATAACTGAATTATAGCTTTATTTCGCAATTTATTGTAGTTTTCGCTGCGGACTCTATAATTATATACAATGCTGATGTTTATAGCTAATAACATGACTATCAGCACAGGTTTCAGAATATTTTTCCAGTTATAGCGTTGTTTTTCAGCATTCAGTTTTCTTTCCATATAAGCCAACTGACGTGTTTCAAAAAAAGCATCAGTCTTTACTTTTTCTAAACTATCAAGTAAATTAATACATTGATTTACTTCTTCTATGTAATTTTTTGTTTTCATACTGTATTATAGTAGACGAATTTTTAAAATTTTTCCTTCCGTTTTTTAGTCATTATTTTTAAAATAATTTCCCAATTGTTTTCTTAATGACAATTTTGCTCTTGACAATAATGATTCAACAGCTGACTCACTAACATCCATTACAGCAGCAATCTCTTTCTGGCTCAGATCTTCAAATTTTGATAATGTTATGGCTATCCTTTGATTTACAGGGATTTTATCCAATGCATGGTATAATACCTCTACACGTTCTTTACTTTCCATTTTTGTTTGTGCATCTTCTTCGTTATGAGCTGTTTTCAATGTTTTAACATGATCGAAACGAAGCAGGTTTGTTAAAAAGGCCAGTGTTTTTTTGCTGTTTCTTTTCCTGTATACATCCAGAGATTTATTGATTGCAATTCTGTATATCCAGGTTGCAATATCGGCATCACCTCTGAATTTATGATAAGACAAATAAACTTCAATAAAAACTTCCTGTGCAGTATCCTCAGCATCTTCCCTGTTATGCAGAAAGCCGAAACAGGTATTTACAACCTTATCCTTGTATGTTTCCATTAGCTTTCGAAAGTTTTGATTGTCTATCATTTGAGAAGTATTCTCTTTTTTATACAGGATTAAGAAAAATTAAGCAATATAGTATTAGATGTAAAAATGAATGATTTCCTTCGGCATAAAATTTGATATAAATATACAATAAATTTGATTGTCGTTAAAATTTCTTAAATACAATAATTTTAAGACAAATAAACATATCTTTGTATTAATATTAAAAAAGAAAGTTATGAAAAAAATATATATTCTTTTAATTACAATTTTAAGCATATATTCATTTACATATGCACAAATTACTATAACCACAGCAGACATGCCAGCTACCGGCAATAAAATCAATAAAAGTACTGCATTAACAACCGGAACTGTTGATTATACTCTAACCGGGACAAATTATACATGGAATTTTTCTGCATTAGTCCCTGTCAGCCAAAGTGTTGATACTTTTGTAACCGTTCTTTCCACCCCTATCTTTTATTATCCGTCTTATATTACCAGTGCAAATCAGGCATTAAAACAACCAAATATCAGTCTTGGCGTTGCTCAAATGTCAAATGTCTTTAATTTTTATAATAATGCCTCTGCTGCTTATGGTTTAATTGGTTATGCTGCACAAATTAACGCTATACCCATACCTTTAAAATATAATACTGCTGACAGAATTTATAAATTCCCGCTTAACTATGGCAACGTCGATTCAACCGCATCTTCAGCAAGTATGAGCGTTACATCTATAGGCTATTTTGGTGAAACCAAAAGAAGAAAAAATATTGTGGATGGATGGGGAACATTAACAACACCTTATGGAACATTTCAGGTTCTGCGTGTAAAATCCATTATCTATCAAAAAGACACTTTGAGTCTGGATACTATTCCTTTCGCTTTACCTGCTGTTGTAAGAAATATTACTGAATATAAATGGGTAGGCAAGAGCAATGGAATTCCTTTACTGGAAATAGTAGAAACTTCTTATGGCATAGTACCTACAATAACAACAACTATCAATTATATTGATTCTGTGAGGGTTTTAACCGGAATAACTGAAAGACCTATTAATATCAGTGAAAGTGTAAAAGTATTCCCTAATCCCGTAACCAACCAGTTTACAATTTCATATAATCTGACAAAACCAACTGATGTTAACATACAACTTTTTGATCTGACAGGAAAAGAGGTAAAAACTATTGAAAAAGGAATGATTGATAAAGGAAATTATCAGCAAACCTATACTATTCAGGATGAGAGACTAATCAGAGGAATATATTTTATCAAGTTTCAATTTAATAATTCAACGTATACAAAGAAACTGGTTATATTGTAAGTATCAAGCGGAAAAGTCGGGGGCATAATTAATCAGTGTAAAATTTGGCGATTTTGCGATTTCGTGATTTGGCGATTTACTTAAAATAGCACACATTACACAGATTTTACTGATAAACGCTGATAAAGTATTAAATTCCTTAACTCTAAGTACTCCAAGTACTTTAAGTACTCTAAGTACTTTTTTCACAACGAAGCCGGGAACTGTTCTTAAATCCTTTACCTTTGCTATAACTACTCTATCATTAAATTACATCCTCTTATATCACTGTTATCAAAGCGGCCGAGCACTTCAAAGCTATTATTTTCATATAGCTTACCCAAGTCTTGTGTAGCAATAAAGCTGCATGAATAAATATTTGCCAGATCAATTACATTGATTCCACCGGTCTTATTGAAACCGATAATATTCTTTGGATCATTGGTATCTCTTATCATAACTTTCATCCATGGCGGACATTTATAAAATCCATATCCATCAGAATAAGCCTGGGAAAATAATTCAGTCATTCCATATTCACCATGAATAGTTTTTACATTAAATGCTGTTTGCAATTTCAAATGAAGCTCTTCCCGGAGCAATTCTTTCCTTCTCCCTTTCATACCACCGGTTTCAAAAATAATACTACCGGATAAATTAAGCGGATATTGTTCAGCTAAATCAAGTAAAGCATAGCTTACACCAAATAATATAATTTTTTGATGGCGTCGTTTTAATTCATTTAATTTTTCAGCTAATTTCTCTAAATCATATAAATAAAAACCACTTTCCGGAGCTGTTGTTTTTTCAATCAACTTCTTTATCATGTATATTAAAGAAGAATGTTGCTGTTCAGCATAGTTAGGCAATATAGCCAGGAGACAATAATCACTGATATTACCATAAAAATCAGTAAAACATTGTAAAAAACTCTTTTCGTAGATTTCAAGGTTTTTAATATAATGTTTGCTCTTATCTATTCCGCTTGTACCACTACTTTCAAAATAATTTTCAGGAATCTCATCTCCACATACCACAACTTTTGATTTAAAAAATTCAATAGGTAAAAAAGGGATTTCTTCTGTAGATTTGACCTTATTTATATTTATGTTGTTTAAATCAACAAATTGCCTGTAAATTTTATTATTTTTGTATTGAAAACGAAATAATTGAATGGCTGTTTCGTTAAAGGATGAGACCGTTAAATTTGTAATTATATCTTCAAATTTATTAAAAACCATTGAATTAAATACATTAGTTGAATTAAATGTCAAAGTTAATTTTTTTTGTTGTTGTATTGGTTATTCTTAGCTTTTTTTCTTGCAAAAAAGAACAGGACTACCCAATTATCCCTACCATTGAATATAAAGAATTTTTATACGACAATAGCCAGCAGCAAGGTTTTTTCATCTTTAAGTTTACAGATGGTGATGGTGATATCGGATTAAAACAAAATGATACTTATCCTCCGTATGATACATCAAGTTATTATTACAATAATTTTTTCATACATGTTTATGAAAGAATAAATGGTGTTTATAAGCCCTTCGTTCTATTTAATCCTACAACGCAACAGAACGACACCATTGTATTTAAATACAGGATACCATACATCACTCCGGTCAGCATAAATGGCTCATTAAAAGGCGAATTACAGACACAAATTGATGTAGGATTAATGTTACCATATCTCCACTCAGACACCATTCAATTTGAGGCCTTTATTTTCGACAGACAATTACATAAGAGCAACATCATCAGAACACCTGATATAAGATTCTAAAAAAAGTCCGTCTCGCTAAAAGCGAGACGGACTTTTTAATACTATTATTCAAAAATAAGAAATTAGTAGCCGAAAATATCTTCCTGACTTAGTTTCTTAACATTGCCAATTTTATCCAGTTCATCAAATTTCATATCAGCTTCTTTTCCTAATATTACATAGGATTTAGGTCTGTTTTTGATATAGTTGTTATTAAATTGTTTTACATCATTTAATGACATTGAAAATGTAATAGCATATATATCCTTACGAATATCATAGGTTTGACCAAATTTCTGTGCATTTAAATAATTCCACATAATGCCCATTTTTGTAATTCTTTCTGTTTTAATTTTGCTGATAATAGCATCTTTAGAGAGTTTAAATGCATTTTCAGATTCAGGCATATTATTAAATAAATCATTGTATGCATTAATGGCATCAATAACTTTATCATTTTGCGTTGCAATAAAACCAATATTCATATAATTTTTATCAATATCAGAAGGCGTTTGATAAGATGAACGGGCTGTATAAGCCAGTGAGCGTTTTTCTCTCAATTCCTGAAAAACAATCGCATTCATACTTCCGCCAAAATAAGCATTGTATAAATTTACATAAGGAGTTATCTTTTCGTTGTATAAAACCCCTTTAGAAATGGTTTGTACATAAGATTGTTTTGAATCATAATTAGCAAAAAATATCTTCTCATAGGTAGTTTCCATTGGAACAAACTTTACAGGAAGAGAATAAGGTACAAATGATGCAGGTAATTTATGATACTTTGTAAGCAAAGTGGTTAAGTTAGCAGGAGTTAATGTTCCATAATATAAAATTTCATGGGAATAATTGCATAAGCCTTTAATTTTCCGGACTAATTCATCCGCTTTTATTGCTTTTAATTCATCCGCTTTCAAAAAATATTTAGTCGGGGATTTCTCGCCATAGGTAGCATAATCATTCAAAGCCCTAAAATTACTTTGCTGGTTTGATTTGGCATCTTTACGTGACTTTAATATATCATTCACCAGATTATCCAGGGCTTTTTGATCAGGTTTTGGATCAGCTAGAATTTCTTCAACCAAACTCAAAGCTTTTTCCATATTTTCACTTAATCCACTTATTGAAATAGTTGTTTCATCATCAGATGAAGAAACACTAAAATTACATGCTAATTTATAAAATTCACGGTTTATATCTTCTAAACTACGTTTTGATGTTCCCAGGTAATTAAGATAGTTAATAGCCAGGTCCATGTATAAATCATTATTACTTCCCATTTTAAAGTAATAATACAAATTAAAAGTATTATTTTCAGTATTGGTTTTATATAAAATACGTGTATTACCAAATTTCTGTATCGTCAGATCTTTTTGATAATCAACAAACACAGGGCCTATTTCTTTAACAGCATTATCTCTGATTTTTTTCAGAAAATCAGATTCTGCATTTCTATTCATATATATTGGTGTGATTTTTGGCTTAACTACTTTAGCAACATCTGCAGGTTTTCCTTGTCTTTTATAAACAATAACATAATTATTATTCAAATTTTTATTGGCGAAATCAACCAATTCTGCCTTCGTTACTTTACCTAATTCATTAATATAATTTACAGCTTTTGTCCATGGAATGCCATTAATAAATGATCTTGACATAACATCAACTCTGCTATTATTTGATTCTAAACGTTTTAGCTCTCTTAATTTTAAATTATTGATGCTTGACTGTATTAATTCTGCTGAAAATTTTCCTTGTTTTAATGAATCCAGCTGCTGTAATAAAAGATCTTTAACTTCGTCTAAGGTTTGTCCTGCTTTTGGACTGCCACTTAATACAAAAGCTGAATAATCGGCCATTTGATAAGGATAAGCACCGGCACTCATCGTTTTTTGCTTTTGTTGAATATTAATATCTATCAATCCTGCTTTACCGTTATCAAGCATTTTGGAAAGCATATCAATCATTAAAGCATCTTTAGTATTTGATCCACCAAAACGCCATGCTAATCTTACATTTTCTGATTCCAGGCCCACAACTTCTTTAACAACAGGTGATAATATAGGTTTTTCAGGTGTAATTACCAATGCAGGAGGATTTCCGGGTTTTAATTTTCCTAAATTTTTATCAATTATT
The DNA here is from genome assembly GCA_026391675.1 of Bacteroidota bacterium. Classification (GTDB taxonomy): domain Bacteria; phylum Bacteroidota; class Bacteroidia; order Bacteroidales; family JACABE01; genus JACABE01. The sequence continues at coordinate 77,014 of JAPLDQ010000046.1, forward strand.
TTTATGACTTCATCAGGATTAAAATCACCGGCCATAATTACCGCCATGTTATTTGAAACATAATATTTCGCAAAAAACTCCCGTATATTTTTCATCGAAGGATTTTTCAGATGTTCTGTTTCACCCAAAGTTGTTTGAGTTCCATAAGGATGATTGGGGAATAAAGCACTTAACATGGCTTCACTGGCTTTACGTCCATCATTGGTTAAGGACATATTTTTTTCTTCATAAACTGTTTCTAACTCAGTATGAAACAAGCGTAAAACAGGATGACTAAAGCGATCTGCCTGAATTATTGCCCAGTTTTCGATTTCATTAGAAGGAATATTTTCAACATAAACAGTATAATCATTTGATGTAGCAGCATTTGTTCCTTGTGATCCAATAATCTTCATTAATTTTACATATTCATTTGGGATAGCTATTTTAGATGCTTCGTAGGAGATGCTGTCAATCTGATGATAAAGCTCAGTACGTTTATTTGCATCTTTTTCAAATCTGTATTTTTCGAAAAGCGCTTCAATCTGAGCTATCATAGGCTCTTCTTTTGCCCAGTCTGTAGTACCATAATCAGGTGTTCCTTTAAACATAAGGTGTTCGAAATAATGGGCCAAACCTGTTGTTTCCTTCGGATCATTTTTACTTCCCACCCGTACAGCTATATTAGCCTGGATGCGAGGCGCATCTTTATAAACCGATAGATATACTTTTAAACCATTTTCTAAGGTATAAATTCTCGTTTTAAGCGGGTCACCTTTAATGGTTTCGAATTTGTAAACTTTTTGTGCAGATAGTATAAAACTAAATATCAGCATGAAGCTTACCAATACCATACTCTTAAGTTGAAATCTCTTTTGCATTTTTTGATTTTTTTAAATTATACTTAACAAAATTAAGTTAAAATTTCATATTATATTAAGTTTTTTGAAATACTGTTAATTAATATTCAGAATCTGTTTTTAAACGGACAAAAAAGATTAAAATCAATTCATGCAATTTTACTACTTTTATATTAATTTTGTAAGTAATAATATCAAAATATATGTATCTGCTAATTGTTTCAGCTACAACACTGGAAATAAAACCGTTAATTAAGCATTTAACGTTTATCGGGAAAAAAGAGAATAATCTTACGTATTACAAATACAGGGATTTAGATATTGATATTCTGATTACCGGTATTGGCATGGTTGCAACTGCATTTTATATGGGCAAAACATTACAAACCTATAATTATGATGTAGCAATAAATGCTGGTATTGCCGGCAGTTTTGAAAAAGAAATTGAACTGGGTAAGGTTTTAAACGTTACTATTGATTGTTTTTCGGAGTTAGGCGCTGATAATGGTGAATATATCCTGTCATTAATTGATTTGAAATTAATTGAAGAAAACAGCTTTCCGTTTAATAATATGGAATTGATAAATGATTTCGATTTTAAAAGCATTACAATAAACCAATTACCAAAAGTAAGGGGAATTACTGTAAATACAATACATGGAAATGAAGAAGACATTGAAAGTGTTAAAAAGCTATACCATGCTTATACTGAAAGCATGGAAGGCGCCGCTTTTGCCTATGCATGCATGGTACAGGATATAAAACATATCCAAATCCGGGCAATTTCCAACTATGTTGAAAAGCGAAACAAAACCAACTGGAATATTCCTTTGGCCATAGAAAACCTGAATAATACATTAATTAAAATACTAGATGAATAAAATTTCACTTGCTTTTTCTCCCTGCCCTAACGATACTTTTATTTTTGATGCTATGGTACATCATAAAATTGATACCGAAGGATTTGAATTTGAATATGAAATGGCTGATGTTGAAGAATTAAACCAATCAGCTTTTAATAATAAGTATGACGTTTGTAAGGTAAGTTATCATGCTTATCTTTATTTAATTGATAAATATGTTTTATTACATAGCGGAAGTGCTTTAGGCGAAGATGTCGGGCCTTTATTTATTAGTAAAAAATCTTTACATAAAGAAGATTTCAGCAATATTAACGTTGCTGTTCCCGGTAAATATACAACTGCCAGTTTACTGCTTTCTCTTGCCTATCCTGAAATTCAGCATAAACAGGACATCATTTTTTCGGCTATTGAAGAAGGAGTTTTATCAGGCAAATTTGATGCAGGAGTTATCATACACGAAAACCGTTTTACTTATCATCAGAGAGGCTTGCAACTCATTGCTGATTTAGGCAAAACCTGGTATCAAATGACGCAACAAGCCATACCATTGGGAGGTATAGTAATAAAAAGAGATTTAGCTCCAGCAACCCAGCTAAGTATAAACAGGATATTAAAACGAAGCATTGAATTTGCTTTTAAAAATCCAGATTCAGCTAAAAATTTTATAAGATGTAACGCTCAGGAAATGAGTGAAGAAATAATGTATAAACATATAAATCTATATGTTAATGATTATACAATAGATTTAGGCAGGAAAGGCAGGAAAGCTGTTACTTCAGTTTTTGAAATCGCTGTTGAAAAAAAATTGATAGCAGAATTCCCTCAAAAATCATTATTTTTGTAAAAATTTATTGAAATGATAGTACTCACCGGTGCAGCTGGTTTTATAGGAAGTTGTGTGTTAAGTATGCTTAACAGCAAAGGAATTAGCGATATTATTATCGTAGATGATTTTTCTAATATCGAAAAGAATAAAAATTTTGAAAATAAATCATATCTTGAAAAAGTTGACAGAAACGTATTCTTCAACTGGTTTAAAAACCAACATGAAAATGTAAATTTTGTAATACATATTGGAGCCAGAACGGATACAGCTGAGTTCAATACAGCCATTTTTGACGAGTTAAATCTGAACTATTCCAAACATATGTGGAACTATTGCAGCACGTATAATATACCGTTAATATATGCTTCATCTGCTGCTACTTATGGTTTAGGAGAATATGGGTATAAAGATGATCATGCAATTATTGAAAAATTAAAACCCCTTAATCCTTACGGTGAATCTAAAAATAATTTTGATAAATGGGTATTACAGCAAACACAGCAACCGCCATTCTGGGCAGGGTTAAAATTCTTTAATGTTTACGGGCCAAATGAATATCATAAAGGTCGTATGGCCTCTGTAATTTTTCATACATTCAGGCAAGTGAATGAAAATGGAAATGTAAAATTATTTCGCTCACATAATCCGGATTATAAAGACGGTATGCAATTAAGAGACTTCATATATGTAAAGGATCTGGTAAATGTTATACTCTATTTAATGGAGAAGAATACAGCTTCGGGTATATATAATTTAGGAACCGGAAAAGCCCGTGCATTTCTTGATTTAGCAAAGGCTACATTTAATGCTATGAATAAACCGGAGCAAATTGAGTTTATTGATACACCTATAGATATACGAGATAAATATCAATACTTTACAGAAGCAAATATGGAAAAGTTACTGAATTCAGGATATCAACAATCTTTTTACTCTTTAGAAGAAGGAATTGCTGATTATGTAAAAAACTATTTAATCCCAAATAAGTATTTATAAATACTAAAATTTAATTTTAAAAAAAAGTCCGGTTTGAAACCGGACTTTTTCGTTTATTAGAACTCCCACAAGTGGTGTTCCAGGTCAAATATTTCTGTTTTAATCTTTTCAGCTTCCAATAACGCATCTATACCTGTTTTATATTGTGATATGGATCTGTTGAATGTATTTTCCTGCTTTGTAATATAACTACTGAAGAATCTTTTCTGGAAGATGTCATCATAAGTTCTTCTTTCGGCACTGTTTTTTACGTTAAAAACTTCAGTTTTTGCAAAAATTGGACGGGTAGTTGGGAAATATATCCAAAACATTGGCTGAAATCCTGGTTTCAATTCACCTTTATCGTCAGTTACTTGTTTTAGCGGACATATACCCAGAATACGAACATCCATTACTGAACGTTGTTTATCAAAAAACTGAACCTCTTTAATTCTAAGCTGTTTAATATCATTAGGATCCAATGTATGCGTAATTACAGTATCATAAAATTCGCCCGGATTATCAAGTCTTTCCAATTGTGTGGAATCCTTAGTATTATAACTTGAAATCATTTCTTCATAAGGTAAAGGAGTAAGAAACTCATCATCTTTATAAGCCACGATAGCACCTTCCTGATATGCACTTAAAATCATCTGCATGAAACTAACTCTGTCTCTGATTTTTTCATCAGGGTAATAGAATACCTGATTCATTTTTTCTCTGAAATCAATAACTCTCCAGATTTTCAAATACCAGGAAACATCAGCTTCTCTGACAGGAGCATAGCCAACCGGCTTACGATCATTTGTATGCGTCTTATCCCATGCACCATCTCTGGGAGGGCTGTCAAATACTTGTGAAAATGCTTCGATTGTTATTCCAACATTGAAAACTAACAATACGACTAAAATTAATTTTTTCATTTGAAAATTTAATTTATATAATTAATTAATCTATTTAATCCTTTTACTTATATAGTAGATTTAGAATTACTTAATTTTTAAGTTGATAGATGGAAGTTTACGATTTCCATCCGGTGCTTTTGCTGTAATATTTTCAAACCAGAATTTTTGTCCTTTTTTTGCTTTTTGTATTTCAGCAATCATTTCAGGTGTAAATTTATTACCTCTTGACATCATCATTGGTGATAAGTCTCCGGCTTTTGTAGTCTGCATTGTAAATGAAGTTACAAACATTACCAATTCAAAATCAAAGTCTTTTAATTGAGCCATAATACCACCAGCAGAAACAATCCTGGATTTATCTATAAAAGCTCCATCTTCAACACCACCGATAGAGGGTACAGGGTTAGGAACCGTTTTTATACGGAACTCTGATTTTCCCATAGGTTTCATTCTTCCGTCAAAATCAGCATTTATAGTTATAATTGCTTTAGCACCAGGAACACCTTTAGTTACATTAACGATATATTTACCTCCACCTTTTGAAGCTAAAGAACCACCTGAAATGGATGGTTTTACTTTTTCGTTAGCAATACCAGGTACAGAAACGGTAACAGGGTTATCAACACCAACATAAAATACATTCATTTTATCTGCAGAAACAGTTGCACTTGGCTTAGCAACTATATATTCATTTTCAAATGAATATTGTTTTATACCAAATGGTGTTTTTACATTTATCTGTCCAGTGTATTTCTTTAATCCTTCGGATGAAGCAGCAGCCTTGTAAACTACCATTCCGCTGTCGCCCTGAATTGTTGCACCATTAATATCGGCTGTAATTGAAGATTTTGTGTCATAAGCTGCCACAAAAATTTCGGCCTGATACTGATCGCCTAATAATACATAATTTGAAGCAGGAATAACTTTTGCACCAATTCTATCAAAAGTATAATCATAAGCACTGATAGCAGAATATAATTGATTAACAATATCAAATTCTGTATTTAATACTTCAGATGTAGTTTTGTTTAAAATTGTAACAGCTGCTACAATAATAGTATGATAAAAATTATGCTGTTCCCAATTTTGTGATTTGTTATCTTTATCTCTGTAATCTTCGTCAGTTTTTAAACCCAGATTTTTATCAAGGATTTTTCTGTACTGAGGATCTACCAAATCAAGCATTTTTTTACGATAGTCTACAATCTTATCTTTTAATTCTTTGGATTTACCGGATGAACCATCTTCGGAACCTTTAAAGAAAAAGTTAGTAGGTGTATCGTAATTATCTTTTCTTTTCAGTAATTTAATATTTAAATTTTTTGCTTCATCAATAGTTAGTTCTTCAGTTTCTGCAATTAACTGATATTTTAAACTATTAATATAATCAACCATGTCTTTTGAGTATTTCTTGGCTAATTGAGCTTTATCATAATAAGGTTTTACCTTATCAGGGTTACCGTTATATGCTTTTAAAAAACCAGCGTACGTGCCATCTATTTTCTTACCAAAATTAACATTTGTTGTTTCCATACTTTCATTAACAGTAACGAAAGCATTGATGATTTCAACAGAAACATTTAATGCTAAAAGGGCAGTCAATACAAGATACATCATACTTATCATTCGTTGTCGCGGCGTTTCCGGACAATTTGTTGCTCCCATATCTTATGTTTATTATTTAATTAATAAATCTATTTGTATTAACTGTTATTTATTTCCCATGCCCATTGCTGAAAGCATATTACCGTATACATTGTTTAACTGTGTAACTTTTTTGTTAATAGAATCTACTTCTTCCTTATATTTTACGGTATTTTCGTAAGATTCCTGTAATTGATTTACAAATAATTCCATATTGGTCTGAACTTTTGCAGTTGTTTCCATATGAGCATTAGCTGATTGTAATTGCATTTCGTAAATAGCATTTAAAGAAGCTAATTTTTCAGCAGAAGTTTTTAATGTTGAAGCATAAACTTCAGAAACTTTTGCAGCATCAGTTACTGTAACTAAAGAAGAAGCTGTTTCAGATAAAGTTCGTAATCCTTGCCCCAAACTATCAATCAATTCAGGCCCTATTTTAGCATCAGCCAACATTTTATCTAATTCCTGGGTAACAGTAGTTTTCTTTTGTTTACCTTTTTTATAATCTTCTTCGAGCATACCGCCTAATTCAGGATAAACCAAACTCCAATCGTATTCCACATGTAATGGTTCCCATGCTGAAAAGAAGAAAATACAAGCCTCAGTACCTAAACCTGCAATTAGCATGTAATTAGCACCAGCATAGTGATTGATTTTAAATAATGCTCCTAAAATTACGACTGAAGCTCCGATTCCATAAAGTTTGGCCATGAATTGTTTATAGCCTTTACTTCTTACAATATTATTTATTCCCATAATTATTAAATAATTTGATTAAGTTGATTAATTTATTTGATTTATTTATTTTCTAGTTATAAACATTAGATTCAGTTCTTGGATTATCTCCTTTTTTACGTCCTAAATAAGATTCAACGCATCTGAAACCAACATAAGATTTACAAGTATCCTGGTATTCATATTGACGGGCATAAACCTGCATATAATAGCCAACATCTTTCCATGAACCACCTCTGATTACTTTTCTTTTTTGAGCAGCATTTTCATTGTCTTTTGCATCGTAACCATAATACATACTCATATCATGAGCAAAATTATAAGCTGATTCATCAAATGCATCTGCACACCATTCACTTACATTACCTGCCATATCATATAAGCCAAAATCGTTTGGAGCATAATGTGCAACAACAACAGTACGAATACCACCATCATCGATATAATTGCCACGTAAAGGTTTATAGTTGCCTAAGAAACAACCGTTGCTGTTTCTGATATATGGACCACCCCATGGAAATGAACTTAAAGCAGCTCCACCTCTTGCTGCCCATTCCCATTCGGTTTCGTTTGGTAATCTGAATTCATTTACACCCGGTTCACCTCTGCTATCGAGATAACTGTTCATCATCATAGTTCTCCAGTTACAGAAAGCTTTTGCCTGTTTCCAGCTGATACCAACTACAGGATAATTATCATATACCGGATGCCAGAAATAAGATTTTGTCATAGGTTCATTAAAAGAATAAGTCCAGTCATGAATCCAGCATAGTGTATCAGGATAAACATTTATTATTTCTTTTCTGATATATACAGAACGGTCTTTTAAGCCCTGAGGACGGTTCATGAATGAACCATTCTGAGAATTTGCAGGTTGTGAATAATCTTTTTGAGCTGCGGCCTGTAAATCGAACCAATAATAAATATAGTTTAATTTGCGGGCATCAACTTCTTTTCTTCTGTAAAATCTTTCATGTTCAGGAAGGTACATATCTTCCAAAGCTTCTTTATTTTCAGGAGCATCCCATTCGATATCTTTTTTCCAGTTGACTGCAGGCGGTTCAATGGGTTCACCATTTTCATCCTGATCAATTAAATGTTCAGCCACACCACCTTCGCCTAATTTGGTATGGGCAATTGAATCTCTTACCCAGTAAACGAACTGACGATACTCATTATTGGTAATTTCAGTTTCGTCCATGTAAAAAGACTCAACACTTACAGTCTTGGACTGATAAACGTTGGCATAAAAAATGTCCTGATCACCGGCACCCATAGTATATGAACCCAGTGGAATAAATATAGTTCCATAAGGATCGGGTTGGTAAAATCTTGGTCTGTCTTGAACACCGATTAGTTCTCCATTACCAGAATTTCTACAGCTTGCAAAGAGTAGAATTATGGTAAGATAAAAAAAGACGTTTCTCATATTGAATTTTGCTTTGATATTCATAACGGTTTTTTTAATCATTTTGTTGTTTTTTTCATTAATTTAATTTAACGAAAAAATATATTTTATGTTACAATAATTTATAAATACCTTGTGTTTTTATAACTTTTTACCGGATGAGGTATTTCTATTTTGAAACAATATCTTAAGAACAACTCGTGGCTGCCATTGCTTTTTCCGGCACCTCCCAATTTGGAAGTTGTAATATCATAAGAATAACCAAATTTAAAATTATTCCAGTTTAAACCAGCCATAATTGTTACAGCATCCTGAACCCTGTAGCTTAAACCACCCCAAAATCTGTTTTCATATTTTAATAAAGCAGCAATATCATACTGAGCTGTTACAAAATCTGTTTTAACCAATACTGAAGGATCCAGTTCAAATGAAGGATTACTGGGGAAAACATATTCGTAACCACCGGTAATAAAATAAGTTCTTTTTAATGCATAACCAAATCCACTTTGTACAGGAGAAGTAGCATCTATAGCTTTCCAGGCATAGTTTTTAGGTTCGGTGAGATTCAAAGCAGAAATACCGGCATAAAATTTACCCGGTATATTATAGTAGGCTCCAAAAGCAAAATCGGTATAAAACTCACCGCCTTTTGCCAAACCGGCAGCTATAACAGCATCTGTTTCAGGAGATAATTGATTTCCACTTGCATCAACTGCAGATGTTCTGAATTTTGCAAAATCTATTTTTTTATCATCAAAAGCGGCTTCAACACCAATACCTAAAAATCCGCTGCCTAAATTTACGCGATAGGCATAGGCTAAACGGAAAAGTGTATTTTTTTCAAAACCAGCCTTATCACTGCTGATTACAGCACCTAAACCTCCATGAAGAAATTTAACAGGTGCATCTATAGTAAATAATATTGTTTGAGGTGCTGTACTGCTTCCATCAGGATCTTTAAATCCAGCCCATTGTTGTCTGAAAAAAGTATTGAGACAAATTGCTCCATTACTTCCCGCATATCCCGGATTTAATGCCATAGTATTGAACATAAACTGGCTAAACTGAGCTTCCTGTTGTGCGAAAATAATGGTATTTGCGCAAAACAGAATGATAAAAAAAGTAAAAATCTTATTTCTCATAATAAATAGATTTATGTAGAGCTCCTAAACGAGGCTGTAAAATAACAAAAAATAAATCAGATACCAAAAACTTTATTGTTAAAAAACTGTTTAATTTCAATTTAAATAAATTGAACCTTCTCATTTTCAATCTATTATAAATTTACTGTTAAAATCAATCAACAATTAAGTTTTTATGTATTAATTTTATTAACGCAAAAGTAAGTAAAAAAATATTAAAAAATCTTAAAATTGTAATTTTTATTGAAAAAAAGTAAGAAAAAAACAGGCTGGAGTTAAAAAGTGGAATTTTAAATCATATTATATCTATATTTTATTTATAAATTTTATCATCAAATACAATTTAGCTGACAATATTTATTTCACAGAAGTTTTAATATTTTGAACAACATCATATATTAGATTGTTGATATATAAGCACAATATTTAAAGCCATGTTAAACTTAAACGTTGAAAAAATTTTAGTAGCACAGATTGAGAAAGAAGCCTATTCTTCAAATTTATATCTGGCCATGGCCAGTTGGGCTGAAAACAATGGGTTTGAAGGTACTGCGCAATGGCTCTACACACAGGCTGAAGAAGAACATACGCATATGCTGCGTTTTATAGCTTATATCAACGAAAGAGGTGGTAAAGCAATTATTCCTGCCCTGAAGCAACCTCCCATGGAATATATTGATATCCGTGATTTATTTGAGTATGTTTTTAAACATGAAAAATATATTTCAGATTCTATCAATGATATTGTTGGCATTTGTATTGATGAAAAAGATTTTTCGACCAATAATTGGATACAATGGTTTGTTAATGAACAAATTGAAGAAGAAAAATCTGTCAGGAATATTATTGATAAATTAAATCTTTTGGGCGGTCATAGTTTATATCTTTTTGATAAAGATATTATGTCGATGAGAGCTGTTGCAAATAATCAGCAGTAAATACATGAATCAATAAGTATTTTACCAGTGAAAAGCTTCTTTATGAAACCATTGGTCGTGTAATCGCAATACCTGTTCAATAATATCCCTTACACATCCTTTACCCCCATTTGCGTCAGAAATATAGTCGGCAATTTCTTTTATTTCATTAGCAGCATCAGCAGGACATGAAGCAACACCAACATTTAACATTACTTCATAATCAGGAATATCGTCGCCCATATATAATACTTCTGCTTTATTAAGCTGGTTTTTGCTCATATATTCCTGAAACAAGGCTAATTTATTATCAACTCCCAGAAAAACATCTGTAATACCAAGGCTTTTCATCCGATCAGTCATGGAAGCAGATTTACCTCCTGAAATTACACATATCCTGTATCCTTTTTTAACAGCATATTGCAATGCATAGCCATCCTTTACATTGGCTGTGCGCAATTGTTCATTTTCGTTTACAACTAAAACGGTTCCATCAGTAAGTACACCATCGTAATCGAAAATAAAAGTGGTGATAGCTTGTAATTTTTCTTTATAATTTGACATACTTATTTTTTTGTTGGATAAAATTGCTTTTGAATATTTTCACTTATAACATGATAGATTTCTAATAAATCCGGATTAGCAGCCAGGAAATTTTCATGTTCTTCAATTACGGAAATATCATTGCGTCGCGCAGGACCGGTAATTGTATCAGCGGGCAGTTGTTTCTGAACTTTTTCGGCTGTCCGTAATATCAATGGTTTTAGCATATCAAATGACAGCTGATTATCAGTCAGAATTTTTTCTGCAATCAGATACATATAACTGCTGAAATTAGATGCAAAAACGGCTGAAATATGTAGTATTTTACGTTGTCCGGATGTAATAACCTGAACATTACCGGATATTTCTTTTGCCAATTGGATTAAACTAGCTTCATTTTCAGGTGTATTGGCTTCAATACATAATGGAATATGAGTAAAATCGATAATTTCAGATTTTGAAAAAGTTTGAAGCGGATAAAAAACGCCATAATTATCAGTTGAATTAATTAGAATATCCATAGCAACTGTACCGGAAGTATGTACAACTAACTTATGATTCAAGCTTAGCTTAGATATAAGTTCCGGAATTGCAACATCCTTAACGGCAATAATATACAAATCTGCATTTAAATCAATTTCAGAATATTTATCAGAAAAGGAAGCATCAACACTTTCAGCAAGCATTTTTGCATTGCCTAACGTACGACTCAATACTTGCAGAATTGTAAAACCCTTATTATAAAAGGCAACTGCAAGATTGCATGCTACACTTCCTGCACCAATGATGACTATTTTTTCTATTTTTTGCAAATTGATTAATTTTTAGTGACAGGGTGACTTTGAGTCACCCTGTCACTTCATATATAATTTTTATCTGTATAAACAACGGTAAGTGGTGTCTTCAGCTATTTTCAGCTTGAATTTACTGTCTTTAGGAACAATAAAAGTTTCAAATTCTTTATATTCTTTCCATTCGGTTTCACCGGCCAATTGAATGATCATTTTTCCTGAGGTTACTGTCATATGCTCTACAGTTGAAGTACCAAATTCATAATCTCCTGCAGCCATAACACCTATAGTTGCCGGCCCTTCAGTAGTCTGATAAGCAATGGATTTTACTTTTCCATCAAAATATTCATTTGTTTTAAACATAATATAAATTTTAAATTTTTGTCAAAATTATGATTTTATCGCCAACTCTTTTCATTTTTAATGCAATTTTTTTGTCGCATAAAATTTGAGTTATTCCTTTTAAAACAATAAATGTAAAACTTATTTGTTAAATAGTAAAATTTATTTGCTTTTTTGTAAAATATACTTTACTTTTGTATCATAAATTTAAATACTTCAAAATATGAAAACAAGATTTTTATTCCCAAATGTCTTTAAAACTATTGGCTGGATTTTATTGGTTGCTGGTATTATTTTATGGATTTACGGATTGTTTTTTAATGATCAGATTCCATTTTTAAACATCAAAGTTTTTGCTATAATAGATTCAACTATTTTTCAACCTGTAAAAATCTTAAGCTTTATAGACCATAATATTACAGTGGATCTTATGGGTATTCTGATAATAACAGGTGCTATTTTTATTGCATTTTCCAAAGAAAAGTACGAAGATGAATATATAGGCAGAATAAGATTGGAATCACTTTTATGGGCTACTTATATAAATTATGCAATATTGGTTTTTTGCATTTTATTTATTTATGGTACAAGTTTTTTTAATGTTCTGATTTACAATATGGTTTCTTTATTGATTTTCTTTTTGATTCGTTTTAATTTGATGCTTTACAAAACCAAAAGACAGTTAAAAAATGAAAAATAATTTAAAAGTAGAGCGGGCTATCAAAAACATAACCCAGGAAGAACTGGCCGCTTTTATAAATGTGAGCAGGCAGACTATCAATGCGATGGAATTGAATAAATACGTGCCATCTACTGTATTATCATTAAAGATTGCAAAGTTCTTCGGTAAGAAAGTTGAAGATATTTTCTATCTGGAAGAAAATGATTAAATATTAAAGTCATCTCAAATCGTAAGTGACTTTGAGAATATACACCTGCAAAAAAAAGAGGCTGTCTCAAAAGTCTTTGTGAACCTCTAAATTTTCTTTGTGTAACTCTGTGTAAATTATTAAATATTTATTACACAGAGAATTAATGAGAAGTCACAGAGTTACACAGAGGTTGATATTCAAGTAAATTAAACTTAACTTTATCAATGGCCCATTCCAACGCTTCGTCGAGCATTTCCTGGGGCGGTTGATTAATCATTCCTTCTTTTGTCATTTTGTCGACCATATTTCTGGAATAATCAATATCAGTTTTAGCTTTCAGAAATGCTTCTTCTCTGGTAATCTGGACTCTGGCAACTCCGTCTTTAATAGCCTGCATGGCCACATCAGCAGCTTCCTGAGGAAATACTTCAGCTTCATCCATAGTTGGAACAATATTTTCGATGTTAATACCGCGTCTTTCGGCATAATCAGCTAATGAATGAGCAGCAGCAATTGCCATATTATCGGTAATTTTTTTGGCTCTCACCATTAATGCTCCTTTTAAAATACCGGGGAAGCCGATAGAATTATTCACCTGATTGGGGAAATCGCCTCTGCCTGTTGCTACAATGTATGCACCGGCTTCTTTTGCGGCATAAGGATAAATTTCAGGAACAGGGTTAGCACAGGTAAATACAATTGATTTTTCGGCCATTACACTAATCCATTCCGGTTTAACTGTATCAGGTCCCGGTGTTGAAAGTGAAATTAAAACATCAGCACCTTTCATAGCTTCTTCCATTGTTTTAACATTTGCCTTATTGGTTGTTAAACACAACTCCCATTTACGGTAAAAGCGTTTATCATCTTCAATATCTTTTCTATCGATATTCAATGATCCTTTAGAATCAAACATAATAAGATTTTCAGGATTTGCACCGTCGGCGATAATTAAACGGGCAATGGTAGTATTTGAAGCTCCTGCGCCCAATAATACTATTTTAGTGTTTTCAATTTTTCTATTGGTTAGTTTTAATGCGTTCAATAAACCGGCCAGCGTAACACAAGCTGTACCCTGAGCGTCATCATGCCAAACCGGAATTTCACATTCTTCTCTCAGCACATCCAGTACTTTAAAGCAATTTGGCTGTGAAATGTCTTCCAGGTTTACAGCACCAAAGCTATGTTGAGCCATTTTAACAAAATCAATAATTTTATCAGGATTGTTTTTACCTGTTTCGTCTTTACTGTCGATGCATAAAGCGACACCATCAACGCCACCGAGGTATTTCATCAGAAAAACTTTTCCTTCCATAACACCTAAGCCACCGGCAGGAGAACAGTCGCCATCACCTAATACACGGGTAGAATCACTAACAACGGCTACTAAATTGCCTCTGTTTGACAGATCATAAGAAGTATCATGATTATCCCTAATATTAGTTGAAACCATGGATACTCCGGGAGTGTACCAGACATTAAACCAATTAAACCCCAATACAGGAGCTTTAGGGGCAGTTTGGATCTTTCCACCATAAAAATGATGGGCTTTTTCTGAGAGTCTTTTTAAAAATAAAGTCTTGGCTTTTGCAATTTGAGCAGGTGAAAAATCAGCCGGAAATACTTTATCCAGATTTTCGAGGTTTATTTTTATTTTTTCCATAATTTCAGTATTTAAATGCAAAGATAAAAATTCAAATAGTTAAATTACAAGAATTGTAAAAATATTTTTTAATTAGAATTTATGAATGTAAAAAAAATGTAATTTTGTCAGGTATTATTAAAATTTCATGCATTTTAAATTAAATTTTTAATCAAAATATTTGATTAGCTTGATTTTACAAACTAATCTTCACATCTTGTAAAATTCTAAATTATGGAAAAAATTAAATCAGCTTTAAAATCTTACGGAATTGATACCAATAAGGAGATATTCTATAATCTTTCTTACCAGGAATTGTTTGTACATGAAACAAATCCTGAACTAAAGGGCTTTGAAAAGGGTTACGAGACCAATACCGGTGCAGTAGCTGTTTATACAGGTGTTTTCACCGGCCGTTCGCCTAAAGATAAATATACAGTTAAAGATGCTGTTTCGGAAAATACCATCTGGTGGGATGGTGTTATTAATAAACCAATGACACAGGATGTTTGGAAGTATTGTAAAGGGCTGGTAACAGAAAGTCTTACTAAAGCAGATAAATTATATGTAGTTGATGCATTTTGCGGAACAAATCCCAATACCCGTCTTAAAGTCAGGTTTATTGTTGAAGTGGCATGGCAGGCACATTTTGTAACAAATATGTTTATCCGCCCTTCGGGTTATGAACTTGAGAATTTTGGCACACCTGACTTTGTTATTTTCAATGGTTCTAAGGTAACTAATCCAAAATGGAAAGAACAGGGATTAAATTCCGAAGTTTTTGTTTCATTTAATTTAACTGAGAAAACCGCAATTATTGGAGGCACCTGGTATGGTGGAGAAATGAAAAAAGGAGTTTTCGGTTTGATGAATTATTATCTTCCGTTAAAAGGCATTGCATCTATGCATTGTTCAGCAAATGTTGGGACGAAAGGTGATGTTGCTATTTTCTTCGGACTTTCAGGAACAGGAAAAACAACCTTGTCAGCAGATCCTAAACGCTATTTGATTGGAGATGATGAACATGGATGGGATGATGATGGTATATTTAATTTTGAAGGTGGTTGTTATGCAAAAACTATTAATTTAAGCAAAGAAAACGAACCGGATATCTGGAAAGCAATCAAACGCGATGCGCTATTAGAGAATGTAACCGTAATGCCAAACGCTGAAGTGGATTTTAGTGATGCTTCCACAACGGAAAACACACGCGTATCCTATCCGATTTATCATATCAATAAAATAGTACTTCCTTCAAAAGCCGGTCATGCTTCAAAAATAATTTATTTATCAGCAGATGCTTTTGGTGTATTACCTCCAGTATCAATACTTGACAGGGATCAGGCACAATATCATTTCCTGTGTGGTTACACTTCTAAATTAGCCGGAACAGAAAGAGGCATTACTGAACCATTACCATCATTTTCACCAGCATTTGGAGAAGCATTTCTTACATTGCATCCTACGAAATATGCAACAGAATTAGTTAAGAAAATGGATGCTCACGGAGCAAAAGCTTATCTTGTTAATACCGGATGGAATGGAACAGGTAAAAGAATTTCGATTAAAGATACCAGGGCAATCATTGATGCTATTATTGAAGGAACAATAGATAATGCTCCGACCGTTCATATCCCATTTTTAAATCTTACTGCACCTACAAAACTACCCAATGTTTCAGAAGGAATTCTTGATCCAAGAGATACTTATAATGATAAGGCTGAATGGGAGAAAAAAGCAAAAGATCTATCAGCCAGATATATTAAGAATTTTGCTCAATATACTGATACACCTGAAGGAAGAGCATTGATTCCTGCCGGACCTCAGGTATAATATAATTAAAATTGGCTGTATAGTTTAATATAGCGAATGAATATGAAATATACATGTTGCTTAAAAAACTAAAGAATAGCAATTGTTTACTTATTACGACTAATGCTAGTTTTGTCATTCCGAGTTTTAACATTTAGAAAAATGCTTGAAGGTACGCTGACAAATATATAAAATCATTGCTTTCTCAATCTCTGCGTCACAGTTCGACAAGCTCACTGCATCGCTTTGCGCCTTCTTTGCGGCTCTCAGCGGTAAAAAAGTTTAACCGCAGAGTGCCGCGGAGTTTTACGCGGAGAACCGCAATGATTAAAGAATCAACTAATTTTAATTTCATTGTCAGTAAGCTGGTTTTTCAGAATCGAATAAAGATCTTTTTCTAATGATAAAGTTGGTGTTTCGATGATTCTGCCGATTTCACTATTATTGCGGTAAATAATAAATGTTGGTATTTTCTGAATATCATAATGTTTTGCTTCAGCTTCTTTTTCTTTATATTTCCGGGCAAAACATAAAATTTCTACATCTGACGGATTGTAATTTAATAAATCCAAGACCCTGAAGAATCTGGGAACCTGCTCTTTACTATCACCGCACCAGCTTCCCATGACAATTTTTATATGTATATCATTCAACTTGTTATTTAACATTGCAAGGACAGCAGTATCAGGTTTATAAGTAATATACTCATTCCAGAAAATACGTCCAAATTCGCCTGAGTTCAATCCTTTTATATTGCAGTTTCCAATCAGTATTTCCTTTTGTGACTGAGAATCTATAGCTATTTTATTAAATTCCTGTGCCTGTATCTGATGTTTGGCAACTAAACTGAGTATAAGTAAAACGAGTAATTTTTTCATAGCATAACAAATTATCGAGCACAAAAGTAATAATGCAAAGCGCTATGTCGACCATGCAAATGTTAAAAATTGCTAATAAGATGTTAAATGAGAATCAGATACGTTTAATTTGCGCACCTAAACGGCGTAAACGCTCATCAATTTGCTGATAGCCGCGGTCAATCTGCTCTATATTATGAATTATACTTTTTCCCTGTGCTGACAGCGCAGCAATAAGTAAGGCCACTCCTGCCCTTATATCAGGGGAAATCATTTCAATGCCTCTAAGCGGATATTGATGATCCAAGCCAATGACAGTAGCCCTGTGCGGGTCGCAAAGGATAATCTGGGCACCCATATCAATCAGTTTATCAACGAAGAATAAACGGCTTTCGAACATTTTCTGATGAATAAGTACGCTGCCTTTAGCCTGTGTAGCCACTACCAAAGCAATACTGATAAGGTCTGGTGTAAAACCGGGCCATGGAGCATCAGCAATTGTCATAATTGAGCCATCCATAAAATGTTCAATTTCATAATGGTCCTGCTGATGAACAATAATATCATCATTTTCATTACTGATATTAATCCCCAGACGTTTAAAAACTTCAGGAATAACACCCAAATACTGATAGTTTACATTTTTTATTGTAATCTGAGAATGGGTCATTGCAGCCAAACCGATAAAACTACCTACTTCAATCATATCAGGAAGTAAGGTATGTTCACAGGCATGCATTTGATCAACACCTTCAATTGTCAGTAAATTTGAACCAACACCTTCAATTTTTGCGCCCATTCTATTGAGCATATTGCATAACTGAAGCAAATAAGGTTCGCAGGCAGCATTAAAAATAGTTGTTTTACCCTTTGCCATTACTGCGGCCATTACAATATTTGCAGTTCCGGTAACGGATGCCTCATCGAGCAGCATATAACATCCCTTTAGCTGAGATGCATCGATATAGTATGATTTGCTGATGTTGTTATAATTAAATTTTGCACCTAATTTTTCGAATCCAATAAAATGGGTATCCAGGCGCCGACGACCGATTTTATCACCGCCCGGTTGAGGAATATAAGCTTTACCAAATCTTGCCAGTAAAGGACCAACAATCATTACTGAACCTCTTAATGATGCAGCTTTGGTTTTAAACTCGTCTGTTTTAAGGTATTCTAAATTGACATTATCGGCTTGAAATGTAAATTCATCTTTTGCCGTTTTTTCAACTTTAACACCCATTTCGCTCAACAATTCGATGAGTTTGTTAACATCCCTGATATCAGGAATATTGCTGATTGTTACTTTTTCGGGTGTAAGTAAAATAGCGCAAATTACCTGAAGGGCTTCGTTTTTAGCGCCCTGTGGAATTATTTCGCCACTTAATCTGTTACCGCCTGTTATTTCAAATGAACTCATTTTACAAGAAGTTTAAAACATTAGTTTTCTTTTCTTTTGTTCTGGGAAAAATTCAGGTTTTTCTTGATATTGTTGTTATTTCGTTTAATCGGGTTATTATTATTGTTGGTTTTGTTTTTGGTAATGGCAGGTTTGTTTTTGGATAGAATATCATAAGAACTGTTTAATCTGAAATTTTCACTTAATTTCAACTGTCCCTTTGACATAATTTTCAGATGCTCAACAATTACTTCATCGTCAACGCTATCACGATTCCATGTTAAATAAGATTTTTTCAGATGATTGGCGATTAAATGCACTACGCGTTCTTTAGCAGGACCTTCCTCCATTGCAGTAGCTTTTTCAATCATCAGTTCAATATTTCTGCCATAATGACGAAAAGCGAACTTTTTATCTGAATAAGGAACTTTCTCAGGTTTTACATTTAATATTTCTGCTGAAGGAATTGGGTAAGGTGAATCTACATCCAATTTAAAATCAGAAATAATAAACAGATGATCCCAGAGTTTGTGCGTAAAATCTGCAACATCGCGCAAGTGAGGATTTATTTGTCCCATCACCCTGATAATTCCTTTTGCCAATTGATTTCGTTTTTCACGGTCTTCGACACTTATTGCATATTCAATCATTTTCTGAACATTGCGTCCATATTCAGCGATTATAAGCTTATTTCGGGTTGAGTTGTATTCCATTCTTATGATATATTATATTTTTTGAATTAAAAAGTCTTCTAAGGAATCTTTGAATTTATTTAAAATTGCAAAAGTAAAATGACTTCTTTTTGCAAAGGTAAGTAATAATTTTGGATCAAAACGAAAAGTTGAGGTTAACTTTATGCCTATTAGATCTGACTTTAATTCCTTACTTTTCCCTTGATGGAAAAGTAAGCAAAAGATCAAGTCTGCAAATACTTTACTTCAAATCTATGCTTTTTAAATCCCTGCGCAATACAAGCCGTAGCGAAAATAACTTTATTCCATTTATGTTTACTATGAACTTCGCTATCTTCTGTATTGCTTGCGCAAGGCCACCGCTATTTAAAAAGCTTGATTTGTTGCGTAAAGTATTTGAGGACAGTCCATCTACGTAGAGATAACAGTACTTAAAGTACTCAATTACTTATCTGCGTTAATCATTAACAATCCGCGTCTTCTGTGTGCTATTTTAAATAAATCGCAAAATCAACGAATAGACATTTTTTCTACCAAATATTTCTCTCTTCTCAATTTTTTAGCTTAATCCATAATTTCATTAAAAGTAAAAACCCTTTACTGACTGACGTCAATAAAGGGTAAATATTCTTATTGTTCGTTTAAACCAGATGAACAGCTTTAATTAAAGTTTTTCCTATATCAATAGCCTTTTCGTTTTCAGGTATCAGCTTATGATGGCGGGCAGGCAAAGATTTTTCCAAACCTTTATGAATAAATTCGGGTTTTACCAGCGGTTTTAATTTAAGGAAACCACCCAGCACTATCATATTAAAAACTTTTGCCAGACCTAATTTACCGGCTTCTTCAGATGCTTCAATAGAGTAAATATTAATATCCTTACGGCTAGGGTAATGAGTAATCCCATTTGGATCATATATTAGTAAGCCACCCGGTTTTACGGTAGCTTCAAATTTATCCAAGGATTGCTGGTTAAGAATGATTGCTGTATCGTAACTATTGATAATTGGAGAACTGATACGTTCATCACTTAAAACAACCGTAACATTTGCTGTACCACCACGCATTTCGGGTCCATATGACGGCATCCAGCTAACTTCCTGATTTTGCATGATACCGGAATAAGCAAGAATTTTACCCATAGATAAAACACCTTGTCCACCAAAACCGGCTATGATAATTTCTTCTGTCATAACTTCAAATTTTTAAATCATTTAATTATTTTACCAATTGACCATCAACTTTAATATCACCTAATGGATAAAAAGGAAACATATTTTCTTCCATCCATTTGTTGGATTGAACAGGGGTCATTTTCCATCCGGAGTTACAATTTGAAACAATTTCAACAAATGTTAAGCCTTTGTTTTCTTTTTGTAAGTCAAATGCTTTGCGCAAGGCTTTTTTAGCTTTACGGACAGCTGAAGGGGTATGAACAGCCTGACGGGTTACAAAATGAACACCAGGTAACTGAGCTACAAGTTCTGTCATTCTTAATGGATTGCCCATAGTAGTAACATCTCTGCCGTAAGGGCATGTAGATGCTTTCATATTTGGCAGGGTTGTTGGTGCCATCTGACCACCAGTCATCCCATAAATACCGTTATTAATAAATATTATAGTGATATTTTCGCCTCTGTTACAGGCGTGTATGGTTTCAGCGGTACCAATGGCTGCTAAATCGCCATCACCCTGATAGGTAAATACAATTTTTTCGGGCATTAATCTTTTTACTGCTGTAGCCAAAGCAGGAGCTCTGCCGTGTGCAGCCTGCTGCATATCGATATTCATAAACTCATATGCTAATACTGAACATCCAACAGGAGCAATACCAATCGTAATTTCCTGAGCATTCAGTTCTTCAATAACTTCCATGAGGATTCTGTGTGCAGTACCATGACCACAACCCGGACAATAACTCAGCGCTTTGTCGGTTAACAATTTAGTTTTTGAATAAACTAAATTTTCAGGTCTTCTGATTTGTTCTTTTGTTACTATATCTGACATCGTATTAACCTCCTATTATTTGTTTTTCTAATGCAACAACCACTTCATCCGGAGTTGGAATAATTCCGCCAAAACGTCCAAAATGTTCAACCTTTACTTTGCATTCCACTGCTAATTTAACATCTTCTATCATCTGACCCAAGCTCATCTCAACAGTTAAAATTCCTTTTATTTTACCAACATAGTTTAATAAAGGTTTTTTAGGGAAAGGGAAAAGTGTTATAGGACGTAATAAACCGACTTTAATACCTTTGGCTCTTGCCAGTTCTACAGCTTTCTGACTGATACGTGCACTTGAGCCATAAGCTACAATAAGGTATTCAGCATCTTCACATTGAAATTCTTCGTATCTGACTTCATTTTTTTCGATTTCCAGGTATTTGTCGCGAAGGTGTGCAACGTGTTTTTCCTGTTTATGAGAATCGAGGTCTAAAGATGTTATGATATTTCTTTCTCTGTTATTCAGTTTTCCCATTGTTGACCATGGTGTATTCCTGCGGATTTCCTCTTCGGTCCAACGTGGTTTAAATTCATCCAGTTCAACTTTTTCCATCATCTGACCAATTACACCATCGCCCAGAATTAAAACAGGGTTACGGTATTTAAAAGCCAGATCGAAACCTAAACCTGCAAAATCAGCCATTTCCTGAACTGAAGAAGGGGCCAGTACTATCAATCTGTAATCGCCATGTCCGCCACCTTTGGTTGACTGGAAATAATCGGATTGTGAAGGTTGGATTGTACCTAAACCGGGACCTCCACGAACAATATTTACTATTAAACAAGGCAATTCAGCACCTGCTATATACGATATTCCTTCCTGTTTCAAACTAATACCGGGACTTGATGAAGAAGTCATAACTTTTTTACCACAACTTGCACCACCATAAACCATATTTATAGCAGCAACTTCACTTTCGGCCTGTAAAACAACCATACCTGTTGTTTTCTGTGGATCCTGATACATCAGATATTCCATGATTTCGGATTGCGGAGTAATCGGATATCCGAAATAGCCATCGCAACCTGCACGAATAGCAGCTTCTGCAACAGCCTCATTACCTTTCATTAATTTCAGTTCTTTCATCTGTTTGTATTTAAAACTGTTTAAACATCTTTAATTTTTCATTCTATAAACGGTGATAACACCATCGGGACATACAATTGCGCAGTTTGCGCAACCAGTACATTCTTCATTAACGGTCTCGGTATAATGATAGCCTTTTCCGTTTACATTTTTAGCCATTGCAATAACTTCCTGCGGACATGCAGCAATGCAAACTTCGCAACCCTTACATTTTTCGATATCAATTACAATATCCCCTTTTACTTTTGCCATTTTATATATGAATTAAGTAGAATATCTTATAAAATTATGCCATTTTTTGATGGAGCGAAATTAGAGAAAATATCTGAATTATGATTTTTTTTATTCACTTTTTTGTATCTCAAGCGCTTAAATACTTATAAATTTTTGATTGTATGTTATTTAAAAAACAAAAAAGGGGCTGTCACA
Organism: Bacteroidota bacterium; assembly: GCA_026391675.1. Classification (GTDB taxonomy): domain Bacteria; phylum Bacteroidota; class Bacteroidia; order Bacteroidales; family JACABE01; genus JACABE01. The sequence goes on from JAPLDQ010000046.1 coordinate 99,741, forward strand.
ATTGGCGGCTTCTTCTTTTATTTTAAATTGTCTCTGCCCGGCAAAGTCTTATTCGTTAAGAATTACTCCGGCAGTTTTCACTTAATAATTTTGTACATTTATACTTATCAACTTTAAGATTTTCTCGCTGATTTCCGCAAAGTTTAACGCAGATTTACGCTGAAATGCCTGTTTTGTCATGCTGAACGCTAGTGAGGCATCTCATTTAAATTGTATTTTTATTATATTGAGATTCCTCTCTCGCTAAAAAGCGAGATCGGAATGACAAAACTACCGACATTACTTAATATCACTAAATCGCTAAATCGCCAAATCGCCAAATCACCAAATCACCAAATCGGCATTTTTTCTTCTGAATATTTCTAACCTCAACTTTTCAGCTTAATTAAGTTGAACCGTTAAATATACTTGCCATGCCCCGCTCGGCGAAGTCTTGTGCGTTCAGCCAACGCGAGGGCAGACTTCGTCGCTATATTAACTTCTCAATAAGTTATTAGTACACTGTCTATCGTTATAAAATCTGTTACACTGAGCTTTTCTGCATAATTTCTTGCACCTTCGCTGAGCTGGTGAAACCGTTAACAACAATAGCATTTAAACAACCAAAATTTTTATAAAGTTGTTTTCCCCAAAATATTACTTAGAATTACTAAATTTGTGACTTTAAATCAAAAGATAAAGAAGAATGAGTTTAATAGATGCAGGCATAGAAAAAGGGCTTATTAAGTTTGACGATGACAAGAACTTCATTACTTATATTCATCAAAATAAAAAACGTAGCTTTAATAATCCTGAAGAAAAAGTTCAGGCAGAAACTTTTTTGACACTTGTTTTGAATTATGGCTATCCTGTAAACAGAATACTTCAATTTGTATCAGTACAAATGGGTTCTGAAACTAAAGAAGCTGACATCATTGTATATGCAGACGATGATTGTGAACAAACTTACATTTTAGTTGAATGCAAAAAAGAAGAGATTACAGACCAACAATTTAAAATTGCAGTTGATCAAGCTTACAGTTATTGTGTTGCTGAAGGTGGAAAATACGTATGGACAACTTCAAAAATAATCAATGAGTATTACGAAGTTCCGAAAGAGAAACCGAGAAGTAGAATTGCTATTCCTGATATTCCGCAATATGGTGTAAACAAGTTAGCACCATACAAATATGTGAAAGGCGGTTTTGTTCAATCGGAAGGCGAAACAGAAACCAATGTTGTAAAAGAACCGGACTTAAACGCAAAACAAAAGTTTTTTGAACTTGAAATAGTTAGTGAAAACGAATTAACAAAAATTTTCATTCAAGCACATCAGGCGCTTTGGGGAGGTGGACAACGCAATCCCAGTGAAGCATTTGACGAATTAGATAAATTAATCTTCTGTAAAATTTGGGATGAAAAACATGCAAGAATAGCAGGAGAACCATACGATTTCCAACTTTTTAGAGATGAAACGCCTGAAGAATTATTGGACAGAGTAAAAAAGATTTATGCTGTTGGAGAAAAAGAAGCTCCTGAAGTTTTTACAGATGGTATTAAACTTACTGCTCAAGAAACGTTAACAATTGTGAAATACTTTCAGCGTATAAACCTTAATAAAACAGACCTTGACAGCAAAGGAAAAGCATTTGAAACTTTTATGGGAAGTTTCTTCCGTGGTGATTTTGGGCAATATTTTACACCAAGACCAATAGTGAAATTTATAGTTGATTGTTTACCAATTACTCACAAATCTAGAGTATTAGATACAAGTTGTGGTAGTGGTGGATTTCTCTTACATGCTTTAGACAAAGTAAGAGAACAAGCAAATCAGTTTTATGATTTAAACAAAGATGCTGTCGAGCATAAAGCACACTGGCATAACTTTGCGCAGAAGAATTTATTCGGAATAGAAATCAATAATCAAATTGCAAGAACCGCTAAAATGAATATGATTATTCACGATGATGGACACACCAATGTTATTGCATCTGATGGTCTGTTGAGTGATACAGATATGCAAGCCAAATCAAAAAACAAAGAATTTGTTTATGGAAGTTTTGATTTTATCATTACCAATCCACCTTTTGGTAGCAGCATTAAGCAAAATGAAAAGGCATATATGCACCAGTACACTCTAGCAGTAAAAGAAGTGGACTGGCTAAATACAAACGCAAGCGGCAAAGCTGTGATGCGTGACAGCCAATCTACTGAAGTTTTGTTTTTGGAACAGTGCCATAAATTCTTGACAGAACATGGATATTTGGCAATTGTTGTTCCTGATGGAATTTTAACCAACAGCAGCTTGCAATATGTTAGAGATAACATTGAAGAAATGTATCGAATAGTTGCAGTTGTTTCAATGCCACAAACGGCCTTTAGTGCTACCGGAGCAGGGGTTAAAAGTTCAGTTTTGTTTGTACGTAAACACAAAGAGAAACAAAGTGAAAAAATCAGCAATCAAAAAGAAAAATTAAAAGAGCAAGTTAAAACCGACGGTAAATATATTGACACCATTTCAACATGGGAAAAGGAAAAAGCAACTGCAATAAAAACATTAGAAGAAGAAGCTAAAAAGAATAATCCAAAGGCAAATAAAAAAGAAATTACAGAACTGATACAGGTTGACAAATCTGCTATTCAAACTGCATTTACCGACAAAGTGAATTTATTTAAAGAAGAATTAACTGAAAAATACTTTTATATAAAACAAATGGCTTTAGACGACTATCCTATTTTTATGGCAATTGCCGAAGATATAGGCTATGATGCCACAGGACGAAGCACAAACAACAATGAACTGACTGAAATAGGGAAAGAACTTACAAAGTTCATTGCTCATATTAACAAAACAGAGAAGTAATTGATCAGATAAATCGGAAATTCCGATTTATCTGTTTGAACAAATAAACTGAAAAAATGAAACAACAAAATGCCATTCAACTTTTTGAAGATAAAAAGGTAAGAACGCTGTGGAATGAAGAACAAGAGAAATGGTATATATCTATTATTGATGTAATTGAAATATTAACCAACAGCGATAGACCAAGGAAATATTGGAGTGATTTGAAAGCCAAACTAAAAAAAGAAGGTAGTGAGTTGTCCGAAAAAATCGGACAACTGAAAATGCAATCGGCAGATGGTAAATTTTATCTGACTGATGTTGCCGACACAGAACAACTTTTTAGGCTTATTCAGTCCATTCCTTCGCCTAAAGCTGAACCTTTTAAACTTTGGTTAGCACAATTAGCTTCAGAACGTTTAGACGAAATGCAAGACCCCGAATTAACTATTGACAGGGCTTTAGCGCAATATTTACAATTAGGCTATTCAGAAAACTGGATTAACCAACGCATCAAAAGCATCGAAATACGAAAAGAATTAACCGATGAATGGAAAAAAAGAGGATTAAAAGAAGGACAGCAATTTGCAAGTCTTACCGATATTATTACCAAAGCTTGGGCAGGGAAGACTACTAAAGAATATAAAATACTGAAAGGCTTAAAAAAAGAAAACCTGCGCGACAATATGACCAATACCGAACTCATATTGAATATGCTAGCCGAAGCTTCTACCAAAGACATTTCGCAAGCCGTAAAACCTAAAGACTTTGAAGCCAGTAAAAAAGTTGCAAAACAGGGTGGTAATGTAGCAAAGGTAGCTATGATAGAACTCGAAGCCAAAACAGGGAGAAAAGTAGTTAGCCCATTAAATGCAAAATCAATTTTACCCGAAAATAATACTGCTAAAAAACTTAACCCCAAAAAGCCTAAAAAGTAATGAGCAGTTATACAATTTCAAATTCACTCAATCCTCAACGGATTTTTATTTTGCAAAAAAGCGAATTGGAAAAACGCCTTGATCCATTCTTTTATATTCCTGAATTATTAGAACTTGAAAAGAAGATATTAACCAAGAAGCCTAAGAAATTAAGAGATTACGTTGTAAGTATTTCAAGCGGAGCAACACCAAAGACGACCGAAAGCGAATTGTATTATGCAGAAAAAGAAAATGGCATACCGTTTTTAAGAGTTCAAAATCTTTCGCCAACCGGTGTTTTGGAATTTGACGACTGCAAATACATAAACCATAAAACACATAACGGAATGTTGAAACGAAGTCAGGTTTCAGCAGGAGATTTATTGGTAAAAATTACAGGCGTTGGGCGAATGGCAGTTGCTTCCGTTGCACCTGATGGATTTATCGGTAATATCAATCAACACGTTTGTGTGATCAAAACAGGAAGCAAAGAAATTAGTGAAACACTTGCAGCCTTTCTAAATTCTGACATTGGCGAAAAATTAGCAAGCCGAAGAAGTACCGGTGGAACAAGACCAGCATTAGATTATCCTGCATTGCTTTCTATTCCAATTATTCAAGATAAACGGATTCTACAAATCACGAATAAAGTAATTGAACAAAAACAAAAAAATGAAGCAGAAGCAGAAAAAATATTAGCTAGCATTGATAATATCTTAATGAAAGAGTTAGGCATAACCTTACCTATCCAACCCGAGAATATTATAAAAAACAGAATTTTTATTTCTACCTATAAACAATTATCTGGAAATAGATATGACCCTTTTTATTATAAAAGTTATTTTGTTGAATTAGAAAATTGCATAAATAAAAGTAAATATAAATTGATAAAACTTTCATCAGTTTGTGATTTACAAAATGGCTATGCTTTTAAAAGTTCTGACTATACAGAATTTTCCGAAACACTTAATGTTCGAATGAGCAATATCAGACCAAATAATGTATTTGACCCAGACTACAATCCACGATATTTACCAAATGAATATGCAGAAACCTACAAAGATTTTTTGCTTATTGATGGAGATGTAATTATTGCAATGACTGATATGGCTGGAGACCCTAAAATACTTGGTGTTCCAACTATTATTTCAAATTCAAATGACAGAAAATTATTGCTAAACCAAAGAGTGGGTAAACTATTTGACTTTAATACAAGCATAATAAATATAGGTTATTTAAAAGAAATTCTTGGTGCAAGAATGGTAAAAGAATATTACAATAAAATGGGTGCAAGGGGTGTTCAAATTAATATTAGCAGTGAGCAAATATTATCTGCAAGAATTCCAGTTCCACCGCTTGACAAACAAAGTGAAATTGTAAAACACATTACAGATATACGACAACAAGCCCAGCAGCTTAAAGACAAAACGAAAAAACTCCTGAAAAAAGCGAGTGATGAAATTGAAGAAATTCTTTTAAACTAAACAATATGTTACCCGCCCGGTGAAGTATTGTGCGGTTAGCCAAAGCGAGGGCAGACTTCGTCGCTATATTAACTTCTCAATAAGTTATTAGTACACTGTCTATCGTTATAATATCTTTTACACTAAGCTTTTCTGCATAATTTCTTGCATCTTCGCTGAGCTTGGGACATACAAAAAAAGGCTGTCTCAAATTTGACAGCCTCCTTCTTTTATTTTATACTTTCTCTGTTACAAACGCAGCATCGTCTTTCGCACTTTTAGCTTTACGTTTAGCGATTATTTCTTTCGAATTTACAATGCGGTGGTTCATTTCTGTTACAAAATCTTTGTATTGACTTTCGCCATTTACCAAAATCAAAGCATTGATTAAGTTTATTATTTCCTGATATTGTTTATCTATTTCGATACGGACCTGTTTCATACGAAGCGTGGTTTTTGCAGATTCTTCGTTGTAACGTTCGTTCTTTATATTTTCAAATTTGAGGTTGCCGGCTTTAAGTTCTTCAACCCAATCGGTAATAGCCAGTAAATTAATTTCAGCAGCATGGTTTTCATTCAATTCTTTATACAATGAATTGATTTTTGCAGTTTCTTCATTATATGCTTCAGAAGTAAGATTTCCATAAGTATCAAAAATAATCATCAGTTTTTTAGCGGCTTCGGCTTTTGCCGGAACAAAATGATTACAGGCTGCTTTCACAGTATCGCACAAGCCGCGGAAAATCTGATCGCGATGTGAATCGGCATTGACCAATGCATCAGTCTGAGAATTTTTAGTGATATATACCAACGCTTCGCTTTCTTCGGTATATTTTGACAGATAGTTTTGAAACCGGGCATCAATACCCAGTGCCAGGGCTGTAGATTTTTCTACCAGATTTTTAAATTCGGTCTGAAACTGATAATGTTCAGCGTTGCGAAGACTTACTAAATGGATGTTGTTGATTTTCATAATTTCTAAGTATTAAATTATTTATTTGAGATTTGATAGTCCTAGTTATCCGCTTTTAATTAATAAAGTGAGAATCTTTCACCGTGCCCTCGTTGGACCGTTCTCATTAGTGAGAATCATTCACCGTGCCCTCGTTGGAATGTTCTCAATAATTAGAATCCATGCCTGAGCACTAATTTAATGATTCACATTAATGAAACTGCCTGCCTGAGTCCTCGATCTGCTATTTGCTTTAATATATAGCATTGTAATAAAATTATGTTCCAAAAATATATAAATAAATAACAACAAAAAATACCTTAATTAAGGTATTTTTTGTTAAATAATAGGAGGTGTATTTAAAGTTATGAGTTATAAATTATGAATTATAAGTTATTGTTACTGAATCAAATTTCCGGTTTCCAAATTCCTTATTCCTAATTGATACTATTTGATTTGTAACATAAAGTATTTGAGGGCAGTCCGGCTACGTAGAGATAACAGTTCATAGAGTAGAATTGAAGTACTCAATCACTTATCTGTGATAATCATTAACAATCCGTGTCATCAGTGTGCTATTTTAAATAATTCACCAAATCGCAAAATTACAAAATTAAAGAATCGTCACATTCCCCATGTTTTCTGCCTGATCCATTAAGCTACAATCCATTTTCAACAGCAAATGCTGCAAGAGAAGCCATACTGTGTAATTCTAATTTTCTGGAAATATTTTTGCGATGTGTGTCAACCGTGTGAAAGCTGATATTTAAATGTTGGGCAATTTCTTTTGATTTTTTCCCTTTTGAAATAAATTGCAAAACTTCTTTTTCTCTTTTTGTCAGAGACTCTAAAACCAATTTGTTTTTTAATTTGGCATTTTCTTTCACCATCTCTTCCATCTGGCTAATGGTTTTTAAATCCGACGAAAGATCTATAGCAATTCCCAGAATTAACTTATTCGGGATTTCATTATCTTCTGAGAAAACTGTAGATTTGCTATAACTCCATTGCCATTGAAGCGCTCCTTCGGGCTTTATTCTATAAACCCTCGAAAATTCAGTAATCTTATTTTCATTGTAAGCATTAATACTTTCCTTAATATGCGCTATATCTTCGGGGCAATAATGGCTCAAATACCAATCAATACCTTTTTCATTTATTTCCTGAATAGATGCTCCCATCCTTTTTTCAGCAAGTTCATTGCCCCATATATGCTTTATATTTTTATAATCATTAATATAAACAGCAACAGGAAGGCTATCAATTATTTTTCCCAGCAGTTCTATTTTTTGTTTCAGTAAATCAATACATTCAACAGTATTGCGTTGGTCAACATCGGTATAGTTAGCATTCAACAAACTATCAAGTTCTTCGACAAGCATAAATTTTCCCATAAAAGTTTTAGCAGTTAACAATGCATCACAAGCATGCATTAAGATTCATAATTTTTAGGGCGCTAAGCTAAAAAAAATTTAAGAATTATCTACTGTCTCAAAAAAATATTTAATCAAATTGCAATTTTACACCGTCAAATATACTCGCCATGCCCGGCACACAAAAAAAGAGGGCTAATATCAGATAGTAGCCCTCTTTCCATTTTATAACAGATTTTATTTATTAACAACCATCTTCTTAACCAGACGTTTGTCTTTAAACTCTACAGTATAATAATAAATACCGGCAGCCAAATCCTTTACATTCAGATTAATCAGGTGTTTACCGGCTGAAGCATAATTTTCAGTTTCATAAACTTTCTGTCCGAAAAGATTCATTACAACAAACCTGATATCCCCTGCTGATGGCAAATTATATTCAATATTTGTTGCACCAGCTGTTGGATTAGGTATATTCTGACCCAGCCATAAACTGTTGGCATCGTATTCATCAACTCCAATAATTCCTATTGATATTGAAGATACAGTACCCGAACAAACAGTTCCTACTCCGTTTACTGATAAACTGGCTGAACTGAATGTAGGACTAAACGTAACTGATATTGAAGTTCCTGATCCAGTTATTGTACCGGCTGATGCTGGTGTTAATACCCAATTATAGGAAATTGCATTTGAAATAGTTGGAACAGTATAAGTTTGGGTTGAACCCGGAGTTACAATAACAGGACCGGTTATAGTACCAGCTGCAGCCACACTACAAATAGGTATTGATTTTGAAATGGTGTCATTAAACGGATATGCATCATTTGGCAATTGTGTCCATGACATGAAAGAAACAGATGTACCAATTGGTATTATCAATTGTTGTGTAAATGAATAATCTGTAGAATCACCTGCCAGCAATGTTCCTGTCCAGGTTTCGCCAACAGGAATCTGAGCTCCACGTTGATAATACACAGGTATTGAAGTCTGTGTGAGAGTTCCATAGTTTCTGATCCGTACTTTAATAGTTACAGAAGAATTTTGACTCACATATCCACTTGGCTGAACAAGTAGTGTAACACCAACATCTTTTTGTGCCGGATTAACGGTTACAGTTTTGCAGTACTTATCATTCTGTAAATAAATATCACCAAATATTTCTGTATAAGCACAAATACTGTAATTTACATTGGCCACCTGATAAGGTTGTGTAAACGTATAGTTTGCTGAAGCACCTGGTGCCAATGGTCCCGGATAAGTTCCGGTAACAATAGCTCCTGTTCCAACCTGATATCTGACAGGAACATTGGTTAAAGCAGCTGTACCAAAGTTTTTAATATTAACCGTTACAGGAACTAAATCCCCAACCAGTGATATTGATGCAGGTGAAACAATTGAAGTTACACCTCCATCCTGAGCAATCGGTACCAGGGTTAATTCAAAATCATCAATTGCCCATCCGTTATTAACATTAGCTGCATCTGATGAGAATACAAACCTGAATTGAATGGTATTTCCCATAGTAGGTAAATTATACACCCTGTATTTGGATTGTTTCCAGCCTGCACCGGTACCCGTCCACATATTGGCAGTAGTACTGTTATACCAATAGGTTGCATTGGTATCTACAGGTGTTATTTGACCCATTGTTGTCCAGGTTGAACCACCATTATCTGAATATTCAATACGTCCGCCGTCTTTATTTAACTCTGCATCTACCCAATGCCAGAACTTCAATGTATCTGCCCTGAATACGGTATTGTCAAATATTGGAGTATACAAATAACTGGTATTACTATTGGTATAATTTCCATTTAATTTGGTAGCCCATACATTTGGTGCACTGTGTGCAGCATTGATAACCGATGCCGTTGGTACACCTTTTTCCCATAAGCTTCCGTTTTCAACAGAGAACCATTCGTTTGTAGTATTATCGAAGTTTTCAGAATATGGTACACCTTTAATATATTCACCAAAATAATTCATTTTTAATGTATCATTTAAATGATTTCCATCATTGGTTAAATCGGTGTATACCTTAATTTCAAATGGACCAGCTGTAACAGGCATTTGTGTTGTAAATGTAACGGTATCAGCCTTATTGGAAAGCAAATAAGCAGGGTAAGTTTGAACAACTGCTGCTGCATTGCCCGCTTTAAAGACAACATTGAAATTACCTACACTATCAGCTCCATAATTTTTAATCAGACATTTAATCTGAATATTTCCTCCAGTCTGTGAATAAGGAATAACCGGTGAAAGTATGGCCCTTGTTGTTAAATCGTATTGTAATGGACTGTATTCATCAGCACCAATGTCAGGTGTAGTGGCACTTCTTGCTTGTCCGTCAATATCATCTGTAACTTCAGCTACCGGCATACCGAGATTATTCAGCATCGGCAGGTAAAGATGCAGATCAAAAGCAGAAATATACATTGGATCCAGCGAAACAGAATTGGTATCCTTACCGCTCATGGTTTTCCATGCAGCTAAATTTGCAGCTGCTCCGGCCCAGTAACCCAATGTTGCTCCTGTAGTATAGAAATTATTATAATTACTTGCGCTGATAGAAGTTGCAACTGATGAATAAATGGCATAGCCGCCTCCATAATTTACAACATTATTATTCCGCAGGATATTGTTGGATCCATAATACATGTAAATACTGTAATAGGTTGCACCACCCAGGGTATTGATAGAATTGTTATAGAATTTATCATTATTGGTATAGTAATGATAGACTCCATATACTGTTGCACTTGCAGATTGAGTAATAAAGTTATTGGCTACAAGGCCACTGCCACTGCTACTGTTATTATAGTAAATGTACATTGCATAGGTAGTTCCTGTATTATCCAGTAAGATCTTATTCTTCTGATAATTCATATTATCACAATAATAGGAATAGAAACCATATACTGTTGCTGAAGCTGCACTGTTACGGATAGTATTCCCAATTGCAGTTACACTGTCCTGATAATACAGATATAATCCATAATAATAGAAATCTTTAATAACATTATTAAGAATCATATTCCCTTTTTCTTTGGATGATGTGCTCACACCATAGAAATAGACACCATAATAACCGCCCGAAATTACATTATTGGCAATAATATTCTTTTCGTCAATGGTATTATAGGAATAAACAGGACAAGACGTAGATGTTGTAGAAAGAGCTGTCTGAATAATGTTATTTGAAAACTCATTGTAACTTGCACCGTTGGCCAGTTCTACAACTCTGCCTAAACCTGCAGTACTGTTGGTAAAGCTCATGTATTTGAATTTAATGTAATCAGCAGCATTCAATTTTACAACATAATTAGCAGTTGAAGATGTTGGATTATAGTTGACAATAACAGCTGTACTATCATTTGTTAAAGATTTAAATGTAATAGTATTTACTGCAGAAGCACCGGGAATTGCAGGAATTAACAATTGTTCGTTATATGTTCCTGACTGGATATTAAATGTTACCGGTGCAGAAACACCGCAGTATGTTAATACCTGAATTGCATTGTTTATCGTCTGGAAATTTGAACCGGTACCAGGACCAATTGTATAATTACCGGATAAAGGTCCAGAACACGCAATAATAGTTGTATACATGGTATCGTTCATGTTAAGCTGATCAGCAACACCATTGGGTAAACTTGTCCACACTTTGAAGTTTGCAGCACCTGCAGTAAAATTATAGTTTCCGATTACAACAGTATCAAGGCTACCGGAAGCTATATTATTAGACCATGCATAATTGGGTTGAGTTACGCCATTTACACTCCATCTGATTGATGCAGAAGTCAGATTTAATACTCCATAGTTCTTAATGGAGACTTTAACCGGCTGAATACCTGTAGTCGTAGGATTTGTTGGTAAAATAACTGCAACAGCACCTGCATCATTATTAGGCAAAACAAATTCATCAGCACCTATGTCAGGTATTGTAGTGTTCCTTAGGGTTCCGTCAATATCATCAGGTACTGATGATAATGGTGTTGCTTTTCCGTCCAAATCAAAGTTTACAAGATGCAAATCGCTGACTGAGAAGAAATTTGGATTTACAGAAAGTGAATTATTATCTTTTGTACTGGCTGTTTTTAATGCAGCTAAATTTGCACAAGCTGCTCCCCAATAAGCAAGTGTTGTACCATTTGTATAGAAATCATTGTAATTACTTATGTTGATGCTGGTAGCAACTGAAACATAATAAGCATAGCCTGTACCGGTATTGGAGAAAATATTATTTACAACATTATTACCTGTACCATAATACATATAACAAGAATAATATGAAGAAGAACCACCTGTTACATTTACAGAATTATTGTAATAATTCATATTATTTGAATAATAGCTATAAATGCCATAAACAGCAGTACCAATGGATTGTGAAACAAAATTATTGGCAACCAGACTGCTTCCTGATACACTATTGTTGTAATACATATACATACAATAATTGGTACCTGTACCGGTTGCAATTATTTTATTTTTAGTAAATATACTGTTACTGTTATAATATGAATATAATCCGTAAACTGTTGCAGATGTAGATGCGTTCATTACCGTATTACCCGATACTGTCAATGTATCCTGATAACCCGGATAAATTCCATAGTAATAAAAGTCCTTAAAGGTATTGCCGATAATTTTGTTTCGCTTCTGCAAACTTGTTGTAGAGGATCCATATAAATAAATACCATAACCACCATTCAGGAATAAATTGTTTATAAAGCTATTATCGTCGATTCCTGCTCCACTGGCATATATCAGTTCATAATTAGTTGTTGTTGTTGTTGGGATTCCTTCTATTCTACAATTAGAAATTTCATTATGGTTGGCTCCATTGGCCAATTCCATAATACGGCTCCAGGTATTACTACCGGAAACAGATAAGGTCATTTTATTGAATTTATAATAACTACCTCCTATAAATTTCATTGCCCAGGCTGCTGAACCGAGGGTATAATGTAATACTACCTTGGTACTGTCGCCACTGGCTGAAGTAAAGGTAATGGTTGAATTCGGACCTGCTCCGGCAATAGGATAAATGAAAAGCCTTTCATTGTATACTCCGGAATCAACCAGGAATACAACATTACCACAAACGCCTACACTATCCAGTGCATTTAATGCAGCTGTGAAATTAGGGAAGTTTTTACCCACACCAATGGTAAAGGTACCTGTTAAACAACCCATAACACTTTTCTTGGTGGTATCATTCAAAGGATACATATCGGCTTGTGCATTTGGTAATGATGACCAGGCTTTGATGGTACTTAAGCCACTGGCAAATGTATAACTGCCCAGGGTAATTGTTGAAGTAGACTGTCCGCTTGTTAATGTACCGCTCCATGGCACGCTGGTTTGTACCAAACCATTTACAGACCAGTTAAGAATGGCTGATGTTACTGTAGAAGATCCCCAGTTTGTTAATTTAACCTTTACAGGGGTTAACGCTCCGGTTACCACAGTATTCAATGGTTCCGGTATAGCAGTTACAGCAATATCCAGAGCAGGTATACCGGTAACGATAACAGTTACAGGTGCCTTTGGACTTGTACAACCGACAGCAGTATTAAATACCTGAATTTCTCTGAAATTAGGATTGGAAGCTCCTGCAATAGTATTAAATCTCAATTTTGTTGCAGTAACAGGCGGGAAAATAACACTATCATCAATTACAGCACTGTTATAATTATAAAAACTAACATATGCCGAACCATTCCAGTATTCAAATGTACAGGTTGTCATTGGACGGTTATCTTTAAAGAATTTAACCATGGTAAATGTTTTGGGTGTAGTCCAGGTATATTCAATCCAGCCATTGGTAGTTACCCAACCCCAGAGATATGTTCCTGTAGTACCATAAACAGGTATATTACCATCATTATACAATTCAGGACCATAGCCTGATGCAGATGCACCACCGCCTGAATGTGTGGATACTGCCAATAATCCTATATTGGTTCCTGTGCCTGATGAAGATGAAGCATTTACATAATAAGTAGTTGTATCATATAAATTAGGTGTGGTAAACTGAGAACCTGAAGCAAGAGGAATAGTATCAGCAGCATTGGCAAACCAGTAAATTGAATCATTGGATGGATAGTTAAATGTAGCTGTACTTCCATAAGCAATGGTCTGGGTAGCTAAAATTGGAGTTGGAGGAGTATATTTTGATTTAACGACTCTTGTTGTTGTATCATTATTAATATTTAAATCACCTATCAGATTGGTCCATGCAATCAGGGTATAATTTGAGTCAGCACTAACTGTTGGTAGTGAAACAGGAGTAGCAAATGTGAATAATGTAGAGTCTCCGCCATTAATATTCAATGCAACGGCTTCACTTACAACATTAACAATGTTATTATTCTGTTTGATACCATAATAAGCAGTAAGTGAATTCTGGCTGCTCAGGATAGCCAGATTACCTCTGTTCTTAATTTTTATCTGTACAGACTGATTCATTAGTCCACAACCATCATTTGGTGATAAAATTTTTGTAACAGTTGCATCTCTTCCGGGAGATACATTAACTTTTATAGGTACTTTGGCACTATAACAACCTCCACTACCAGTACCCCAGCTAACATTCCAGTGATAGAAGAAGTAAAAATAAGGAGCAAGAGAAGTACCGGTTATACTTAATACGTTAGGAATAGTATATGGATAGGTACCCGTTAAATCGCGGTATAAATTGGTTACACCACCGGTCCATGAATTAATCCCTAAACGGTAACTCGTACCTGCTGTAACTGGGAAATTCAAAACACATGTTTGAGCAGGACTTAGTGGTGAAGTAGTACCAGTTACATTAAATGTTTGAGACATAATAGGTGTACCTGTTGATGTTCTTAATTCGATGGTAACTGTTCCAGCACCTGTACCATATGGGAAAATGTCAACTGATTTAACTATACAATTTGAAATTGCATCAAAATTAACATAAGTAGTTAAGCCCCCACCTGTACCTGCCGTTGATAAAGGAGCAACTTCGCCAACATAAGCTGAACTGCCGGCTGAATGTCCTGCAGCAACCCAATAGGTAGTTGTATCGGTTAGTAATGGTGTAGTATAGGATGGCCCGGTAGCAAATGCTGCTGTATCGGTTAAATGAGCAAACCAGTTCACAGTATCTGATGATATTGCTGTTAATGTAGTGCTATTACCAAAAATAATATTTACAGGTGAATTGACAACAGGAGCTGGAGGAGTAAAGACAGATTTTACAGTTTTTGTCAAGCTGTCATTGGATGGATAAGGGTCATTCTGTAAATTAACCCAACTGATCAATTTATAGCTAGAATCAGGAACTGCAGCAGGCATATTAAGTGGTGTTGTGAATGTAAACAATTTATTTTGAGCTGGCAGGATAGTATCTGTAACTTGCTGTGAAACGATATTTACCAGTGTATTGGCAGATGTTTTCAATGCATAATAAGCCATCAGCGTGTTTTGTCCGCCGTAAATGGTATCCTGACCGGCATCCAGTATTTTTATGGAAACAATTTCATTGGATAAATTACAGCCAGTATTAGGTGTAACAATCTGAACTACAGATGCATCTTTATGTGCCGGCGGAGCGAGTGTAGCCTGTATCATAAACCTGCCAAACTGGGTAGTTTCTGTAAGGTTGCTAAGACCTCCCGTCATTGTTGTAGTATAATAAAAAGCTCCCCTTCGGGTCGGAACTTCCTTCTGACAACCCAATGGATAGTAACCACTGCTTCCTACAGTTTGTGCAAACCCGACATAAACAAAATTATTTACCGTTGAACTTGCTGAAGGATTAAGCATATTGAAAGTTACCCAAGAATTGGTATCACTTGCAGTAATTATTTTACTGTAGGATGTATCAATCAAAACCCCATTCGAGTTGAGAATAACAGCATATAAGCGCTGTCCGATAGTATTTGAATTGGTTATATAGGCACCTACTTTGGATATTAATTTAGAACCGTTGATGAAATATTTAGCTAAAAATAAACCGGAGCCCGTATTAAAGCCTAAGTATGTATTTGGTGCAGTAGTATCAGCATAAGCATATATACTATCAGTTATTTCCTGACGGTAATTGAGTACATTATCAGCCATATTGCTATCCAAAGGAATTGAAATTTTTACATTATTTAAACCGAGGGTTGCCGGGGTAAAATTGTCAAAACTAATAGTATCTTCAGCACCTGGTGTTAAAGTTGTGGTTTTTACATTTGTAAATGTATTGGCTCCGGTGATATTCAGGGTTACATTCAGATTGGTCAGTGTATTGGCACCAACATTTCTGATAATCGATTTTACCTGATGTGGTGCACCGCCGTTTAGCGGAAGTTTACCAAAAGTATATAATGATTTAAGTTTGGCATCATAGGGCAAAACAATAAATTCATCCGCACCAATACAAGGTAATGCCGGTCTTGTTTGTCCGTCAATATCATCTGTAACGCCTGCAACAGTTGTTCCTTTGGCAAATAATGCTACATTATCGGTATGTAAATCGTTGATACCAAAGAACATTGGATCGGTTGAAATTGAGTTCTGATCTTTACCACTTAAGGTTTTTAATGCGGCTAAGTTAGCACAGGCTGAACCCCAGTATGCATAATTTGCACCGGTACTATAGATGTTATTATAATTGGAAATATTTACATAAGTTGCAGATGAAACATAGTAAGCGTAGCCTCCACCGGTATTGATAAAGTTATTATTTACAAAATTATTTCCGGTTCCGCTTGAAACATAACAGGCATAAGATGAAGTTGACCCGTTTTTAACATTTATACTGTTGTTGTAATAATTCATATTATTGGAACCAACATTATAAATTGCATATACTCCTCCTGTTCCCACTGACTGGCTGACAAAGTTATTAGCAACAAGAGTCGGTGCAGCTGTAGTAGTGTTTGTAGAAAAATACATGATATAATTGGTAGATGAACTGCTGATCCTGAAATCATTTTTTACATAGGTTCCACCTTCACTATAATAGGAATACATTGCATATACAACGCCTGAAGTTGTGGCATTCTGAATAATATTACCTTTAACTGTAATACCATCCATATAATATAAATACATTCCATAATAGTAAAAATCCTTAATAACATTATTTTGGATAATATTTCCTGTTTCTCTGGATGTTGTGCTTACACCATACATATAAATGCCATAATAACCTCCAATGATCTGGTTATTTTTAATAGTAAGATAATTTTCAAGTGAGGCATTTAATGAATAAACAGGAATAGCCGTAGAACTTGTAGCACCTACCTGTGATTTCAGAACACAGTTTGTTATTGTAATATAACTTGAACCGTTTGATATATCTATTACTCTTCCTGTAGCAACCTCATTTTTTAAAGTCATTTTAGAAATCGTAATATATTGTGCAGCATCAAACTTAGCAACAAAATTTCCCAGCGCGCCTGAACCGGCATCTATAATTACACTGCTGCTATCGTTATTTGCTGCTTTAAAAGTTACTGTATTGGTAGGCGAAATACCGGGAATTGCCGGTATAATAAATTGTTCAGTATAAGAACCGGGATTTACGTTAAATACAACAGGAGCATTAACACCACAGTTCTTTAAAATTAAAATAGCATCACTAAAACTGGCAAAATTAGCACCTGTTCCTCCTATGGTATAATTACCACTCATTGGACCAGAACAAGCCACTATTGTTAATTTTAATGTATCATTGGAATTAAATACATCCGTCACATTATTGGGCATTTCAGTCCATACTTTTAATGTATTGATACCTAAATTAAACGTAAAGTTACCGATTACCACTGAATCCTGGGCAAACTGAGCAAGATTGCCTGTCCAGTTATATGCCGGTGTTTGCAATACGCCATTAACAGAATATCTGATAGTTGCCGAGGTTAAAGCTGTAGATCCAATATGTTTTACAGTAACCTTAATATTTTGATTTAATGTAGAAATGGAAGCGGTTGGATTATTTATCTTAAATAAACCGGCATCATTGGTAGGAATAAGGATTTCATCAGAACCTATGGTTGGAGTAGTTGAACGGGTTTCCCCATCAATATCATCAGTAACAACGGGAACAGGGTTACCCATATTTATAAGTGAAAAATTATTGATATGCAAATCACTTACACTTGTATATTGCGGATCAATATTCATGGAATTCTGATCCTTGCCGCTGGCGGTTTGTAAAGCAGCCAATGATGTGCAGGCTACGCCCCAGTATGCCAAATTGGTTCCACTGGAATAAAAATTATTATAATTACTTGAATCTATCTGTCCGGTTGCTGCATATAAACTATATCCGCCTCCTTTATTTACAAATATATTATTCTTAAGTTGAAGTCCGGTTGCTCCGGATGAATAAAATGCATAATATGTAGTTGTTCCTCCCAATATATTAAGAGAATTGTAAAAGTATCTTATATTTTTTGATGATGTATTATAAATTCCATATACAGCTGTTCCGACTGACTGACTTACCCAGTTATTGGCTACCAAACTTGTTCCGGTTCCTGCAGTATTGTTGTAATACATATACATACAATATGCGGTTGAGCTACCGTTTACAATAATTTTATTTCTAAGATAAGTTGAATTATCACAATAATAAGAATAAAATGCATAAACAACTCCTGAAGCTGCCGAGTTATTGATGTAATTTCTTATGGCAGAATTGGTATCCTGATAATACATATACAATCCATAGTAATAAAAATCCTTTATAGTATTTCCTTCAAAAACATTTCCTTTTTCCTTGGTTGCCGATGTTCCGTAGAAATACACACCATAGTATCCACCTATAATTTCATTGTTTTTAATCTTATTATAATGTTCAAATGTTGTGGTTGAATTAGTAATCCCTCTAACAGTTGATGATGTCGCACCTATCTGTGCCTGCACTTTACATCCTTCGAGTGTATTATAAGATGCTCCATTGGTAAATTCGATTACTTGTCCATAAGTTGTTCCTAAATTCTTAAAAGTCATATTTCTGACTTTTATATAATTTGAAGCATCAAAACGTAAAACATAATTATCAGCAGCTGCCGTTGAACTGTACTGGAAAATTACATCATTCGGATTTCCTGTTGCAGATTCAAATGTAATGGTATTGACAGCTGAAACATTATTAAACAAAGGAAATACCAGTTGCTGCAGATAGGTTCCGCTTGCCAGTTTAAAGGTTACCGGACCACTGATACCGCAATTATTTAATGCAGTATACACATCATTTAATGTAGGGAAATTGGATGATGTTGTTCCTACAGTAAATGTACCGCTCATATTGGCGCAGGCAAATACATTATAAGTCATGGTATCATTGGCAGTTTGCTGATCAGGTACACCATTGGGTGATTCTGTCCAGGCTCTTAATATATGAGGTCCTATCGATAAGTTAACATTACCCAATGTGAATGGAGAACTTACAAAATCCTGCTGTAAATTACCACCCGGCCATGCAACCATACCCTGATATTGTCCGTCGACCATCCAGTGTACATTAACTGAGGTTAATGGTGTGGTTCCCAGATTCTTTACACTTACACTTACCGGTACTATCTGATTGGCTGCCATTGGTGAAGTGGGGGATGCAAAATTAAATACCGTTGCATCTATGGCTGCGTTACTCGATTGAAAGTTAAGCTTTACATTAGCACGCTGTCCGGTAGTATTTGCAGTGGAAGGAATTGCTCCGGTACCATAAAAAATACTCGATTTGCCTGCTGCTGTGTTATAATAAAATGGAATGGCTCCGGTAGCATTACCGGGACGAAACCATTCTACAAAAACCATAATATTTTCAGCACCCGTTACATTATAACTTCCTGCATTGCATAAAAATGTCTGCCAGCCTGCTGCTGTATTCAGATTCTGTGCCAGATTTTCATAAACCTTGGTTGCTCCGTTAAAAGCGGTTACATAGCCCGCATAGGTTGTAGGAGCGGCTGTTGAAGTACCTATTCCCTTAATATAAATTCTTAAGGTAGCATTGCTTAAATTATACCCATTGGCATCTGATTTATTGAATGCAAGTGATTCAATGGTTCCGCCAGTATTTAATTCTGTCTTTTCAATTACAAATGCATTATAACTGAACAAATTTGCATCTGCAGCTGCTGCCACATATACAGGACTAAGGTTCCCTGTTGTTGTTCCTGTCCCGACAATTACAGTGGGTACTCCTTTTCTGACATAAAAAGTCTTGTATCCTGAGGGTATACTCTTACTGTTATTGTAAATATCATAGGATATTATCCTGTAATTTATGGTATTATTGTATGCAAGAGATGGGATGTCTGCACTATAGGTGCTGTCACCTGTATTGGTCATTGCTATTGAATTGTCAGGCCCTCCATTGATATTATAAATCAATTGTACATTTCCGATACCTGAGGAATCCCTGGAATAAGCCTGAACATTGAAAGGTCCTGTAAAATAAACACTATCCGTTAGTATCGGATTTTTAAAACTTAAAGTTGGGGGCATTAATTCATTATTAGAAGCCATTACATAAATGTCATCCAGCAACCAGCCATATCTGCCGGTACTGCCTGCTGCACCACTACCAAAATATTTAAAACGGATTTTTACATTGGCCTGATTGCCGGCTAAATTTGAAATATCAAACATTTCATTTTTCCACCATAAATTGGTAGGTTTGGTTGCAGTATCACCCGGCAGCCAATCAGTATAAGCACTTTCTGAAAATTTATAAAATCCACCACTCTGAATTAAAGTTCCGGTTCCACGATACTCATTCTGGGTCAAACCCACCCAGGTTGTACCACCATCGATGGAAACATCCAGAGAACCTCCATCATTAAATAATAATTTACATATCTGGGCAAACTGTAACATTACCTTTGCTTTACCTGTAGTACTAAAGGAATTGGTTGTTAAATAAACCGTGGTTCCGGTCTGTATTTTATTTGAATCAGCATAACTTCCTGAATTTTTAAGATTAGTTGTCAGTGCCCACTGAATACCACCAACAGGATCTGTCGAACTTGTTACACTATCGCCAAAAGAGGGAGCTTCAAAGTTTTCGTGAAATGCCACAATAGTCTGAGCCGGCAGGTAAACTGAAAAGAATACTGCTACCAGCATTAAGATTAATTTTCTCATGATGTAATGGTTTGTTTTATAATTATTTATGTTTAGTTAATAAATTTTAATCCAATAAAATAAAGCAATCCTTTTTTAGATGCTCAATTCTAATATATAAATCGTAAATTTTATATTATATATATAGACGCAAAAAACTAAAAAAGGTTGTAATATTTTAGTAAAATTATTAACAATTATTAACAATTTTCACAAAGTTACAATAATAAATAAGAAATTAAATAATAATTTTTAAAAAATTAGCCTTTTTAAAATTGATTATATTGCTTTTTTAATAAACATAAAAAAAGGCTGCCAGATAATCTGACAGCCCTTTATAATTTAAAATCTGTTTATTTTTATTTATTAACAACCATCTTTTTAACCAGACGTTTGTCTTTAAATTCGATAGAATAATAATAAACACCGGCAGCTAAATCTTTCACATTCATATTAATAAGATGTTTACCGGCTGAAGCATAATTTTCAGTTTCGTAAACTTTCTGACCGAAAAGATTCATTACAACAAACCTGATATCACCGGCCGTTGGCAGGTTATATTCAATTTTTGTTATTCCGTATGTTGGATTAGGCATATTCTGACCCATCCATAAACTGTTGGCATCATATTCTTCCACTCCAACACCAATTGCAATATTATTCAATGTGGATGCTGAACCTGAACATGCAGCACTTACTCCATTTACAGATAAACTGGCTGTACCCGGAGTTGAACTAAAGAGAATACTTATTGTGGTTCCTGTTCCTGTTATAGTACCTGCTGAACTTGGTGTTAATACCCAATTGTAGGAAGTCGCATTCGAAATGACAGGAACTGAATAAGTTTGAGTAGAACCAGGAACTACCGAAATAGGTCCGGTTATAGTACCAGCTAAAGCCACATTACAAATAGGTATGGATTTAGAAATGGTGTCATTAAACGGATATGCATCATTCGGCAATTTTGTCCATGACATGAAAGAAACAGATGTTCCGATAGGTATTGACATTTGTTGCGTAAATGTGTAATATGCAGTATCTCCGGCTACCAGGTTACCTGTCCAGGTTTCACCCACAGGAGTCTGATTTCCACGTTGGTAATACACAGGTATTGAGGTTTGTGTAAGTGTTCCATAGTTCTTGATCTGAACTTTTACAGTTACATTTGAATTCTGACTCACATATCCACTTGGTTGAACAAGCTGTGTAACACCAACATCTTTTTGTGCCGGATTAACGGTTACATTCTTGCAGGTCTTATCATTCTGGGTATAAATATCACCAAATATTTCAGTGTAAGCACATAAAGTATAATTTACATTAGCTACCTGATAAGATTGTGTAAATGTATAGTTAGCTGAAGCTCCCGGTACTAATGGCCCCGGATAAGTTCCGGTAACAATAGCTCCAGTTCCAACCTGGTATCTGACAGGGATATTGGTTAAGGTATCCGTTCCAAAATTCTTGATAATTACGGTTACCGGAACTAAATCCCCAACCAGTGATGTAGATGTTGGAGAAATGATAGAAGTTACACCACCATCCTTTGCAATAGGCACCAGCGTTAATTCAAAGTCATCAATTGCCCAGCCATTATTGGTATTGGTAGCATCAGATGTAAATACAAATTTAAATTGTATTGTATTTCCGATCGTTGGTAAATTGTAAACCCGGTATTTTGATAATTGCCAGCCGGTACCATTACCTGTCCACATATTGGCAGTAGTACTGTTATACCAGTTGGTTGCATTGGTATCAGCAGGTGTTGTATGACCTAATACAGTCCATGTTGCACCACCATCATCAGAATACTCAATATGTCCGCCATCTTTATTCAACTCTGCATCAACCCAGTGCCAGAATTTCAGTGTATCTGCCCTGAATACAGTATTGTCAAAAATTGGTGTATACAAAACACTTGTATTATTATTGGTATAATTTGCATTCAGCTTGGTTTTCCATACATTAGGCGCACTATGAGCGGTATTAATAACAGAAGACGTTGGTATACCTTTTTCCCATAGCGTATTTGCTTCAACAGAGAACCATTCATTGTTGGTATTATCGAAGTTTTCTGAATAAGGAACTGATTTCAGATATTCACCAAAATAATTCATTTTCAGCGTATCATTTGAATGATTTCCGTCATTGGCTAAATCGGTGTATACCTTAATTTCAATAGGACCTGCAGTAACCGGCATTTGTGTTGTAAAGGTAATAGTATCAGCTGCATTTGAGAGCAAAAAGGCAGGATGATTTTGTACTACAGCAGCTGCATTACCAGCTTTATAGGCAACGTTGAAATTGGCTACACTATCAGCACCATAATTCTTAATCAGACATTTGATCTGAATATTCGATCCTGTCTGTGAATAAGGAATTGATGGTGAAATAATGGCCTTTGTAGTCAGGTCAAATTGTAACGGACTGTACTCATCAGCACCAATATCAGGTGTAGTAGCATTTCTGGTCTGACCATCAATATCATCCGTAACTTCAGCTACCGGAGTTCCGATATTATTAAGCATAGGAAGGTAGAGATGCAGGTCAGTAGGTGAAGTATAAACCGGATCAAGGGAAATGGAATTGGCATCCATTCCACTTGTAGTTTTCCAGGCAGCTAAGTTTGCACAGGCAGCTCCCCAGTAACCTAATGTTCCGCCAGTTGTATATAAATTATTATAATTACTAGAACTGATGGAAGTTGATACGGAAGAATAAATTGCATATCCACCGCCATAGTTAACTATGGTATTATTGCGCAATACATTGCTTGTTCCGTAATACATGTATATACTGTAATAGGTTGAGCCACCCAGCGTATTGATAGAATTGTTATAGAATTTATCATTATTGGTATAGTAATGATATACACCATAAACTGTTGCACTGGCAGTTTGGGTAATGAAGTTATTGGCAACAAGTCCATTTCCACCTGATGAATTATTGTAGTACAAATACATAGCATAAGTTGTACTTGAATTATCAAATAAAAGTTTGTTCTTTACATAATTAAAATTATCTGAATAATAAGAGTACATACCGTAAACAACGCCTGAAGCAGCACTGTTGCGAACTGTATTTCCTATAACTGAAATACTATCCTGATAATACAAATACAAGCCATAATAATAGAAATCCTTAATGAGGTTATTTTTAATAATATTTGATCTTTCTTTAGAAGCAGTACTAACACCATATAAATAGATTCCATAATAACCACCGGAAATAACGTTATTCGCTATAATATTCCTTTCATCAATAGTATTATAGGAATAAATAGTGGATGAAGTAGATGTCGTTGAAAATGGGGTCTGAATAACATTATTTGAAAATTCATTATTACTTGCACCATTTGCAAATTCAACCACTCTTCCCAGACCGGTCTGATTATTATTCAGGGTGAGGTATTTAAATTTAACATAATTGGCACCACTTAATTTTACAACATAATTAGCTGTAGCTGACGTTGGGCCAAAGTTAATGATTACAGTTGAACTGTCATTATTCTGCGATTTAAATGTAACGGTATTAATTGCAGATGCTCCGGGAATTACAGGTATTAATAATTGTTCATTATAGGTTCCCGGTTGAATATTAAATGTTACAGGTGCTGAAATACCGCAGTAACTCAGTGACTGAACAGCATTGCTAATTGTCTGGAAATTAGTTCCGGTACCACTACCTATAGTATAAGTTCCTGATAACGGACCTGAACAAGCAACGATAGTAGCATATAATGTATCATTAATATTCAGCTGGTCAGCAACACCGTTTGGAAGGCTTGTCCAGACTTTAAAGTTTGAAGCGCCTGCTGCAAAATTATAGTTTCCGATTACAACAGAATCAAGGCTACCGGAAGTTATATTATTAGACCACCCATAACTAGGTTGAGCTACGCCATTAACGCTCCATTGGATAGAAACAGAAGTAAGATTTAAAACACCAAAATCTTTAATGGATACCTTAACCGGTTGTATACCTGTAGTTGTAGGATTTGTTGGTAATATTAAAGCAACTGCACCTGCATCATTATTAGGCAATACAAATTCATCAGCTCCAATATCAGGAGTTGTAGCATTTCTGATACTATCATCAATATCATCAGGTACCAATGCCAGTGGTGTTCCTTTTCCGTCCAGATCAAAACTTACCAGATGCAAATCACTTACCGAAAAGAAAGGAGGAAGTACTGAAAGTGAATTGGTATCTTTTGCACTGGCTGTTTTTAATGTAGCTAAATTCGGACAGGTAGTACCACCCCAATAGGCCAGAGAACCACCGTTGGTATAGAAATTATTATAATTACTCCTGTTGATACTTGTAGCAACTGAAACATAATAAGCATAGCCTGTTCCTGTATTGGAGAATATATTATTTACTACATTATTTCCAGTACCGTAATACATATAACATGCATAATACGTTGAAGAACCAGCTGTAATATTAATAGAATTATTATAATAGTTCATGTTGTTGGAATAATAACTATATAAACCATAAACTGCTGTTCCATTTGATTGTGAAACAAAGTTATTGGCAACCAGACTGCTTCCTGAAGCACTGTTGTTGTAATACATATACATACAATATGCTGTGGATGATCCGGTTACATTTAATTTATTCTTGGTAAATATACTTTTATCAACATAATTAGAATATAAACAATAAACCACACCTGAAGAAGGAGAATTGGTCATATAGTTCTTGGTTACCGTAATACTGTCATTATAATACATATAAAATCCGTAATAGTAGAAATTATTAATGGTATTATTGCTGAAAATATTTCCGATTTTCTTTGCTGTTGATGCACCATACCAATAGATTCCATAATAACCACCTGAAATGGTATTATTCAGGAACTGATTGTAATTATCAGAAGCTGAACTGGTACTGTTGATAGCTCTATTGGTTGATGAAGTATTATTAGGTTGACTTATGATATTTCCATTGAAAATATTATAAGTAGAACCTCCTGAAACTTCAACTGCAGCTACCACATTGGCTGTTGCTAAAAGTGTCATTTTCTCAAACCTTATATAACTGGCTCCGTTTAATTTTACAATAGCAGCAGCTGATGCATTTGTAGTAAGAATAACTGAAGTATTAATCCCGTTTTGTGAACGGAAAGTTACTGTTGCATTAGGTCCTGCAGTTGGAATATTATTGATGGTTAATGCTTCATTATAAGTACCCGGTAAAACATCAAAAATTACATTACCACAAAGACCAACAGCATTTATTGTATTTAACGCTGATGTAAAAGTCGGGAATGTTCCGCTTGTACCAATGGTAAAAGTTCCTGCCATGCAACCAAGCACAACAGCAGATGCAGTATCATTTGCAGGATACATATCTGTTTGTGCGTTAGGTGCAGATGACCATGCTTTAATTGTACTTGGACCACCGGCAAATGAATAATTACCCAATGAAACTATCATACTTTGACCTGTAGTTAAGTTCAAGCCTGTTAGAGGAACATTAGGCTGCGATACTCCGTTAACCGACCATTTAACAGTTGCAGAAGTTACCGTAGTTGTACCATAATTATACAGTTTTGCTTTTACTGGCAATGGAGTTCCGGTAGCAATAGTTCCAAGAGGCTGAGTTATATTTGAAATGGCAATATCCAAAGCAGGAAGATTTCCAACAGTTACAATAACAGGTGTTTTTGGACTACCACATCCAGGTGTGTTTCCCTGTATTTTAATGTTAGGCCGTTGACTATAAGTTGTACCAGTTCCATAAGCACAAACACCACCACCATCAGAATGATAATTAATGCATGATACAAATGAAGTTGCAGTTTGGTTAACAACACCACAGGTAGTATAACCATTCGGATAATTGTCGAAACAATTTTCGATTACAATATTATCAACACCATTCCATTGGAAAGGAGTAGTAAAATTATAGGTATTCCAACTACCACCGGTTGGCATTAAGGATGAATTGCTGTAAACCTGGGTTAAACCTGTTACAAATGATGTAGACATTGCTGTTAATGATGTATGACCAATAGAAACAGTATAATTAATTAATGATGTTCCCGGAGGAGAAACTACATCAAAGGCAATAGAATTGATAGGTCCAGCCTGTATACCGACAGCATTCAGTTCAGCTTTTGTAATTAAATACTGTTCTTTAGAACCATTATAATATTGGCCATAAGGTGTTGGATATCCGGTTGTTGTATTCACAACATTACCAGTACCAATTATTCCGGTATTTTGGAAAGATGTATTGGCTGCAACATAGAATGTATCAGTAGTATATAAAATTGGTGTAATAAAAGGAGAACCCTGACCGATTACTGAATCACTTGCTATTGTTTTATACCATTTTAATGGACTGGGTGAGGTTGCAGTTAATGATGCAGTATTGGCAAAATTTATACTTACATTTGTTGCTGTAGGAGCAGGTGGAGTATACTTAGAGGTTACAGCTTTAATACAAGTATCATTATGGATATTCAAATCATTCCACAGATTAACCCAGCTAACAAGCGTATAGTTGGAGTCAATAAGAGTTGTTGCTAAAGTTAACGGAGTGGTAAATGAAAAGAGGATTGAATCTCCTGCATTAATTGTGTTTGGTACTGTTTGGTTAACCACATTAATGAGGTTGTTATTCAATTTTAAACCATAATATGCTGTAAGTAAATTCGAACTGCCTAAAATTGTTAAATTGCCATTATTTTTAATCTTAATCTGAACTATCTGATTACTTAAACCGCAACCTGAACTTGGATTGATAATACTTTTAACAGTTGCATCGCTACCGGGAGCTACATTAACTTTAACCGGTATTTTAGCACTTGCACAACTGCTGTTTGAACCACTTACTGAAGGAGCAAATACCTGTATTTCATTGAAATTTGGGTTTGAACTTCCGCCAATATTGTAAAATCTTAATTTAGTAGCAGTTACAGCAGGGAATGTGACACTATCCTGAATTGCAGTATTATTATACGTATAAAAATCTACATAAGCACTTCCGTTCCAATATTGGAAAGTACATGTATACATCGGTCTGTTATCTTTATAAAATACAACTTTATTAAAAGTTTGTGCAGTTGTCCATGTATACTCAATCCAGCCACCACTGGTTGTCCATCCCCAGGTTCCACCTCCGGTTGCCGGATAAGCAGGTATATACCCATCGTTATATAATTGAGGTCCATAAGTAGTTGTTCCTCCTCCACTATGTGAAGATACTGCTAACAAACCGACATTTCCAGATGAGCCACTTGATAGCGTTGCCGGATTAACAGCACTAACCCAATATGTAGTTGTATCCGTTAATACCGGGGTTGTATAAGTTGCTCCAGTATAAAAGGCCACAGTATCTGCCAGATTTGCATACCATCTGACGGAATCAGTTGATACTGCTGTTAATGATGTAGATGTACCAAAATTAATATTAACCGGTGTTGTCACAAATGGTGGTTGAGGGATATGTCTGGATATTACAGTTTTAGATAGTGTATCATTTAAATGATTGATATCTGCCGCAAAATTAGTCCAGGCAACAAGTTTATAACTGGAATCAACTAAATTGTTTGCCGGTAAATTAATTGGTGTGGTAAAGGTAAAATAGACAGAATCGAATGCTTTTATAGTATCGGTTACAAGTTGGGTAACAGTATTGATAATAGTATTACCAACTTTTAATCCATAAGTTGCGCTTAACAAATTCTGGCTGCCAATTACTGCAATATTACCTTTGTTTTTAATTTTTAGTTTTACTGTTTGATTTGTCAGATTACATCCTGAATTTGGCGTAATGATATCTGAAACTGCAGGATCACTACCATTAACGATATGAATGACAACCGGTACTTTTGGACTATAGCATCCACCGCTTCCTGAGCCTGTAACTACTGCCCAGTGATACCAGAAATAATAATATGGTGTTAGTGATGGACTGGTAATACTCAATACTCCGGGAATTGTATAAGGATAATTACCTGTTAAATCTCTGTAAAGATTGGTAACACCACCTGTCCATGCTGTAGCAGATAAACGATAACTTGTTCCTGCTGTTAACGGGAAGTTTAATAATGCCGTTTGTGCCGGACTTAAAGGAGAGGTTGTACCGGTACAATTAATAGTAGCTGATGTTATTGCAACACCAGCTGAGGTTTGCAATTGTATGGTAACAGTACCAGCACCGGTTCCATATGGGAACATATCAACAGATTTCAGTGTGCAGTTTGTCAAAGCTGTAAAATTCAGATAAGTACCTATTCCTCCACCTGTACCGGCAGTAGATAATGGAGCTATTTCACCAACATAATAGGTAACCAGACTCGGATGTCCGGTAGCAGCATAAATAGTTGTATCCCCAGGATAAATCGGTGTTGTATAGGATGGTCCTGTAGCAACAGGAACGGTATCTGTTACCTTACTATACCAGTTCACAGTATCGGTTGCAATTGCATTCAACACAACATTAGATCCATAACCTATGGTTATAGGGCTGTTTACAACTGGAGATGTTGGAGTAAATCTTGATACCACAATTTTACTTGTTGTATCATTTTGAGGATAAGCATCATTTGTTAATTTAACCCAGCTTACCAGTGTATAGCTTGAATCATTTGTAGCTGTTGGTGGGATACTTATGGGTGTAGAAAAACTAAATAATTTAGTTAAAGTAGGCAGAATAGTATCTGTAACCTGTTGTGTTACTATATTATATAATGTATTTGTAGATGATTTTAATGCATAAGATGCCGTTAAAGTATTTAGTGGACCAAAAATGGTATCCATACCGGCATTCAGAATGTTGATTTTTACAGTTTCATTGGATAAACCACAACTGGAAGAAGGAGCAACAATTTGCTGAACAGTAGCATCTTTTGCTGCAGGCAATCTTAAATTAGCCATAATCATAAACCTTCCGAACTGGTTGGTTTCAGTTAAACTGCCACCGTTTAAATTAGTAGTATAATAAAAAACTGCTCTTCTGGTATATTGTTCTGCCTGGCATCCCAATGGATAATATCCGCTTGACCCAACCGTCTGCGCAAAACCTACATAAACATTACTGTTAACGGTTAAACTGGACGAAGGATTCAGCATATTGAAAGTTACCCAGGTATTGGTATCACTGGCTGTTATAATTTTATTTGCTGAAGAATCAACAATAGCACCATATTGATTTAATACCACAGCACGTAATGTCTGACCAATAGTATTGGAATTGGTAATATATGCACTCACACCGGAAATCAGTCTTGAACCATTAACAAAATATTTAGCTAAAAATAAACCTGATCCGGTATTAAAACCTAAATAAGTTGATGCTTTTGAAGTATCAGCATAAGCATACAAACTATCCGTAACTTCCTGACGATAATTCAGAACATTATCTGTTATATTACTATCCAATGGCAGGGTAACTTTAACATTATTTATACCCAGAGAAGTTGGTGTGAAATTATCAAAAATAACACTGTCTTCAACACCGGGAGCTAAAGTGGCTAATGTTTTAACATTTGTGAAAGTATTGGCACCTGTAATATTTAAGGTAACATTAATATTGGTTAATGTATTGGCACCAACATTCTTGATTAAAGATTTTACCTGATGAGGTGCACCTGAAACTTTAGGTAATTTACCAAATGTATATAATCCTTTTAATTTTAAATCATAGGGTAAAACGATAAATTCATCAGCACCAATACAAGGTGTAGCTGGTCTGAGCTGTCCGTCAATATCATCAGTAACACCTGCTACAGTGCTTCCTTTTTGATATAAATTTACGTTATCGGTATGTAAATCAGTGGTACTATAAAAAAGCGGATCGGTTGCAATTGAATGCTGATCTTTACCACTGGCAATTTTCAAAGCAGCCAGAGTAGTATAAGCTGCTCCCCAATAAGCATAAACAGTAGGACTATTGGTGTATATATTATTATAGTCTGAAGTGTTTATACTTGTTGCAACAGAAACATAAAAAGCATATCCACCACCGGTATTAATAAAATTATTATTTACATAATTATTTCCTGTACCGTAATAATTATAACAGGCATAAGATGATGTAGTTCCGGCTTTAACATTTATACTGTTATAATAATAGTTCATATTGTTGGAATAATAGCAATACATAGCATAAACGGTTCCAACACTTCCAGCCTGACTTACAAAATTATTTGCCACTAAACTTGTACCTGCAGTACTGTTATTATAGTAGAAATACATTATATAATTTGTTGATGTACTATTAATCCTGAAATCATTTTTCAAATAGATTCCATTATCATTATAGTAGGCATACATTCCATAAACAACGCCTGAAGTAGTTGCATTCTGAACAATATTGCCTTTTACGGTAATGCTGTTCATATAATATAAATACAGACCATAGTAGTAGAAATCTTTAATCACGTTATTTTCAATGATATGTCCGTTTTCTTTGGATGCAGTGCTCACACCATATAAATAAATACTATAATATCCCCCAATAATCAGGTTATTTCTAATGGTCAGATAATTTTCCAGAGTATTATAGGAATAAATAACTGCAGCTGATGAAGATGTTGCCCCTACCATTGATTTGAGCACACAATTGGTAATTGTTATGTATTGAGCACCGTTGATAAATTCAATAACCCTTCCTGAGGCTATTTCATTCTTTAAGGTCATTTTACTGAATGTTATATATTGCGAACCATCAAATTTTGCCACAAAATTTCCAAGACTTCCGGCTCCGGCATCCAGAATTACACTGCTGCTATCGTTATTGGCAGCTTTAAATGTAACGGTATTGCTTGCAGTAGTCCCGGGAATATTAGTTACAATAAACTGTTCGGTATATGTACCCGGGCTAACATTAATAACAGTTGGTCCGCTTACCCCGCAATTCTTTAACATTAAAACCGCTTCATTGAAAGTAGCAAAATTTGCACCGGTTCCACCGAGGGTATAATTGCCGCTCATAGGTCCCGAACAAGCCACTACTGTCATCGTTAAAGTATCATTTGAATTAAAAACATCAGGTACATTATTGGGCATTTCTGTCCATACTTTTAATGTATTGATACCTAAACTAAAAGTAAAATTACCAATTACCACAGAATCCTGAGCAAACTGTGCAAGATTACCGCCATAAGTATATGCAGGTTGTAATACTCCATTTACAGAATATCTGATAGTTGCTGAAGTTAAAGGTGTTGAACCGATATGTTTAACGGTTACTTTAATATTTTGATTTAAGGTAGAAATGGAAACGAAAGGATTATTTATTTTAAATAAACCGGCATCATTGGTAGGGATGATAATTTCATCTGAACCTATGGTTGGTGTATTTGAACGAATTTCTCCATCAATATCATCTGTTACGCCTGGTACAGGATAACCCATTCCAACAAGTGAATAATTATTAATATGTAAATTGCTGAAACTGGTAAACTGCGGATCAACATTCATAGAATTCTGATCTTTTCCACTGGCGGTTTGTAAAGCAGCCAATGAAGTACAGGCAACACCCCAGTATGCCAGATTGGTTCCGTTTGAATAAAAATTATTGTAATTACTTGAATCTATCTGACCGGTAGCTGCATACAAAGCATATCCAAGCCCTTTATTTACAAAAATATTATTCTTGAGTTTAATACCGGTAGCACCGGTTGAATAAAAGGTATAATATGTGGAAGTTCCTCCCAGAACATTAAAAGAATTAAAATTATAACTGATATTTTTTGAATAGTAATTGTAAACACAATAAACAGCAGTTCCGACGGATTGACTTACCCAGTTATTGGCCACCAAACTTGTGCCGGTTCCTCCAGTATTATTGTAATACAAATACATACAATAAGCTGTAGAAGAACCATTCACTATAATTTTATTTTTTGAATAGTTTGCATTATCAGAATAATAAGAATAAAATCCATAAACAACACCTGATGAAGCATGATTGGTTACCGTATTTTTTAATGCACTTATGGTATCCTGATAGTAAAGATACATTCCATAATAATAGAAATCTTTTACAATATTACCATCAAAAATATTTCCTTTTTCTTTGGATGCAGTTGATATTCCATAAAAATAAACGCCATAATATCCTCCGCTGATTTCATTATTTCGGATAGTATTATAATTTTCCAATGTAGTGGTTGCATTAACAACACCTTTTATTGTTGAAGATGTTGCTCCAGCCTGTACCTGTATTTTACAGCCTTCCACCAGATTATAGGAAGCACCATTGATATATTCAACCCCTGTTGCATAGGTTGCTCCGGTATTTTTTATGGTAATATTTCTGACCTTGATGTATTGTGCTCCGTCAAAACGAATGGTAAAATTATCAGTTGCAGAAGTTGAACTGTACTGGAATATTACATCATTCGGATTTCCTGTAGCAGATTCAAAGGATATGGTATTTGTGGCTGATACATTATTGAAAAGTGGGATAATCAATTGCTGGTTATAGGTTCCGCTTGCAAGTTTAAAAACCACAGGACCACTGATTCCGCAATTATTTAAAGCTGTATAAACATCATTTAACGTCGGGAAATTGGATGAAGTGGTTCCAACTGTAAAAGTACCACTCATATTTGCACATGCAAACACATTGTAGGTCATTGTATCATTGGTAGGTACCTGATCTGCCACACCATTGGGCAGTTCTGTCCATGCTTTTAATATATGTGGTCCGATTGATAAATTAACATTACCCAAATTAACAGGTGTACCCACAAAATCCTGCTGTAAACTAATTGTTGATGACCAAGTTGACCAACCCTGATAGAGTCCGTCAACCATCCAGTTAACTTTTACCTGGGTTAATGGAGTTGAACCAAGGTTTTTTACTCTCACGCTAACCGGCACATTTACATTGGCTGTCATTGGTGAAGTGGGAGATGCAAAATTAAATACGGTGGCATCTAAGGCAGCACTGCTGGTCTGAAAGTTAATCTTTACATTGGCTCTGTAACCACTGGTATTTGCTGTAGTTGGTATTGATCCTGTACCATAAAAAGTACTGGCTTTACCTGCAACTGTGGTATAATAGAAAGGAACAGCTCCGGTAGCATTCCCCGGACGATACCATTCAACAAAAACCATAATGTTTTCGGCTCCGGTAATATTATAACTTCCGGCATTACAATTAAAGGTCTGCCAGCCTGCTGCAGTATTAAGATTCTGCGCTAAATTTTCATAAACTTTAGTTGCGCCGTTAAAAGCAGTTACATATCCGGCATAAGTTGTAGGTACAGAAGTAGTTGTGCCCACACCTTTAACATAAATCCTCAATGTTGCATTGTTCAGATTATAGCCCTGAACATCAGCTTTATTAAAAGCAAGCGATGCTATTGTTCCACCGGTATTCAATTCAGATTTATCAATTTCACAGACATAATAACTGTACAAATTTGCGTCTGTTGAACTTGCTATATAAACAGGTGTCGTACTCCCTGTTGTGGTTCCTGTTCCCACCGTAATCGTAGATGCACCTTTTCTGACATAAAATGTTTTATATCCCGTGGTGGGTAAATTGGTACTGTTATTGTAAATATCATTTGATACTATTCTGTAATTTACCGTATTATTATAGGCAACTGATGGTATATCAGCACTGTATGTACTGTCGCTGATATTAGTCATGGTTATGGAATTGTCAGCACCTCCATTAATATTATAAATTAACTGAACATTTCCAATACCTGAAGAGTCTCTCGTATAAACCTGAACGGTAAAAGGTCCTGTATAATATAAACTGTCAGTTAGTATTGGGTTCTTGAAAGATAAAGTTGGAGGATATAGTTCATTATTGGATGCAATTACATTAATATCATCCAGTAACCAGCCATATCTGCCGGTACTTCCCGGTGCTCCGCTTCCATAATATTTAAAACGTATTTTTACATTCGCCTGATTTCCGGCTATAGCAGAAATATCAAACAATTCATTTTTCCACCATAAATTGGTTGGTTTGGTAGCTGTATCGCCAGCCAGCCAATCTGTATAAGCACTTTCTGAAAATTTATAAAACCCACCACTCTGAATTAATGTTCCGGTTCCACGATACTCATTCTGGGTCAAACCCACCCAGGTTGTACCGCCATCAATGGAAACATCCAGAGAACCACCATCATTGAATAATAATTTACATATCTGGGCAAACTTAAGCATAACCTTAGATTTACCTGAAGTACTAAAGGAATTCGTTGTTAAATAAACAGTAGTTCCTGTTTGTATCTTATTTGAATCGGCATATGATCCGGAATTCTTCAGGGTTGAAGTCAGTGCCCACTGAATACCGCCCACAGGATCGGTCGAACTTGTAACACTATCTACAAAAGAAGGTGCTTCAAAGTTTTCGTGAAACGCCACAATAGTCTGAGCTGGCAGGTAAACTGAAAAGAATACTGCTACCAGCATTAAGATTAATTTTCTCATGATGTAATGGTTTGTTTTATAATTATTTATGTTTAGTTATTAATTAATTTAAGTTAAAATAATTTAATTTGGTATTACAATATATAATTACTCTATTGCAATATTAGAATTTATTATTTATTATAGACGCAAAAAACTAAAAAAGGTTGGAATTTTTTAGTTTATTTAACATTTTATTAAAAAAAATAAAGATTAACACACAAATATACAAATAAATATCAGTTGATTATAGCCTACTAAATAAATTATATTTTTTTAACATTTTTTAGATTTCAATTAAAAAATAATTAAATAAAAAGGCTGTTTCTGATCAGAAACAGCCTTTTTATAAAATAGGAGTTGATCTTTTTTATTTATTTATCACCATTTTCTTAATAAGTCGTTTTCCTTTAAATTCCAGGGTATAATAATAAATCCCTGGTGAAAAATCATATAAATCCAAATTAAGCATATGTCTTCCGGCATCCGGTTTTTGGTTGAAGGAATACAGCGTTTGACCGTATAAATTCATGATATAAAATTTAACTTCACCTGAAGATGGCAGCATATATTCAATACTTGTTTGCCCTGTTGTTGGGTTGTGATACGTAAGCAATTCCAGGATTTGAACTAAATGTAATAGTCACTGTAGTTCCTGTACCTGAAATAGTTCCGGCTGCAGCCGGATTTATTACCCAATTGTAGGAAATTGCATTTGTTATAGCCGGAACACTATATTGAGAAGTATAGCCGCATGGAGGGTAAGCGGGGCCATTGATATTCCCTGCTGCATTTACATTACAGATAACCACAGATTTACAAATTGAATCGTTATAAATATATGCATCATTTGCTAATCGGGTATAAGAACACATTGTAAAATGATCTCCAACAGGTACATTCATTAAATTTGTAAATGTATAAATAACAGTATCACCCGGAGCCAACATTCCAGTCCATATTTCATCATTTGGGGGCATAAGACCCCTTTGATAAGAAACAGGAATAACAGTTTGGGTAAGT
Organism: Bacteroidota bacterium; assembly: GCA_026391675.1. Classification (GTDB taxonomy): domain Bacteria; phylum Bacteroidota; class Bacteroidia; order Bacteroidales; family JACABE01; genus JACABE01. The sequence goes on from JAPLDQ010000046.1 coordinate 135,796, forward strand.
AAGCCATAGTTTTTAATCATCACTTTTACAGTTACTTGTGCATTAACACTAGTACTATAACCGGGTAGTATTATTTTAGAAACGCCAACATCTTTTTGAGCAGGTCCAACAGTTACCAATTTCACAATGGTATCGTTCAGCATATTTGTATCACCTGCTAATGATGTAAACGCTCGTATAGTAAAATTTTGAGTCCCTACCATGAAAGTTTGTGGGAAACTTATATATGCTGAAGAATCAGGTTTCAGGTTTCCTGTAAAAGCAGTTGAAGCGATAACTCCATTCCCTAATTGATAATTTACGGGTATATTGATTAATGTATCTGCTCCGAAGTTTTTAATGCGGACTGTAACAGTTATAATATCTCCTGTTGCAATATTGACATAGGGCGATAAAATCATAATTACACCTGCATCAATTATGGAAAGATTCTTTGGTGTTGGATTATTTTCGGTATTATTTAAATTCGGCAGTTTATTTTCTGTTCCACTATTTATTACTTCAATTGCTTGACTTTTCAGCTCAGTATGAATTTTTGATTGAGCAAAAGACACTATACTTATGCACATTAGCATAGATATTACTAAGATTGTTTTCATAAGTTGTTTGACATTTTCAATGTAAAAGTAATACATTTAAATTCAATTATTTTAATATAAAAATCTAAAATTGTATACTTAAAAAAGGCTTGCAAATTAATAATGCAAGCCTTTACATAAAGAACATTAAAATTAATTACTTATTTACAACCATTTTCTTTACCAGACGTTTTCCTTTAAATTCCAGAGTATAATAATAAATACCGGCTGAAAAATCATGTAAATCTAAATTAAGCATATGTCTTCCGGCATCCGGTTTTTGGTTGAAGGAATACAGCGTTTGACCGTATAAATTCATGATATAAAATTTAACTTCACCTGAAGATGGCAGCATATATTCAATACTTGTTTGCCCTGTTGTTGGGTTGTTGCCCTGTTGTTGGGTTGGGTATATTTTGTCCTAACCAGAAATTGGCTAAACCATATTCTTCAATACCGATAAGAAATACCGATAATGATGATGGATTACCGGAACAAACAGCACTTACACCATTTACATATAAACTGACAGCCGAGCTGGTACCCGGACCAAAAGTCACATTTGCCGAAGTACCATTGTTTACAATGGTAACACCGGTACTTGGGATACATATCCAATTATAGGAAGTTGCATTTGTAATAGAAGGAACTGTATAAGTTTGAGTACTTCCCATAGCAACATTAGTAGGTCCTGTAATTACACCTGCTGCTGCTACATTACAAATATTCAATGTTTTACATGATGTATCATTATGAACATAAGCATCATTTGCAAGTTTTGTCCAGGCACATAACGTAATTGATGTTCCGGTAGGGACTGCCATTTGTTGAGTAAAAGTATAGATTACTGAATCTCCTCCGGGTAAAATACCGGTCCATGTTTCAGTAACTGCAGGTTGAGCATTCCGCTGATAAACAACAGGAATTGAAGTTTGAGTGAGTAAACCATAATTTCTGATCATCACTTTTATTGTTTGTTGTGAATTGGCAGCAACATAATTATTGGGTTGAGTAATCTGGAAAACGCCAACATCATTTTGAGCCGGATTTACAACAACTGATTTACAGCTTTTATCATTTTGGGTATAGGTATCCCCGGAAACTGAAGTATAAGCACAGATGGAAAAGTTTTGCAAGCCTGTCTGGAAGGTTTGTGTAAATGAATAATTGGCAGATGTACCCGGAGCCAATGGACCCGGCATTATAGCTGAAACTATTGCTCCCGTTCCCACCTGATATTTAAGCGGAATATTTGTTAATGAAGCTGCACCGAAGTTTTTAACGCTCACTGTTACAGTAATTATATCACCAACTGCAGCAGGGGATGTTGGAGTAACAATAGCTGTAACACCTGCATCTGCGGGTATAGGAGCCAGAGTTAATGCAACATCATCAATGGCCCAGCCTTTCATAGTTGCAGTATTTGTCCCTGACATAAAAACAAACCTGAACTGAACGGTATTACCAAGGTTAGCTAAATTTTTAACGCAATATTTAGATTGTTTCCAGCTTGTATCAATTCCAATCCAGTTATTAGCTGCATTATTATACCAGTATACAGCATTGGTGTCATTCTGAATACCTATGGTATTCCATGCACCACCCAGGTCTTTGTATTCAATGTGTCCGTTGGCTCCATTGCCAAACTGCCGCCAATGCCAAAAACTTAAAGTATCAGCCTGCATCATGGATATATCAAAAACAGGTGAATATAAAATACTGTAATTGTTTACTGGATAATTACCGCTCAGTTTTGTAGCCCATACATTTACCGGACTATGAGCAGCATTAAGCGATGCCGATGCTGAATTCGGCTGTCCCTGTTGCCATAAATTATTAAAAATCGTTCCATTTTCAGCGTCAGGAGCATACCAGAATTTATTGGTTTCAAAGTTATCTGTATAAGGCAAAGTTGCCAGATATTCCTTAAAAACATTGACACGCATAGTGTCATTTACAAAATTGGTATCTCCGCTTATCCCGTTTGTATAAGCTGTTAAATTATTTAAACCCGTATTCAGTGTTATTGTTTGCGTTACTGAATCCACAGCTAAATAAGACAATGAACCTGACCAGTTATAGGTTATGGGTGAATTGGTGTTTAATTTATAATTGATATTGGCTGTAGTTAAAGCTGAACTACCAAAATTACGGATAAAAAACTCAGGGGTCTGGGTATTTGAGGAAGTATAGGGTATTAATGCATCAATACCTATTTTGCTGATACCGCCATCGTGTGGTATGGGTGGTATAATTTTTATTGTATAATCTTCCGTTTCACCATAATCATAGGTTCCGCAAGGCAAAGTATTTGCTGCTGTGCCGTCTTCTCTCAGCACAACACGCATTCTGCAATATCCAATAGTAGCTGTTAATGGGACTGTAACATATCCGCTTATGGTTGAAACTGAATTTCCGTAATAATTCCCGCCAAAAACCTGTTCAGTATTCACATCCCAGATACCGTCGTTATTATAGTCAATAAAAACATTGATATAACCGCTATAACTTCCTGAAGAGAATATCGCACTTACACTTATCGGAAATGTTTTACCGGGTTGAATCTGAGCAGGAGCCAAAGCAGTAAAATCACTGTATTGTTTGTTTGCATTCAGATTGCCCAAAACCGGCAATGGATTTCCATTATTAATTCCGGCAAAAGTAAGATTTCCGATATCATCGTCGCTGCTAAAGTTTGCAGATGAAATACAATAAACAGGAGAATTATTTACTATTGTTTTATGAACTGTATCATTCTGATGGGTTGGATCTGCTGTTACGTCAGTCCATGCCATTAAACTAAAACTTTGAGGTTGGGTAACTGCACTTAAATCAACAGTCTGACTAAAAGTATAGGACATCACACTTCCTGAAGCCAGTGTTGCAGAAATATTTTCACTCACAACAGCATTTTGTCCCAATTTATATTTTACAGGGAAATTGCTGATACTGTTTAATCCGAAGTTTTTTACCATCACCTTAACGGTATCGTGAGTAGTTAAATTGATGCCTGTAACAGGTGAAACGATAGCAACAACTCCCGCATCAATAGCAGGTTGTGCACCAACAGTTACAATTACCGGTATGCGCTGACTGAAACATCCTGGAATAATTCCTGAAATTTTAATATTTGGTCGGAATGTTGATAAATATCCATTTCCGGCAGGTGGAATATTATCAGCTGTAAAATACTGATGCGAACCTAAAGCTGAAGAAGAATAATTGAAACGCGGAGCTGGAACAGCCCCTGTTCCGCTGTAATTTGCTTCGCATAACACCATCAGATTATCAGCAGTATAATCAAATGTAGTTGATAATTGAATGGATTGCCAGCCAACAGTATTAAATTGTTGTGAGGCATCATAAACCAGGGTGGCATTATTAATTAAATGGGCCCAGGTATCAGCAGTCATTATAGAGTTTGCTGTCTGAACCAGATAAATTCTTACAGGAATATTCAGATTGCTTGCATTGGAAACATACCATTGCAGTTGATTAATAATTCCGTAGCCACCTATTTCACTGGACTTATATATTGAAGCACTACGTGTAAAGCCCCAGTTGGTCGAAAAAGGATAAGCCTGTGTATTGGCTGCTGTTCCTATGGAAGCATTATAAATATTCGTTGTGTTTGCTTCTACATAAAAGGTATCAGTAGCAAACAGCATGGGAGTTACATAAGGACTCCCTGTAAATACTGCTGTTGTTGCATTGATGGTATCAAACCATTTAATCGGATCATTGGTAACAGAAGTTGCTATTAAATTAGCTGCAGTTGCATAAGGTATAGTTACATTTGAAGTTACAGGATTAGCAGGTATATGCAATGATTTAACAGTAACTGAGCTGCTATCGTTTCCATGTACATTATCATTTGTTAACGTAAGCCAGGTTTTAATCTTATACATAGAATCCGCATTGTTGACGGCTAAATTAACAGCTGTGGCAAATGTAAACAGATAGTTACCACCAACAGGAATAGAAGCAGTAACTGATTCAGTAACGATGGCAGTTCCTCCTGTTTTTTGATAGGAAGCAGTTAATCCACTGTTAATAGGCATTATTCCATTATTATGAATTAATACCTTAACATTATCTGTTGTTAATGCACATCCTCCCTGAATTGGAGTAGTTGAAACCAACTGGGCATCATACAATGGAGTACCTGTAAAAGTCTTACAGCTTTGGTCATTAAAGGTATAAGTATCTCCACTTAATGTAGTATAAGCACAAATGGTATTATTGCCTGCCTGCACCGTCATGTTTGCAGGGAAAGTAACGGTATCGACAGCCATTGATGCAAGATTACCCGTATAAGTATAATTAACCGGAGTATTATTGTTTAAAATATAGCTTATCGTCATCGAAGTAATCGGACTGGTACCGAAGTTTTTAACAGCAACTTTTACAGCAATACTGGCAGCTTCAGATTCAACAGCAGCAGGACGACTGATAAACGTTACCCCTGCATCGTGCTGCAGTAAGGTAACCTCATCAGCACCAATTGTTGGATGAAGCACATCTCTGGCAGCTCCGTCAATATCATCATTAATAGCAGTTACAGGAGTTCCCAGCAAACTTAAAACTGTTGATAATAAGTGTAAATCAGTTGCTGAAGTATAAGATGGATTCAATGATACAGAATTTAAATCCATAGCACTTATTGCCTGCAAACTGCTTAAACTGCTGATATTTCCACTCCAATAACCCAGAACTGAACCAGTTGTAAAAATATTATTGTAGTTTGACTGTACAATAGCTGCAGGTGTTTGAATATAATAAGCAAAACCACCGGCTGAATTGACAAAATTATTATTTAAAAATCTGAGGTCTGAACCACCCCCGGCAACATATAAGGCATGGCTATTAGTTAATGAAGGAGACAGGGTATTTAAAGAGTTATAATAATAATTCTGAAATGCTGAATACGCAGAATATATACCATAATTGGTAGATGTTGTTGTTCCTCCGCTAAGCGATATCATATTATTGGCAATTAAACCACGGGCAGTTGTTGTTCCCAGACAACTATAGAGATATAGTCCGTACTGTGAACCGGGATTATTAAGAATAATTTTATTCTTCAATATCTGTATCGCATTATTATTGTATGCAATATTTAATCCATAGATATTTGTATTGGATGAATTTGAACTGATTTCATTTCCAATAATTTTTATTGAATCCTCATACCAGGAATAAATACCATTACCATAAAAATCTGAAATTTTATTTCCGATAATTTCAGTTCCCTTTTTCAGACTTGAAGTACTGACACCATTGGTCGTAATACCATTATTACCATTGATAATTTTATTGTATTGGTATTTATTATAGTAATTTGGAGTAGAGATATCATTTATTCCTGAATTGGAATACAATGCATTTCCGGTCTGCATCTCAATACTATTATTTGATATAATATTATTACATGCACCATTATCCAGCACTATTACACTTCCATAATTTGTACTTAATGTTTTTAATGTTATTCTTTCAATTCTGATATAATCGGCACTATCAAGTTTTAAAATATAATTCGTGTTTGAGCTGACTGGTGTAAATTGTACTTTTACTTTTGTAGAGTCATTGCTGGCTGAACGGAAAGTAATGGTATTTGATGCAGAAGCTCCAATAATTTCAGGAATTCTGATTTGTTCATTATAGGTGCCAATATCTGCTAAAAATACTACACTTCCGCAAACACCGCCAATTTTCAATGCATTTACTGCAGCATTAAATGTTGGAAAATCATGAAAATTACCTCCGGTTGTATCACCTATTGTATAATTTCCATTCATACAGGAAGTAAAACAAGTTGAAGCTAAAGTATCATTAGAATTTGTGCTGTCAATTAAAACACTGTTTGGATTTTTTGTCCAGGCTTTTATACAATACAATCCTCCGCTGAAGGTTACATTGCTTATTGTGACTGTTGAATCTGATCCACCTGATATATTTCCTGTAAAATGATAATCCGGTTTTACAATATTGTTCAACGTCCATGAAACGGTTACTGATGTTAAATTGGCCTGACCATAATTTTTTATTTTAACCTTTACAGGTGTTGAAATCCCTGAAGGTGTTGAACCGGATGGATTTACCAGCGCTGTAATACCGGCATCATTTTGAGGAGGGAGGCTTACATTCACAATAACAGGAACTCTGGGTGAACTGGTACATCCCTGATGTACACTGTTTAACTTAATATTGGGTCTTTTACTAAATACTGATGGTGTTCCATTTGAAGTGCAAACACCGCCATAATTATAATAATAGCTCAAAGTTGACACAAAAGATGTAGCAGTTTGATTTACAACAGCATGAGCACCTGAGAAATCAGAGCCTGAAGTATAATTATCAAAACAAGTTTGAATAATAACATTACTTACACCATCCCAATAAACGGGAGTAGTAAAATTATGTATATTCCATCCAACATTATCAATATAGTGCGGTGTAAAATAAACCGAAGTCAATCCTTGAATAAATGAAGTTAAAGAAGAAACTGCAGTAAATCCGACACTTATATTAAAATTTTTCATGTGTGATCCTGTTGCAGGAACACCATATATAGTAGGTGTAGATGGCGTAACAACATCAAATCCAACAGAAGTAAGCATACCCGGCTGTATACCCATAGCCTGTAATTCTGAAGCTAAAATCAGATATTGCTCTTTGGCTCCTGAATTATAATTTCCATAAGGAGTTGGATAGGTCTGATAGTTATTGTTTAAAGTTCCGGTTCCAAAAATTGAGGAAACTATATAATCATTATTCACATCAACATAAAAAGTATCTGTAGCATAAAGAAGCGGTGTTATAAACGGAGACCCCTGCCCTATGCTGATACCACCGGTCGGTTGATTGTACCAGTTTATATTGCCATTGGTTGTTAAAGCTGATAATGTGGCAGGATACCCATTGTATATATTTACATTGCCGGCAACAGGTAATGCAGGTGATAAACGTGATAATACTGAATCTTTTACCAAAGTATCATTGCTGTGCAGCACATCTCCGGTTGTTAAAACAACTGCTGTAATCTTTATATAGCGGTCAGCCAGAGGTGCTGAAAAATTAGCCGGGGCATTAAAAGTATATTGAACCGTATCATGAGGTTGAATTGTGATATTTAATGCTTCAGGCGTAATAAAGTTTCCGTTATCGAGTTTATATTTTAGGGTTGTATTTGTACTGTTCAGCGGATTACTTCCATGATTGAATATTTTTATCTTAACGGGCACCTGATACAAAGCACAACCACTGGGAACTGTAATTTCAGAAATACCGGACTGATACGCAGGTACAGTTACATTAGCAATTATTGGAACCCTGTTACTAGCACAACCGGCATTTGAAACACTGATTTTAATATCCGGACGCAGGGCAGTAATAAAACCTGTACCCTGACTTTGCGCATTATTGGCTGTTGTATACTGATGATTACCTGTTACGGAGGAAGTATAGGCAAAATTAGGAGATGTAATTCCTGAACCTCCGTAATTGGCTTCACAAAGCACCAATAAGTTACCCGATGAATATTGGAATGGCGTTGTTAAATTTATAGATTTCCATCCGGCATTTGCAAATGTTTGAGTGCCATCATAAACCAGAACAGCGCCACTTATTAAATTAGACCAGGTATCTGTTATTGTTGTATTTTGTGAAATTTGATTTAAGTAAATTTTTACCGGGAGATTTATTGTTGATGGATTAATAACATTCCATGCCAGTTGAGTTATCGTTCCATAACCACCTATTTCAGCATTCAGATAGGTTGAAGCACTTGTTGTATAACCCCAGCTTGAATTAAAAGGATAGGTTTGATTCATAGTGTTTGTTCCAATTGTTGCTGTGAACAAACTATTGGTATTGGCTTCAACATAAAACGTATCTGTTGCCAGCAAATAGGGTGTAATGAATGAAGGTCCTGTATGCAATACATTGGTGTTTGCAATTGAATCATACCAAAAAACTGGTTTATTTGAAACAGCATTTAAAGTTACCGTTGTACCATAAAGCGTACTGGCATTGGTAACTGTGGGCGCAGTTGGCATAAGCCTTGATGCCAGTGAAATCAAATTACTTGAGTCGTTGGCATGGGCATAATCACCGCTAACATCTGTCCATACTCTGATTTTAAAAGTGGTATCATTAAAAGTAACAGAAGATACCGCTAAATTTGCTTTTGTATTAAAAGTAAAATGTATAGTGTCACCTGAATTAATGGTTCTGTTTACGGTTTCAGAAATTATATTTGAATTATCAATTTTATAGCGGGCAGTCATGGTGTTTGGTAAAATATTGCTGATACCAACATTTTTAATAATCATAGCTATATCTTCAGTTGAAGACAGACCGCAATTTGAATTAGGTTTTAAAAATCCGGTAAAAGCAGCATCAACCAATGGAGGAATAAATTCGTCAGCACCAATACATGGAGGATTCAAACGCATTGTACCATCAATATCTGTAGTAACATCAGTAAGATTAATTCCTTTTCCTTTAAGTAATCCATTATAGGTATGCAAATCTGTTAAACTGTTGAAAACAGGATTTACAGAAATTGAGTTTGAATCTTTTAAACTACCGCTAACTAATGATGCAAGATTTGGATAAGCAGTTGTATTCCAATAGGCAAAACTTGCAGCAGTTGAATAAAAATTATTATAATCCGAAGCAACTACTGAAGTTCCTTCAACATAAACAGGATATTTATTACTTTGTAAATTATTATTTTTTAAATCAATCCCGGAACAGGAACTGGCAATATTGACAGCCCTTGTATCTGTAGCACTAAAACCATTGGAATTAACAGAATTAGCGTATACCTTATATTTTGTAACTGTATTTAAACGAATGCCATAAGCAAAACCTGAACCATTCAATATACTTACAAAGTTGTTTGCAATTAATCCTTTTGTGGTATCTGTAGAAATTGAATTTTCTATAAGGATAGCATACATATTGGTACCTCCGCTCAGGATTAATGTATTTTTTGTAACTGTATTTAATATATTTCCATATTGTAAATAAATACCATATTTATTTACAGTTAAGATGGATAACAAAATTGAATTTGAATCAATTAAGCAAGAATCAACATATTGTGCATAAATACCATATAATACAGCATTGTAGATCTGATTATTTTTAATTACAGTTTTTGTTAATTTTGCAGAAGATGTACCTTTTATTGAAATAGCATAAGAACCTTGTTCAATACGGTTTCCTGCAATCAGGTTACCGGTATTTACCAATGTACTTCCTTCAATATTAATAAGTGATTGCGTTGAGGATGCTCCACTATTGCCTACAAAAAAGTTCCCGGTAAACTTGTTATAGCATGCACCATTCGAAAGCACTACTGCAGTAGAATAAACCGGATCTGAGGGAAAAAATTTAATATTCTTAAAACTAATATAATCTGCACCATTCAATTTAACAATCCAGTTGGCAGCACTTGTAGATGCATGATTCAAAACAACAGCAGTACTGTCGTTGTTGACAGACTGGAAAGTTATGGTATTGCTTGCCGAAGCTCCCGCAATCTCAGAGATTGTAAGCTGGTCAGAATAGATTCCCGGATTTACATTAAATATAACCGGCGCACTAATCCCGCATTGTGATAAGCCTACCAGAACATCATTAAAAGTCTGGAAATTAGCAGTTATTCCGCCTACAGTATAACTACCGCTTAACGGACCTGCACAGGCATAAAATGAGCAATAAGCTGTATCGTTAATATTATTCTGATCGATACTGTCATTTGGCAAAGCCGTCCAAACTTTCAATGTATGTAATCCAACCGCCAGATTCAGATTTCCGGCAATATAGGAAGTTGTAGAATCTTTCATTAAACTACCAGTCCAAATGGTAGAAACAGCTGTATTTCCATCCAACATGTAATAAACACGGGTTTTAGTCAACAGCGCAGACCCGGAATTTTTGATATTAACATTTACATTGAAAGCAGATCCGGCATTTACATTTCCTGAAGGATTTGTAATTTGAGCTATCCCGGCATCCTGTGTAAGTATTGGAGGTGAATAAAATCCAACCGTAATATTGGGTCTGGAAGTATTAACAGTACCTGTAGAAGTAAGACTTGAAGCGAAATATTGATGTGCTCCTGTTGAAAAATAAAATGAAGGGGTCACTCCTGCTCCACCAGCACCACCATAATTGGCTTCGCATAAAACAATTAAATTGCCGGAATTGTAATTAAAAGGAGTAGTAAGTGCAATTGTCTTCCAACCCGTAACATTAAATGATTGAGAACCATCATAAACCAAAGTTGCTCCGTTTATTAAATTTGCCCATGTATCAGCAGCCATAGTTGTAGCAGTAGTTTGCCTGATATAAATTTTTATTGGAATAACTGCTGATTGGGCAGTAGATACATTCCACATCAACTGGGTTATCAGTCCGAATCTATTAATAGTAGAAGCAGGATATAATGAAGCACTTTTTGTATTGTCAGCATTTGATTTAAAAGGATAGTTTTGTGTGGATGTACCCGTACCTATAATTACATTTCCTCCGTTAATATATTTTGTGAAAAAGGAAAAATAGCCTGATGTGGGTTTATATGTTAAATTGTGTGCAAGAGAAGCATCTCTGGCGACGATATAATAGCTAACAGGTTTTCCGTATCCAACATAAGGAATTCCAGCGGTATATAAACTATCAATGGTTGATGATTTTTGCATACCTGATTGTACAAATGCATCATTTCCTGCCTTGTACATAATATATACCGTATCAATACCTGAAGCATCTTTTACGTAAGCTGAAACATTGTATGGACCGCCATAATATGCAGTATCAGTAGGATATGATATCATATTTACAACCGGAGGTATCAATTCTGATATGCTGGCGTTTACTTTAATATCATCCAGTAACCAGCCATATCTGCCTGAACCGAGCGTATTTCCGCTACCTGAAAATTTGAATCTTATTTTTACATTTGCCTGATTGCCTGCAATACCTGAAATATCAAAGGATTCTGATTTCCACCAGGCATTTGTTGGTTTTGTTATGGTATCACCAGCAAGCCAGTCATTATATGAACTTTCTGAAAATTTTGAAATACCTCCGATAGTAATTAATGAACCGCTTCCCTGATAATAATTTGCTGTAACGGCTATCCAGTTGGTACCTCCGTCAACGGAAACTTCAATTTGACCACCATCAGTATAATACAATTTACAGATTTGTGCAAATTGAAGATATACAGCACTATAACCAGACGTACTAAACGAATTGGTTGTTAAATATACTGTTTTACCTGTCTGCAGGATATTTGAATCAGCACGTAATCCGGAATTTTTCAGATTAGTTGAAATGGACCAGGGATTTCCACCCACAGGATCAGTAGAGCTAATAACACTATCGCCCAATGAAGGGAGTTCAAAATCTTCGTGAAAAACAATAACAGATTGTGCCGGCAAGTAAACTGAAAAGCAAACTCCAATAAAAAATAAGATAAATTTTTTCATAAAAATAATATTTTGATTGTGAAAGATTTTTGATTTTCACATAATTAATTTACTAAAACACCTGATATTAAAGAAATATAAAAGTAATACATTTTACTACTATTATTTGAAATTAGTTATTGTTTTTGCTAGTAATAACTTAATAAAAAGTAAATTCATCAACATGTTGAAATCAATAATTCTAACCGTTTTTTAAATTTGCTTAAAATTACTATCAATTAGGTAATTGTAATTGCAATTCATAAATGCATTTCTTCTTTATTAAAAAAAGGGGAAAGTTTTCATTTTCCCCTTTTTAGTTTAAATTATTAAAAAATTATTGTAATACAATCTTTTCAACTTTTGTGAAGTTTTTGTTGATAAATTTAACAAAGTAAATACCCTTTGGATACATTGATAAATCAATATCCTGAGTAAATGTTTGTTTGTTATTGATCAGTTTTTCTGAACGGATAACTTTACCTTG
>JAPLDQ010000017.1 GCA_026391675.1 Bacteroidota bacterium
ATTGTTCAGCCAAACAAAACTGGATGAGCAACGATTGGAAAGTTCGCACAGAAAATATCTCAGAATTATTTGATGCCATTATTGAGCATATCCCTGCACCTGAAGAGAATCCAGGTACACCTCAAATGTTGGTTACCTCACTGGACTATTCTCAATATGTAGGTCGAATTGCCATTGGCAGAATTCATAGAGGAGAACTTAAAGAAGGAATGAACGTTTCGCTTGTAAAACGTGACGGAACAACATCTCGGACAAAAATTAAAGAATTACACGTATTCACTGGCTTAGGCAGAGAGAAAGTTACCAGTGCTAGCAATGGTGATATCTGTGCCCTAGTAGGAATCGAAGGATTTGAAATTGGAGATTCAATCTGCGATTGGGAAAATCCAGAACCATTGGTGCCAATCTCAATTGACGAGCCAACGATGAGTATGTTGTTTACCATTAACAACTCTCCATTCTTTGGTAAAGAAGGCAAATTAGTTACTAGTCGTCATATCCACGATAGATTAGTTAAAGAGCTTGAGAAAAATCTTGCTTTACATGTTGAGACCACCGATTCAGCTGATGCGTGGAATGTACATGGCCGTGGTGTTCTTCATCTTTCAGTATTAATTGAAACGATGCGTCGTGAAGGTTACGAATTACAAGTTGGTCAGCCTCAAGTATTATTCAAAGAGGTAGATGGGGAGAAACATGAACCAATCGAAATGTTGCATATCGATCTTCCAGAAGAACTTTCTGGTACTGCCATCGATCTAGTAACACGCAGAAAAGGGGAAATGCTTAACATGGAAAAAAAAGGCGATCGTATCAATCTTGAGTTCCAAATCCCATCACGTGGTATCATCGGTCTGCGGACAACGATGATGACAGCGACTCAAGGAGAAGCTGTTATGGCCCATCGTTTTATCAAATACGACAAATTCAAAGGGGCTATTGAAACCCGTATGAATGGTTCATTAATTGCCATGGAGACTGGAACAGCATTTGCTTATGCATTAAACAAACTACAAGACAGAGGTAAATACTTTATCGATCCACAAGAAGAGATCTACGAAGGACAAGTTGTTGGTGAGAGTAGCCGCGAAGGTGACTTAGTTTTAAACTTGACAAAATCAAAGAAGCTTACCAATATGCGTGCTTCAGGTTCTGATGATAAGGTTTCTATCGTTCCTGCCACCAAGTATTCACTGGAAGAATATATGGAATTTATTATTGATGATGAATACCTGGAAATTACGCCATTATCATTGCGCTTAAGAAAGATATTACTGGACGAAACCGACCGTAAACGCCAGAAGAAAAGCGAATAATTAGTTTATAAAGTTTATAAAGTTCTTAAAGTTCATAAAGTTAAAAGACAAACCTGACAGTTTTTAATAGCTGTCAGGTTTTATTTTTAATAGCCCATAACTTAAAAAATGGAAAGACTTTAGTATGAGAATTATTTTAAAAAGTAATAATTTAATATAAAATCAATTTTCCAATTTTATTGAAATCTCCAATATTTAATTTGTAAAAATAAATACCTTTTGTTAATTTTTCAGATTGCAATTCAATTTTATGCAATCCTTTATCCTGCAGCTCAGAAACAAGTGTCGATATTACTTTACCTGTAATATCAATGATAGTTAACTCAGTCTTTTCTGGTTTTGTAAGAAAATAGCTAATTGTTGTAGTCTTATTAAATGGATTGGGAAAAACTTTTATTTGATACATGGTATTATTCTCTTCTATTCCAACATTTAAAGTTAATGCATTCCCATTCAAAGCCGGAGTCTTATAACAAAAATCTGTTGCTGAGTATTCATATAAAGAAAAATAATAATTAGTTGATGCAGTTAAACCGGAAATATTAACACTACCACCTGAACCCTTGTAAATAACATAATTTGCATTACCTATTTGTGGACCATTCCCAAATACAGAATTTGAAGTATAATAATTTCCATTTACCGGAGTAAAATTTACCATACTTCCAGCTTTGGCAATTACCAGAATTGAATCGCCATTTCCTCTGGTCCAGCTTAATTTCATTGAATTTTGAGTAATTGAAGAAGTAGAAAATGTTGTTGCCTGTGATGTTGGAGGTGTGCAAACCTGAAAATAAACAGGGGTTTCCCATAATCCTCTTCCATATGTTGCAGCTCTTAATAAACTGTTTTGAGGATTATTAGTATTATAATAAATCTCAATTTCACCAATTTTAACGTTAGGCAATCCATTATTATAAAGTATCCAGTCTGCATTTCCTTTTTTAAAATAAACACCAATTTCAGTACCAACATACAAATGAACTTCAGAAGTGAACTGCTTATTTTGAACAATTGAAAATGCCGGTATTTGGGGTAATCCTGATGAAATATCAGTCCAGGTGTTTCCTCCGTTTACTGATTGGTAAACTTTGTTGGCATTATACCCACTCAATGTTACCCAAAGTGTATTCTCATCATCATTCTTTATTGCAATACTTGTAATTGAGTTGGTTGATAAAGGCAAAGTTCCGGTAATATCTGTCCATAATGTTCCTCCGTTAACTGTTTTCCATATATTATATGATGAAGACACATATAATACCTGTGTGTTAGAAGGCGAAATTGCCATTGAAAGAATTATAGTGTTAATATTACTTGACATTTGGGTCCAGGTATCGCCTTTATCGTTAGTTTTCCATATATTACTATAACCGGCATATAACGTTTGATTGTTTATTGGATCAATAATAAATGGAGTAACCCAGGCAGCATTTAATGTAAATGGAATATTTGCTGAAATTAATGTTGTTGAATTCCAAAAATCAGTAGTTCTGAATATTTTGCCATTTTGATATGAACCATACTGTGTATTAGTATTAGAATAATCAATTAAACATTCTGTTCCGTCTCCGCCAAACACATCTGACCAATTACCGGATGAAAGAAGTTTAGTTCCATTATCCTGTAATCCTGTTAAAATCATATTTGATTGCGTTTGAGAAACACTTAATTTATACATTTGACTTATTATTATTCCATTTGTTTTATTTGTCCATGTAGAACCAATATTAGTAGAGATATAAATTCCACCATCATTCCCTTCAAATAAATCACCATTATTTCTAAATATCAAGCTATGTTTATCAGCATGAACAGCAGGATAATTATTTGAGTTTTGTGGTGGAGAACTCACCCAACAATTAGAACAAGTCCATGATAATCCGCCATTTACACTTTTATGTGTGTTAATGCCACCTACAAGTAAAATATTGGCATTTAAAGGAGAAACGGCAATACATAAATCATACCATGCATTGCCTCCGGTAGAACTACCATCAGAATAACTTCCCAATAAATTAGCTGATGTACCGGAGAATACCTGTGAATAACTGGCTCCACTCGAAGTTGATTTTAAAATTGCATACAATCCTGAATTAGAAGATGCTGCAACAGCATAAACCCATGTTGGTTGATTAGCTGAAACTGCTAATTCTATTCTTTTAGCATTGGCATCTGTATAGGCCGTTGACCATGTAATTCCACCATCAGTTGAAATATGTATTGTACCCGTTTTTGTTGAACCGTAAAGTGTATTGAAATCACCTGGTTTATATTCCATATCTATAAAAGATAAGTTTGTTAATTGAGTATTCCATGTTAAACCTCCGTTAGTCGATTTAAAAACACCATTATTTGTAGCAGCAATTAAAGTCTGATTGTTACCTGGATCAATAAACATTCGGTTAACCATTTGCACACTTGATATGCTATAACTTAAACCTGTTGTATTCCATGAAATTCCATTGTTGGTTGATTTTAAGACTCCAATGCTTCTGTTATCATAATGATCTCTATCACCGGTAGCAATATAAATTGTATTTGAAACAGCATAATCTGAAGGGATTGCAATATCACTAATTGCTAAAATACCATTTGTATCGGTTAAACATGTCCATGACATACCATTATTAATTGTAACCCATAATCCTCCTGACGCAGCTCCAACCCAATACGTATTATTATCGGTCGGATGAAAGGCTATACAATTTATTCTTCCTATTCCTGCGTATCCGCCGGTTGTGTTATTTGGACCTAATGATGACCAGTTCGCAGTTGTAGTAGTGTTTTGTTTTGACTTTGATTTTAAATATTCATTAAAGCATTCCTGTGCTGTTTTTTTTGGAAATTCTCCTGTTTTTTTGTTAATCTGACTTTCCATATCATATTCCCAACGTTTAAATTGTTTCCAGCCATTAGCTTTTAATTTAACTCCATCTTTAACATAATAGCCATTTTCAACTTTAAAGGGTTCCCAGTAAGTATAAAAGGCATTTTGATAATCAAATAAAGTTAATTCTTCTTTTGTTTTATTTTCAGGTAAATTAGTTAACCAATCCTGTGAAAACAAAATTGTAGTTAAAAACATAAATAATAAAAAAGTAAAGATTTTTCTCATAATTATTAAAGTTTTATTTTGAAAATTGATAATGAGAAAGTAATAAATAATTCTACTTTGAAATTGTCAGATTATTTATCAAAAGTAATAAATAATTACAAAAATTCATAATAATTTTAAAATATTGTTAAATAGAAAACGCTTGTTTATTTTTTATTAAAAATGAACTATAGCTCATGTAATGGGAATAGCCAATGGAATATCAGGAATTAAACTGTTCTGAAAGTTGCTGCAATTATGTGATATTTTTCATAAAAAAAAGAGGCTGTCTCAAAAGTCTTTATGAACCTCTAAATTTTCTCTGTGTAACTCTGTGTAAATTATTAAATATTTATTACACAGAGAATTAATGAGAAGTCACAGAGTTACACAGAGGTTGATATTCAAGTAAATTAAACTTATTCAAGTAAATTAAACTTTTGAGACAACCTCTGATATTATAAACTTTGTAAAAAGCTATTTAGCATAACTGATAGCCCTGGTCTCCCGGATTACAGTAATCTTAATCTGACCGGGATAAGTCATTTCATTCTGGATTTTGTGTGATAAATCGAATGACAACTGATTGGCTTCAGCATCTGTAATTTTATCAGCACCAACAATTACGCGTAATTCTCTGCCTGCCTGGATTGCATAGGTTTTGATAACACCGGGATAGGAGAGAGCAAGCTCTTCCAGATTATTCAATCTGTTGATATAAGCATCCACCACTTCGCGTCTGGCACCCGGACGGGCACCTGAAATAGCATCACAAACCTGCACAATAGGAGCTATCAATGATTCCATTTCAACTTCATCATGGTGAGAACCAATGGCATTGCAGATTTCAGGTTTTTCCTTGAATTTTTCAGCCATTTTCATACCCAGGATGGCATGTGGTAAATCCGGTTCGTTATCCGGCACTTTACCAATATCATGCAATAATCCGGCACGTTTGGCAATTTTTGGATTTAAACCCAGCTCAGCAGCCATAGTTGCACATAAATTTGCAACTTCTTTTGAGTGCTGTAAAAGATTTTGTCCGTAAGATGAACGGTACTTCATTTTACCGACCATACGGATTAATTCGTGATGTAAATTAAGTATGCCAAGGTCGATGGTGGTACGTTTACCTATTTCGATAATTTCCTGTTCAATCTGCTTTTTAACTTTAGCCACGACTTCTTCGATACGGGCAGGGTGTATTCTGCCGTCTGTTACCAGTTTATGTAATGATAAACGGGCAATTTCGCGGCGAACAGGATCAAAACCTGAAATAATGATGGCATCAGGTGAATCATCAATAATAATTTCAACTCCGGTTAAGGATTCAAGTGCTCTGATATTTCTACCTTCGCGACCAATAATCCTGCCTTTGATTTCATCGTTTTCGAGGTTGAAAACGGATACCGAATTTTCAATAGCATGTTCAACAGCAGTACGTTGTAAGGTTTCAATAACAATTTTTTTGGCTTCAACGTTGGCTGTAAGTTTAGCTTCATCCATAACCTCTTTGATAAGGTTTACGGCTTCGTTTTTAGCTTCATCCTGCAGTGCTTCAATAATTTGTGTCTTAGCATCTTCAGCTGAAAGATTTGCAATAGTTTCAAGTTTTTCAACCTGTGTTTTATGCAATTTATCAAGTTCGCCTTGTTTTTTATTGATAATTTCAAGTTGATTGTTAAGGTTTTCGCGAACTGCAGTCAGTTCGTTTTGCTTACGCTGAATTTCTTCCATTCTTTGCGAAAGCGTTGCTTCCTTTTGTTTGATACGGTTTTCATTTTTCTGGATATTGCTGTTTTTTTCCAGTATAATGCTTTCGTGCTCCGCTTTTAGTTGTAAAAATTTTTCTTTGGCCTGAAGCATTTTTTCTTTCTTGATAACTTCTGCCTTTTCTTCTGCTTCTTTTAAAATGTTTTGACTTTTTTTATCCAGATACTTTCTTAAAACAGTGCTGCCTAAAACAGCACCTATTGCCATTGAAAGTAAAGCAACAATTAGTATTACTACACTCATGATAGTTTATTATTAGTTAATATATTGATTTATAGTACTAAAAATAAAAAAACCCGCAAATAATTCTGATAGAGTTTTGTAAACCCCTGAATGATATGAATAGAGCTGCCAGAAGCATCGAATTTCCACTGTCTCTGAAATGAGAACCCTAAGGTTGTGGCCTGCTCTGAACTCCTATAAGCGTAATGCTCTAAAATTTATAATGTTGAGTTTACAAACTGTAGATGAATTATTGCGGGTATATTTTTCGCAAGTGTATAATTTTTCAAAGAACGAATCTGTTAAATGACAGATATATTTTCACTTAAAACCTTGTCAATATCACTTAATCTAACTATTAGTTCATTATCATTGAAGTTTGCCTGTTCTTCAAATTTTAATGAACTGGTAGTATATTGTAGTGCAACCAGTGCCAGTAAATCCTGTTTATCCTTAAAAGCGTAGTTTTCAGCATATTCAATGAGTTTATCAGCTAATAATTTTGTTGCCTTTCTAAAAATCTCTTCTTCCTTTTTCTCTATGGTCAGCTTGTATTGTCTGTCCGCTATTCTTACCGTTATCGAGATTTCTTCCATTAAGTTAATTATTCAAAAATATCTATTTATTTAAAAGACCTATACACTTTTCAACTTCCCGCAGCATTTCGTTAATCTTAATCTTCTGATCAAACGAATTGCTTCCATCATTCAGCGATTTTGTTATTTTCAGTACCTTGTACTTTTCTTCTATTTCTTTTATTGTATTTTTTTGATTTTCAACTATTTCTCTTAATTTTTGGTTTTCTTCTGCCAGTTGTGCATTACTTAGTCTAAGCTGGTTTTCCTGTTCAAGTAACTTGCGTAATTTAAACTCAATTCCTGATATTAAAACACTTAAATCTTGCATACAACAGATTAACTCCACAAAAATTCATTTACAAATATACGCTATTTTTTCACTTCTGCAATTTATTTTGTTAAGAAAATAACATAAATAAAACGTATTTTATTTATCTTACTGAATTACTTTATTTTAATAAATATATCATTTCTCTACATTAATAAATTTAATGGGTAAATTATACCGAACTCTTACTTTTTTGCCTTTTTGTTCACCCGCTATCCACTTTGGCATTAGTTTTATTACTCTTATTGCTTCCTGATCAAATTTATTTTGAATTCCTCTTAAAATATTAATGTTTGTTAAGCTACCGTCTTTTTCAACAATAAATGATATATAAACAGTTCCTTCAACATCAATTTCAGAATTTGGCCATTTCAAATTTCTGGTTAAAAAGTTTAGTAGCGCAGTATCTCCATTTATAAATGTTGGTGGATTTTGAACTGTATAAAAAACTATTGTGTCAGTATCTGAAAAATTTTCAATGTTTTGTGAGAATGCCTGATTATTAAATATATATATAAATGATAATATAGTAATTAAAATAATTTCCTTGTATCTTTTCATTTTCTTATGTTTTTTGTGATAAAAGTAATATTTTTACAGCAAATAACTCTACGATGACTGAAGAATTTCTGCACTATCTCTGGAAATATAAATTATTAAAAGGAGAACTCATGCTAACTAACGGCGACAAACTTGAAATAATACATCAGGGGATGCATAATACCGATGCCGGACCTGACTTTTTTAATGCAAGACTCAAAATTGCGGATACCATATGGGCCGGCAATGTTGAGATTCATGTTAAATCTTCTGACTGGTTTTTGCACCGGCATCAGCATGATAAAGCCTATGATACAATAATTTTACATGTAGTTTATCAGCATGATGCTGATATTGAAAGAGATACTAATATGAATTTCCCTGTACTTATTGTTAAGGATAAGTTTGATGAAGCCTTATTTTCAAGGTATCAGGATTTTATCAGCAATAAAAACTGGATTCCATGTGAGAAAACTTTCAGATTTGCTGATAAATTTATTGTGGATTCATGGCTCGAACGCTTATTAATTGAACGTATCGAACGAAAAACCATAGAAATTAAAACTAATTTAGCCGCAAATAATAACAATTGGGAAGAATGTTTTTATCAGATACTGGCTAAGAATTTCGGTTTTAAACTGAATGCCCTGCCTTTTGAATTTCTGGCTAAATCACTGCCTTCAACAATTTTAGCCAAACATAAAAACAGTGATTTTCAGATAGCTGCATTATTATTCGGTCAGGCTGGATTATTAAGCGATGATTTTGTGGCTTATTATCCCCAAAGCTTACATAATGAATATGAATTTCTAAGAAAGAAATATCAGCTAAAACCCATTTCAGCACATTTGTGGAAATTTCTACGATTGCGTCCATCAAACTTCCCTACCATAAGACTGTCTCAATTCGCTGATTTAATCTATCAGTCCAAACATTTATTCCAGAAAATAATAGAAGCTGAAAAAATTGATGATATCTACCGCTTTTTTCAACTAAAAGCTGCTCCTTATTTCGATGTGCATTATACTTTTGATGATGAGATTTCAGCAATAAAACCAAAACATATGGGAAAAGCTACCATAGATTTACTGATCATTAATACGGTAATTCCCACTTTATTTTTATATGCAAAAGAAAAGGATGAATCCGGATTTCAATCAAAAGCTTTATCATTTTTAGAGCAAATGAAAGCTGAGAATAATGCTGTAATTAATAAATGGATAAGTATCAGTAATACAGTTGAAAATGCATTTCAGTCTCAGGCTTTACTTGAACTGAAGAATAATTATTGTACCGGCAAAAAATGTTTGCAGTGCAGGATAGGAAATGCCCTCTTAAAACTGGAAAATTAATATTAATACTTTGAATTATGAAAAAAAACATACTTCTTTTTAGCCTCATTTTACATTTTACATTTGCCTTTACACAGGATTATGATACCATCATAAAAACGAAAATTTATACTTCCTACTTTAACTATAATCAAAAGGCAGCAAGCGTATTAACCTATAAATTATATAAGGGCGGCGGGGATTGCGACCGTAAAGGCTTTCATTTTATCAATGATATTAAAACACTGGCAACTGCTACCGATAATGATTATGCTGGCAAACCCTACGATAAGGGCCATCTGGCCAATGCAGAAGATTTTGCCTACGATTGTGAGCTGGATAAAATTACATTCCGCTATTATAACTGTGTACCTCAAACCTCAAAAATGAATCGTGGCGTTTGGAAAACTTACGAAACCAAAATCCGGAAATTATCCCAGACTGACAGCCTGCAGATTATTATTGTAAATGTTTTTGATAACAATTATATGGGAAGTGGAGTAGGTGTTCCGGTTCAATGCATTAAAGCTGTTTACAGCCTGAGTAAAAAGAAATTCATTATGAGTTTCTCAGTTTCTAATTCTACTGTTCCGTTGGTAGAAACACTATCAATAGCTGCCTTGAATAAAAAATACAGCATTGATATTGATAAATTCAGGAAGTAAGTTATAGGTATTTAGCTATTAAGACTGTAAGTTTTCGGTTTAAATACAATTGATTTTATCAATAAAAGAACTAATTTTATAAAATTATACATCAGAGAATTTTTTGCACATGAAAAAAACATTTTTCATTTATTTTTTCATCTCATTTTTGTGTTTTATTAATCTTACAAAAGCGCAAACCATTAACAGTAAAGCTAATAATGAGGCTGTTGTCATCTCTGATAACGCAAGATTTACCATACTTACACCTCAGCTTATAAGATTAGAATGGTCTTCCGATGGCAAATTCGAAGACAAGGCTTCCCTGGTTTTTATCAACAGAAATACCACTACAGTTCCATTTACAAAGGCAGTGAAAAAGCAATGGCTCATCATCAAAACTGAAAAACTAAGTCTGTATTATAAAATAAATTCAGGAAAATTTAATGCTGATAACCTCTATGTTTTATTTGAATTAAACGGGAAACAGCAAAAATGGTATCCGGGTTTAAAAGACAGCCTGAATTTAAAAGGAACCTGCAGAACACTGGATGCAACAGACGGCGAAAAGGATGTTACACTGGAAGATGGTTTGCTTTCCAGAAACGGCTGGTTTTTATATGACGATTCGCAAAGCAATTTGTTTGATGATAACAATTGGGTGTGTGAAAGAAAGTATCCTGAAATTCAGGATTGGTATTTCTTTGGATATGGTCATGAATATAAAAAACAATTATCCGATTATACCAGGGTGGCTGGTAAAATTCCTATGCCTCCGCGCTATGCATTCGGTTACTGGTGGTCAAGGTATTGGATGTATTCTGATGAAGAGCTCAGGAAACTGATTGCAGATATGCGGTTTTATAAAATGCCCATTGATGTGCTGATTATTGATATGGACTGGCATAATACTTTTTCATTAAGTCTGGTAAATCCAAAAAAAGATGAATATGAGCAGTTGATCGGCTGGACTGGTTATTCATGGAACAAAAGCTTATTCCCTTATCCTCAGCAGTTTCTCGACTGGACTAAGGAAGAAAAGCTTAAAACGGCGCTTAATCTGCATCCTGCTTCGGGAATTGCACCAATGGAAGATATGTATCATGAGTTTGCTAAAGCTTATGGTTTTGATGCATCGACAAAAAAAAATATACCTTTCAAAATAGAAGAAAAGAAATGGGTTGATTTGTATTTTGATAAGGTATTGCATCCGCTCGAAAAGCAGGGCATTGATTTCTGGTGGCTCGACTGGCAGCAATGGCTGGATAATAAAAGTGTTAAAAATCTATCAAATACCTGGTGGCTGAATCATGTTTTCTTTACCGATAAGGAAAAAAACAGTGCCAGCCGTCCTTTAATCTTTCACCGTTGGGGCGGCATGGGTAACCACCGCTATCAAATTGGCTTTTCAGGCGATACACATAGTACATGGGAATCCCTTGACTACCAGTCATACTTTACGGCTAATGCTGCTAATGTAGGTTATGGATACTGGAGTCATGATATTGGTGGCCACATGGGTGATGATGCTGACCCTGAACTTTACCTGCGCTGGATACAGTCTGCTGTTTTCAGTCCTGTTTTCAGAACGCATTGTACCAAATCAAAGGATATTGAACGCCGTATGTTTATGTATCCCGATCATTTTAACTTTATGCTGGATGCCTTGCAAATGCGCTATGCATTGAATCCATATATTTACAATGCAGGAAGATATGCATACGAAACTGGTGTTTCCATTTGCAGGCCGATGTATTACGATTATCCTGAAAAAAATGAAGCCTATGAATATAAAAGGCAGTATATGTTCGGGAATGATATGATAATAGCTCCGATAGGCAGTAAATCCGAGAACGGACTATCCCTGAAAAAAATCTGGTTGCCCGATGGGGATTGGTACGAACTCTATACCTCAAACATGCTGAAAGGCAATAAGGCTTATCTCAGGAATTATACATTAAACGAGTATCCGGTGTTTATTAAAGCCGGCAGTATTATTCCGATGTATCCGAAAAATATAAAAAATCTTCAAAATATCTCAGATACCTTGATTTTGTGTTTTATCCCCGGTCCGAAAGCTGAACTCAGGCTCTATGATGACGATGGTAATTCATCTGCATATAAACAGAATCAGTATTCATATACCAGTATTAAAAAAGAAATCAATGACAATAAGGAAACTATAATTCATATTTTGCCAACAGAAGGCAATTTTGAGGGTATGAAAACAGCGTTATATTACGAATTGCAGTTTCCGTCATCTTATCCTGTAAAGCACGTTTTTGTGAACAATAAGGAATATTTCTTCAGCAAACAGGGCAGCTTTCCTTCATGGTCCTATGATGTGGATCAACTTTGTATGAAAATACATATACCTTTAACCAGCCGTAACAACCAGATAGACATTAAAATAATTCCTCAGGCTGAGACTTTTTCAAAGGAATCGCATATTTATGGTAAAATTGGATTAATGAATCGTTTACCGCTGATTATCCAGAAGATGAAGTATGCCTTAAACCGTATTGATCCATTTGCCAACCTGAGCCGGAATATTGCCAATGCAGGTATTTTTAAGACAAATCTGATGTATAAACCTGAAAATACCCTGCAGATACTTACTGCATTTGACAGCAGCTACAGTAAACTGTTGGAGGATGTCAGAAATTATAAAGCCTGTGATGAGAATGATATCAGAGAAGTGCTTAAATTATTTGTGTTTGATGTTAACTTACTTCCCACACCTGAAATTATAGCTGAATCAAAGATTTCCGATAATCCTGTAAAAGTTAAAATTAAGGATGCTGTTGCTGGTGTTAAAATTTATTATACTACTGACGGCAGCATTCCCACTGAAAAATCGTTGCTGTATGATAAGGAACTGGAAATTGGCAAAACCTGCTGGCTCAAAGCCAGGGCTTTTAAGGGCAACGACAGCATCAGCGATATTGCTGACTTTTACTTTCAGCGCACTTTTGCTGCCGGCATCGTCTATAAAAATAAATACAACGATAAATATAACGGAGGTAATCCCTTAGCCCTGGCAGATGGCGTTATGGGAAATGTAAAAGACTTCTTTAAAAACTGGATTGGTTTCGAAGGTGATGATATGATTGCTACCATCGAATTAAAGAAATCCCTGGATATTAAATCTATAACGGCGAGGTTTTTGGAATCCCAGCGTTCGTGGATATTTGCACCACTGGAAGTTAGCTTCGAAACTTCATCTGATGGCATTAATTTCAGAAAGGTTTTTTATACTGACTTAAAAGAAAAGTCAATGACTGACAACAGGGGCGAAAACCTCATTACTGTTGCTGCATCTTTAAACGAAAAGAATGTAAGATTCATCAGGATAACTGCCAAAAATATAAGCATTTGTCCCGACTGGCATTACGGAAAAGGGGGGAGGGCCTGGATTTTTACCGATGAGCTGATTGTGGAGTAGGTTGTTAGACTGATAGACTTGTAGGGCTGTAGCTAATTATTCCAAAAATTCTTAATTTTTAAATCGTTAATCGTTGTTCGCATTTTTTTTTGATTTTAGAACAACGATTAACAATTTTGAAGTATGAACTCATAACTCAAAACTCATAATTCATAACTTATAACTTATAACTCTTTTACACGCTTCTCTTTCCCATCACCAAAGCAATTATTATTCCGACCAAAACAGTCATAAATGTATAGGCAAGAATATCAATAATAACCGCTGAAAAATTCAGGAAAGTTGTACTCATGGAATAATAGCTTAAGTCCATTGAAACAGCCATTAAAAAGCCGATGATAGCTGCTGTTTTGACTCCGGCTACTATACCTTCAACTTTTGCCCAGTTAAAGATGATGGCAAGAAAAAGACCATAAACCAGATTGGACACTATCATGGCCCACCATACCATGTCTGCCATCGGACGGGCAGCACATTGGTTATAATTAGCTGTTGTAAAACTGTTCAGGAGCATTCCGTAAATTATCCATCCTAAGAAAAAGAAACCGACACCACCTGCCAGACCACCTAATAAGATTTTGCTTGTTTTCATTTGTTTAATTATTAATTAATAAATTATTTAAAAGTGCTAAAGTAAATAGAACAATAAGGTTCAATATACTTTAATGGTAAAATTTTAATTTACAAAACTACTATATTAATTTTCAATTTTTAATTAATAATTTTTAATTCAAAAAACTTATAAAGCACAACAAATGCCTTACAACATCTTAACTTTCACAGGTTTTTAAATGGCAGCGTTGTCTGAAGCCATTTCCTATCCTTATACAACGAAAGTTGATAATAGAACTTCATTATCCTATAAGCCGAATGCCCCGCTTTAAAAAGCCCGTGTTAGCGTATCGTTGTTTAATATTTATCAATACCTCATTTTTCTTTCAATTAAATATGAATATTTTTTTGATTTGAAAAACTTACAGCGATTAATAAATTATTGAAATAATTTCCTGATAAATATTTATGCTGTTGTGCCTTCATTATTACGCCATTTCCATGCAAACAATACAATTAGTGCAGTACATATTATTTCAATAACTGTAAAAAATACATAATACGAAGTTGGCACTGCTACAAATAGTGTCACGGGTAAAGTAATAGTCATTATTGTACCTGCGATAATGCTTGCCATACGACTTACCCGATACTTTAAAATCCGAGAAAATAAAACCATCGTGATCGGAATCATCATATATATGGAACCACCTAATAAGAAACCTTCTGTCAATTGGACAGTCCCATGTTTAACTGGATCCATTAAAGTCACAACATCGCCATAAGTATAGGTGATAGTTGCAAATAACCATAATGCAGAGAGTCTCCCTTTCATGTCAGGCATTTCTATAATCTTTTTATTATCTTTCATATTTTAAAATTATTTATACTGGTATTATTATCAAAAAGAATTATTATTTTTAATGTTTTAATCAAAATATAATTTATAATCAATTTAATTGTACTTTGAAAATGATTAATAAATGTAAAGTTTCCTAAAATGCACGATACTGTCTAACAGTCTAAAACAAACAATCTACATCAAATGCCAAACAAAACCAAGTTTGTACAAAACCACATCAGTAATAAGACCTAATAAAAACAGCATTCCAAAAATACGGTTGTAAATAAATGCATGTGATACAAGGTAGAGCGGCCATCCTTCTCCCGCTTCACCTTCAGGTTTTGATATAGGACGCGGTTTCATGAAAATCTTCGAAGCCCATAACAGTTTGGGTATTGCCAGCAGCACAATCAGCATGGCAGGTCCTAGTCTGCCTGTGAGAACAAGAGCAATAATGAAAATATATTGCAGCACCCATAATGCTATTGTAGCATAACGGGCAGCTCTCTGGCCTATTACAACAGGAAATGTATGTACACCTTTTTTCTTATCCTCAAGAAGTTTATCTGTATGTTTTCCAAAAAGAACGGTTGTTGGCCCCAGGGCATAAACCAGACTAAGCAGTACAACCCAGTTATCCCATTTACCACCGGAAACTACAAAATAAGTTCCGCCAACCATTAAAGGACCCCAAACCAATATTACAGAAGGTTCTCCCAATCCATAATATTTAAGTGGCCAGGTATAGAATAAAAGGAAAAACAGTCCTGCACAAAGTATCCAGAAAGCACCCATTCCTGTAACTGCAACCAGGTAAATCCCAATTACTAGCGCAATTCCCAGCGTGATGAACAGGTAAGTTAAAAAACTTTTCATACTGAGCAATCCATGTTCCAATGGTTGCGGACCATATAGCGAGCGGTAATAATTATCCTTGTCAATCCCTCTTTTATGATCTACCAGGTCGTTAAGCAGGTTATTACTGGCATGAGCCATTACTATTCCTACTAAAGTAAGCAGAAACAGATTCAAGGAAAAATAACCGCTGCGATAAGCCAGTAAACCACCGATAGCAGCAGCTATAGAAGTCATTATAAACACAGCAGCCCTTGTAGCTATAAGCCATCGCGAAATCACATCCAGTGTATTCCACTCATTTTTTGTTATTTGTGGAATAACCCGGAGGGCTTTAATCCACATTGAAGTATTTATCATTGTATTTAAGTATTCGTTTACTTAAAAACAAATGCCAGGGGATAAAGGTTCAGCAATACATGATGATAAATGTTGCAATAAGAGTAAAACTCTGGTAACAAATTTCTTAACTTACAAAAAAACATCCTGTTCAATATATCTTATTCCTGAAAAGGCTTAAAGACTAAAGTTCTTAACAACTAATGTGGTTTTCAGACTGACGGATGGCCTTCGCTTAACGAAGCATAAGCAGTGCATTTAATAACAAAATACCAAGGTTTTGTTGCAGTTGGTTATTTCTTAGCAGCTGTTTAGTGTTCATCATTCTTAACAATTTTCTTCAGGATAAATTTTGGGAAATAGATGGTCTGTTTGCTATCAACTCACTAAAGTCAATACTGTTGACATTGTATGTAATATAAATTCCATAACCGGGTAATTCGGGATGAGCTTTAGCAGCCTACATGAATGGTTTTTTTACACCCGGGTATTCAGGTGTGTAAAACATAAAGGGTTCTGTCCATTACTCCATGCCCTGTCCAGAGCCAGAATTTACCGGGTTTATGAAAAAATGCCTGTAGTTTTTTTTTTAGATTTATCCCAATAATATTTGACAGTAGCATTTTTTATATCATATCCATACTGAATGGCAATGCTGTTTCGAATCGTCATTGAATTTTTTCTTGACATGGATGAATCACTGCATATAAAGCCATCGCTAAAAGCCATAATACTTTACTGTTTTTAGGGTCAACAGAAGAAGCGCTATCAGCTTCAAGCCAAACAAAATCTTTTGTAAAATACTTATCGGTTTCTCCGGATATTTCAATTTTAATACTAAACTTGGTTGTATCAAAGGCTGCCCGAAACAGAGGTAATAAAACAAAATAAAAATTATAAAGGTTTAAGACTTCATCATGCTTGTCATAAATGGTTGCCTGACAGCCTTGCGTTTATGGGTAGTTTCTCTACTTTTTCAGGAATGATTTTACTTTATCCATAAATGACTTGGTTTTTATTCGACCTAATGATTTTCCCCATTCTTCCTCTGCACTAATTTTCCTTTTAATTGCTTCTTTGTCGTTCTTCATTAACTCCAATATTCGTTTTTCCTCATCAGCATCTAAATAAAATCCACAAGAATCGGGACAAACTTCCAATTCCAAATCATTAAAACGATAATTGATTACTTTCATCGTAGTTCCACATTTTGGACATACAATGGAAGATGGTTTTGTCCCAAAAAACAAAGATCCTTTTAATTCGTCGTCCGACAAGACAGTATCTTCTAATTGATCGAGTTCATTGTAATCCAGCCAAATACTTTTACAATTTAAGCAGCGATCAATTTCTATCCCTTTAAACTTTTCAATTTTAGTTTCACCATTACATTTTGAGCATTTCATGTTTTATATTTTAAGTGTTATTTATTTATAAGTCTATTTTGTAAAATTAATAAAATTATCAGAATAAAACTTAGCATAAAAAATCAATTTGTAAACAGCGAGAATTACCCTTAACATGATGAGGCCTGGAGAAAGTGGAGATATATGCACAAAACTCAAAGCAAAGTATATACCTTAAATTTACAGAAAATTTTAATAAGAAATACAGAACCTGCACTTTTGCCAAATCATTATGTTTGCTTTAGTGCTACTCTGTGTGCGAAGTCTCAACACCATATCGTATGGCCGCTTCAAGTATATCAATGTTTATCTCTTTAAGTGTTTTAAACTTAATGCAATAGCCGGTCACTTTTGCTTTGCCTATTTTACTTCCAAAAGTTTTGGCTAAGTATGTCTTATCATTAATACCGAGTATATAAACAGAAATTCCTGTTGTGTTTGCACTGATACCGATTTGATAAAACGCTCTGGTTTTACCATCAGTATATTTTAAAGTGTGAAGTCCGTATCCTATATTAGGATTGGAAACAGTTTTACCTTTTTCGTCTTTGCCATGCAGAAACCATAACTTACATTTTGGCATTATTTCCATCATGATGCGGTGCAAATCTTCCATATCGCTGCGTTTTGGTTCTGGCTGAGATGCAATGTATTCTTTGATTTGATCTTGTATTTTCATGTAATATATAAAATTATAGGTTGCATTGCAGATATTGTAAGTTACCACCAAACTTAAATGCTAATGTGCATAAACCGTTCTGGTTGTTTTTGTTATGTTATGCAATAAATTGATATTTATATTTTTGTATAATGAAGTGCAATTACGCCAATATCAAATGTCTTTGTTTCTATAAGCCTCAATTTGACACTTTCAGATATTTCCTTAAATAATGGAATACCCTGGCCTAACAATACAGGATTTACAAATATCCAGAACTCATCAACTAAGCCTTCTTTTAATAATGAATGAGAAGCTGATGGACTACCAAAAATTAATATATTTTTCACTTCCTGGTTTTTAATTTCATTCAATATGTCTGCAAGTCCTTCACAGATAACTATTGTGTTGTAAAGTCCATTTTCTTTAATTGTCCTGGATAAAACAATCTTTGAAACTTTATTGTACCATATAGAATGTTCAATATCATGTTTGGAAGCATTTGGTTTTTCTCCGGCAGTTAGCCAATAACTTTCCATCATCTGATAAGTTACACGTCCGTATAGAGCAGTGTCAGCTTGTTCAGTCATTGTGCCCACAAAGTCAAACATATCATCGTCAAATTTTATCCAGTCCATTTCTCCGTTAAGTCCTGCCACAAAGCCATCAAGCGATGTATGCATGAAAAATATTAACTTTCTCATTCTAAATATAAATTAAAAATTATCCGGAAAACAAACAACAGAATTTAATAATTGTTCTGATTGTAATAAATGGGGAGGATTGCAGCAAACATCTCTGCAGCTTGCTGTCAGGCGGGGAGGGGATAGTCCATTTTCTTCCTTTATCGCCAAAGGCGATGATCAGCCCGCAGCTTTGTTTATTAATGTTGTTATTTCACATTGTTGCTAAACCCCGCTTGAAGCAAGGTAATGTTAGCTCACGTTTTTTATTCGTCATATTGAAAACGACATTTCGCAACTAATATTTCTCCTTGTTTTACCTGATAAACCAGTCTATGAGTGTCATTTATCCTTCTTGACCAAAAACCGCTATATTTGTGTTTCAGGGGTTCTGGTTTTCCAATACCAGTATATGGATTTCTCGAAATATCTTTCAATAATTCATTAATTCGTTTTAGTATTTTCTTGTCATTGGCTTGCCAATAAATATAGTCTTCCCAAGATTCATCAACAAAGACGTATTTCATTCCTCAATAAGTTCTTTAGTAAATGAATCACCTTTTTTTAGCTTTTCAATAGCATTATCAAGCCTTTTTTCATTAATTTTTGATGATAATTCATAATGCGTAGCCTTGATTGAATTGTATTCATCCAGTGACATTATTACAATTCCACTGTCTTTACCTCTGTTAATTATTAAGGTTTCAAAATTTTCTGTTACCCGGTCAAGGTACTTTTTTACGTTACTCCTGAAATCCGAAATTGTTGTTGTTAACATTGTTTTACTATTTTGTACATTTTAAAGTACAAATATACGTACTTTTTTATTAAGAAATTTAAATTATCGATAATTTTTCTTAAAATGTGTGCTAACGGCGGGGCGAATCGAAGCCGTTTCTTGTCCTAATACACCAAAGGTAGATAAAAGAACTGCACTGTCCTATAAACCGTCTGCTCCGCTGTTAGCAAGACTTTTATATGCGTTCGTTGTTCTTATTTCTTAATTAACTTTTATTGCAACTCCTCCTTTTTTATGTCCTAAGTCAACATACCTGTGTGCTTCGACAAGCTCTTCAAATGGGTAAATTCTGTCAACAATTGGTTTAATAAAACCGGATTCAACAAACTCTTTTATTTTGTTCAAACGAGTGGAGTCGAGTTTTAGTGCTCCATCGTCTATTGAAACAAATTTACCATTTGGAGATAAAGCTTTTATACAGGCTTTTTTAAGTTTAGAAGTTTTTATCCTACCAACTGAATCCAAAATGAAATCATAACTACTTCCTTCAGGAATCGAATCCTCTTTTGTATAATCTATAACGCAATCAGCTCCAAGGTTCTTTACCAGTTCCAGATTTGATGTGCTACAAACACCGGTAACTTCCGCACCAAGATGCTTTGCAATCTGGATTGCTATTGTTCCAGATGTTCCGGATGCCCCATATATAAGAACTTTTTGTCCTTTTTGGATATGTCCCTTTTCTATATATTGAAATGCTAACAGTCCGCCGTATGCAACTACAGTGGCTTCTTCATAACTAATATTTTTTGGCTTGAATGCAATACATCCTATTTTGGAGTCAGTTTCTTTTAAACACATATATTCTGCATAAGCACCAAGTCTAAAACCGGTCAGTCCGTAAACTTCATCTCCTGGCTTAAATCGTTTAATGTTTTTACCAATTGATTCAATAACTCCGGCAAAAACTAGTCCTATTATGGACTTACGTGGTTTTGTAAGGCCAATCATAAGTCGCATTGGGATCTTATATTTAATTGGAATTTTAGAACTTCTGATAAAAATATCACTTGCTGTTACTGCCGTGGCATATATCTTAATAAGTACTTCATTATCCTTTGGCTTGGGTTTCTCTACCTCTCTTAATTGAAGAACTTCTGGCTGTCCATATTTCGTGCAAATAAATGCTTTCATTATTTCCGTTTTATTTCATTTTTATTTCTGGTGTCGGTTTCTATCACAATGACGCATAACGTTCCGCAGCTTGCGTTCAGTAGGGGAGTTGATACTTCCTTTCCTTCCTGTCTCGCCAAAAGCGATGATCAGCCCGCTGCTTTGTTTATTAATGTTGTTTATTTCACTTTGTTGTTAAACCCCGATTGAAGCAAGGTGCTGTTAGCGGTATGTGGCTTATGTGTCAATTTTCTTTTTGTTTACGAGTTCTGTGAAACTTTTTGCAGCGTTCGTGAAGTCAGATGGCATAAGAATTACTGTCGTTGTGTTGTTGTCAATGCCGATTTCAGAAAGCATTTGCATTCGTCTAAGTTCAAGTGCAATTGGACTGCCTTCCATTTCTTTTGCTCCTTGTGTCAATTTTATTGATGCTTCTAATTCTGCTTCTGCTTTAACAATTCTTGCTCTTTTTTCTCTGATGGCTTCGGCTTCTCTTGCCATAGCTCGTTGCATTGCTTCTGGAATTTCAACATCTTTCATCTCTACCATTTCAATTTTAATTCCCCAAGGTTCTGTTGTTGTGTCCACAATTTTTTGAAGGGTTCCGTTAATCTGTTCTCTTTCTCTTAAAACTTCGTCAAGTGTATGTTGTCCGATGATGTTTCGTAAAGCTGTCACTGAAAATTGATAAACTGCTTTATTATAATCAGCAATCCTGATAATTGCGTCCTCCGCATTTGTTATTTTAAACCATAACACTGCGTTCACTTTAATCGTTACGCTGTCCTTTGTAATTGTCTCTTGTTGTTCAAGGTCAACCGTTTTTGTTCTGATGTCAACCCTTTGTTGTCTGTCAATGAATGGGATAATCCAATAAAGTCCGGGTCCTTTTATAGATTGAAAACGGCCGAGTCTGAATACAACTGCACGTTGATATTCTTGTGCAATACGAAGTCCTGATATAAATATTGCGATGATGATTCCTAAAATTGGTAGTAGTGTCATATTGTTTATTTTTATATTTAATTATTTATTGTTGTTTTTGTATGTCGTTCTGTCATTACTGCTAACATTCCGTAACTTGTGTTCAGGCGGGGAGTGGGTAGTTCCTTTCCTCCCTGTCTCACCATAGGCGATAATCAGCCCGTTGCATTGTTTATTACTTCATGTTTATTTCACTTTGTTGTTAAACCCCGCTTGAAGCAAGGTGCTGTTAGCACCTTGTTTTGTTTTTTAGTCTACAAATGTTTCTTTAATTGTAGATTTAACATTATTAATCTCTTTGTTAGTTAATTTTCCAAGTGTTTTAATAATTCTGCACTTGTCAATTGTCCTGATTTGGTCAATTGCAATCCAACCTTCAGTCTCGTTATAAATCACTTTAACTCTAGTTGGGTATTTCCTTGATTTTGTTGTCATTGGAGCAATTGTCACAGTCAATAAATTATGGTTAATTTCATTTGGTGAAATAATAACACAAGGTCTTGTCTTTTTAATTTCACTTCCAATTGTCGGGTCAAGATTTACTAACACAATTTCATATTGATTCATTTCCATTCCTCCAAATCTTCGTTTTCAAATACGTCTCCCATCAGAAGTTGGTCATCTCCATTTTTATGCATTTCCTTAAATGCATTGTCCCAACCTTTTCTTGGTTCAGAAATTGGTTTAATAATCATTTGACCTTTTTCTAAAATCAATTCAACTTTGTCTTTGATTTTATACTTTTCCAAAAGTGTTTTACTTATTCTAAAACCTCTTGAATTTCCTATTTTCACAATTGAAACTTCCATATTATTATATTATTATAATGTAGGTACAAAGTTAGTACATTTTTTGCAAATATAAATTATTTTTTTGAGATTTTATTTTAGCTTCTGCCTTTCTTATTTAATAGTTTTTGTAATTCATCAAGCGATATTGTCTTTTCTTCTTTCTCCTCTTTGGTTAAGTTTTTATATTCGTCAACTCTTTCATTAATTGATTCGAACTGTTCACTAATTTCTTCATCGCTGTATCCGATAAAAGTCATTTCGTAAAGACAATGTGCAACAATTTCTAAATCTGAAAATTTTTCAATTGTTTCAGGTGCTAAGTCCATTCCAAGCCATTTTTCCCATGGAACAAACTCAATTGCATAACTGTCAGTCATTGAATTTTGTGTTTCATTGGTTTTTCTGCCTGATACGTCCACATAGGTTCCAACTTCGCTTTCATCGTCAGGGTAAGAGTCGTATTCAGTCAAGACTATACTCATTTCATTTTCTTCCGGTACTAAAAAGGTTAATTTTTCAAAAACATTTCGGTAATCGTCAATCATTGTTTCTTGATCGGGATACAGCTGTATCAGCGTCAGTTCTATGCTTAGCCAATTATAAGATTTTATTAAATCGTTTAGTTTCATTGTTGTTAAGTTTTCTGAATTTATTGATGTACGGTTGATAACGTTGCGCAGCTTGCTGTCAAGCGGGGAGTGGATAGTTCCTTTCCTTTCAGCTTGCTGCAATGTTTATTACTTCATGTATATTTCACTTTGTTGTTAAACCCCGCTTGAAGCAAAGTGCTGTTAGCGTTTCGTGCTTTTATTCATCAAGGTCAAGAACAATTTTAATATTCATCTTAACTCTTTCAGCCGTTTCTTTGGGCAAATCTCCAATTTTTTTGATTAATCTTTTATTGTCTATTGCTCTTAATTGGTCAATCATAATGTCGCAGTCTTCCTTGACTTTTGCGATTCCCTTTTTTAAATTAACACGCAAAATATTACTTTCTAGCTTTACGTTTGTAGTTATTGGGCAAATTAAAGTTGAAGGGTGAACTTTATTTAATGCATCATTTTGAACAACTAAAACAGGTCTGGTCTTTCCTGTTTCTGTACCAAATCGTGGGTCGAGGTTTGCTAGCCAGATTTCATTCTTTTTAATAGTCATATTCATCTATATTTTCAAATTCGGTTAAGATTTTTAATGACTCTTTACTTACCATTAATGATTCGGCTTCTAATATTTTTGCTATAATTTTCTTCTTTTGAATTCTATTATAGTAAAGCAAAGCTTCATTAATGTATCTATTTCTTGGTTTTTTTATTTTATCAAGTAACTGTTCAGTTTCTTGATAAACCAGATCGTCAAGTTTAAGAGAAAGTGTTTTCATTTTTATATTTTTTAGTATACCGCAAAAGTATATACTAATTTGGATAATTCCAAATTTATTTTCTTTTTTTTTAGCATGAACGCTAACGTTCCGCAGCTTGCTGTCAAGCGGGGAGTGGATAGTTCCTTTCCTTTCAACTTGCTAATTTAGTTAATTACTTGTTGTTTTTTATCTTTTTGTTTTAAAAAACCCCGCTTGCAGCAAACCGCTGTTATGCACAGGTTTTTAGTAACTTAAAAAAAATAATATTCCTTTTTATAATACAAATATTTCTTTGTTAACCCGCCGGGTTGTAAAACAAACAGTTTAATTGATAACGATTTTTTTCACCGTTTTTCTACCATTAGCCAATATAATTTCTATATAGTAGATTCCCTTTTCATAACTGCTCATATCAATGAATGTGGTGTAATTTTCATATTTATTATAGTAAAGCAGTTTACCGGTTATACTGTATAAGTTTATTTGCATATTGCATTTATAATTGTTTTCTATGCATAAATTATTGCTTACAGGATTGGGATAAACTGAAAGATTGGCTGCTAAGTTTGACTCCTCTTTATTACCAGTCTGACTGGCCATTACTGTAATATTAAATGTAATTGGCTGTCCTATACCGCAACTGTTATGTCCGTTAACAGAAATTACGCCTGATACAGCATTGGTATCTATATGAACAACAATGGTATCGCCTGTAACAGAACCTGTGAAACCATTGGGCAGCGTCCAGTTATAATAGGCATCATGTATGGATATCAACTTATAGACAACCCCGCTTTGGCCTTTATATACCGTATCAGGACCATGAATGGCTATTGGTATAGCAGGAGGCTCGCAATCCAGTTTCCATAATCCTTCCCCTAATACTCCTATCCATTTATTATCCATACTATCTGTGGCCACTGAATTAACCCAACTCCAAGGACAAAAGCCTGAATAAAAAATTGTAGTATCTTCGTTATTTTTAATAAGAGTAGTATTTATAATATTCCCACCATTAAGGCCACACCATTTGTTATTATACTTATCTATTGTTAAACTGTTTACAAAATTAGTCTGATTATTCCTGTATAATGAATCCCAATAATGGGTCCAGTTTATGCCATCAAATTTATATAAACCACTGGATGTAGTACCCAGCCAGATTTGATGCTTTTTATCAAAGTTTATTGAGGTTATACGTCCACTTTCATCAAATGCATAATAAAATTGATATTCCAAAAATTGATTGTTGCTGTATTTAAAAACATGTCCATAATTTGTATTTGTACTACGATCCCTGGGTGCTGCCCAAACTGCATGAGCACCGTATGGTTCTACTGCCAATGCACAATTTTCATATTTTCCGATGGTATCAATAATTGTCCATGTTGTACCGTCAAATTTACTAAGACCTCCCAGTGTTGCTGCCCAAATATTTCCGCTACTGTCCACTGCGACAGATTTAACTGTATTGTTTCTGACTCCACTGTTAGATTTGGTATACCGTGTAAAATTTACATTATCAAATTTAACCAGCCCGTCTCCAGTTCCTATCCATTTGTTATCCTGATTATCTATAGCAATACAATATATACTTTTACTTAAATATACTGAAGTAATTAAAGACCAAGTAGTCCAGTTAACTCCGTCAAACTTGCTTATTGCACTGTCTACAGCCAGCCATTTATTTCCATAATGGTCGATGGTTACAAAAACCACATTGTTATTTGGAATATTGGAATTTGCTTTGGTATAACCAGTATAAGTTTGTGCATTAATTAAGCTGAACAAAAGGCAGTTTAATGAAATGAAGATAAGTATTTTTTTCATAATGCAGATTTTTAAGGTTAAACATTTAAGCAATTTCTAATACTTTACTAATTTCTTTACAACTTTTCTTCCGTTTGTCAATATAATTTCTAATACGTAGATTCCATTTTTAAACTTGTGCATAACGTTGCGCAGCTTGCTTTCAGGCGGGGTTTGTAAAGTTCCTTTCCTTTCAGCCCGCTGCTTTGTTTATTACTTCATGTTCATTTCACTTTGTTGCTAAACCCCGCTTGAAGCAAGATGCTGTTATGCAACGTAAATTTCATTCAAAAATAGTTTAAAATCTTTTAAATAATCAATCTTATAACGTCAAATTTATAGATTTTGTTAATAGCTTTATTGTCTAATGTAAAACCGTCAAACTCCCGTGATAATCTTTCACTTTTCCATTCCTTAAGCTTTTAGTACTTATTAAGTAATAATACACTCCAGTTGCACATCCATTGCAGTTATAATCGTTTTTATAATGGTCGTTTTGGTATAGGAGATTTCCCCAGCGGTTAAATATTTGCAAGCTGACATCGTAATATTCTAAATTACCCAACTGGAAGTAATCATTCATATTATCTCCATTGGGACTCATGAAATTAGGGATTACAAGTGTTGGATAACATATTTCTTCCCTTTCTGCTGATATTACTATAGTATCTGAGGTTGTAATGCCATACTCAGCTACATAAGCTCTTACCCAATAAGTGCCGGGCTGTTTTACCTCATAAGTAGCAGCATGGCTGCTATCCTGCCAGGTAAATGTAGCGTTGGGTAAGCTCACACTAAGCATTTTTGTATCTCCTTCACATAAAACAGTATCCTGCCCAAGGTTGATATCAAAACTACATTCACAGACACTTACATCATCAATGCAATAATAAGCCCCCATCGGACTATAAAAAACTTCTTCAAAATTGGTATGTGAATTATCTTTAAAGTTTCCTATTGTGATATGTTTCTCTCCACCTTTGGCAATAAAACTACCAACAACTTTAACCCAATTAATGGTATCTTTTAAAATCCCTTTATGATTTTCAATTTGGGGAACTAGAGCAAACAAGCCACTATAATTTGAAACAGTATCTACTGAAAAATACATACCGATATTTTCAACGGCCTGTTTACAAATAATATAACCAGTATATAATTCGCCACAATACCTTTTTTGCTTCTTTAAACTATCTGTAAGCACTCCCATAATATATTCCCTGTATTCATCACCAATCCACGTTCCAAACATATAAATACCGGCCATTCCATTTCCAGAACGTGGTTGTCTAAAATTGAATATTAAATAAATATAAGGATTAGTTGAACATGTATTATAGTAATCCGAAGAACCATTTCCTCCAACACAATCATCCCAGGGGAATGCAAATCTAATTTGTGTTCCATTAAAAGGGCATTGAGTATATTGTTCAAAACCGGGATTGATGACTAGATTAGGTCCCATAATTTGAGCCTTCACATTAAAAAACGTAAAAAAGAGAAAAAGGATAGCAATACTTTTTTTCATGTTTCAAATATAGCAATTTTAGTTCAGATGCTTCTATTTATGTTGCATAACGTTCCCGGGCTTTGCGCA
>JAPLDQ010000007.1 GCA_026391675.1 Bacteroidota bacterium
ATTTGAGTTATGGTAAAATAATCTAAAACTTCTTTTGGTAATATAATACGGGCAAGATCAATTCCTTCATTTATTTGCATAGCGTTTTTTTATGCAAAGTAAAAAAATATTTCTTTCTCCTCAACTTTTCGTCTTGATCCTAGGATTGAGAAAATAAATAAGCAACGCCTTGTAGTTTTAAAAGACGTCACAAAATTGTATAATCAGATTATTCTGAAATCAGGCGCTGAACTGAAGTCTGAAATCAAGGAAAGGAATAAACTTTATGCATTACGTGAAACCAGGAGAGATTTTGATGCAATTAAGGTATTGGCAACTGAACGAATGATAGGGGGGGCAGATGAAAGCAAAGATGTGGCACCTAATGAAAATGCAAAGAAACATGGTATTCCGGTAGCCAGATTATATGAAATTGGAGCAGAGTTAGAACCCAAAGGATTTGGTACTGGTTTCCTTGTCGCGCCAAATGTATTAATAACAAATAACCATGTTTTTCAAACACTGGCAGATGCTTTTAATTGCGCTGCAAATTTTTTATATGAACGAAAAGAAGGCAGCAGTATAATCCAAGAAGGTATAAGTTACCGACTACGACCAGATATCTTTTTTTACACGTATGTGGATCTTGATTTTTCTCTTGTTTATGTTGAAGAAATTCCAATATATGGTAATCGTTATTTAAAAACACTGGATATGTTAAGTTTAATAGAAACAAAAGGAAAAATTAAGCTTAACAGTCCCATCAATATTATTCAGTACCCAAAAGGGAGTGTGAAGAAGTATACTACGGAAGATAATTTAGTAACCAACATTGATGATGCATCTGGTATTATCTATTATACAACCGACACAGCAGTTGGGTCATCCGGTTCTCCTTGTTTTAATAAATATTGGGAAGTCGCGGCACTTCACTATACTGGTATTCCAAAAACGAATAGTAGCGGAAAATGGCTGGCAAAGAACGGAGAGGTATGGAATCCAAAAACAATGGGAGAGGAAGATGTCGATTGGATTGCAAATGCCGGTAAAAGTATAAGTAAAATTGTTGAACATTTGAGAAAAGGAGGTTTTAAGATAAATGAAAAAAAATACGTTGAAAAAATTCTGAAGAATTCATTTGACCCTCTTAAAAATGTCACAGAAATTAATCAAAATCCAATTCATGGACTAAATAATAACAGCAATATGAACACAATAAACATGAATTTTAATGCGAACACTAATGTTTACATTAATAACAATAATTTATCAAATGATCAGAATAAGCTAGTTGATGATATTCAAATTAAAAATGATGATGCCTTACTGGAGAAAAAAGAACGTTTTGATGAAGATTATGACAACCGTGAAGGATATAATGAAGAATTTCTGAATGGCTTTAAAGTTCCTTTACCCACTGTATCAAAAGAAAGAGAACATGAATTATATAAAAATATAGAGTCATCGGTTCCTTATATTGTTCCTTACCATCATTTCTCATTGGTGATGAATAAAACAAGGAGAATGTTAATGTGGGCAGCTTCTAATGTTAACTATGACCCAAAATTCCGTGACAACCGTGAAAGAGCTGATTTTGGCAACGGAGCATGGAGGCTTGATAAACGAATACCCGCTATTTATCAAATACAGGCTGCCGAATTTTATGATCCTGCCACTCTGGTGGATAAAGGACATATTGTAAGAAGGGATGATAATTGTTGGGCAGAATTGAAGAATAATGAAACTAATAGCTTGGGTATTGAATATGCAAATGCAGATACTTTTCACTGGACAAACTGCACACCTCAACATGAGGCTTTCAACAGGGATACGGCACAATATGCAGGAATAGGATTATGGGGAGTGCTTGAAAATGCCATTAAAGAACAATTAGAATTGCCCGATAATGACTCTGAAAATAGTAATAAAGATTATTGCCAAAAGGCGTGTGTGTTAGCTGGTCCTATATTAAATGAAAATGATCCTGAATATTGCGATATTCAATATCCATTAAGATTCTGGAAAGTTTTTGCAATTAAAAGTAAATCTGCAGGCAACCTGGTATTTGGATTTATCCTGAGCCAGGAAGATAAAATTGAAAAAACTGGACTTGAAAAAGAAGGAATACCAAGGTTTGATAGAAAGGTAAAAGCATTACAGGTTAGTTTAAAGACTATAGAAGATGAATCAGGAGTTATTTTTGATCAGTCATTGCATGATGTAGATGTTTTTTTAAACATTGCTAATGTTGAATTGAAGAACAATCTTGAGAATATGAAACGAATAAATAAAATATAATATGCATGAATATTTTAAGGTTGATTAAAAATTAAATTATTATAATGGATTTAACCACATGACTGGAGAATTTTATAAAAAAGAGAATTATAATGTTTCTCTTTCAATTACATTCTTCATCAAGATTCATAAAAAGAAATATACTTAAATTATTAACTTTAAAACCTCTTAATATGGCAAACGATGGAATTATTAAATCAAAAGAAGGGATTACACTTCCTGTATTATCATTAGGAATATGGATTCTTACAGGAATAATATATAAATTACTTGCTATACCATTTAAAAGCATTAATTACTATAACGCTGTATTTATTACTTCTTTGTTATTTTCTGTTATATGTGGATTTACTTTTCTTAATGATCTTTTAAAAAAGAATTCTCAACCCTCTCGGCTATTTTTAATATTATTGAATATAATCTTACTTTTTGCTTCAGCCAATGGTTATCAGCAGGGATATTCATTTATTGCTTCTAATCCAGACCAAAAAGAAACAAAAGCAGGCTTTTTTACTTCAATTTTGGATCCACGCCCTTGGATTCCTGATAAGTTACTCCAAAATAAAAATAATGAATTGATAACTGAAAATGAAAATAGAAAAGATACAATAAATAAAATTTCAATAGAAAATAAGAGCTATAAAATTAAAATAACAGCCCGTGAGAATCAAATTAGAAATATTAGTCTAAATGGAAGTGCTCAAATAAGAGTAATTAATAATCTGACAAATGAAAATATAAATTTAAAGAATGCTAATGCTCAGTTACATAGAAAGATAAATGATCATAATAATTTGATAAGACAATTTGTAAGATATTCAGAAGAAAGAAACGTTAAACCAGAAGTTAATAAATTTTTGAATAGCACTAAAAAATCAAAGATATTAGAAAGGTTAACAAGTAGTTTATTATACTCACCGATTGATACAACAATTAATATCCAATAGATAAAAAACAATAATTAACTGAATGTCTTTAAATAAATTTCAACATTTTTGTTCATAAGTCATTAAAATTGATTCATTTCAAAAAAATCAGTTGGCAGAAAAAGAATCAATGATTGTTGCTGCTGTCCATTGCGTATTTACCCTGTGGATTTCAACGATACCCATATCGAGATTATTTACCTGAGCTGTGATGATAATCTTCAGGTCATTATTATCTGCTCCCATATCCCATGTTTTGGTATTTCCGGTATTTGGCAGTGAACCAGAGGTTCTTACGCCATTAAGATAAGCAATCCAATAAACGCCCAAACTACTCGTACATCGCAATTGTATCCTTCCGGTCACGCTGACAGTTTCCAAAACACTGTTATAAAAAGTATGCAAAGTTGTATTTACAGCTGTTGAAAATTGTAGATTTTGCGTATTCACTTCCTGGTGTTTACCATCAACCATGTCAGCATTCAGATTGGTAACTGCTGTTGTAGAAGTTACGTTTAAAGGTGCAGTCCCGGTGGCAACAGTGGAAATGAACTGATTGTTCGTTCTGATGGCACCTCCT
Organism: Bacteroidota bacterium; assembly: GCA_026391675.1. GTDB lineage: Bacteria > Bacteroidota > Bacteroidia > Bacteroidales > JACABE01 > JACABE01. The sequence continues at coordinate 3,784 of JAPLDQ010000007.1, forward strand.
GCTACATCAAGCATCTGCGCCGGACTGGAGGTTCCAATACCTACATTGCCTGTATTGTTATCTATTGTAATCCTTTCGCTGTATCCTTCCTGATGGATGGCAAAGGCGCCATCATAACGCGCTTCGAGGTACCAATCCACTCCGGCGGTTTGATCCTTAATTCCAACATATGTGTTTGAAGATGCTCCGTAATTATCGCCGACAAATCTGGCGACTATATCGTTGGTTTTTACAACATGTAAGCCTGCGGTGGGGCTGGGTATACCAATCCCGACACTGTTATTGTTATAATCAAACACGAAACTGCCGGAACCGCTTAGTGTACCGTTGTTGTTATATATTATGTTTCTGTTGGTTCCGATAGTAGTAATATAATTAGGCGTCCAGTTTTCCCATTTGGAAGTAGCTGTATTGTATTTTAACAATTGATTGTTAGCTGCCGAAGTAATTAAAAATGGATTGGAAGTAATTTCACTCCATGCCGGTACATATGTCATTGGACGGTACAAGCCGGCATGATTACCCCAGCTGTATGCTGAAGTCCAGTTATTAATGTTAGTTAAAGTAATTGTATTTGCTATGTGTGCAGTTGTCATAGCATCTGAAATTCCATAACCGGAAACTGTGGTTGGTTTGTTGGTTAAGTTGTTGAAATGTAACTGTGAAGTACCGCTGTTTTGCATATTTGTTTTGGTGTAATAATTAATGCTTGCCGAAGTCCATGCCGGATCGGTTTCGGTGTAAGTGGTAAGAAAGCTAGGCGTCCAGTTTTCCCATTTTGAAGTAGTTGAGTTGTATTTTAACAATTGATTATTAGCTTCCGAAGTGATTAAAAATGGATTGGAAGTTATTTCACTCCATGCCGGTACATATGTCATTGGACGGTATAAACCATTATGATTACCCCAACTGTATGCGGTGTTCCAATTTGTAATTAAAGCAGAAGTTATGCCATTTGCAGGATGGGCTCCAAAAACAGGGTCAGTTTCGGTGTAAGTGCTAAGAAAGTTAGGTGTCCAGTTTTCCCATTTGGCTGAAGTTGAATTGTATTTCAGCAATTGATTGTTAACAGCTGAAGTAATTAAAAATGGATTTGAAGTAATTTCACTCCATGCCGGTACATATGTCATTGGACGGTATAAACCATTGTGGTTACCCCAACTGTATGCAGTGTTCCAGTTTACAATTAAAGCAGAAGTTATGCCATTTGCAGGATGGACTCCAAAAACAGGGTCAGTTTCATTGTAAGCAGTAAGAAAATTAGGTGTCCAGTTTTCCCATTTGGCTGAAGTTGAATTGTATTTCAGCAATTGATTGTTAACAGCTGAAGTGATTAAAAATGGATTGGAAGTTATTTCACTCCATGCCGGTACATATGTCATTGGACGATACAAGCCGCTGTGGTTACCCCAACTGTATGCGGTGTTCCAGTTTACAATTAAAGCAGAAGTTATGCCATTTGCAGGATGGGCTCCAAAAACAGGGTCTGTTTCGTTGTAAGTGGTAAGAAAATTAGGTGTCCAGTTTTCCCATTTTGAAGTAGTTGAGTTGTATTTTAACAATTGATTGTTAGCTGCCGAAGTAATTAAAAATGGATTGGAAGTTATTTCGCTCCATGCCGGTACATATGTCATTGGACGGTATAAACCGTTGTGGTTACCCCAGCTGTATGCGGTATTCCAATTTACAATTAAAGCAGAAGTAATGCCATTTGCAGGATGGGCTCCAAAAACCGGATCTGTTTCGATAATTCCTCCGCTGATATTTTCTGCTGTTTTAGCATATAATGCATAAGGTACACTCAATAATTGACTTGTACCTGTAATTGTATAATTTGTCCCCCCTGTAGGGTCAGTTTCGGTTTTAATAAAATACGGTGCATTTGCCCAGTTGATTGTTGCAAAACTTCCTGTTAAAGGTATTCCTGAGCCAATTTCAATAGTCAGCAATCCGTTAGCATTGGTTTGAGGATTAGGATTATATATTTCTTTATATACTTCTGTCCCTGTTACCGAACCTTGTATAATACTTACCCGCATTCCTACTGCATGAGATGTAACAAGATTGTTAGCAGAGTTGCGGATTACTGCCTGATAGCTCATCTTTTGCGGTGACTGAGCAAACACGACTAGCGTTGCTAATAAGGCCACTAAAATGATGAATATTTTTTTCATGTTTTTAATTTTTAATGATTTTAAATAATTTCACTTCTTTATTGTTGTCAGATACTTTTAAAAAATAAGTGGAAGGAGTATATTTTTTCATAAAAATGAGCGTTTCTTTGCCTGCTATGTTTTCCCATTCTAAAAGTTTTCCATTGATATCAAACAGGGAAAAGCTGAAAGCTGAGAACTCATGGTTTTCAATATTCAGTTTAATATAGTCATCCACAGGATTAGGAAATACAGAACAGCTAAGGCGAATGTCTTTATATGCTTCAGTTACATTTACAACTGAAATTTCAAAAGCTTGCTGAACGCCTTGAGCTTCAGAACCGGACAAACCGGTGTTGGTAGAATAAACAAACTGTCCAATAGTATAGCTCACAGAACCTCCACTTCCTGAAGCATTACCGCCAGTGGCAGGTATGACTTCCTGTGCGTGAAGCATTCTAAATACAAAAACTAACAGGATTGTAGCAAATAATTTATATTTTTTGTGTCGCATTTTAGACCTCCTTTTTTATAATTAATTATTACAATTTTTATTTATTGGTGATACGCTGTTTGATGGTATCATTTTTTGTTTATTTCAATGAACGTTAACAAATTTTTTGTGTGAAATACCTATTCAGATCTCACAAATTTTAATGCTGTTATTTCAATAACAAAATTAATAATAATAAACCCAAAAAGCTGAAAATAAATAAGAAGCATCATTTAAAAATATATATGTTCTGTCAATTAAAATGATGATTTTATTGAATTGCATTGAGGAAGATACTCGTCTTTTTTATTAGGGAGTTTTCAAGACAAACATAATTATTTTAACCCGGGACAAAACATCAGGGAATCCTTATGGGTAAATAAAAAAGGAATAGAATGGACTGTTGTTACAGGCTCTTTTGCTTAATCTGAATTTAAAAAAAATCAACCATTTAAAACAGCCATACTTATATATATTATTTATTCATTATCAGTTGATAAATTGGGCTATTTCAAAAAGTAATGGAATAAAAGAATTGAGCAAATAATTCTTATCTTAAATATTAATCTCATATGCTTTAAGAAATACAAAATAAAAATTCTTACTCTTGTTTCAATGTGTCGAAACAGGAGTAAGAATTTAACTAAAAAATGGTCTTGTAATTATTCTTTAACGAGTTTACCGGATTGAATTAATCCGAAACTATCGTCAGTTAGCGTAACAAAATAAATTCCACTCTTCAATTTGTGGATATCCAATTCGATTCCGCCTGCTACAAAATTAAAATTATAATCTGTAACAAGCTTTCCAACTGCATCATACAATTTGATTTTTCCGTTTACCATATCAGTCTTTGCTACCTCTATGAAGACTCTTTCACTTGCAGGGTTCGGGAAAAATAACAGATTGGTTTCATTATTACCTAATTGTTGTATTTCACCGCTCTTTGTTATATCAGGAAGTGATATTTCTTCAAAAATATAATTACGGTAAGATGAAGCATTATTTAATAATGAAATGGCAAAATTCGAATTCATTGATTTTTTGTTTTCAATGGTTTTCAAATTCTGTATCGTATTTTCATCTATAACAGACAAACCATTTTCGATTACATCCAGATCAGTTAAACGTAAGTATTTAAAATCAGTCTGATCAGCATTTTTAGGATTATAATTATTCATATTTATTCTGGCATTTGAATAATCTGTATGATGATAATAATAATTGTACTTAAGTATTGACTTTTCATTTTCAGTAAGCGACGACAATGCAAGCATTTGATTAAGCAGCGTGATATCAGCATTTTCCAATGAAGTGAGTATCATATTTGCATCATCAAACTGAGTGTTTGATGCATTTAATAATGTATTATAATCACTTGTCAAACTGAATGATCCTCCAACAGAACCGGATAATACAGCGAATAGAGGTGCGTAATTATCGCAGCTGTATTTTATGTTCAGGTTGTTTTGTGGTATCGTATTGTAAATCTGATGACCGCAGGAAGCGGTAGAATAATAAGGCCGGTTGCTTACAACCTGCACCTGAGGGAATGAAACATTATTCATTCCAAAGTTATCAGCTACAGTGATATTCAAATTACTATTAATATCAATTGAGAGATTATGATTACTCCATAGTGTATTAATACCCGGATCTGCAGGAACTAATGTCCCTATATTACCATTATAACCATTTACATTAATACCAAATGAATTATAATTATACAGATAGTTGTTTCTGATTTTTGGAAGGGTGGGTACAGCAAATGATCTGATATCCATTGATGCATAACAATCTGTAATACAATTGCTGGTAATTTCACTCAGCGTTGACAGATCAATAGTGTATATACCTCTGGTACTACTGTAATTTCTCATTTTTATTTCATTACACGTAATATAGTTTTTATCAGTACCTGTACCCTGGAAATAAATTCCATTGATATCAGGATTAACAATCACATTGCTGCTTATCTGGAATTTTTTTGCATTGGCTGCAATAATTCCATATCTGAAACCATTAATTTTATTCCCGACTATGCTTACATTAGATGAAAAACGTGTATATATAGCTGAATTACTGTTGTATTTATTGAAATTGTTTGATATTTCATTATTGTTAATTTCAATAATTGTACTAACCGAATTATCGATATAAATAGAAGAAGGAGGAGCAACAGCAGCAACATTAACTTCAATTTTATTGTTTTCGATATTTGAAGGGAAAGCAGCTGTATTCAATAAAATTGAATAGGTTTGATCTGTAAACGTATTGGAAGATAATAATCCACCTCCTTTGTATTGATAGATACCATAAGTAGTCGGATTATTGGATGCTTTGGTATTTACAAAGCCATTTTGTGATACCTGTTGCAATAATCTTGAACTGGATGTATATATCCCATAAGTACTGCTATTATTAACAAAACTATAGCAAGACGTGAATGTCGGGAAAAATTGTTCACATACAAACTGATTTCCTGATATCGGATGATTGAAAGTATTATTATTATCAACCCTAACACCATAGTTGCAATTTGAAAAGAGGTTATTAGAAACCACACCATCGGATTGCGACTGGAAATAAAGCGCAACTTCAGCATTTTTGAAAGTTGACTCATTGATAATATTACTAAACTGTCCGTTTCCGACAAATCGTAATCCTCTCCATGTCCCGTTAATATTACATGGTCTGAAAACTGAATTGCTTGCACGCAAATGTCCGCCATTGATAAAATCAATACCGGCACATTGTCCGAATACAACATCCATCGTAGTAATATCAAGCGTTGCTCCGGATGAAACTGTTACTATTACATTGTCAGCAATATAATATTTTCCATCCCATACAGTATTCGTGTTATAAGTAATGTTAGCGGTAATCTTGTGGAAAGTTGTATCAATTTCTGCAAAACAGCAATTGGGCTTTTTGTTATTAATATCGATATGATAGGTTGCAATACAACTGCCTAAAGCATTAGATATGGTTATAGTATAGGTACCTGACGGTAAATTGGATACTAATAGCGGAACCCCAGGAGTAATAGTAGTCGGCATTGGAGGTACCAGTGGATTTGTAGTAATTGTAAACGGACCACCAACCGATGCAGGGTTTAGCAAAATTGAAAACCATCCATCTGAAACCGTCGGACATGAAGCATCTCCCGAATGTAAATCCTGTAATAAGATGGTGCAGCAAAGATCATTTTTAAAACAAAATACACCGGCTGTATCGATACATCCATAGCTATTTGTTACAACAACAGATATCTGATGGTTGCCTGTACCTGATGGAAATGCCAGATTCTGACCACTGCCAATAGGTGTAGCATAATTTCCATTGTCGTACCATTTTATTAAAGGATAAGCATTGGCATAGGTATTATTTGGAAATAATGCATTAAGTGGCAAAGGAATGTATAAATGCAGGGTATCTATATTGCACATGGAGGCACAGCCTAATGGGAATAAGCTCAAATCAGGTTTTGGATTAATAAAACCTGCATTTGCACTGGAAGAACATCCTGTAGCTTTGTCGGTTATAGTGAGACCGTAGAAACCGGGATCCTTTGCAATAATTACAGGAGTTGTAGCTCCATTCGTCCATTGATAGCTGTATTTAACTGTATTGACAGGTGTTGGTGTTAATGTAAACGATGTTCCCTGACATGCATTTAAATAAGGGACAGTCAGTGAAGGCGTTTCAAAAAATGTCACACACATAGTATCACTTACCGTACAGGTTGTAACAGTATCGGTTACAGTTACAATGAACTGATAGGTAACAGGCAATATTGCAGGCAGTGTTAATGTAGCCACAGTAGCATTTGTATTTGAAGGTGAAAATACAGCCCCTGCAGGGAAACTGCTCCAGCTGTAAATATAATTGGTATTAAAAATTGTTGATAGATTTACATTAACAACACTGGCTGCAGCTGCACAAACACGTCGGCTTCCTGTAATTTTTGCCTTGGTAGGTGAATGCATGTAAATATATATATGATTAGAAGTATTTGAACATCCGTTTCCATTGGTAACTTCAACCCAGTATTCTCCTATTTTATTTACATTATATGTTGAATTATTGGCCCCACTGATTGGATTTCCATCTTTATACCATTGATAGGAACTCATTCCGTTACATGCTGATAAAGTAACAAAACCTCCGGGACAGAAAATAGTATCTGAGGCAGAGATTGTACAGTTTGGAAGTGGATTTACAGTTATTGGATTCGCTGCTTTTGCAATACATCCATAAGGGTCAACAAAAATCAATGAATCAGTATAAACTGGTGGACTTGCTACAGTATAAGCATGTTGGGTAACCTGAGTATAAGAAGTAGCACCATCACCAAATTTCCATGTAAAACTCTGCCAAGCCACTACAGATGGAACCATAGTAAAGGTAACCGGTGTATTTACACAAACAGGTGTAGTATAAGTGAAGTTTATGTTTGGTAAAAGCACATTTACATTCTGTGTCCATGTGGTAATACAGCCTGTTGAGGAAGTTACAGTAAGCGTAATTGTATAATTACCGGAGGCATTAACTGTTAAACCCGGTGTTGCAGCATTGGCATTGGGTGTAAACGTTCCTGTTCCCGGTCCTGATATAGCCCATAAATAACTGCTGATAGTAGCCGGTGCAATAACGGTTGACAGATTTACCAAAGTAATCTTGTCACAATTTACATAAGTTTTGAAAAATGCCAGTGCATCACATGAGCCCGGTAAAGGTCCGCCTCCGGGTTGGCCGGCTGTACAGTTATCTATAATTACATTTATTATATTTGAATTAACAGAGCAGCCATTTTGTGTGACTTTTACATAATACTGATAAGTTCCAACAGCTAATGGTGCAATATTGATATTAAGTGTAGGAGCGGTAGCTAAAGGAATTAATACATTGTTCTGATACCATTGATAACTATAACCTCCTACAAACGGAGTTGATAATATTAATGTCTGGCTCACTCCTTGGCAGAATAAAGGAAGGATATTGTATGATGCCACAGCTGTTGGTGGTGCATTTACTATAACAGGAAACATGTCGTTACCGGCACAGCTTGTAACCGATAAGGTTGCAGTATTGGAAGGACCGTGCCATAGTATAGTTACTGAGTTGCTTCCCTGTCCGCTTTGTATTGTTCCCTGGCTTGCCGGACTGATGGACCATTGATAACCTCCTGGAGGTATAGGTAGTCCGACAGTATATGTTCCGACACCATCAGCACATAAAGTACCCGGTCCTGAAATTATTGGAGGACTATATGGATTTATCAAAATTGATGATGTAAGGGAAGGACAGAATACACCGGGACTTATTTCAACATCCTGATAAACACTGAGAACCCAGGGGCCAAAACCGGAGAATTCTACAACTATTGAATCATTGTCATCACCCATTTGGGAATTTATAGTTCCGGTTCCACCACTTATAGACCATATAAACGGACTTCCTGATTTGTTTGAGGAAATGCTGTAAACCATTTTTTTACCGGGACAAGCGTTAATACTTCCATTAATACTTCCTAATATTGGTCTTGCTTTAACTTCAACCTTCAGTATTGCATTTGGATTACAGAAAGCAGCTGTATTTATTGGTGTTGCTGTTATTGTATAAGTTCCCGGTAAAAATGAAGCCACTATGGATGATGACCCATTTCCCGATAAAATTGTTCCACCGGCAGGTGAAATGGTCCAGTTGGCAGCACCATTTGCTGTATAGGTTTTTGGAGTTCCTTCGCAGACGATTTCGTCTCCGCCAAAAGTAAATATTGGCAATACATTAACCAATACAGAATCAGCCCCACTGCATCCTTTTAAAGGATTATTATATACACATTTAACCCAGAAAGAGCCAGGGGTATTAAAAGTGATATTTACAGTTTTAGAATTTCTGTCCACTAAATTAAAAGCATACAAGCCTCCGCTTACCGTCCATTTGTAATAAGTGCCCGGTAACCAGGGCAGCGAATATGTTCCTGACGCTCCTACACATATAACGGTAGGTCCGCTAATTGGTAAGTTTGGATATAAAACCGGTACATTTAAAGTAGTTGAACCCGCACAGGCCGAAGAAGGGCAACTTTGTAAAGTTACAGTTGTAGGTTGAACATAAGTGGTGAACCATTTTATTTTAATACAGCTTGTTCCTGCACCTGAGATTATGGTACCACCTGTAACACTCCAGTTATAGCTTCCACAAACCATTGTAGTGCAAAATGAGGAGGTGTCTCCGGCACATACAGTTCCAAAACAACAGTCATAATTTATTACGGGTCCGTCACCACTTAATACTACTATTTTTTTAGAAATGGTATCCCTGCATCCGCATGGGGCAATTTGTGGTTCACCTTGTGTATTGGGAATCAGCTGACCTGAACCCATATCAATGGCAGTTAATAATACAGTATAAGTACCGGGTACTGAATAAGAATGGTCAGGAGGGTTGGCAAGATTGGAAGAAGTTCCGTCACCGAAATCCCAATGATAAACACTGCCACCCATAGACGTATTCGTAAAATGTACCGGCGTATTTTTACAAACCGTATCTTTTGATTTTGTAAAATTTGCTTTTGGTCCATCTATTAAACAAATATTTTGAATAATAGAATCAACACAACTTCCTCCAACTCCAACATTACTGGTAACAACTTTAATTGTTCCTGTAGTTCCTGAACCCCACACAATTATCATAGGGTTGCCTGTAAATGAAACAGGCGTTCCTCCGGTAACAGTCCATGTATAAGTAAAACTCGGATCATTCGGATACACAGTATAAGTATGGGCTGTATTTTTACAGGCTGCAATTTTTTGAACAATATTACCAAGCGGGCTTTGCGGATGTGCGCAGCTGCCTTCTGCAGGGCATATTTCAACAGCATCTTTTAAAATAAATTCAGGACAACAGGCTTTTGATGTCATCAACAGTATGTTATTTGAATTTATCGGTTTGATATCAATTGTAGAAGGGAATAAATAATTCAATTTTGAACTTGCGGAAGCAGTAATCTCTTTTAAAAATCCTCCTTTTACAACAGTATTATTTGTTGGATTAAATGCACTATTATCTGATAAATAGACATTTGGATATAGATTATTCATTCCTGAAATGAATAAAACAATCAACAATATTTTAAAATGTAATTTTTTTCTCATGATCTTAAATTATTAATTTCCCTACTCATAAGGCTTTTCAGTTTCGCCCCGTTTGATTTCGACTGTCTTAGCCATCGAAAATGGTTACCGGACTCCATTTTTATATTACAGACTAAAGGTTATTATACTACTATTGAACATTTATTGTTAATTAATTGTTATAATTTTTCGCTTATCAATTTCCTGAATATATTTATTTTAAATGTAAAAATTTATAAATCAATAGAATGTGAAGTTAATAAGGGATTATTAAAAATGGATATACGAATATTTTTGATGGTATGGAAATAAACATTGAATTGTTTAGACAACAGTTAGGAATACAAAAATATAGTGATAGCAGTATAAATTCATACATTAACTGTATGAAAAAAATTAAGCCCTTCTTATATAAATATGAGTTGGATATCATTAGTGCTGAAATTATCGAAAGTCATATTCAATGGCTGTATGCAGAGAAAACTATAAGCCAGTCGTATCAAAAACAGATTATAATGGCTATTCAGAAGTATTTTGAACTGGTACTTAAAAAAAATATTAATCTGACAGCTATCTATCCTAAACAGATTTCTTATCATTTGCCTAATTGTATCAGTAAATCCGAAATTAAGGAAATGATTGAGAAAACTACCAATATAAGGCATAAAATCATAATTTGTCTGTTGTATAGTGCAGGATTACGTCTTTTTGAATTGCTCAATCTTTGCTTAAAAGATATTGATGTTGAAAACCAGCTGATTCATATATATCAATCAAAAGAAAAAGCAAAAAGAATGCTAATGCTTTCAACTGTTTTGGTGGATTTATTGCCAAAATATTATCAAAAATATCAACCTAAGTATTTTGTTATTGAAGGTAAGGGAGGAAAACCAATGACAGCCAAGAGTATTCAGCAGATAGTTAAAACTGCAGCATTAAAATCAGGTATCAAAGTTCCGGTTACTCCGCATTGTTTGCGACATAGTTTTGCATCACATTTATTGGAGAATGGTACTGATATACATTATGTCCAGAAGCTATTAGGTCATCAATCAATAAAAACAACAGAAAATTATACCCATACAAATGATTTCCATAAAATGAAAATTCAGAGCCCCATGGATTTGTTCTAATTTATTGATCTAATGTAAACTTAGTCTCGATGGGAGCAAGAGCCACTGCATAGTGGCTTTTTGTTTTTATATTAAGATTCTAGAGAAAACGACAATAATTTATACATATTGAAAATTATGATATTATATTTGTAAAGAATTAAATTTCTTTTAGTTATATAAAAGAGATTGAACTTCTGTCAATATTCAGATGCAATAAACAATTTAAAAATATGACGTGACGGGAATCCGGACGGATAGTGAAATTTAAAAATTGATAAAAATGAATAAGGGTATTTTACTTTTTTATTTAATTATGCTTGTCAATTTAGTATCAGGACAGGATATTATCATAAAGAAAAACGGTGATGAAATAAAGTGTTATGTTTCGGAGATTACGTTCACGGCGATTAAGTATCAGCTCCCTTTTCGTACAGGAGTGACGAATAAAATTCTCAAGAAAGATGTATCTATAATTAAATATGAAAATGGAAAGATAGATACAATTAATTATACATCTGATTTAAATCGCTATCAAAATATTCGTACACAGATTATAAAAAAAGGAGATAATTTTTATCAGAATGATAAAAAATTATCGCTTTCTGAATTGAAAGAAATATTAGTAACAGATTCTGCTACAGAATATAATATGCAGAATTTTGAAACATACCATAATTTTGGTAATATTATTTCAGTAGCAGGAATTTTTTTCTTAGTATATGGTGGCTGTGATGCGATATTTTTTCCTCAAAAATTTTTTGATAATAAAGAATCTAAATTTCTTTATACCGATATACCAATTATTTTTGGAGGTGCTGCTGTGTGTGTTTTTTCTTTAGTTTTTTTAATACCTGCAAATACCAATTTAAACAAAGCTGTAAGTATCTATAATTCAAAAGCTCAAAATACTGCTACAAGTGCTTTTAAAATAGATTTTGTTATTAATCCTGCCGGATTTGGGTTAATTATGAAGTTTTAGTTTGTTACCAAATATTTACGATTAACAATCAACGAATACAGAAGTATGAAGATTGCCAAAAACCAATAGCAAATAGCCAAAACCCAATTACTTAGTCTCACTTATAGCTGTAAAGCAATTAAATTGTCGTTTAATAATCGGGGCGCTTTACCCATAAGCCATTCCGTTTCATTATCTGCAGTTAAAATAACCGGCATACGCTTTTTTGAGTTATGTATCCGTCTCATTAAATCGTTGGCTTCAGTGGTTAAAATGGTATAGGTGTTTATTATTTCGCCTGTTGATTTATCAGCCCATTCACTCCAGAGACCGGCAAATGCAAATGCTTCATTATCAGCTAAGGTGATAAGATATTTCTGCTTATTTTTACCCTTTTCATCCAGCCATTGCCATTCAAAAAATCCATCTGCCAGAACCAGACATCTGTTATTAACTGAATTCCTGAAGGCGGGCTTTTCATTAATGGTTTCGATACGTGCATTCAATGTCATTTTTTTTATCGTATCATCTTTTGCCCAGGCCGGTATTAAACCCCAATTGAATAATTGTATCTTATCACTAGCTGCATTGGTAATAACAGGCGTTTTGGGGTACTGAAATGCATTATATGTTTCAGGGAACTGAATTTCTATGTTTGCGAACTTAGCATTGAAACGATGTTGCAATGTCTGTGCTTTTTTTGATAATTTTGAATGGAAACACATCAGGAACTGATTATTATAATGTCATTAATATTGGTTGAATACCTCGGCGATAATTTTTCTTGTCGCATTTTCCACATTCTTTTAATATCCTGCGAAGCCAGTTTTACTTTCTGTTGACCCATTCTTGTATTGATATGATCAACCGCTTTCATCAGAGGGATATGTTTAACATTGCTGTTTTCGAAAATATTCATCTGAATGCTTTTTTCCTGTATGAGATCCATTACAATGATACCGGCTTTTTTGTAAGCAAAGCCTTTCTTGAAAATCCTGAATAAACCTTCTTTTGCAAATTTCGAAAGCTCTATAGCCGAATTTGTAGGAAATGGTAATTTTAAAATAATATTTCTGCTGTATTGTGGTAAATCCTGTCTGTAGCCATTGGTATGAATAAAAACCATCATCGTATTGCAGCATGATTGCTGCTTTCTCAGTTTCTCGGCACAGCTGACCGCAAAGCTGGAAACTCTTTCGCATAAATCATCATATTCAGTATATAGTTTTTCAAATGAACGGGTAGTTGCAATGTTTTTTTTAGGCTGTATTTCTTCAAAATCAAGTGTGGGAAAACCCAGTAAATCACGTTTCAGCCGTAAGCCAACAACAGACAGATGTTTCTGAATCCAGCTATCAGGCATTTGTGTAAAATCATAGGCCGTATTCACATTTAATGCCTTTAATCTTTTTGTGTGTTGTCTGCCTATACCCCAGACATCCTCAATACTCAGCCATTTTAGTGCTTTTATGCGTTTTTCATCACTGTCGATAATATAAGTATTTGCTGTCTGTACCGGAAATTTCTTGGCAATGCGATTGGCAACCTTAGCCAGTGATTTTGTGGGAGCAATGCCCACACTTATCGGAATACCGGTCCATTTAGTTACCTTATAACGAATATCTTTTGCATAATCATTTAAATTGAAATGTCCGAAACCGTCCAGTTTTAAAAATGCTTCATCAATGCTGTAAATTTCTATATCGGGGCTAAAGGTTGAAAGGATGGACATTACCCTGTGGCTCATATCGCCATATAAGGCAAAGTTTGCAGAAAACACCTTAACATTATTCTTTTTAAATAATTCTTCATACTCAAATGCAGGAGCACCCATAGGAACACCGGCAGCCTTTGCTTCATTGCTGCGTGCAATAACACATCCGTCATTGTTTGACAATACAACAACAGGCCTGCCGTTGAGGTCGGGACGGAATACCCGCTCACAAGAAGCATAAAAATTATTGCAGTCAACCAAGGCAAACATTATACTGATTTAATTACGTGGGTAACTATACCCCAGATGATTAAGTTGTTTTCTTCTTCAATTTTAATCGGCTTGTATTTTTCATTGGCAGGAATAAGCCATACTTCCTTTTTATCAATTTTTATCCTTTTTAATGTAAATTCACCATCAATAAAACAAACTGCAATTTTACCATTGATGGGTTCAATGCTTTTGTCGATAACCAATAAGTCACCATCAAAAATACCGGCATCTTTCATCGATTCACCTTTAACACGGCCATAAAAAGTAGCTGAAGGATGTTTAATCAGATGCTTATTTAAGTCGATGCTTAGATCAATAAAGTCCATGGCAGGAGAGGGAAAGCCTGCACTAATGCCACCGGGAATCACCTGGATTTCGAGTTCTGTTTCAGTTAAAGCAGAATATAAATCCAGATTAGAACCTGAATGTAATTTTAGTGATTTCATGTGTTGTTATTTCTTATTATTTATTTGTCACATGGAATACGCCATATAATATCATTGTCGTTTTGTATGAATATAATACTTATGGCTATTTCATCTTATTTTATTATTACTTAGCGGACTTTTTTAATGGTATTTTATACCATACTGATTTATAAATTAGTTCAATCGAAAATGTTATAATGCCGACCAGAAAGATGTTGTAGTTCCAAGAACGAAGTGAATTGGACTACTACATATTTCATTTCGGTATTACTCTACAAAATTAATTCAATATTTGCTTAAATCTACCATATATAATAAAAAAAAGGCTATACTTGCGGTAAGGCTTTACAGACAAAATATAAGAATTAAGGGATTATTTAAAATTATACATTAATTCTATCAATAAGCAGAATTGCCTGATTAAATGATGAGTAAAAAACTAATTTAAATTAAACCCAAACGAATTGTCGGATTTGCGTTTTTCAATGGATTCAAGGACAGCTTTTTTTTCATCATTTGTCAATGTAATCCAGTTGACGATTTCTTTAGATGTGCGATAACATCCCACACAGACACGGTTAGCATCGTATTTGCAAATTGATTTACAGGGTGATTTTATTTCTTCCAATTTTTATTTTTCTTTTATTAAAAAATTATACTTTTTCGACTTTACATGCACTCAATTTAAAAGGTGCAATTTTTGAATGGGGATCTAACTCATCCCGCGTTAAATTGTTCACCGGCGATTCGCTAAAATGCCAGGGCATAAATAATTCGCCTTCCAGTACTTCCTCACTGATTCTTAGCGTAGTTGTGAGATTTCCTCTTGCTGAAGTTAATTTAACTTCAATTCCATCAATAAAGTTATGTTTTATAACATCATTGGGATGCATCAAAACATAGGATTTGTTGGCAAAAGCATTCAGTGCATCATTTTTACGCGACATGGTTGAGGAATGGTACTGGTATAATATTCTGCCCGAATTGAGCAAAAACGGATATTCATCACTCACTTTTTCCTGCTGAGCAACATAATCTACAGGATTTAATTTTGCTTTACCATTGGGAGTATTAAATTTTTCAAGAAAGAGGGTAGAAGTACCCGGATGATTTTTATCGTAACAGGGCCATTGAATGCCATGTTCTTCAATTCGTTCATGATTAATACCTGCCATTATGGGAGTAACAGCAGCAATTTCATCAAATATTTCTGATTCATTGTTATATGTTTTCATTGGTTTTCCCATACGTTGGGCAATATCCAGTATAATTTTCCAGTCGTTACGGGCTTCTCCCGGAGAATCAACTACTTTTCTGACCCTGAGTACCCTGCGGTCGCTATTAACGAAAGTACCGTTCTTTTCAGCAAATGAAGCAGCAGGTAAAATTACATCGGCAAATGCAGTGGTTTCTGTGTGAAAAATATCCTGTACAACCAGAAAATCCAGCTTATTAAAAGATTCTTTGGCATGGTTAAGATTAGGATCCGTTAACATGGGATTTTCACCCATGATATACAAGGCTTTTATCTTTCCGTTATAGGCAGCATGCGCAATCTCAACTGTAGTTAATCCCGGTTTGGATGATAATGATTCATATGGAACATTCCATATTTCAGCTACTTTTCTGCGGTTTTCATCGTTGGTAACAGGAATATATCCCGGATAATTTAAAGGTGAAGCACCGACATCTGTAGCTCCCTGCACATTGTTCTGTCCTCTGGGCGGATCTATTCCGGCTCTTTCTTTACCAATCTGTGCAGTAATCAGCATCATATTTATTAAAGAAAAAACATTATTCGTTCCGGTAACCTGCTGACTCATCCCCATACCGGTTGCTATCATTGAAGTGGGTGACGTAGCGTAAATCCTTGCTGCTTCTGTCATTAACTTTCCGGGCACTCCTGTAATTTGCTCAACATAAGCCGGGGTATATTTCTGACAAAGTTTTTTCAAATATTCAAAAGCCTGCATTCCATTGTCAATTCTGCTTTCGATAAATTTCTTATCCATTAAATCATTCTGAATGATATAACGAATCATCCCATTTAAAAGCGCTACATCAGTTCCTAATCGTGGTTGTAACCAGATGCTGGCATAGTTAACCAAAGGTGTCCATTTGGGGTCGATGATGATTACCTGCATCCCTTTGCTGACACCACGTTTTACATAGGTTGCCGTAATCGGATGTGTTTCTATGATATTATTACCTGTAACCAGCAGACAATCTGTGGTCTCAAAATCTTCAATAGAATTGCTGCCGGCACCATCACCGATAGAACGTAACATAGCAGTTACTGTTGATGCATGGCACAAACGGGTGCAATAATCTACGTTGTTATTCCCAAAAACAGTACGGATAAATTTCTGAAAAATATAATTTTCTTCATTGGTGCATTTTGCAGAGGAGTAACCTGCAAGTGCTTCATTTCCATATTTATCAATACATTCATTAAATTTCGATGCAATTAAATCAAGTGCTTCGTCCCAGCTTGCTTTTTCAAATTTTCCGTTTTTCTTTATTAACGGATGGGTTAAGCGTTCTTTACTTTGCACAAAATCATATCCAAATCTGCCTTTTATGCATAATCTGCCATCGTTTGGCGAAACACCTTCCACACCATTGGAACGCAGAATTTTTTCATCCTTCACCTGCATTTCAATCTGACAGCCAACACCACAATAAGGACATGTAGTTTTAACTTTTCTGTCCAAATTATTGATATTTATTTCACTGCGATGAGGTTTTTCAACAATAGCTCCGGTAGGACAGAGTTGAATACATTCTCCACAGCCATCGCATTCCGATTCTTTCCATTTGTCGAATCCGGCAATAATATAGGATCCCATTCCTCTGTCATTAAATGATAAAACGTTTTTACCCTGCACTTCGTCACAGGCTTTTATGCACCTGAAACATTTAATACATTTTGAAGCATCATAGGTTAAAACGGGTGAACTATCATCTTTTGAATAATTCATTAATTTCCATACCGACGGATATTTTCTCTTGCTTTTATCATAAAGATTATATTTTTTCAGCAATTCAAAGAACTCATCTGTATAGCTATTGTCATTTTCTTCATTATGTTCAGATACCAGATAATCGAGTAAATATTTACGGCATTCTTCCAGTTCATCATCAAAAGCAGTAACTTCCATTTCTTCCTTAACCTGAACCGTGCAACTTGCTACCAGTCCGTTTGTTCCTTTAATTTTCACCAGGCATAAACGACAGGCTCCGGTAGGACTTAACTTCTTATGATAACACAGACTCGGTATCGGAATACCGTTATCTTTAGCAAGTTGTAATAAGTTACTTCCTTTTAAAGCATTTATATGTTTGCCGTCTATCGTTATTTTTACAAATTCTTCCATGTTTTTGGATTTAGCAGCGTATTCACGTTTAAAATTAAGCTGAAAAGGTTAGCAATTCTTTTTCAAAGTATTTTATACTACTTTTAACGGGTAATATTGGTGACTGACCAAGCGGACATAGTGATGATTTTGCCATCAATTCTGACTGATGAAAAATTTCTTTTAATATATCTGCTTTATCAGCCTCAGATTTTATTTTATTCATCAATAACATTAATTGTGTGGTTCCTATCCTGCATGGAACACATTTACCGCAGGATTCATGCTTAAAGAAATTTAAAACACTGAATAATACTTCAAATACAGATTGGTCATTGTCTAATACAATAATAGCACCGGAACCCAGTGTTGCTCCTTTTTCTTTAAGGCTGTCATAAGCCATTGCAGTATCAAGCATACTTTCGTCAACAAAAGTTCCTGCAGCTCCACCCAGCAAGGCAGCTTTAAATGTTTTACCTTCTTTCATTCCACCGGCAAAATCATAAATCAACGACCTTAAACTTACACCCAGTTCAACTTCATAATATCCCGGTTTATTAACATTTCCACTGATGGTAAATATTTTTGTCCCTTTTGATTTTTCAGTTCCTAAGCCGGTGTACCATTTAGAACCTTTAACAATAATGGTAGGAATATGAGATAATGTTTCAACATTATTAATTAAAGTTGGTTTGCCAAATAATCCTTTTTCAGCAGGAAAGGGTGGCTTAATACGCGGATAACCTCTTTTGCCTTCCAGTGATTCCATTAAGGTAAGTTCTTCGCCACATAAATAAGAACCAGCACCTAATTTTATTTCAAGATAGAAACTAAAATAAGTTCCCATGATATTTTTGCCAAGATATCCTCTTTCACAGGCAGTTTCAATTGCTTTTTTAACTCTTTCAACAGATAAATAATACTCAGCACGTATATAAATATAGCCTTTTGAAGCACCAATGCCGTAAGCACTGATTAGCATGCCCTCAATCAAAAGATGGGGGTCATTTTCCATAATGATACGATCCTTAAAAGTACCCGGTTCGCCTTCATCAGCATTACAAATAATGTATCTGTCACAGTCCTCACATGAAAGTGTAGTATAACGATCTTTAATCCCTGTAGGAAAGCCTGCTCCACCTCTGCCTCTTAATCCTGAGTCTTCAATTTCCTTAATTACGGATGTAGGTTTCATCTCTAAAACTTCAGCAAATGCAAGGTATCCTCCCTGAGAGATGTAATCATCAATACTTTCAGGGTTTATTTTACCTAAATTTTTTAAGGCTATTCTGGTTTCCTTTATCACGTTGCAGTAATTAATTGTTTCGTAAATTTTTAATTATCAGTTCAATATTATTCTCATCCAATTCAGTATAGGTTTCCCTGTTTATCATCATACTGGGTTTGTTTCCGCATAAACCCAGGCATTCACTCAGTTCAAGGGTAAACAGACCATCTGCTGTTGTTTGGTTGATATCAATCTTAAGTATTTCTTTTAATTTTTCAGCTATCATTTTTGAGTTGAACATATTACAAACAGGTGATTCGCAAAGTCTGATAATGTATTTGCCTCTGGGAGTGGTGCTGAACATGGAATAATAACCAACAACACCATAAACAAAACTTCTGGTAATATTCAGATATTTGGCTACTTTCAGTAAATCCGTTTCTGTCAAATATTGTTGGGGATGTAAATCCTGAATTTCATGTAATATCTGAATTAAATTTTCTTTATCAGGTTTATATTTTAATAGAATTTCTTCTGTATTCATAATCGGGGAAATTAAAAGTATAAATTTAATAAATTTTAAAGAATAATTCTGTTTTCTCCCGAATAAATATTCATTTTATCTTTTCGGGCAAAACCGATAATTGTTATGTTTTCTTTTTTGCCAAGCAATACCGACTGATAAGTTGGCGGTGCTTTTGATATGATTGTTTTAATTCCTGCCCTGTGAATTTTTTTCATGATTTCCATTGGCATTCTGCCGGTAGTGAGCAGAATTTTATCTTCCAATGCTTTGTTTTCGAGCATCATTCTCCCGATAATCTTATCAATCGCATTATGCCGGCCAATATCATCATAGAATATACTGATATCATTATTCTCCACTATAGCTGCACTATGGAAACAGCCGGTCTGCTGAAATTTTTCAGAATAATGCGTAAATTTATCCATCCAGACTAATATTTGAGATGCTTTTATCGTATAGTCAGCTTTTTTATAGGAGATGGATTTTATATTTGCAGCTATCTTTACATTTGATGTTAAGTTTATTTCATCAATTGTGTATTCAAGCATATCAGAAATGTGATTAATATATCCGGACGTAAATAAATGTCCAATTAGTATTTCTTTCAATGCTTCAGGTGTACAGATTAATTTCAGGGTATGGCCGTTGTTGATGTGAATTGTAAAATCAACTTCTTCTGCTACAACATCTTCAATGTTTTCGAATTGATTGATATTAAATTTTATTAATTGAACTGATTGCATGTGTTTATTTGTTTTGTATCGCTTGATAATCTGAAGGATGATTAATATTTGTAAAGGATTTTAAATAGTTCTCGTTAGTTGGAACTTCAAAATAATTAACACTAAGTAAATTAAACAAGCCTCTGATTCTGAAAGTTGCGGAAGTTTCAATATAATTTTCCAGTAATTTCAGTATCTCTTTATTATAAATTCCATGTAAAGGTTCTATTAAACCATCGTGTACAGGAATTGTCAGGGGCATTGCATTTTTCAGGTGACTTTCTAATTGTTGATTAATAAGTGTTTCATTTAAGTAAGGCATATCACAGGATACAATAAATATCATATCATTTTCTACTGCTGTCAAAGCTGCATGTATACCACCCAATGGTCCGATTTCTTTATAAAAATCACTCACAATTTGAAATCCGGAATAATTTGAATATAACTCAGTCTGATTAGTGACAATAATAATTTCATCAAAGATATTTTGTAAAACATTTATCGTTTTATCAATAATATATTGATTGTCAAGCTTTAAAAAAGATTTTTGTTCTCCGTTAAAACGTGAATTTTTTCCACCAGCCAAAATAGCTGCACTAAAATTCCTAAATGGTTTTACTTGCAATATCAATAGTATTTATATACTTACTTATCAACAAATATAACAAATAAATGGTTTAAAATTGTGGTATTATTTTTATAGCAATATGAAATAGCTATTAATCCCATTTAATTTAAATCTGAAACAGGGATCAAAATAAAATGTAAAAAATAAAATCGAAAAGGCGAATATAAAATAACAAAGCAAAAAAAGTCTGCAATATATTAATTATAGCAGGCTTTTTTCGCTGAATGTCTGTACTTAAATTTAAAAGCAAATTAAATACTTAATCGTAAGCAGTAAAGCTTATTTTTCTGTATTTATTTTTCTTTCAATTATCTTTCCATTTTTGTCAAACATGATATCATACTTATCCTTGCCTTGTTCTATTTCAACTTCGTAATATACACCTTTGCTTACATGGGTGATTTTATTGAATTCATTCTTTTTGTAATCGCTGAATCGATTTGTGATTTCCTGCTGCACAGCAACAGGTAATGCGTTGAAATCAATTTTTACTTCTGTTTCCACCCATTTACCATCCTGGCTGAATACAGCTGAAGTTTCAACATTATTTTGCATAAATTCAGCCTCGTAAGTATTTGCTTCCTTTTCCCATTTTACTTTTGGAATAGCCGGGAATTTTGCTTTAAATGCTTTTTCAACAGTTGCAGGAACTTTAGTTGTAGCTGATTCTTGCGAAAATGCCAATACACTGATAAACAATGTACAGAATAATAAAATACTTAATTTTTTCATGTTTTTTTGTTTTTAATTGATTATTTTTCCAATATATTTTTAAGGTTGGTTAAACCGGTTAAAAAATCCTTACCAATCATTTTGTCCATATCTGAAAATAAAAGCATCAGATTCATAGGGTAATTGAAACGACTCTCGAAACCCCATTTCACCCTGCATTGGTTTGAATCTAATTCTTCTGTAATCATGTAGGAATCGGCAAAACTTTTAAATGGTTTAATAAAACGGATTTTAAAATCAATTCTTAAACCTTCTATAATGTTAATAATTTCCTGTTCACCCTGACCAACATTTTTATTATTGCTTTCCCAGGCTGAAATAAACCCGATAGTGCCATCTTCGCCGCTATATGTTTTTTTCATATTTGGATCCATGCTTGCCCATTTACTGAAATTGTCCTGATTTTTAAGCAAGCGGATATAATCAAATACTTTTTGTTTGGGTTGATTGATTTGTATTTCTTTTTCACAGTTGAAATCCTTTTTTGTAAAAGCAGCTATGATTAATAACAGGAGAATAAGTCCAAATAATATTGAAAGTATGATAATAAGTATATTCATTTCTATGATGTTTTTAATTTATTAAACAACAATTTGATAAATAAAATTGTTTGTAAAGTTAAATCATCTTTTTTTTATTTTCTTAAAAAATCAATTAATAAATTAAAAATCCCGTTGTATTTAGTAAATGGTAATTTTTGAGCAACATCATCCAGATTATGATACTCAGTAAATTCTCCGCCCATTGCATAAATAAAAATAGCAGGTACTCCTTTTTCATAGAATGGACAATGGTCGCTGTTGCATGATTCGCCTCTTTCAGCTACCGTCTTTATATAGCCTTTTTCTTTATTTATATTAACAAGTCTTTGATATTCATCTTTAAATTTAGTAGCATTTACAACTGTAATTCCTTCGCTGCCGGTTCCCAGCATATCAAGATTGATAAGGAATTTTACATTTTTAAGCGGGAATAAGGGGT
This sequence comes from Bacteroidota bacterium, assembly GCA_026391675.1. Classification (GTDB taxonomy): domain Bacteria; phylum Bacteroidota; class Bacteroidia; order Bacteroidales; family JACABE01; genus JACABE01. Next base: position 26,236 of record JAPLDQ010000007.1, read on the forward strand.
GATTTGCTAAATAGGTTGATCCGAGTAATCCTGCTTCTTCACCGCTAAACAGAAAAAAAACAATTGAGTAATCCTGCCGGATAGAATCCATTGAAAAATAGCGTGCCAGATCCATCACCATTGCAGTTCCGCTGGCATTATCATTAGCTCCGGGAAAATATACCTCATTACCCATTTGACCTAAATGATCGTAATGTGCAGTAAATACATAAAAAGAATCAGGATATAATTTCCCTTTAATATAACCCGCAACATTTTGAGTGGCATAATCCTGCAGGTAATCTGCAGTAACGTCAATATTGATTTTCTTTATCTTTGAAGGGAGAGCTTTCCGGAGTAAATTAATTTTAATAAAATCTTTTACCTGTTTGCCATCCGATGCTGCCCAGCTAAGTTTCCCATCATTAATATAGGCAATCCCTTTAGAATGAAATGTATTTTCATTTTTTAATTTCTTCCAGAATTCGAGCACCTCTTTGTCTGTAATGTTTTGTTTATCAATAAGTACAATTTTATTGCTGAGGTTTTTCTTCAGTATTTTATCTATATCAGTCTGGCATTTAAAATTTGAACTGTCAATCCTGAAAACTTTATATTCAGCTTTTATACCTGCCGATGATAAACTTACCATGAAATCAATACCTGCTTTCAATTGTGTTTTTCCAATTGATAATTTCATTTCTTTACTGAAAGAATTGATAGAAATATGGTATTCCTGAAAATAATTGTTGTTGAATTTTGCTAATTTATGTTTCTCAAATTGACCGGCAATAAATGCTGCAGCTTTTTTATCGCCGTTATTGGTATATCCTCTGCCATAAAATGCAGGTGAACATAATGAGTCAACAATAGAATGGGCATACCTGACATCCTGTGCCTGGATATTGATAAAACCCAGCAATAATAAAAATAGTATAATTTTATTTTTCACTTTATAAACTTTTAAACTTTACAAACTATTATAAAATATTCATTAATTGTTCCTTGATTTTCTCTAACTCATCTTTCATCTGAACTACAATCTGTTGTATGTTTACATCGTTGGCTTTTGAACCTATTGTATTAATTTCTCTGCCAATTTCCTGACAAACAAAAGATAATTTTTTCCCTTGTGAAACCTCATTTTTAAGTGTATCTGTAAAATAATCAAGATGTTTTTTTAAACGTGTTTTTTCTTCAGTAATATCTATTTTTTCAAGATAATAAATTATTTCCTGTTCGAAACGATTGTTATCTATCTTAGTAGCTTCAAGCATATCGTTCAGGTTTTTCCATAATTTATCCTTGATAGACTGAATTCTGGCAGTTTCAAAAGGAAGAATTGCATTAAGCAATGATTCTATTAAATCAATTCTTTTTAAAACATCTAATTGCAAGATTTTCCCTTCATTTATCCTGAAAATATCAACTTGTTCTAATGCGTCATTAATTGTATTCATTAAGGCTTTCCATTCCTTTTCCTCAATTTCTTCATTATTGGTATTATAAATATCGGGCATTCTCATCAATAAACTCATGATATCCTGAGGTTGTTCACCTAATTCTGCCGCAATTTGCCTGAGTTCAGTATGATGTGCTTTTAAAACTGCAGCATTTATTGAACACTCAGCATAACCGCCAATATTTTCAACCTGAATATTAACATCAGCTTTTCCTCTTTCAAGTTTAGCTGCTATTATACTCCGGATTTCAGTTTCTTTTTCACGGTAATATACCGGCGTCTTGGTATAAATATCCATCTGTTTGCTGTTGAGGGTTTTAATCTCGACCAGTATTTTTTTATTGGGTAGTTCGCAATAGGCTTTACCAAAGCCCGTCATTGATTTTATCATGCTATTTTTTTATTGTTTTAACTGACAAAGATACATCTTTTTGAAAATTCAATTTTTTTTTCTTAGCTTTGTATTTCAAATGCTCCTGTAATACTATGTTTAACAATTCTGTTTTATTCGATGATAATAATCTGCTTTTCGAAGCAATGTTGAAAGATATTGCTGAAGCCAGGACTTATATTTATCTGGAAACCTATCGTATTAAAGAAGATGAAGTTGGTGCAAAATTTCGTGAAGCTTTAGAAACAAAATGTAAAGAAGGCGTAAAGGTTAAAATATTGGTTGATTCCTGGGGTATTGCTGTTTCGCCATCCTATTTTACTAAAATTATTCAGTATGGAGGACAGGTGAGGTATTTTAAAAAATTTAAGTTTTTTATTGATATTTTTACAAAAAATCATCGCCGTAACCATAGGAAATTATTATTGATTGATGATAAGATTACTTATATCGGTTCTTCCAATTATACCTCTTACAGCTTGGTTTGGCGTGAATCTGTATTGAGAATTGAAGGTGAAATAACCCATTATTTCAACAAAATATTCAGGGAAAGTTTTCTTATATATAAAAAATATCATTTCAATAAATTCTCACATAAAAAAATTATCAAATTTGGTGATTTCAAAATTATACAGGATATACCTTCAATATATTTTCAAAGAATCAGAAAGGAATTTACCCATTTAATCAATCATGCCAGGCATGAGATTTTAATTGAAACACCCTATTTTTTACCTGGTTTTAAATTGCGTAAATCATTGATGGATGCTGCCAATAGGGGGGTAGATGTTAAAATTTTGGTTCCCAAGAATTCTGATGTCAAGCTGGCAGATATATTAAGAAATAAATATTTAGGTCTTTTTTATAAGAACAATGTTAACATACTTTTTTATACACCCAATAATCTGCATGCAAAGTGTATGCTTATTGATAATGAGATATTTGAAATAGGCTCACCTAATTTTGATTACAGAAGTTTTCGCTATCAATATGAAATAGCTTTGTTTGGAAATCATGACGAAACCAATAAAGCAATCAGAAAGCATATTTTAGAAACGATTAAATATTGTGAAGTATTTGATTATCATAAATGGCATTCACGCCCTTTGATAGAAAAGATATTTGAATGGCTGATGCTCCCGATCAGATATCTGTTATAGCTACTGATCTAAAGAATAATCATGTTTAGATGCTTTTTTACTTCCATCATAAATCTCAAATTTAGCTAAGCGGCATTCCAATGGCCCATTAAAAAGGGTGATTTTCCGTGTAGGTTTTAAGCCGATAAATTTCAATGCAGTCAGGTCGGAACTGATAATCCATGCATTATATCCTTTAAAGTTTTTTTTCAGTCCGTTACCAATTTCCTGGTATAGTTTTATAATATCGTCAGGTACAATTCTCTCTCCATAAGGTGGATTACAAATCATTACACCTCCTCCTTCAGGCGGAATCTGTTTTTCAAACGAAATATGCTGAAAAACAATATCCTTATGCAATTTTGCAGCTTTTGCATTTTCTGTTGCAATTTCAATACTTTCGCGTGAAATGTCTGACCCAATTATCTCATTTTCAAAATCAGTTTGCAGAGATAGGGCTTCAGTTTTAATATTTTCCCACAATTGTTTGTCAAAGTCTATCCATTTTTCGAAGCCAAATGATTTTCTGTAATAACCCGGAGGGATATTATTCGCAATTAATGCAGCTTCGCATACAAAAGTACCTGAGCCACACATGGGATCAATGAAATTGGACTTTTTGTCCCAATCACTTAATAAAATGATACCAGCGGCCAGCACTTCACTGATTGGAGCAGCACCGGTTTTTATCCTGTAACCGCGTTTATGTAATGAATACCCTGAGCTATCCAGTGAAACATTACATAAATTTTTAAAAAGATGAATATTGATTCTTAAATCAGGGTTTTCAGTATCAACATTAGGGCGGATATTTTCCATATCTCTGAAACGGTCTACAATGGCATCTTTTGTTTTTAGGGAAACGTAATGTGAATGTGTCATAACGGAGGCATTTACTGTAGCATCAACCGCAATAGTGCCTTTTGAACTAATTATTTCTTCCCATTTGATATCATAAATTTTTTTATACAAATCTTCTTCTCTGCGAATATAAAAACTGCAAACAGGCTTTAATATATGCAAAGCGGTTCTGCACCAGTAATTAGCTTTATACATAACGGCTGTATCACCTTTAAAACTAACAGCCCTGTTTGAAAGTTCAATCTCTGTAGCGCCTATATCATGTAATTCGTTAGCAAGCACTTCTTCCAAACCAGTCATGGTTTTAGCCAGCATTGAAAATTGATTTGTCATATATTTATTGATTATTAGCTAATTTTTCCATGAATTTTTTTGAGTCAACGATACATCTTTCATGTGTACCATATCCTATTTCTCCCTGTTCATCCCATGCTTTTACTTCAAATATGAGTTTTCTGCCTTCAATTGAAATAAGTTTTGATTCACAACTGACTTTCATTCCTACTGCAGTAGCTTTGATATGCTTGATGTTAATTTCTGTACCCAAAGTTATACTTCCCTCAGGTAAATATGACTGAACACTGCATTGTGCAGTTTTTTCCATTAATGCAATCATTGCCGGTGTTGCAAATACATCAATCAGGCCTGAACCATATTGTGATGCTGTATCTTTAGTTGTAACTTTAATGCTTAAATTTCCAATGATTCCATTTGGAATTTGATTATTCATATGAATTTATTTTTACAAAAATACTTCTAATTTTAATCAAATGTATTATAATACCTGAATTTAAAAAATGAAAAAGGCTGTATCAAATATTAATACAGCCTTTTTATTGGATTGATAAATAATTTTTAAATCAAAATTACTTTTTAGCGTCAGCACATTTTTTTGCACATTCAGCTTTGCTATGATCACATTTTGCAGCACCATCTTTTTTAGCAGCATCTTTGCAACATTTAGCATCTTTTTTACCATCTTTACAGCATTTTGCAGCAGCATCTTTTTTCTCGCCAGCAGCAGCTTTTTGTTCGCCGGTTTTAGCAACTTTCTGAGTAACTGTTACATTAGCTTTAGATTTGTCTTGTTTAATGATGTTAGCATTTGCAGTAAATATAAATAATACAAATGTCATTAAAGAAATTGATACAATTAATTTTTTCATTTTTATACGATTTTAAATTAGAATGACAAAATTAGTATTAATTTTAATACAAAAACTGTTATTAAAAGTTAATTTTATCCCATTTGATAATAATTTATTAATAATCAGCAAAAAAAATAACCATTAAATTAAATAATTTTAACAAAAAATTATAAAATTATTAACATTTATTGCAAAAAACGATTTATTTTGACTAAATTTGTAAAATCAAATTTATATCCATCGGAATGAATAAAAAGGTAATAATTTTTATTACATTTATTTCTAGTGTATCGCTTATTGGGGTTGTTGTTATACAGCTGCTTTGGGCTAATTATGCATTAAAACTAAGGAGCGAAATTTTTGATAACAGGGTGCAGATCTTTTTAGAACAAGTTGTAAAAAAAATATCAAAAGATCCCAATATTGATGTTACTTCTTTACCTTGCATGTCTGAAAATGCTGATAAACATGTTTCGTGTGCTGAAAATTTCATCAAAATACACAATATTAACATACAACAGCTTGATTCAATGATGGAACATGAGTTTTGTGTTCATATGCAAGTTAATAAGGATTATGTTTATGGTATTATCGATAAGTCAAATAAAGAATTAATTTGCTGTTCGAATAATGCATATAAAAATGAACTATTAAATACAACATACACTTTTCCGATACCTTGTTATAATAAATGCGAAACAAAATTATTGGGAATTTATTTTAAAGACAAACAGTCATATGTTTTAAACAGAATGATTTTTTTATTAATCATTTCAACTTTGTTTTTATTAATTGTAATTATTAGTTTTATTCTTACTGTTTTTATATTATTGCGACAAAAGAAACTTTCTGAAATGAAATCAGATTTTGTTAATAATATGACGCATGAGTTAAAAACACCAATAGCTACCATCTCTCTGGCGAGTGAAATGCTTGCCAAACCATCAGTCCTGGAATCCAAAGATAAAATTCTACAGTATGCAAATATCATTTTTGATGAAAATGCTCGTTTAAAAGCTCAGGTTGAACAAGTCCTTCAGATATCTGTTTTAGATAAGAAAGACTTCAAACTTTTAAAGAAAGATATAGATGTTCATCAAACAATAGAAATTATTGTTGATAATTTTAAGCTGGCAATAAAGCAAAAGAATGGTAAAATCACTTCAAATTTAACGGCTGATTCCAGTCATATTTTCGCCGATCCTGCGCATTTTTATCATATAATTTCCAATTTGATTGATAATGCTAATAAATATTCACTGGAAGAGCCTGATATAATTATTTCGACAAGGAGTAATAAGGATGGAATTTATATTACTGTAGAAGATCATGGAATCGGAATCAGTCCCGAAAATGCAAGACATGTATTTAAAAAATTATACAGAGTCCCAACTGGGAATATACATAATGTTAAAGGCTTTGGATTAGGACTCTATTATGTAAAAACCATGACCGAAGCACATGGTGGAAGTATCAAATTAATTAGCGAATTAAATAAAGGGAGTATATTTGAACTTTATTTCCCTTTTAGTCACAGTGTTAATATTCAATAAATTATGAAAAAATATAAAGCAAAAATTTTACTTGTAGAAGACGATCCAAATCTAAGTCTTATATTGGTTGATTACCTGGAAATGTTAACATATGAAACCGTTTTATGTAAAGATGGAATTCATGGGTTAAGTACTTTTAAATCAGCACAGTTTGATTTATGTCTGTTGGATGTTATGATGCCTAAAAAAGATGGATTTACTTTGGCAGAAGATATCAGAAAACTAAATCAGGATGTACCTATTATTTTTCTAACGGCTAAATCCTTAAAAGAAGATAGAATAAGAGGATTTAAAACTGGTTGTGATGATTATATCACAAAACCTTTTAATACTGAAGAATTAAGTCTCCGGATAGATGCAGTTTTAAAAAGAACTATGATAAAGGATAAAATTTCAACTCAGGAAAAGCAAGAAGTATTTGAAATTGGAATTTTTAATTTTGATTATACAAATATGACGTTGACATCACCTTCAATAAAGAATAATCTTACACGCAAAGAATCAGACTTGTTGAAAATGCTTTGTGAAAGTAAAAATTTATTATTAAAGCGTGAAACCGCACTAAAATCTATCTGGGGAGATGATAATTACTTTATAGGCAGAAGTATGGATGTATTTATTACCAAACTTAGAAAATATTTAAAAGAAGATCCAAATATATCCATTACAAACATACATGGTGCTGGATTTAAATTAGAAATTTATGAAAAATAATTCAATAAAAATGTAACCTTTTTTGAAATTTCTTGTCTATATATTATATAATAACTTAAAATTAATAAAAATGAAACAAACAAAATTTCTATACCTTTTTTTTGCAATAGCAATTATAGGTTTAATATCAAATGCTTGTAAAAAGGATTCCACAGCTGAAACTTTTGATTCTTCTTCATTAGAACAACTGTCAAAGGACCAGGCTGCTATGGAATCAAATATTAATGATGCTTTTAGTGATGCCAATGATGTTTTATCTTATAACGGAACTAAAAGTATTTTAAGTGGCCCCTGTAATGCAACTGTTGATACATTGCTTATGGGTGATACTGTTAAATATACGATTACGTTTAATGGTAATAATTGTGCTAACACAAAAACAAAATCCGGCAAAATTATTATTAAAAGAAAACTTACTATTCCATGGACACAGGCAAATTCATGGGTTTCCGTTACTTTTGACAGTTTGAAAATTGGTAAATCATCCAATACTACTGACTGGATTTTATTTAATGGAGATTTGCAATGGCAAAATGTTAGCGGTGGTAAAATCAACGACCTGAATTCATTTAATGATTCTGTAGTTTACAGAATAAGTGGTTCAGTTCTTGCAACCTTCAATGATAATACTTCCAGAACATGGAATCTTAAACGCCAATTACAATATAGTGGTGTTTATCCAAATAATATGCAAATTACAGTTACAGGATTTGGAACTTCAGGGTCTTATACTAACTTGATTACCTGGGGTGTTAATCGTCAGAATGAAGCATTTTATACTTCTATAACCCAAGCTGTTGTTTTAAAACAAAGTTGTAACTGGGATCCTGTTTCAGGTGTTCAGGTTCATCAGATTCCATCACTCAACAAAACAGCAACTACTACTTTTGGTTACGACAATGCTAATTTACCTGTTACAGGTACAAATTGTCCTACTAAATTTAAATTGGACTGGCAACATGGTACTTTATCTGGTTCAGTATTTCTATTTTTATAATATTTGAATAAGTAATTTTAAAAGGGCGATTTTAATTTAAAATCGCCTTTTTTAGTTCCTGCCTTTATTCTTGAATAAAAATTTACACAACTGATTAAACCTTTTCAACATTTATACATCTAAATTGTAATTAAAAACTTAAAAAACGAATAACAATGAAAACAAGAAATTTTTTTATGCTCCTTTTTGTAATTGCAATAGCAGGATTTTTAACTACTTCCTGTAAAAAAGATGCTAAAGACGAAAAGTTTGATTCTACTTCATTACAACAATTATCAAAAGATGAAGTTACCATGGAATCAAGTTTTAATGATGCTGTTAATGATGCAAATATTGTCGTAACAGGTAGTAATGGCGGTAAAAGTATATTATCCCTTCCTTGCAATGCTACAGTTGTAACATCCTTTAATGGTAGTATAAGAACAGATACTGTAACCTTTAACGGTTTAAATTGTGCAAATAATAAATACAAAACCGGTAAAATAGTTTTACAAAGAGATACTACTATCCCTTGGTCACAGGCATCTTCTACTATTCAAATCAGTTTTATAAATTTAAAAGTTGAAAGAGCTCCAATGGGTATTCCAAATGGTAACTGGGTAATTTTAAATGGAACTAAAACCTGGCAAAATGTTAATGGTGGGTTAGTAAAAAATTTAACAGCTTCAAGTAATCCTGTGGTATTTAAATTACAAGGTGCAGTTCAGGCTACATTTAATAATAATACAACAAGAACCTGGAATGTAGCCCGTCAGTTAACCTACACAGGTACATATCCATTGAATCTATTATTGTCCATTGAAGGATTTGGAACTGCTGGTGGATATACAAATCTGGTTACCTGGGGTATTAACCGTCATGGTGAAAATTTTTACACTCAAATTAATCAGGCTATTGTTTTAAAACAACAATGTGGCTGGGATCCGATTTCAGGTGTAAAAGTTCATCAGATACCTGCTGATAGTAAAACAGCTACAATTACATTTGGTTATGATATTAACAATCTGCCGATAACGAATGGTGCTTGCCCTGATAAATATAAAGTTGACTGGGTAAAAGGAAATAACACAGGTACTGTATTCATTTTGTTGTAAATAAAAATCAAAAATAAAAGGGCGGTTTTTTCAATGAAACCGCCCTTTTTTATTGTTGTTTCTTCTTCAACAACAGTTCTTTATCATATTCTTTTACTGAATAGGAATAGAATATAAGCATTGCGAGTAAAATAATTAAAGCCCAGACCAAAAAAGTATAAGTTAAGCTAATTAATTCTGCTAAAATACCTGTGATTACTGCTCCCAATCCAATACCTAAATCCACGGAAGTAAAAAAAGTTGAATTGGCAGCCCCGATTTTTTGCAACGGGACAATATGATTTACCATAGCCTGAAAAGTTGGAAATACAATTCCAAAACCAATGCCAATGATAAATGCTGATAATAAATATCCATAATTATTTTTTACCAGAGATAATATAACTAATCCAATAAACAGTGAAGCTAAACCATAAAACGTAATTTTATGCGGTCCGCGTCTGTCAAATATTTTACCTGCAAAAAATCTTGATATTGCCAGTCCAATTGCGTAAATGGCAAAAAATACACCTGCTTTTTTTATGCCTATTTCTTCAGCATATATCGAACTGAATACTACAATACTCCCATAAGAAAAGCAAACCATTAAAATTATCAAGGAAACAGGCAATGATGTTGGTTCTATTAGTTTATTCCATCGAAAGTTTTTATTAGCAGGATGTGCTTCAAATGATGGATATTTAATGCATGCGGCTAATATTAAACCTGTAAATGAAAGTAAAGCTGCAACAATAAACATTCGCTGGTAGTGATCATTTTCAGCTATATAATTTCCAATCATAGGACCTAATGCCATTCCCCCTGTCATGAATAAGCCAAAAAAGCCCAATCCTTCGCCTCTTCTTTTAGATGGAATAATATCAACCACTAATGTTGAAAAACTGGTAGTTGATGAACCCCAGCTTAATCCGTGCAAAAACCTTAAGATTAGTAATTGTAACGCAGTAAAAACCAACGCATAGGAACCTAATAAAAGTGTAAATGCAAGAAATGAAATCAGGAAAATAGTTTTTCTGCCAAAACTATCCACTGCAAATCCTGTAAAAGGACGTATCAATAATGCAGCAACTGTGTAGGAAGCAAAAATAATTCCTACCTGCAATTTGGTCCCGTGTAATACATTTGTAATAAATAGAGGCAGGGTAGGTATTAAAAAATAAAAAGCTAAGGACATCAGCAGATTTGCAATACACATTAAAATAAATTTTCGTGTCCAGAGTTTTTCAGTCATAATAAGATAGGGCTTATATTAATTGATTATTTCTTCATTGATAATTGTATTCTTTTCCTTTCTTTATCCACTTCAAGTACTTTAACTTCTACTTTTTGGTTTAATTTAACGACTTCATTGGGATCCCGGATAAAGCGGTCAGCCATCTGACTCAGGTGCACCAGTCCATCCTGGTGAACACCAATATCTATAAACGCACCAAATGCAGTAATGTTTGTTACAATGCCCGGAAGTATCATCCCCGGTATTAAATCATTCATAGAATTTACATTTCTGTCAAATTCAAAATAATCAAATTTGGTACGAGGATCTCTGCCCGGTTTTTCCAGTTCTTTTAATATATCAGTAATGGTAGGTAAACCGAAGTTCCCACTTACAAAAGCTGCTGGCTGAATTTTTTCACGCAATTCCTTGTTTTCAATCAGGTCTTTAATATCAGCATTCAACGATGCAGCCATTTTCTTTGCAATTTCGTAGCTTTCGGGATGAACAGCACTATTGTCAAGTGGATTTTTTGCATCCCGGATTCTTAAGAAACCTGCTGCTTGCTCAAAAGCCTTATCTCCAAAACGTGCCACCTTTTTTAAGGCTGCCCTTGAAACAAAAGGACCATTTTCTTCACGATAATCCACTATGTTTTTAGCCAATGAACTACCTACACCCGAAACATAAGTAAGTAATTGTTTACTTGCCGTATTAACTTCAACGCCGACATTGTTTACACAACTTATAACCACATCTTCCAGGCTTTTCTGCAAGGCATTCTGATTTACATCATGCTGATATTGTCCAACCCCAATTGCTTTGGGATCTATTTTTACCAGTTCAGCCAATGGGTCAGTAAGGCGCCTGCCGATAGAAACAGCTCCTCTGACGGTAACATCATAATCAGGGAATTCTTCACGTGCAACTGCCGACGCTGAATATACCGAAGCGCCACTTTCATTTACCATGATGGCAACAATTTCTTTTGAGAAAGGAATTCTGCGGACCAGATTTTCTGTTTCTCTCCCGGCAGTTCCGTTTCCTATGGCAATTGCTTCAATTTTATAGGCACTAACCAGTGATTGAATTTTACTGACAGCCAGTTTTACATCGTTTTGTGGCGGATGAGGATAAATGGTTTCGTTATGCAGTAATTTCCCCTGTTTATCCAGACAAACCACCTTACAGCCTGTTCTGAAACCCGGATCAATAGCCAATACCGTCTTCTGCCCTAAGGGTGATGCCATCAATAACTGGCGTAGGTTTTCTGCAAAAACACGTATGGCCTCAGCATCAGCTTTTTCCTTGGCTATATTGCGTAATTCTGTTTCCATAGATGCACTGAGCAGTCGTTTGTAACTGTCTTTTACAGCTATTTCAACCTGTTCAGCACTATCATTATCGGCCTTAACAAAAATTCTATTCAGAATTTCCAGTGCTTTTTCTTCATCAGGAGCAATATTAATCTTTAAAAATCCTTCGTTTTCGCCTCTGATCATTGCCAAAACACGGTGGGAAGGTGCTTTCATCAGATTTTCTTCCCATTCATAGTAATTTTCATACTTAATGCCATCGCTTTCTTTTCCTTTGGCAATTTTAGAAGTAATAACAGCTTCTCTGACAAACAAATTACGGATACGTTCACGGGCAGTTTTACTCTCGTTAACCCATTCGGCAATAATATCTCTTGCACCGGCCAATGCTTCTTCAACTGTATTAACACCAAGTTCTGTATTTACAAATTTGCCGGCTCTTTCTTCAATATTGATGATATTCTGAACCATCAGGATTTTAGCCAATGGTTCCAGTCCTTTGTCGATAGCAATGGTAGCTCTGGTTTTACGTTTGGGGCGGTAAGGCAGGTAAATATCTTCCAATTCGGACATGGTAATGGCCTGATTGATTTGTCTGAGCAAATCATCGGTCATTTTATCCTGTTCAATGATTGAAGCAATAATGGCTTCGCGGCGTTTATCCAGTTCACGCAACTGGGCAACCCTGTCGCGCACCTGTGCTACCTGAACTTCATCCAGACTGCCTGTCATTTCCTTACGGTAACGTGATATAAACGGAACTGTAGCACCGCTGTCCAATAATTCGAGGGTTTTCTCAACCTGCCATGCTGCCACATTCATTTCAGCAGCTAGTATTGCTATATAATTATTTGCCATACTTCATTTTTTTAGAAATGCAAAGATAAGAGAAAATTGGATTTGGTGGTTTTGGATTTGGTTAATTGGTGAATTGGCGATTTATGGCATTTGACAATTTTATTAGTGTGGAGAGTATCCGCATCACGCGTTTGTTATTTTTGTGCTGTCGGGGAGGAACCGCTTCGAGCGCATGCTATTTTCATGCTATCGGAGAGTATCCGCATCATGCGTTTGTTATATTTATGCTGTCATGGAGGAACTGCATCGTGCGGAAGTTATTTTCATGCTATCGGGGAGAATCCGCATCAGGCGGTGAGAATTTTCCTAAATGCATATAATGAATTTGGTGGTTTAATGTTAATGACCTAAGGACAATATAATGAATATATTTGCTTTCTCTATTGATATTAATGCCCTAAGGGCAAATAACTATTTCTATACACTGTTTGAGTAAATGAATCCATTGAAAAACTTCGTATCAAATAAGTTAACATAAAGTGATTATTCTAGTAATATGAATGCTCAAATGGAATGTTGCCCTTGCTGTATTTTGTTGCTTTAAATTGCCCGTAGGGCATAAATATTAATAGAATAGATGTTAGGATTGATAAATTATTGTCCGTAGGACATTAACAAAATATGCTTAAAATTTAGAATAGCTGATAATGAAATATTTCGATTTGTTGATTTGGATTTTTATTAATATATTTTAGCTGTTAGGATATTTGTAAAATGTTTAATATTAATGTCCTACGGACAATATGATGATTATTTTTGCTTTCTCCATTGATATTAATGCCCTACGGGCAAATGCAATTCAAAATTATGCTGAATCGGAGAAAACATCGTCCTCAAAGGCATGATTAGCTTTTTACTTTATAAACTAAAAACTAGTATTTATCACTAAAATCAAACTGATGTTCTTCGTTTTTGATTTCCTGCTTGAATTTCTGACAATCAGTTCTTTCTGATAAGTCAACAGCGGGTTTTTCGAAACTGCTTTTGGGGATTTTTAATGATTTATCATCCCAGACTTTCTTCATATATAAAGCCCAGATGGGTAAGGCCATATTGGCTCCCTGGCCTAATGTAATGCTACGGAAGTGTATGGAACGAACTTCACCGCCAACCCAAACGCCGGTGGTTAAACTGGGTGTTACACCCATAAACCATCCGTCAGAATTATTCTGTGTAGTTCCGGTTTTGCCGGCAATAGGGGCATCCAGACCAAATTTATAACGAAGACGGGCTCCGGTACCACTTTCAACAACACCTTTCATTAATTCAATCATCAGATAAGCCGTTACATCACTCATGGCTTCCTGTTGTTTGGGAATGAAATTTTCCAAAACGTTGCCATTTTTATCTTCGATACGGGTAATGAAAATAGGTTCTACAAATACACCTTTATTTGCATACGTACTCATAGCTCCTGTCATTTCATATACCGATAAGTCAGGTGTTCCCAGACAGATAGCCGGTACTGCATCAATCGGACTGCTAACGCCCATTTTTCTGGCCATATTAATTACAGCAGCAGGGGAGAAGCGTTTCATCAGATAAGCAGAAATATTATTAATAGAATTTGCCAGGGCCCATTTTAAGGTAACCATTTCGCCTTCGCGTTTATCATCAGCATTCTGTGGTGTCCAGGTTTCACCGTTACCCATATCAAAGGTTACCGGTAGATTTGGTATTTCTGTACAGGGCGAAAATTCACCTTCCTGCATGGCCAAAGTATAAACAAAAGGTTTAAATGTTGAACCTACTTGTCTTCTGTTAACTTTAACATTGTCGAACTGGAAATATTTATAGTTAATACCACCTACATAAGCTCTTACATAACCGGTTTGCGGTTCCATCGACATCAGTCCGGTGTGAAGAAACCATTTGTAATACTTTAAAGAATCCCATGGTGTCATTACAGTATCCCTTTCACCCTGCCAGGTGAAAAGGCGCATTGCAACTTTTGTATTAAACTCTTTTTTTATTTCCTCATCGCTGGCACCGGCTTCTTTAAGATGGCGGTAGCGGTCAGAATTCTTCATGGCTGAGGTATAGTTGGCTTCAATTTCTTCAGGTGTTAATTGCGAAAATGGAGCATTCTTCATTCCTTTCCAGTGTTTATAAAATGCAGGCTGTAAGTCTTTTCCCAGATGTTCGGCAACAGCTTCTTCAGCATATTTTTGCATTTTATAATTGATGGTAGTATAAATTTTTAAGCCATCTTTATACAAATTATAATTTGTTCCGTCTGCTTTTTTGTGTCTGGTGCACCATTCATTTAGGTACTGGCGTAAATATTCCCTGAAATAAGTTCCATATCCGGCACTATGATCCTGTATAGTATATCTTGACATATCCAATTTCAACACCCTAAGTGAATCATATTGTTCCTGAGTGATAAATTTGTATTTACGCATCTGATTTAAAACAACCTCACGGCGTTTCATGGCATTTTCAGGATTTCTGATAGGACTGTAATAGCTTGGTGCTTTTAAAATACCTACCATTAATGCGGCTTCTTCAGTTTTTAATGAGTCGGGTGATTTATTGAAATAAGTTCTTGCAGCTGTTTTTATCCCAAATGAATTGCTTCCGAAATCGACGGTATTAAAATACATGGCAATAATTTCCTCTTTGGTATAATTGCGCTCCAGTTTTGCTGCCACTATCCATTCTTTAAACTTTGTAAATATCATAAAAAGTTTAAACTGATTTTTATTCCTGGGAAAAAGATTTTTAGCCAGCTGTTGGGTAATTGTGCTTCCGCCACCTGAACTTCTCTGTCGACCAATGATGGTTTTACCTAAAACCCTGAGTACAGAGCGCATGTCAACACCGGAATGTTCTTCGAAACGTGCATCTTCAGTCGCAATCAGAGCATTAATAAGTGCAGGGGATAAGTCGCTGTAATGGCAATTACTGCGATTTTCAATATAATATTTTCCCAATACCTGCTGGTCGGCAGTAATAATTTCGGAAGCCAGATTACTTTTTGGATTTTCCAGTTCTTCAAAAGAAGGCATAAATCCCAGCCATCCCAATGACAGCAAAATAAACAATAGTGTAATAAATGCAAAGGCAGCAGCTACAAAAATCCAGAATCGTTTAACATAGAACTTAGTATTACCGGAATTTCCTTTTGTTTTATTAGGCATGGCAATAATTTTATTTTGTATTATTTTTTTCTATTCTTAAACCTATGGATTTAATCCCCGAAACTGTTTCTACACGCATAGCATGTTCAATTTCAAATTGATAACTGCCTTTCATCGGAAATATTGCATGTTGTTTTAACAAAATTTTACTGTCTTTAATTTTCCCGTTTCCTTTTCCCAGCCATTTGCCTTCAAAATCAGTAATTATACATTCAAGGGTATCAATTGCTTTTTGTCCGTTAGGAAATGTAGTTTTAATAAAAAGGAAAAAATTACTGTTTTTATAATCTGTTGTATTTCTTACGTTTATATAAAAATTATAGGATGATATCGTATCATCAACCAGAACTTCAGTTTTAAATTTATCTTTCACATTCCAGGCGGTTTCACTCACATCCATGCTTTTGTCAATTAATGGTGGTTTACCGCATGAGATAGTGATAACTATAACTAAGGTTATTATTAGAAAATTAATAATTTTATGATAATTTAATTGCATTGTCCAACAGTTTATAAAGTTAAAGGTAACTTAACAGATTAATCAAATCTGGTTAAATCATCCTGACCGATAAAGTTTTCGAAATCTTTTTTAGTTTCTTTTTTGATAGTGTAATCGTCTAAACTGCTGACTTTTTCACCTTTTTTATTTTTTTCCAGAATTTCTTTCACTTTATCCAGCGGGATTTCATAAAAGTTACTGTAATCATTGGCGTAAGTATACCATATTGTTCTTTTGTAAACATCCAGTTTATTAAAAACGCCTTCTCCTTTAGCCGTTTTAAGCGGTATATCGGTAGAAGGAA
Organism: Bacteroidota bacterium; assembly: GCA_026391675.1. Lineage (GTDB taxonomy): Bacteria > Bacteroidota > Bacteroidia > Bacteroidales > JACABE01 > JACABE01. Next base: position 42,907 of record JAPLDQ010000007.1, read on the forward strand.
ATTCTTTTAAAGCATCTACATAAGAATCATTTTCAAAGTTCAGACAGCACTTCAGTTTACTGCACTGGCCGGCGAGTTTCTGAGGATTCATAGATAACTGCTGAACACGCGCAGCATTAGTACTTACTGATTTAAATGTTGTAAGCCAGGATGAGCAGCACAATTCCCTGCCACAAACGCCTATTCCTCCTAATCTGCTGGCTTCCTGACGAACTCCGATTTGTCGCATTTCGATCCTGACTTTGAATTCTTCAGCCAATATTTTAATCAATGTTCTGAAATCTACTCTGTCTTCAGCTGTATAGTAGAAAATAGCTTTTGTATTATCTCCTTGGTATTCAACATCGTTAAGCTTTAAGTTCAGGTTTTGTTCAGAAGCTATTTTCTTGGCTTTTGCCATTGTTTTTTCTTCATTTTCAACAGCCAGAACCCATTTTTCTATATCAGTAACTTTTGCTTTACGATAGACTTTTTTTAAACTATCAATATCAGGATTGACATTCTTTTTCAGCATTTGAAGCCGGGTAACTTCACCGGTAAGTGCTACAATACCAATATCATGTCCGGGAACGCCTTCAACAGCAACTATATCTCCTTCATTGTATTCAGTGTTATCACTAATCTTGAAAAATTCTTTTCTGCTGTTTTTAAATCTTACCTCAATGCAATCAAATGCTTTATAAGATTGGGGTTGTTCAATGTTTTTAAGCCAGTTATAAGAATCCAGTTTGCTGCATCTGTGTGAAGTGTTAACATTGCAACCATCTGTATCCTTCATTGGGTTACAACAGCCTCTGGTCATAAAACTGTCGTTATTTATATCGTTGTTTTTTATTTCTTCCATTTTCTAAAAATAATTAATCTACAAAGTTAGCATTTTTAGGTTTATGCTGAACCGCTTTTTTATCTTAATCTGAAATCTGTTTTTTAATTTTGTCTGAGTAATTTGTGCATTTTTAAGGATAAATCCATAAATAAAATACTGGGATTAGCATTTCTTTCAATATGAAAAATGGCTTTATTTAATTCATCAGAGACAGTTTCGATATTTTTAGCATTAATATATGTATAAAAGTTTTTAATAAATGCTGCTTCTTCAACTGATAATTTTACCAGATCGTTTTGGTTAAAATTAATAAGTATACTATACCTTGCAATTTTTAATGCATAGTTTAAAAAACTTTTTTGTTTTTCGCGTCCAATTTTAGCAATTACAGCTACCAATGATGTTATTCCTTCTAAAGGACCTGCTTTTGTATCGGAATCATTGGCAGAACCTTTAAAGCAACTTCGTAACCAGATGATTAAGAAATCAGTATTAAATTTTTCTTCATCAGTATTGTTGAGCAATTGTAAGGCTTCAGCATAATTTCCATCAGCATGGCTTGCAATTAAATGCGCTGTTTTTTCATCAATCCGGAATTTTTCACAGAGGTTTTCAAATATTTCTCTATCCTTGATTTTGGAAAGTTTAATCAACTGTGTCCTTGAAATAATTGTAGGTAAAATCTGATCATGATTTTCTGAAACTAACAGGAATAAAGTTTTTTCAGGTGGTTCCTCTAATATCTTTAATATTTTAGGTGCTGCAGCATGGTATAATTTTTCTACCATCCAGATTATCATTATTTTATATTCAGATTCATAGGTTTTAAAACTCAGTATGCGGTTTATCTCATTGCAGTCGCGTACATTTATGCTTCCCTGTTTGTTTTCAATTCCTAATTTTTCAAACCATTCATTAAGATTGACATAATAATTGTTTTCGATTAAAAATTCCCGCCATTCCACAATAAAGTTTTCGCTGTAATTTTTCGCTGTAATTTTTTTTGTAGTAGCATTAGGATAAACAAAATGTAAATCAGGGTGAGCTAATTTATTAAATTTCAGGCATGAATGACATTTTCCACAGGCATCACCTATTAAACCCGAGGAATGATTTTCCCCATAATTTTGTTTGTCCACACAATTCAAATATCGGCTATATGCAATTGCCAGCGCAAGTTTGCCTGAACCTTCAGGTCCCAAAATAAGCTGAGCATGACTTACCCTGTTGTCGGCGACAGTTTGTATAAGTTTGTTAATAACGTCTTTATGACCGATAATATCTTTAAAAAGCATGATTTTTCAGTGTAATTAAGGTAAATCCATGAATTGCGAAATTAATTTATTTTTCTAAATTAAAACTTATTCGCAACGTTAAAATTTTGATAAGTTAAAAATTTGATTAATTTTGCATTCCAGTTCGGGGAGTAGCGCAGTTGGCTAGCGTACTTGTCTGGGGGGCAAGAGGTCGTGAGTTCGAGTCTCATCTCTCCGACAAAAAAGCAGCATCTTTTGGGTGCTGCTTTTTATTTTTAATCCAATTTTAATACTGCTAAAAAGGCAGACTGTGGAACTTCGACATTCCCTACCTGACGCATACGTTTCTTCCCTTTCTTCTGTTTTTCCAGCAATTTACGTTTACGGGTAATATCGCCGCCATAACATTTTGCTGTAACATCTTTTCTAACAGCTTTAACAGTTTCCCTTGAAATAATTTTAGAACCTATTGCTGCCTGAATCGCAATATCAAATTGCTGGCGCGGAATAAGTTCTTTAAGTTTTTCGCAAATTCTCTTGCCAAAATTATAGGCATTGTCCTGATGTATTAATGTTGACAATGCATCAACCTGTTCTCCGTTTAATAAAATCTCTAAGCGAATAAGTTTTGCCTGTTTATAACCTGACTGAAAATAGTCGAAAGAAGCATAACCTTTTGATATACTTTTCAGTTTATCATAGAAATCTATCACAATTTCACCCAAAGGCAGCTCAAAAGTTAATTCAATCCTGTCGGAAGTAAGATAAACCTGATTTTTTATTACGCCTCGTTTTTCAATACATAACGTCATTACACCACCAAGGTATTCTGATTTTGTGATAATATGCGCTGTTATATAAGGTTCTTCGATGTAATCAAGATGGTTAGGGTCGGGGAGGCTTGAAGGATTGTGTACTTCAATCATTTCGCCTTTAGTAGTGTAAGCTTTGTATGAAACGTTAGGTACAGTGGTAATTACATCCATATTAAACTCTCTGTCCAGTCTTTCCTGTATAATTTCCATGTGTAATAAACCGAGGAAACCGCATCTGAATCCAAAGCCTAAAGCCATGGATGATTCAGGTTCAAAAGTCAATGAAGCATCATTAAGCTGAAGTCTTTCGATTGAATTGCGTAATTCCTCATAATCGTCAGCATCAATAGGATAAACGCCCGCAAATACCATGGGTTTTACATTCTCGAAACCATCAATTGCAGTTAAACAAGGTCTGTTCACATGCGTAAATGTATCCCCAACCTTGACTTCTTTAGAAGTTTTTATTCCTGAGATGATATATCCTACATCACCGGCACTTAATTTATCTTTAGGTTCGGGTTTTAATCTTAAAACACCTATTTCATCAGCATGATATTCCTTGCCTGTAGCGACAAATTTAACAAAATCCCCTTTTTTTATTTCACCGTTCATGATGCGGAAATAGGAAATAATTCCCCTGAATGAATTGAATACAGAATCGAATATAAGTGCCTGTAAAGGTTCATCAACAGAGCCTTTTGGGGCAGGAATCCTGTGAATTATGGCTTCAAGAATATTTTCAACGCCATAACCGGTTTTTCCGCTGGCTTCAATGATATCATCCCTGTCACAGCCAATTAAATCAACTATCTGGTCTTTAACTTCTTCGGGCATAGCAGCATCCAGGTCAATTTTATTCAATACCGGAATAATTTCCAGATTATGATCCAAAGCTAAATATAAATTTGATATGGTTTGTGCCTGAATGCCCTGTGTTGCATCAACAATCAGTAATGCTCCTTCACAAGCTGCGATAGAACGTGAAACCTCGTAGGAAAAATCAACATGGCCGGGAGTATCTATCAAATTTAATTTATATTTAGTTCCGTCTAATGCATAATCCATCTGAATAGCATGACTTTTAATGGTAATGCCTCTTTCTCTTTCAAGATCCATGTCATCCAATACCTGAGCCTGGGAATCTCTTTCGGAAACAGTATGGGTGATTTCTAATAATCTGTCAGCTAGTGTGCTTTTCCCATGATCGATATGGGCAATTATGCAAAAATTTCTAATATTCTTCATTGTTTGCAAAAGTACAAAAAAAAGACAAATTTGCAACTACTTTATATTGACAAATCTGCGTACAAATAATTGTATTTTTTACTATAGGCATACAACTTTTCTGTAAGTAATTACGTCTTAAAATAATTATTAATAATTTGTTAAATAAATTTGTATTTTTGTATTTAATAAAAGTCAAAAAAAATGAAAAAAATTACTATCTTATTTTGTAACTTGTTTATTATTATTTCAATTATAACAGGCAGTTCAGCGAATGCTCAAACAAAAAATGTGATACCGGACAGCCGGTTATTTCAATGTTTTGAAAAATCATACATTGATAATTTAGTTAAAACTAATCCGGAACAAATTTTATATTTGAATTATTATCTGGATAATTCATATTATGTTGCAAGCTTAAAAGCTGAAAAACAAGTTTTAGGAATTGATATTCATACAGTTTTTGAAAAAACAAAAATTGGTGGAGTTACAACCATCCCATTTAGTTTAAAATCCTATAATAAATCAACTTTTAATGTATTAAAATATAATTTTCAGACAGGCTATTTGGAAATGCCTAATTATATCTGGAACGAAGCAGGTATTGTTGTTGTTTTTCGTCCTGAAAAAGACATCAGAGAAGATTTTAATATGTTACAAAAAGCAAAAAAATAGACTTTAAAACAATTACACATGAAAAAAATATTTTTATTAATTGCTGTTGCTCTTTTAGTTAGCAATAATATTAAAGCTCAATATGATATTGTTTCTAATAACGGACAAACAATAACAGCTTGTACCGGGTATTTTACCTGTGGCAATTATGCTGCCAACCAGAATCTTACCATTACATTTGCTTCAACAGGATTTCCAAATACTCACATCAGTATAAGTTTTATAAGCTTTAATGTTCATTATTCCGATACTTTATATGTATATGATGGTCCAAACATAACTTCACCTTTAATAGGGAAATATAATAATAATAATCCGCTATCAGGTGGACAAAATATGGTTCAGGCTTCAGCTGGAAATACTTCCGGGAGATTGACATTTAAATTTGTTACAGATGGATCTAATCAATCAACAGGATGGAATTCAGGAATTATATGTACAAAACCCTGCCAGAAGATTATAGCTGCTTTTGATACTATACTTACAACACCTCATCCTAATGACAGCAATTATATTGATATATGTTTACATTAGTGTCCACTTAAATCAAACTGATTGACAGTTGATTATAATTCAGTTCTTTGACATCTTTGTAATCTATATTTGTAAACAGCTCTTTTACAGGAGTTTTGTCAAGCAGAGATATACCTAACACCTGTAATATTTCG
>JAPLDQ010000024.1 GCA_026391675.1 Bacteroidota bacterium
TAATCCTGTATCTGTTTTTGATCCTGTTGTACATGTTTACGATAAATCCGGTGAAAATTCTACTTATTTCTGGTCTTTGGGTGATGGTAGCACATCTGTATTGAATAATTTTTATCATACCTATAGTGATAAAGATACCGGAAGATATTTGATTACTGTTACAGCAATCAATGCCGGTGGATGCACCGATACTGCCAGCCTTTGGGTTATAGTAAGGCCTGATGGTACATTTTATGTTCCCAATGCGTTTACACCGGACGGAGATGGGTTAAATGATATATTTAAAGCTTATGGTATAGGGATACTGGAATTTGAAATGAGCATATATGACAGATGGGGAAAACAGATTTATCACTCAAAAAATATGAATGAAGGATGGGATGGCCGGATTGATGGTGAATTAGCCCCTAAAGGTACATTTGCCTACATTATTGTTTATAAAGAATTTTCCGGAATAAGACATACCAAATCAGGAGCAATTTCTGTGATCAGGTAAAATGGTAAAATATTAATATTGAAAAGAGGAGACTATTAATAATAGCCTCCTCTTTTATTTTCTGATTAAAAATTTGATACTAAAATATCAGATTTTTCAAATAAAATAATTAATTTTGGAGTTTAAAAACAGATAACAATCTTTTATTATTTTAAAAAGTATTCACTTAAAATATAATATATTATGGCTAAAATAAAAATAGCAATAAATGGTTTTGGAAGAATTGGACGCATTACTTTCAGAGGTTTAATTCAAAAAGAAAATGTTGAGGTTGTGGCATTAAATGACTTAACTGATGCAAAAACATTAGGACACTTACTGAAATACGATTCTATTCATGGTAAATTTCCCGGTGAAGTTACTGTAGATGGTGATTTTCTGGTTGTAAACGGCAAACCAATCAAAATTTATGCCGAAAGAGATCCTGCAAATCTGCCATGGAAAGAACTGGGTGTAGATGTTGTAATTGAATCAACCGGAGTATTTCGTAATAAAGAAAAAATGGGGAAACATATTACAGCTGGTGCCAAAAAGGTAATTCTTACTGTTCCTGCTGATAATAAAGATGATGTTGATGCAACTGTTGTGTTAGGTGTTAATGATGATGTGCTGAAACCCGAAATGCAGTTTATATCCAATGCATCCTGTACAACCAATTGCCTGGCTCCGATAGCTAAGATATTAAATGATAATTTTGGTATTGTCCGTGGATTGATGAATACCATTCATTCCTATACTAACGATCAAATAATTCTGGATTCACCACATAGCGATTTAAGAAGAGCAAGGGCAGCAGCTCTTTCAATTATTCCTACTAAAACAGGTGCTGCAAAAGCTGTAGGGTTAGTAATACCAGAATTAGCAGGTAAATTAGATGGATTTGCTATGCGTGTTCCAACACCTGATGGGTCCGTAGTTGATTTAACAGTTGAACTGGCTAAAAATACAACCAAGGAAGAAATAAATGCTGCAATTAAAGCTGCTGCAGATGGTCCAATGAAAGGTATCGTTGAATATTGCGTCGATCCTATCGTAAGTGTTGATATAATTGGAAATAAACATTCGTCTATATTCGATTCGCAATTAACCCAGGTAATGGGTGGCAATTTTGTTAAAGTAGTTTCATGGTATGATAATGAAACTGGTTACTCAAGCCGGGTTGTTGATTTAGCAGTGAAATTGGCTCAATAAAAAGCATAAAATTAACAGAAAAGGCTGATACAACGATTTCAGCCTTTCTTGTTACTGCCTTTCAGTTTTATTTCTAGGTTGAAACAATATCTAAAAATAACAATCGTTAAAAATCATTGTTAATCAAGTAAATTTGCATTCTTTTTTTAATCTAAATTATACAATACAATTATGGTTGTTGAACCAGGAAAACTTTTATCAACAATAGATTTTCCGGAAGATTTAAAAAAACTGGACAGAGAACAATTACCTCAGCTTTGTAATGAACTGAGGAAATTTATTATAGATGTTATATCTTATAATCCCGGACATTTGGGTTCAAGTTTAGGAACTGTTGAATTAACTGTTGCCCTGCATTATATCTTCAATACACCTTATGATAAATTAATCTGGGATGTAGGACATCAGGCTTATCCGCATAAAATTCTTACAGGTCGTAAAAATATATTTTATACTAACCGGACCTATAATGGAATTAGTGGATTCCCAAAAATGAGCGAAAGCGAGTATGATGCTTTTGGCGTGGGACACTCATCAACTTCAGTATCCGCTGCATTAGGAATGGCGGTTGCATCTGCTTTAAAAGGGGAAAAAAACCGTCAACATATTGCCATTATCGGAGATGGCTCATTAACAGCCGGTATGGCGTTTGAGGCACTTAATCATGCCGGTGTTGCCAATAGCAATTTACTTGTAATATTAAATGATAATGGTATTGCTATTGATAAAAATGTAGGCGCTTTAAGCGAATACCTTACAAAAATAACAACCTCTAAATCATATAATCGCTTTAAGGATAAAATTTGGCGGTTTATGGGAGGCGGAAGCCCTTATGGTAAAAGCTCCAGGGCAATTGTTAAACAATTGGGGAGTGCTGTTAAAACTACTTTATTAAGAAAAAGTAATCTGTTCGAATCATTAAATTTCAGGTATTTTGGTCCTGTCGACGGTCATGATGTTATCAGGCTTACAAAAATACTTGAAGATTTAAAACATATTTCCGGTCCTAAATTATTACATGTAATTACTACAAAAGGAAAAGGTCTTGATAAAGCTGAGCGGGATCCTATTACTTATCATGCTCCGGGTACTTTCGACAGAAAAACAGGAGAAATAATCTCTGCTGAATGCAAAGAAAAATTAGCGCCGAAATATCAAACTGTATTTGGCAGAACAATTATTGAACTGGCAGAGCAGAACGAAAAAATTATAGGAATAACTCCTGCTATGCCTACAGGCTGTTCATTGAATCTGATGATGGATAAAATGCCGGACAGAGCCTTTGATGTTGGTATTGCCGAACAGCATGCAGTTACTTTTTCTGCAGGATTGGCAGTTCAGGGAATGCTTCCTTTTTGTAATATTTATTCATCATTCATGCAGCGTGCTTATGATCAGGTTATACATGATGTTGCTTTACAGAATTTAAATATTGTATTTTGTTTAGACAGAGGTGGATTAGTCGGAGAGGATGGTGCTACACATCATGGTGCATTTGATCTGGCTTATTTCAGAAGTATTCCTAATATGATTATAGTTTCACCGCTTAACGAACAGGAATTGCGTAATATGATGTATACAGCTCAGCTTGATAATGCCGGTTGTTTTGTGATTCGATATCCAAGAGGAAGAGGTGTTATGCAGGATTGGAAAACTCCTTTTAAAGCTTTACAACTGGGGAAAGGACAGTGTATTACAGAAGGGGATGATATTGCTATTTTATCCTTAGGGCATGTTGGAAATAATGCCAGAAAAGCTTCAGAATTATTAAAAGAAGAAAACATCAGTGCAGCTGTTTATGATATGCGTTTTCTTAAACCTATTGATGAAGAATTGTTGCATAATATCTTCAGCAAATATTCTAAAATTATTACGTTGGAAGATGGCGTAATTATTGGTGGATTGGGTAGCGCTGTAGTTGAATTTGCATCAGATAATAATTATGTTGCCAATATTAAAAGATTAGGGATTCCTGATAGGTTTATTGAGCAGGGTAGTATTGCAGAATTACAGGCCGAATGCGGATTTGATACAGCAAGTATTGTAAAAACTGCCAGAGATTTAGTGGAAAATTAAAAAGAGGCTGTCTCAAAAGTTTAATTTACTTGAATCTCAACCTCTGTGTAACTCTGTGACTTCTCATTAATTCTCTGTGTAATAAATATTTAATAATTTTCACAGAGTTACACAGAGAAAATTTAGAGGTTCACAAAGACTT
>JAPLDQ010000029.1 GCA_026391675.1 Bacteroidota bacterium
CCGGAGTTGAAAAAGGCGCCGATCCAGTCAAATCGTCCGATTCCGCGGCACAGCCGGAGACCTCTGTATCGAAAGAGGGCGGTTCCCCGTCCGAAGCGCCGATGCCCCGGACCGGCGAGGTTGCACCCGAGGCTCCGCGTACCACGGCTGTGCCCGAGCCCCCGCGGCCGGCCCCGCAGGAGCCTCCGGCTGCGGGCGACACGGTGTACGTCACGTCCAGCGGCGAGAAATACCATCGCTCGGGGTGCAGCTACCTGCGCAAGAGCTCGAAGCCGCTCACCCTCTTCCAGGCGAAGGCCAGGGGCTGTACCCCTTGTTCGCGCTGCAATCGTCGAAGATAGGACTGTCGTTGGGCTCTTCCGCCGGACGATGAAACGTCGTGAGCTGGGTTCGACACCCCGTCAAGGTAGCGCGGGGCTGCGCAAATCAGGGGCTTCTGTTCGCCAAAACGACAAGAGGGCGCCGGGGGATTACCCTCGGCGCCCTCTCCAGATCGGGGCGACAGGATTCGAACCTGCGACCTCCTGCTCCCAAAGCAGGCGCGATAGCCGGGCTACGCTACACCCCGATAATTAAAGAACTTTTGCGGAGAGAGGGGGATTCGAACCCCCGGTACCAGTTACCCAGTACGACAGTTTAGCAAACTGTTGGTTTCAGCCACTCACCCATCTCTCCAATGGGCATTTTAATTGAGAGAACTATCTCTACAGTTTAGATTGCCTCAACTGTTTCCATTCCTTGTTTTCGAAATGGGTTGCAAAGATACAAAAACATTTAATTTTACAAAGAAAAATATTAGCATTTTTAATAAATATTTTAATAAATTGATAATACGCTTAGAATCAAAGTCAATTTTTATAAACTTTTAATATTTTTGATATTTCTTGATTGAAAAAATAATCTAACTTTGAAAACGCTAATCTATTATACTATGAACAGAAATCAATCCTTTGAAACATTAAAGCAATACGTTAAGCAGGAGAATATGATTAAACACAGCCTTGCTTCTGAAGCAGTGATGCAGGCTTTAGCTATTAAACTGGGTCAGGATGCTGATAAATGGGGACTGGCAGGATTATTGCATGATATTGATGTTGAAATTACCAATGCAGACCCTTATACTCACGGGCAGAAAGCTATAGAAATACTAACACAACTTGGCATAGATTCAGAAGTAATTGATGCCATCAGCATGCATAATGAATGTTCAGCAAAGCAAGAAAGAACAACTGTATTTCAGCATGCATTGGCAGCCGGCGAAACCATAACAGGTTTAATTACTGCTACTACTTTGGTTTATCCCGAAAAGAAATTAGCATTTGTAAAGCCAAAATCAGTGGTGAAAAGGATGAAAGAAAAGAATTTTGCAGCTTCTGTTAAACGTGAAAATATATTGGAGTGTGAATTGATAGGTGTTCCAATTGCTGAATTTGCAGAATTATCAATAGATGCAATGAAAACTATCAGCAGTGAGTTGGGGTTGTAGCTATTTGCTGTTGGCTGTTGGCTTATGGCTTATGGCTGTTGGCTTTTGGCTTTTGGCTTTTGGCAGAAGGTAGAAGGTAGAAGGTAGAAGGTAGTAAACAGTAAACAGTAAACAGTAAACATTAGGTTATTAAAATGGCAGTAATATCTATAATAAATAATTAAATGAAAAACAAATATAGTCACAAACAGGGATTACCTCCTGGTTCATTAATACATACAGGTACTGCTTATGAAAATAAAGTGAGCATTGAATTGTTGATTTATGATGAAAAGGAATATGCAATCTTTGAACCAAATTCTATAGATGAAGCTAAATCGTTGATGCAGCCTGCTAAGGTTAACTGGATTAAGATAACAGCCTTGCATGATATCAGCATATTTGAAGCTATTGGCAAACAATTTGAAGCCCATCCCCTGATGCTGGAAGATATACTGAATACGCGTCATCTGCCAAAATTTGAAGATTACGGAAAACAATTATTTTTTACATTGAAAGATCTCAGGATAAATACTCTTGATAATACAATCGACAAAAAACAGATCAGTTTTATACTGGGGAAAGATTATTTAATCAGTTTCGAAGAACATAAAAGTGATTTGTTCCTGAATATTGTCGACAGAATAAAGTTTTACAAAGGCAAAGTAAGGACGATGAAGAACGATTATTTATTGTTTGCCCTGACCGATCTGATAGTGGATAATTATCTGAAAGTGATTGATAATATGGATGATGACATGGAGATAATTGAAGCTGAATTGCTTAATAACCGGACTAAAATTGTCCTGAATAAGATTTTGCAAAAGCGCAAACAGCATTTATCCTTTAAAAAATCGGTAATGCCCATGCTGGAAGAAGTACGCAAATTGCATCATTGCGAATCACCATTAATTAATGATAAAACATATATCTATTTTCAGGATATTATTGACCATCTTATGCAGGTTTCGCAAAGCATAGATTCTTTCCGTGAAATGATATCCAATCTTTCTGATTTATATCTGTCCAATAATGATGTTCAGATGAACGATGTGATGAAGCGGTTAACCGTTGTTTCCACTATTTTTATCCCTCTAACTTTTCTTGTTGGTTTATATGGCATGAATTTTAAATACTTTCCCGAATTACAATGGCAGTATGGTTACCTTTACATCTGGATATTTATGGTTTTGCTTACCATTGGAATGCTTATCTATCTAAAAAAGAGAAAGTGGTTTTAGGAAAGATGAATTATGAATTATGAGTTATGAATTATAAGTTATAAGGTTGAGACTAAAAGCCAGCACCTAACAGCTAAAAGCCAACACCTAATAGCCAAAAGCCAAAAATATGACATATTCATGGGGACATAGCCGGAGATTTAATGCGTATGCTGATTACTTTAAACAGCATTTTGGTGAGCGTGTGCAGAAACTGTCTATTGATGCCGGTTTTAGCTGTCCTAACCGCGATGGTAAGGTTGCAACAGGTGGATGTACCTATTGCAATAACGATGCATTTAATCCTTCCTATTGCCTTCCGGAAAAATCAATATTACAGCAGATAGAAGAAGGTATCGAATTTCATGCCAGAAGATACCGCAGGGCTGATAAATATCTTGCCTATTTTCAGGCCTATTCAAATACCTATGCACCACTCGAAAAACTCGTACAAATCTATAGTCAGGCCTTGCATCATCCTTTAATTACCGGTTTGGTGATTGGTACCCGTCCCGATTGTATGGATGAGGATAAGCTGGATTATTTTGCTGCATTATCCAGGGAGAAATATGTAATAATCGAATATGGGATTGAAAGTTGTTATGATGAAACATTGAATCATATTAACCGTGGACATGATTTTAATACTTTGGTCAGTATGCTTGAATTAACAGCAGCCAAAGGTATTAAAACAGGCGGGCATCTTATTTTTGGATTACCCGGTGAATCAAAGGAACAGATGCTTGCTGAAGCAGGGATTATTTCAAAACTACCTTTAAATAATATAAAATTTCATCAATTGCAGATTATTAAAAATACTGCAATGGAAAAACAATATAAAACCGCTCCTGAAGAATTTAGTTTCTTCGAATTAGAAGAATATATTGAGTTTATTGTTGATTTTCTGGAGCACTTAAATCCTGACTTTGTCGTAGAACGCTTTGCAGGAGAGGTTCCTCCTCGCTTTTTAGCCGGGCCTTCCTGGGGCTTAATACGCAATGATCAGATACTTCAGAAAATAGAAAAAAAATTAACTGAGCGGAATACCTGGCAAGGGAAATTATATATGAAATAAAATCAGAATTTTTAAGATTTGTTAGGAATACCCTGCAAAATTTACTATATTTGTAGTACTAAATGATTTATTAACGTTCTTTAATCAAACTGTTATGGATAATATACTCTTAAAATATATGGTGGAACGTTTCAGTAAGCTTGAGATTGAAACACATAAATCAAAACATGATTTGCCATTTATAACGTTATCAAGAGAATATGGTTGTCCTGCTAAAGAAGTTGCCCAACTTCTTGTTAAAAAAATGAATGAAATTGAACTTCAGAAAAATATTTCACATCCCTGGAGATTAATTAGTAAAGAAATTCTTGAAGCAACATCACAAGAACTTTTTGTTGATAAAAAAAGAATAGAAAAGTTTTATAATGTCGAAAACAGAACTGCAATTGATGAAATACTCAATTCATTATCAGAAAAATATTATAAATCTGATAAGAAAATCCAAAATACGCTGAAAGCTATTATTACCGACTTTGCCAGAATGGGAAATGTTGTAATTGTTGGTAGGGCAGGGGTCTGTGTAACAAATCACTTTAAGAACGGAATTCATATCCGTTTAAATGCACCATTGGAATGGAGAGCCGAAAGATTAGTTGAGAAAAAATTTTGCGATTCGTTAGCCGATGCAAAAAAAATGGCAACAGATTATGATTTAAAAAGAACAGAATTATTAAGAATTATGAGTAATAATACTTTTAATGAATCTTGTTTTGACTTAACTTTTAATTGCCAGACTTTTAGCATAGATGAGATAGTTGATTCAATACTTTATCACCTGAGCATAAAAGGGAAATTAAAAAACTAGGATTTTTAAGTTTTATTCCTGATTTATTTCATTAAAGTGTTCTTCTTCATCATAATATAAGAAATCGTAATAACGATTATATGCAAAATGTTTGAAAAACCTGACACTTGTAGGAAGCATATCCCTGATGTAATTATTCATTAAGAAATTATAGAAATAATTGCTGCATTTAACAGCTGAATTATCAATTAACTGATAGATATCTTCTGTTTTAAAAGGTGTTATTTTAAATTTATAGGATACCTTATATGTAACATTATCAAGTATAAAAGCACCATCCAACTGGTCGTTAACAGAAAATGAACTAAATAATACTTTTGGTTTCTTTGAAGCGGTATCAGCAAATTCAAACCATAAATTCAGATTAACTGCATTTAATATATGATCATAATAATACATTAAATCTCCAAAAAATACCTGTTCATCTCTGTAAGTATAATCAGCTTCAGTAAGTTCAACCTGAGCAATATTGAGTATAGTTTTAGGTGATTGTATGGTATCAAAAATATTGCTCTTATCAGTTGTAAATACATTAAAGCCATATGATTTAAGCTCTTTGCTGACACGCATATACATGATGTCAAGTAATTTAATATCATTAATGGAGTCTAAATAATGTGTCTTTGCCAGCCATAATGAATCCTGGGTTTTAGCATCAAGACTATCAAAATCATGTATTTGCTTAAGTTTTTCGTTGGTAAGAATGATGCGGTCAGTCCTTAACAATAAAATCGGAACTTCTTTTTTAGATTTTACAAAATCTCTGGCTAATTCACGTTCAGTTGAACATGAATAAAGTATAAGTAATAAAAAGATTGCAGGGATATATTTTCCTGATTTAATTATGTTCAAATTTTAAATTTTATATCGCGATTAGCTATTGTAACGAAAGAAAGCAGAATTTATTTTTTTTCAAGCATTTTTTCCCCAAAAGCCTGACCGTATTCTAAACTCTTTATTAACTGTTCATTATGAGGTGTAAACTTTACAAATAAGCTTTCACCAAAAAAGTTTAGTTTTAAATTACTTAAATTGCTTTCTATTATTTTTGCACCTTCACCACTCCAGCCATAGGAACCAAAAGCTCCGGCAAGTTTTCCCTTATCACGGATTGGATTAATGGTAGCAAATAAAGTATAAATAGGTAATAATATATTTTGATTTACAATCGGACAACCAACAATAATAGCATTACTTCTTGCAATTCTTTCGTCCAGATCGCCTAAACTTACATTTTCAACATCACATATATCAACCACAATATTACCGGCTAATTTGATTCCTTCAGCAATTTTATTGGCTAGTTTGGCAGTGTTCATATAAGCTGATACATAAGCTATCAAAACTCTGTGTTCTCCCGGAACTAATGTTGCTAATTTTGAATAATCTTCAGTAATATCAACCCAATGTTTCCATGTTTTAGTAAGCAAAGGACCATGTCCGGTACAAATGGCTTCAATATCCAACGGACGTATTCTTTCAATTGCTTTCAGCATAAACTTGCTGTAAGGCTTCATGATTACATTGAAATAGTATTTGAATGCTTCATCCCAGTTACCAACTTCTGTGTCGTACATTCGCTCGTCACAATAATGTGCTCCGAAAGAGTCGCATGTAAACAGGACTTTGTCTTCCATTAAATAAGAATACATGGTATCAGGCCAGTGTAAATTAGGTGCGCTGATAAATCTTATTTTTTTATCTCCAAGATCAAGAATATCATCATTTTTTACAATCAAATGAGGGATTTCATTTCCCATCAAATCTCTTAGATACCTGATAGCATTTCCACTTCCAACCACAACTGCTTTGGGTGCAATACTGAGTAAGTTTTTTAAATTTCCCGAATGATCAGGTTCTGTGTGGTTAATGATAATATATTCAATTTCTGAAGGATCGCAGACTTCTTTGATTTTTTTTAAATAGGTATCCCAGTATTTTTCTTTAGTAGTTTCAACAATAGTTTTTTTCTCAGCATTAATAAAATATGAATTGTAAGTTGTGCCGTATTTTGTTTCCATTACAACATCAAACGTAATTAAATCCGGGTCAAGTACACCAATCCATTTTACGTCATCCGTAACTCTTAAAATCTTAGTATCGTTCATTTCTTTATATTTATTCTAAAAAAGTGTCATTTGTTTTGGTTCATCATCATCATCCTGCTGATAATCAGATGCTTTTTCAATTTCTTCAACAGCATCAGATTTACTTTCAATTTCTTCAATTTCTTCAATTTCAGTTGAAAGTTCTATAGTATTTTCATTTTCATAAGGCAAAGGATCAAGCATTTGCACTTCTTTTACAGCATGAATAGCTAACCTTTTCCCTTTTGCTTTAAAACCTTTTACTCCAATAAAATCAGCTAACTGAATAATTTCATTATCGTAATGTTTTCCATTTATTTTTTCATCAAAAATAACTTCGAGTTGTGGCAGCCAGTCATTGGATATTGCATAGATAAATGAATTCGGATGTTCACCAAGGAAGTCCTGTTTTTTATCGGATTCCTCAATAAGAAATCTTTTAACATAAGGTTTCTTGACTTCACCATCATAATAAACTGCTGAAATTATTTTTTCAGGATTGAATTTTTCAATTATCATCAGATCTTCATCAAAATGATTCGTCAAATCGAAACTCATTAGACGGTAATAGCCTGATTTCATGATGCATAATATTTTATCCGTTGGTTTGAATGCACCCAGATAAATCCCTCTGTTTTCTGTGTTTAAGCGCATTACCGTTTCATCATACCATATATTCCGGGCACCTAAGGTAGAAATGCCTTCATCTTTCAAACTTACTTTTTTAACCAGATGTTTGGTTAAAATATTACCCTGTGAACTTCTTCCTTTGATGGCTAACTCACTAAAATCAAAATCGAAAATTGTTTTCTTAAGTTTAGGTTTAGGTTTTAGTATAACCTTAACTACTTCGGCTTCACCATTGGCATTTGCTGTAAAATATAAAATGCTGCTGTTTTTGCTTCCTTTGGTTAAATCGTATTCCTTATCACGTGTAACCCCAACAACTGCAAATCTTTTTACATAAGCACTGCCTTTTAATCCATCCTGATAAATCATATTGTAAATGGTACGTTCATCATTCCGGCGGAAAACTGCAATATGTTCAATATTCTGACCCACAAATACTTTTTCGGCGACCTTGGTAACAATAAAACTACCGTCTTTTCTGAAAACAATGATATCATCAATATCAGAACATTCTCCGACATAATCATCTTTCTTAAGTCCTGTCCCGGCAAATCCTTCGATTTTGTTTACATACAATTTTTCATTGGCTACTGCAACCATAGTTGCTTCAATCACTTCAAAATTGCGCAATTCAGTTTTACGTTCTTTGCCTTTTGCATATTTCTTAAGGATTCTCTGGAAGAAATCAATGGCATATTGAGTCAAATGTGTCAGGTCATAATCTACCTGCTTAATATCGTCTTCAATGGCAGAGATTACATCATTGGTCTTATCAGAATTGTATTTTGAAATTCTGTCAATAGGTATTTTCCTTAATTTTAAAATATCATCCAGTGTAACTTCACGGAGCAGATTTTTTGTATAAGGTTTTAATCCTGAATCAATTGCTATATTTATTTCTGCATCCGTTTTGCATTTTTTCATATCCTCATACACTTCATTTTCAATAAAAATGCGTTCTAAGGATATGTAATGCCATTGTTCCTGCAATTCATTTTTTTCAATTTCCAGTTCAAGTTTAAGAAGTGCTACTGTATTTTCGGTTGAGATCTTTAAAATCTCTCTGATACCTGTAAACATTGGTTTACCATTGTCGATGACACATGAATTGGGTGAAACCGATACTTCGCAATTGGTAAATGCATACAAAGCATCAATAGTAGTATCAGGAGAAATACCCGGAGCTAAATGTATCAGTATTTCAACATCACGTGCCGTATTATCATCTATCTTACGGATTTTAATTTTGCCTTTGTCATTGGCTACAATAATTGAATCAATAAGTGTTGATGTATTTACACCAAAGGGAAGCTCTGTTATTACCAGTGTTTTTTTATCCAGCTGGTTTATTTTAGCCCTGATTCTTACCTTTCCGCCCCTTAAACCATCATTATATTTAGTAACATCGGCCATTCCACCGGTTGGGAAATCAGGTAATATTTCAAAATCTTTACCTTCAAGAATATTTATAGATGCTTCAATTAATTCGATAAAGTTATGGGGTAGTATTTTTGATGCCAAGCCTACAGCAATACCTTCAACACCTTGAAAAAGCAATAAGGGAAATTTAACAGGTAATGTTTTAGGTTCTTTATTTCTTCCGTCGTATGAAGGTTTCCAGTTGGTTGTTTTTGGATTAAAAACAACATCCAGGGCAAATTTGGATAAACGTGCTTCAATATATCTTGGTGCAGCAGCGCTGTCGCCGGTATGTACATTACCCCAGTTTCCCTGGCAATCAATTAAGAGATCTTTCTGTCCTAATTGTACCAACGCATCTCCAATGGATGCATCGCCGTGAGGATGGTATTTCATGGTATGGCCAATGATATTGGCTACTTTATTGTAGCGTCCGTCATCCAGCTCTTTCATTGCATGCAATATCCTCCGCTGTACGGGTTTTAAACCGTCGATAACTTCAGGTACTGCACGTTCAAGAATAACGTAGGAGGCATAATCCAAAAACCAATCCTTGTACATACCAGTCAAGTGAAGGGTTTTACGGATTTCTTTATTTGTATCGTCAGTTACGAAACCACTTTCGTTAATATCAGAATTTTCTTCCATTTAGCTTCCTAAGATTTTTTTACTTCCATAATCGGATCAAAACAACTTCACCGAGCAGAAAAATCAATGCCAAAATTACAAACAATTTCCATAATTTAAAGCCCTGATTAATTTCTTTTATTAACAATCCGAGGTGTTTTTTTGCACCATCAATCAGTGTAAAATTAGAGAGCTGTTTATCTTTTATTTGATTTTCGATTTCATTCGCTGTATAGCATTCCAATCTGGATTCGTTGCGGTCGTAATTAAAAGATACGCCTGATACTTCTGATTTATCGGCATATAATTTATAGTTGGCTGCCTCTTTAATCTGATTATGAAACAGCAGGTTTAATTCACCATCAATAGTTTTATGCTCAGGAATAATTTCTGCATTTGTTTTTTCAGCTTTTAATTTAATCAGATTTTCACCCTGTAACGTAATATTCCTTAACGTAATTGCTTCATCATTTCCAATGGTATAAAACAATTTACTAACAGCCTGACTTTGTAATGCGATATTAAATAAGGCCGGAACAAATATGGCATGTCTTGGGAAATTACTCCAGCTAACATCAACAGGAACTGCTGATTGATAAACTATGCCTTTGCCATTGGAAGTAGCAATCAAAAAATCTTTTCCGTTCAGCATTTTTAACAGGTATTCCTTACGGCTTTGCTGATTTTTTGAAAACATATAATAATTGAAAACCTGAGGTAAATCAATGTTTTCGGGCAATTTTTCAAATACATCAGAGAAAATTGTATGCTGAATATTTATTTGTTCAACTTTAGTAGCTGTAACTTCTTTGCTCTCATATATGCTTATATTCAACGCTTTAGATAATTGACTATAGCTTACAAAATCTATATCTGTAGCAGGGAATATCAGCAAACTGCCATCATTGTCGACAAATCTTTTTAATTCCTGACATAAACCGCTGGAAATGTTTTTTAAACCGTTTAAAACAATTAAATTATTATTTTTAAATGCAGCAAAATCTATATTTCGCTCATTTACATTCACTAATTTAAAAACAGAATCAAGCTGATAAATTTTATTCAGATATGGATTTTCTTCTTTTTCATTAATTATTAGAACTGTAATATTTTTAGCCACATTATATGAGAAGTAAAATTTATCATCATAAATAATCGGATAATCAGTGAGTTCCACAAAAGCGTTTTGAATTCCATTCTCTGAAATACGATAGGATAAGCTAAGCGTAAGTTCACCCTTTTCTTTGATGTCAAAACTGGAAACAGCTCTTTGACTACCATTTACAATTAATTTTAGCGGAATCTTTTCATAAGCAATTTCTGAAGCATTCTTGATTTTTACATTCAATTTTACATTTTTATTGATTTGCAAAACAGGTGAGTCGAACCAGCAGCTATCAATAAATAAATTGTTGCTTTTTTGAGGCGTAATGGGGATAAGGTAAGTGGAAACACTGGTATCCTTACTGATGTTTTCAAATTGTGATATACTTTTCTGGAAATCACTGATAATATAAGAAACCTTATTACTTTGTGGTGCCAGGCTTAAAACATCCTGTTGACGTTTTAATATTTCAGATAATTTCCTTACCGAAGGACTTAGTTCAACTTCATCAATCATTTGTAAAAATTCTTCTTTGCTCAGCAATCGCTGGTGTTTGCCTTCAAAATCATTGGTTAACAGTTGAAATAAATCTGAATTCGGATAGGCAGAAACTATTTCCCTAGCCTTATTTTTAGCAATATCTATTAATTTAGTTTCGTCTAAAACTGCTTCCATACTAAAGGAGTTGTCAACAAAAATGCTTACAACATTTTTACCCTGAATTGCCCTTTTATTACCTCTAAACGGAAGATAGGGCTGAGCAAAAGCGAGAACTATGAAAAGAATAGCTAAAATACGTAAACTAAGTATTAAGAGATGTTTTAACCTGGAATACTTCTGTGTCTGAACTTTAAGTTCTTCCAGAAAACTTATATTGGAGAAATAAACTTTTTTAAATCTCCTGAAATTAAATAAATGAATTATAATGGGAACAGCAACAGCTAGTAATCCCCAGAGAAAATATGAATTGGTAAATTGCATGATTTAATGAATGAAAAACTTTATTTATAGGTGCTACAAAGGTAAGTAAAATTATTAATGTAGTGATTTCAGGTATTACAAAAAAAAAGGAAATCGAAGCCTTCAATTTCCTTTTTGAACATTTTTTTTATAATCTAATCTTCTTCTTTAACAGTTTTTCCTTTTTTCCCTTTCTTTTGCGGGTAAGTTCCCGGTAATATTACATCAATCAGTTTTTTGCCCCACAGCCCAAGCTGAATACCGGTAGCCAGGCATAAAAAGCCTATTATTATTGTCCATGTCTGATAATCTTCCAATGGAGCGATGATAAACAGTGCAACAGAAAATACTATTATTACAATACCTGCAATAAACTTAACATTAAGCAAGGGTGTTTTAAGCGTTTTAAAACGTGTCAGGCCATCAGCTATCCCGGTTAAAAATGCAAGTATTAAGGTAAAAGGGAAAAGAGCAATAGAAAATATCAATACATCTTTTAATATATCATGATAGAAATCCTGAAACAGATTGATTAATATAGCAAGTATAGGTATAGCAATTACCAATGCCTGAGATAAATGAATGGCAATTGGATGCAAATCCAGATTCAGGAAAAATAATCTGTTTACTGATACTTTTTCTCTGTATGGTTCAAATACTTTTCTGGGTAAACCGCATGCAGGACACACATCACCCAATTTATCAGCTTCCATTACAAAACCACAGGGACGACAGCGAACAAGTTCTTTCATAGATACAATATTTAAGAATTAATTTCCACAAAATAATTATGCAAAATAAGCGAAAATATGCATCCGATACAAATATTATTTCTTAAGGAAATTAGTTATTTTTTTAACAAATCCCTGATTTCTCTTAATAAAATTTCTGTATTTGAAGGAGGAGGCGTTGCAGGAGCAATAACTTCTTCTTTCTTCTTCGTTCTGTTCATGGCTTTAATCATAATAAACAAAACCAGCGCAATTATAATAAAATCGATAGTAGCACTGATAAATTTTCCATAACTGATTACGGCATCTCCTACTTTAATTGATAGATCTGCGAAGTTTACCCCTTGTAATAAAACACCAATAATTGGCATCAAAATATTTTCAACCAAAGATGCAATTATTTTACCAAAAGCTGCTCCAATGATAACACCGACAGCTAAATCCATTACATTGCCCTTCATGGCAAATTCTTTAAATTCTTTAGTAAATCCCATAATTTTCAAATTTTAATGAATATAAAACTATTTAAATTAAGCTTCTTTTAAAAAATAGAGCTTATTATCTTCAACCCTGTAATAAAGTGGAGCAATTATTATTTTTGGATAACGTTGTCTTAATCTTTTAACTTCATACAGTATAAAATCAATTTCGTTGCCGATTTCAAACATCGGAGCATATTGCATAAAATGATCAGTAGCCTGTTCTTCAGTCCATCCGGATGAACTGACAAGTCCTTGAATAAACTGATCTTTACGTGAAATCAGATTAACCATTCCACAATGGTTATGTGCAATCAGAACAATGTGTTTTACACTACCAACTGAAATGGCATAAGAAACCTTAAATTCGCTATAACGCAAATTAGCTCCACCTGTTCTGATAATAAATGAAAAATTATCAGGAATATTTAAATGCTTGCGATTATCCATACACATACCTACCAATAATTGTGCATTATCATAGTTTTCGAAATCACGGTTTAAATTATGATATTCAAATAGTAAACTTATGGGTGAGTTTTGGTATTCAGGTAATATTTCTTCAATCGTATTTACTGGAATAAGTCTGTTCATTTTCTCTTATATTGGTTAGAATAAACAATGATAATAGAATTATTGTTTAACAGCAGGAGAAAATTTTATCACCTCATTTTTAACAGCTTTTACCGTTCTCAGATAAGCATAAATTGCTTTTAAATCCTGTTTTTTCATAGTACTGTATAGCATCCATGGCATTACAGTATTAAAATCGCCTTTGTTTATTTTAGCCGGTTTATAAGTACTATCGGTATATAATTTAAACCGGTTTACAAAGGCTTCTTCAGTAAGGCCACCAATACCTGTTTCAATATCCGGAGTAATATTTGCTGAACGGACAATACCTCCTGTGACCAAAGGAAATTCAAAACCACCTGCGAATTCCATTCCTGCTACCGGTTTACCTTTTATTTGTATGGTGTGGCAATCGTTACAGCTGGCTGCATTTAACAAATATGCCCCATATTCCACTTTATTATTTGTATCCGGTATTTTTGAAAATTTAGCTTTCTTGGGAATAATGTTGATAATAAAGCTCATTGGAAAATCGGATGTGGATGTTGCTACCTCATTTTTAACCGGTTTAAGTGTACGT
This sequence comes from Bacteroidota bacterium, assembly GCA_026391675.1. Taxonomy (GTDB): domain Bacteria; phylum Bacteroidota; class Bacteroidia; order Bacteroidales; family JACABE01; genus JACABE01. The sequence goes on from JAPLDQ010000029.1 coordinate 13,757, forward strand.
AAGTAGGCAATGATTGCTAAAATATCTTCCTTGTCCATTTTTCCATAATTGGGATGAGGCATCACTGGAAACAATGCTTTTCCATTTTTGCTGACACCACAGCTGATTGCACGCAGAATTTCTCCGTCTGTCCAGTCTTGTAATGCATAAGGTGTAATGTTTTTAGCATAATAATTTCCGGGAAAACCAGCTTCATGATTAAATTCTTCACCACCTTGTCCCAGAGTGTTTGCTACCAAAGGACCGGCATAAGCATACCAGTCTCTTTTTGAATGACAATCCATGCAGACACAAACACTGTTTGCCAGATATGTTCCCCGTTCAATGCGGGATGCTGTTATATCTGCTTTAATATCTTCAGGTTTACCCACATTGGGTAAGGCAAATTTTACATAAGATAGAAATCCTGTAATAAAAATTACAACGAAGATGATGAAATAGATGATTGTTTTTTTGAACTTTCTCATTTGCATTGGTTTATATAATTGTATGAAAAATATATTGAGATGATAATTCATTAATAAAACAAATATACATAATTTATTTTAAAAATTATTGTTTTTAAGGAATAATATCAATTTTTAAACTTTATTGGTATTAAATTTGATATATTTGCTAACAAATTAAAATTTAAGCTGATATGACTTTCAACGAATATTTATATACTGATGCACAGGATATTGAATTGATTTTCAACTATTATCTTGGATTTCTGGGTGAAATGGCTGCAACAAATTTTCCACAGGAAAAACAACTTCAACTTAAAGCAGCAAGCGATAAATTTTTAAACTCAATTGAACGTTTTACTTATTTTGAAACCTATAAACGTGAAGATTATGAAGATTTACTTCGTTTATTGGATAGAGAAATGCAGGAATTAAAAGAGATTGAACGTAAACCATTTTGGTTAAAGCTTTTTCCTTTAATAAATAATCGTCAGCGACAAATCTATCATATTCAGGATGCTTTCCGTGAATTATATGCTTCAAGTCTTGCATTGGTTAATGATGCTATACAAAAAGAGTATATATATGATAAAATAGAATTAGGTAGCTTTTATGATCCCACAAAATCCAATAAACCTGAGATTATCGAGCTTATTCAAGATGCTGTTGAGCTGATAAATGAGGATGTTTCAATAACAGAAATGAGTAAAAAAGCTTTGGTTAATCATTTAGATAAAGCCATCAGAGATTTAAACAGTGAACGTACCAACTGGACCCGTTTCTTCGGTAAAATAAAAGAAACTTCTGTTGTTCTGGCTGCATTGGCTTCTTTGGCAGGAAATGCCAATTTATTATATGATGCTATTGAAAAACTTGAAAAAGCTGCTATTGTAGTTCGTAAAACTTCTGTTAATATTAGTTATAATGTTTTAAATGAGGTATTTAATGTGCAGAATCTTCAGAATATCGGATTGTTGAAAAATACGATACTTAAAATAGATGAACGAAAAATTTATAATGATATTCCCAGTGATGAAGTTTCAGAATAAAATATAATATATTAATAATGCTCATACCGCTACTTCGATTAAAATTGCTTCCCATCATTTAGTATACAAATGATAGAAATTTGCTGAATTTTTAAATGTATTAATTAATTTATGATGGAAAAAGCTATTGTTATCGGAGCATCATCCGGAATTGGGAGGGGGTTGGCTAAAATCCTGGTAGCTAATAATTATAAAGTAGGCATTACCGGCAGGCGTTTGAATCTTTTAGAAGATTTAAAAAAGGAAAACCCGGATAGTTATTACATACGTTCATTCGATATCAATGATTTTAATACTGATATAGAAAATATTGAAACACTATGTAATGAAATTGGTGGACTGGATTTGTTAATTATCAGTTCCGGTTTTAGTGAAGGCAGTGAAAATCTTGATTATAATATTGAAAAACAAACCATTGATACTAATATCAATAGTTTCGCATTAATAGTAGACTGGGCATTTAATTTTTTTAAACAACAAAACAAAGGTCACTTAGTTGTAATTAGTTCTGTTGCAGGCTTAAGAGGTAACCGTCATTCGCCTGCATACAGTGCATCAAAAGCATTTCAGATTATATATGTTGAGGGATTGCGTCATAAAGCTAAAAGTTTAAGCCTATCCATTACAATTACTGATATTCGTCCGGGTTTTATAAATACCGATATGGCTCTGGCAGGAAAGAAATTTTGGATGTCATCCATAGAAAATGCTGCAAAACAGATTTTTAATTCAATAAAAAAGAAGCAAAATGTTGCTTATGTGACCAAGCGATGGTTAATTGTTGCGTTAGTATTAAAACTTATGCCAAGAGCAATTATTGATAAATTTTAAGGAAAAGTTGAATTAAGTCATAATCATTAATTGACTTATCAATATTAGAAATAAAAGAATAACTGGCTATTCAGGTGGATATGCTGATAATACTGTATATTCATCTAAAATAAGTGATACAATACTAACGTGTTAAATAAACATAATCTTTAATTAATGTTCGCAGAAATTCCACTGCATTTTTAGGAATTTTAATGTTTAACTGGGCTTCAATTTTATTTAATAGTAAAATTAATGCTTCTTTATGTCCTTGTGTAGGATGTTCAACGTATCTGTCAAGACATTCTTTGATCAGGAGCATGTCTTTTTCAGTATAGCTTACTACTTCCGGGTATTTTGGTTCATAGTCTGTTACATCATTTTTCTTTAAAACATTTTGCAGCATGTAACGGTTTTTATTCAATACTTTTATTACTGAAGTATCTGCTAATAAATCACCTAAGCGTTGTCCGTTTGAAGATGAATATACCAAAGTAGCGGCTAATGTGCCCAAAGAGAAATAGATATCTATCATTCTGAAAGTCCATCGCATGATATAATCAAAGAAATCAGCCTTTTCGTTGGTTAACTTTACTACTTTAAGTTTTAATAAATATTTCCCCAATGACTGACCATTATTAAGTATTTCAAATGCCAAACTGTAGAAAAAGAAGATTGGAATTGCAGTTACGAAAAAAAATATATCTGAATTAAAACTAAATATTGCTGAAATAAGATTTAATATCCCAATCGACGACCAGATAAAAAAGAAATCAAGAAGAAATGCACCGATTCTTTCAAATAATGAAGCTAATTCATATTCAATCGTAACGTTTTGAGTTGTTATAATCTCAATTTTTTTCACTTAATTGAATTTATATAAATATTCAGAAAAATAGTTTGCTAATGTATGAAAAAAACTAATATTTTAAGCTAAACAGTATCCTGATTATTTATTTTTTCAGGATGATAAGTAATATGATTTTTTTTTGTAATATTGCTTTATAAGTAAACCTCTGTATGAAGGAGTCAAAATTTATCGAGCAAAATAAGCAGAAATGGATTGATTTTGAAAAAGAAAATCATGCTAATCAGCATAATCCGAGGATACTGAGTCGCTTTTTTATTCAAATTACCGAAGATTTATCTTATGCCCGTACTTTTTACCGTTACAGGTTGATAAGGGTGTATCTGAATGATGCTGCTCAAAAGATATTTTATGGGATATATAAAAATGAAAAGAGCAGTTTGCGTAATTTCTTCAGATTTTGGCGGGAGGAATTGCCACTTACATTTTATAAAGTTCGTCGTGCATTTCTGATTTCATTTCTGGTTTTTGTATTGTCATTTTTAATTGGAATGTTATCCAGTGCTAATGATCCTGATTTCTGTCATTTAATTTTAGGGAAAGAATATATTAATAAAACCATTGAAAATATAAATAAAGGTGATCCTATGGGGATTTACAAAAAGGAAGCAGCTTTTAATATGTACTTGAGTATAACCCTGAATAATTTGCTGGTTTCTTTCCGTACCTTTGTTTTAGGCGTTTTTGTTGCCTTAGGCAGTATTTTTCTAATGATTTATAATGGTATTATGGTTGGCAGTTTTCAATATTTTTTTATTGAAAGAGGCTTGTTCTGGGAATCTTTTTTAACAATATGGCAGCATGGAACACTCGAAATATCTTCAATTATAATAGCCGGTGCTGCAGGAATAACGTTAGGTAAAGGAATACTGTTCCCGGGAACTTTAACACGTTATGAATCTTTTAAATTATCTGCAAAACAAGGCTTGAAAGTAATGGCTGGTATTACTCCAATTATAATTATGGCTGCTTTTATCGAAAGTTTCTATACCCGGTATACTGAGGCCCCTGCATGGATTCGGATAATGGTAATCCTTGTTTCACTTGCATTTATTCTCATTTATTTCGTGTGGTTTCCACGCAGGCAGGCCAGAAATCCTGCAATTCAGCAGAAAATTAAAGAAACACTTTCGGCAAACAAGATAGATAGTGTTAAAAAGGAGATACTCTATTCACATCAGGAACTGGTAAGTAACACATTTAAGTTTCTTCGTCAGTTTTCTTCAAAATATGTTAAATTTATTATTATTTCCAGCATAATTTATGCAGTAATTTTTTGTGGATATTTTTATATCTTTTATTCTGAAAATATTGAATCGACCTATTTTTTATTTAATAATATTTATCAACTATTTAATTATCAGACTTATCCTGTACTGTTTTTACTAAATGTACTTATATTTCTGCAATTTTTATTGTTTAATACTATGCTGGTCAGAGATTCAATCGAAAATGATCATCAAAAATCAGCGGCCTCATTTAAGAAAATACTTTTATCAAAAACATTTTTTAATCATTTGGTAATCATAATTTTAATAAATCTTCCTTTTTTTATTGAAGAATTCTGGGGTCTTTTGATTATGCTGATAGTTTTGCCTTTTTTATTATTCTGGATGTTTGCTTCTTCCAAAGAAGGTTTTAATTTATTTAAAGGTATTTCCTATTCATTCTCTGTTCTAAAACCATCATTGAGTAAGTTGTTGGGATTATATCTGAAATTATTATTATTCAGTTTTGTGGTTATACTTTTAATGTCATTAAAACAATTCTGGTTTTTTATGGAAATTATTATCTGGAATGTTAACCTGCAAAGCGATTTTAACATTTTACTTAATTTATTTATAAGGATTTTTATTTTTTCATTCGTGCTGATCTTTTGTATTAGCATGATATATACTGGTATATCCCTTTTGTTTTATAGTATTAAAGAGGCTTCAACAGCAATATTTCTTAAGGAAAGAATTCAGAAGATAGGTACTAAAAAAAGAATTTTCGGTTACGAAATAGAATCAAATTAAAAAAACAGCAAAATTGAATAAAATAAGCAGCATAAATTCTAACTCTAAGAAATTGGCATTTAAAAGTTTTATTTGCTTTTTTGTTCTGTTATTATGCCTTTTGTTTGATATTAATACAATTGCAGCTCAGCAAAAATCTGACACTGTTATTATTACCGAAAAAAACTGGGACAAAATAAAGAAAGGTGTTGATTATACTGAGAATTACAAGGAATTTAAGTCAAAGCCCAATTCTTCTTTTCATTTTCCCTCTTTTTTTATTAAGAGTATCTGGGTTCAGTTTATCACTGCATTTATCATATTATGTATACTTGCTTTTCTTATTTACAAAATTCTTGTAAAATATAACATCAGTTTAAATCCAAAAATATCAAAAAATACTGATGTTAAATTGCTTGAAGAAAATCCTGATATCGATGAACTGGATTTAGAAGCAATGTTAATAAATGTGCTTAAGAATGAGGATTTTAAGTTAGCCATACGTATTCGCTTTTTACAGGTAATCAAATTATTAGATAAGATTTCATGTATTAAATGGGAAAAAGATAAAACCAATGGTGATTATATTAACGAAATGCGTAAATATGAGGAATTAACTGATTTTATGTATTTAGTGCTAATATTTAATACGGTGTGGTATGGTGATAAATTATTGAATGTCAACGATTTTGCAATATTGAATACATATTTTGAAAATTTTATTCAAAAAATGATGAAAAATGAACAGTAAGAAAATAATTATTGTTAGTGTTGCTGTTATCCTTACTGTACTTGGGGTGTTTTTGGTTTTATTCACACTTCAATTTACACCAAAATATAAATGGTACGAAAAATATGATATAAAAAGCAAAGAACCTTATGGTATAAAATATTTTTATACTATGCTTAAAAAAAGTGTTGCAGATGAAGATTTTGTCACGTTGAATAAATCATTATTAAAACAGCTTCCCCAGGATGCAAAAGGAACAAATTATTTTTTTATTGGCAGCAATATTCTGGAAGATTCGGTTGAGATGGAACATCTTCTTAAATATGTCGAAAATGGGAATAAAGCCTTTATTTTTACAAAATATATGCCGTGGAAGTTAATTAAAAAGCTTACAGATAAAGAAGTTGAATACGATTCCAAGGAAGATTCTTCTGTTAATATTTTATTCCCTGATAATAGCTTACAGCTTAATTTTAAACACAGGTTTAACAAAAAGAATTCAACTTATGAATGGAATTATTTAAATGGTATGTTCTTTAAAAATGTATTACAGGAATTTAATGGTTTTACTCCATTAAGCTATATCGACAGTAATCATGTAAATTATTACGCTGCTAAATATGGGAAAGGTAATTTGTATTTCAATACGACACCCATATTATTTACCAATTATTATATAATTACAGATAATGGTTATACTTATACCAATAAATGCTTATCTCATTTTAACAAAGGTAAAATTTATTGGGATGCATACAGTAAGCTGGCTTTTTTTGGAGATGATTATAATATGCCTGATTCCAGCCCCTTGCGTTATATAATCTCCCAGAAAAGTTTTAGCTGGGCCTGGTTTACCGGTATTGTCATGGTTTTATTGTTTGTTATTTTCCATTCAAAACGCGAACAAAGGATTATTCCAATAATCAATCCTACAAAGAATACTTCGCTTGAGTTTAATAAAGCAATCAGTGTTTTGTATTTTCAGGCAAAAGATAACCGCATTATTGCCGAAGAAATAATGAAAATGTTCTTATTATTTATTAAAAATAAGTACAGTATTAATATAAATATTGATAAGTACAATGACTTTATTCCACAATTAGCAAACAGATCGGAAATCAATGAAGATAAAATAAAAGGAATTTTCCGGGAATATATTGGAATTAATTTCGATAATATTACAGATAAAACAAATTTAGTGAATTTTCACACTTCAATAGAATATTTTTATAAAAATTGTAAATGATGATAGAAGAAAATAATCAAGAGACGAATGCTCAGCCGGATGCATTAAACACTGAAAATAATGCACTTTCTTTTGAATTGCAAACAGCTAATCCTGATATGGAATTTGTTAATTCAATTACAAACAAGATTAGGAATGAAATCCAGCAGGTAATTATTGGTCAGGATGAATTGATAGAAAAGATGATTGTTGCATTGTTTTCCGGTGGACATGTTTTGCTTGAAGGTGTTCCCGGTGTCGCAAAAACATTAATCGTAAAACTTCTGGCCAAAACCCTGAAAGTTGATTTCAAAAGAATTCAGTTTACTCCTGATCTCATGCCATCTGATGTTATCGGGACAACGGTTTTTAATATGAAAACTTCTGATTTTTATTTTCGTCCGGGGCCTGTATTTTCCAATTTCATTTTGGTTGACGAAATAAACCGTTCGCCTGCAAAAACACAAGCTGCACTTTTTGAGGTAATGGAAGAACATCAAATAACGGTTGACGGAGAATGCCGCAAGCTTAATTTTCCTTTATTTATTGTAGCTACTCAGAATCCTATTGAACAGGAAGGAACCTATAAGCTTCCTGAAGCCCAGCTTGACCGATTTCTTTTTAAACTGATAGTGAAATACCCTGATTTTAAAGAAGAAATCAATATTTTACATCGATTTAAAAATGATTTCGAAGGTAAGATTGCAGAGGATGTTAAGCCTGTATTTACAGTAGAAGACTTAAAAAGATGCATGGACATTATCGAAAAGGTTCATATTAAAGACGAATTACTGGAATATATTGCTAAAATAGTTCAGGAAACGCGCAATTCAAGCGACTTGTATTTAGGTGCCTCACCAAGAGCTTCATTGGCCATCATGAAAACAGCTAAAGCAATTGCTGCTATTAACTTACGCGATTTCGTAATTCCTGATGATATAAAATCAATTGCTTTTTCGGTATTAAATCATCGTATTATATTAAATCCGGAAAAGGAAATAGAAGGTGTTGAATTGCAGGATGTTATTAATAGCATTATACATAAAATAGAAGTTCCCAGATGATTCGCTTATTAAAGAAAATAAATTTTACCCAACGGTTTTTTCTGCTTTTCAGTGGGATAATATTTGTTTTTGCATTATCATTTCTGCTTCCATTGTTATTTCCTGTAGCACAAACTTTGCTAGTACTGGCCATTATAGCTGCATGGATCGATGGCGTTTTGTTGTTTCGTAAATCATTTAAACTTGAAGCAAAACGTGAACATGCCAATTTACTTTCTTTAGGTGATAAAAATAATATTCAACTCGAAATTCATAATTTATCAGGATTAAATCTGGAATTAAAGATTATTGATGAACTGCCTGAACAGCTTCAATACAGAGATTTTGCGCTATTTATTTCTTTAAAGGACAGAGAAACTAAAAAAATAGAATATGAAATTTTTCCGACTAAAAGGGGAAAGTATAATTTTGGTAATTTGAATATTATAAGCAGAACAAGGTTAAACTTAGTTACACGATTAGACAGCATTGATTTACAGCATGAAGTAGCTGTATATCCATCTATCATTCAGATGAAAAAATATGAATTAAATGCTTTCAGATCAATAGCCAATACGCTGGGATTAAAGAAAATAAGACAAATCGGGCATAGTTATGAGTTTGAACAGATTAAAACTTATGTTACAGGTGATGATAACAGAAGTGTAAACTGGAAAGCAAGCAGCAGAAGAGGGGAGTTGATGGTTAATCAATATGAGCAGGAACGATTACAACAGGTTTATGCAATTATTGATAAAAGCCGTTCGATGAAAATGCCGTTCAATGGATTGAGTTTACTTGATTATGCTATTAATACCAGTCTGGTTATTTCAAATGTTAGTTTACAAAAGCACGATAAAATGGGATTGCTTTCTTTTTCAGATAAAATAGGAAGTGTAATTAAAGCGGATAATAAGCGAAATCAGCTTTCATCCATCCTTAATGCATTGTATAACGAAAAAGAGCATGTTTTAGAAGCTAATTATGAATTATTATACTACGCAGTAAGAAACCTAATAAAAGGAAGAAGTCTGTTGTTTCTGTTTACGAATTTCGACAGCATTTATGCCTTGGAAAGAGTACTGCCTATATTGCGTAAAATAAACCATCTGCATTTATTGGTAGTAATATTTTTTGAAAATACTGAAATTACAGCCCAGGCAGAAAAAGATTGCGAAAATATGATGGATATTTATTTACAGACTATTGCAAGAAAACAAATTGCTGAAAGAAGTTTAATTCTTCATGAATTGCTTAAGCATGGCATACAGACCATAGTTTCAAAACCTGATGAATTATCTATAAATACAATAAACAAATATCTGGAGCTTAAAGCAAGAGGTATGATTTAAAGTTATTTTATCAGGTCATGCAGAAAAGTACAGTGATGATAGTATATTTTATCCCTAAATCACAAATCAAAAATCGTTAATCGTTGTTCTAAAATCAAAAAAATTGCGATTAACGATTAACGAATGCAGAAGTAATGTCCATCAGTAAAGTTTTGGAGTGAAAGAATATTGAAATTTTTATTCTGCTTTTTTGTTGAAATATTTTTCTTCAACTATATTGCTTGATTCAGTTAATCATCAAAAAAAAAGTCGGATGTTACATCCGACTTTTTTTATTATTTAAAGTAATTTACATCTTATTTAACTTTAACTTTTATTCCATTTAATACTTCACCCTGACCTCTTGCCACAAAAACAGCAACATCGCAATTGGCTATAGTAACTGCACCACCTCCCGGAGGAATAGTTGCACCATTATAGTCAGAAGGAACAGTATATGTATAAGTTTTTGTATATTTAGTTCCTGTTTTAGTTGAAGTAGCAGGTACCAATTCACCCCATTGACCGGTAACTAAATGACGTAATACATTATTTTCTGCATAATTGTTTGGATCAGGAGTTCCTCCTGATTGTTGGCAAATCAGGTTGTTTTGTAAGAAAGCAACATTTATATTATTTGCAGCTGTTTCGTTAGCTGTATAATATAAATCAACTTTTACAGTAAGTACTTTGGTTGAAGCATTATAAGTGGCAGCAGCTCCGATATTAACAGGGGCATCTTCAGCCATTACTTGTGTAGCAGCACTTGTCCAGTTACCTCTTCCCATAGCTGTACCACCGGCTGTCATACCTAATCCTGTGAATACTCTACGATTCATAGTACCTGCGGGATATCCGGTTAATCCTGTTTGACCAGCTATTGCAGCTCCGAAAGTGTTGGTAAAATTAGCCCATCCTGTTGCAGGAGCGGCATAAGAACCAGTATGAACACACATTACAACAACTTTACCAGGATAGGTTGTTTCCAGGGTTTTTGCTATTGCATGACCATCAGGGCAATATCCACAACGAACACCAGTGAAATCTTCCAGTACTGCAGCTTTTTTCATTACAGTAGTTGGTGCCAAAAATCCAGCAGGTGGTGGAGTAGTTACCGGATTTGTTGTAGTTGATTCATCTTTTTTACATGCACTTGCTATTATTCCAAGTGCTAAAATAATTAATGTAATTTTTCTCATAATTCAATGTTTAAGGTTTTTTAATAAAAATTTGTAAATGAAAAGATTGTTTAAATAATATTATTTTTCAACACAGTTAATAAACTTATATTTGGGAACTGCTGAAGAAGCATCATATTTCCATAAAACTGCAACAGGGAAAACGGTTTTTGTCCAGCTTGCATCCAGCGTTATAGTATATGATTTATTAATTGTTTGACCGGCAGTTACTGCTCCTTTAATAATAGATTCACCATAGCCACTGCCTTCAACAGCAGATGCCCTTAATACATGTTGATGTGTATAAGCAGGATCAGTAGTGCCATTTTGCTTGTAACCTGAAGGAGCACTTGCGCTGCCATCAATTCCGCTTTCTAAAACTAAAACAGATAAGTAATAATCTCCATTATCATCTGCGAAAAATTTTGTTTGGGTATTTACTGTCATCGTGGTAGCTGTTTTGGTGAAATTTAAATCAACAGCTGCTTTACAGGGTTGAGCAAGTAAAGTTGATAATGTACTAGCCTGATAGTTAGGGACATCACCTATCCAAAAAGAAGGAATTCCACCTCCATCAGTACGATCATTAAAAAAAGAGGAATACAATGCAGCATTATACATAGGTTCACCACTGGCATGATTTGCAATACCAACTACATAAGAACTTGAAGTACATAAATCATGCATGGTAGGAGCACCCCATTGTCCGCAAGGACCGCACCATGAAGCAGTATATTCAAGAACCAATCCCCATTGTTTTTGAACAGGGTTTAATGTTGCTGAGGAGCTTGTTTTTGCAGGAATTGTGCTTGAATCGTCTTTCTTGCATGAAAAAGTGCCAATAATTAACAATGCCAGAAGCAAAATAATTGAATTTCTTTTCATATGTTATTATTTTTTAATTATTTATTTGTCAAATGGAATACGCCATATATAGTCATTTTCAGGTTATTTGAAAATTATTCCTATAGCTATTTCATAAATTTGTATTTTTTAATTTTTTTGTAAATATAAAACAAAAAATAAATATAAAACAAAAAAAAATGTTAATAATATTGTAAAATATTAAAATTTAGCCTTTTATTTAAAATATTATAAAAAAATCCTGTCGATTTTTTCTTTATATTTTTCGTAAATATAATTTCTTTTTAATTTTAGTGTAGGAGTTAATTCACCGGTTAAAGGAGTCCATTCAAAATGAATGATTTCAAATTTTTTAATTTTCTCGGTTTCTCCAAAAAAAGTATTGTATTTATCCACTTCTTTTTGAAAACGATTGATAATAGTAATGTTATCAATCATTTCGATATGATTTGAAAAGCTGAGTCCTTTAACATTACAATATGAAGTAAGATAATAAAAATCAGGAATGATTAAGGCTGCAACAAATTTTTGATTTTCGCCCAATACAATAATATTATCAATAAAAGAAGATTCTTTAAATTTCTCTTCAATTAATTCAGGATTAACATATTTCCCTGTTGAAGTTTTAAACATTGTCTTTTTTCTGCCGGTCAGTCTGAGATGTCCTTTGCTTTCTAATATACCTGTGTCACCGGTATGAAACCATCCTTCTTCATCGATGACTTCCTTAGTTAAATCGGGTGTTTTAAAATAACCTAACATTACATTAGGTCCTTTACATAATATCTCGTTGTCTTCAGCTATTTTTACTTCCATACAGGGAAGCGGTAAACCTACGGTGCCGAGTTTCCTCCCATTTTCAAGAAATGAATTTACTGCAATAACCGGAGATGTTTCTGTTAATCCATATCCTTCAAGAATCGGAATGCCGGCCGCAGTATAAATATTTGCCAGCCGTTTATGTAAAGTTGCACCACCTGATACAATTACCTTAATATTGCCACCTAAGGCTTCGCGCCATTTTTTAAAAACTAATTTTCCTGCAAGATACAACTGAAGTTTGTAAATCCAATTACCTGAATTTTCTAAATCATAGTTTTCACCAATATTAACTGCCCAAAAGAATATCTGTCTTTTAATATAATTTTGTTCTCTTCCTTTGCTTATTATTTTATCATATATTTTTTCCAGCATTCTTGGGACTGTTGTAAAAATACCTGGTTGTATTTCTTTAATGTTTTCGGCTATTGTATGCATATTTTCAGCATAATAGACCGCTATCCCAAGATAAAAATACATGTAATTCAATATTCTTTCATAAGCATGGCATAAAGGTAAAAAACTGATTGCCCTGTCGCCATGTTTAACGGGTGAAATATGAGAAACAGAAATAAAATTGCTTATTATATTGGCATGCGAAAGCATTACTCCTTTCTGATAGCCTGTAGTACCGGATGTGTAAATAATTGTAGCAATATCATTTCCTGTGATTCCTGAACTCAATGCTTCAAGCCGGGCAAAATCTTTGTTCTCTTTTCCTAAATTTATTAATTCTTCAATGTTTTGATAATTGGATTCATCGGCAAATGTAAAAATATGCTTTAAACTGGGTATTTGAGGAAGAATATGTTCTATTTTACTGATTAATTCTTCTCCTTCGCAAAATACAACAGAGATTTCGGCATGATTGAAAATATATTCATAATCAGATTCACTGATAGTTGGAAATATCGGAACAGGTATAACTCCAATCTGGAGTAAAGCCAGATCAACAAAATTCCATTCAGGACGGTTGCTGCTGATAATTGCAACTTTATCACCCTTTTTTATACCTAATGCCAGTAGACCGAAGCTGATATTATTTGCCGAATCGATAAAATCTGATATCGAATATTTGACCCAGCTTCCATTAACCTTATTGGCTAAAACTTCAATATTATTATTGAAATTAGCCCTGTAATGGGGAAGGAGGTCGAATATTCTTTTAATTTCCATAAATGTTTTTATATCATATTTTGTACCACAAAATTACCACATTTTTAAATTCTAAATTTAATAAAAAACAAAAAAGAGGTTAATATGTTGAATATTAACCTCTTTCGCGTTGATAAAAAAATATGTTATTTCTTTACGTTGATAGCTTTTTTACCTCTGTTATCTTCAGTAATATCAAAAGAAACCTGATCATTATCTCTGATTTTATCTAAAACCCCAGAAACGTGAACAAAAATTTCTTGTTTTGATTCGTCATCAAGAATAAATCCAAAACCTTTTTTTTCGTTGAAAAATTTAACTGTGCCAGTTGACATAATATAAAAAATTAATAATTAATATGATGCAAAGATAAATATATTTTTAAATAAAATATTATTTTTATTAAAAAATTACAATTTTATTTTTATTTTATACTTTTTTTTGTATTTTAGCCCCATACTAAATATTTAGAAACTATGTTTTGGAAAATTACTATAGCAGAAGTTGTAATTACAAATGATATAATATTGTATATTACTATTTTTTTTGTTTTAATAGCTATATTCGGAGCTTTTAAACTCCTACAATTGATTAAAAAAATAAGAAAACAAAAAGATGATTTGCATAAATTGGTGAAAGATTATGAAAACTTTTTAAAAGAAAAGGAAAAAAAATAAGATTTTGCTGCTAATTTAAACTACTGTGAAAAATAAAAATATTTTAATATTGTAAAATTACTGATTTTGCGTTTATTAATAATTTATTTTAATCGCTATTATTCCAAATCCAAGATTTTAACTTAACTAAACTTTTACTTCAGATTAACTAAACAATGCTTATTACATCATAGTAAGCTACTACCTAATAGCAATATAGACTTCCTAAAAGTTAAACTTTTCTCATAAAGATAAGATTTAGTATCTTTGCAGGCTTTTTTTTAGCTTTTATAATTAATTTTTTATGATTAAAAAGACTTTATTCTTTTTTAGTATATGTTGTTTTGTACTGGGTAGTATTTTTGCTCAGATACCTTCAGGATATTACAATAATGCATCAGGATTATCAGGTACTGTATTAAGAGATACACTCAGAAATATAATTACGAGAGGACATGTAAAGCTCACATACACTCCCGGTGTTTGGAATGCTTATTATACCACAGATGTAAAGCCTGCTCCCAGTAATACAATTATATGGGATATGTATTCTGACATCCCCGGAGGCAGTAATTATACTTTTACAGTAGGAACCAACCAATGCGGAAATGCAACGGGAGAAGGCGATTGTTATTCCCGAGAACATTGTCTGCCAAAATCCTGGTGGGGTGGTACCGGGATTACCGGATCAAGTGACACTCAGTATACTGATTTGCATCATCTTTTTCCTTCCGACCAATATGTTAATGGACGAAAAAGCAATTATCCGGTTGCAAAAGTTGGAACAGCCACTTATACTTCCAGCAATGGAAGCAAACTGGGGAATTGTAATTATACCGGAGGTTATACCGGAATTGTGTTTGAACCTATAGATGCCTATAAAGGCGATTTTGCACGTGCTTATTTTTATCTGGCTTGCCGTTATCACATCAGTTCTTGGCGAACCGGTACACCCGGTACTGATGCACAATATGTTATCAGTACAACAGGTGATACTTATCAGCAATGGTATATCAATATGCTATTGGAATGGAATGCCAATGATCCGGTGAGTCAGAAAGAAATTGACAGAAATAATGCTATTTATAATACAACTCAGCATAACAGGAATCCATTTATTGACCATCCTGAATATGTTAACTATATCTGGGGAGCACAAACACCTACAATAAAGCCACAGCCAGATAATCATGTCAGCAATATGCAGGTTGTTGCCGGCAATCCTGATTACAGTTCAATTACCGTAAACTGGACGGATGCCACAGGAACAGTTATTCCTGATGGCTATGTGGTTAAAATCAGTGCTATAGGTTTTGCTGATATTGCTGCTCCTGTTGATGGTATTCCTGAAACCAATTCCACCTATGTTAAAATTGTAAATCCCAGTACGGGAACTGTAAATTTTACCGGATTGAGCGAAAGCACTACCTATTATGTTAAAATTTACCCCTTTACCAATACACTGACCAATACCAATTATAAAACAGATGGCGTTGTTCCTCAGCTATCCATTACCACAGCTGCTTATTCATTTACTGAAGGATTTGAAACGGGACTTCCAACAGCTTATAACCCTTCAGGGATACAATATCCCTATACACTTTTTTCCGGTGATTGGTCAACTTTAAATGTGATGCGGAATTCTACAAACGAACATGGCGGACTTTATTGCTTACAATTGAAAAGTGATATTGGTTCCAATGCAACTACACCTGCTTTAACTACAGTAGGTTCTTTGAGTTTCTGGTGTAAAGCAGGGACAAGCGGAAGCAATGGATTAAAAATTCAGAAATCAACTGATGGAGGAAGTACGTTTACCGATGTTCAAACCTTAACGATTACAGCGACTCTTACACAATATACACTAAATATAAATGAACCAGCGGCAGATGTCAGAATCAGGTTTCTGAATATGGCAGTTCAAACGCTTTATATTGATGATGTTTTGATAACGAATTTTGTTTCTCAGCTGAATGTAGGTTCAATTACAGCTTTTGGCACACAAATGATAAATACTGTTTCTGCAGAAAAAAGCTATACGGTTTCGGCAAACAATCTGGCAAACAACAATCTTGTTATTACACCTCCTGCAGGATTTGAGATTTCATTAACATCGGGCAGCGGTTTTGTTGCCAGCCCAACTACCATAACTTTAACCCCGGTAGCAGGTACCATAGCCGCAACCACAATTTATGTGAGGTTTAAACCCACATCAGTACAAGTATACAGTGGCATTATTTCCCATGTTTGTGCCTCAGCCACAACACAAAATGTAGCTGTAAGCGGAACTGCAACTTCATCCACTGTGGCCACAGTGGCTACCAATGTCAGCTCAACAGGATTTACTGCCAACTGGAATGCAGTAACCGGTGCTGAATCTTATTATATTGATGTTTATACGAATGGTAATGTTGTAAATGCAACAGATTTATTTATTTCTGAATATGTGGAAGGGTCATCAAGTAATAAATATATCGAAATTTATAATGGTACAGGAAGTAATGTTGATTTGTCAAATTACAAACTCCGACTTTACGCTAATGGTGCTGTTACTCCAAATAATGATGTTGTATTATCTGGAACATTGAATAATGGCTCTGTTATTGTTTATAAAAACAGCAGTGCAGCTGCATATTCAGGAACTGCCACATCTAATCCTGCAGTTAATTTTAATGGTGATGATGCCGTTGCATTATATAAAATATCGACGTCTTCTTACGTTGATATTTTTGGCAGAATAGGAGAGGATCCCGGAACTGCATGGATAAACAGCCCAAATACAACAGTTGATAAAACATTAGTTAGAAAATCAAGTGTTACAGGCGGTGTAACTGCTAATCCATCATCAGGATTCCCTACTTTAGCAACAGAATGGGATCAATATAATATTGATGACGTTACTCATTTAGGATCACATACATTTAATGGAAGCCCAGCTCAAACATTTGTAGCTCAAAATACAAACGTTAATGGTACATCCTTTGCTGTTACAGGTCTTACTCCAAATACAACCTATTTTTACAGGGTCCGTGCCAGCGGGAATTCCTATACCGGTGATAATTCCAATATAATTGCAACTACCATAGCTTCTGGTACACATAACTGGAATGAACTGAGCGGTGTAGTAAGTACAGCTGATGTTAGCGTTTTAAATGGCAGTACTTTAACCCTCAATACAGCAGCAAGTTGCGAGAACCTGAACATTATAAGCGGCGGCAAGTTGAATATCAACAATGGAAGTGCATTAACTGTGAGTGGTATACTTACAGTTGAAGATGGCGGAACATTGATAGATAATAATACAGCAGCATCTGCAATAACAGCAACCGTTAAACGCAATATAACAGCTGCAACCTGGAGTAATGGACTGGATGGCTGGCATCTGATAGCTTCACCAAATACCAGTCAGGCTATTGCAGGAAACTGGGCCAGCGGCAATTATGATTTTTACGGATACGATGAAGAATCGAATACCTGGATCAATCAAAAAGACGGAGCAAATAATATGTTCAGCTTTACCAAAGGGAGAGGTTATCTGGTTGCATATGAAACCGCTGTTAATAAAGAATTCAACGGTACATTAAATAATACTGATGTAACAGTTTCTTTAACCAAAACTTCAGGACAGGGTGAAGGATGGAATCTGCTGGGGAATCCCTTTCCTTCCAATTTAGTATGGAACGACGCAAACTGGACTCTTGGCAATGTCGAAGGGTTGGCGAAAATCTGGAACGAGGGTTCACAATCTTATTCTGATATATCTGCCAATGGAATTATACCTGCAAATCAGGGTTTCTTTGTAAGAACAACAGTATCAAATGTTAGTCTGACTATTCCTTCAGCTGCCCGCACACATACTGCTCAGGCCTTCAGTAAAAGTTCACAAGTACCTTTGTTATCGCTGACAGTAAGTAATGCTGTAAATACATGCAGGGATATTGCCAGTATTGTAATCAATGAACAGGCAACAACTGAATACGACCTTAAATTTGATGGTACAAAACTATATGGAAGTTCAATAGCGCCTAAGTTATACTCCATTCTCAGCGATGGACATGAACTATCAACAAATGCCATACCATTACCAACAAATACCACATTCATAAATCTTGGGTTTAAAGCCGGTGTTAACGGGAATTACACTATTACTGCTGATGGAATACAAACATTTACAACCTGTGGAGCAGTTATTTTAGAAGACAGAAAAAGCAATCTTACCCAAAATTTGCATGAAAACCCGGTATATAATTTTACTGCAGCTACTTCAGATAATCCAGACCGGTTTATCCTTCATTTTGCTACTTCTCTGCCCAATAAAAATATCAATATTTATGCTTATGAAAACAGTATTTATATCAATGGCTCAGAAAATATAATGCAAATTGCTGTATATAATTTATTGGGTCAGCAGATTAAGACAATTAGTAATGTAAATGGCATGCAGAGTATTGGTATGAAAGGGAATGCTTCAGCTTATTATATTGTAAAAGTAATAACAGATCATAATGTTTATACTGAAAAAGTATGGTTAAAATAATCTGCAATTTTAGTGTAAATTTGGTTAAAGTTATCAGTAAAACTGATCAACACAGAGAAAGTTTTATCTATTAATCCGTCCAACTTTTGGGGTGCAGATCAATTCAAATAGCCTCTTTTTTTTGAATAAATATTTTAAAGGTATAAAAATCCACTATCTTTGTTTTATTAAAATGCAATATTTATGAAACCTCCAAATCATTGTTTGTTTATTAAAAATCCTGCATTAATATTTCAAATTTTTATTGTTTTTTTTCTAAGTATGATTAGTTTGCAAGCTCAGACTGATATTGAAAAATTAAAGAAAATATTTCCAACAGCGTCTTTAACTGAAAAAGCCAAGCTATTATATGAAATATCAGATTATTATACTAAACAAAATAATTCAGATTCTGTGATTAAATATGCAGAAACCGGATTAAGTTTTGTTAATAAAAATGATAATGCTTTTCAATATAAATTCTATACAATTTTAAGTAAAGCTTTTGAAAATCAGGCAAATTCACCAAAAGTAATTTATTATCTTAACCTGATGGTAAAATTTGCTGAAGAAAAGAAAGACTTAAAAAGTTTATCGGAGTTATATACAAAACTTGGTGCTAAATATGGTAGAAATTATATCTATGATAAGGCAATCTATAATTTCCATCAGTCACTGGAAGTAAATAAAATTATTAATGACAGCATAGGAATTTCCAATTCTTATAAAAATATTGGTCTGCTTTATCTTTTTTCAAATGATTCAGTAAAAGCGCTTAAAAATTTACAAACAAGCTTAGATATTTCATTGAAAATTAAAGATAAAAAAAGTACTGCATATACTTTGAAGGGATTTGGGAATTTTTATCTGCAAATGAACAATTTTGAAAAAGCACTGAAATATCAGTTATGGGCATTAAAATTGTTTGAAGAAATAAATGAACAGAAAGAGATATCTTTCACGTTATCAGATATTGGCGATACTTACAACAGTTTAAAAAAACATTCAACTGCACTTAAGTATATCCAGAAATCATTAAATATTAAATTACCAATCTATGATAAGTATTATCGTGCTTATTTACTGATTAATATAGGAAACACATTTATTCATCTTCAGCAGTTTGACAGTGCTTATAATTATATTAAACAAGCTGAACTAATAACTAAAAATGGCTATGATATAGGTATAAGCAGTATGGTTTTTGAAGCTTTATCTGAATATTATTCTTTGACAGGCGATTATAAAAATGCTTTTAAGTATCAAAAGCTTTATAAAATTGCCAATGATTCGATTTTTTATAATCAGAATAACGAAAAAATTAATCAGTTAAAGGTAAAATATGAAATTGATGAATTTGAGAAACAAAATCAGCTGCTTAAGCAAAGCAATGTTATACAACAACTTGCTATTGAAAAGCAAACCTATTTAAGAAATACCTTTATTGCTGTTTCCATTTTAATTACCATTTTAGTAATTGTAATTTTATACCGTTTTTTATTAAAGAAAAAGGCTAATAAAGTGCTGTCGGAAAAAAATCAACAGATCAGTGATCAGAAAAATCAATTGGAAGAAGCATATGCAACTAAGGATAAGCTTTTTGCAATAATTACCCATGACCTTAAAAATCCATTTGGTACCATTATTTCTCTGGCAGGTTTTCTGGAAGAAAGTTATGCTGAAATTGATGACAATCATAAAATGCATGCCATTAAAACATTAAGAAAATCAGCCGATTCAGCTTATAATCTGCTTGAAAATCTTACCAAATGGTTATTGTCGCAAAATAAGAATATTCCGGTCAATAAATCACGTTTTGATATATGTATTGCAATCAATACCATCATATCCCTTTATAAAATTGAAACTGATAATAAAAATATTGAAATTATTACAGATTTTCCTTCAAAAGTATTTGTTTTTGCTGATGAACAAATGATAAAGACAATAATCAGAAATCTCTTGTCCAATGCACTTAAATTTACACCCGATTTTGGTAAAATAAGAATTCAGCTTAAAGAGTTTGATTATGAAATTCATGTAATTATTGCTGATAGCGGTATTGGAATAAAAAATGAAGATAAAGAGAAAATTTTTAAAGTTGGAAGTAATTTTACAACAACAGGAACGGCCAAGGAGAAAGGAAGCGGATTGGGACTGATACTGGCAAAAGAATTTGCTGACCGTAACAACAGTAAGATCTGGTTTGAGAGTGAGGAAGGGAAGGGGAGTGTTTTTTATTTTTCAGTATCAAAAAATTAACTGTCATGGATACCATTAAAATAATTATAGTTGACGACCATCCAATAGTAAGGGATGGAATAAAGGTGCTGCTGATGAACGTCTCAAATATCGAAATAATCGGAGAAGCAGCTGATGGTAATGAATTATTTGAGTTATTAAAAACCAAAGTTCCTGATATTTTAATAATGGATATCAGTATGCCTGATTTATCGGGTATTGAGATAACAGAAAAGTTGAAGAGCGAAAAATCTGAAATAAAGGTAATAATGCTAACAGCCGATAAAACAGATGAATCCGTATTTGATTCATTAAAAGCAGGTGCTTTGGGTTATCTTCCAAAAAATGCAAAAAGAGATGAAATTATCGATGCCATTAATAAAGTTTATGAAGGCGAAGAGTACATAGCTGAATCAATTACGAGTACAGTGCTGAAAACATATATTTCGAATGCCAGAAATCTTAATTATCAGGATAGTAAGCGTAATATTGAATTGTCAAAAAGAGAAATTGAAATTGTTGAACTATTCTCTGAAGGATTATCATACAAGGAAATAGCAAATCGTTTATATATATCTACCCGGACTGTAGAATCACATAAAAATAATATTCTGGAAAAACTTGAATTAAAAACCATAGTTGATCTTGTAAAATATGCCATTAAAAATAAAATTATCAAATTATAAAGTTGTATTACAGGTTTGTAAATTGGAAGTAGGTAAAATTACCTATATAAAACAAGGGAATTTCCTTATACCTTTTAAAATCAATATGATTTAAATTTGCTGTATAATCTTTATATTATGACAGCTATAAAAATAGTTTTTTGTGATAATGATTCTTTATCAAGAGAATCAATTAAAATCCTCCTTAAAAAAATACCACAAATCAATATTATCGGTGAATTTGATAATTCGTTTGAATTAATCAGTTACATGAAGAAGCCATTTCCTGATATTATTCTTTATGATTTACAGGGTAATTCTATGACTGATTTAATTCAGATACAAAAAATTATTTTAAAATATCCTGATAGTAAAATTATTGTCATCAGTACTTATGAGGATTTGAGAACGATAACTACAGCTTTTAAAATCGGTGTTATTGCTTTTTTAATGAAAAGGGACATCACATTCAGCGATTTGTCAAATGCCATCAGTTATTCAAAAGAAAACAATCCCTATATTTCAAGCTGCAGCGAATATAAGATGGAAAATATCAATAAATTAATTCAACTCAATTATTCAATCAATACATTAAACTGGATGTAATTTGAATTAATTTATTAATTTTAATTAAAAATCAATAAATATAATAAATGAGAAATAAATTTACAGTTTTATTATTAGTTTTATTTTTATCATTCAGGTTATCAGCACAATACTATGTGTCAAATAACGGGAATGATTTAAATCCCGGTACAATTTCAGCTCCGTTTAAAACCATACAAAAAGCTGCCAATGTAATGATAGCCGGCGATACCTGTTTTATAAGAAATGGTATTTATCGTGAAACAGTAATTCCTGCCAATAACGGAACTTCAACAGCTCATATTGTTTTTAAAAACTACATGAACGAAAAAGTAATTATTGTCGGTACTGATACTGTTTCTGGATGGACTTCCTATCAGAATGGAATTTACAAAGCATATGTTCCTGATACTGTACTGCAGTTGTGTGTAGATAAAAGAATGGCTAATGAAGCCCGTTATCCTAATTTCAGAGGGAATTATATGAGTCTGAGCGATTGGAAATCTGTAGTTATTGATACAAACAGCAATGCAACATTCAGCGGGATGAATTTTCCTTCGGGTTACTGGACAGGAGGAATTGTTCAAACACTTGTAGCATCAAAATGGGTGGCCGAAGATGGTAAAATCATATCATCAAACGGAAGTGTTGTCAGTTGTTCAGAAACATCATATCCCTGGGGTAGCCATCCGGCCTACAGTCCAACGGTTTACACAGGAAGTGGATATGGTTATATCATTAAGCATCTTAATGCGCTGGATACTGTCAATGAATGGCACTGGCAAAATGATACCCTGTATTATTATCCCCAGAATCCTGCTTTAATAAATACTATGAAGTTTGAAGCCCGTAAACGCATGTATGGATTTAACTGCTTCGGTAAACAATACATTGATATCAGCAATATTCATTTTGTTTGGGCAACTGTTAGTTTTGAAACTGCAACCGGCTGTTTGTTAATTAATGCAAATGTTTTATATCCAACTCCTCTTTATTTCTTTAAAACCTCATGGGGCCGGCAGGCACGCGATGCTGCCAATTATGGTATAAGTCAATGGGATGGCAAAGGAATTGCTGTTTCGGGTTATAATAATACTGTGAAAAATACCTATGTGGCGCATAGCTGGGGTGATGGAATCAGTATAGGCGGACAGTACAATACCGTGGAAAATTGTCTGGTTGAAGATTGTGACTGGACAGCAACAGATTGTGGATTAATTACGACAGTTGGTCTTGGACATCATATAAAAAATAATACAATCAGAAGAACAGGCCGCAGTGCTTTGGTACATCGCTTAACCAATTTTATTGATATTACATACAATGACATGTATGATTGTGGAAAAATGACACAGGATTTGGGTGTTACTTATACCTATCAGTCTAATGGAAGCGGATCATATATTTCAAATAACTGGGCTCATGATAATCATTCAACTACTTCCTGTATGGGGATTTATCTTGATAATGCCGATACCAATTACGTATTGCATCATAATGTGGTATGGAACTGTACAACCGGCATTCAGACCAATAAACCTGCTGTAAATCATCAGATTTATAATAATACAGTATGGTTTTGTACCAATGCCATGGGAGCCTGGGGCAATACAGGAACTACCATTCAGAACCAGATTGTTAAGAATAATTTATCCGACAAAGCCTGGAGTTTGGGAACCACATTCAGCAATAATCTGCAAACATCAAATCCTCTTTTTACAAATGCAGCTGCTTATGATTTTACACTTGCAAGTGGTTCGCAGGCAATTGATTACGGAGTGAATATTCCTGGCTTTACCAATGGCTATATTGGTGCTGCTCCGGATGCCGGAGCCTATGAATATGGATTAACACCCTGGGTTGCAGGAACAAATACCATGATGCCTGATATCAGTGAAGTTTATACAGACCCTGCCATACCTGATGACGCAAAAATAATCAGCGGTAATTTTGTTGTCTGTCAGGGGCAGTCAGCAGTAATTTATACCGTTGAGCCTGTTATTAATGCAACATCTTATCTGTGGACATTGCCAAACGGTGCTACAGGAACAACTTCTGCAAATACTATCAGCGTTAATTTCAACAATACGGCTTCTTCGGGAAATATTACGGTAAAAGGCGTAAACAGTAACGGAAGCAGTATTTCAACAGCAACAAGGTATATTACAGTAAACCCTTTTCCGGCGGCAGCGGGATCCATAAACGGAACTGATACCGTCTGCTTTGGACTGAGTGCTGCAACTTATCTGGTTTCACCTGTTGCCAATGCTACTTCTTACATATGGACTTTACCTTCAGGTACAACAGGAACATCCTCAACAAATTCAATAAATGTCAACTTTGGGAGCACTGCCTCTACTGGGAATATTACAGTTACGCCTTATAATGCATGTGGTAATGGTGCTTCTTCAACATTAACTGTAATAGTGGGTAGCTTTTTACCGGATTCTGCAGTAAGTATTGCCGGTTTAACAACCGTATGTCAGGGTGACATTGTTACTTATACAACTCCAATGATACCCAATGCTGATACCTATATCTGGACCTTGCCCAATGGTGCTGCAGGAATAAGTTCAACCAACAGCATTAATGTAAGTTATAGCTATACTGCAACTTCAGGAAATGTTACAGTTAAAGGCAGCAACAACTGCGGAATGGGAATGCAAAAAACAATTGCAGTGAATGTTTTTGCTGCACCGTCAGCACCGCAAATTACAATAACCGGAGATTCGTTAACATCAAATGCTTTAATCGGAAATCAATGGTATAATCTGAGTACAGGCATTATTCCAGGTGCTGAAGGACAATCCTATACACCACTTCAAAGCGGTTTTTATTTTGATATTGTCAATCTGACCGGTTGCCCATCGGATTCATCCAATATTATTAACTTTAATTATACAGGAGTGAATGAATTGAAAGAGAATTTGAAAATTGAACTTATACCAAATCCTAATTCAGGCTCTTTTGAAGTGATTTGCAATGAAAAGATTCAAAAGATTGAAATCTCAGATATGAAAGGACAGAATATACTTAAGCATGAATATAAAAATCTATTTATAATTCCCTTACATCTTAATTTAAATAATGGAGTTTATCTGCTTAAAGCAACTACTCAAAAAGGAATAACAGTACTGAAAGTTATAATTAATAATTAAATCAATAAACATCAAATTTATAGTTATGAAAAAAATATTTTCTTTTTTAATGATGGTAGTTTTTACAGGTTTAAGCTGGGGACAGACCCTGGTTGGTAGCGGTCAAACCTATACTACTTTAAAATCTGCTTTTGATGCTATCAATAACGGAACCATAACAGGAGCAGTTGTTTTGCAGCTTACCAGCAGTACTACCGAAACTGCTTCTGCAGTGTTAAATGCAAGTGGTGGAACAGCCAGTTATACTTCAGTTAGTATTTATCCGACAGGCAGTGGTTATTCAATAAGCGGGAGTATAGCAGGCGCTTTAATTGACCTGAACGGAGCTGATAATGTCACCATTGACGGACGTGTAAATCAATCAGGCAATAAAAACCTTAGTATTATCAATAATGATGCCGGTTCATTAGCTTCCACCATACGTTTTATTAATGATGCCACCAATAATGTTATTAAATATACGACTATAAAAGGGTCAACCACATCAAATACATGTGGTGTCGTTTATTTCACTACATCTACTGCTGTATTGGGCAATGACAATAATCTCCTCAATTATTGTGATGTATGTGATGGTACGACAAAACCAAGATATCTGATTTCTTCAAACGGAACCACTTCATTAGATAATAGTGGAAATACAATTTCCAATTGTAATTTATATAATTTCGATGGCAGTTCAAATGCTGCAGGTATTTATATTTCAACGGCTTCAACAAACTGGACTATATCGGGAAACAGTATTTATCAAACCACTGCTTATGCTGGCAGTGCTTCATCTAATTCTTATGGTATTTATATTACCAGTGGTGATAATTATAATATAAATTCAAATTTTATCGGAGGTAGTTCTCCCAACTGCGGAAATACTGCCTGGACAGTAAATGGTACTGCTGCTACTTATAAATTCGGTGGAATGTATCTTAATTTAGGTATTACAAACACATCTGCAATACAAAATAATATTATAAGGAATTTCAACTGGTTAACCAGTGCAACTGCAACTGCAACTCCCGGTATCTGGAATGCCATTTATCTGATTACCGGAAATGTAAATATAACTGGAAATATGATTGGAGATAGTGTTGGTACAGGCTCTGTGTTTATTACTTCAGCTGCTACAACTGTGGGTGCCTATTGTTATGGAATAACAACTGCTACTACAGCCGGTATCACTAATATTTCAAACAATATACTGGGTTCTATTACCGTAACAGGAAGTACAGTTTCAGCTTTATCAGCATTATATCTAATTCATACTTCGGGAGGAAGTTCTGTTACAGTAAATAATAATTTAGTCGGAAGTTTAACAACGCCAAGTAGTATTAATCTGGCAAATCCTGCAACCACTACTACCAACCAGTTTATAAACTGCATCTATAATAATGCACCCGGAACAGCAATTATAACTAATAATACGGTTGCCAATATCTATAACAATTATAAAGCCAATGGTACCAATGCCGCTAATATATGCGGGATTTTTATCGGAGGAGGTAGCAATACTATCAGCGGAAATACAATCAGAGACCTTAGTTCAACAGGAACTACAGCGGGTACTGGAATCGGAAGCTGTATTACCGGTATTTTTGTCAGGGATAATAGTCTCGTTACCGGAAATCAGGTGATTTCTCAAAATACAATATATAATATTTCTAATTCAGCCGCTACTG
Organism: Bacteroidota bacterium; assembly: GCA_026391675.1. GTDB lineage: Bacteria > Bacteroidota > Bacteroidia > Bacteroidales > JACABE01 > JACABE01. The sequence continues at coordinate 40,766 of JAPLDQ010000029.1, forward strand.
CAGCTATTAATTTAGCAGGAATTATATTTGATGCTTATTCAAATGCTTCAAGCAATATTATTGAAAGAAATAAAATTTATAACCTAAGTCTTGCTACTTCCGGCGCAGGGGTTATTTCAGGAATTTATTCATCAAGTAACGGTACATCTACTACTTATAAAAACAATATGATTGCTCTTGGAACCAATTTAACCAATGGGTATACCATATATGGTTTAATGGATTCAACAGGAACAAATAATTATTATAATAATTCCGTATTTATTGATGGTACCGCTGTTACAGGAACAGCAGCAACCTATGCATTTAATAGTCTGGTTACTTCTAATTCAAGAAATTTTATTGATAATATATTTTATAATGCCCGTTCTAATAGTGGGTCGGGAACAGGAAAACACTATGCCGTTAAGGTTGCAGGAACTTCTGTAAATCCGGCTGGTTTAACCATCAATTATAATGATTATTATGTTACAGGAACAGGTGGCGTTTTAGGATATTTTAATTCAGCTGATGTAGCAAACCTTACGGCCTGGAAAACTGCAGTAGGACAGGATGTTAACAGTTTTAATGCAGATCCGTTGTTTATTAGCAATAATGATTTGCATATTCAGACTACCACACCATCTCCTGTGGACAATTCAGGAATATCAGTTGCAACAGTAACTGATGATTTTGACGGACAAACCAGAAGCATTACTCCTGATATAGGTGCTGATGAATTTACCGGTACACCAACAACTTCATGTTCAGGAATGCCGGCATCATCCACTATCACCGGTTCTGCTGCAATATGTTCCGGAACATCTACTTTACTTTCGTTAAGTACAGTTTATAATCTTCTTGGAATTAAATACCAATGGAAATCATCATCTACATCTGGAGGTCCTTATATAAATATGGATACTTTATCAACACAGGCAACAGGCAATATAACATCAACAAAATATTATATCTGTGCCATTAGTTGTTCAAACAGTGGTCTGGTTTTTACAACTCCTGAAAAAACTGTTGTTGTTACAACTCCACCATCAGCAACAATAAGTTATGCCGGCTCTCCTTATTGTAATTCTGTTACAACTGCCCAAAGTGTAACACTTACCGGTACTTCAGGTGGTATATTTTCTGCTGCACCGACGGGATTGAGTTTAAATGCAAGTACCGGAGCTGTTACCCCAAGCACAAGTACTGCCGGTGGTTATAATGTTTCCTATACCATAGCCGCTGCAGGCGGATGTGCAACACTAACTGCAACTACATCTGTAAATATAACACTTCCATCAACCGCTACAATTGCTTACGCAGGATCTCCATACTGTAAATCATTGACAACAGCACAGCCGGTCACATTAACAGGATCTGGCGGAGGAATCTACAGTGCTTCAGCTTCGGGATTGACAATAAATGCAACTACAGGTGCAATTACGCCTGGCACAAGTACAGCTGCTACATATACCGTAACCTATACCATTGCTGCAGCCGGCGGATGTGCAGCTTTTTCCACCACCACTTCAGTTACAATAGCAGCTGCTCCATCAGCAACAATTAATTATACCGGTACTCCATTCTGCAATAATGTTACCACTGCTCAGTCCGTCTCATTGACAGGTAGTACAGGCGGAAATTTCAGTGCTTTGCCTGCCGGATTAACAATTAATGCAACAACCGGAGCTGTTACTCCAAGTTCCAGTAGTGCCGGTAGTTATACAGTTAGTTATATAATTCCTGCATCAGGTGGTTGTGCAGCTTTTTCAACCACTACTCCTGTATATATCAATCCTTTACCTGCAGCTGCAGGTACAATAACATCTGTAAATAATGATAGTGTTACTACAGGTGAAAGCAATCTGTTATACAAAGTGCCGCAAATTGCCAATGCAACTTCTTATAGTTGGTCTTATACAGGTAATGGTGCAACATTTATACCTTCGTCAACAACCACAGGAGATAGTGTAAGAATCAGTTTTAGCGCAGCTGCAACTTCAGGAAACCTGACGGTTAAAGGACATAATGCCTGCGGAGATGGCGCAGTGTCTGCAGTTTATCATATTTATGTTGCTGTTGGTATTAATGATATTGTCAACACCTTGAATTTCAGAATCTATCCAAATCCAAACAAAGGAAAACTTACTGTTGAAATGAGCGGAATTAATACTTCATTTGATATACAGCTCATTGATTTACAAGGTAAAGTAATTTATAATGAGAAAATTACAAAACCTGAACAAGCTTACAGCCATACTATTGATTTAAGTTCGTATAATAAAGGAATTTATTTTATTAAACTTTCAAATAAAAACTTTTCAAAAGTTGAGAAAATTGTGATTCAATAATCTGTTTTTAAAAATATGAAAATAAATATAAACCTACTGTTTATTTGCATTATGCTACCAATTTTTGCGCTTAAAGCGCAATTGGTGGAACATGTATACAACTTTAACAATATTTCAATGACTGATACTTTGAATGGTAAAGATAACTGGAAAAGTGTTCCCAATGCAGTAAGTGGTGGAGACTTCGGTATACAGCTTACAAACGGATCTGGAATATTAACACCTGATGCAACATTAGGGGCATTTTATACCCACGGAGGTCCTAGTGTCGGGCAGACAGCTTCCCGCAAAACTACAGCTGCATTACCCTTCGATTGTTCAATTGGTGGGGTAATGGAACTGGAAGTGCAGATCTATTCAGCTTATTGGAATACTTCCTTCGGCATTGGCTATGATTTGAATGATAATGGCATTATTGCCAATGTTTCATCGGGAATTGAAGCTGGTGAAGGTGGCTTATGGCTTAACATCCATAATATGACACCGGTAGGAGGTACAATTGTAAAACCGGATGGATCATCTGTTGCTTTTACATACGATAGCATACCCGGCTGGAATACCTACAAATTTCTTATTGATTTTGATGCCTTTGCATATCAGGGAAGTGTTAGCTTATATGCCAAAAGACCCAATGCAACAGCATTTACTTTAATATCACAGGTTAATAATTTAAATCTAGGACTTACACCCGGAACAAACGATAAAAAGGATCCGGCAAAATGGAAAACGCTTTTTATACATGCTTTGGGTGGCAAACCCGGATTTGATAACATTAAAATCCGTCAGCCGAATACAGGAGGATTACAATATCAGTACATTATTTTTAATAGTTTGCCTGCACAAATGTTAAGCACTCATGCTCCATTTGTTGTTCATGCTACAACCAATAAAAATCTGGCTGTTAGTTTTACCGTTTCAGGCCCTGCAACATTATCCAATGATTCAATAGTCACACTTATCGGTGACACAGGAATCGTAACCATTACAGCCCATCAGCCTGGTAATGCAACCGTTGCTGCTGCAGCTGATTTACCCTTATCAATTAAAGTTATTAATCCAACTTATGTTTTTCCTGCATTGGATATTAAAAATCCTGTAAATGGAGCTGTGGTTAGAGCACCGCATTTGGATAAAATCCCGATTTCACTGACCGCTTCAATTAATTATAATTCGCTGCTTTCTGTTAATCAGGTTTATCTTACCATAAACAGTCAGAATTATTATCCTGACAGTATTAAAAATGGCTATTATCTTTATTACTGGACGCCTCCATCGTATGGAAGTTTTACCATTTCAGCCACAGCAGTGAGTTCTGGTGGTCCTTCCACTACTAAAACTTTTAGTTTTCAGGTGGTTCAGGATTCATCTTCCATCAATTATACAATGTTGAATGCAGTGCATTTTGCTGATATCAATGGACAAAACTTAGATACCACCCTGATTTTGCCGAGTTTTACCGGAACATATAAAAAAATAACTGCCTATCTTCAATATGATTGTCCTCCTGAAGGATGTGAAGCCTGGGATGTGATAGGAAATGTTAATATCAGAGGAGCAAACGGAGAATTTGTGGAACTGCTGAGGTATATAACGCCTTATTCCGTGGCATGTCATGATAGTGTTGATATTACGGACTTTGCATCACAGCTTCAGGGTAAGATTGATGTACAGGCCAATTTCCCGGCCAAATCAAAAATCACGCTTAATATTATCTATCAGGAAGGTGCTTCTCCTTTTAAATACAGCTGGATGGAAAAATTGTGGCTGGGTTCTTATGGCTTTGGAGGATGGGGCAGTGGAACGAATGGATTTCCTACAGTTCAACCCGTTGAAATTAAAAATTTAAACCTGAGTAATTCCAATATTACCGCAGCTTATTTAAGGCTGGTAACTACAGGTCATGGTTCCGGTACTGACAATACTGCCAATGCTGCTGAATTTTACAATGCCACGCATCATATCAAGTTAAACGGAAATTCAATATACAATCAGAATTTATGGAGGAGCTGTAATCCAAATCCTGCAGCCTGTATGCCTCAGAATGGTACCTGGAATTATCCGAGAGCAGGATGGTGCCCTGGTTCCATCCCCATGTTGTGGGAAGTCAGTCTGGCTTCAGCCTTGGGCAGTAGTACCAATCTCCAGTATGAATTTGATCCTTCTTATGTGAATTTATGTTCGGCTGCAAATCCTAACTGTGTAAATGGTGTAACCTGTACCAGCTGTGCAGGTGGTGCCAAACCAAATTATATGGTTGCCGGCGAACTGGTGACTTTTTACGGAGGTGTGCCTGCTTATAACGGCATTGAAAATATCAGCGATATTTTTAATACTGAGGTTTATCCCAATCCTTCAAATGGCTTGTTTAATCTGTCTTCAGGCAAACATTTCAATAATAGTACCTTTGTTACAATTTATGATGTACAGGGAAGTGTAATAAAGAAGTTTATATGGAAGGCCGAAAATACAAGCATTGATTTATCCGGTTTTTCAAAGGGTATTTACATTATGAAAATAAATAATAATAATGGATTTGAAATAAAGAAGCTTATCATTCAATAACATCAGTTTTTTAATTGATATTAATTTTATGTATTTCTAAATAAGGAAAAATATTGTTAAAATCTAATATTTAGGTTTTGACTTTAAGTTCATATATAGATACATAATCTAAAAATGAGCTAATTTTTTACTAAAAATATCATTATAAATTTGAATCATATAATTATATTTATTATTTTTACAGTGTTACTTTTACTTTTATATTAATTAGCTTTCTGGTTAATTCATATAATTAAAAGTGTTAATACCTTATTTTAAAAATTAATTAAACAAAACCAAATATGAAAAAATCATTATTATTTTTAGGCTTTATGATCTTCAATTTGCTTAGTTGGGGACAAATAACAATTTCAGGTTCTGCAGGAGGTACAATAGATGGAGTATATACTTCATTAACAAATACAGGCGGTGCATTTTCTGCAATAAATGGTGCATCACAAACCGGAGCAACTATCAGTATTTCAATAACAGCTGATGTAACAACAGAAACGGGTACAATTCCTCTGAATGCAGGGGCATGGACAAGTCTTAATATTTCTCCTTCAGGAGGTGCTGCCAGAACAATTTCAGGCGTTGTTGGAGGAGCTACTTTTACAGGGGCAATTCCGGTTTCTTCTACAACAATGACGGTTTCTGCCGCACCTACATCAGGTACAATTACCGTTGGACAATTAATAACAGGAACAAATATTCTTCCTAATACATTCGTTACAGCCATACTCACCGGAACCGGTGGAATAGGAACCTATACTGTTAGTCAGGCTCCTACTACTGCTGTTAGTGGAACAGTTACAGCTGTTGGTAGTCTGATAACATTAAATGGTGCAGATAATGTAACAATTGATGGTTTAAATACCGGTGGAAACGGTCTTACTATAGGGAATCAGGCTCCCGGTTCAACTTATACCATAAGTTTAATAAATGATGCTAGCTTTAATACATTTACCAAAACTACTATTACCGGTGCCGGAAGTACATTAGGATACGGCATAGTGAATTTTGGCTTAGGAACAGTAAGCGGTAATGATAATAATAATATTAACAATTGTAATATTTCAGCACCTACTATTGCCGGAGCAGTTTTTACCGGCAGTATCTCAACTACAACACTTACTGTAACTGCTATGACCTCAGGTGTTATCCAGGTTGGGTCAACTTTAACAGGAACCGGTGTAACAGCAGGAACTATTGTAACAGCTATAGTTAGTGGTACTGGTGGTATTGGAACTTATACAATAACACCATCACAAACAGTTGCAAGTACAACAATTACAGCTACATCCGGATTTGCAGCCAATTCTATATTCTCTTTAGGAACGAGTAATACGATAGATAACAGCAATAATACTATAAATGCTAATAATATTTCAGATTTTTACGGACCTGCAATTACAACCATTGGCGTTTGGATAAATAATAACAATGCCAATAGTTCTTCAGCATGGACAATTACAAATAATAAGTTGTTTTATACTGCTACCCGTCTTTTTACAACAGCCAATACAGACCATGGTATAAATATCGGAGGTGGAGCAGGATATACCATAACCGGTAACACAATAGGTTTTTCGAATTCAAGTGGAACAGGTTATATGAATATGGTTGGGAATTCTGTCCCGATATCAGGTTTCCCAAACAGTTTTGTTGCAACTGGTACTGGTAATGCATGCAGACTTTTTGCAATTACAGGTAATTTTCTGGCAGGTGGTACAGTATCAGAAATTCAAAATAATACGATAGCAAATATAGCTATTTATTCTACCAGTGGAGCCAGTACTCAGGGTGTAATATGTGGTATCAATATTGGAAGCGGAAATGTAAATATAGGAACAACAGCTGCTAATATTATAGGAACAAATTCTGGAACCGGGTCGATTTTTATCTCCTCAAGCACTGTAGGTGCAAATCTTACAGGAATTTATGCAACATCAGTAAATAATGTAGCTATACAAAATAATATTATTGGAGGTATTGAATCTTCTGCCAGAACTACAGGTACAGCCTCCGGTTTTGTCGGGATAAGGATAGCCGGTGCCGCTAATTATACTGTTTCGAACAATAGTATCGGAAATTCAACACCCAATAATATCAGAGCCGGATATTATATTACCGGAAGCAATTTAGGAATTGGTGCAACTGCTACAACTGCTACCGGAGCATCAGCAATTTATGGGATTGATGGTTCTGCTGCTGTAGCAGCAGGAACTACAGGAAATAGTTTAATTATTAGTTCAAATACTATCAGGGGAATTTATGTAAGTGGTTCAGCAACAACATTCCTGGGTATAACTATGGCTGGTGCTATGACTGGTAGTACACCATTGGTTACAATAAATAACAACTTATTAGGAACATCTTCCACAGATTTTGTAACTTTTGGCTTTGCCAATTCCGGTGCATTTACCGGGATTTCATCAGCAAATACTGTTGCAACAACTCATAATATCCAGAATAATGATTTCAGAGGAATTACTTATTCAGCTGCCAGTTCAGCTGCTCATACCTATATTACTGCAACAGGAGGTACAGCCGTTGGAAATGTTACTACAATTTCAGGTAATACATTTACTAACCTGAATGTAAATACTACAGGGAGTGTAACATTTATTTCCCATTCCTATTTAGTCGCTTCAACAGCAACACAGACGATAAATAATAATTCAATAGTTACTGCATTTAATAAGGCCGGTGCAGGAGGTACAGTTACACTTGCTACATCTGCTTCAACTTCAGCTGCAGGTGCTGTAATTAACCATACAAACAATAATTTTTCCAATATCACAGTAACAGGTGCTACAACAATAGCAGGCTGGTTAAGTACTGATGGCGGAACAGCCAATAAAAATTATACAGGCAATACTTTTAGTAACTGGACCGGCGGTTCAAGTGCTATTACTGCAATGAGCATTAATAATGGTGGCGGAAATGCAGGAAATGGAAATTATATTTATAATAATACAATATCCAATATAACAGGAACAGGTGTTATAACAGGTTTAACATTTGGAACCTCAGCAGGTACACTGTTTACAGTTACCGGAAATACTATAACAGGACTTTCATCTACAGGGACAGGAGGTGCTGTAACTGCGATTATTGCTGGTGGCTCTAATTCAAATGTATATTTAAATACCATCAATACTTTATCTTCAGCCAGCACTACAGCAACAGTTGCCGGTATCAGTTCTTCCGCAACTGCTGTGAATATATACAGCAATCTGATTAATACTCTTTCATGTGTTGGTTCTACTTCAGGTGTTACCAATGGTATTATGGTTACAGCAGGAACAACTGTAAATGTTTATAAAAATAAAATTTATGATTTAAATACGAGTGGTGCTTTTACAACAACACCCGGTGTAAATGGTATTTATATGAGTGGAGGTTTAACTGTTAACGCTTACAATAATTTAATTGGTGATTTAAGAGCTGCAGCTGCTGTTTCAACGGATGCTATAAGGGGAATCAGTATAACTTCCACAACTGCCAGTTCGGCTTATAATATTTATTATAATACTGTTTATTTAAGCGGTTCAGGTGGTACAGATTTCGGTACATCTGGTATATTTCATGCTGCAAATGCCACTGCAACAACTGCTAAATTGGAATTAAGAAACAATATTATTTATAATAACTGCACCGCTTCAGGTTTAGGTATAACAGTTGCTTACCGCAGAAGTGCCGGTACAGCCGGGATGTTGTCAAACTATGCAAATACTTCAAATAATAATGATTTTTATGCAGGTATACCTTCAGCTACGAATCTGATATATTCAGACGGAACATCAAGTGCACAAACTATAGCTTTGTATAAATCCGGCGTTTTTACTGCTGGTAATATTGCACCCAGAGATGCAGCTTCTGTGTCTGAAGATCCTGAATTTCAATCTGTACTAGGGGCAAATGCAAATTTCTTAAAATTTAAAGTAACATCATCAAAACAAATTGAAAGTGGTGCTTCAAATATCACAACTTTTACTGATGATTATTTAGGAACAATTCGACAGGGTAATAGCGGCTACACAGGTAGCGGATCTGCTCCTGATATTGGTGCATGGGAACTGGAAGGTGTAGGTCTGGATTTAGTAGCTCCAACGATTAACTATACTAATATTTTAAACAATTCTTCAATTCTTACAAAAACATTAAACAACTTTGCAACAATTACTGATGCATCTGCAGTTAATGTTACACCATTATTAAAACCAAGATTATATTTTAAGAAATCCACTGATGCAGATGCATTTGTCGGAAATACAAGTGCAGATAATGGTTGGAAATGGGTGGAGGCTACAAACACAACTTCTCCTTTTAGTTTTGTTATTGACTATTCTATTATTAATGGTGGAAGTGTTGCTGTTGGTAATACTATTAACTATTTTGTTATAGCACAGGATCTTGCACCAACACCAAACGTTGGATCTTTACCATCAGGTGTAAGTGCAACAAGTGTAAGTTCAATAACTACTGCTCCTGCATCTAGTTCTTTTACAATTTTAAATTCAATAAGTGGAAATTACTTTATTGGAGGAACAGGTGTAACACCTGCAACCACTCCTCAATTATGTACCTATGTTGATTTAACTGCTGCAATTGCTGATATTTCTACAAAAGAAATAACCGCACCTGTTACTTTGCAGCTTACTTCAAATTATGCGTATACTGAGGAAGATGCTTATCCAATTACTATTCCTCTTTTTATCGGAGGTTCAGCAACTAATACTGTTACTATTCGCCCTTCATCAGATATTACATCTCCAATAACCATCGCAAGTGGAAGTACAACTACTTCTACGATAGATATTAATGGAGGTAATTTTATAATTTTTGATGGCCGTCCGGGAGGAATTGGCAGTAATAAATATCTGCTTATAAAAAATACCAGTGGTACGGCTGCTGCAGCAGGAAATGCCATATTACTCAGAAATGAAGCTTCAAATAATACCCTTACTTATCTGGATGTACAATCAGCCAACGAAAATCTGCCAAGCAGTGCTGTTGTAACAACAGCCGGAGCTGTACCGGGAGCAATTGCAATCGGAACAACCTCAGGAAGCAATGGGAATGATAATAATACCATATCCTATTGCGATATTCACTCTGCCGGTGCAAACCTGGGATGTTGTATTTATGCCGGAAATGGCACAAATGCAGGAACAGCAGGAAATAATGATAACAACGTCATAAGCAATAATAATATTTATGGTTTCTTTATGCCTACTTCTGCAAATGCAGGGATAGTAATTGGATTAGGTAACAATACAACTATAATTACAAATAATAGCATATATCAACCAACTGCACTTTCTTATGCTGCAGGTACACAGGCTGTTCGCGGACTTTGGGTAACTCCAAATACCGGCTCTTTAACATCAGCAAGCGGAAATATAATCAATGGTAATTATATTGGTGGTTCAGCTCCATTATGCGGAGGAACTGCTCTTAATTTAACCGGTACAGCCAATTATACTTTTTATGGCATGGATATTTCAGTTGGTTTAGGCGCTGCAACCTCAATCCAAAACAATACAATTACAAACTGGAATTTAAACGGAGGCTGGAGCGGCAATTCTATGTATGGTATCAATGTTGCGAATGGTAATGTAAATGTTGGTTCAACCCCCGGCACTGGTAACTTAATCGGTTCTGCTACAACCAATGGAGCAATAACAATAACTACTTCAGTAACCAATGCAGGATTTATTGCTTTACGTTCAGGTGCCGGTGGTGCAATAAATTTTGCTTATAACACCATATCTGGTATTGATATGATAGGTAATGCATTAACTCTTGCAACAGGATTTAATGGTATTGCTGCTTCAGGAGGTGCTTCTGCCAACATTACTAATAATATCGTAGGAAGTGCTACACTGGCAAATAGTATAAATATGGTTTCAACTTCTGTTACTTCAACAACTGCAAGTGCTGTTAGGGGTATAATAGCTAATGGAGCAACTACCTCAACAATATCCAATAATTTAGTTGCCAATATCAATTCTAATTATACAGGTACCGGAACAGCTTCAGGTAATACCATGGTTGGTATATCCGTAACATCCGGTTCAAGTACAATAAGTGGAAATACTGTCAGAAACCTGACCACTGCTTCACAATGTATAAGTACAGGAGGAACACCCGGTATAATCGGGATAGCATTTACTTCAACAACTGCACCGGCTACTATTTCAGGTAATATAATTCATACTTTAAAAAATACGAATCCAACTGTAACTTTAGCTATTCAAAATACAGCTTTATATTATAGTGGTCCTACAAGTGGAACCAATATAATCGAAAAGAATTTCTTCCATAGTTTATCTATTGCTTCACCAACAAATTCCACAGCTACAATAACCGGAATGGATTTAGCAGGAGGAACTGTTACTGTAAAAAACAATATGTTACGTCTGGGGTTGGATGAAACCGGAGCTTCGGTTATTTCACCTTGTTTGGTAAGAGGTATAACAAAAAATGCTGCAGTATCCAATATTTATTTTAATAGTATTTACATTGGTGGTACAGGAGTTGGATCCAGTACTGTTAATACATTTGCTTTGGTAAGAACAGGAACTGCAATTGATGACTGGAGAAACAATATCTGTGTTAATAACAGAACCAATGCTTCAGGTAGTGCAAAGCATTATGCTATAAATTTAAATGCAATTACAACACTAACATTAAACAATAATATATATTTTGGAACTGGAGTCGGAACAGGAGGTTATGTTTTTGGATATAACGGTACTGCTGATGTAGCTGCTTATTCTACTGGCTGGGTCTCTGGTGACGCCAATAGCTGGGAAAGGGATCCTCAGTTTATAGCTCCTAATGGTACTTCAACTACGTTGGATTTACATATAAATCCTGCTATTGCTACACCTTCTGAAGGAAAAGCAGTAAATATTGCAACAATAACTGATGATTACGATGCACAGACCCGTTCAACTTTAACACCGGAAGATATTGGAGCAGATGCAGGTAATTTTACTGCATTACCTGTATGTTCAGGTGCTCCTGCTGCTTCTGTAATAAATGGTGTTTCTGCTGTATGTATAAATAAAGGAACTACTTTAACATTAAGTAATTCTTATTTTGATTTAGGTATAACTTATGCATGGTATTCAAGTAATACAGCCGGAGGTCCTTATACAACGGTACTCGGAAATCTGCCCTATCAGGCTACCGGAAATCTGACTTCACCTACTTATTATATATGCCAGATTGTTTGTAATACTGGTGGTACTTTTACGACTACAACAACAGAAAAAGCCATATTAATTAATGCTTTACCAATTATTGGTCTTACACCTTCATCAGCAACTTATTGTACTCCCGGTGGTCAGGCAATTGCACTTACTGCATCAAATGCTTCCACTTATGTATGGTCTCCATCTGCAGGTTTAAGTGCAACTACAGGAAACAGTGTTATGGCAACACCAACTACTTCAACTACTTATACAGTAACCGGTACTGATACCAATGGTTGTGTAAATACAGCAACTACTTTAATCTCAACAGCTCCGTATCCGGTATTGAGCATAAATACTTCTGCAAATCCAATTTGTAATGGATCATCAACAACTTTAACTGCAAATGTAAGTAATGCTTCTTCAGGAACTGTTGGTGTAGCAACTACCACAATTGGTGGTAATGCCGGTAATCCTTACCGTGCTGGAACTACAGCTAACTATGAAGTAAGAACACAATTATTATATACTGCTGCTGAATTATCAGCTGCTGGTTTAAGTGCAGGACCTATTGTAGGTCTTGGGTTTACAACTACAGGAGCAACCGGAACAATTATTAACTTTACCATAGCAATTGGTAGTACAAATGTAACCGCACTTACAGCTACATTTGAGACCTCTCCTATGACTACAGTATTTAATCAGGCCAGTTTAACACCAGTGGTTGGATTAAACATGCACACTTTTAATGCCGGTACATTCAGCTGGGATGGTACATCAAATATTCTGGTCAATGTTTGTCAAAAACAATCACTTACTGGTACTGTAACTGTTTCAGCATACACACCTGCTACAACCTCAAATAATCATATTACAGGACTTACCGGCTGCACAGTTGCTACAGGTGCCACTGTTGCTACCAAACCTATAATTACTTTCAATATTCCGATACTTTTTGATTATAGCTGGCAACCGGGAAGTTTAACCGGAAATGTGGCAGTTGTGAGTCCAACTACTACTACTGCCTATATTGTTACTGCTTCACATGTCAGTGGATGTACTGCATCAAAAACAACCACTATTACAGTAGATCCTCCGGTTACTGTTACAAGTAATACGCCTTCATTTTGTATAACTGGAACTCCAACTTTAACTGCAAATGCTATGGCAGGAACTACTGTACAATGGCAGGAATCTACAATAAGTGCTTCAGGACCATGGACAAATGTAGGTACAAACAGCAATACTTATATTCCTGCATCTGCTATTACTTCAACAACCTATTATCAGGCTTTGGTTACTTGTAATCTAAGTAATATCAATTCAAATGTAGTAAGTGTTGTTGTAAATCCAACTTCTGTTGGTGGTACAGCTACAGCTAACACAAATACAGTTTGTTCCGGTACAGGAACTACAATCTCTTTGGCTGGCTATACCGGTAGTATTCAATGGCAATCATCAACGGATAGTATTAGCTGGTCAAATATTTCAGGTCAGACATCATCCACTTTATCAACAGGAAATATAACTGCTCAGACTTATTACAGAGCAGCTGTAAAAAGTGGGCTTTGCAATGGTGATACATCAAGTGTTGCAACAGTTTATATAAATCCTGTCAGTATTGGTGGTCATATTGCCGGAAGTGCTGCTGTATGTGCCGGTAATAACAATACTTTACTGACATTATCAGGAAATACAGGAAATATTACAAAATGGCAGTCTTCACCAAACGGAACTACCTGGAATGATATTGCCAATACTACAAACACATACAATGCTATTAATTTAACAGCTACATACCGCTACAGAGCTGTTGTGCAAAGTGGAGTATGTAATTCTGCTTTTTCAGATACAGCAATTATTACAGTAAATGCTATACCAACAGCCAGTATTACACATAATCCTTCAATGTGTGCCGGAGATAGTATGTTGATAAGTGTGAATCTTACAGGTACAGCACCATGGAGTATCGTTGTAACCAACGGAGTTGACGGAAACTTCCCGATAAGTGGAATTTCTGCTTCACCATGGACAAGTATGGAACACCCGGTCCCGGCAAATACTTACGCTGTACTTAGCGTTACCGATGGCAACGGATGTTTAAATTCAACGGTTGTTACTACAACGATAACGATAAATCCTTTACCAGTTCCTTTAATAACAGGTGTTAGTCCTGTTTGTGCAGTTTCTTCAGGCAATGTATATTCTACTCAGGCCGGAATGACAAATTATATTTGGAATGTTTCTGCAGGTGGTACAATTACAGCCGGAGGCGGAACAAATTCAATTACTGTAAGTTGGAACACAACTTCAGCTCAAACTGTTAGTGTTAAATATACCAATGCCAACGGATGTACTGCTGCAACACCAACAGTATATAATGTAGTAATAAATCCTGTAAATGTTGGAGGTGCAATAAGTGGTGCAGCCACTGTTTGTTCCGGTACCAACAGTACTTTACTGACATTAAACGGTAATATTGGTAATGTTTTAAGATGGGAAGCTTCAATCAATGGAGGAACCAGCTGGACAACGATAACTAATACAGCAAATACCTATACAGCAACTAATTTAACAACTACAACTCAATACAGAGCTGTTGTTCAAAGTGGTGTTTGTGATCCTGCAAATTCTTCAATAGCTATTATAACTGTTGATCCTATAACTTTAGCAGGTGCTGTTACAGGAGGAGCAACCGTTTGTTCAGGGACTAACAGTACATTATTAACATTAGGTACACATACCGGAAGTATTTTAAAATGGCAATCCTCTCCAAACGGAACAAGCTGGACTGATATAGCAAATACTACCAATACTTATACCGCCACAAATTTAACTTCAACAACTCAATTCAGAGCAGTTGTACAAAGTGGTGTATGTTCAACCGGAAATTCTGCTACTGCAACAATTACCGTTGATCCAATCAGCATTGGCGGTACATTAAGCAGCGATACAACATTCTGTTCAACCAACAACAGCAGATTATTAACTTTAGCCGGAAATAACGGAAATATTATCAGATGGGAAAATTCAATCAATGGTGGAACAAGCTGGAATCCTGTTTCTAACACAGTTAATACTTATACTACAAATAATGTTGCTTTAACTACAAAATACAGAGTTGTTGTTCAAAACGGCAGCTGTGCTGCAGCAAATTCATCAGTTGTAACTATTACAATTAATACTCCACCTGCTGCAAGTATTATCAGTTTTACAAACCCTAGTGTTTGTGGTGCTGCTAACGGAACAGCTACTGTAAATACAGCCAGCTCATATCACTGGAATACAACTCCTGTTCAGACTTCACAAATAGCAACAGGATTGGCATCCGGTACTTATTTTGTTACCATTTCAGATGGTGTATGCAGCAATTCAACATCCGTAACCATAAGTGATCCAAGTGCTCCGACTGTAACTATTGGTTCAACTGCAACTGTAACTTGTTCCGGTTCGCCTGTTACCTTTACCGGTAACGGTGCTACAACTTATGAATTCTTTATCAATGGCGTATCTCAGGGTGCTCCTACCACAACCAATACCTTAACTACTACTAACCTTGTCAATGGCAATGTAGTAACTGTAAGAGGTGTAACTGCAGGTTGTACAGGTAACAGTGGAGGTATTACCATGACAGTTGACCCAGTTAGTAACGGTGGTACCTTAAGCGGTGCTGCTACAGTTTGTTCAAGTGGCAACAGTACATTATTAACCCTTAACAGTTTTGCAGGAGTTATTCAAAAATGGCAATCATCACCAAACGGAACAACCTGGACTGATATTGCCAATACAACAAATACCTATACCGCAACCAACCTGACAGCTACAACACAATACAGAGCTGTTGTTCAGAGCGGTGTTTGTAGTTCAGCCAATTCAACTGTGGCAATTGTAACTGTAACCCCAATGCCGACAGCAAGTATCAGTTATGCAGGTACACCATACTGTTCTACCTTAACAACCGGACAGGCTGTTACTTTAACAGGAACAACAGGTGGTACTTACAGTGCTGCTGCCGGTTTAATTATTAATGCTGCAACAGGTGCTGTTACACCAAGTACAAGCACAGCAGGTACTTATACTGTAACTTATAACATTGCTGCTGCAGGTGGTTGTGCTGCTGTTAATGCAACATCAGCTGTAACCATTACAACGGTTCCAACTGCTACAATATCTTATGCAGGAACACCATACTGTAATTCATTATCAACAGCACAAGCTGTTACTCAAACAGGAACAACAGGAGGTACCTACAGTGCTGCTGCCGGTTTAAGTATTAATGCAACTACAGGTGCTATTACACCTAGTACAACGACTGCCGGTACTTATACAGTAATTTATACCATTCCTGCCGGAAGTGGTTGTGCTGCTGTTCCGGTTACTACTTCTGTAACAATAACTACACTTCCGACAGCAGGTATCAGTTACGCTGGCTCACCATACTGTTCAACTGTTGCTACTGCTCAAGCAGTTACACTAACAGGAACAACAGGAGGTACTTACAGTGCTGCTGCAGGTTTAATTCTTAATGCTACTACAGGTGCAATCACTCCAAGTACAAGTACTGCCGGTAATTATACCGTAACTTATACCATAGCTGCTGCAAGTGGTTGTGCTGCTGTTACTGC
>JAPLDQ010000031.1 GCA_026391675.1 Bacteroidota bacterium
ATTTGAGTTATGGTAAAATAATCTAAAACTTCTTTTGGTAATATAATACGGGCAAGATCAATTCCTTCATTTATTTGCATAGCGTTTTTTTATGCAAAGTAAAAAAATATTTCTTTCTCCTCAACTTTTCGTCTTGATCCCATATTACCGATTATTTTGAAAAATAATCGATAAATGATACAACCTTTTACTAAAAATTTCACTCTTTAGAATATAAAATCCATCAAATATTTCTAATACAAAAAATCATGAAAAAAATAGCACTCATTTTAATTGCCATTTTTATGGTAAATATAGCTAATGCAGGCGGGCATTTTTCAAATTTACCGGTAAGTAAACAATCGCTTATTTCTGCATCAACTGTAAATACTAATCCTTCAGTAAATCCTCTTAAAGTTAAGGATGTATTAACAACCTATACTATCACTGTAACTTCAACTCCTCCAAACGGTGGATATGCATTTGGCAGTGGAACATTTAATGCCAATCAAAGCTGTTCGGTGCATGCTTTTCCTGCATCCGGTTTTAATTTTGCCGGTTGGTCAGAAAACGGAAATATTGTCAGCATTGACACCAATTATATTTTTATTCTGACAGCTAACAGAAACCTGACGGCTGTATTTACTCCAATTCTTTATACTATAACTACTATTGGAAATCCAACATTTGGAGGGACCACTACTGGAGGCGGAACGTTTACTTATGGTCAGAGTTGCACAGTAAATGCCATAGCTGATACCGGTTTTGCCTTTGTTAACTGGACAGGTAATGGAGCGGTTCTGAGTTCAAATGCAAATTACACTTTTTCAGTTTATTCAAGCCGGAATCTGATTGCCAATTTTACGACCAATCCATATACTATAAATATCACAGCAAATCCAAGTAATGGGGGAAGTGTTTTTGGAGGAGGAACATTTGCTGCCGGACAAACCTGCACATTAATTGCCTCTAGTAATAATAATTATACTTTTGCCAACTGGACAGAAAACGGAAATGTAGTCAGTACTTCTACTTCTTATCAGTTCACAGTAAATTCAAACAGAAATCTTGTAGCCAATTTTACATCAGCAACCTTTACAGTTACAACCTCTTCTATGCCTGTAAATGGCGGAAATACATACGGAGGAGGCACTTTCTACTATAATCAACCCTGTGTAGTAAATGCGACAAACAGTAATGGGTATACTTTTGTAAACTGGACCATAAACGGACAAGTTGTTAGTTTTGATTCTATATACAGTTTTAATGTTGATACAAATATGAATCTTGTTGCCAATTTTTCTACCAATCCTATTTTCATTACAGCTTCAGTAAGTCCCGTAAATGCCGGAAATATTCAGGGTGGTGGCATGTATGCTCTTAATCAGAGTTGTAATCTTATTGCACACCCTGCTACAGGCTATTCATTTGCAAACTGGACCGAAAATGGAAATACTGTAAGTACTTATTATCATTATCCTTTTACAGTCACAGCAAACAGGAATTTGGTTGCTCATTTTAATGCATTACCAACATGTTCAGCACAATTTACTTTAGTACCGGACAGTACATTATTGCATCATTACTTTATTATTAATAATGCAACAGGTGCAGCACCATTACATTATGTATGGAGCTGGGGAGATGGAACATCTGATTCAGTTGCTTATCCTTCTCATACCTATGCAGCTTCCGGAAACTACAATATTTGTCTTACAATAACAGATGCCTTGAGTTGCAGTGCAATTTTCTGCTATAATGCCAGTCTTCAGAAATCAACAAATACTATTATATCATTACAAGTTATTCAGGGTGGAGTTGGAATAAGACCGGAAAAAACAGAAAATCAGTTAAGGATTTATCCAAATCCTGCAAAAGATAATCTAAGTATAGAAAGCAATTTTAAAAGCGAACAAAATCTGGATATTGTTAATTTAATCGGACAATCAGTATTTACGACAAAAATATATGGAAATACTACAATTGATGTTTCAGCATTGCCAAAAGGTATATATTTCCTTAGATTAAATACAAATAAGGAAACTGTAGTAAAAAAGTTTGTAAAGGAATAATTTACTGATAAATACGAAATTTGTTTATTTGATTTAATTGAGAAAAATTAATAAACAGAAAAGGCTGTCTTATTCAAGACAGCCTTTATTTATTTTGAATTTAATATCATAAAAAATGGGTAAGCCCCTTATATCGCACCGCTCGACCACTTACCCTTGCTACATTCCTGTCCTGGGGGAGTTCAGCAGGAGCTGGTCGTATAAGACTTACCCACTGCAAAAGTACAGCTTTTTTTTGAAATTTCTTATGTATTTTTCAAATTTTTATTTCAGAACGCTATACTTAATTGAATCTTTTGCTATGTTCATAAAACCTAATTCATTAAATCATATATTTGCATTTCGAAAATCATTGCAATGAACCGTATTTCAATTACAGAAAAATTAATATTATACTTTGTAAGTCTTGGCATTGTTGTAATAGTAATAATAGGCTCTTATTCATATTTTTTTACCAAAAAGGCATTATTAAGCCGCACTTTTGATCAATTAACATCCTTACGTTTAGAAAAGAAAAACAGAATAGAACAGTTCTTTACTGACAGAGAGCGTGATATTACAATTATTTCAAAATCGGAAGAAGCAAAAAAGATAATTGAAATCCTGAATGCTAAGATTTTAAGTACTGATAAAATTAATAAACAACTGTTCAATTCTAATTTAAACAAGTTTTTAAGTAATGATGGTTATTACCAGAAATTATATCTGATTAATCAGACTGATTATTTATGTACAATTCGTTCATCACCAACAATTCAATCAAATCAATCAGATTATAGTGTTTTAACGAATCAGAATTTAAAAAATATCTGTGACGAAATAAAACGAACAAAACAAACAATTATTCAGGATCTAAGTAAATCCAATCTACTCATATATATTGGCACAGCAATTTTAGATGACAATAAGAATATAGAAGGAATTGTTGTACTTGAAATTCCTGTTACAGCCATCAATAAGATAATGTTTGGCTATTCAAAGAACAATGGATTAGGAGAATCTGGAGAAACTTATTTAGTAGGAAACGATTCCCTGATGAGAAGTAACTCAAGATTTAAGGAAAATGCTGTGTTTAATATTAAAGTAGCATCCGAATCTGTAAAACATGCCCTGAGAGGTGAAACTGGAAATAAAATTGTAAGAGATTACAGAAATGTATCTTGTCTTAGCTCATTCAGCAATGTTGATATCAAAGGACTTAACTGGGTGATTTTAGCTGAAATAAATGAACAGGAAGCTATGATACCCGTTAATTCAATCAGAAATAGCATCTTATTACTTAGTTTAATTATAGCTGCCAGCGTATTTATTGTTGCCTATTTTGTTTCAAAAAGAATCTCATTACCTATAAAAAAATTACAAAAAGCCAGTGAACAAATAAGTATTGGAAATTATAACATCAAACTAAATGTAAGTTCATCGGATGAGATTGGATTACTTACTGAAGCTTTTAACAATATGTCACTACAATTAAAAAAGCAAAGCATTGAAATAGAAGAAGAAAAAACTAAAAGACTGAGATCTATCATTGATGGACAAGAGATGGAAAGGCAGAGATTGTCAAGAGATATGCATGATAGCTTAGGACAATCATTATTAGCTGTTAAAATGAAACTGGAACATGCAAAGAATTCGAAAACCGAGAAAAGTCAGGAATTAATAATTGAAACACAGGAACTTTTAAGAAATACTATTAATGAGATTAAGAATATCTCAAACGATCTGATGCCACCGGTGCTGGAGGCTTTTGGAATTGAAAAAGGCTTGCAGAATCTTTGCAAGACAACAACTTCAAATACCGGTATCGAAATAGATTTTTTAGCTGATATTGATGAGAGTGAAATTGACCCGAGATTACAGATTTATTTGTACAGAATATCGCAGGAAGCAATTAATAATATTACCAAACATTCTAACGCATCTCATGTAAAACTTAATTTATCGGGCTATGCTGAATTTATTTTTTTAAGCATTGCTGACAATGGAAAAGGATTTGATATAGAAAATATTGATATGAAAAGCAATGGTATTGCTAACATTAAGGAAAGAGTAAAATTATTTAAAGGTGAAGTTACATTTTGCTCTTCAGCTGAAAACGGAACACAAATTGACATTAAAATTCCCATTATTAAATATGAATAAAATAAAGATCATACTCGTTGATGACCATCGCTTGTTTCTGGATGGTGTAAAATCCTTATTGTCAGAAGTTGAACATATTGATATTATAGCTGAAGCTACGAGTGGATTTGAACTGTTAAATCTCTTAAAGTTGCTGACGCCTGATTTGATAATGCTCGATATCAGTATGAAAGGACTCTCAGGGATTGAAGTTTCCAAACAATTAACTGAACAATATCCTGAAATAAAGATTTTGATACTATCAATGCATACAAATGAGGAATTTGTATTAAATGCCATAAAAGCCGGTGTAAAAGGATATTTATCCAAAGACACTTCCAAGGAAGAGCTGCTGGAAGCTATTGAAATCATATACAATGGTGGTGAAGCTTACAGCAAGTTAATATCGGAAAATTTCTTAAAAAGCTATGTTAAAAAATTCAAAGCTGAACAAATGCTGATTGATAGCAAAACGCTTACTGTTCGCGAAATCGAAATACTCAAACTGGCTGTAGTCGGATTAAGTAATAAAGAAATTGCCGATAAACTCTTTATCAGCACAAAAACTGTTGACAGTCACAAAAACAATATCATGCAAAAATTAAAATTAAAAAATACTGCTGAAATGGTATTGTATGCTGTTAAAAATAAAATTATCGAAGTCTGATTCATGAATAAAAAAACATATAATTATTAATTAACCAATCAACCTCTTCTAAGAAATTCACCTATTTCCTCAGAATTAATCTTAGTATTAATTCAAACTTCTTCCTATTGTCCTAAACATAGGATGGTTATACATTTGCTGAAAAAATGGTATAACCTATGAAGATAAAATTTACAATTTTTAGCTTGTTTTTATTAATTATTGTATTGTTTAGCAATAGTTTACAATCACAAAACGCTACTGTAAGCGATTCATCAAAAGTAAAAATCAAACTGAATCTTGGTGCTGATATCATGAGCAGATACATCTGGCGTGGTATTGATTACGGATCATCTCCGAGTATACAGTCATCATTATCAGTTTCCGGATTTAACGTTGAATTGGGTTGCTGGAGTTCGGTAGCAACAAATGGTTTTTATAAGGAAATTGATTTATATGCTAAATATTCTTATAAAAAACTATCATTGATTTTAACAGACTATTATATTCCATCAGTAATTGGAACTCCTGCATCACCGGATACCCGGTTTTTTGTATTTAGTGATAAGAAAACGGCACACACTATGGAAGCATCTATACTTTATAAAGGTGATGAAAAATTTCCATTATGGGTTCAGGCAGCAGTTTTCTTTTATGGAAATGATAAACGATGGGGATATGATGCCACTAAAGATTTAAATGAAAAGACCTATTATTCTGCTTATTTTGAAGCAGGTTATACCATTGTCATTCAGGACAACAGTTTAGACTTATTTTTGGGAATGACTCCTGCTGAAGGTGCATTTGGAAACAAATCCGGTTTAGTAAATATGGGTGTCACCGGCAATAAAAAACTTAAGATTTCAGAAAGTTTTGAACTACCTGTAAAAGCATCATTAATCTTTAATCCTCAAATATCTGCAGCATATTTTGTATTCGGATTTACATTATAAAAAAACACAATAATAAATAGTAATATTAACATTAATCATTAAAATTCAACATTATGTTAGAAACTGGTTCAACCGGCTTTATGTTATTAGCCGCAAGTTTAGTAATGCTTATGACACCTGCTTTAGCTTTGTTTTATGGTGGCTTGGCAACAAAAAGAAACATTCTGGGTATTATGATCCAGAGTTTTGCTTCATTAGGATGGACAACTGTTCTATGGTTTATTTTTGGTTATTCTTTATGTTTCAGCGGAGGTGCCGGTGGTATTATGGGTAACTTTGAAAAAGCATTTATGAATGGTGTGTCAATTGACTCTATGTATGCCGGCAACAGTAAGATACCTGAAATTGTATTCTTTGTTTACCAGATGATGTTTGCTATTATCACACCTGCTCTTATCACAGGTGCTTTTGCCAATCGTGTTACTTTCAAATCATACATGATTTTCCTCACTTTCTGGCAGATTCTTGTTTATTATCCATTTGTTCACATGATTTGGGGTGGTGGTTTATTAGCTCAATGGGGTGTCCTTGACTTTGCAGGTGGTATAGTAGTTCATGCTACAGCCGGTTTTGCAGCTTTAGCTTCAGTATTTTATGTTGGTGCCAGAGTTGACAAAAACTCAACACCAAATAGTATCCCATTGGTTGCCATTGGAAGCGGTTTGCTATGGTTTGGCTGGTATGGTTTTAATGCAGGATCTGAATTATGTGTTGATAAAGTAACTTCTTTAGCATTTTTTAATACAGATATTGCTGCATCGTTTGCAACAGTTGCATGGGTTGTTATTGAATGGTCGCGTGAAAGGAAACCTAAGTTTGTTGGATTGCTTACAGGTTCAATTGCGGGGCTTGCGACAATTACACCTTGTGCGGGATTCGTACCGATGTGGGCTGCTCCAATTATAGGAACTGCTGCAGGTATTGTGTGTTATCTTGCAGTAATGCTTAAAAATAAAATGAAATGGGATGATGCTCTTGATGTATGGGGAGTTCATGGTGTAGGCGGTGTTTTAGGCACTATATTATTAGGGGTTTTTGCAACTAAAGCTGTAAATGCATCAGGTGCAGATGGATTATGGTTTGGAAACTCAAGTTTCTTTATTAAACAATTTGTTGCAGTAGCAGCTGCATCCATTTATGCATTTATTTTTACATATATTATGCTTATTGTTATTAATTATATCACGCCTGTCCGTGTTTCAGAATCAGATGAAGTAATCGGACTAGACCAAACAATTCATGGTGAAAAGGCTTATGATGAAGGTGTTCTTTAACTTAAACACATAAAAATATCTATTTTTAAACTAAACAATTAGATTATTACGCAGTCAGTGTTAAATATAATGCTGGCTGCGTTTTTATTTTGAATTTATTTTAGAATAAAACATATAAATAATTATGATTTTCTTACTTTTGATGAAGCATTCTTAAATTTTTCAATTCCAATCATGAGTAAAGAAAGTCCTGATAATAAAAAGCAACTTCAGAATAAAGATGAAATTGGAGCCTTAACTGAATCTTTCAACCTGATGGTGAATCAGTTAGAACAACAAAGCCAGGAGTTACAAAAAGAACGTTTGATTCAGATGCAATCTTTTATTGACGGACAGGAAATGGAACGTCAACGGCTATCCAGAGAATTACACGATGGATTGGGTCAATTGCTTATTGCCATAAAGCTAAAATTAGAAAGTCTGATATATACCGATCGCTCAAAATTATTATATACCATCGAAGGAATTAAAACACTTTTCGATAAAACCATTGATGAAATAAAACGTATTTCCTACGATCTGATGCCTGCTGTTTTGTACGAGTTTGGCCTGTCAAAAGCTATATCAAACCTTTGTGAAGATATTGAAAACCGTACTCGCTTAAACATTTCATATACCTATGAAGGCGAAGCAGAAATACTGAATGATAAATTAATTAAAACCTACTTATTCAGAATTGTTCAGGAAGCATTGAATAATGTTGTAAAACATGCTGAAGCTTCTAAAATCAATTTAAGTCTGCTAATTATGAATAATGAAATCCGACTTAGAATTGAAGATAATGGTAAAGGATTTGAAGTGGAAAATCATCTTCAGTCATTAAAAACCAATGGAATATATAATATGCGGGAACGCGTAAATTTATTAAAAGGTAATTTTGAAATAATTACCAAGCCTGATGAAGGAACAATAGTTAATGTAATTATACCAATTCCTATAACTGTTTAAAAATTAGTAAAATTTTAGTTATTTTTGTATCAAATTAAACTTCAATCTAATGCCAAATATCAGAATAATGTTGATTGATGACCATCAAATTGTAAGAGATGGAATTAAAGCACTGCTCGAAAGCCTCGAAAATGTTGAAGTTATTGGAGAAGCATCCCATGTAACAGAATTACTGGAAAAATTAAAGGATGCTCAGCCGGATATTATTGTAACGGATATTTCAATGCCTGATATTTCAGGGATAGAATTGACCAAGATAATAAACAGCGATAAAAAATACCAGAATATCAAAATATTAATACTTTCGATGTATACCAATGAAGACTTCATTTTTAATGCTATAAAAGCAGGCGCCAAGGGCTATTTACCTAAAAACACTACCCGTAAAGAATTATTTGATGCTGTAAATGCAATTTATAATGGCGAAGAGTATTTCAGCGAATCCATTTCAAATATTATTCTTAAAAGCTATATCAAAAAAGCTAAAGACGAAATCAACGAAAAGAAAGAGGCTTTAAGTACGCGTGAAACAGAAATTCTGAAACTGGTTGCACAGGGCTTAACCAATCAGGAAATCGCTGATAAGGTATTTATAAGCATCAGAACTGTTGAATCTCATAAGAATCATATCATGCAGAAGCTGGAGCTAAAAACTACCGTTGACCTTATAAAATTTGCCATTAAAAATAAGATTGTTGAAATTTAATAATTCTTAAGACGAGAAATAATAAATTTCTATAATTCCTTCCGTCATAATTCAAGGAATAAAGGTCTTTGAAGTGCAAAAGTCTGTTCAGTAATAAATTATTAATAGGCTTAATTTCACTATTTGTTTTATTTTAAGCACTATAAAGACTACTTTTGCAAAAAAAACACTTTTAAATGACTTTTAACGAATTAAATCTTAATAAAGCCTTATTAAATGCGCTTGACGACTTAAAATACAGCCAACCTACAAGTATACAGGAAAAAGTATTTTCAGTTATGATGTCTGGCAGGGATGTTGTTGGAATTGCTCAAACAGGTACAGGGAAAACAATTGCTTACCTCCTGCCCTGTTTACGGCAATGGAAGTATTCAGGTGACGGGAATCCACAGATACTGGTAATTGTACCAACCCGTGAATTGGTGGTTCAGGTTGTAAAGGAAGTCAATAAACTTATAACTTATATGAACATTAAGGTAGAAGGTGTTTATGGAGGTGTTAATATTAATCCACAGATTGACAGGGTGTATGCCGGTTGCGATATATTGATAGCTACTCCAGGAAGACTGCTTGACCTGGCATTAAAAGGAGTTTTACGGTTTAAATCCATCAAAAGGCTTGTTATCGATGAAGTAGACGAAATGTTTACCCTTGGATTCCGCTACCAGTTGAACAGTATTCTGGATATGCTGCCTGCCCGTAGACAAAACTTAATGTTTTCGGCTACAATGACTGAAGATATTGAAAAACTCATCAAAGAATCGTTTAACAATCCTGAAAAAATTGAAGCCGCACCAACAGGAACACCATTGGAACAAATCATTCAGAAAGCTTATACTGTTCCTAATTTTTATACCAAAGTAAACTTGTTAAACTTATTGCTTGCTGTAAATAAGGACATGACGAAAGTACTGATTTTTGTTTCTACCAAAAAATTAGCAGACGATCTATATGAACAACTGGAAAAGAAATATTTTGACCAGATTGGTATTATTCATGCCAATAAAGCTCAAAACTTTCGTTTTAATGCAGTAAAACAGTTTCATGAAGGTAATTACCGTTTATTAATTGCGACTGACATTATGGCCAGAGGAATTGATATTTCTGAAATTACACATGTTGTTAACTTTGATACATCCGAAGTAGAAGAAGATTATATCCATCGCATAGGAAGAACAGGCAGAGCTGATAAAAAAGGTATTGCCATCAGCTTTTTTCTGGAAAAAGACGCTGAGAAACAAAGCAAAATCGAAGCCTTAATGAATTGTAAAATTCCTATGGAGGCTTTACCTGAAAATCTTACCATCTCAACAGAACTTACCGAGGATGAGATGCCTAAAATTCAGATGAAAAATGTATTGGTAAAACTTCCAAAACTGGAAGAAAAAGGTCCGGCATTTCATGAGAAAAAAGAAAAAAACAAAAAAGTCTACAATAAAATCAGCCGTAAAGATAAATTAAAATTAAAATACGGTAAACCTAAAACCAGGGGACAGAAAAAGTAATCAGTTCATAAAGTTTATAAAGTTTGTAAAGTTCATAAAGATTTTAAGGTTAACTGATATTGTTTTAATTTTGGCGGTTTATTAATTGTTATTAAATTGTTTAGATATTCACTTTAACTAATTGAAAAATTCATATTTTTGCATTTATAACTTAATCAATTTATTCATTAATTTAAATTTAACATTATGGAACCTCTTGACATTATTGAAAACAAACCATTAAAGAGCATTGCTGCAAATGCTTTATATTATGGACTGATAATTGGATTTGCTTCAATTGTTTATGGCGTAATTTTATGGGCTTTTGGCTTAACTATGAACAAAGGTTTATCATGGGTTGGCTATATTATTCTGATTATTGGAATGTATATCGGAACAAATAAATACAAAAAAACGTATGCCGGAGGTTATCTTTCTTATGGAAAATCCTTTCAATCTAGTTTTATGATAGTATTGTTTTATTCTTTACTATTTTTTATCTGGACATTTATATTTTTCAAATTTTTAGCCGGTGATTTAATTACACAAATATTTGATCAAGCACAAGCAAAAATGTTGGAACAAAATCCAAACATGAGTGAAGAAGAAATGCAAATTGGATTAAAATGGGTTAAAATGTTTACCACTCCAGTAATGATTGCATTATGGGGTTTGTTAGCTAATCTTTTCTTTGGTACAATAATTGCCTTGATAGTAGGAGCAATTGTTAAAAAAGACGAATCAACAGTGGTATAATAAATCAATACTATAAATTTTAATTCAAAAATCATAAATCAAAATACCCAAATGGATATTTCAATAATAGTCCCCTTGTTCAACGAAGATGAATCCTTAGGTGAATTAGCTTCATGGATTGATAAAGTGATGCATGAAAATAATTTTTCATACGAAGTTATTATGGTTGATGATGGCAGTAATGATAATTCATGGAATGTTATTGAAAATATCTCATCTAAGAATTCTGCTTATAAAGGCATTAAATTCAGGAGAAATTACGGAAAATCAGCTGCATTGAATATTGGGTTTGAAGCAGCCAAAGGTGATGTTGTAATTACCATGGATGCTGATTTGCAGGATAGTCCTGAAGAAATTCCCGAATTATTTGCCATGATAAAAGAGCAGAATTTTGATATAGTTTCAGGTTGGAAAAAGAAACGCTACGACCCAATTACAAAAACTATTCCAACAAAATTCTATAACTGGACAACCCGCAAAATGTCAGGTATAAAATTGCATGATTTCAACTGTGGATTAAAGGCATATAAACTCGATGTAGTTAAAAGCATTGAAGTATATGGCGAAATGCATCGGTATATTCCTGTAATTGCTAAATGGGCCGGATTTTCTAAAATCGGCGAAAAAGTTGTATCACATCAATCCCGTAAATATGGAGTAACAAAATTCGGATTAGACCGGTTTATAAAAGGTTATCTTGATTTAATCTCCATTACTTTCGTTTCAAAATTCGGGAAACGGCCTATGCATTTCTTCGGATTGCTGGGTACTTTGATCTTTATTATCGGTTTCTTATCCGCAGTTTTGGTTGGCGCTTCAAAATTATGGGCTATATATCATGGCATAAGGGCACATCTGGTTACCGACAGCCCCTATTTTTATATTGCACTTACCAGTATGATTATAGGAGTTCAGCTCTTTCTGGTTGGCTTTCTTGCAGAAATGGTTGGAAGAAACGCTCCCGAAAGAAATACCTATTTAATTGAAAAAAGAATTGATTAATTTATAAACTATGCGAATTGTTCAATCCATACAACAATCTATTGAATTAAAGAATAAACTGCTTAACGACAAGCAGCTGTTAGCTGTTATCCGTCAGGTTGCTGATGAAATTACTGAAGTTTTTAAAAATAACGGATGCGTTTTATTCTGTGGTAACGGAGGAAGTGCAGCTGATGCACAACATCTTGCGGCTGAGTTTTCCGGCCGTTTTTATTACGACAGGGCTCCTTTAAATGCTGAAGCTTTGCATGTAAATACATCATACTTAACAGCAGTAGCAAACGACTATTCCTATGACGAAATTTATGCCCGGCTTGTAAAAGCAAAAGGCAAAAAAGGTGATCTATTGATTGGTATTTCAACATCAGGAAATTCGGCCAATATAGTCAGAGCATTTGAAGCTGCTAATGAAAAAGGCATGATATGTGTAGGTTTTACAGGAGAAACAGGTGGTAAAATGAAAGATTTGTGTAAATACCTTATCAATATTCCTTCAAACGACACACCCCGTATTCAGGAAGTTCATATTCTTGTCGGACATATTATCTGTGAATTAGTGGAATCAAACCTTTTCCCAAGATAAATAAATGAAACTCCCTTTACAATTTGATACTTCATGGACTTTATTTCTGGATAGAGATGGTGTGATAAACCATCGCTTACCTGATGATTACGTTAAGAATACAGATGAATTCAAATTTCTCCCCCATGTGCTGGATGCTTTAAAAATTTTTAATCAACAGTTTGGAAACATAATAGTTGTAACCAACCAACAAGGCATTGGAAAAGGAGTCATGACTGAAACCCAGTTGGAAATCATTCATCAGCATTTGCTTAAACAGGTTAAAGACAATAAAGGAAGAATTGATTGCGTTTATTATTGCCCTGATTTGAAAGATATTGGCAGCTTTTGCCGCAAACCAAATATTGGTATGGGTTTGAAAGCAAAAAAAGAATTTAAAAATATTAATTTTAAAAAGTCTGTCATGATTGGTGATTCCTTAAGCGACATGATTTTTGGAAAAAGATTAGGAATGAAAACAATTTTTATTTCAGAAAATCATACAAAAGCCATTAAACATCCTGAACTGATTGATTTTATTTCACCTTCATTGTTTGATTTTGCAAAACTTATAAATAACTAAAAATAAAAGTATTATGAATAAGAAAACTTTTTTATTTTTAATTTCATTCATATTAATATGCTGCCATGTTTATTCGCAACAGGCTGATACACTAAACAAATCCGATAAAGATGGAAAGAAACAGGGATATTGGAAAAAGGTGGATGAAAAAGGACATTTAAAATATGAAGGATATTTTATCAATAACAACCCAACAGGCTTGTTTAAGTATTATAATGAAGAAGGAAATCTGACTGCAATATCAAATTTCTTTGAAAAAGGACTGAGGTCATTCACAAAAACTTATTATCCAAACGGAAATATAATGTCAGAAGGCTATTATGTGAGTACGCATAAGGACAGCACTTGGAAATATTTCAATATCAATGGTATAGTAATAAGAGAAGAATTTTACCGTGCTAACCTGAAAAATGGAGAATGGAAGACGTATTATGAAGATGGAAGCCTGATGGATAAAACGAACTGGAAAAATGGTAAAAAAGATGGTCCCTGGGAGCAAACCTATTCAGGAGGCAGTTTAAAAACCCAGTTTAATAATAATAAACTGGAAGGAAATTATCAGGTATTTAATCCTGATGGTAGAATCCGCTATATAGGGAAATACGTTAATAATTTAAAGGAAGGAATTTGGTTCTGGTATAGCTCTTATGGAATTCCTAATAAAAAATTAACATACAGAAACGATAAACTGATTAGTAAAGAACTTATTTTTTACGAAAACAAAAAACCGTTTGGTATCAGTTTCGATAGTATCGCCTATGTTTATATGTCTTCAGGAAATTCACAAATCAAAAGGACAAATAATACAATTTACCAAACTACAACAAAATTTGCTGAAATTGTGGAACTGCTTGGTATTGATAACTTTATCCTGATTAATAAAAATTTTATGGCAAATTATGCGTCAATTAAGGGCATTTCACCTTTTACAGGAGGATTCTATAAGGTTTATTTCCATTTACAACCCGATTTTGAAGTAATTGCAGAAGAAGAAAGTTCAAAAGGACTTAAGTTAATGTTTCCTGATATCAAAAAGGAATAATTACTGTTAAAATCATATTATTTCAATATGGTTTTATTTGTGGGAGATATGAACTTCATCCTTTCCACTTATCTTCTCAACATGACAATAATCAGCTTTTATTTCAAATACTTCTTTTACTTTTAAGCTATCATTTACAAAACCATAAAAAGTAAAATAGTCCTGTGTATTAACTAATTTATGTTGGTAATTATCATCCAGTACAGGATAGATATTACCAAAAATGCCAATACCAGAACTATTTCTGATGGTATCATGATTAGAATTCCTTATCGTATAAAACTTCGTAAGTGAGTCACCTGTTATGGTGATACCAACGCTTCTGAATTCCATTGTGCAATTAATCTCATTTTTTGTACATGAAAACAATACAAGACTAAAGAAAAATAAACTTATGTAAATCAGCTTTTTCATAAAATAAGGAATTCTATAAAATTAATATCAAAAAATTCAATTCGTTCTTCCGGGATAAACTTTTATTGCTTCTTCCAAACATTTCATTGAAGCTTTTAAATCTTCAACTTTTAATACATAGCTGATTCTAACTTCATCACTTCCCTTACCTTTGGTTGAATAAAAGCCTGTTGCAGGAGCCAGCATAACGGTTTCATTATTATACTGAAAATCTTCGAGCAACCACTGGCAAAATTTATCAGCATTATCAATAGGTAAACGGGCAACAGCATAAAAAGCACCTTTAGGCTTTGGACAAAAGCAGCCCGGCATTTTATTAATTGCTTCAACCACAACATTTCTGCGGCTAACATATTCCAGTATTACTTTATCGAAATAGCTCTGAGGAGTATCAATTGCAGCTTCAGACAATATCTGGCCAAATGTTGGCGGACTTAAACGGGCTTGTGCAAATTTCATCGCTGTAGCCATAATTTCCTTATTTTTTGAAATAAAACAACCAATACGAACTCCGCAAGCGCTGTATCTTTTAGAAACTGAATCCAGCAAAATTACATTTTCCTCAATACCTTCGAGATTCATAGCTGAGAAATGTTCGTTACCATCATAGCAGAATTCACGATAAACCTCATCAGACATGAGGTATAGGTCATGTTTCTTAACAATTTCCTTTAAGGATTCCAGCTCAGCTTTAGAATACAAATAACCTGTAGGATTATTTGGGTTACAAATCATAATAGCCTTGGTTTTTGGCGTAATCAGTTTTTCAAATTCATCAATAGGAGGCAATGCAAATCCGTTATCTATGGTAGAAACGATAGGTTTAACAACAACACCGGCTTCATTGGCAAAACCATTATAATTGGCATAAAATGGTTCAGGGATAATAATCTCATCGCCCGGATCCATACAAACCATGAAAGCAAAAATTATACCTTCAGAACCGCCATTGGTAACAATAATTTCATTTTCATTAATATCAATATTACATCTTTTATAATATTCAACTAATTTTTTGCGGTATGAAAGTATACCTGCTGAATGACTATACTCAACCACCTTAATATCAGTGTTTTTAAGAACATTCATCGCTGCTTCAGGTGTTTCAATATCAGGTTGTCCAATATTTAAATGGTAAACTTTACGACCTTTTTTTTTGGCTACGTCCGAATATGGAACCAATTTTCTGATGGGAGATTCGGGCATACTCCTGCCCTTGGATGAAATTTTTGGCATTTTGGTTAATTTTTAAAAGTTTGGCAATTAAAAATCCCGTTGAATACTTCCAACGGGATTTATATAAAAAATTTGTTTTTAAAATTCTTAGTGACTAACAGGTGTTGTTCCCGGAGCAACTGCTTTTTCCGGCATTTGTTCTGCTGGTTTTGGATCAATTGTACCTGCAATTTGTAATACTACTCTGTCTGTTTTTGCATTTGACATTACAGTAATCTGTTTGCTGATAATACCAATACGGTTAGTATCATATTTTACTTTAATGCTGCCTTCTTTTCCTGGCATAATTGGATCTCTTGACCAGCTAGGAATTGTGCATCCACATGAAGAAACAACATTAGATAAAATTAATGGTTCTTTACCCGTATTTTTAAATTTGAATTCGCAATTTCCGTCAGCACCTTGAATAATTTTACCATAATCATGGGTTGTTTTTGAAAATTGAATTTCTGGTGCATTTGGGTTTTGAGGTACGTCCTGAGCTTTAGCCATTGTAATTACTAAAGCAAACATAACGATTGAAAAGAATACTTTTTTCATTTTTTTTCTTAAATTTTAAAGTTTTTAAATAAGTGAACTGATGTCCGAAATTTAGCCTACAAAATTATAAATAAATAAGATATAAACATTATATTTTCAGACTTTTTTTCAATAACAATATTTATGCCAATTATTAATTACCATAGTTTTTGATTCGAAATTTTAACAAGTTTTAATAATTAATCTGTCTAATATTATTTCAACTAAAAATATTATATTATAATTAAGAATTATTCGCTTTTTTATTCTGCATTTACCTCAAAATATTTACCTTTGTTGATGAATTAACAGTCGAAAAAAATCAATCAAATATTTTTATAAAACACACTTAATCAAATAAATAATGATAAAGAAAATATTAGTAACAGGTTCATCAGGACAAATCGGGTCAGAATTGGTATTGGCATTACGTAATATTTATGGAGGCGAGAATGTTATTGCTTCCGATAAATGTGACAATGCCAGTAAAAAAATTAAAGATAGCGGCCCTTTTGTAAAATTAGATGTACTTGATGCATCAGCAATGGGAGCCATCATAGATAATTATCAGATTGATGCTATCATTCATCTGGCTGCAATTCTTTCAGCTGTTGGCGAAAAAAATCCTATGCTGGCATGGACAGTTAATATTAATGGTTTAATTAATGTGCTGGAACTAGCCCGTGAGAAAAAACTGGCAAGAGTGCTGATTCCAAGTTCAATCGCTGCATTTGGACCAACTACTCCGGTTGATAATACACCACAGAAAACCATTTTAAAACCAACAACCATGTATGGTGTTACAAAAGTTGCCGGTGAATTACTGGCTGACTATTATGTTGCCAAATACGGAATGGATATCAGAGGTTTGCGCTATCCTGGTATTATCAGCAATGAGACTTTACCCGGTGGCGGAACCACTGATTATGCTGTTGCAATATACTATGAAGCGGTTAAAACAGGAAAATTTGAATGCTTCCTCAGCGAAGATACCATGTTGCCAATGATGTATATGCCTGATTGTTTAAAAGCAACCATTGATTTATTCCATGCTGATTTCAGCAAGTTAAAGAATCATTCCGACTTTAACGTTGGAGCTTTCAGCGTTACACCCAAATTATTGGCTGAATCCATTAAAAAATATATTCCCGGTTTTGAAATCACTTATAAAACTGATTTCCGTCAGGCAATTGCTGATTCATGGCCTAATTCAATTGACGACAGCTGTGCCCGCGAAGAATGGGGCTGGCAACCTGCATTTGATCTGGATGCGATGACACAGGATATGCTGAAAGTTATAGGCGAAAAGCACAAACAAGGGCTTATTTAGTTATGAGTTATGAGTTATGAGTTATAAGTGACAAGCGAAAAGCGACAAGTTAGCAGTAAGTTTAAGAAATGAAAAATCTGATATTTTTTTTATTTTTATTAATACTAACTTTAAACCTTTCAAGTCAGACTATTATTGAAAAGGAGATTCAGAAGTATATCAAAACGATTGATTCATTAAAATCTAAGCATAAGCTTTTAAAAATCTCTTATCCTGACATGTCAGATTGTGGTGGCGGACTTGATGGCTATTATTTCAATAATAAACTTGTATTAATTGATGCTACATATCAGGCTGAACTTGGATACTCTAGGAGAACAATATATCTAAAGGATACATTATTTATAAAAATAATATTTCGTAAACATTTTGCTGAATGGGAAAAATATTTTAAAAAATATCCAACAGAAAAGAGGGAAATTAATCCTTTGAAAATGACATATACTGACACAATACATGAAATAACATTTTGTACTCCAACAATTTATTGTATAAAAGCTAAAAAGAAAATTATCAGTAAAAAAATTGACAAAGACCTTATAGGAATACTAATAACTTGTGGACAAAAAATGAAAAAAGAGCTTGAAAAAACAAAAACAAACCGCTAACAGCACCTTGCTGCAAGCGGGGTTTTAAAAATAAAAAAATATAAAAAACAAGTAATTAACAAATTAGCAAGCAGAAAAGAAAGCGGGATTAACACCCCTCAAGCAGCAAGCTGTGGAACGTTATCACTTATCGCTTGCCACTAATCACTTACAACTATCGAAAAGCGCTGATAATTTTATTGACCTCTGCAACTTTGGTTTCGAGTAAATCCGTATTGATTGCTTCTGCCAGAAAACGCAGATAAGGTTCAGTATTTGAAGGGCGAACGTTAAACCACCAGTCTTTAAACTCTACCCTGTAACCATCAAAATCAAAATAGGCCAAAGGTTTTTCCTGTGCCGAAAAATGATCACGGATGGCATCCATGGCTTCCTGTTTCTGTTCAATTCTGAAATTAATTTCTCCGGAATTGGCATATTTTGAAATACCGGCAATAGCTTCAGACAGCTTAATGCCCTGTCTTTTAAATTTAGCCACTATATCAAGTACCAGTAAACAGGCTAATATTCCTGAATCGGAATAATAAAAATCCTTAAAATAATAATGTCCGGCGAGCTCACCACCGTAAATTCCGTCAATTTCGCGGAGTTTCAATGCGGCATAAGCTCTTCCAACCTTCCATGTATAGATTTCGCTGCCAAACTTCCTGATGTATTCGCCAACAGCTTTGGACGTGCGGATATCCTGCAGTACATTGCCTTTTAATCCTTTTTCTTCGAGAAAATAATGTGACAGTAAACCGATAATCAGATCTGGTGAAATAAATTTACTGTTTTCATCCACAAACATAACCCGGTCAGCATCTCCATCAAAAATAACACCTATATCGCTTTTATTTTCAGCAACCAAATGCTGCAAATCGACAATATTCTCAGCTTCAAGCGGATTGGCCTCATGATTGGGAAAACTGCCATCCAACTCATCGAAAATATAATGCGGCTGATTACCTAGTATGTCTTTTATCAATAAGGCTGCCATGCCATTAGAACAATCCATGGAAATATTCAGATTGCTGATATCCGATAAATAATTACGTTGAAAATCAAGATATTTTTCCTTTATATCATATTCAATAATTTTGCCTTTTTGTGGAGCAATAATGATATCAGCAGTTTCCATCAATTTTTTCAGTTCACCTAAACCTGAATCAAGACCAACCGGCAACGCATTGCTACGTGATATTTTTAATCCGTTATATTCCTTCGGATTGTGTGATGCGGTAATCATTACTGAAGCATCAAATCCGAATCTGGCAGTTGCCCAGTATACCAAAGGTGTGGTTGACAGACCGATATCATAAACATCTATGCCACTGTCAGTGATTCCTTTACATAAATACTCAAAAATCTCAGGAGAGGAAGCTCTTACGTCGCGTCCAACCAGAACTTTATCAGCCTTTAGCAATGAGGGCAGGAAAAATCCAATGCGGTAAACATCCGATTTATTAAAATCTTCATTGTAAATCCCCCTGATATCGTATGCTTTAAATGCATTCATAATTTAGGATAAAGTTATTTAGTAAATTTTTTAAGTTCTTCGAGGTATTTTGCTTTATTGATTGAAAAATTATTTTCTCCTGTAGCACCTATTACCTTGTAATCTTCAGTAGGGCATTTTGCAAGTTTTCTTAATAAACGGATATCTTTCTGGGCACAAATTTCATCTTTTTCGCCCCAGATTAATAATATTCCAGCAACATTTTTGCCTCTTTCAGCAACAGCATATTCAGGTTCTATCAGAAATTTATCGAAAGCCAAAGGAATAATTACGTCCAGATTCTGAACTTCCTTTAATCTTTTTTGCATACTTTCCAGTGTATTATAAGGAGAATCGGCAATAATCTTATTTACTTCAGGACGGTTGCAGCCAACGCCTATAGATAAGCCGGCTCCCATGCCCTTACCGTATAAATCAACCTGGCGGTATTTAGAATAAAATTTGCGGGTGTAATCCAATACGGCATTTAAATCTTTTTCGAACTGAGCATACATATAAAAGTTATTATTTATCTTAAACTCACTGCTCTCACCATAGCCACGGTAATCATAAGTAATTACATTATACCCCAACGTAATAAACTGACTGGCCATTTCTATCATATTCGACATATTGCCATCGCCACTATGACTTATAATAACTATTTTCTTTGATTCAGTTGCTGCTTTAAAAAACCATGCAGCTATATGCATATTGTCTTTTGTAGGTATTGTAAGCTTTTCATAAGTAATACCAAACTCATCGGGTAAAACTTTATATTCTTTTTCAGGTTTTAAGGCAAATAAAGCAGTTGTTGTTAATAATAATAGGGTAAATAATGATGTTAAGGTTTTCATTTTTTTATTTAGTTATTAAGTTAATAGGTTATTAAGTTATTAAGTTATTAAGTTATTAAGTTATTGGCTATTGGGTATTGGGATTTATAAATAATGTATTTAAAATATTTTTCGTTTATTAAGAGCTTGCTGATATTTGCGGGCATTTTCCAGGTGATCATTCATATTTTTAGCAAAATTATGATAGCCTGAAAAATCTTCTTTGGCACAGAAATACAGATAATCTGTTTTTTTATTGGCCAAAACGGCATCAATAGAAGCAATGGAAGGAATACAGATGGGTCCCGGGGGCAAACCTGAATATTTATAGGTATTATAAGGCGAATCCGTTTGCAGATGCTTATTGAGTATGCGTTTTAATGTAAAATCGCCCACTGCATATTTCACAGTAGGATCAGCCTGTAAGAGCATGTTCTTTTTAAGCCGGTTAACATAAACACTGGCAACAGTGGGTTTTTCGTCATTTTTATTGGTTTCTTCTTCAACTATGGAGGCAATAATTGCCACTTCTTTCTGGTTTAATCCGGCACTATACAGCTTTGCATTACGATCATCGTTCCAGAATTTCCGGTATTCCTTCATAATCCGGTCCATCAGTTCGGCAGCAGAAGTATTCCACCATATTTTATAGGTGTTGGGAATAAAAAGTAAACGCAATTCTTCAGGATTCGTATTATATTTTGATAAAAAATCAGGATTTGCAAATGCACTAAGCAATGTTATGCTGTCAGTTTCAATTTGTCGGGATAATTTTCCCGCCAGTTGTTCATTGGTGCGGAGATTGTTAAAAACCAGATTAACCGCTTCCTGATTGCCTGAGCGCAGCATATTTACCAGTTGATTATTGTTCATGCCAGCTTTAAGTAAATATTTACCGGCTTTTACATTCTCTGCATAGCCTTTCTTTTTGGCCAGCCACTCAAATGAAGCAGTATTCTTCAATAAATTCTCACTTTCCAGCGTTTGCATCACCTGATTAAAATCTGCATGGGAATGAATGTATAAATAGGCTTTATCTTTAGCTACATTGGGTGCAAATAACCGCTGATAAATTACAAAGCCAACTATAAATGCTATCAGCACAATAATGACAGTTCCCCATTTAATATATTTTTTGTTCTTCTTCATTTAAATTACGTTTGAAGCTGCAAAAATAGAAATTATACCTAAGTTTAGCTAGTTATTGATTCATCAATTGCAAAAAATATTCATCCTTCCAATCATTATCTGTGTTAACCCAGTCTTTTCGGGTACCACAGACCGTAAATCCATGTTTGGTAAACAATCTGAGACTGGCTTCATTATCCGTTAATATACTGCAATAGAGCTGATGCAATTGCAATATATTAAAACAGTATTTAATAAGCGTTTCAAGTGCATCTGAAGCAAAACCATTACTCCTGTTTTCATCAGTAATTAATATACCAACACCTGCTTTTTTGTTCAAAGGATCAAAATCAAAGATATCAATACAACCAATGGCTTTTTTATCATGAGATATCATCAATCTGAGTTGTTTGGCTGTATAAATATCCTGCAGGCTGAATACATATTGTTCCACGGCATAGCGTGAAAATGGGCAAACCGTATTTGAAATGTGCCAGACGCTGCTGTCGTTCTCCCAATTGTAAAGAAGATCAACATCTTCGGGTTCCATGGCACGGAGTTTTATAATTTTGCCAACTAATTGCTGCATTGGATTTGGTGATTTAAAGATTTAGCGATTTGGTGATTTAAAAATTCAAAGATTCAAAAATTCAATGAATTATTTTGCAAATATAAATAATTCTGAGCTTAATTATAAGTTGTTATCTTATAGAATAAAAAGATTATTGATTCAGTAATCAGTTTTTATCATTAATCATATAAAAAGCAAAAAGCCGTCAATTACGTATTGACGGCTTTTCTTTATTTGTAATTTATGTTATTCTTTTACTACTTTCTTTTCTCGTTCTATACAAATTACTTTTTTATCACAACAAGCTGCAGTTGAATCCATTTTCCCTTTTTCACAGCATTCATCATTCATTTCAATGCAATACATTTTGCAATTATGCATTGATTTACAATTTGTCATACTACTATCACCCATCATTCTACAATCATCGCCTTTACATTTATGGAACTTTGGACAACCATGTATGCCATACGCCAAAGTTGTTAATAAGAGGATACAAGCAACAGCAACCGTATAAAAGCCTTTTACCCATTGCTTTTCATTTTTACTGATAAATCCCTTGATAATCTGGATAATACCATAAGTTTTGATAAGAATAACCAAAACGAATAAAACATAAAGAATTACATACATTAAATGCATAGCTGATAAATTTTAATTAATAATGATACAAACTTATAAATTATTTTTCAATAAAGTATATAAATCAGTAATAAATTTAGAAGTTAGAAATTAGAAGGTAGAAGGTAGAAGGCAGAAGGTTGAGGGAAGAATTAAATCTGGAATTAGGAATCTGGAATTAGGAAATAAAAAAACTGACAATATGAGGACTTCTGCAAATTATCGCATCACCGCATCACCGCATTAACACATTATAATTCATAACTCATAATTCCACCTTCATTCCGTCTTCAGCGGCAATGGTATTGGGGAAATATTCCCGTGCTTCGTTCAATAAAGGAGACGCATCATCGTATCTTGCAGAGAAATGACCGATTAATAATTGCTTTACATTGGCTTTTCCGGCAATTATAGCAGCCTCTTTAGCGGTGGTGTGAAATTTTTGTTTTGCAATTTCAGCCATATCATCCAATAAGGTAGCTTCGTGGTAGAGTAAAGTGGTATTCTCAATAAAAGGGATGATGTTTTCATCGTAAATGGTATCGGAGCAATATGCATAGCTCCTTACATTAAGATTCGACTGGGTAATGACTTCATTTTTAAAAACAAGGCCTAGCTTATTGATATAATCCCCGCCGGCTTTTATATTTTTAATGGCATCGATATCCGGATTTTCCAAAGCGATAAATTCTTTATTTATTTTGATTCCATTTGCTTTTTCCCTGAACAGAAATCCCCAGCAGGGAATGCGGTGCTGTAAGGGGAAAGCATAAATATCAACTTTTTTTGTTTCCAGTATCAATGATTTAACATCAGGCATCAATTCATGAAAAATCAGCGGATATAAAAGGGTGGTATTGGAATGTTTTAACTGTAAATCAATAATTTCCAGTAAAGCAGCAGGTGCATAAATATGCATGGGTTCTGTCCTGCCAAACAGGTGAGAAGTAAAAAGCAGACCCATCAACCCAAGATAATGATCACCATGGAGATGACTGATGAAAATATGATGGATACGGCTGCCCTTGATACCGTATTTACGGATTTGCATCTGACATCCTTCTGCACAATCTATCAGAAATAAGCTATCATGAATATTTACTACATGGGCACTCAGATTCCTTGTTTTGGTGGGTGCAGCAGAACCACTGCCAAGGATGCAAAGAGAAAAAGGCTTCATTATGAATTATGAGTTATAAATTATGAATTATGAATTGTAAGGAACAAACTTAGATAATTTTAAAGAATATTTCTGAATTTTCATGAAATAAATTGCAATGAGCAGAATGACGTCTTCATTGAACAGAGTGTTCCTTCATTGAGCAGAGTGATGTCTTCATTGAACAGTATGTTGCCTTCATTGAGCAGAATGACGTCTTCAATAAACAGAGTGATGCCTTCATTGAGCAGAGTGACATCATCATTGAGCAGAGTGTAGCCTTCATTGAACAGAATGGGGCAAACAATGAGTTCAGTGATGCAAACAATACGTCCACCCCTGACAGGGTTTAAAACCCTGTCAGGGGTTATTGCAGTGGCTTAAATAAAGACGTCATTTATTTATTAGATGACTTTGGCACAAAAAAAAATCCCGCCATAAGCGGGATTTTAAATATATGTTAAGAGAAGTATTATTCAACTGCAGTTTCTGCTTCTGCTTCAGGAGTTGTTTCTTCTTCAACTTCTTCTTTTTTAGCAGTAGTTTTCTTTGCTTTTTTAGCTTCTTCTTTTTTCTGCATAGCTTCTAATTTTTCAATTTCTGATTTTTGCATTTCAGATTTTAAATTAGATAATGCTTCGATATCACCCAAAGTAGAACGTTCTAAATTGTCGTTATTTTGTTTAACGCTTTTTTTCTGTTCTTTTTCTTTACGTTTATTGTCGTTATCTGATTTTGATTTTTCATCCTGAACAGCATCCTGATGAATCTTGGTATGAGAAACGATGATTTTTTTGTTGTCTTTAGAGAATTCCAACACTTTAAAATCAATAGTTTCATCTACTTTAGCATTGCTGCCATCAGCTTTTACAAGGTGACGGAATGGAGCAAATCCTTCAACACCATATGGTAAAGCTATGATAGCACCTTTATCAGATGAACTAACGATGGTTCCTTTGTGGATAGAATCAACTGTGAAAACGGTTTCGAAGATTTCCCATGGATTTTCTTCCAGTTGTTTGTGACCTAAGCTTAAACGTCTGTTTTCGCTGTCTACTTCCAGAACGATTACTTCGATAGAATCACCGATTTTTGTAAATTCAGCAGGATGTTTGATTTTTTTAGACCATGACAAGTCAGAAATGTGGATTAATCCATCAACACCTTCTTCAAGTTCTACAAAAATACCGAAATTGGTAAAGTTACGAACAACAGCTTTATGCTGAGATTTCAAAGGATATTTTGCTGCAATGTCAGTCCATGGATCTGGGATCAATTGTTTGATACCCAATGACATTTTTCTTTCGTCGCGGTCAAGGGTTAAAATGATAGCTTCCACTTCATCACCGATTTTCAAGAAATCATGCGCAGTTCTTAAATGTTGTGACCATGACATTTCTGAAACGTGGATTAAACCTTCAACACCAGGAACGATTTCCATAAATGCACCGTAATCAGCTATAACTACAACTTTTCCTTTAATTTTATCACCAACTGCTAATTTAGCATCCAATGCATCCCAAGGATGAGGAGTTAATTGTTTTAAACCTAAAGCAATACGTTTTTTGTTTTCATCGAAATCAAGAATAACTACATTGATTTTTTCGTCTAAGGTAACGATTTCTTCAGGATGGTTGATTCTGCCCCATGATAAGTCAGTAATGTGGATTAAACCATCAACACCGCCTAAATCGATGAATACACCATAAGATGTAATATTTTTAACAGTACCTTCAAGTACCTGACCTTTTTCTAATTTAGCAATGATATCAGCTTTTTGTTGTTCAATTTCGTCTTCTATCAACGCTTTGTGAGAAACTACAACATTTTTGTATTCGTGGTTGATTTTAACAACTTTGAATTCCATGTTTTTCTCAACAAAAATATCATAATCACGGATTGGTTTCACGTCAATTTGTGAACCCGGTAAGAAAGCTTCTATACCAAATACATCAAC
This sequence comes from Bacteroidota bacterium, assembly GCA_026391675.1. GTDB lineage: Bacteria > Bacteroidota > Bacteroidia > Bacteroidales > JACABE01 > JACABE01. The sequence goes on from JAPLDQ010000031.1 coordinate 25,985, forward strand.
GATTAAACCACCTTTGGTTCTGCATTTTACAAAACCTGTAATAATTTCCTGAGTTTCGAAAGCTTTATTAACTCTATCCCATGATTTTAATAATCTGGCTTTTTTGTGAGATAAAATTAATTGTCCGTTTAAGTCTTCCTGACTTTCAACATAAACTTCAATAGTATCACCAATTTTTAAATTCTGGTTGTATCTTACTTCTGAAAGTGGAATAACACCGTCAGATTTAAAACCAATATTTACAACAACTTCGCGGTTGTTTTTTGCTACAACAATACCATCTACCACTTCGCGTTCAACGATCTGGCTGAATGTTTTATCATAAGCTTCTTCTAATTGTACTCTTTCTGCCTCTGTGTAATTTAATTGTTTTTTTCCAATCGCATTCCAGTCGAAATTTTCTAAAGAGATGGTTTCAGGAACATAGCGTTTTTTTGCTGGTGCTTCGGCTGGTGCTTCTTCTACTGCAACTTCTGCAGGTTTTTCTTCAACGGCAACTTCTGCTTTTACTTCTTCAACTGCAACGGCTGCTTCTGCAACTGTTTCTGTTGCAATTTCTTCGTTAGTTGCCTCAACTGCTAGTTCTTCTGTTTGCTGATTGATAATTTCTTCGCTGTTTTCAGCTTCTAAATTGACATTTAATTCGTCTGTCATTTTGTTTCTTTTATGGTAAATTTAATTACCCGGTTAATAAATTTATTTAATTATCTGTTCAATTTATAGATAATGAGTACATTAATATAATATATCCGCTATTTTAAAATTGGAGTGCAAAATTAGTAAAAGTATTTTAAATAAAAAACTGATTTTTACAAGATTATTGATTTTTTATTTGTGAATTAAAGTATTTTAATCTAAAAATTAGGCTTTACATAAAAATATTGTTGAGTATTCTAATTTTTTTTATAATTTTGCAGGCTTAAAATAAAAATAATATGGTAAAGAAACAAGACAGTACTGAAGGAAAAATCATTGCAGTAGAAGAAGCATTAGGAAGAACAGAACAATTTATTGAAAAAAATCAAAAAATAATATTCATAGTTCTTGGATCTATAATGATTATCGTTTTAGGTTATTTTGGTATCAAACAATTTTATTTAAAACCGCAGGAAGCAAAAGCACACGCTGAAATGTTCTATGCTGAAAAATACTTTGAAATCGATTCACTGGATTTAGCCCTAAATGGAGACGGACAGCACATTGGTTTCCTTGAAGTTATTGACAATTATAGTATTACAAAAGCATCAAATTTAGCCAAATATTATTGCGGTATTATTTACCTGAAAAAAGGAAAATATGATGATGCTATAAAATATTTAAAAGATTTCAGTTCTGATGACCAGATTGTTGGCTCACTTGCTACAGCAGCTATCGGGGATGCATATTTGGAATTAAATGATAAAGATAAAGCATTGGAATATTATCTTAAAGCAGCTGAAAAAAATAAAAATAATTTTTCTACTCCACAATGTCTGATGAAAGCCGGTTTTGTTTATGAAGACAAAGGGGACTGGGGAAATGCTTTGAAAACTTACGAAAAAATTAAAAAAGAATATTTCAAATCACAGGAATCAAGAGAAATAGATAAATACATTGCTAAAGCAAAAGGAATGTTAAATCAATAATATTTCAGATAATAATCAACAATGGGCAATTTGCAGAAAAATAGCAAATTGCCCATTGTTTTATAAATATAATTATGGCAACAATTCTTAAAAATTTATCTGCTTACGATACCAAAAGGGTACCAAAAGCTAAAGACATGCGTTTTGGCATTGTCGTTTCGGAATGGAACGAAGAAATCACCAAAGCATTATGTTTGGGTGCTGTGGAAACATTAATGTATCATAAAGTTAAAGCTAAAAACATCACCGTTAAATACGTACCAGGCAGCTTTGAACTTACGTTGGGAGCCCAGTTTTTACTGGACTATACTGATGTAGATGCTGTAATATGCCTTGGTTGTGTTATTCAGGGAGAAACACGGCATTTCGATTTTATATGTGATGCAGTTTCAAACGGAATCATGAAGCTTACTACAGATTATGCCACACCTGTAGTATTTGGTGTATTAACTACAAATTCATATGAGCAGGCCAAAGACCGTTCAGGTGGTAAACATGGTAATAAAGGGACTGAAGCAGCTATAACTGCTATAAAAATGGTAGCATTACAGAAAGAGCTGATTTCGAAATATAATCCTTCATAATTTTCACACTATTGAACCGATCAATTGTTTTTTTTGGTACACCTGAATTTGCAGTTGCATCATTGGATGCCCTGCTGCAATACAATTATACCATCAAAGCAATTGTTACCACCCCTGATAAACCGGCCGGAAGAGGAAAGAAAATAACAGCATCACCTGTAAAAAACTATGCTGTTAAAAATAATTTAAATATTTTACAGCCTGAAAACCTGTCTGATGAAAATTTTCTTAATAGCCTGAAAGCTATTAATGCTGATTTATTTATAGTAGTTGCTTTCCGGAAATTACCCAGCATCGTCTGGCAAATGCCACCCATGGGATGTTTCAATCTGCATGCTTCACTCCTCCCCGATTATCGTGGTGCCGCACCAATTAACCGGGCCATCATCAATGGAGAAAAAGAAACCGGGCTTACTACATTTTTCCTGAACGAAAATATTGATGAAGGAAAGATAATTTTATCAGAAAGCATAAATATAGGTGAAGATGAAAGTTTCGGTGAATTATATAACAGAATGAAAATATGCGGGGCAAGTTTACTGATTAAGACGGTTGAAACAATATTCCATACTGATGTTCAGACTGTTGAACAACATAATTTATCAGCCAATGCATTAAAATTAAATAAGGCGCCAAAAATATTAAAACCTGATTGTAAAATCAACTGGAACAATAAAAGTAAAGCCATTTTCAATCTGGTAAGGGGCTTAAATCCAACACCTGCAGCCAATACATGCTTAATATCTGAAAATTCAGCTGAACTTTACCTTAAGATATTCAAGGTAAAAATCGAAATTACTGAACATAAGCATGCAGTCGCCGGCGTTTTTACAGATAAAAAAACTTTTTTAAAAATCTCAACGATTGATGGTTTTGTTTTTTTGGAAGAAATTCAGCCCGCCGGAAAAAACAAAATCCTGATTACTGAGTTCTTAAGGGGATACCCAATTGATAATAATTGGAAAGCCATATAAAAGGGCATTTTAATAGAGGAAAGTCCTAAAACCACTATTAATAGGCAATAACTACAAAAAGTTATTAACAAAACGCCTAGTTTATTAACATTTTACAATTTTTTTTGTTAAAAAGCTTGACTTAGGTCATTTTATAACTATATTTGTATCGTTAATTTATTAATAATCATTAAATCATTTACAAAAATGAACAAAGCAGAATTAATTGACGCTATGGCAGCTGAGTCAAAATTGACTAAAGTTGACGCAAAAAAAGCATTAGATGCTTTCGTAAGTGCAACAACTAAATCTTTGAAAAAAGGTGATAGAGTAGCATTAGTAGGTTTTGGATCTTTCTCAATTGCTAAAAGAGCAGCTAGAAAAGGCCGTAACCCACAAACTGGTAAAGAAATTAAAATTGCTGCAAAAAAAGTAGTAAAATTCAAAGCTGGTAATGACTTAGCTGGAAAAGTAAAATAATTTTTTTCTTTATCTAAAAAAAGTCCCGATTACCTCGGGACTTTTTTTTTGCCGGTATAAACCCAATTTCAATTTGCAATTTAATAGGATAAAACTTACTTTTGTAGCTTATAAAAATATACAGATTTACATTGACGCTAATGATTAAAATAAAATATTTCCTCTTTACAATATCAATTATACTAAGTTTATCTGGGTTTTCACAAAAAATCTATTTACCGCTTCAACAGGACAACAAAAGAGATAAATGGGTTGATTCTGTATTTAACACCCTCAGCCCTGCTGAAAAAATTGCACAGTTATTTATTATCCGTTCCAATTCTGACCAGAAACAATCCTATTACGATACCATAGCAAAAAGCATTGCTAAATATAATATTGGTGGTGTTTGTTTTTTTAAAGGTGGTCCCATAGCTCAGGCAAATGTGACCAACTATTATCAAAAATCAGCAAAAACACCAATGTTCGTATCAATTGATGGTGAATGGGGGCTGAATATGCGGTTGGACAGTACACCTGCCTTTCCGAGACAAATGGCACTGGGTGCTTTGGAAAATGACAGCCTGATTTACCGCATGGGCGAAGAAATTGCCCGTGAATGTAAGCTAATGGGCATACATATCAATTTTGCGCCTGTGGTTGATATCAATTCAGATCCCAAAAATCCTGTCATTAATAGCCGTTCTTTTGGCGAAAACAAATATGAAGTTGCCAAAAAAGGAATTATGTATATGAAAGGCATGCAGGATAATGGTATAATCACTTCAGCCAAGCACTTCCCCGGACATGGTGATACCGATTCTGACTCACATCACACCTTACCTGTTATCAATCATTCAAAAGAAACCATTGATACCCTTGACCTTTATCCCTTCAAGGAATTAATCAATAATGGGGTTACAGGTGTTATGGCAGCCCACTTGTTTTTACCTGCCTACGATACCATTGCCAATACAGCCTCTTCATTATCCAAAAATATTGTGACCAATCTTTTAAGAAATGAGTTGAAATTTGACGGATTGATATTTACAGATGCACTGGAAATGAAAGGTGTTACCAGCTATTTTAAACCAGGTGTTATTGAAGTAAAGGCTTTGGAAGCCGGAAATGATATTTTATTATTGCCTGAAAATATTGGAACTGCAATTAACAGTATTAAAATTGCTGTTGATAGTAATTGGATAACTCAAGCTGAAATTGATGCTAAATGCAAAAAAGTGCTGACCTACAAATATCTTGCCGGTCTCAATGAATATAAACCTGTTGAAACCGAACATTTATTCGAAAAGCTAAACACCAGACAGGTTGATATCATAAATAATGAAATCTCCAGGCAATCCATTACAATTGTTAAAAATGAGCTCCATATTATTCCGATTAAAAACATAGAAAACAATAATATCGGAGTGCTCTCAATTGGTGAAAATACTATTACTGATTTTCAGCAAACCATTATAAATTATACAAATACTACAAATTACAATCTTCCGAAAAATTTTTCTGAATCAGAAAAAGACAGTTTGTTAAATCAAATAAAAAATCACAATATATTTATTGTCAGCATTCACAATACCAGTAGTCTGGCTTCTAAAAGTTTCGGTTTTTCAAAACAAACCATACAATTAATTGACACGCTTTCAAAGTCAGGCAAACTGATATTTGTATATTTTGGTTATCCGTATGCCCTTAGCATATTCAATGGCAGCTTAAATCCATTGGCCATTGTTGTAGCCAATCAGGATAAAGCAGAAACCCAGAAACAGGTGGCAGAATTGCTCTTTGGCGGATTTCAGTCATACGGTAAACTTCCTGTAAGTATCTCAGAGAAATTTCCTGTCAATTCACAGATTTATACACCCAAAATCAGACTCGGCACTTGCCTGCCTGAAGAATTAAGCATCAACGCTGCAAGTTTAAACATTATTGATTCCATTGCCATTAAAGGAATTAATGAAAAAGCCTATCCAGGTTGTCAGCTGTTGATTGCCAAAGATGGCATGGTATTTTACCAGAAATCTTTTGGAACAACAACTTACGATAGTACTGCTTTTGTTAAAAATTCAGATTTATATGATCTGGCATCCATTACCAAAGTTGCTGCAACTACATTAGCAGTAATGAAATTATATGAAGAAGGACAAATCAGTCTGGATAAAAGGCTTTCCTATTATTTAAAGTATTTAAGACATTCCAACAAAAAAAATATTACTGTAAGGCAGGTTATGTGCCATCAGGCCGGATTAAAACCCTGGATCCCTTTTTATAAGGAAACCATTGTTAACGGTAATCCTGACAGTAATATATACAGTCATACTCCTGATAAAAAACATACGGTAAAAGTTGCTGACAGCCTTTATATTCTGAATGATTACAACGAAAAAATCTTAAAAGCCATCATCAATTCTGAAGTAAATAACAAGGAAGTATACGAATACAGTGATCTGGGCTTTTATTTAATGAAAGAACTGGTTCAGAAAATCACTAAAAAACCGCTGGATCAATATGTTGATGAAAATTTTTATCTGCCTCTGGGCTTAAGAAAGACTGGTTTTAATCCACTTCAATCACATGACATAAGATCAATTGTTCCAACAGAAAATGATAGTATTTTCCGCAAACAACTCATACATGGATATGTGCACGATCCCGGCTCAGCCATGCTGGGCGGTGTTTCCGGTCATGCAGGATTATTCGGCAATGCAGGTGATTTAGCTGTTATATTCCAGCTATTGCTTCAGCATGGTGAATATGGTGGAAAGAAGTATTTTAACGACAGCACTATTGCAAGATTTACATCACAGCAATTTCCGGGAACTGCCAACCGCAGGGCATTGGGCTTTGACAGGCAACTGGCCATACCTTCAGAAAACGGTCCGGTTTGCAAGAGTGCTTCAGAAAAGAGTTTTGGACATTCAGGGTTTACAGGAACTTATGTTTGGGCTGACCCTGAGGAGAATCTGATTTATATTTTTCTTTCGAACAGGGTAAATCCTGATGCTTCAAATACTAAACTAAGCAGGATGAATATCAGAACAGATATACATCAGACCATTTATGACATTTTACATAAAATTAAATAAATTATTAACCTAAATTTATGAATGATGAGTTACTTAGTTAAATCAATATTGTTTTGGATATTCGCTGTGGTTTTCACATTGGCTATAGCTACCTATCAAAAAATGACAGGTCCTACCTATCCTAAAAAAGGAAGTATTACTATTGCTGATAAAGAAGTAAAATATAAATTACTGCGGACAAACAGCAGCAGCAGTAATGCTGTAATTACTATTGAAAATAAATTTAAGTTATATACAGGATCTATCGTTTTTAAGAGGTTGAATTCAATGGATGACTGGACAGTTGTTCAAATGATGCAGAATGGTGATAATCTGGAAGGCAGTTTGCCTGCTCAGCCACCTGCAGGAAAAATTGAATACAGGGTATTTTTAAAACTGGGCAGTGATGATTATGCATTAACGTTAGATGCTGTTGTAATCCGCTTTAAAGGTGATGTACCTTTATATATATTGATTCCTCACGTGTTGTTTATGTTTCTGGCTATGCTTTTTTCAACCCGCACCGGTATAGAAGCCCTGATAAAAGGAAAATATACTTATCAGTATGCACTGGTTACAGTAATTACCTTGTTTTTTGGAGGTATCATCCTCGGTCCTATCGTACAGAAATATGCTTTCGGTGCTTACTGGACAGGTTGGCCTATCGGCAAAGACCTTACTGATAACAAAACAGCTGTAGCCTTCATTTTCTGGGTAATTGCTGCCTTTAAACTCTATAAAGACCGCAATAAAAAGACATTTGCCATTATTGCAATGGCTGTTTTACTTGCCATTTATATGATTCCGCACAGCATGTTCGGTTCGCAGCTGGATTATAAGAGCGGTCAGGTAACTACGGGGAAAAAATAGATATTAATGACAAAAGACCGAAGTGAATGTATAATTTATGATGGAAAATGTAGAATGTTAAAAAGCAGAAGGTAGAATTCTGCTGAAATCTGCGAGAAAGAAAAATAGACTGGTGTTGAATATCGAAAACTAAAACTTAGCGCCTTTGTGACTTTGTGGCAAAAAAATTACTAAAATTCAAAAAAATATGTAATTTTGCCGAAAAATTAAGCTTACTCTTTATTTAAGAGCTATTTATACTTGCAGGCTTGCTTATACTCAAGGTTCAATTGAACATCAAGGCTAAGAAAGTCTGTTATTTTTTTCAGAAAAATATTGAACATCATATATAAAGACATTTAGATTAATGAAGAAACTGGCTGTAATCGCGTTCGGAGGGAACGCACTATTAAGAGGTGACCAAAGCGGTACCATTGACGAACAGGAAGAGAATGTGTACAATACCTGTACCAATTTACTCGAATTATTAAAAAAGGACTATGACATTGTTATCGGTCATGGTAACGGACCTCAGGTTGGCAACGTATTGCTGCAGCACGAAGGAGGATTCAAAATGTTTGGCATTCCTGCCATGCCTATAGATTTTTGCGTGGCAGAAACCCAGGGTTCCATCGGCTATATGATAGAACAGCAAATGCGTAATGTACTGGAAAAAGAAAACATGGAGCGTGATATTATCACTATCATAACTCAGGTTGAAGTAGATAAAAACGATCCTGCTTTCCAGAACCCGACCAAACCGGTTGGTCCATTCTATACCAAAGAAGAAGCGGATAAATATGCAGCCGGAACCGGTGCTAAATTTGCCGTTGACCCCAGAGGAAGAGGTTACCGCAAGGTTGTTGCTTCACCAAAACCAATGAAAATCAATAATATTCAGTCGATTAAAAATCTGGCACGTGACGGGCAGATTGTAATAACTGTTGGTGGTGGCGGTATTCCCGTTTTTCATGTGGAGCCCCATAAATTACAGGGTATAGATGCAGTAATTGATAAAGATCTTGCATCTTCATTACTGGCTACCCAGATAGGTGCTGATGAATTTTATATTTTAACCGATGTTCCCAAGGTTTGTATCAATTTCAACAAAGCTGACGAAAAGCGATTAGACAGAATAAGCATTGCTGAAGCAAAACAATATTTAGCCGAAGGGCACTTTGCCGAAGGCAGCATGGCACCAAAGGTAAGAGCAGCGCTGTATTTTGTAGAAAATGGCGGCAAGGAATGCATCATTACCACTTCTGCTGAATTGGGAAAAGACGCTGCCGGCACGGTGATATATAGTTAATATAAATAAATACGAATTACGAAAAAATTCAAACATTGGGCTTTAATAATATAATAACTTAATAACATAATAACTCACATAAAATGGCTTTCAATTTAAAAAACAGAAATTTTCTTAAACTGCTGGATTTTACGCCACAGGAAATCAAGTTCTTACTGAATCTTGCTGCTGACCTTAAAAAGGCAAAATATGCAGGTATTGAACAACAAAAACTTAAAGGCAAAAACATCGCGCTGATTTTCGAAAAAGATTCAACACGTACACGTTGTGCTTTTGAAGTAGCTGCTTACGACCAGGGAGCACATGTAACTTATCTTGGACCTTCAGGTTCACAAATTGGTAAGAAAGAATCCATGAAAGATACTGCCCGCGTATTGGGCAGAATGTACGATGGTATTGAATACCGTGGTTACGGACAGGCAATTGTTGAAGATTTAGGCAAATATGCAGGTGTACCGGTTTGGAACGGTTTAACCACCGAATTTCACCCAACTCAGATCCTGGCTGACTTCATCACCATGCAGGAACATACTGATAAACCATTGAACAAAGTAGCTTTCTGTTATTTAGGCGATGCTAAAAACAATATGGGCAATTCATTAATGGTAGGTGCTGCCAAAATGGGAATGGATTTCCGTGCAGCGGCTCCTAAAGCTTGCTGGCCAACCGAAGATTTAGTGGCAAAATGCCGCGAAATTGCCAAAGTGACGGGAGGCAGCATCACCTTAACCGAAGATGTGGCAGAAGCCGTTAAAGGTGTTGATTTCCTCTATACCGACGTATGGGTATCTATGGGTGAACCGGCAGAAGTATGGCAGGAACGTATCAATTTATTAAAACCTTATCAGGTGAATATGGATGTAGTTAAGAAAACCGGCAATCCTAATGTGAAATTCCTGCATTGTTTACCAGCTTTCCATAACCGCGAAACCACTATGGGCGAGGATATATTCCAGAAATACGGTCTGGATGGTATGGAAGTTACCGAAGACGTTTTCGAATCGCCTATGTCTATTGTATTTGACGAAGCCGAAAACCGTCTGCATACTATAAAAGCAGTAATGGTAGCAACTTTGGGTGCATAATTTTTCAGAACAATATATTTTGAAGAGCTTATTGCATTGCAGTAAGCTCTTTTTTTGGGCTAATCAAGTAAAAACTATTTTTGATTATAATCAAAAATCCCATCCCATATTTCATCAATTCTGATGAGGGCTTCATTCAATGGAATAACCTCCCATTTACCATTTGACTCATTACACAGACCAATATTTTTTAATTTTAACAAACTGTCTTCTACATCAAAATCAAGGTCTGTTTTTAACGCTGTTTTAAACCAGGATTCAATCCGCATATCGAGTTCTTCTGCAGTTAATGGCGTTTGACTTTTATTTAAAAAAGTATATGCCAGCATGAATTCTTTATGTTCTTCTTCTTCCGATGCGTTTAATAAAGAATAAAATGCACCGCTGTTATTTCCCAGGTTTTTAAAATACAGGCTATCTGAAAGCATTTTGGAAAATCTGATTTTCTTATTTACAAAATCACTGTATTGGCGGAAGAGGTAGGCTCCCAAAACCCCAAATGCTGCCAATCCCTGATAAAAACCGGTTTTACTGTTTCCTAAATCTATATGCTCACCTGCTTTGTAAGCTGCATACATTGCAATCAATTCAGGAATTACTTTAGTAGCCATTAAAGAAACACCACCACCAATACCGGGCACCCAGAACAATAATTTATCCAGATTTGACATTTTAGGAATAGCATTCGGAAATATAGTTTCAAGGTCATTTTTAGGAACACGTTTAAAAATCTTCAATACAATACAGGACGGATCAAAAGGCAGTTTTTTTAACTTACGCTTTTCCCTTTCAAAATAAGCGGCATCATTATAGTGAAGATAAATCATAACACGGTCATAATACTCCAATTCGATTTCTTTTTTCCAGAAAAAGAATTTTTTTACTTTTTCTTTTGTTTTATTATAACCCCTTACAAACAATTCATATTCCTTAAAGTCATCAAAATCAATGGCCAGCTTTAAACCAATCAAATCTGAATTACTCAATGCCTGATTTAGTATTTCTGGTTCAACACGTGTATAATTGCCTCGTTCAAGAACTTTATGCAGGGTTTCTTTAAAAATGTTAATTTCACTTTTCCCGACAAATCCTGCTCTTTCATTTTTTAATAAGTCAGGGTCAAATGCTGCATAATGTTGTTTTAATTTAAGATTAAGATTAAAAGCCTCATAATGAAAATAATGTTCCGAAATATCAAATAATTTTTTAAAATCACCGGCTTCCTTTTTTTCAACAGTATTGACTGCTAACAATTGTTCAAATAAAAATTCTTTATCAAATGGAATATAATGTTCTTTTTTCATGTATTATCTTTCTTATATTCTTGTAATTATTTAAATATCTGATTAATCCACCCATTTTTAATAAAAAAATACTATAAATAATAATTTAGATTTTAATTTAATAAAAAAACTATTTCCATGTATATTATGAATAAAATTGACCAATTTTCTCTATTTCAAATTGAATAGCTGCAAATTTCAATTTTTATTTTATTGTGAAATTAATTAATCAAAAATACTTATTTTTTTAATAAAAAAATTACTTTTTAATCTTAAAAGCACAATGTATTTTATGCTGTTTTTAAAGGTGGGTTAATTTGTCAATAACAACATAAATAAACAAATTCAGCAAGCTGAACATCAAAATTAAATAGAATGGCAGTATAATAGATAACTATAACAAGCAAGTAATCAGGTTACTAAAAATTAAAAATATAAACTTAAAGCAAAAGAACTTATTGGATTAGTGTATACTTTGAATCGTGAAGAAGAAGGATAATGCCCCTCTGTATCCTTAGCACTAATATACAAAAGATTCAGATTTGCTTCAGATGAGATTGCAAATATTTTCCAGAAATGATACCTTATACCAAGAGTAGGTGCTATACTATATTCATTAAGTTTAATATTGTAAATATAATCGTATTTACGACTGTACAGATTATCAGGATTACCAAATCCAAGAAGTGACGAACCTACTATAGCTCCCCAATAGTATGCAAAATCTAATCCATAATATAAATCAAATCTTTTAAAACTATAGTTTTTTTCGTATCCTATACTGAACTTATGCATTTGATAATTCCCGCTATACATCCGGAACCAACCTGATATTGAGGTATTCCAGTATGTACTATCTACAATAGATTTATAAGAAAGGCTATTAGATGAGTAGCCAAATCGAAACCCGTTGTTTTTCCAGTGAAACTTATAGAAAAAGCTAACATTTGGATAGAAATCATAGTTTTTATCAGAATAAATTGTATCATACCAAGACACAAATATTATAGTCATCCATTCTATACTTTTATTCTGAGGAAGTGTTACAAAGCTGGACAGATACTCAAAATTAAGCGGACTGTATAAACCCACACCAAACTCAAGATGGAAAATACTGCTCTTGAATGTATCATCAGGTTTGTATTCAAAACTTTGCCCTCTGATAATTGAAGCGCAAAACATCACTATTAAAAACAGCAATACTTTTATTAATCTTAATGAATAATGATTTTTCATTTCAACTTAATTAGTTTTCAGATTTTTAAAAATACATAATAAGTATATTTAAAATAAATAGTTGTTAAATACTAAACCCTATTGCTTTAGTATTTTTCTAAATTCAAGTGATTTTCCGTTATTCAGCCTTATGGTATAGCTGCCGGCTGCAAAGCCGGTTGTTTGTATTATGGTTTTTTCTAATAAACTTCCTTTGTAAACCTCAGCACCTATGGCATTGTAGATTTCAAAATTCTGTTTTTCTTTATTGGCAGGCAATTCAATAATCAATTCATTGGTAACAGGGTTAGGATAAATCTTTATATTGTTGTCTTTTTCAACATCCGTAACTCCAATGGTTGTAATCTGTATCATATTTGAAGAATCTGAACTGCAACCGTTGACAGTTACCATGGTATAGTATATACCGTTGGCAACTACGTTGTAATTCTGAGCAGTAGCACCAGTAATTATTCCGCTTTGGTTATACCATTGGTTGCCTATTGGTGCATCGGAATGTAGCACATTTAAATTTAAACTGATAACCGGTGTTGGCGGATAAACCGGAGTTGTAATCACCACATTGGCCGATGGCAATGAATTACAATTTTGTGTAACTGTAAAATTATAAGTTCCCGGATTAAGATTAGTAACGGTGGCGGTTGAACCCGTTCCACTGATATTACCCGGATTAATAGTCCAGCTTCCTGTTGATGGCAGGCCATTGAGCACTACTATGCCTTTTACACCGGCACAGGTAGGTTGTGTAATGGTTCCGACGATAGGTGCCAGTGGTACAGGCTGTGGATTAATCACCACATTGGCAGTTGGCTGAGAAGCACAAACTCCGGTAACTGTAAAATTATAGTTAGCTGGAGCAAGAGTAGTTACAGTATAGGTTGTTCCGGAACCTGTAATACTACCCGGATTAATGGTCCAGCTTCCGCTTGAAGGCAAACCACTCAATACCACACTGCCAGTGGCAAGTGTACAGTTGGGTTGTGTGATGTTACCAACTAAAGGTGTTGCAGGTGTAGAAGGAAAAATATTAATGGTAACTGTAGCTGTAGCTGAAGAAGTACATCCCGTTACACTTACTGTAAAATTATAATTTCCCGGATTCAGGTTAGTCAGCGTATACGTTGTAGTATTGCCACTGATATTACCGGGATTGATGGTCCAGTTTGTGGCAGGTAAATTGCTTAATGCCACACTGCCGGTTCCGACTGTACAATTAGGTTGTGTGATAGTTCCTACAACAGGTACTGCCGGTGCAACAGGAGCTGTATTGATAACCACAGCAGCAGATGCAGCAGAAGCACAACCTAAAGTAACGGTATAGTTATAGCTTCCGCTAGCTAAATTGGGGATGGTTGTTGTTGTTCCACTTCCTGTTATATTTCCCGGATTAATGGTCCAGGTACCGCTTGAAGGCAGACCCGTCAGAACAACGCTTCCGGTTGTAACTGTACAGCTTGGCTGAGTTATGGTTCCTACTGTTGGAGCTGCAGGAACGGCAGAAATAGTAATATTTGCACCATTATCTGTTCCTATAGTTGCCGGCTGACTTCCCACTACCCTGATTCTGTATCCTGTTCCTGGTAAAGTCCCTGCAGGTATGGTAGCAGCAATAGCTCCACCGGTAAGGCTGCTCAGTGTTCCAATACTTACAGGAGAGGCAAAACTGCCGGTAGCATCTGACAACTGGGCTGTCCATACATTGTTATTGTATACTGTTGTTGTCCCGGTAAGTGTAAAAGGCACACTTACAGAAGCTCCAGTACATAAGGAAGTTGAAGTTAATGCTGTTACAGCTGTTGTATTCTGGGCAGCAGGTGTCCAGCTGATGGACATGCCACTGAAATTAGTTACTGCTGTAGGCAACGCAGTATAAGTAGTACCTCCTTTAATAAACCCGACAGAAGTGGTATCCCTGCCTGTTCCGATTACTGTGGAATTATCCCACGCATATTCTATATACACGCGGTAAGCACCATCGGGCAACAAAGTATAAGGTGTGGCTGTAGTGATATCATTACCATTCCAGGTGTAGGTTAATGCAGTATAGGACGTTAAAGACGCACCTGTTGTTGCATCTGTTACATTGGACGTTGATTTCGCCTTCCAATAAAGCAAATGGGAATTACTGTTACCGGAAGAGCCCAGTCTTACACGTGTTTTTACAAATGTACCACTTGAATACTCAACCCATACGGCTACAAAGTGGGTGGCTGAATAGCTTCCGCTTTTAGTAGCAGGGGTAACATTAAATGTCATAGTACCGGCAGTTTGCGAATAAAGGCTATTCACGAACATCATACTTGCTATCAGGCTGATAACAAAAAAATTTCTAAAATAATTTTTCTCCATTTATTTTGTTTTGTTTAAATTTATAAACAAACTTATAAATATTTCTATACCAAAATATTAAATTGACAAATATCAATGCAATCATATAAAATTTCAGACCCATTCTTTTCACATTAAATTTAATTTCTTAATTTTGAGGATAATAAATTCAGATATCCGATGACCGCTTCAGTTCAACGCAATCAAACCGCCGATACGCTAAAAGGCTTAGCTGTATTGTTTATGATACAGGTTCACATTATGGAACAGTTTGCTTCAGTTGCTACAAATGAAACCATTGTTGGGAAAATAGCCTATATGCTGGGTGGGCCTTTTTGTGCAACGGTTTTTCTTGCGGTGATGGGCTATTTTCTGGCTGTTTCAAAAAAACCATTTGACTATTTCATAAAAAGGGGAGTGCAATTGTTTGCCCTGGGTATTTTACTCAACATCGGGCGTTCGTTCCATTTGTTTATCAGCCTTTTTTATGAAAAAATTACACTGAATCCACTTCATTTCCTTTTTGGTGCTGATATACTGACGCTGGCAGGACTGAGCATTATTTTGCTGGCATTTATCCGCTTAATTTCGAAAGATAATTGGATACTTTTCCTTTTACTTATGCTTTTTTTTGCAGGATTAAGCAACTTCAGCCTTATTTCAGATGATAATCAGTCGTATATATTGGGATTTCTTTTCAATCATGCAAACCACTCCTATTTTCCTTTAATTCCCTGGTTTTCCTATGTAGTTGCAGGCTATCTGTTTTACATAATTTACAGTAAATACAAATCCTATATTTTCCCATTCAGATACTGGCAGTGGATAATTACAACCGCTTTAAGTCTTGTTATTATCTGGTTTGCGCGTTGGGCATTTCATATCGCCTATGATTTACCGGCCTATTATCATCACCATTTTCTCTTTTTCCTTTGGTGCCTTGCACTGATGCTACTATACACATTGCTTAGCCACAGCATCATTATCCGGATGAAGAACAATCTCTTCATACATTATGTAGCATGGACGGGAAAGAATGTTACAGCTATTTATTTCATACAATGGCTGATTATCGGCAATATTGCCACAGCCATTTATCAGACACAGGATCTGCTGCAGAGTGAAATCTGGTTTATCATTGTAACGGCTGTTTCTGCTGCATTAACAATAGCCTGGTTAAAAATTATGACTTTAATCAAAAGCAAAAATGAAAGTTTATTATAATTTACCTAATTTTGCAGTGAAAATAAACGGGATATGATTTCAAGTAATAAATTTATTCTTTTTCTGATTGGTGTGGTTGTGGGCATTGCAATAGGCGCTTCAGTAGTATGGTGGATGCAGAACTATAATTTCAAAGTCTGGTTCAGCTTTAAGGGAAAAGATAAACAGGAAGTAATACAGGCTGAAAATACTACTTCGGCTAATAATCCAAATGATGAAAAATCAAAAGCTATCATCAATACTGTAAAATCAGGCATTCAGAAAAAAACTGACGGAAGCTTTAATCAAAATGACACGAATTATGTTTCAACAAATTCAACATCACATAATTCAGACTCAATAAAGGGTGAAACCAATAATGGCAACTCCGATGATTTTGTTATTGCCAAAGATGAATTACTCTTTACCAGAATAATAAAAGTTGAAGGTGTAAATACTGCCAATGATAAAAAAGAGGCTGCACTTGATTCGCTGCTTATTAATGATAAAACAAAAAAACTGCCTTCCAACCTTGTGAAAGTGGAATTCTGGCGTTCACCCATCAATTATAAAGGCTATAAATATTCTGGAAATAAACTGGTATTGTTTGGCATTTATGTATATGAAAATGCATCACTCGAAAGCAGAAACAACAAACTTTATCTGAATTACACCAATACCTTCTATTTAATTGAAAACACGGATGATTTCGAACCTTTGATGGCGGTAAAACTTCCTAAAAAATAAATAAGTTTATAAAGTTTGTAAAGTTAAAAGACAAAGTTAATTGTTATTATGAGTTAAAACATGAAAACTTTAGCTAGAAATAAATCCGGAAATTAAAAAATGATACTGAATTTCAGCAAATACCACGGAGCAGGTAACGATTTTATTCTGATAGACAACAGAAAAGGTGAATACAATTTAAGCAGCTCAGAAATTGCTTTGCTATGTAAGCAGCATACTGGTATAGGAGCTGATGGGCTGATGTTTTTAAACCAAAGCAGTAGCTGTGATTTTGAAATGAGATATTATAATTCGGATGGCAACGAAAGTACGATGTGCGGAAACGGAGGAAGATGTATTACAGCTTTTGCTGCTGATGTGGGTATTATTGATAAAACGGCTCATTTTGTTGCTATAGATGGCTTACATCAGGCTGAAATTATTAATAATGAAGGATTTATAAAAAATATCAGACTTAAAATGTCAGATGTAGATAATGTTCAGCTATTTGGCAATTATTTTGTATTGAATACCGGTTCTCCTCATTATGTTCAGTTTATTGATGATGTACAATCCATTGACTTAGTTACTGAGGGTAGAAGAATTAGATATGATCATTGTTTTACGCCTGAAGGAATAAATGTAAATTTTGCACAGATATATGAAAACCATTTATATGTAAGAACTTACGAAAGAGGCGTGGAAGATGAAACATTATCATGCGGCACAGGTGTTACCGCTTCGGCAATAGCTTATGCTCTGGATAAAAATATACAACTGGTAAATATCGAAACCAAGGGAGGAAAGTTAAATGTATCTTTTACAAAAAATATAAACAAAAGCTTTTCAGAAATTTATCTGGAAGGTGAAGCTTGTCTGGTATTTAAGGGTGAAACAGAGATTTAGTTATATCACTCCTATCAGTTCATTCACATCATTTATCCTGTGACGGATTAAATAATCCTCAATTCCATCAA
Organism: Bacteroidota bacterium; assembly: GCA_026391675.1. Taxonomy (GTDB): domain Bacteria; phylum Bacteroidota; class Bacteroidia; order Bacteroidales; family JACABE01; genus JACABE01. The sequence goes on from JAPLDQ010000031.1 coordinate 43,682, forward strand.
TAATTTTCGGGCAAACAGCAGGGTCAATAAAGTTGGCAGTACCTACCTGGACAGCTGTTGCACCGGCTAGCATAAATTCAATGGCATCTGCAGCATTCATAATGCCTCCCATGCCTATAACAGGAATCTTTACTGCTTTAGCAACCTGCCATACCATACGCAATGCAACCGGTTTAACGGCAGGGCCGGACAACCCACCAGTAATGGTTGACAAAATCGGTTTCCTTCGTTCCACATCAATGGCCATTCCTAATAATGTATTGATTAAGGAAACCGCATCTGCACCAGCACCTTCCACAGCAAGTGCCATTTCGGCAATATTGGTAACATTTGGTGATAATTTTACAATCAAAGTTTTATGATAGGCTTTTCTGACGGCTTCAGTAACTGCAATAGCTGAAGGACAACTGGTTCCGAAAGCCATACCTCCTTCTTTTACATTAGGACAGGAAATATTGAGTTCAATAGCATTGAGTTTATCCAAATCATTAAGTTTTGAAGCAACTGTAACATACTCATCTATAGTAGAACCTGATACATTAACTATAAAATGGGTGTCAATATCTTTAATACGGGGATAAATATCGCTGATAAATGCATCAACACCTTTATTCTGAAGGCCAACAGCATTAAGCATGCCTGAAGGTGTTTCGGCCATGCGTGGATAAGCATTTCCTTCGCGTTTCGAGCCGGTAGTTCCTTTTACGAATATTCCTCCAAGGCATGAAATATCAAAAAAATCCATAAATTCTTCTCCATAACCAAAACATCCTGAAGCTGTCATTACAGGGTTTTTCAGTATAAGATCCTTAATTTTTACTTCTAAATTCGGCATTTTTTAATTTAGTTATTGGTTATTAAGTTATTAGGTTATTAAGGTTTATATTGCTAATTGCTAATTGCTTTCTCACCAGCCTTTCAGATACTTAAACTCATACACAGGTCCTTCGGTACAGGTACATTTGTTTCCATCCTGAGTTTCCACTACACAACACAAACAGGCACCAATACCACAAGCCATCATATTTTCCAGTGAAACTTCACAGTCAATACCTTTCTCCCTTGCTATACGAGCTAAAGCTTTCATCATGGGTTCCGGACCACAGCAATAAATTCTTGTAAAATCAAAAGTTGGAGCATTAAAAATACTGTGTTGTGTAACCAGTCCTTTCTCTCCTAATGATGCATCAAAGGTTGTAATATAAACTTCTCCGTATTTGCGGTATTCATCAGCTTCCAGTATATCTGACTGCGATGCTCCGCCTATCAATACTGTTACTTTAATACCTTTATCATTCATATGTCTTGCCAGATATAGTAATGGTGCAATACCACAGCCCCCTCCTATCAGCAATGCTTTTTCATTATCATTTATAGAGAATGAATTGCCTAAAGGATAAACCAGACTCAGGTATTCTCCCTGTTTTGTAAGCGAAAGTTTTTTAGTCCCTTCCCCTAATACCTGAACCATCAATTTTAATGTATTTGTTTTATAATCAACATCATGAATACTTAAAGGACGTCTAAGAAAGGTGTTTTTGGAATCTTTAACTTCAATCTGAACAAATTGGCCGGGAAGTATTTCCGGTAATGGAGTTGGTGATTGTAAGTGCAGTATAAAATATTTTTCGCTTAAAATTTTATTTTCGACAACCAGCAAATCTTGTATAAGCTTCTTTTTCATTATATTATATAAAGAATAAATATCAAATCTATAGCTTACAAAAGTAATAAAGATTTTTCATTTTAAGGCTATTCTTATAAAGCAGACTTTCAATTTAACAAACTTATTTTTTGATAACTTACAAATAACTTAATAATGTGAATCAAGGGTTAAAAGATTAAGTTTATAAAAGCAGCAGAGATTTTTCCAAAAACATGAACAAAAAGGCCTTTAGTTGATCTCACCTTACTCGCTCTCTGAATATCAGTATGTTCAATTATCCA
>JAPLDQ010000043.1 GCA_026391675.1 Bacteroidota bacterium
CAATGGATTCACCGTTACAATTACAGGTGGTATTCCCACTGCTGAACATCCTGTAGCATCAGTGAGGGAAGTTACTGTATAATTAGTTGTTACAGTGGGACTCACATATTGCGCAAAGCCGGGCAGTGTGAGTCCGGGATATGAATAACTATAAGTTCCATCAGAAATGGTCATGTTCCAGGGTGGACTTCCTGTAAAACTTCCTCCAATCTGCACACTGTCACCCGCACAGATAGATGCCGCAGTGGATGTGGGTGTGGCAGAAGGTGCTTGTTTGACAATGATATTATTCTTTATCACAGTATCATTTGCAGGGAAAGCGTCTAATACATTATTCGGAAAAGAAGACGCAGCCATGATATTGTAAATTGTTCCGTAAATAAAGTTATAGGAACCCAAATTGACACTAACTGAATCATTAACAGCTAAATTTCCTGACCAGTTAATCTGAGTCTGAGCAACATTATTTACTTTCCAGTCTATTTTACAGCTGGTCATAGGATTTGGTCCGTAATTCTTCAAAGATACATTCACAGCTCTTGTACCGCTGCAAACCGAATCCGAAGGGGATACAAGCTTTGGCAAACCGGCATTGGTAGGCAATGAAGTAATATAATACATAAAAACTCTTCCAATCTGACCGGCACTGGCATCAGCCTGGCCCCAGTATCCTAACGCAGGACCTGTTTCAATATTTCCCTGATATCCAAAGCGGTTTAGATATGTGCTAAATCCATTAATGGTTGCAGTTATGGTTGCAGATGCCGAATAAGAATTGTTAATACCGGTAACAGTTCCCATAATTCCAATCTGATCACCTTGCTGAACGGAAATATTTACAGTCTGAATCACATCATTGGTCGCTCCTGAAATATAAGCTAAGGTTGTGAATAATGATGAACCGGGAGCTGCAGCCGCTATAGGAAATGTGCCGGTACATTTCATTACATGAATATACTGAAGTCCTGTACCTGCCTCAGGAGCAACTTTTAATCCAACTATTATAAAATTACAAGGTGCAATAAACCAATAACCTCTTGCATAAATTCCACCATAGACTGATGAATGTACAGGTAAAGGCATTTGTGTTTGTGATAACAATTCTTTTGAATTAAAGAAAAAAACTGTGCTGATAATTAGTATCAGTTTTGTGAAATAAAAGTGTTTCATGTGGTATCATTTTTGCATGGTTTGAAAATTATACTTATGGCTATTTCATATCCTGAAATAAAAAAGTTGATAAAATGATAATTTCTCGTAATTTATTTATAAATCAGGCATATTAATTCAAAATCAGCCTACTTACCCTAAACCCTTTTATTGCTGATCTTATATAACTATTTACCTAATATTTAACACTATAAAGATAAGCATAAAATAAGCTAATTTAAAATATTTACTAAATTATTTTATTAATTTAGTAGACATGACATTTTAAAAGAAATAAAAAAGAGCTCATTTAGAGCTCCTTTTTAAAGTTAATTATTGATTAATAATTTTTTGGATGTAATGTATCTTATCATCACTGATTTTTATAAAATATATTCCTTTTGGATAGTGGGAAAAATCGATATTTTTTGTGATGGTTTTATTGAAATTTGTTAGCTTTTCTTCATAAATCAATTTACCAATAATATCAATGAGCTGTAAATCCAAACTGCTGCTGATTCCATTGATTTCAACCGTAATTAAACCTGAAGTAGGATTAGGATAAATCTGACAATTAATTGCATTTGAATTTTCATTAATTCCTACCGAAGAAACATAGACAGGATAAGTTGCAGATACCGTACCGTCACCACAGCTGTTATGTCCCTTTACAGTAAGATTACCTGAAGTGGCTGCACTGCTGAAGTTGATTTTAACACTATCAACCGTTGTAGTTGCTGACGGTATGAATGTTGCTCCGTTTCCTGTATATGACCATACATAGGTTGTAGCATTGGCAATCGGAGCAACTTTATATACGGCATTATTTTCCCCAACATTTACACTGTCGTTATGATTGGATGTGATTGCACCTGCTGCTGCCGGGAAGCTAATGATGCTTATGGATGTTGAGCATGTAAATCCCGGACAGGCTCCGGATGGAGCAATGGTATAAGTAATAGTATAAGTGCCTGCTGTACTCGTGTTGGGTGTAATATCACCGTTGGAAGCATTAATACTTAAACCAGCAGTTGAACTAAAGCTTCCTCCAGAAGTTCCGGTTAAAATCACATTCTGAACAGATGTCAGATTGTTGCAATAGGGTGATCCTGTATAAGAAATGGTTGCAGAAATTGTAGTTATTGTTGCAACAACCTGTGATGATGTTGCTGAACAAGCACTTCCAACAGTAATTACAACATGATAGGATCCAGCTGTTTTAATATAAATATAAGATTGAGTTGCTCCGGTAATTGCTATATTATTCCTGTACCACTGATATGTATATGCACTTCCATTTGATGTAAAAAGATAAACAGAGTCACCCGGACAAAATAATTTAGCATATAATGTAGCGTTTGTAGCACCTGAAAGACCAACTCCATTCAATTTCCACTGGTATGTATATCCTGTTCCCGTAGATGCAGATAAAAGCACTGAATCGGGCATACAAAATGTAGTATTTCCGGTTGTAGTAATCGTAGCTACAGGTGCTGCAATGGTTGTTAAAATTACTGCAGCTGAAGTATCAAAACAAGCAGTAGGATTAATAACTTTCACTCTGTATGATCCGGAAGTAGTCGCATTATAATTTGCACTGTTTGCTCCTGAAATAACTACGCCATTTTTAAACCATACATAGCTGTATCCTGTTCCATTTGTAGCACTTAATATACATGAACTTCCTGTACAGAAAGTAGTTGAATTTATAGGTGTGATAATTGCAACTGGTGGATTAACACTGGTTATCGATTGACCTGAAGATGTACTGGAACATGAATTTGTATTGCTGACAACGACACTTAGTAAACCAGTTTGTTTAGCATAATATGTTTGTGCAGTTGCACCTGAAATTGGACTGGCATTCAGCATCCACTGATAGGTATAGCCTGTGCCGGCATTGGCTGTGCAAAGTACGGAGTCATTCAGACAAAAAGAGGATGATCCTCCAATAGTAAAGCTAGCTGGAGGATTTGGATTTACAGTAACAATAAGAGGAGCCGAAGAGGTAGTGCAATTATTTCCATTGGTTACAAATACCACATATGAAATTCCTGTTGTAGCTGTAATGCTCGGGCTTATTGGGGTCTGCAGCACATTGTCCTTATACCATTTATAGCTTAATCCTGTTCCTGTATTAGCATTAAGTACTACAGAGCCTCCCTGACAGAAAGTTGTTGATGTTGCAGGTGTGATAACTGCTGTTGGAATTGGATAAACTGTAACTAACACTGAGTCCAGTTTATTATTTGTACCATCATTAATAGTTACGAAATATTTTGTAGTTACAAGAGGTGAAACACTTGGATTATTTGTGTTTCCAGTAAATCCGGCAGGAACCGAAGACCAGTTGTAAGTGTAATTTCCACTTCCACCCGAAGCCACAGCAAGCAGCTGAGTGGGTGTCCCTGAACAAACTGCTGCAGGTGTAGCAGTAACCATTGAATTTAAAGTCCCGCCTGAAATTAAAACAGTTGTATTAGCTGAGTCCATACATCCTGTCAGAGAATCTGTAACAACAAGTGTGAAAACAGTAGAAAAGGTAAGGGCATTAGTAATTGGATGTGCTATGTTTGGATTTACTAATAATGCTGCAGGCTTCCACTGATATAAATAAAAACCTGAACCACTGCTGGCAGAACCCAACAGTGTAGTTGTTCCTCCTGATACTATGGTTTGATTTGAACCTGCATTTGGAACAGGTTTAGTATTCACTGTAACAACAACAGTGTTTAGTTTAAAGCAAGAAGTGTTAGTATTTGTTTCTGTTAAAGTATATGTAGAAGTAGCCACAGGTGCTGCAATAGGATTGCTTACCGTATTATTGTTCAATCCGGATGAAGGTGACCATAAATAAGTATTTCCTGAAACTGCCGTAGTGCCCAAAGTTGTGGATGTTCCAGTACAAATAGCTCTGTTTCCCCCTGTATTTGCAGCAGGCAGCGGATTCACCGTAACGAGCATACCTGTAGTATTGGCTGAACTGCATCCTGTATTATCTGTTACTGAATAAAAGGAATAAGAAGATGTGGTTGTTGGGTTTACATATTTTGCAAAATTAACGGAGTTAAGTCCGGTATACGTTAAATTAGTAATTCCATTGGTAACAACAACTGTAAAAGGACTTACACCTGTAATAGTTCCGAGTAACTGAACACTGTCTCCTGCACACATCGAATAACTTGTGGTTACAGGTATAATTGAAGGTGAAGATTTTACATATATACCTGATTTAAACAGGGTATCATTGGATGGAAAAGTATCTGCTGAAAAATTCGGGAAAGATGAGTAAACTTTTATGCTATAAGTATTACCTGCAGTAAAATTATAAATTCCTATCGTTACATTTATTGTTGTATTTGCTGCCAATACTCCTGCCCAGTTTATTACCGGTTGCTGAACTCCGTTAATTACACAATTAATCTTAGCTGATGTTAATACCAATGGACCATAATTTTTCAAATAAACACTTATAGGTTTATTACCACTGCATATTGTATCCATTGACGTTGCAAATGCTGTGATTCCTGCATCTGTTTTTATAAGTGAAAACTCATCGGCTCCAATATCCGGAGCGGTTCCATTACCATAATATCCTGTATTTCCCCAGCGAACATCTCCATCAATATCAGAAGTGATAATTGGTGATGTTATTTGCTGACCCCCGCTTTCGACCTGTGTACCTGAGCTTATATTAATATGTACATCATAAGGTGAAATTGCAGAAAGAAAAGGAGGCATTTCAGAAATAGAAACTGACTCTCTGGGGGTCATTCTGGTTTTAAAAGTACTAAGAGCCATATCTGAATTTGTACCGTCATAAAATATCAGATTTTTTGATGATGGTGTTCCTGCGTAGAAAAGGTTATTATTATTTAATGAATTTAAGGTAGTATAGGTTGTACCGACAAACCAAAAACTAACAGCTCTTGTACCTGTGGATACGTTGGCGATATTTACCAGAATATTATTCCTTAAATCAACGGTTGGTGTTGTAGAAGTAACATAAATACAGGCAGAAGTATTTGACGAACTGTTACTGGTATAATCAATATATATGGTGTTATAATATATTTTCCAGTTTCCGCCGGCAATTTCCATTCCTCTTACCGAAGGTGCTGTTGTAGAATTTGCGGCTTTTAAATCATAAAACATATTATTGTAAATATTAAAATTTGTAGTTGTACCATCGCCATGTATAGGGTATACACCATTTGTAGTATTGGTGCAGTTTAGATTATATGCTTTATTCCTGAAAATATTAAAAGTATTGGAAGTACAGCTTCCCATATAAAAAGCAGGAACATTCCCAAATGCATTTGACATATTTCGAATAACATTATCATAAATATCAATATTTGGAGTTCCTGTATATAATCTCATTACATTTAAATTCCCGGCTGTACCGGTAATTGAAAAGTTTTCCAATGTATTCCCATTGATAATATTATTACCAGCTCCACCTGTAAAATTAATTCCATAAACGTCAAAATTTAAACCATTTATTTTATTTAGTGAATTGCCAGTAATAGTAACATTCTGACTATTACCAATATTGATTCCAACAGCGGCAGGTCCGGTAGTACTTCCTCCTACTGTATCTATTCTTGTATTAAATATTTTTAAACTGTCCTGGTAAGTTCCGTAAATGGCAAAAGAATTAAAAGCATTTGTTGTAGCTCCGATATATTTTACTGCACTAATTCCACCATTCAAATTTCCAATTTCATTGCCAGTATCCCTGTATGTGGATACTCCTAAAAAATAATATCCATACCTTGAATCACTAACTATATTATTATAAAATTTATTATTACTGTTTGTCCCGGAAAGTGAAGTTGCCAAAGACGCATTCAGGTAAACACCATAAGAATAGGTATTTGTTTTATTCAAATCAATAGTACAGTTTTTAAATGTATTGTATCCACAGCCATCTGAAGCTGATCCATACAAGTAAATTCCATATTCTAGAAAATTTGTTGATGAAGTTCCGGCATCAATTATATCAATACCATCAAATGTGATGTAATCTGATCCATTTAACCATATTCCAACATCAGCACTTCCACTGCCTCCTGTAATATTTAATAATGGATTTGCTCCTGTACCTGATTTTTCAAAAACTATCGGATTAGCAGCCGTGCCAGTGGCTGTTATCTTTAAAGCAAAAGTATTAGCTGTTAAGTTAAAAACCTGTCCGGCAGCTATTTTAAAATTCACACCACCAGTTCCAACGCCATAAGCATTCAATGAATCAACAGCCGCCTGGATGCTGGCATAATTACCCGGAATAGTCTTGATTCCCGTTAATGGCTGGGCATTCATGCTATAAATGCAAAAACTGAAAAACAAAAAATATACTACTTTTTTCATGTCTTATATATTTTAAATTACTTATTTATTATTAATTTGAATCCATTGTTTTTATAGAAAATATCATGACAAATTTATATAATTAAAAAGCTATTTTATTAATTTTCTGAAGTATTTCAAAAATTAATTGATTCTTTCAAGTTGATTTATTCTGATAAGTTTTATAATTTTATCAACAATTAATTTTAAAGAAATGAAAAAATCCTGTATCCTTCTTTTCTTTTGTGTGTTTATGGTGCAATTAAACGGACAGGAGATTGCCCTAAAACAAACAGAAGCTGCCAAACATGTAATGGAAAGAGTTTTGGGAGAAGCTGCCAAAGCCTTTCGGTTTGTAAATACTGAACAGAACGATGGGCTTGATTCTTATGAGGTTCATGCAAAAAATGGCAAAGTAACGGTGTTTGGTTCAGGGACTATAGCCATGTGCCATGGTGCTTATGATTATCTGCGTAAAGCTTGCCATTTCCAGTATACCTGGAGCAGTAATCTTGCTGTTCCAACAGTTTTTCCCGATTTTGATATCGCAAAAATCACATCACCTTACAAAATGAGGCAGTATTATAATGTTTGCACCTATGGTTATTCTACTGCTTTCTGGGGATGGGACGAATGGCAGCGGGAACTCGACTGGATGGCTTTGCATGGCATTAATATGCCCATTGCCATGATAGGGCAGGAAGCTATCTGGCAGAAAGTATGGAAATCTTATGGCATTTCCGATGCAGAACTGGATGCCTATTATACAGGTCCTGCATTTCTGCCCTGGCATCGAATGGGAAATGTGAATAAACATGGCGGTCCGGTTCCAAAATCCTATTTTGCAAAAAGTGTAATATTGCAAAAGCAATTGTTGCAGCGTATGCGTGAACTGGGTATGATGCCCATAGTACCTGCATTTTCAGGTTATGTGCCTGATGTTTTAAAAAGAGTAATGCCCGAAGTTGGCATTTTAGACATGAAACCCTGGTGCGGTTTCGACAAAGATTACGGCACTCATATGTTATTGCCGGATACCAAACGTTTTACTGAAATCGGCAAGAAATTCATTGAAGAATATACCAAAGAATTCGGTCCTTGTAAATATTATCTTGCTGATGCTTTTAATGAAATGACAGTTCCCGTTAAAAATGACAGATACAAGGAATTATCAGATTTTGGCAGGGCAATTTATCAGAGTATTCATCAGGCCGACAGTAATGCAATCTGGGTAATGCAGGGCTGGTTATTTTTCAACGACAAGGGATTTTGGGATAAACCTTCCGTTCAGGCTTTCCTGAAAGATGTTCCTGATAATAAAATGATTATTATCGACCTGGCTAACGAATCATTTCATGGCTGGCAGGAACAAAATGCTTTTTATGGGAAAAACTGGATCTGCAGTTATATCCATAATTATGGCGGCAAAACGCAATTGGGAGGTAATCTGGCTCTTTTTGCAGGTGATGCCCCTAAAATGCTGGCCAATCCTGCTCATGGTAAACTCTGTGGATTTGGAATCTCACCGGAAGGCATCAATCAGAATGAAGTAGTGTATGAATTGCTTACTGATGTTGCCTGGGCTGATAAACCTATTGATCTGGACCAATGGATAGATATGTGGAGTAAATCCCGCTATGGATTTTGTAATCCCGAAATTAAGAAAGCCTGGAATTATTTATTAAAATCAGTATATGGAAACGATGGCTATCATGCTCCTAATCTTTATCAGTTAAGACCTTCGTTAAACCTCGAACACCAGATTTATATGCCAGATGAATTGGATAGTGTTTTTACACCTTTTGCAAATAAAGGTTATGATTTATTGAATAATGAAATGATAAACAATGATGGAAATGAAATAGAAATTTATATGAAAGGGATAAGGATAGATTTTTATTTAAATAAGGCCATACAGTATTTCAAGAATAAAGAATTTGTAAAATCAAAAGCAATGTTTGAAAGAGCATTTTACATAATGCACAATATTAAAAATTCATTTTTTATAAATTCAAAGCCTGAGTTGGCACAATGGGTTGAACTTGCGAAAAACTGGGGGAATAACAATAATGAGAAAGATTACTACGAAGAACAGGCAAAGCGACAGATTACCGTTTGGGGAGGACCTGTTTTATCTGAATATGCCTGTAAAACCTGGAGTGGATTGATATACAGTTATTATTTACCTCGCTGGCAGATTTTTTATAATCATCTTTTCAATAATGGTAAAGATACGATTCAACAATGGGAAGAAAAATGGATTACAACTGCAGCTAGTTATAGCAAATTGGATACAGTAAAAAATAATATGGAAATTAATAGCAATGATGATTACATGGATTTGGATAAATATAAAAATTACATAAACATCTATGCTGAAAATCAAAAATCTGGTAAATTTCTAATAAATATAGATTCCAAAGATAAAAATCTGGACATTTTTTATACTACTGATGGCAGCACACCCACCATTAAATCGCTTAAATACAAAAAACCTTTTGATGCAAAACCTAGTATGATAATAAAAGCTCAGCCTTTTAAAAATGATGAAGAATATGGCGAAGAAGCTGAATTAAAATTATCACTCTCACTCAATAAGATAGTAATTTTGAAAGAAGCTGCTGATGGCAGGTACAAAGCCAAAGGAGCCGCTTCATTAACCGATGGTATTTTCGGAACAAGCGATTATAAAGATGGGAAATGGCTGGGGTTTGAGGGAAAAAATATGGAAGCTAAAATTGATCTGGGCTCAGTACAGGTGATTCATAATATTGGGATAAATTATCTTGTAAATACAAATTCATGGATATTTGCGCCCACTTCATTCAGTATTGAAGTCTCTGATGACGACAAATCATATAAGAAATTATCGGAAGCTGTTCTTGAATATAAATGTTCAGGAAATGATAATCAGAAAATTTGTTCCGTTTCAACTGGACAAAACTTCAGAACAAGATATGTAAAAATTAAGGCAATCAGCCCTAAAATTTGTCCCGAAGACCATCCCGGTGCAGGGCAGAAGTGCTGGATATTTATTGATGAAATAACGATAAAATAAGACTTTATATTTTATACCTGACAAAGGCTTCAAAAGCTTCATATTCAGCCATACCAAGCTGATTATATAAACGGGCTGTTGTGCGGTTACGTTCTTCGGCCCTTTGCCAGAATTCCCTGTCGTCAACACCAGGAAATAAAGCTTTATCTTTTTGTGACTGATGCTTAAATATTGCTTTTCTTTTCTTTGAAAGTTCATCAGGACTTAAAGGCACGGCCATATCAACATCACCGATATTCCATTCCTGCCATGCACCTCTGTATAACCAGATATAGCAATCCTTCATCCATGATTCAGATTTCAAATGGGTTAAGGCTTTATTAATAGCATTCAGACAAACACGGTGGGTGCCATGCGGATCCGAGAGATCACCTGCAGCATATATCTGATGCGGTTTAATTTTTTGCAATAAATCAATAATAATAGTAACATCAGCATCACTCAATTCTTTTTTAACGACAGCACCTGTATCATAAAACGGCATATCCAGGAAAAATACATTTTCAGGTTTTACACCTACAAAACGGCAGGCAGCTTTTGCTTCACCTCTTCTAATCAATGTTTTCATCCGCTGGACTTCAATTGTATCTGTATCTCCCGGCGTTTTAAGAAATAAAGTCTTTCTTACCTTCGCATACAATTCATCAATCAATACATTATTTATTTTGTATTCGTTGCTGAAATCCTTTACAAAATCAAGGTATCTTATCACATCATCATCGTGTACAGCAATACAACCTGAAGTTTGATATGCAGTATAAACCTCATGCCCTTGTTCTACCAGGCGCATGAAAGTACCACCCATCGAAATAACATCATCATCAGGATGAGGACTGAAAATCAATACTTTTTTCGGATAAGGATTTGCTCTTTCGGGCCGGTTGGTGTCGTCTGCATTGGGCTTTCCTCCGGGCCAGCCGGTAATAGTATGTTGTAAATCGTTGAATATTTTAATATTGCATTTACTCGCAGCATCTTCATCAACCAATAAGTCAATCATGCCGTTTTCATTATAATCTTTATCGGTAAGTTTTAAAATAGGTTTCTCAACTTTCTGGCAAAGCCATAACACTGCTTTTCTAACCAGTTTTTCATTATTCCAGTCGCAGCTTTCAAATAACCATGGCGCTTCTACTCTTTTTAAATCTGCTGATGATGCATCATCCAGCAACGCTACTACATTTTGATGAAGCTGTAAATATGAAGCCGGAATCTGACTGTTTATATCACCTTCAATTGCATTTTTTATTATTTTCGATTTTCCTTCACCAAAGGCTAAGAGTAATATCCTTTTAGCCTTTAAAATGGTTGAAATGCCCATAGTAATTGCTCTGCGCGGAACATTAACCTCGCCATAGAAATCGCTGGCTGCATCTTTTAAAGTAGTATAGGCTAAAGTAATTGTTCTTGTGTTTGAATCTGCTGCAGAACCTGGTTCGTTAAATCCAATATGACCGTTTCTTCCGATACCCAGAATCTGTAGATCAATTCCACCGTATGAATCTATCTTTTTCTCATATTCATTACAATACTCAATTATCTTGTTTTTTGAAACAGTTCCATCTGGTATATTTACATTTTCGGGTTTAATATCTATATGATCAAACAAATGTTCTTTCATAAATCTGACATAACTCTGCAATGCGTCGGGTTTCATCGGATAATACTCATCAAGGTTGAAGCATACAACGTTCTGAAAACTTAAGCCTTCTTCCTTATGCATGCGTACGAGTTCTTTGTATATCTTTGTTGGAGTTGAACCTGTTGCCAATCCAAGTATTGCAAAATTGTTTTCTTTTTGTTTTTTAACAATTAAACTGGCAATTTCTATTGCTATTATTTTTTCAGCATCTTTATAATTTGAAAATATTTTGGTAGGTATTTTCTCAAAAGGATATTTTATAACATTATCAGGTAATATTACAAAATCTGAATTAATATTTTGATGATTATCAGGGTATTCCATTTTAATGATATTTGCAGGAATTTCTTACAAAATTAATACAATTTTTCTAAAACGATTTAGTTTTTAAAAAATTATTTTTATACCAAATTGATTTATAAATTTGTTCAATCCTAAATAGTATTATTCCCCAAAATATCTTTTCAACTCCTCAATATCTTCGTTTTTCAGCATATTAATTCTACCGCATACACCTGAATAAATTATGGATCTGGCTGTAAATTCAGCTACTTCCATTCTGTCGAAAACCTGAAAAGGAGTAGTTCCGCATACTAGAAAACAATCATTTTCAATAATAACGGTTGGATTTTTATTTGAAATTATTCGCGCTATCGATTCACTATCCTGATAATATTGTTCAAAACTAACTTTTGAAATCTCATTTAATATCAGATAACTTTCAGGAATTGTTCTGGTTTCAAACTGCTTTGCCGAAATTGCAAAAGCCATTATATTTGCAGCATGTGAGCAGCAAATACTATTTATATCCTGATGTCGCTCGTAGATTTGCATATGTGTTTTCCAGTAATGAGAAGGCTGGACTATTTCATCTATTGAAGCATCAGATATTTTAATCAGATCTTTTGCTTCAATATACTCGATATCAAAATTTGCAGGTGTAATGATAAAACTTTCTTTAGAAATCCGAATGGAAAAGCATCCATTGCTTGAGTTTATTAATTTGCGTTCATAACTGCGTTTGATTATCGATAATAATTCATATCGTTTTTCAAGTTCTATTCTTACTTCCTTTATTTTTTTAGAGTAGTAGATTTCTCTTGTGGAATCTGAATACAGAACTTGTTTGTAATTAGTTGGAACTGGTAATAAATCACCCAATTGTAATGCATTTATATAAATATTTGCCATTAATTCAAGATTTTCCAGCTTATAAAAAGATTCCAGGAGATTTTTCCCTGCAGTAATTATACCATGGTTTTGCATAAATACAGCACCTTCACCATTTATAAAAGCCGATTGAATATTATCTCCCAGCATTTTACTACCGGGTAGCGCATAAGGAGCAAATCCGATGGGTAAGATATTATGTGTTAAAACAGGAATATGATCAAATTCTGATATTTCCTGCAACAGACTATAGGTAACAAGTCCGCTGGGATGTGCATGGGCAACAGCTTTTATATCATCCCTTACTTCGTATATACCCTGATGAAACTGGTATTCCATCGTTGGTTTATATTTCCCTTTTACACTTCCATCTTGCCGGATAAGGACCATATCGAATTCAGTAAGTCTTCCTTTATCAATCTGAGAAGGTGTTACCCATAAGTTTCCTTCATTGTCAATAACAGATAAATTACCACCTGAAGGAGTTGTCAGCTGTAGTCTGTAAATGCGTGACATCACTTCAACGAGCTGTCTGGCAGGTGTTTTTTTATCAAAAGCAAGCATTCACCTTTATTTTTAGTTCTTTATTTTATATCCTTTTATTCCATAATACAATACAAATATAAAGCATATCATTGGAAAAATAAAGCCAAGACTCATGGAGGAAATATCAGCAACATAACCCATCAATGGAGGACAAACTGCTCCGCCAACAATGGCCATTACTATAAACGATGATGCTTGTTTGGTATGACTTCCTAAATCTTTAATCCCCAACGAAAAAATAGTTGGAAACATAATAGACATAAAGAAATAAGTACAGAACAAAGCTATAACAGAAATCCACCCCATATTGGCTACTACAATAACCATTAACAGAATATTTACCAGTGCATAAGACGAAAGTAATTTATTGGGAGGCAATAATCCCATAAAATAGCTTCCTGACAAACGCCCTAACCAGAACATGCCCATACCGCCAAATCCAAGTATATAACCGGCATTTTGAGCACTTATACTTGGAATAGTTTCTGTAACATAATTAATAAAAAAACTGTTAACACCGGTTTGAGCCGCTACATAAAAGAATTGTGCAATTACTGCCAATACAAAATGCGGATGTTTAAATAATGGTATTTCGTTTTTCTGACTGTTTGCATCATCCTGTCCATGTTTGAAATCAGAGGTTATTTCAGGCAGTTTTGTGAAATAAAAGAATATACTTACTAAAAGCGCTATAACACCCAATCCCATATAGGGTATGGCCAGTGATGAAAACTCATTTCCTCCGCCTTTCTGGGTAGAAAGAATAATAGAAGAACCTACCAAAGGGCCCAATATCCAACCAATGGCATTAAAGGATTGGGATAAGTTTATTCTTCTTTCTGCTGTTTCTTTAGGACCTAGGATGGTCGTATAGGGATTGGCTGCTGTTTCCAGACTTGCCAAACCGCAGGCAATAATGAACAAAGGAATCAGAAAGGACCAGAATTCTTTTATCCCTGTAGCAGGTATAAACAAGAATGAACCCATGGCAACCAGCATCAATCCCATGATAATTCCCTTTTTAAAACCGTAGCGTTTCATAAACATCCCGGCAGGCAGAGCTGCCAGAAAATAACCACCATAAACAGCTGCCTGCACAAATCCTGATTGCATCTTGGAAACACCAAGTATGGTCTGAAAATGCTTGTTCAGCACATCCAGTATAGCATGTGAAAATCCCCAGATCAAAAATAAACTTGTAATTAAAACAAATGGTAAGGTGAAGTTAACACCGTTTGCTCTTAATAAATAGGTTTTTACTTTATGCATAATTTTTACTTAACAAATTTATCAAATAATTAATTTATATTTCCCTACATATTTCTTCTGTACTGACCGCCAACTTCAAATAATGCAGCTGTTATTTGTCCTAACGAACAGTATTTACTTACTTCCATTAATGTATTAAAAATATTTTTATTTTTAATGGCATCTTCACGGAGGATTTGCAAAACAGCTGAAGTTTTTTCTGCATGCAGTTTATGCAGATTTTCCAACATGCCTATCTGGTAATGTTTTTCTTCCTCAGTAGCTCTGATAATCTCACCTGGTAATACTGTCGGTGAACCTTTGGATGATAAAAAAGTATTTACTCCCATAATGGGTAATTCACCATTATGTTTTAAGGTTTCATAATACAAAGATTCTTCCTGTATTTTACCCCGCTGGTACATGGTTTCCATCGCACCAAGCACACCTCCTCTTTCGGTAATACGATCAAATTCAGCCATAACAGCTTCTTCAACCAAATCAGTCAACTCTTCTATAATAAAAGCGCCCTGCAACGGATTTTGATTTTTAGTCAACCCTAATTCATGATTAATAATCATTTGTATGGCAATAGCC
Organism: Bacteroidota bacterium; assembly: GCA_026391675.1. Taxonomy (GTDB): domain Bacteria; phylum Bacteroidota; class Bacteroidia; order Bacteroidales; family JACABE01; genus JACABE01. The sequence goes on from JAPLDQ010000043.1 coordinate 14,763, forward strand.
CTTCTGACTGATTCTTCTGTTGGTGTGGTAATAGCTTCATCATAGGCATTGGTATGCAGCGAATTACAATTGTCATATATTGCATACAATGCCTGAAGGGTAGTTCTTATATCATTAAAATCAATCTCCTGCGAATGTAATGACCTTCCTGAAGTCTGAATATGATATTTCAACTGTTGCGCCCGGGCATCAGCACCATATTTCAGCTTCATGGCTTTTGCCCAAATTTTACGGGCAACACGACCAATTACAGAAAATTCAGGGTCAATACCATTGGAGAAAAAGAAAGAAAGGTTTTGTCCGAATTTATTAATATCCATTCCTCTTGAAAGGTAATATTCAACATAGGTAAACCCGTTTGCCAGTGTAAAAGCCAGTTGCGAAATCGGATTAGCTCCGGCTTCAGCTATATGGTATCCGGAAATAGATACTGAGTAAAAATTGCGAACATCATTTTCAATAAAATAATCCTGCACATCTCCCATAAGTTTCAATGAAAAATCGGTAGAATAAATGCAGGTATTTTGTGCCTGATCTTCTTTTAAAATGTCAGCCTGCACCGTTCCTCTTACTGTTGCTAAGGTAGATTTTTTAATATTTCCGTAAACATCTTGTGGTAAAACCTGATCTCCGGTAACTCCCAGCAACATTAACCCCAGCCCATTATTACCCTTTGGGATTTTTCCCTGATAGGAAGGTCTTTTAACATCTTTCTGTCTGAAAATTTTCGCTATTTTTTTATTAACTTCTTCTTCTAATCCATTTTCTTTTATGTAAACTTCGCATTGCTGGTCAATGGCAGTATTCATAAAAAATCCAACTAATATTGGTGCCGGTCCGTTGATGGTCATGGAAACCGACGTTTTTACATCAGCCAGATTAAAGCCGGAATAAAGTTTTTTCATATCATCCAGACAGCAGATGGAAACACCTGAATTGCCTATTTTGCCATAAATATCAGGACGTACATCAGGGTCTTCTCCATACAGTGTAACAGAATCAAATGCTGTTGACAATCGTTTTGCAGGCAAACCATGGGATACATAGTGAAACCGTTTGTTGGTTCTTTCAGGTCCGCCTTCACCGGCAAACATACGGGTTGGATCTTCACCTTCGCGTTTAAAGGGGAAAACACCTGCAGCAAAAGGAAATTCACCGGGTAAGTTTTCCTGCAGATTCCATTTTAATATATCACCCCATGCTTCATATTTTGGAAGACTTATTTTAGGAATTTTCAGGTGAGACAGCGATTCTGTATAAGTTTTAACTTTAATTTCCTTATTCCTGACTTTGTATACAAAATAATCCTGTTTGTATGCTTTAAGCTTATCATTCCAGCTTTCCAGCAGTTTTTTATTTGCTGATTCAAGTTCAGCTTCTCTTTTGGAATATAAATTTTCTAATTCCTTTATAAGTTCAATGCTTCCATTGCTTATTTTTAATTCAGCTATCGTTTTTTTGAAACTAAATAATTTTTGTGCTATTTCACTTTGTTTGATAACCCATTTGTTATAATTTCTGATAACATCTGTAATCTCAGACAGATAACGATTTCGTAAAGGCGGAATAATCTGTATTTTTTCAGCAACTTCTTCAGGATTTAATCTGGCTTCATGCATCAGTATCCCTGTTTTTTCATTGATTTTTTTAATCAATGCATCATAAAATGCATTGGTACCGGGGTCATTGAATTGAGACGCTACGGTGCCAAATACTGGTAAAACTTCAGGTTTTATTTCAAATAAATGATGATTACGGGCAAATTGTTTTTTTACATCACGCAATGCATCCAGGGCTCCTCTTTTGTCGAATTTATTAATGGCAATAATATCGGCAAAATCCAGCATGTCAATTTTCTCTAATTGTGATGCAGCACCGTATTCAGGTGTCATAACATATAAATAAATATCACTGTGATCTACAATTTCGGTATCGGATTGACCAATGCCTGATGTTTCAAGTATTACAAAATCAAATCCTGCTGCTTTTACTACAGTCAATGCATCATGTACATATTTGGAAAGTGCCAGGTTTGATTGACGTGTAGCCAGTGAACGCATATACACACGAGGGTTGTTAATCGAATTCATTCTGATTCTGTCGCCAAGCAATGCTCCTCCTGTTTTTCGTTTAGAAGGGTCAACAGATATTATTGCCAGGGTTTTATCAGTTGTTGAAAGAAGAAATCTCCTGACTATTTCATCTATCAGGGATGATTTTCCGGAACCGCCGGTACCGGTTATTCCTAATACCGGAGCCGTATTTAAATCAGCTACTTCTTTAAGCTTTTTGGTAATTTCCTTTGTTTTTTCCGGCGAATTTTCGCAGGCAGAAATTAAATTGGCAATCTGTTTATAATCCTGATTCAATACCTTCTGAAAGTCAAATGTCTTCTCAATATTTATGCCGGTTGGAAAATCACATTTTTTCAACAGGTCATTTATCATTCCCTGCAATCCCATTTCACGACCCTGATCGGGAGAATATATCTGGCAAATACCGTATTCATGTAATTCTTTAATTTCTTCAGGCAAAATAACACCACCGCCTCCTCCAAAAATCTTTATATGTCCGCAATTGGCATCTTTCAGCATATCGAACATATACTTAAAAAATTCAATATGTCCACCCTGATAGGATGTAATAGCAATAGCATTGGCATCTTCCTGTATGGCACAGTCAACAATTTCTTTTACAGAGCGGTTATGACCAAGATGTATTACTTCAGCTCCGCTTGATTGCATAATTCTGCGCATAATATTTATAGCAGCATCGTGACCATCAAATAAGGACGCAGCAGTAACAATTCTGATTGGATTTTTGGGTTTATAAATTTCTATTTTATTCATTTTCTCGCATCTTAATTACTTAAAATCAACAATGTATAAATATAATATTTAAGATAATTATATTTAATTGTTAAGATTACAATAAGCTTTTTTTTACAAATATATGAAATTTTAGAAAATGAATTTGAAAAATAATGTATAAGTGTTTGCTGATTGATTTTATTTTTTATATTTGCAATGTATTGTTATTGCTGTAACAATGCAAGAAAAACCAATTATCAACCTGCCAAAACCATATTATTGTGAAAAAAAATTCAATTTTATTCATTATTGCCCTATGCTTTATTATCAAGCTAAACGGCCAGACTCCCAAAAATATTAAAATCATTAATTCTAAAGATCTGATAAAAAAAGGTAGCGATCTTTATGATGACGACAAGTTCGATGAAGCTTATGATATTTATAAATTGATTCCCAAAAATGATACAAATTATAGTATAAGTCTGTATGAACAGTGTCTTACATTGGTTGGCGCAAAAAAATATGATGAAGCTATTGCATTGGCTTCTAACACGCTTAAGTATAATTATCTTATAAATGATAAAACACAGCTATATTCAATTTTAGGTAATGCTTTGGATAAAGCAAAGAAATTTGACGAATCAGTTGAAGTTTATAATAAAGCAATAGCTGAGTTTCCTTATAATAATCAGCTTCATTATAATTTAGCACTGAGTTACTTTAGAAATGATCAGTTAGATAAGGCAGAAGAAGTGCTTTTTACTTGTTTAAAATTAAATACTTTTCATCAGGCAAGTCATTACTTACTTGGATATATTAACTTAAAACGGGGTAAATTGGTACCTGCCATTATGGCATTTAATACAAGTATTCTATTAAATACTTCTTCAAAAATGGGAAATACAGCCCTGAAAACATTGGAAAATCTTTATAATGGTGAATTGGATGGGGAAATGTTAAAAGAAAAGTTTTCCTTTCCTGAAAAATATGATAATCCTTGTTTCGATGAAATCGAACCATTGATAAAATCAAATTTTGCAATGAATAAAAAATATGAAGTAAAATCAAAATTATCGACCATAGTTGTAAAAACAGATCATCTGGTTTTCGAAAAACTTAAAAAATCTGATAATAAAGACGTATATAATCAATTTTACTTACCTTTTTATTCTTTAATGATGTCAGAAGGTTATTTTGAAGGATTTAGCTATTTTATCTTTTCAGGAATTGACAATGAGGATGTAAAAGCATTTATGGAAAAAAACAAATCCAAACTTAAAAAGTTTCAGGATTGGGCGGTTGGCTATATTGTACAAAAGAGAATGTATCAATTAGATACTGAAAATGAAAAAAAAGAAGGGATAAAATATTTTTATAATGATGATGATAAACTATATGCATTTGGAAATTTCACTAAAGGCAAAACCCCTTTAAAAACTGGTGAATGGAGTTATGTGAATAAATTAGGATCATTAGAATCCTTCGGAGATTTCGTAAAAGATAAAAAAGAGGGAAAATGGAAGTCATATTATTTAAACGGAAAATTAAAAGAAGATTTAAATTATAATAATTCCGATTTAGATGGCTTTTGTTTTAAAAATTATAATAATGGAGAAATTAATATAAGAGCAAATTTTAAAAATGGTAAATTAGACGGAGAATACAGTGAATATAATACATCGGGCGTAATCTCAGAAAAAACAAAATATATAAATGGATTGATTGAAGGTAAATACCAGAATTACTTTGCTCAGGGACAGTTATATAGTGAAACAGAATATAAAGGAGGGAAAAAAGATGGAAGTTACAGGCGTTACTTTATAAACGGAAATATTGACCAGGAAGCTTCTTATAAAAACAATATGGTAAATGGTAAATATATAGAATTTTTTCAGAATGGAAATATTTACGCTGAAGGAGAATATAAGGATGATATGAGAGTGGGTTATTGGAAAGAATATTACTATAATAAACAACTAAAAGAAGAAGGTAAATATGACGATAAAGGAAGAAAAGTTGGCGTTTGGAAAACATATTTCACAAATGGTGTATTAGAACAGGAAGAAACTTTTTCTTTAAATGGAAAACAGAATGGCAATTCTAAAAATTATACTAAAAATGGCGAACTCTTATATACATATACATTTAAAAATGAATTATTAACAGAAATAACTTGCTATAACAAGGCAAAAGCAGAAATTGGGAAATATGTCGAAAAAAAGGGTAGTATCGATTTTAAATTATTTACAATTGATGGGAAAATAACATTAGAAGGATTGCTTAAAAATGGTTCAAAAGAAGGATTATGGAAAAAATATGATGTAAATGGCATCCTCTTATCCGAAGAAAATTATAAAAATAACAACTATCAGGGTGCTGTAAAAACATTTTATAAAAACGGGAATTTAAAATCTTACTGCGAATACGAAGAAAATGAAAGAAATGGCTTATTTCAATCCTTTTATAAAGATGGTACACTTAAACAGGAAGGCTACTATAACAAAGGAAATGCAGAAGGCAGCTGGTACAGTTACCATGATAACGGGAACTTTAGTGAAATAAACAATTATCTGAAGGATAAATTAAACGGATATCAGGAAACATTTGATTATTTTGGTAAGAAAAGCGTTGAATCATATTATAGCAACGATTTTATGATTGACAATTCAAGAATTGATACCAATGGAAATATTTATAACCGCGATAGCTTAATAAATGGGAATGGTTTGATTAAAAGAAAAAATCTAAACGGAACCCTTGCTCAAACAGCCTTATATCTTGCAGGAAACTGGAAAGATACGGTTTACAATTATAATTATACAGGTGTTAAAATATATGAAGGAAAATATATAAATGGACGTAAAGACGGAGTACATAAATGGTATTTCGATAATGGGATGTTACAAACCGAATCAACTTATAATTACGGAGAAGAAGAAGGCGTAAGCAAAACCTATGATATCAAAGGGAAATTAATGGTTCAAACAACATACCTGAATGGAAGAACAGAAAATATATCCTATTTTTTCCCTAACGGCAAACCCGAACTCAGTATTGAATATGAAAATGGAGAAAGAAACGGTTATACCAAATACTATACACCTGATGGTCAATTTGCATACCAGGTTTTATTTAATAATGCTACACCTGTTTCCTACAGTTATAAAGGAAAAGATGGTAAAATGACTGAAGAAAAGCCAATACTTAAAGATAACGGGAAAATTATTGCTTATTTTCAAAACGGTGTAAAATCAGCTGAAGTTTATTATAAAAACGGTGAACGGAATGGAAAGTTTATTTTATACTTCCCTAATGGTGCAAAAAGAGAAGAAAATAACTATAAAGACGACCTGTATGATGGTACAAACCGCGAATGGAACCTGCAAGGTGTACTTATTTCCGAAACACAGTTTTCAAAAGGCAATTTTTCAGGATATAAAAAATTATTTTATGATAATGGAAAAATTGAAATGGAAGCACATTATATAAATGACGACCTCTACGGAACATGTATTTATTATGATAAAAATGGTAAGAAAATTAAAATACTAAACTATCATCATGATGAGTTATTAAATGAAGTTAACTTTTAATTTTTATCAAAATTATCATAATAAAATTAAAACATGAATCTTAAAAAACGAATATTCATTTTTCTTTATTTATCATTTATTACACCATATTTAATTGGGCAACAGGTAGATAAAGAATTGGAATTGTATAAATCTATTTATCCTGATGAAGATGCAATTACAATATTGCATTCTACCTCGATCGAAATTACGTTGAAAAATAATAAACCAATAATTACAGAATCTGCCAAGGAACAATCGCTTTTATTAACTAAAAGATCCGCTGTTTTAAATACAGCTCATGTGGGCTATTCTTTTTTTAATAAAGTTATTGAATATGAAGCCTTTACACTTGTTCCAGTTGATAATAAATATAAAAAAATGGAAGTCAAAGATATTGAAGACTTCAAAGAAGACAATAACAGTATATTTTATGACGATAGTAAGGTTAAAAAGTTCATTTTTCCTGGTTTAATTCAGGGGGCCAAAACCTATTTGAGCTATACTATCCAGCATAATGAACCCTGGTTATGGGGAAATTATATCTTTACTAATGGAGGTTCTCCGGTTGAAGATATGGATGTAAGCCTTGTTTTTCCTGATAAAGTAAAAATAGTCTGGAAAGTTATTAATGATGATTCTTCAAAGATTAGTTTTACTGAAATTAAAAAGGGTAAAAAAACAATCTACCAATGGAAAGCACATAAACTACCAAAAATAAAATTTGAGGACAACGGACCCAATTATAAATGGTATACACCTATACTTATGATTGGTATTGCTGAATATATTGATGATGATAACAATACCGTTAAAATGATGGGAAGTCATAAAAGCCTCTATAAATGGTACAGGAAAATGATTGATAATTCCAAAAATGAAGTTATTCCTGAAATGAAAGCCATTGTAGATTCATTAATATCCCCGAATGACAGCGAAAAAGAAAAAGTTAAAAAAATATATTATTGGTCGCAACAAAATATCAGTTATGTGGCTTTTGAGGATGGTTATGCAGGTTTTACTCCGGGTAATTCGCAGGATGTATTTACCAAAAGATATGGTGATTGCAAAGGAAAAGCAAATCTTTTGAAAGCCTTACTTGGAATTGCCAATATTAAAAGTTATCTCACCTGGATAGGAACAACGCATTTACCCTATAAGAGAGATGATATTCCAGGTAAGCCTGTAGATAATCATATGATAGTAACCTATATTGGGGTTGATGGGAAATATTATTTTCTGGACCCTACAGATGATTTTATCTCAATGGAATTTCCAACTTCATTTATACAGGGAAAAGAAGCATTTATTGCGCTAAGTGATACAGATTATAAAATAGTTACAGTTCCGGAAATTGAAAGTGCCAGAAATACTATCTCTGACGCTATGACAATTAAAATTGATAAAACTAAGCTGATTGGCAGTGGCAATGTAACATCTCATGGATATAACCATTTTTTGATTGCAAACTCTTTTAAAACCCTGCCTTATGATAAACAAAAATTAATTTTCTATAATATATTTAATAAGGGAAACAATAAATTTATTCTGGATACACTAACAGTTATAAATTTTAATTCACCTGACAGCAATGTTCAACTTATTTATAATTATACTATTCCTGATTATATTACTAAAATGAACGATAAAATATTTGTCAACTTAAACCTTGATAAATTGAGGCATTATAAGAATATTAATTGCGATGACAGACAATGTGGTGTTTTTTGGCAATACAAAGAAATTCTTGATTTTAAATATCAACTTGAAATTCCGGCAGGTTACACTGTAGAAAGTATTCCTCCTGATTCTTATTATGATAATCCTGAATTCGGATATAAAATAAAATATACTCAAATAAATAATCAGATTATTCTTGAAAAAAAATTATACTCTGCTTTTCATTTACTTGAAAAATCAAAAATTCCAATTTGGAATGCAATGATTAAAACCTTTGATAAATCTGTTAATCAATCTGTTGTACTTAAGAAAAACAATTAATATTAATCTTTATAATAAACTTACTATGAAAAAAATATTTTATTTGCTACTGTTTTTATCTTTAACACAGATTGGAAAAGCACAAAAAAGTCAATATTTACCTTATGGTTTTAAAAAAATCCAGACACTAACAGCAGCCGAAGATGAAAAATTTAAAAAACATGGTTCACTTGTTTTAAATGAAACCAGAATTATTGATTTTTCCTATAATGAAAAACACATACTGGAATGCAATTTTATCTATCATTTAACGACCAAAGTCTATAACCAGAATGGGATTGATGATAATAACCGTATTTATCTTAGTCTGGACGAAGAAAATGAATTAATTGATCTGAAAGCAAGATTTATATCAAAGGATAATAAAATAACGGAAGTAAATAAAAATAACATCAAAACTGTTGAAAATCTGGAAAATAAAGGTGATTATAAAATATTTGCTATTGAAGGCGTTGAAGTTGACGGCATAATCGATTATTATTATGTAATCAAAAGACCGGCTTCTTTATATAAAGGATATTATTTGCAATCCGATGTACCTAAATATAATGTAGATTTAACTATATCGTTACCCAGTAATCTTCGAATGGTTACAAAATCATATAACGGATTAAACGATATGAAAGATACTTTAAGAGAAGATATTGAAAAAAGGATTTATACACTTAATGTAAAATTTATTCCAGAATTGGAATCAGAAAAATATTCCATGTACAAATCTAATCTTCAAAGACTTGAATATGTAATTTGCTATAATTATAACAAAAACAGGACAAGATTTTATACCTTTAATGAGGCTGCACAAAATTTCTATGAAAATATAAATAATATTGAAAAACCGGAACAAAAAGCAATAAAAAAGCTTATTTCTGAAGTGAATATCAGCAATAAATTATCTGCAGAAGAAAAGATAAGAAAAGTTGAAATTTATGTTAAAACGCATATCAGCTATATTAAAAAAGATGGCCCTGAATTTTCTAATATTGAAAAAATATGTACAAATAAATATGCAAATTCACATGGATTTACGACGCTATTTCTGAATATTTTTAAAGAACTGGAAATTGATGCACAACCGGTAATTACCTGTAATAAAGCGGAAAAAGAATTTGATAAAAATTTTGATTCATGGAATAGTTTAACTGATAATTTGATTTATTTTCCGGAGATTAAAAAATTTATGATTCCTGATCATTGGGCTTATCGCCTAGGTTTTATTCCGGATAGTTTTATTGATAATTTCGGATTGTTTTTTAAACGTACAAAAGTTGCAGATATAGAATCGTATATACCTGAACTTAAGCGTATTTCAGTTCCAACTTATCAGGAAAGTGCTGATAGTATATTTTTAGAAGTTAATTTTATTGATGATTATACCAATAGTAAATCTAAACTCAGAAGAGTACTTACCGGATATTCTGCTTCTGAAATACAGCCATATTATAAAATACTTGAAGCAGATTCAAAAAAGGATATATTAAAACAATTTGCTGCATTAGGAATAGAAACTGCTAAAACAGAAAATCTTAAAATTGATAATATTGAAACCGAAGATTTTTTTGTAAAACCATTTATACTTAATTGTGATATCGAAAATCCGGGATTTGTCGAAAAAGCAGGTGCAAATTTATTGGTTAAAGTAGGTGAAATGATCGGCCCTCAGGCAGAATTATACAATGAAAAGAAAGAAAGAAAGTTAGACGTTGTTCATGACCATAACAGGCATTATTATCGTAAATTGGTCATTCATTTACCAAAAGGGTTTAAACCACAAAATTTAAACGATTTTAATATGAATGTAAATACTAATGATGGTGATTTCCCTTCTGCAGCATTTATTTCAAAAGCAAGTATCAATGGTGATGTATTAGTTATAGATATGATAGAATATTATTCAAAAATGAAATATAAAGCATCAGAATATGAAGTGTTTAGAGCTGTAATTAATGCAGCTGCAGATTTTAATAAAAAAACATTAATCTTTTCAGAAAAGTTATAAGTTTAAAATTTAATTCAGCTATTTAATAACTTATATAAGCAATTGCTCAAATTAATTTGAGCAATTGCTTTTTTTTTATCAAATTAATAAAAATTATATTAATTTTGCCAAATGGTTAAACTAAATGATTAAACCATCTAATTAAATTAAAATGATTTCGCAGGAAACAGATACAGAACAACTTATATTGGAAGCTGCTAAAAAGGTATTCTTTAAAAAAGGATATGATGGTGCACGAATGCAGGAAATTGCCAATGAAGCTGGTATTAACAAAGCTTTGTTGCATTATTATTTCCGTAGCAAAGACAAACTTTTTGAAGCTATCTTTTTTAATGCCTTTCAGCAATTTATTCCCAGCGTAGTTGAAAATTTAAATGCTGATATTTCATTTGAAAGGAAGATTGAAATATTTGTTGAAAATTATATAAATATGCTTATTAATTTTCCTCAATTACCAAGTTTTGTTTTAACTGAAGTCAATAGAAATCCGGAAAGAATCGCTGAAATGTTTGGGAAAATAGGCATTATTCCGTCAGTTATTTTACAAGGAATTCAGAAAGAAGTTGATAAAGGAAATATAAGTGCAGTTGAGCCTAAACAAATACTGGCCAATATAGTTGCTTTATGTGTCTTCCCTTTTGCTGCCAGACCCTTGCTTCAAATTGTTTTAACCGAAAATGATACGGCAAAATATAATGTATTTTTGGAAGAACGTAAAAAGGAAGTAAGTCGGTTTATTATTAATTCCATTAAAATTTAAAATAAAATGAAGACTATTTTTTTTATTCTAAGCTGTTTCATCATTTTGTCAATTAGTGCGCAAAGTGTTGATATTCAATTATGCTATAAAAAAGCTGCAGAGAATTACCCTTTAAGCAGGCAAAAAGATATGCTGAATAACATGAATGATCTGAAAACCAAAAGTTTAAATACTAATTATCTGCCACAACTTTCATTGAACGGACAAATGGCATATCAATCGGATGTTACAAAATTAAATATTACTATCCCAAATCCTTTATTGGCTTCTTTATTCAGGTTTCCTGAAATCTCAAAGGATTCTTATAAGGCTACACTTGATGTCAACCAATTGATATGGGATGGAGGTATTATTTCCGGTCAAAAAAAAGTAGAAGAATTAAGCATTCAATCCGAGCTGCAAAATCTGGAATCAGAATTATATAAGCTCAAGGAAAAAGTTAATCTGTTTTATTTCAATATTTTAATTCTTCAGCAAAATATTGAATTACTGGAAGTTTCAAAAGTAAATATTCAGACAAAATTGACAAAAGTTGAATCAGGTGTTAAAAATGGAATGGTAAATGAGAACAATGCCGATAATTTAAAAGCAGAAATCATTAAAATTGACCAGAAAATAATTGAAGCCAAATCACTTAGAACTGCTAATATTCAGATGCTTCAGGAACTCACAACTATTGAGATGAATGATAAAACTTCTTTTATTTTACCCGAAACAGATATAAATGTATCAAATTTTGAAAATCAACGTCCTGAATTAAAGAGTTTTGAAATCAACAAAAGTAAACTAACTGCTACTGAATCTGTAATTTCTTCAAAATTACTGCCAAAAATTTATGGTTTCGGACAAATAGGCTACGGCCGGCCAGGTTTAAATATGCTTTCCAATGATTTTCAGTCATTTTATATGGTTGGTGCCAAATTAACATGGAATTTATGGAACTGGAACCAGACAAAAACGGATAAAAAAATAATAGAAATACAAAAGAATATCATAAATACTACAAAAGAAAGCTATCAGAAAAATATTAAAATTAATTACCAAAAGGATGTAGCTGAAATTGAAAAGTTTAATGAATTGCTTGTAAAAGACTTGGAAATCATTGCTTTAAGAACAAAAATAGCTAAAAATGCATCTTCACAATTTGATAATGGATATATAACATCATCAGATTATTTAAATGATGTAAATGCTGAAACGCAAGCTATATTAAATTATGTAACTCATAAAATCCAGTTGCATAAAGCAAAATACGACTATTTAGTAAATTTAGGAAAGTTATAAATACTTAAAGTCCTTAGAGTACTTTTAGTGATAAAAATGAAGATATAAAAATTCTAACGATATCAATAATTTATAAAATATAAACATATGAATAAAATATATTTAATTCTAATATTACTTGCCATTACAACAATAGCTTGTAATAATAACAAGGATAAATCAGATGCATACGGTAACTTTGAGGCTACTGAAGTTGTTATTTCTTCGCAAGCCAATGGTAAGATTATTGATTTTAATATTGAAGAAGGACAAATGCTAAAGCCTGGGTTAACTTACGGTTTTATTGACACTGTTGATCTGGCATTAAAAAGACAGCAGTTGATGGCTCAGGCAGCGGCTGTTTCATCAAAAATCAGTAATATAAATGCACAAATTGAAGTGCTTAGACAGCAAAAACAGAATCTCGAAGTGGACAGGGACAGAATCTTTAAAATGACTAAAGAAGGCGCTGCTACTAAAAAGCAAATGGATGATGTTATTGGAGCTATAGATGTTATAAATAAACAGATTAATGCGATACAAACTCAGAATGCTGCTGTATTAAACGAAATCAGCGGCATTGAAAAACAAATAGAACAGGTAGTTTCTGCAATAAAAAAATCATATTTAACTGATGAAACCGGAGGAACTGTTTTGATTAAATATGCTGAGAAAGGCGAAATTACTGCATTTGGGAAACCATTATACAAAATTGCCAATCTGAATGATATGATTTTAAAAGTTTACGTAAGCGGTGACCTGCTGCCAAAAGTGAAGATAGGAGCTAAATGCAAAGTTCTGGTGGATAAGAATGAAAAAGAAAACAAAACCTATGAAGGAACGATTAGCTGGGTTGCTGATAATGCTGAGTTTACACCTAAAATTATTCAAACCAAAAAAGAAAGAGTCAATCTGGTATATGCTGTAAAAGTTTTGGTTAAAAATGACGGCAGCTTAAAAATTGGCATGCCGGGAGAAGTAATTTTCTAAAAAGACCTTAGACCTAAGTTTAATTATTAATTAAAATCACGCATATGAAAAAAATACATCTATTATTTATATCGATAAGTTTGCTTTTTTCAGTAAACGTAATGGCTCAAAACCATAAATCTGACGATATTATTGGTAAATGGCTGACTGAAAACAACGAATCCAAAGTTGAGATTTATAAAATCGGAGAAAAATATTATGGTAAAATTGTATGGTTGAAAGATCCAAATGATAAGGAAACAGGCAAGCCCAAGAAAGATAAAAACAATACGGATATTAAATTAAAAGAAAGACCAGTTTTAGGATTAAGTTTTGTAAACGGATTTAAATTTAATGGTGATAATAAATGGGAAGATGGGACTGTATATGATCCAAAATCTGGTAAAACTTACAATGGTTTTATTGCATTTGAATCAAAAGATAAATTGAAATTAAGAGGATATATAGGAAAGGCATGGATGGGATTGGGACGTACAACATATTGGACAAAAACGAACTAAACAGTTTGTGAAGTTGTAAAGTTTGTAAAGTTCATAAAGTAAATTGTAAATAAATTATTGATAACAAAAATAGTTTTTAACAAAAATAAAATTTAAAACTTAGTGTCTTTGTGCCTTTGTGGCAAATAAAAATATTATTATGTCTGAAATAGCAATATCGGCAAATAACTTAACTAAAAAATACGGAGAAATTACCGCTGTAAACGGCTTGAGTTTTGAGATTAAAAAAGCTGAGTTATTTGGTTTTATTGGTCCTGATGGAGCCGGAAAAACCACCTTATTCAGGATTTTAAGCACTTTATTGCTGCCGGATAGTGGTAATGCCACATTGGCAGGCTTTGATGTAGTAAATGATTATAAAAAAATCAGAAATATCATTGGTTATATGCCAGGCAGGTTTTCGCTATATCAGGATTTATCAGTTGAAGAAAACCTTAAATTTTTCGCCACAATTTTTGGTACTACTATTAAAGAAAACTATGAACTTATTAAGGATATCTATATTCAGATTGAACCTTTTAAGACCCGTCCTGCCGGCAAGCTTTCGGGTGGGATGAAACAAAAACTTGCCCTTTGTTGCGCCCTTATTCATAAGCCTGAAGTATTGGTATTGGATGAGCCAACTACAGGTGTTGATGCTGTTTCGCGCAAAGAATTCTGGGAAATGTTGAAAAGACTGAAAGAAAGTGGTATTACTATCATAGTTTCAACACCATATATGGACGAAGCCGGTTTATGCGACAGAGTAAGCCTGATACAAGGCGGAAATATAATGTCAACAGATACGCCGGCCAATATTATCAAAGCTTTTAATAAAACGCTTTTTGCAGTAAAAAGCCATGAAATGTATCGCCTTATGCAGGATTTACATGAATGGGATGCAACTGAAACTACTTATCTTTTTGGTCAGCATATACATCTGACAATTCAAAAAGGCAATAAATCAGAAATTGCTGCATTTTTAACAGATAAACAGCATAAAGAAGTTGAAATTCAGGAAATTGAGCCAAATATTGAAGATAGTTTTATGCGTTTAATGTCAAAACACTGAAGATAATGTCAGAGATAGTTATAAAAGTAAAAGATCTGGTAAAAAAGTTTGGCAATTTTGTTGCCAATGACCATCTGTGTTTTGAAGTGTATAAAGGCGAAATTTTCGGATTTTTAGGTGCTAACGGAGCCGGTAAAACTACAGCGATTAAGATATTATGCGGTTTGTCAAAACCTACATCCGGTGAAATTAATGTTGCAGGTTTTGATGCTTACCATGAAACAGAGAAAATTAAAAAAAGTATCGGTTATATGAGCCAGAAGTTTTCTTTGTATGAAGACTTAACCATTACTGAAAATATCAGATTTTATGGTGGAATTTATGGCTTAAGTGCCAAAGAAATAAAATTAAGAACTGCTGATTTACTCGAAAAACTTAATCTTACTGAAGCAAAAGATAAGCTGATTAAAGATTTGCCATTGGGCTGGAGGCAAAAACTGGCATTTTCAGTAGCTATTTTACATCAGCCTAAGATAGTGTTTCTGGATGAACCTACCGGTGGTGTTGATCCAATTACAAGGCGACAGTTCTGGAATATGATTTACGAAGCAGCACACAATGGAATTACCGTTTTTGTTACAACGCATTACATGGACGAAGCTGAATACTGCAACAGGGTTTCGATAATGGTAGATGGCAAGATTGCTGCGCTTGATACGCCTGAAAATTTAATGAAAACATTTCAGGTCGAAAATATGGAAAAGGTATTTTTAAAACTGGCAAGAGGATGAAATGAGTTATGAGTTATAAGTTATGAATGTGTGATGCGGTATTACGATAATGCGATAATGTGAATTGATATTATTTTGTCATCCCGGTTAAGTGAGAGATATTATAAAAGAATCAATTAATATTTAAATTTAAATACAGAATTTATGAAACCAACGGTTTACAGCCTAAAGTCTAACCTCCTAAACCCCTAAAAATGAAACGATTTAAAGGCTTTGTTATAAAGGAATTTTATCATATTTTCAGGGATTACCGAACCATGGTGATACTGTTTGGGATGCCTTTTGTTCAGATACTGATTTTTGGCTTTGCTATAACCAACGAAATTAAAAATGCAGGAATTGCTATTTTAGATAATTCAAAAGATGCTGTTACTCAAAAAATTACAAATAAAATTTTATCGTCAGATTATTTTAAATTAGAGAAAAACCTTATCAATTACAGTGAAATAGAAGATAATTTTCGTAAAGGGAAAATAAAAGAAGTTATAGTTTTTGAACACGATTTTGCTAAAAAGCTGGAAAAAGAAAAAAAAGCCGGTATTCAGATTATAGCAGATGCTTCGGACCCCAATACAGCCAGCATGCTCAGTTCATATACACTTTCCATTATCAATAGCTATCAGCAGGAAATGATGAAATACCAGAAATTTCCAATGCAGATTGAGCCTGAAGTAAAAATGTTGTATAATGAAGAACTAAAAGGCGTTTTTATGTTTGTTCCGGGAACCATCACAATCTTACTGATGTTAATTTCGGCTATGATGACATCTATTTCAATTACCAGGGAAAAAGAGCTGGGAACCATGGAAGTCTTGCTGGTTTCACCTTTAAAACCCATGCAGATTATTATCGGAAAAGTTTTTCCATATATATTTATTGCCTTTAGCATCGCAATAATTATACTGTTAATGGGATTTACTGTATTTGGAATGCCGGTTCAGGGTAATCTTTTATTATTATTGGGCGAATGTTTGTTATTTATCATTATGGCTTTATCATTGGGAATATTTATTTCTACTTTATGCAAAACCCAGCAAATTGCTATGATGATTTCAATGTTTGCACTGATGTTACCTACAATATTACTATCTGGTTTCATTTTCCCGATTGAAAATATGCCTGTTCCTTTACAAATCCTGAGTAATATTGTGCCAACCCGGTGGTTTATTATAATTATTAAAGCAATTTTACTCAAAGGTGTCGGCATTGCCTACATCTGGAAGGAAACACTTGTGATTGCCGGGATGACAGTTATATTCATAGGTTTAAGTATTAAAAAGTTTAAAGTCAGGTTAAGTTAATTGACGAAGAAAAAATGAGAATCATATTATACCTGTTACAAAAAGAGTTTACACAGATATTTCGCAACAAAACCATGTTGCCGATAATATTTGTAATGCCTCTCGTGCAATTACTCGTATTATCCTTTGCTGCAACATTTGAAATGAAGAATATTAAAATAAATATCACAGATAATGATCATTCTTCAACTTCACGTGCATTAATCGGTAAATTTCAGGGTTCTGCTTTCTATACCATAGTAAATTATTCTGATGCTTATAAAGTAGCCGAAAAAGACCTTAAGACCAACAAAGCCGATATGATACTGCAGCTTCCCTCAGGATTTGAACGTCAATTGCTTAAGGAAAACAAAGCCAAACTTCAAATAACTATTAACGCCATTAATGGAAGTGCAGCCGGATTAATGAATGCTTATACATTTTCGATTATTAAAGATTTTAACCGGAATTTAATTATCGAAACCTATGGAACTGAAATGGAAATGCCTATTCAAAGTTCAACCTTATACTGGTTTAATCCGGAACTGAATTATAAAACATATATGGTTCCCGGTATTTTAGTGCTGCTGATTACAATAATTGCAATGTTTGTTTCATCAATGAATATAGTGCGTGAAAAAGAAATAGGTACCATTGAGCAAATAAACGTTACACCTATTCATAAATACCAGTTTATTGCAGGTAAACTCTTTCCTTTCTGGATTATTGCCATGTTTGAACTGGCTTTCGGTTTATTAATGGCTAAAATAATATTTTCATTACCAATATTAGGAAATTTAGGTGTAATATTCAGTGTTGCAAGTATTTATATTCTTGCTGTTCTGGGTATAGGATTATTTGTATCAACAATCAGCAATACCCAGCAACAGGCCATGTTTATTGCATGGTTTTTTATGCTTGTTTTTATTATGATGAGTGGTTTGTTTACTCCTGTAGAAAGTATGCCTCAGTGGGCACAACAATTTAATATTATCAATCCGGTAGCATATTTTATAAAAGTGATGCGTATGGTACTGCTTAAAGGCTCAGGTTTCGCTGATATTTTAATTCAAATAGTTTCGCTTTTTATTTATGCTATTCTTGCTTTATCTTTAGCAGTGGGCTTGTACAGAAAAAAGAATTAATAATAAATATTATTAAACGAAGTAAATCATAAAAACAAAAAGGCTGGTATCTTTAGAATACCAGCCTTTTATTTATTTGGAAATAAAATTAACGTTTTACAACGATTAATTTATCGGTAAGCTGAGCACTTGGTGTTTTGAGTGTATAGAAATAAGTACCGCTTGTAAAGCCTGTTAAATCTAAATCAAAGCCGTAATTACCTTTGGATTGTATACCTCTGTTGATATTTTTCACAACTCTGCCAGTAATATCAGTAATGATAATGCTTACATTTTCATTCTTTTTCAATTCATAGGCAATTCTGGTAGATGTATTTGCCGGATTAGGCATACAACTAAATAAATTGGCAGATCTTTCGATTTCATTAATACCCACTTGATTACTCCAATGATAATATTGATTAAAAATAGTACGAATCATAACAGCTGACATATTTACAGCTCCACCATACCAAACATACCATGCGTTATTCGTTGGATCATAATATAAAGATGTTTGTCCGTATTGTGCACAGGTATTATCTGTTGCTATTTTAACTGTATCAGAACCACCATCAATCTGAAGACCTACAAGGTAAAGAGAGTCTGGTTGCATTAAATAAGGTGTAGAAAATGGTAAAGAAATTGCCGGTGGATTTGCACCTGTTGCAGTAGGAATATCTGTTGCAGACAAATAATAATTAGTTGATTGAGCTACTATGGTTCTGTCACCGGTTACACTGTATAAATATATAAGTCCTTTAACTTTGGAACCAATTTTGGTATCCTTACTTACAACAAACTGAACACCATATGCCAACCTGTTTGTATCTACCTCATATTTTACAGTCGGATTAAATGGAACAACTGAACCGCTGGTTACCGAACGCCATTGTGATCCGCTGTAAGAGTTATTATCCCTTGAATACATACAAGTATCACATACTATTTTTATGGCTACAGTATCTCTTGAAATTCGTGGAATTGAATCGGTTGAAATATAGGATGTAACTTTATAAGTTCCCAGTGTTTTACCTGGTGTGAAAAAATAATTTGTATTCCACATCCAGGTTGGTGATGAAGTCTTTCTGACAATACTGTACCCAGGTGCTAAATTAGTATCTATACTAACAGAATCAGCGCCTGTAGTCAGATCAACACCATGCAATTTGGTATGTTTTTGAGGTAAACCTCCGATATTTGTTATTTCAGCATCGTAATATACCGGAATTCCTAATCCTGAAGGAATTTGAGTATATAAATTTTGTAGTGTTACTCTATCTACCTGTAATTGATTTGGTAAGGGTTCAAATAATTCAACATCATCAACTGCCCATCCGTAACCACCTCCATATTGTGATCCGCTTGAAGTTGAAGCAGGAGCATACCATCTGAATCTTATCCATAACTGTGGTTTATTTGCAGCATATTGAGAAATGTTTATTTGTTTAAATCCATATACATAGGAATTTGTTGAAGCAGAACCTCTGATATTAATAGTGTTCCAGTTAACATTATCGCTGCTGATTTCAAGTAAAGCAGAGTCAGCATTAAATGGCTTGTATAATTGATAAAACTTAATACTTACAGAATTATAACCAGATGTGTTGATAGCAACAGCATTGGTTAAAGTGGAATTTGAAATGCCATAAGTTTGTGCTATCAGGTTGGTAATCCCATCAAAATATGCCATACCCTGCATAGGAGTATTTGATTTCATGTATAAATCCGGATGTACATAAGCTTTAAATGTTGATGAAAATGCTGTTGTATCAGCTATCCATTCCCAGGTATTTAAAATATTCGCATCCTGACCGATTTTTGCAGCAACCCACTGACTGGGATTATTAAAATTAGATGACCAGATTGTAACTTTTGAGTTTGAGGTTACGTTCTTTTTTAGATATTGATCAAGATTTTGGTTATCATCCTGACCTTGGCTAACAGCTAAAGGTATAATATTTGTTTGCCCAAAACTAATAGTACCACTTATTACAAGTAATACAATAAAAGATAAAATTTTTCTCATTTTAAATTAAGTTAAATTAAACAATATTTTTTGATTGATAAAAGTAATACATTTTTTTAGCTAAAACAATATTTTATTTAAAATTTTATTAAAATAATGAAAATAAAAAGGCTGGTATGTATAACATACCAGCCTTTTATTATTTATATTTAAGAGAATTAACGTCTTACAACAATTAATTTATCTGTTGCCTTAGCAGTTGGGGTTTTTAAAGTATAGAAATAAGTACCGCTTGTTAAGCTGGTTACATCAATATCTAAAGTATAATTACCTTTAGTTTGCATACCCTGGTTGATATTTTTAACAACTCTGCCTGTAATATCAGTAATGATTATATTTACATTTTCGTTCTTTTTCAACTCATAAGCAATTTGAGTAAAAGTATTAGCCGGGTTAGGCATGCAAGAGAATAAGCTAACTGAATTTTGAACTTCATTAATTCCTACTGCATCCCAATGGAAATTCTGATTGAATACTCCACGTATCATAACAGCTGGAACATTGCCCGGAGCCCAAAGATACCACATATTTGCTGTTGGGTCAAAGTATAATGAAGTTTGTTCGTATTGAGGAATACCTGTATTATCCAATGCCATTTTTACAGTATCAGTGCCACCATAAACCTGAATACCTATCCAGTAAGTAGAGTCCTTTTGCAATGTATAACCATTTGTAAATGCAAGATTGATAGCAGGTGGATTTACCATTGGAGCAGTTGTTGGGATTTTATCAGCTGTGATATAATAGTTGTTAGATTGAGCAACAATAGTTCTTGAAGCAGATCCGGCAAAATATTTGTATAAAACGGCTCTGATTTTTGAATTAACTTTTGTAGCAATATTTACAACACAATTAACACCGTACATCATTCTGTCAGCATTTACCAAAGTTCTGTTAACAGCAGTATATGGGTCGCAGGTTGTTCCTGTAGTTTCTGCCCATCTTGAGCCAACATAAGTATTATTGTCTCTTGAGTATTTACATGTATCGCAAACAATTTTAATATCAAAAGTATCCTGTGCTAAAACAAAAGGAAGAGAATCTGTTGAAATATAGGAAAATACTTTATATGTACCAATAGTATGATTCATTGGGAAGAAAAGGTAATTATAAATTGACCAACCTGTAATACTTGTACCAGGATTAATGGTAGTATCAATGCTAATTGAATCAGCATGTGTGGTTAACTCAACACCATGTAATTTTAAATGAGTTTGGGTTTTAGCTCCAAGATTTGTAAAATCTGCATCATAATACATAGGTCTGCCAATTCCGTTTGGTATTTCTGTATATCCATCATACATCGTAGCTCTGTCAACTATAATGTTATTATTAGCCGGTTCAAAAACTTCAACATCATCTAAAGCCCAACCGTAACCGCCACTATATGCAGGATTACCACTAACTGTAGCAGGTGCATAAAATCTGAATCTAACCCAAAGATTTGTTTTGTTTGCAGCCCATGGTGTAATATTTATTTCTTTCCATCCACGGGTAAGTGTATTAACTGCAACAGTAGGATTAACGTCAATAGAATGCCAGTTAGATCCATCACTGCTTATTTCTAAAAGGGTAGAATCCTGATTGAAAGCAGCATACATTTGATAAAATTTAATACTTACTGCCATTTTGCCTGTAGTGTTGATTGCTACTGCGTTAGTTAATGTTGAATTGGAAATTCCATAATTAGATCCAGCCAGATTAGTAATTGCATCAAAATAAAACAGACCCTGAGCTGGTGTATTTGAACGTACACCTTTACCCATATAAGAAACCCAGGTAGATGAAAATGAATTTGTATCAGCTATCCATTGCCATGTATTTGTAATATTAGCACTCTGATCAGATAATTTTGCAGCTACCCATTGACTGGCTGTTGCCATATTTGATAACCATATAGTAGCTTTTGAGTTAGTTACTACATTTTTATTAAAATATTGTTCAAGCCCTTGATATTCTCCTTCTTGAAATTGACGAATAGTTGTGGGTTTTACATTTACAGTTTGCCCAAAACTTAATGTACCACTTATAGCAAGTAATACAATAAAAGATAAAAATTTTTTCATTTTTTTTATAAGGTTAAATTAAACATTTTTTTTAGGTTGACAAAAGTAATACTAATTTATTCAATAGCAATAAAATTTGACAAAATTAAAGTTAAAATTTATTGAAAAAGGCTGACAATTAAAACTATCAGCCTTTTTTAAACAGTTTATTTTAATTATTATTTTACAATAAATAATTTTTCAGTAGCTTTATCAGTAGAAGTTTTAATTGTGCAGAAATAGGTCCCACTTGTAAGTGAATTCAGGTCAATATCTAAATTGTAATTGCCTTTATTTTGAGTTCCCTGATTGATATTTCTGACAACTCTACCCATAATATCCGTAATAATGATATTTACTTTATCATTGGTTTTTAATTCATAGCTAATTTTAGTGCTTGATGATGCAGGGTTAGGCATACAAGAAAATAAATTAATACTTGAATTTCTAACTTCATTCACACTTATAGAAGGATCAAAAGATAAACGAATAATAGATGCATCTACATTGCCATAATTCCATATATACCAGGTATTTGCTGTAGGATCAAAATATAATGAAGTTTGTTCCCATTGTGGTATTCCTGTATCATCAGTGGCAATAGTAACAGTATCTGTTCCTCCATAAACCTGAATTCCTGCAAAATATAACGAGTCTGTTTGAATTTGATAGCTGGATGTAAAAGCTAAAGAAATTAAAGGAGGATTATTCATTGGAGCTGAAGCAGGAATATCTGCAGCAGTAATATAATAGTTATTGGATTGAGCAACTATAGTTCTTGAATTTGAGCCTGCAAAATATTTGTATAAAACAGCTTTGATTTTTGAACCCACTTTTGTTCCAATTCCAACTGCACATTTAATTCCATAAGCTGGTCTGTCCTGTTTAACCTGAAATCTGTTTACTGCAGTAAATGGATCAGCTGTAGTTCCTGTAGATCCTGCCCATCTTGAACCGGTATAGGTATTGTTATCCCTTGAGTAATCGCAGGTATTACATACCACATTAATATTGAATGTATCTAATGAAACACGTGGTAATAAATCGCTAGATAAATAAGAAGATACTTTAAAAATACCCTGAGTAGTAGGTGGTGTATAAAAATAATTATTAATAGACCAGTCAGTAATTCCTGTATTAGGTGAAATTGTAGTATCGATACTGGTTGAATCTATCCCTGTTCCAATTACCACAGCATGCAGTTTTACATGTGTTTGTGTATTAACTCCAAAATTTGAAATATCAGCATCATAATACATAGGCATCCCTAAACCTGTAGGAACCTTAGTATATCCATCATGTAAAGTAATTCTGTCTGCTGTTAAATTATTTAATGGCATATCACCGATAAAAATATCATCAACGTCTAAACTGGCGCCATCAGTACCCTGATACTGAAATGCAACTTTAAAATTAGTACTGGTTGAATAAGCATTTAACATGATAAGTTTTTGATACCAGGTAAAACTTGTAAAAACACCTGCACTGTCTTCAGTAAAAATAGTTGTCCAGGTAGTTCCTCCGTTTGTACTTACCTTTACTCTGAAATCATAATTGTTATTAGGACTAACACTCCAGTAATAACTCATATTCCACCAGAATTTTATACAAGGATTAGTCAGTGTAGTCAGATTATAAGAAGGACTGATTAACCATTCATTCTGGGCTGCTGGTGCAGGATCATACTCAATAAATGCATCCTTAGCTCCAGAGTGAGGATAAGTTCCAACTTTCCATTGATACAACGCATTGGTATTACCACTTTGTTTTGTCCATCCGGTTGGAGGGAATGCTGTTCCTTCAAATCCTTCACTAACCAATGTAGCTTTAGTATTGGAAGTAACATTTTTTTGTAAATACTGGCTAAGATTCAGAAAGCTACCGCTTTTATTCGGGTTGCTTTTTGATGGTCTGATATCTAAGTTCTGAGCAAAAATAAACGAACTGCTAAATGCAAGCAATACGATTATAAGGAATAGTTTTTTCATAAGATTAAATTTAAGTAAATAGATTTGTTATATTAATAAATAATTTGCGGTTGTAAAATATGAGTTATTTTTTTCAAAATACAAAATTAATATGTATTTTAATATTTATAAAATTTATCAAGTTATCGGTAGCATTAAATCAGTTAACGGTAGAATTTTAAAAGTCTTAGAACAATTATCTAAGGCAAAATTATTTTTTTTTTTTCAATTCGGACAAAAATAATTTAAAAATTTCCAGGAATTGATTGAATTAAGTTTTTGGTATACGGAGATAAAGGTTTACTATAAATATTATCAGCTTCTCCCATTTCAACAATTTCACCGCACTTCATTACTATCATTCTGTCTGACATGAATTTTACAACTGAAAGATCATGGGAAATAAAAATATAAGTAAATTTAAAATCGAGTTTTAGTTCATTCAATAAATTGAGTACCTGTGCCTGAACTGACACATCCAGTGCTGAAACAGACTCATCGCAAATGATTAATTCAGGATTTAATGCCAGCGCACGGGCAATGCAAATCCGTTGACGCTGTCCACCCGAAAATTCATGAGGGTATCGCTTAAAATGGCTTTCATTCATATTCACTCTTTCGAGTATTTCTATAACACGGGCTTTTCTTGCTTTATCGTTCTCCAGAATATTGTGAACCTTCATGGGTTCCATAATAGCATTACCGATGCTTATTCTTGGGTTCAGAGAAGAGTAGGGGTCCTGAAATATAATTTGCAGTTTTTGCCTGAAAGCCCTCATCCCGCTATTGGATAAAGTAGTAAGTTCTTTGCCTTTGTATAGAACCTGACCGCTTGAAGCTTTAATTAATTGTAGAATACTTCTGCCTAAAGTAGTTTTACCACAGCCTGATTCACCAACCAAACCCAGTGTTTCGCCTTCAAACACATCGAAACTGATGTTTTTTACAGCCTTAAAAATTTCAGTCGGCTTACCTAATAATGATGTTTTTGTAATAAAATTAACATTAATATCTTTAATTTGTAAAATAGGAGGCTTTGCGTAAATGATTTTTTGTTGCTCCTCTCTTAATGTTTTGGAGATTTCAATCTCTTTGAATCCGGTTTGATTAATAAAATCATTTACAGTAGGTAAGTGTGCCAGTCTTTTATCCAGTCTGGGTCTGCAGGCAAGCAAACCCTGTGTATAAGGATGTCTGGCATTTTTAAAAATAGCATTAACATTGCCCTGTTCTACAATATTTCCTTTAAACAATACTACAACATTGTCAGCTATTTCAGCAACTACTCCCAAATCATGGGTTATAAATATCACTGACATCCGGTGTTTTTGCTGAAGATTCTTTAACAGCTGCAGTATTGTTTTTTGAACCGTAACATCCAGAGCAGTTGTAGGTTCATCAGCAATTAATAATAATGGATTTCCTGATATTGCCATTGCAATCATTACCCTTTGTTTTTGTCCTCCTGAAAGTTCATGCGGATATTTATTAAAGACTTCCTCTGGTTTTGGTAACAATACTTCGTTAAATAGGAAAATAGTTTTTTCTTTGGCTTCTTTTTTACTGATTTGCTGATGTAACAAAATTGCTTCCATTACCTGTTTTCCGCATTTCATTACAGGATTAAGCGATGTCATGGGCTCCTGAAAAATCATGGCTATCTTGTTGCCACGCCATTTTCGCATTTCTTTTTCGTTGAGTTGGAGTAAATCTTGTTGTAAGTCAGATTTGTCATGAAAAATAATTTCACCTGAAGAAATTCTTGAAGCATCTTTGTCCAGAAGTTGCATAATGGCCAATGAAGTAACAGACTTTCCTGAACCGGACTCTCCTACTATACCTAAAATTTCCCCTTTGTTTAATGAAAAGGAAATATCGTCTACTGCTTTGTTAAATGCAGTTTCTGATTTAAATTCAATTGTAAGATGATTAACGCGGAGTAATTCTTGTTCCAAAGGGAATTAGTTAAATTATTTCATTTAAAAAGTAAAATTAAGAAAAAATATAGTATTATAAATAAAAAAGTTGCTTCGTTTTCTCGAAGCAACTTTTAATTATATACTGATTTTATTAAATGATAAATAGAAGATTAATGATGAATTTCACCTTTTACTTTTAATTTATCACCGGTTTGATCAACAATTTTCTTTAAATACCATTCAGGATAACCTGGCTGTGATGGATAAGCCGGTTGAGTATAACCATTGTACTGGAATTTTCCGTCTTTTTCTTTTTTAATGTTACCATCAATGTATTTTACCAATATATATTCATACAATTCTTTCCATTTGTTGAAGGTAAGACTGCCTTGCTGACTTGAATATTCGGTAATGAAATTTAAAGCAGCAGTTTTGTCTGTTTTATATAATTCTTCTGCTTTTTTGTCAATATTAGGTGTGCTTTCAAAGAATTTATTTTCTAATTCTGACTGTACTTTCTGTATATCTTTAATGATTACATTATAACGGGTGTAACAGAAATTAGAAACCTGATTAAATACCCAAAATGCTGATGTAGGAGAGTATTTTAGCATACTGCCATTTCCTTCTGCAAAATTATATGGTGCTTTTGTGATTCCGCAATACATAGGAGTATAAACCGTACTGTAACTGTCGTCAACTCCAAACCAGAATATACCACCAACAGGGTTAGGTAACCATGAACGGGATTGAGCAATAAAAGAAAAGCCTGTTTGTTGGGTAGAAATTGCTCTTTCGTTTAAATAATCAACACCATTTACTTTCCAGGTAAGCGGACGCCAGCGGTAACCGCTTTCGTAAGGACCGCCACCCAGATCTTTGGTCATATCCAATGGCGTTCCTTCATAATGATCTCTCATCATACTCATAACATCCTGAACGGATAACTTATGATCGGGTTTAACCCATAAAGGCATACGGTGTTTCAGGTTTTCGCCTAAAGCATAATCTGTATAGCTTTCCATTTCTTTGCATACTTTATAGAAACCGGCCCAAACTCTGGCTTCGCTAAAACGGGCACCACTAAAATCGAGGGGAGCATAAGTTCCTGAAAAATCAAATTCAGCATCTTTGCCAGTGAAATATTTTTTCTGACGGGCAAATGTAATTACATCATAAGCATAAACAGTTTCAACGGTTGGGTTGAAAATCTTAGCCAGATTTTTACTTGAAATTGAAATTTTCCCATCTTCTAATGGAAAAGTTGTAATACGTGCATGATTGGCATGGCCTGAAATATATCCGTCAGGAATACGGCGGGCAACCCAGACAGCACCTTTACTGTATAATTTGGGGTCAATTTTTCCGGTTTTATCATAAACTGGAGAACCTTTACCAATAATTTCAAATATCCATACTTCGTTGGGATCAGAAACTGAAATTGATTCACCTGTACTGTAATAGCCATATTCAGCAACCAATTCTGCCATAACTTTAATTGCTTCGCGGGCTGTTTTTGAGCGTTGTAATGCTAAATACATCATGCTGCCGTAATCAATAACAGCAGTTGTATCCTGTAATTCCTCACGACCAGTATAGGTAGTTTCACCAACTGCAACCTGATATTCATTCATATTACCAATTACTGAATAGGTATGCAATACTTGTTTGATTTTTCCCATTGGTTTGCCTGTATCCCATTCATAAATGTCCATCATACTGCCTGCAGCGTAATCTTTTGCGGGGCGGTAATACAATTCGCCATATAAGGTGTGGGAATCAGCAGCATAAGTAATAAAGCAAGAGCCATCTTTAGAAGCTCCTTTTGAAACTAAGAAATTTGTACAAGCCTGTGCATAGTAAAATACACCGGAAGTATAAATAAGAATGCCTAATAGGGCAATAAACCTGAATTTTTTCATATTTTTATTAGTTGTTAAAATTTTTGAGCGACAAACCTACGTAAATTTTTTAATATTTTGATAAAATATACCTTAAAAAATACAAAGCTTATATTAAACTTAACTGAATTCCAAAAACAAAAGCTTGAATTTTAAAATAAAAAGTTTCAACTATTTATTTTGCTATTTAATAAAAAGTTTTACTTTTGAAAACTAATTGTTAAATTAATAACAATTAAATTAATAAATGAATCTTATTTATTAAAGTAAAGAAAATTAGCATATTAAGCTATAATTTCAGCATTTGCTTTTCTTAAAAATGATAAAATAATTTTACCGTATATAAATCAAATTTAATTAATTATGAAGAAAAATCCTATAATCTCAGGAATTGTTTTGATTAGCATTTTTTCCCTTTTTAGTTCGTTTAACATTTTTGCTCAAACAGCAGAAGTTAATAATTATACCTCTGTATTGCAGGTACAGCAGTACGAAAGGGCAATTCATATCATGGCTATGCTTTTGATTGGTTTTGGCTTTTTAATGGTTTTTATTAAAAAGTATGGACGTTCAGCGCTAACAGCTACATTTTTATTGGTTAGTATTTCAATTCCACTTTATTTTTTAATTCATACCTCCCTTCTTTTTAACGAATCAAAAACTGAAATTGAAGAATTGATTCTGGCTGAATTCAGTGCTGCCAGCTTATTAATTGCAGCCGGCGCAGTGTTGGGAAGATTAAAAATGTTTCAATATCTGATTTTAGGTTTACTGTTTATTCCATTTTATATGCTTAACGAATGGATAATTATAGAAAATGGTTTCGGAATTATTAAAGATGGCTTTGCTGATACCGGAGGTTCAATTGTAATTCATGCTTATGGTGCATTATTTGGATTGGCTGTGGCTATGTCAATGACAACCAAAAAAGAATTGGAGGAGCCAATAGAAGCAGATGCTACCAGTGACAGATATTCAGTTCTCGGAAGTATGGTTTTATGGGTATTCTGGCCAAGTTTTTGTGCTGCCCTTGTTCCTGTTGAAGCCATACCACATACTGTTGTAAATGTTTTCATAGCTTTGTGCGGTTCAACATTAATAACTTATTTTTTATCATTCTGGATAAGAGGAAAAATATATATTGCTGATATTGCCAATGCAACACTTGCCGGTGGTGTAGCTATTGGATCTACGTGTGATCATGCAAGCCATCCTGTAGCCTTTCTCATTGGAATTTTAGCAGGAGCTATATCTACTGTTGGATTTGCTGTTGTTCAGCAGAAACAGCAAAAACTCATAAAATCAGTTGATACCTGTGGGGTTACGAATTTACATGGTTTACCCGGTTTGATGGGTGGTTTCGCCACTATTTTTGTTGTAAGTGGCTTAAATGTATCAAGTCAGGTTTCAGGTATTTTTATTACAGTAATATCATCTTTGATTTTTGGATTTCTAACCGGAAAATTCATAAAATTATTCGGACACCGTAATGAAGCTTATATTGATGCCGAAGAGTTTTTGGATGCTGAATAAAATTAATTTAGCGTGACTTAACCAATCATTCCTACACCAACTGTTTCATTGGTGGCTTCGTCAATTAATATCAAGCTACCGGTAACCCGATTTTTTTTATAGGTATCAAAAATCAATGGTTTGGTAGTTTTCAATTTGATTTTGGCAATGGAGTTAAGGCCGACATCTTTATCATCAGTGATTTGAGCTAATGTATTAACATTAATTTTATACAAGACTTCTTTTACTATACATTTTATATCTCTGGTGGTATGCATCAGATTGTATTTTCCTCCAATGCGTAAGGGTTTTTGATTCATCCAGCATATAGTGGCCTCAATATCCTGGCTGATAGTTGGCATTGAGTCAGGTTTTATTATCATATCACCACGGCTGATATCTATATCATCTTCCAATGACAAAGATACTGACATAGGAGGGAAGGCTTCATTTAATTTGGTTTCAAACAAATCAATGGATTTAATTTTTGTTTTTATTCCGGAAGGTAAAACTGTTACAGTATCGCCATCAGCAAAAATACCACCTGCTACTCTTCCTGCATATCCTCTGTAATCATGATGTTCATCGGTTAATGGTCTGATTACATATTGAACAGGAAACCTTGCGTCAGTAAAATTATAATCATTTTCAATTGGAATGCTTTCGAGTATACTCATTAAAGTACCTTCTTTGTACCAGGGCATATTTTGCGATTCATCCACTACATTATCTCCTTTTAATGCACTGATCGGAACAAAGCGGACATCATTAATATCAACAACACTGGCGAAAGTTGAAAATGACTTTTTAATCGTTTCAAATACTTCTTCTTTAAAATCAACCAGGTCCATTTTATTGATACAAACAACCAGATGAGGTATTTGTAATAAAGTAGCAATAAAAGTATGACGCAATGTTTGTTCAATAACCCCGTTGCGGGCATCAATTAAAATAATGGCTGCATTGGCAGTTGATGCACCGGTTACCATATTACGGGTATACTGAACATGTCCTGGAGTATCAGCAATTATAAACTTTCTTTTAGGGGTTGCAAAGTAACGATAGGCTACATCAATGGTTATCCCTTGTTCTCTTTCGGAACGCAAGCCATCGGTGAGTAATGCAAGGTTGATATAATCGTTTCCTTTTTGGATACTTGCTCTTTTTACGGCTTCCAACTGATCTTCGAAGATGGATTTACTGTCATATAACAATCTTCCGATGAGGGTACTTTTGCCATCATCCACACTGCCTGCAGTAGTAAACCGCAGCAATTCCATATCTAAATATCCGTTATTTGAAAAACTCATTTTATTTGGCTGTTAAAAATAACCTTCACGCTTTCTGTCTTCCATAGCTGCATCTGAACGTTTATCATCAGCTCTTCCACCTCTTTCGGTAACGCGGGTAGCAGCTATTTCACCGATAATTTCTTCCAGTGTATTTGCTTCTGATAAGGTAACTCCGGTGCAGGTAATATCACCAATAGTTCTGCATCTGACTGTTTTTATTTCTGCTTTTTCAGTGTTTTTTAGTTTCATAAACGGAGCTGTTGCCAGCCAAACGCCATCTCTGCAAAAGACTTCACGCTGATGTGTAAAATAAAGACTTGGCATTTCGATGTTTTCAAGTAAGATATACTGCCAAACATCCATTTCAGTCCAGTTGCTG
Organism: Bacteroidota bacterium; assembly: GCA_026391675.1. Lineage (GTDB taxonomy): Bacteria > Bacteroidota > Bacteroidia > Bacteroidales > JACABE01 > JACABE01. The sequence goes on from JAPLDQ010000043.1 coordinate 45,888, forward strand.
ATTGGAAAAACCCTGAAATGTTCTCCCATATTTTTTTTCCCGTTAAAGATATTCCATAGTTCAGGCCGTTGGTTTTTTGGGTCCCATTGACCAAACTCATCCCTGTGTGAGAAAAAACGTTCTTTGGCACGGGCTTTTTCCTCATCACGGCGTGCACCGCCCATAGCTGCATCGAACTTATATTTTTCAATAGTATCCAGCAAAGTTATGGTTTGTAATACATTTCTGCTTGCATTATAACCACTTTCTTCAACTGCTTTTCCCTTATCAATTGATTCCTGAACCAAACCTACAATTAACTGAGCTCCGATTTTCTTTACCAGATCATCCCGATAATCAAGGGTTTCCTGAAAATTATGACCGGTATCGATATGCAATAAAGGAAATGGAAGTTTTGCAGGATAAAAAGCTTTTCGGGCTAAATGTGTTATTACTATTGAATCTTTACCTCCTGAAAAAAGCAGTACAGGTCTCTCAAACTGAGCTGCAACTTCCCTTATTACATATATAGACTCTGATTCGAGTTCCCGTAAATGGTTGAGGTGATGTTTGTTCATTAGTATTTGTAAGCTTTATACTGTTTTTATTCGGCTGCAAAATTAAAAATTAATTTCAACAAAAGAAATTCTAATTCAAAAGAAGAATTTATTGTATTCGTTATCTGAAATTTACGCTTAAAAGTAAAATTTTTTTTATAAAAATTCCAACCTTTTTTATCTTTTTGATGTCTATATTTAAAATGAAATTTATTAAGTTAAAATCTTGTTAATGCAAAATATTTTTTATCTAAATCGGTTTAGCATAATTTTTTTTGTATATTTGTAGCTTGAAAAATTAATTTAAATTCAATAAATCTTTAAATTATGATAAAATTATTCTTGTTGTTGGCAACAGTTAAATTTTTAATATGGAAATTTATACCAATAATTAGGTAATTTTACTTATAATCCTTTATGTTTATTGGATTAAATTTGCATTATATAAATTATAAAAATCGCGGAATTAAATCATTTTTTAGCTTAAATCTGAAATATTTAAAAACAAATAAATATAAATTTAAAAACAAAATAATTACACCATGAGAAAATTATTCTTATTGCTTGTTGCAGTTATCTTTTCAGTATACCTGCCAGCTCAGACTATTGTTGCTTTTCATGAAGACTTCGAACTTCCGTCTTCAGGGGATAGTGTTACAAGTTCTACCGACCCGATAGGTGGGATTCAGTGGACACAAACAACAACTTTAAAGAATTCAGGTACTTATTCGGACTCCATTAAGGTGCAGACAGGAACTACTGTTTATTTAACAACAAATAGTTTCAGCACAATTGGTAAAACAAAAGTATACCTTCAATTTGCACAGATTTGTAAATTATTATTTAATGATGGCGGGTCTGTAGATGTTTCAATTGATGGTGGAACAACATGGGTTGGATTAACACCAACTGAATATCGTGGTACAGGAACTTTAATTTCAGGAGGAGGCATTTATAAGTTTTCTGAAAGTGCTTATAATGATTGGTTGTCTGGTGATACTTTAACGAAGCCAACCAATGCTTGGTGGAAAAACGAATTATTTGAAATTTCAACTATAGCAGCCAATCAGGCAAATGTAAAGGTGCGTTTTAAATTTTATGGAAGTGGTGCAGCAGGAAGTACTGGCAGATATGGCTGGTTGATTGATGATATTAAAGTAACTGCTGCTAATAATGAGATTTTCGCTCCAAAAATTACATTTGTTCCACCAATACATAAAGATTCAGTATATATTACCGGTCCGATAAGTATTAGTGCATGGGTTAAAGACTCTTCTGCAATTGCAAGCGTAAATTTAATTTATACTGTAAATGGGGGTAGTCCAATTACATTGGCCATGACTAATGTGAGTGACTCCCTTTACAGAGCTGATTTAGGTTCATTCCCATATAGTACGGTTATCTGTTACAGTGTTCAGGCAGCTGATATTTATAATAATGTGGGAACTTTACCAGTTGCTGCATGCCAGCAGTTTGTAATAACTCAAGGCAATCCTAATATTCTGGTTGGTACCGGAACTTTAAGCGGAGCAACCACACCGATATACACTACAACAACAACCGGGCCATATTATAGCTATTATGCTACTATATTAACAAAATCACAAATAGCTTCAGGTGGTACTATTGAATCTATCGCATTTAATAAAATGGATGCAAACGGTTATAGTTTAAATAACGGAGTAATGCGGGTTTATGCAAAAACTGTGGCAGATTCAATTGCACCTTCTACATGGACTGCTTATGCTGCTGCTAGAACATCCGCAACAAAAATATATGAAAGTACAACACAAAATTTAAATGTAACTGCAGGCTGGCAGACCTTTACATGCAACACCGGCTTACCATTTCAATATTCGGGTAGTGACCATCTTTTATTATTTGTAGAGTTTTATCATCCGGGTGCTTTAACCGGTGTGGCTAATTTTCAATATGCTACTGTTGCCAATCAGGCCAGTTCATTTTATGGAGCTGCTGCTGTTCCTACAACAACAACTTTAAGTAACAAAGCCAACATAAAAATAAACTTTGAAACCAGTACACAGGCTATTGATACTAAAGTTGCATCATTTACCAATCCGGGTGGAGGTACTACTGTAATAGCAAACACAAGCATTCCTGTATCTGTAAAGATAAAGAATTTAGGTACAACAGCCATTACTTCAGCCAATGTGGGCTGGGCAGTGGATGGAGTATATCAGACTTCTGTTCCATGGAGCGTTACAACAGGATTATTACAGGGTTATACATCTTCATCAAGTTTAACTTTAGGTAACTTTAATTTCCCATTGGGACCTCATACTATCAAAGCCTGGACTAATATGCCAAATAACCTGGTTGACCAGAATACTGCCAATGACACGCTGACTATCAATATTTACAGTTGTCAAAATCTGAATGGAATTGTTACTGTTGGGGATGTTACATCAACTTACCCGACGTTTAATGATTTATTCACAGCATTGGGTAATTGTGGTATTAATGGACCTTTAACTGTTAAGGTTAAAACAGGTACTTATAACCAACAGTTGACCATACCTTATATTAGCAATGTATCAGCAACCAATACCATAACCTTCCAATCGGAATCGGGCAATCAGGCAGATGTTATTTTTAACTATACTGCTACCGGAACTGCTGATAACTGGGTGTTAAAATTTGATGGTTCACAATATATCAAAGTCAAGAATATGACTTTTAAAACTACCGGTGCAACCTATGGATATATTGCAGTATTTGCAAATGCTGCCAGCTATAATACCATTGAAGGATGCAGATTGGAAATGCCTACAACAACAACTACTACTGTTGCAGGTGTTTATAATGCAAGTACATATAATGAAAATTATAATACAATTAAAAATAATACAATTGTTAATGGATATTATGGTATTTATTTTTACGGAACTTCTTCTACAGTTAAAGAAATTGGTAATGTCTTTAATGGAAATACAATAACTGGTTTTTATTATTATGGTATTGATTCCTATTATCAGGATAGTATTACAATGATAGGTAATACTATTACTAACGGATCTAATGCATCTTATGCATATGGTATATATTCTTACTATGGAAGTAATTTAACTTATCTGAAAAATAAGATTGCTTTAAATGCAACTTATAATTATTGCATGTATTTGTATTATAGCAACAATGTTGCTGGTACCGGATTAGTTGCTAATAACATGATTAGTCAGGCCACAGGAACTTCAACCACTTATGGTATGTATTGTTATTCAAGTAATAACCTGAATATTTACAATAACTCTGTTAATGTTACAGGTGCCTATACATCTAATTATGCATTTTATATATATGCTGGTTCAAACAATAATATTGTAAATAACATATTCAGCAATACCGGAGGTGGTTATGCTTATTATGGTTCTTCCACAACGGGAATTAATATAAGTAATTATAATTGTTTGTATAAAACAGGAACAAATCTGGCATACTGGGGCGGTGCCATGACTACATTAGCTGCATTGCAGACAGCCAGTGGTAAAGATCAAAATTCTATAAGTATTAATCCACAATTTATAGCCTGGAATAATTTACATATTAATAATAGTTATTTATTCAATTTAGCTGCAAAGGGAACTTCTTTACCTCAGGTTACAGATGATTTTGATGGCGAAACAAGATCTGCAATTCCTTTTATTGGTGCTGATGAATTTCCTTTTCCTCAGAACGATGCAGGAATCGTTGCTATAACTCAGCCTCCAACAATGCTTCCTACTTTAACTCAGGACATAAAAGTAACGATACAGAATATCGGACAATCACCTTTAACTTCAGTAACATTAAAATGTCTCGTTAATGGTTTGTTATTGCCTGGTGCTACCTATTCAAATACTACCGGTTTAGCGCAATTCGGAGTAGATTCATTGGTAGTAGCAACAGCATATACCTTCCCTGCAGGATATTCACAAATTAAGGTATATACAGAGTCACCAAATAATGTGCCTGATACCTACAATGCCAATGATACCTTATATAAATCAGTTTATGCCTGTACAGGAACTTTATCAGGTAATTATACAATTGGTGGCACAGGAGCTAATTATCCAAGTGTTGATGCAGCAATTGTTTCATTGCAATGTGGAATTTCAGGTCCTGTTGTATTTAATATAAATCCCGGTACCTATACAGGAAGTTATGTTTTACCAAATGTAACTGGTGCAACTGCTTCAAACACTATTACGTTTAAATCTGCAAATAACGACAGTACTGGTGTAATACTTCAGTATAATGCTGCCGGCACAGCTGACAATTTTATATTGAATTTTAATAACGTAAGTAATTATATATTTAAAGGTATCTATCTTAAAGCACTTAATACAACCAATGCGAATGTGATTACGCTGGCTGGTACATTATCTAATATTTCTATCCAGAATAGTATACTTGAGGGGACACAATCAACGAACACTGATGATAATCAGGTGCTTATCCGTTGCAGTGCTTTAACTCAGATTACTGGTTTTAACCTGCTATCAAACAGGATGAATTATGGCAGAATGGCTATTAATTTCACCTCTACCAATGCTTCAACTGCTGTTGTTATGAAATACAACTATATGTTTAATCAATCGCAACGTCCGATGAATCTGGCTAAAATCGATGCTTTAGATTTTGGAAACAACAATTTGTTTAGTGATGCTACTAAAACAAGCAATGGTGGTATTTTTACAAATGCCCTTACCGGAGCCTTTAAATTTTACAATAATACGCTTATCAATTTAGGTGGTGTCCGTGTTTGGGAAGGCTGGACCTATGGAGGAACTACTGCAGGTTCAGAAGCTTTGGTTTACAATAATTATTTATATGGCGGAAGTGCTACTTTATCCTATGTTTATGATGGTGGTGGTGCAGTAAACAATATTAAATTCTATCATAATACTTATGTTGGAAATACTACAAATACCGTAATTAATTTTAATAATTATTATGGTGCAAATGCAAATATTACATTTAAAAACAATATATTATATTCAAATGGTAAGTTAGTTAATTATACAGCTCAACCAACCGCACCTTTTGTAACTGATTACAATGACTATTATTCTACCGGAGCAACCTGGGCAACTTTTTGGGCAACTACTGCTACTAATTTAGCAACTGTGAAAACCGCTTCTGCTCAGGAATCACATTCGGTTTCTGTTAATCCTCAATTTGTAAGTGTTGCAGATTATCATATTACAAATTATGCTTTAAAAGGCTTAGCTAATCCTGTTCCTGAAGTTACTACAGATATTGACGGACAAGCCAGAAGTCTTACAGCTCCTGATATGGGATGTGATGAATTGATGGTATACAGTAATGATGCAAGTATTGCTTCATTTGGATCCGGAACTATTTGTCCGGGTAATACTAATATTGTGGTAAAACTTAAAAACTTTGGTTCAAATGCAATTACTACAGTTAATGTTAACTGGAGTATTAACGGTGTTGTTCAGACTCCTGTTGCTTATACCGGTTCTTTAGTTACTCTGGCTGATTCCAACATATTTTTAGGAACATATAATTTCTTATCAATGACTCCTTATAATCTGAAATTCTGGTCTTCATCACCAAATGGAACTAATGACGGTAATACAGCAAACGATACCTTGTCATTTAACAATATGTATACCGGACTGGCAGGTGGCACATATACTGTTGGAGATGTTACATCTGATTTCTTAGATGTAACGGCTGCAGTTAACTTTATTTCATCAAATGGAATTTGCGGCCCTGTTGTATTTAATATCAAACCAGGTACTTATACCGGAAGATATACTATTCCTTCAATTTTAGGTAGTTCTGCAGTAAATACTGTAACCTTTAAATCATTAAATAATGACAGTACTTCGGTTATTTTAACTGCCACAGCTACAGGAACAGCAGATAACTGGATTATTAAATTAAGTGGAGCAAAATATATTACACTTAAGAATCTTAAATTTACTCCTTTAAGTACAACTTATGCCAATGCTATTTTAGTCAATAATACTTCGAAATTCAATACTATTGTCGGAAATTATCTGGTTTCAACTGCTGTAGCATCCGGATTTGATGTATCATTAATCCGTATTGATGATAATAACAGTTCTGATAATGTCATTACAGGAAATCATACAGTTGGTGGTGGTTCAGGAATTTTAATCAGAGGAAGCAGCACTACTGCCCGGATTGACAGAATTTTAATTTCAAAGAATATCATTGAAGGCTATGCACAATGGGGTATCCGCTCAGAATATGCCAATTCTCCGGTTATTGATTCAAACGTAATGACTTCAAATGTATCATTAATTGAAAAACATGGTGTATCATTAAGTTATAATTATGATACGATAGTTGTAAGCAGAAACACAATTTATTTAACAAATTATACCAATTTAAGAGGTATAGATATGGGTAACTGTACATCAACTGCAACAACTAAATCCTTGCTAAAAAATAATTTTATTACATTAAACGGTGCTACTGGTTCAACAAATACTTATGGAATCAGGCTTTATCCTTTAACAACATATTGCAGGGTTCTTAATAATTCAATCAATGTTGTTGGAACCAATTTAACAGATACAAGAGGGATAAACCCGGCAGGTACAAGTACTAATATAGAGGTGATTAATAATAATGTTGTTTGTAATTATTATCCCAGTTTTTATGAAAATACAGTAGTGACTTATGCTGATTATAACAATTATTACTCTACTACAAGTATTTATGCATATAATAATGGAACATCAAACTTAACATACGCTTCACAAGCTTTATTAAATGCTGCTACATTAAAAGATACCAATACTTTATCAATGGATCCTCAGTTTACCAGCTTTACTGATTTGCATACCAATAATATCAGTTTATATGCTATGGGAAAACCGTTGGCACAAGTTACCAATGATATTGATAATCAGCCAAGAGCTGCAATCCCTTGTATTGGAGCCGATGAATTTACTGTATTGCCAAATGATGCTAAATTAAGAGCAGTATATACATTGGGAAGTTTGCCAAAAACAGCAGGTTCACCGCATAATGTTAAAGCTATTGTTAAAAATGTAGGTTCTACAGTTCTAACGAATGTTGTTGCTACTTTAAATATAAGCGGCAGTAATAGTTTTACCAATACTAAAACTATTGCAAGTATGATTATTGGCAGACAGGATACCATCACATTTGATCCTTTTACACCTACTAATTTTGGAACAAATAATGTAACTGTTACTTTAAATACTGATAGTGATACTACCAATAATCAATTAAGTTATTACCAAAATGTAACTGACACTGTATTTGGATATGCTGACACTACTAAAGCAGCAACAAACTTTGGTTTTGGAACTGCAGCAGGGAAAATGTATGCAAAATATTATGTAAATACTACAAAAATAATGCATTCAATCAGTGCTTTCATAACCAAAGATAATACCATTGGCAAACAGGTTTATGCTGTTGTTTTAAATTCAAATGGCGTGGCAGTTGACTCTTCAAGTGTTAAAACACTTGCTGCAAGTGATACAAATACTTGGGTTACTTTTAACTTATTAAATCCTCCTGCAACTTCAACAGGTAATAATTATTTCTATGCAGGTATTGCACAAATTGCGAATGCATCTGCATTTAACCCGGTTGGAAGTCAAAAGGAAACACCAGCAAGAGGAAATGCTTACTTTACTTCAGCATTAAACGGAAGTAGCTTAACTGACAGACAGGATATTGGAAGGCTTATGATAAATGTTAATTTCGGAGCTCCTACCAATAAGGATGCTGCTATGATAAGCATTAATTCTCCAAACACCAATTGCGGACTTTCTACAGAACAGGTTAATGTTATTATTCAAAATAAAGGACTCGATACTATTTATGGCGGACAGAATGTTTTATCCGTAAATTATGGTTTAAGATTTAATGGCAATTTAATAAATGTTGTTTCTCAGGCTGTTACTGATACTATTATTCCATCTGCAACCAAGAACATAACATTTAATGTACCTTTAAATGTTGTAACTAATATGGTAGACTCTAATTATCATTTGCTTGCCTGGGTTAAATTAACAAACGATCCATTTGCATCAAACGATACTCTTTACAAAGATTTTACTGCTAAATATACACCTAATGCCCCTGTTGCGAATAATGTGTCAGTTGCTTATGGTTATCCTGCAACATTAACTGCTGTTTCAAATGATACGATAAACTGGTATCACCAGGCTGTCGGCGGAACTAAACTTGCTGCAGGTGCTTCTTATACAACTCCATATTTATATGCTTCAGATACCTTATGGGCAGAAGCGATTACTAAATTTGCCGTTAATGCTCCTGTTGGAACAGGAACCGTTGTGAATACAACCACTTCTTATCCTTGTCCTTACGGACAGTTTTATACGGGTTCAAAAGAGCAATATCTGATTACAAAAGCAGAACTGAATGCAATTGGAATTTTTGCTGGTCCTATTTCTTCAATTGGTTTTGATGTTGTTTCTGTCCCTGGTGCAGCTTTGGTAAATTATACTATTAAAATTGCACATACCAACCTTGCAGCATTGACTACATCATATATAACCGGTTTAACACAGGTATACACAATTGCATCTTTAATGCCAACAACCGGTTGGAATGTTTATAACTTTTCTACTCCTTTTGTATGGAATGGTATTGATAATATAGTAATAGAAAATTGTTTTGATAATTATGCAGGAGCATCTAATTATACAACCAACGCTGTTGTTAATCAATCTACTACATCATTTGTGTCTGCTACTAATTATCGTTCTGATGGAGGTGGTGTTTGCCCTACTGCAACAGCTACTTATACATTCTCTCAAAGACCAAATATGAAAATAGCTTATAATAAGGACGGTTGTTCAAGTGCAAGGACAAAAGTTGTGGTTACTGTTGCAGCTCCTCCAGCCAACGAAGTGGGAATGGTAGCATTTACCAGTCCAACCGGTCCTGTACCTTCAAATACAACCACTCCTATTAAAGTGAAGGTTAAAAACACTGGATTATTACCATTAACTTCAGTAAAAGTAAACTATGTTGTTAACAGTGTTTTACAACCACAATATTCATGGACAAATACAACAACACCATTACAACATGATTCTATTATGGAGTTAACTATTGGTTCATTTAATTTACCCGGTGGATTAGATACTATTATTGCCTGGACTTCGAATCCGAATAATGTTACTGACCCATATCCATTGAATGATACAGCAAAAATATTTTTCTCTACTTGTATGTCAGGTAATTATACCATTGGTGTTGGTAAAAACTTCCCAACGTTTACAGCTGCTTTAACTGCTGTAACAATGGCAGGTGTTTGTGGAAATACGGTATTCCTTGCTGATTCAGGTTTATATGAAGAAAGATTATTCCTGAATCCGATACCTGGTGTTGGTCCGAATGCTAAAGTTACTTTTACTTCAGCTATGGGTGACAGTACAAAGGTTACTTTACACTATACACTATCTAGTGCTGCTGCATGGGCAATGAAATTTATAGGTTCAAGCTATATCACATTTACAAAAATGAAATTATCTATTTCTAATAGTAATACCTGGGGACGTATTATGGAATTAGCACCCAATGCTAATCATATAGAAATTTCAAACTGTATTATCGAAGGTATGCAGGGAACAACCAATAATTATTCGCTGATATATATGGGCGGTACAGGCATTAATTATAATACTATCAAGAATAATGTGATGCTGAATGGTTATCAGGTTATTTATAATTATGGCGCAAGCGGTAACTTAAATAAAATGAATACTATCAGCAATAATAACCTGATAGATTTTTACTATTATGGTATTTATAATTACTATCAGGATAGTTTAACCTGTATTGGCAATACCATCCAGAATATTTCTTCTTCATCTTATGCTTATGCATTTTATTCAGCATACTGCAGTAATTTCAATTATCAGAAAAATAAGATAAATGTTAATGCAACCTATAACTATCCGATGTATTTATATTATAGTAATAATACATCCGGTACCGGTTTGGTTGCCAATAACTTTATCAGCCAGTCTGTTGGTACTTCAACTACTTATGGTATGTATGTTTACTATAGTAATAATTTGAATATTTATTATAACTCTGTAAATATTACCGGAGCATATACTTCAAATTATGCCTTCTATATTTATGCCGGTTCAAACAATAATATTGTAAATAATATCTTTAGCAATACCGGTGGAGGTTATGCTTATTATGCCTCTTCAACAACCGGTGTTAATACAAGTAATTATAATGATTTATATGCAACAGGTACTACCTTGGGATACTGGGGTGCTGCATGTACAAACTTAGCTGCATTCCAGACAGCAAGCGGCAGAGAGCAGAATTCACTATCTGTAAATCCGAATTTCTTCTCACTGACAGATTTGCATATGGTTAACTTCCTGATTGACAAGAAAGGTACTCCAGTTACTGGTGTTACTGATGATATTGATGGAGATGTCAGAAATGCTACTTTACCTGATATCGGGGCTGATGAATTTAACTTACCTAACAACGATGCCGGTGCATATGCTTTGATATCACCTGTAAATCCAGCAACTGCCGGTATTCAGGCTATTAAAGTTTCAATTAAAGATTGGGGTGTTCTTAATTTAACATCTGCAATTATTAACTGGAGTGTAAATGGAGTTACACAGATTCCTTTTACCTGGACTGGTAATTTGGTTTCCGGAGCGCTTGATTCAGTGGTTGTAGGCAATTATAATCTGGTTGCTGGTCAGACATGTTTTAAATTCTGGACAACTTTACCTAATGGCGTTGCAGATCAATTAACCATTAATGATACCATAAATACATGTATTACAGTTTGTAACGGTGCATTAAACGGTACTTATACTATCGGTGGAGTTTCTGCTAATTATCAGAATTTTAATGGTGCTGTTCAGGCTATGCAAATGTGCGGTATCAGTGGTCCGGTGACATTTAATGTAGCTCCGGGTACTTATACAGAACAATTTGCAATTGGTGCAATTACAGGCTCTTCTGCTACGAATACTGTTACATTCAAATCTGCAAATGGTGACAGTACCAGTGTTGTATTAGGATTTAACTTTACAGTAACCAATAATAACTATGTAGTACAGTTTAATGCAGGTGCCCAGTATATTACTATTAAGGGTATTACCATCAGACAAACGAATACATCAAGTGGTAGAGTAATTAATTTTACCGGTTCACCGTCAAATATTACCATTGCTAATAACAGAATCGAAATGCCATTTAACTCTGCAGGTACTACTGCCGGTATTGTAACGCTAAGTTCTGATTTTGGTAATGATAATAAAATCCTGAATAATAATATATCTACAGGTTATAATGGTATTGTAGCTCAGGGTTCTGCAACTGTGCCGGCATTGAGGACATTAATAAAAGGTAATATTATTAGCGGTTACTATTATTATGGAATTCAATGTACCTATTTAAATTCTCCTGTAATTGATTCTAATACTGTTATTTCAACAGTTAGTGGGTCAGGACAGCGGGTTGGTATTTATATGAGTAGTGTAACGGATTCTATGAAAGTTACCAGAAATTCTATCATTTTGTCAAATTCAACGAATACCAATGGAATCCAGTTAGAAACGTTTACAGGTACTGCAACTTCTAAAGGTTTGGTTGCCAATAATTTTGTAAGCATATTAAATGGAGCGTCTTATACTTATGCATTAAGATTATATCCGGCAATTAATTATGTGATAATTGCACACAATTCTATATATGTTAATGGTACAAGTACAACCGATACCAGAGGTATAAACGTTGTAGCAGGAGGAAATGTTGAAGTATATAATAATAATGTTGTTAGTAAATACTTTCCGACTTTATATGAAGGTAATTTAGCGCCAATATCCGGGTCTAATTACAACAACTTCTATTCTCTTTCAGGTACCTATGCCTACTACAATGGAACTTCTATTTTAACTTATCCTACATTGGCTGCTTTAAATGCTGTTATACATATGGATACAAATTCAGTTTCTGTAGATCCTGATTTTTACAGTACAACAAATTTACATGTTTATACATCTGCAGTTAATAATCTTGCAAAACCATTATCATATGTTACCAATGATATTGATGGACAACCCAGAAGTGCTACAACCCCTGACATAGGAGCTGATGAATATTCTCCATTACAATTTGATTTGGCTACTACAGTATTTTTAGAACCAGGCTTAGCATATATGCAAGCAGGTGGAAATATTAATGTTAAAGCAATAATCAAGAATTATGGTGCAGATAGTGTTGCTAACTTTAATGTTGTATGTAAATTTGGTAATGCTGCTCCGGTTAACTTTTTACATACTAATTACTTACTTGCAAACAAGCAGGATACCATAACATTTACTAATCTTCCTGTTGTTGCTGGTCCTTCTGTAATTAAGGTATATACTGATTTAACGACAGATTTAAACCATAATAATGATACTATCAAAATGAATTATTTTGGTATGCCAATCAAGAATATACCTTATGCAGAAAACTTTGATAATACTGTAACTGAATGGTTCTCACCAAATACAAATACACTTTGGGAAAAAGGCGTACCAACGGCTTCAGTTATCAATACAGCACATAGTGCACCTAATGTTTGGGCAACCAAACTTAATGGTAACTATAATAATAATATGTCTGATACTTTGTATACACCAATTTTCAATAATTCAGTATTCAAAGCAGATACATTAAAATTCTGGCATTGGGTAGATGCTGAACTGAATAAAGATGGCGGACGTATCGAATTTTCAAGTGATGGTGGATTAACCTGGGCTGTTTTAGGTCATGTTTCACCTCCTGTGGATACAAGTGCTACTAATTGGTACAATGGCTCAACACAGCCAATGTGGACAGGTACAGGTGCAGGATGGCAACAATCTAAATACAGGGTATATAACTTAGCAGGTTTAGGAAATACACTGCAATTCAGATATTTATTTACTTCTGATGCTGCCAATACCAATAATGGCTGGGCAATTGATGACTTTGAGTTAACGCTTGCACCTATTCCTCAGGATGGAGGTGTTACTGCAATTACTTCTCCAGCATCAACAGTATTAGTGGGTGATTTGGTTAATGTAACAATTACAGTTAAAAACTTTGGAACTGATACTTTAACCAATATTCCTGTAAAATATCAGGTAGGAAGTGGTACTGTTTACTCTGCAACTATTGCCGGTTCTTTAGCTCCTGGTACAACTACAAGCTATACTTTCGCTCAACAATATCAGGTTACGAATACCAGTTTCTCTATTTGTGCTTATACTAATATAACTGGTGATATTTATACACAGAATGACCAGACATGTAAAAGTGTTACGGTTAATCCGGCTCAGAATGATGTTGGAATTACAGAAATTACTGATCCTTCAGGCTATGTAAGTTCGAATTCACAGGTGCCAATAAAAGTGAAAATTAAAAACTTTGGAACTCAGGCACAGACTTCAATACCTGTATATTACCAACGTGGATTTCAACCTCCTGTTTCAGCAACCTGGACCGGAAATTTAGCAGCGTTTGATTCAATAATATATACATTCCCTGTTTTAATGACAGTACCTATTGGGTCTTCAATCAGTTTATGTGCTTGGACCAGACTGACTAACGATGCTTATTCTCACAATGACAGTGCATGCAAATCAGTAAATATATGTCCTGTTGGTGCTGCCGGAACAATAACAGGCCCAACAACAGTAGCAATGACAACTACTCAAACATATAGTATCTCTGTTATTTCAAATGCAATATCATATAATTGGGTTATAACTCCTAGTGGTGCAGGTAGTATTGTTAATAATGGTACTTCAGCTAATGTAACCTTTAATATTGGATTTACTGCTGCTGTAATATCTGTGAATGGTGTAGGTGCAACTTGTTCAGGCAATGCCAGCACGCAGAATATTATTGTTTACGACGGAGTTGATGATATCGATGCTGCTAATTTCTGGTTATCACAGAATGTGCCAAATCCTACCAATGGATTAACAAGCATTGAATATTGTTTACCAACTGCAGGTGAAGTAAAATTTGATATTATGAATTTGTTTGGTCAAAAATTAATATCAAGTGCTGAAAAACATGATGCCGGTAAACACTTGATTAACCTGAATACTAATGATTTGGCTAATGGTGTTTATTATTATACCATCGAATTTAAAGGCAAACGTCTGGTTAAAAAAATGGTAGTAAATAAATAAATTAAAGCTTAGATTTTGTAAAAAGGGACTGTTTTAAAATTAACAGTCCCTTTTTTGTTAAAAAGCTAATTTCTAACTAACTTTTAACTTTTTATTCTTGTCTAAATGATATTATTAGCATATTTTTTTGTAATATTGTAATGAATTAAAACTATTTAAATTATGAAAAATCTAAGACCTAAATTTATCATATTAAATAAAGTTTTAATGATATTAACTTTGGCCGGATTAATATTTATTTCAACTTTAAATTTAAGGGCTCAACAATACAACATTGCCGGAACAGCTGTTGCAATGACCACTCCGGGATGTTATCAATTAACAAATACCACCAGTCAGGCGGGTGCAGTGTGGAATATTTTTAAAATTAATCTGAATCTGTCTTTTGATATCACATTATCCCTGAATTTTGGTAACAGAAATGTTATACATTATGTTCCTGCTACCTGTGGGGCTGATGGAATGTCTTTTGTTTTACAGCCACTCAGTGCCGGTGTTTTTGGTGCAGGTTCCGGTGTTGGTTTTCATGGGATTAACCCATCAGTGGGTGTAGTAATGGATACTTATGTTGATAATCCAACAGATCCGGCATATCAGCATATTTCAATAAGTAAAAATGGAGACGAATTGCATGCTACAACCAATGAACTGGTTCCACCAACATCTGCAGTGGGTTTTCCAGCCAATATTACCGACGGATTAGATCATTTATTCCGCTTTACATGGACACCATCCGGTCTGGGCAATGGAACAATAAATGTTTATTTTGGTACTTCTACTGTTTTGCCAACAATTCCTACACTTACTTATACCGGTAATTTAGTAAATACAATTTTTGCCGGAGATCCTCATGTATATTGGGGCGTAAGTGGTTCTACCGGTGGATGCTGGAATGTACAGACTGTTTGTATGACTACAGTTTCTAACTTTTTATCAGATACTACTATTTGCGAAGGCTCTCCGGTTGGATTTACAAATAACAGCATAAGCGGATTGCCAATTACTAATTATTCCTGGCATTTTGGTGATGGAGATTCATCTAATCTGCAAAGTCCAACCCATACCTATACTACTGCCGGTACATATAATGTTACACTTTATATTATGAATTCAGGTGGATTTTCTTCTACAATGACACATTCAATTATTGTAAATCCTTTGCCAAATATTAATATTAATGATACAAGTATTTGTTTTGGTGATACTGCGGTATTAAATGCGAGCGGAGCAACATATTATCAATGGAATAACGGACTTTCTCCTTTTGCTGTTCAACATGTTGCACCACTGACAACAACTACTTATACAGTAAAAGGTACGAGTATTCATGGCTGTATTAAAAGAGATACTTCCATTGTAACAGTATATCCAAAACCAGTAATCAGCTTAACACCTGATACCTCTATTTGTAAAGGTGATTCTATAAAATTGGTAGCAAGTGGTGCTGTTTCATATTTATGGAGTACAACTCAAACATCATCATCAATATTTGTATCACCGGTTATAAATACTGTTTATCTTCTTGCAGCAACAGATAATTTAGGATGTACACTTGATACAACTGTTAATGTTAAGATTTACACTGACCCGCAGATATCTTTTACAGTTATTCCTTATCCCGCTGAAGGTTGTGCTCCTGTGAGTGTTAGCTTTTCTGATCAGACATTTCCAGCTATACAAACATGGTTATGGAATTTTGGGGACGGAAATACCAGTACTAATCAGAATCCAACACATAATTATGTTACAGCCGGTGATTTTGATGTCAGTTTAAAAGTTGTAACTACAGATGGTTGTAAAGGTGATTTAACTATACCGGCTTTTGTAAAAGTATTTGACGATCCTGTTGCTGCTTTTAATACCAATGGTTTGCAATTTTCACTTTCAAATCCGGTTGTGAATTTTAACAGTACAACTTCTTCACCAAGTGTAAACAGTTGGCACTGGGATTTTGGAGATCCTGTTTTAACGGATGATACCAGTAGTATTCAGAATCCAAGTTATATTTACCAGAATCAAGGCGTATTTCCTGTTTGGTTATTTGTAAAAACTATTCATGGTTGTTCTGATTCTATATCTTTATATATTACTGTAGTAAAAGATTCCCTGGTGTTTCCTAATTTTATTACACCTAATGGAGATGGACTAAATGATTTTCTTGATATCCAGAATTTAGAAAATTTGCTAAGCAATGTTTTGACTATATATAACCGCTGGGGAAAGAAAGTTTATCAAAAAGAAAATTATATTCCAAAAATAGACCGATGGGATGGTGATGGTCTTGCTGATGGAACATATTATTATATTTTAACTTATAAAGGAATTTTAAAAAATGGTGAATATCGAAGTTCTTTAACAATAATGAGATAATTTAAATACAAATAATTTAGTAATAAATTTTTATGAAATAGCCATACGAATAAAATTCCTACTATCTGACTATGATATGTTATGGCGTATTCCTTTTGACAAATAAAAAAATTAAAATTAATTACATATGAAAAAAGTTTACTTAAAATTTAGTTTTATTCTGTTAATCCTCTGCTTTTGTGGCATCAACAACTTAAAGTCGCAAACAAATCAGTATTTATCTTTCGATGGTACAGATGATTGGGTAAGTGTGCCCAATGCTTCTTCAATGGTAGTGAATTCAAATGCTATGTCAATGACAGGATGGTTTTTTGATAATAATCTGAATTATGGTCAAGGTATGATGGGTTTCAGAACAGGAACAGAATCTTTTTATCTGATATCCCTGAATAGTGGTCAGATTGAAGCACGTTTTATTAATTCTTCAAATGTAACATCACAGCCAACTATACCTACTGGTACTATAATTCCTAATGTATGGCAACATTACGCCTTTGTTTATGATGGCACACATACATATTTTTATTTAAATGGAAACTTAGTAGGGAGTGCAACTGCATCCGGAGTTTTAACTATCGGTACAACTCCTTTTGCCATTGGTAAAAGTCCGCTCGGTACATTCAACTTTTATTACAATGGTAGAATAGATGAAGTTTCATTGTGGAATAAAGCATTAACTCAAACGGATGTTCAGGATATTATGCAAAATGAAATCAATACTGCTGCTAACCCTACCGGTTTATTGTTGTATTACAAATTTAATCAGGGGGTTCCTGGTGGCAATAATACAGGTATTACTAAACTTCATACTGAAGTTAATACCCCGCTTTATGATGGTGATTTAACCAATTTTGCTTTAACAGGTACAAGTTCTAATTTTAACGGAACTTTTAATTCCCATTTTCAGGCAATTTCTTTTCCTCCTTTGCCAACAAAACTAACAACATCACCTCCTTTTGCTTTACATGCTTCAGCATCTTCAGGTTTGCCTGTCAGTTATACCGTTGTTTCGGGTCCTGCTACATTAAGCAATGATTCAATAGTTACATTAACCGGAGCCGGAACTGTAAAAATTAAAGCTGCTCAGAGCGGGAATGCACAATTTGATTCAGCAACTTCTATTGTTAATTCATTTGATGTGGTGAATCCGGCAAACAATTTACCAATTATTGATCCGCGTCATCCATTAGCTGGTAATGTTTATATGGATACCTTATCAAAAATTCAGTTAGCTGCCATTGCAACTATTAATTATCCTTCTTTGTTTTCGATTCAGGAATTACACTTTAAAATAGGCAGTACTACTATAGCTGCACATGATTTTGGGAACGGACATTATACTGCATGGTGGCAGCCATCGGCTTATGGTAGTTATGCCATTCAGGTTATTTCAACCAGTAATTTAGGTGCTGTAGCAACAACCATAGTAAATGTAAATATCTTACCTTCTGCTAACGACACCACAATTCAGGCATTTAGCAACGTATTAATCAATACCGGAATACCTTCAGTAACTGTTGAAGCTCAGCTTCCTTCTTTCTTAGGTGCTTATGATACCATTATTGCTAATCTTGTGGTTAGTTGCCCAACAGGTGGATGCGGTGCATGGGATCATACTGCAAGTGTCGAAGCCAGAAGCCATGAAGGTAACTGGTATGAAGTAATCCGTTACATTACTCCTTACGCTACTGCATGTTCCCATTATTTACTGGTTACCGATTATGCTTCATTACTCAATGGAAAAGTAACATTCCGGGTAAGTTGCGGAACATTGGACAATGGTTATTTGTATGCTTTAAATTTTCAATATAAAAAGGGTCCGGTAGCTCACAGATACAGTCAGGTTTCTCAGATATGGAGAGATAATTATGATTTTGGAAATTATGTAAATCTTCAACCTGTAAGTGTTAATAATTATACATTTCCTGCAGCAGTAAAAGCTTCAAAAATGAAACTCATTTCGACCGGACATATGGGCCCAAACAATACAAGCAATGCTGCTGAGTTTTATGATGCAACTCATCATATTTTTGTAAATAATGTAAGCACATTTACACAGCATAACTGGACTACCTGTAATCCAAATCCTGATAATTGCATGCCTCAGAGCGGAACCTGGCAGTATAGCCGCGCTGGATGGTGCCCGGGTGCTATCGCCAAACCTTTTGATTTTGATATGACCTCATATGTACCTACTAATACAATTGCATTAAAATATGAGTTTTATCCTCAATATGTTGATCAATGTAATGCAAATTACCCCGGTTGTGTAAGCAATACAAATTGCACCTGTAGTGATGGTGCCAATCCATTTTTTGTGGTTGATTGTAATGTAATTAATTTCTTCGACAATCCTCCGCCTGATCCTCAGATAATGACTGTTAACGAAGTAAAAGATAAGCTGGAAATTGCAGTTTATCCTAATCCTTCAAAAGGAATATTTAACTTATCTTCCTATGATAAACTGGATAGTAAATGTAATGTAATTATTTATAGTTTAATGGGTAAAGTTGTTGATCAGTTTGAATGGAGAGGTAATAATATTTCAATAAACCTTACAAACAATGCACCTGGTATATATTTAATGAAGATCAGCAACGAAAAATTTGTTGAAATAAAGAAATTAATTAAAAGGTAATCAAATAGTTATAACATGAAAAATATTTATTTAAAATTCAGTTTATTATTTTTGATATTTAGCTTTATATCAATAAATAATGCAAATTCACAATCTAATCAATATTTAAATTTTGATGGTTTAGATGATTATGTTAACGTACCCAATGCTTCCACATTGGTTTCAGGTACAAGTTCTATGTCGATTACCGGTTGGTTTTTTCTGTCACAATTGGGTTATGGTCATGGTATGATGGGTTTTCGCGGAAGCGGAGCAACATTTTACCTTATCGAATTGGGTACCGGTCAGATTGAATGTCGTTATGTTAATGCTTCAAATACTTTATTTCAGGTTACAGCTCCTGCAAATACTTTAATTCCTAATTTATGGCAACATTATGCCTGGGTATATGATGGAAGTGCTGTAAAGTTATATCTTAACGGCAATCTGGTTGGCTCTACTGCTGCTTCCGGTTCATTTCCTGCTATCAATACGGCGGCATTTGTAATAGGATTAAGTCCTGCTACAGGTTATAATTTTTATTATAAAGGCGGAATTGATGAAGTTACATTATGGAAAAAGGCATTAACACAGGCTGAAATACAATATATGCAAACCCATGAACCTGTGGGTAATGAGCAGGATTTGCAATTATATTATAAATTTAATCAGGGTGTTCCCGGAGCAAATAACGGAAATATAACCAAGCTTACAAATGAAGTGGCTGCCAATACTCCAACATATGATGGTGATATTACAAATTTTGCCATGAATGGGAATACATCAAACTTTATTGGAACCCTGAATTCTTCCTTTCAGGCTATTTCTTTTCCTCCAATCGGACCAAAACTTACAACATCTCCTCCATTTAAATTAACGGCAACAGCTACATCCGGACTAGCTGTAGGATATACATTAATTTCCGGTCCTGCAACAATTCACAATGATACAGTTACATTAACCGGTGCCGGTACTGTAAAAATACAAGCTTATCAGAATGGCAATGCTCAATATGATACTGCTGTTCCTATTTTAAATACTTTTGATGTTGTAAATCCAACCACTAATGTTCCTATTATAGACCCAAGACATCCTTTAGCCGGGAATGTTTATATGCCGGCACTTGCAAAAATACAATTGGCTGCTATAGCTACTATTAATTATACTCCGGTTTTTTCAGTTCAGGAACTGCATTTTAAAATTAACGGAACAACAATAGCTGCCCATGATTTTGGTAACGGACATTATACTGCATGGTGGCAACCACCTGCCTATGGCAGTTATACTGTTGAAATTTATTCGACCAATAATTTTGGTGCTGTAGCTTCAAAAACAGTTAATATTAATGTTACCTCAACTGTTGCTGATACGACTGTACAGGCATTTAGCGGAATAATAAATAATTCATCAGTTATTAATGAAGTAACTGTTGATGGTGAACTTCCCTCGTTTTTAGGCGCTTATGATACAATTTATGCAACTTTAACTGTCAGCTGTCCTCCGGGTGGTTGTGGTGCCTGGGATTATGTCAGAAGTATAAGGGCAAGAAGCCACGAAGGAAACTGGTTTGAAATTATCCGCTATATTACACCTTATGGTACTGCCTGTTCTCATAAATTAAATCTGGCTGATTATGCTTCTATTCTAAATGGTAAAGTTACTTTTAAAATAATGGGTCTGGATAATGGTTATTATTATGCATTGTCTTTTACCTATAAAAAAGGATTAGGGCCACATCCTCCAATATATAGTCAGGTTACTGAAATGTGGGATGCACATTATGATTTTGGAAATTATGCCAATCAACAACCCGTTGGTGTGTATAATTATACCTTCCCTGCAAATGTACAGGCATCAAAAATCAAATTAGTTTCTACTGGTCATGGCGGACCGAGTAATACAAGTAATGCTGCTGAATTTTACGATGCAACACATCATGTTTATATAAACAATGTAAACACTTATACCCAACACAACTGGACTACCTGTAATCCTAATCCTGATAACTGTATGCCACAGAGTGGTACATGGCAATATAACCGTGCCGGATGGTGTCCCGGAACCATAGCCCGGCCATTTGATTTTACCATTGCCCAGAATATTATCACGGGTGGTAATATGGCTGTAAAATATGTATTTTATGAAGGATATATCGATCAGTGCAATCCTAATTATCCCGGTTGTGTTTCAGGAACTACATGTACTGATTGTAACGCCGACGTCCAGCCATTTCTGGTTGTAAACTCCAATCTGATAAATTTCTTTAATGTTCCTCCACCTGATCCTCAAATAGTAACAATTGAAGAGCCAAAAGCCGATTTGGGAATATTTATATACCCTAATCCTTCCAATGGTAAATTCAATTTAATGACAAAGGATAAAAAACAAAAAAATAACCAGGTAGCCATTTACAATTTAATGGGTAAGCAAATCAAACAATTTGAATGGAATGGGGATGATACAACCATTGATATCTCTAATAATCCAAGTGGTATTTATTTAATGAAAATCAGCAATTCCAAGGGCGCTGACATTAAAAAGTTAATCGTTAGATAGTTTATTTTCAATACAAAAAACTCCTTTTTTCGTCAGATAAAGGAGTTTTTTATATTTTTTCTTTTATAATTTTAATTTTCCAACCAATTTTGTAATATGATAAAACAATTATTTTTTTCTTTTTGCCTTGTTTTAGGAATAATTAGCACACTTAATGCTCAGCAAACAAAAATTACAGTTAGCGGAACTGTTAAGTCTTTTGAAGACGGTTCAACTTTACCTTTTGTAACAGTAGCAATAAAAGGAACCACAGAGGGCGTAAAAACTGATTTTGACGGGAAGTATACCTTAAAAAATGTTTCACCCACAGATACACTTGTATTTAGTTTTGTGGGTTATCAACCTCAAAAAACAGGTGTTAATAATCAATCCGTTATTAATGTTTCTTTACACGTAACAGCAAGTGTATTGAAAGAAGTGGTAGTAACAGCACTTGGTGTAAGCAGACAAACAAGGGAAGTAGGTTATTCTACTCAAAAAGTTGATGGAAGTGATCTTCAACGGTCCAATAGTTCAAATATAATAAGTGCTATGAGCGGGAAATCAGCCGGGGTCCAGATTGCAAACCCAGATGGTGTTGACGGAGGAACTACACGTATTACCATTCGTGGAAATAACAATATCTCCGGCAAAAATCAACCCCTGATAGTTGTTGATGGTACTCCTATAGAAAACGATCCGGGATTTACTTATACCAATGCAAGCAGCAAAACATTACAAACCGGGGTTGACTGGGGCTCTGCCATTAATAATATTAATGCTCAGGATATAGAAGATATCAATATTTTAAAAGGAGGTGCTGCATCGGCATTATATGGCTCGAGAGGGGCAAACGGTGTTATTTTAATTACTACAAAAAAAGGGAAAAAGCAAAAAGGAATCGGAGTAACCTATAATGTCAGTTATAAAATCACCATACCCTATCTTTACAGGGATGTTCAGAATAAATATGGTTATGGTGGTCCTAATACTTTTGGCACACAAGCTTTCAGAAGTGATACCATCAATCCTTTTCCTCAATATTCAACATCAGCTTTACGTTTAGATGCTCAGGGAAATACAATAAGTTCAAACGCTTTATTCGGAAGCTATGGCGGTTCTGTATCCTGGGGACCTCAAATGAATGGAGATTCTGTTAGATGGTGGGATGGAAGTATACGCTTTTGGTCGCCTCAGCCTGATAACCAGGCATTAGCATACAAAAACGGGTATACAGTATCTCATAATATTGCCCTGGAAGGAGGAACAGAAAGAGCCAGCATGCGTGTTTCTATTTCAATGCTGGATAATCAACCGATTATTTATAATTCTGAATATAATCAGACCACCATCAGCTTAAATTCTTCATTAAAGGTTTCTGAAAAAGTTAACGTTGTTGCTACTGCATCTTATCTTGAATATCACCGCTTGAATTCTCCCGATTTAGGAGATTCATGGGATGGATTCAGCAAAGGAATGTTATACAGCTGGCCACGTAGCTATCAGGGCGAAGATTTTTATAACTACCAGTTTGCTGATGGTTCAAGAAACCCAAATAATGGATATCCTTATCTCTATGTTAATAAGGATCTATGGTGGAAATATTTTAATAATAATACTACACTGGACAGAAATAAACTGATGGGTGGGCTTGCCTTAAATTATAATATAATGCCATGGTTAAGTTTTACAGCAAGAACCGGATTGGATTTTCAACTGGATGAATATACTACCAAAAACAAACCAACTGATGTGTTGGGTTTGCTTAACGGTTATTATTCAAATTCGTTAAAAAAAGACCGAAGTACCAACAATGAGTTTTTATTTACTTTTTCAAAAGACAGCATTTTAAATTCAGAAGTTAATGTAAAATTCAATATTGGAGGTTCAAGCTGGGAAAGAAATATTTATGGCATTAACGGTAATTCAGGTAAATTATGGTATTATCCTAATATGTATTCTTTTTTAAATTATACTCAACCTGATACATCACGGCATGTTACCGGTGACCAGCTTTTAGATGTTAAATCCGGTGAATCATTATGGCGTAAAAGGATAAATTCAATTTATTCTTTTGTAAATTTATCCTATAAGAACTACCTTTTTGTTGATATAACCGGGCGTTGGGACTGTTCATCTGCATTGCCCTATGAAAATAAATATGATTCTCCTGTTAGAAACTTCTTCTATAATTCCTATTTTTATCCTTCACTTACCTTAAGTTTTATACCATTTGAAGCTTTTAATTATAAAAACGACTGGATCAGCTTTTTAAAAGTCAGGGGAGGTGCTTCGCAAACAGCTACGGATACCGATCCTTATCAAACTTCATTTGCTTATACATCAACCATGTATGGTGGAAATCAGTCAGCAGGTTATCCTTCAACCGTTCCTCCAATTGCTTTAAAACCGCAACGTGTTAATTCTTACGAGTTTGGTACAAATATTGAGTTTTTAAACGGTAAAATAGCCCTTGATTTTACTTATTATTATGTTTATTCTAAAGAACAGATAATACAACTTCCTGTGCCAATATCTTCAGGTGCGAGTCAGATTACTACCAATGAAGGTGTGTTAACTAACAGAGGAATTGAAATTATTTTAAATACAACTCCTTATCACACTAAAGATTTTACTTTTAAAACAGGCTTAAATTTTTCAAGAAACAGAAATAAAGTTTTAAGTTTAGGCGGAATTACGGATGATTATCCAATTGCAAATATATGGGGTACTTCAGGGCCAATGATGATATTACATTCAGGCGATGATTTCGGAACCATATCCGGTTGGGATTATGTTAAGGATGCCAATGGAAACCGAATAGTAAATGATAAAGGTACTGAATATATAAAAACGGCATCAAGAGTTCCTATTGGCAATGCTTCACCTAAATTTACTGCAGGTTGGTCAATGAACTTCAGATATAAAGATTTTACTTTGAGTACATTGGTTGATACAAAGTGGGGCGGCGATATTTATAGCGGATCATATGCTATCAGTCTGCAAACCGGACAAAGTCCTGAAACACTGCTCGAAAGGGATGGTGGCGGATTACCATATACTGACCCATACGGACATACCAGCAATATTGGTGTTGTATTACAGGGCGTTCATCAGGATGGCACTCCTAATACTACGGTTGTCCATTACTATTATAAATATTTAAATGCAGGCGGATGGGGTCCAGGAGTATTAACTACTCCGGCAGTATTGGAAAATACCTGGGTAAAATGCCGCGAAATAGCATTTTCCTATACATTACCGGCAAAATATCTAAAACAAATTAAAATCTTTCAGGAATTAAGTTTTTCAATTGTTGGCAGAGATTTGTTTTATATATATAAAACTTTGCCTGATAACATAAATCCTGAAGGAATTCTGGGTGCCGGTGATGCACAGGGCTTTGAATGGGCTTCAATGCCGGGAACACGATCCTTCTCATTTCAAATTAATGCCAAATTTTAAAAAGCTTATAAAAAAATACGACAATGAATATAAAAACTATTTCTGTTTTAATTTTAATTAGTGTTTTCTTAAGTACTTCGTGTACAAAAGATTTTGAGGATATTAATACCAATCCGGCAATTTTCACAACTGCAAGTGACGGATCATTATTTAATGATGTAATCAGTTCATTAATGATTGGAGGAGAAGAGCATTTATTTTTAAATAATGAGATTCTATACAATCAGACGCAAATGGCATTTTGTGTTAATCCAAGGTATCCAATTGGAGGAATGGCAAGAGGTATAGAGGCTCCATGGTCCGGTTATTATTCCAATCTTCCCAATATCAGGGAACTCCAGAGGAGATTTAATAAAGCGATACCTTCAGCTGAAATTAATAATATGAAAGCCATGGTTAAAATCATAATGGCTTATAAGACTTTTAAAATTACAGATTTTTTTGGAGATGTACCTTATTCTGAAGCAGGATATGGCTTTATGGATGTTACAAAACTGAGACCAAAATTCGACTCACAACGAAGTATATATCTTGCATTATTGGACGAATTAAAATGGGCACAAGATAGTATAAATATTACTGCTACAGCTGAACCTTTTGCAACTTTTAAAAACTTTGATAAATTATTCTCCGGAAATCTTACAATGTGGAAGAAATTTGCCAATTCTCTGCGGTTGCGCTATGCCATGCGTATGTCTGATAAAGAGCCGGTACTTGCCGGACAGATAATTGCTGATATTATTAATAATCATAAACCGGTTTTAACCGGAATTGACTTTAGTAGTGTATTATTGGAAAAAGCAGCCATTTATCCCGGAAGTTGCGGTGAAAAGAATTCATCCGTAATATATGCTTTACATGAAGATGCCGGTTTAAGAATGGGTTCTAATTTCTGGCATTTACTTTCAAGCCATGACAGTACGGATGGTAGTGGTGTTTTTGATGCAAGGGCATATTTGTTTTTTGAAACCAACGGAAGCAATAAATGGGTAGCTTGTCCTCAACTTTCATCCTCATTATCCGAAGGTGGTGTGCCTTATATGGAACAGCGTAATTCAGTGGGTGGTTTTGCTGTAAAAGAAGTTGCTCCGGATAAATGTAAGTTTTCACCTTTAAATTATTTTTTGGTAAGTGATGAAGTAAATATGCCTGAAATATTAATGACAGGAGCTGAAGTCCATTTTTTAAAAGCAGAAGCATATATGAGAGGAATTGGTGTTGCCCAGAGTGAGAGTGATGCAAGTAACGAATATTTAGCCGGAGTTCAGGCTTCGCTAACTTTCTGGACAAATACCCTTAATGGAACAAGGTTAAAAAATGATGGTACCCCATTCAGCACATTAATAACTATACCTTCGCAATTAACGTTTGCTTATCTTCAGACTAAAATTGGATTATGGAATTTCTCTACTTCAGACGATAAACTTAGCCATATTTATAGTCAGCAGTTGATTGATTTTTTCAAACAACCGGCTGAAGCCTTCGCTTTGGTCAGGAGGGTATATGGAAAAATTCCACGTGAAATAAATGGAACGGACGGACAACTTAAATATTACCGTTTTGTAATTCCTGCCAGTGAAATTACTTATAATCAGGCAAACTGGATGAGTGCTTATGGTTCAAAGGATGACGTTTTAACCAAAGTCTGGTGGATGAAATAATTTTCATCTAAATATTTAGGTGAAAATGTTTTTACAATAAGCATCACAAAAGAGCTGTTCTGTCAATAGAACAGCTCTTTTTTTTTGATTGGTTTTTAGAAAAAACATAAATTTAGAAAATCATATATTTACATATAAATTAGCTTTTTAAAGCTGGAATTTGAGCACATAATTAGGTAATTTTACCTATAATCCCATCTGTTTATTAGATTAATTTTGTTGCAAATTAATTTTCATAAGTTGAAGTATTTATTTTTTTTTCTGAAATATTTGAAATATTACCATTATTTCAGTCCAAGATTCAATATTATCAACTTTAAAACCAATAGGTTAAGTGTAATTAAATAGAAAAATAAAGGTTCAAATAAAAATTTCAAATTGTATTATTAAACATTTAAAATATCATGAGAAAATTCATCTTTTTCTTAGTAACATTATTGTTTTCAGTTTATTTACCGGCGCAAATTACTGTTGTTTTTCACGAAAATTTTGAGCTTCCAACATTAGGAGATAGTGTTATAAGTTCAACTGATCCTGCTGGTGGAAATCCATGGTCAATTTCCACCAATTTAAAAAATTCAGGATTGAGAGCTGATTCAAACAAAGTACAAATTGGCAAAACGGTTTACTTAACTACTAACTCGTTTAGTACAGTTGGGAATAGTGTTGTATATCTTAATTTTTCACAAATATGCAAATTATATTATACTGATGGAGGTCAGATAGAATTATCAGTTGATGGAGGTATTAATTGGATATCATTAGGAACCAATGAATATAGAGGATCAGGTAGTTTAATTACAATAGGAGGTATTTCAAAATTTTCAGAGAGTTCTTACAATGAATGGCTTGCAGGAGATACATTAACAAAACCTACGAATGCCTGGTGGAAATCAGAATCATTCGATATCTCTGCAATAGCAGCTAATCAGGCAAATGTAAAAGTCAGATTCAAATTTTATGGTAGTGGAAATGCTATTGGTTCCGGCAGATATGGATGGTTGTTAGATGATATAAATGTAATAGCAAGTTCTTCAGAACTTACACCTCCTGTAATAAATGTGATTGCTTATCCTACAGATACTGCATATTTTGGAGGACCATATAATGTTTCTGCTTATGTAAAAGATGCTTCCGGTATTGATACAGTTTATATTATGTACAAAGCCGGAAATGGAGCGCTTATTCAATTAGGGATGCAAAAATCACCGACCATAGATAGTTTATATACTGCAGGAATTCCTTATGTTGGTTATGGAAAGGCAGTTATATTTAATGTTATGGCCAAAGATGCCTCTCCGGCTCACAATTTAGCCAAGAACCCAATTTCAGGAGATTATTCATTTTTTCCTAAATACTCACCCGGGGGAAATGTTATAGTTGGAACCAGTACTTTCACCCAAAACTATCCTTTTAAATCCAATGCAGACAGTACAAAAAGTGCTTCCATCTATTTGGCATCATCGATTAATAAATTTGGGATAATAACTCAATTGCAATGGTACGTTTCTTCTGCTCAATCAGCAACTATTCCCATTAAGATTTATATCAAACAATCTCCTGTTTCAACATTTACTGCAGATAATTGGAGTAATTTAATCAATGGAGCGACCTTGGTTTATAGTGGTTCTCAGTCATTTAATACTACCGGCTGGAAAACGATTACACTTACTACTCCATTTTATTATAATGCTGGTAATATATTTGTTTTTTGCGAAGCCAATTATGGAGGTGCTGCAGGAGCAGGAGTTACACCTTCTTTTCAATATTCAACAGGACCTCACCAATATTTTCCATCCAGTCTTTCTACAATAGGAACGGTTACAACATCCAGACCTAATATTACGTTGGGTTTTCTTACTTACCCAACGCTTACACAGGATGCAGGTATCACTCAAATAACAAACCCTATTGGAAGTGTAACTGCATCATCATCATTTAATATAAATATTAAAATAAAGAATTTTGGAAGTTCATTATTAAGTAAAGCTAATGTTTATTATGCTATAGATGGAAATAATCCTGTTTCTACTATTTGGACCGGTAGTTTACAAAAAGACTCCATTACTGATTATACGGCCGGGAACCTGACGCTGCCGGTAGGAATGCACACCTTAAAGATCTGGACTGATATGCCTAACGATAGCATAGACCAGAATAATATAAATGATACTGTAAATACATCTTTTTATGCCTGTGCAGGCGCTTTAAATGGCATTTATACAATCGGAGGTGCCGGTGCTAATTTTACAACATTTTCTGATGCATATTCTGCAATGGTTCAATGTGGTATAAATGGTGCTGTTGTATTTAAAGTTAATCCCGGTACTTATTCAGAGCAATTAACTTTTGCTGAAATTAATGGTGCATCACCTGCCAATACGATTACATTTCAATCTGCTACAGGAGATAGTACATCTGTTATTTTAAGCTATGGATCAGCAGCTAACTGGATTGTTAAATTAAATGGTGCCGACTATTTTAGTTTTAAAAATATAAAATTTGTTCCAACAGATTCAATTTATTCAACGGCTGTTGTTTTAACAAATGGAGCATGCAATAATAAATTTATCGGAAACTTATTTGTTGGTTATGCAGGAACCGTTGCTACTCAAACCTCAATAAGTATTGAAGGATCTGCAATAGCAAACAATAATAATTTAATACAGGGCAATTATTTTGTTAAAGGAACTTATGGAATTTCAGCTAAAGGCATTTTTGTTTCAAAATTAAAGAATACAATCATTAAAAGAAATATATTTGATAATTCTTCAATATATGGTATCTATGCTCAATATGTTGATTCTACATTGATAGATTCAAATAC
Source organism: Bacteroidota bacterium (assembly GCA_026391675.1). Taxonomy (GTDB): domain Bacteria; phylum Bacteroidota; class Bacteroidia; order Bacteroidales; family JACABE01; genus JACABE01. The sequence continues at coordinate 76,121 of JAPLDQ010000043.1, forward strand.
AATAGCTACTTCCAATGTAAGTACCAATAAATATGGAATATATCTTCAGTATGCAGATGTATTGAACACAATTACAAAAAATACGGTTAATTTGAGTGGTGGAACCAATATGTATGGTATTTTAATTGAAAGTTCAATTTCTGCAGATACTACAAAAGGATTAATTTCAAACAATTTTGTAAGTATTTTAAATGGGTCAGCATTAGCTTATGGTATCCGTTTAAATACAGTTACAAAGTTTAAAATTTATGCTAACTCAGTTGTATGTACGGGTAACAGTATAACAAATACAAGAGCTGTTAATATTGTTAGTGCAAGTTCGGGGATTGATTTAAAAAACAATAATTTATTAAGTAATAAATATCCTGTTTATGTTGAAGGAACTTCAGTTACTTCATCTGATTATAATAATTATTTTTCTACCGGAACAACATTTGCATATTGGAATACAACTGATTATACAAATTTATCAACTTTAGTTTCGGCAAGTTTAAAAGATTCTAACTCTGTTTCTGTAAATCCAAATTTTTTCAGTAATACTGATTTGCATACATTTAATATTTATTTAAGCGGGAAAGGTATAATGCTCAGTGATGTTTTAGTCGATATTGATGGGGCACCACGTTTAAATCCACCTTGTATAGGAGCTGATGAGTATCTGGCATCTGTTAATGATGCATCGTTGATTGCAATAATTCAACCAGCTTCTGCTTGTGGATTAACTTCAACCGAAACAGTAAGTGTAGTTATTAAAAATGTTGGTATTACCACTGTTACACCTGGAAACTGCACTGCAGCATTTAAAATTGTTGGCGGGAACTCAATTACACCTGAAATAATTAACAGAACGATTGCACCTGGAGATACTATACATTATACATTTACGGCTAAAGCAAATCTTTCTGTTGCAACAACTCATACTGACTCAACTTTTAAATTAATCGCATGGAATAATCTTAGCAGTGATTTTGCACATGCCAATGATTCTTCTTCAATTAATGTTTTATCATCCTATTTGCCGTCTTCTCCAGTTACAGGATCTAATCAGGTTATTCCTTATGCCAGTACTGCAGTATTAACTGCAACTTCCCAGGATACTTTACAATGGTTCGATGTTCCTACCGGCGGTAGCTATTTAGCAACGGGTTCTCAATTTACAACACCAGTATTACTCGACACTACTACATTTTATGTGCAGGCAAGAGCTATTGGAAGCAGAATTAATTATGCCCTTATTGCTAATGCTGCAAATGGATCAGGTGGTGGATATGGTTATACACCAGATTTGTACAACGACGGTATTATTCCTGCTTATGGAACTTCAGGAAGTGGAGTAGCAGGATGGACCACCAGCAATTCATGGATTGAATATACCTGGACCTATCCGGTTTCGTTCAAAAAAGTTGTTTTTTATAAAGATACAAAACCAATGTCAACATGTACATTCCAATATTGGGATGGTTCTGCTTATGTTGATTTTTATACTTATAATAACAGTAATATTAATGATAGTGTTACTTTTCCGGTTGTTACTACTACAAAACTAAGGTTTTACAACATTTCAGGAGCACTGGCTAATCCGAACTTCAGAGAAATACAGGTATTTGCAAGTGATGGCAACAGCAATTCCGGTTGTGCAAGTGCCAGAGTTCCTGTAACCGTATATACTTCAGTTTACCCCCATGAAGCAGGTATTGCAGGTATTATTACACCTTCAGGATGTTCATTATATAATGTAGCAATTAGTATTAAAATATTTAATCATGGAAGTATTACAATGAATGCTTCTAATACAACTGTTTCTTACAAAATTGACAATGGCAATTTTATTACAGCTGAAGCATTAAATGTTACAATTCTTCCTTTTGATACCGTTCAATATACATTTAATACTTTAGCAAATTTTGCGGCACCAACTGCGGATAGATTAATTAAAGTTACAGCAATTGTAAATACACAAAGTGATGCAATGCATAGCAATGATACATTGGTTAAGTATCCTGTTTTATCTCAGTATACTCCTCCTGCACCCATTGTTTCCAATGTAAGCATTAATAATGGAACAACTGCTACACTTAATGCTACTACAACCAGCGGAACTTTAAACTGGTATCATCAGTTAAACGGAGGAAATATAATCGGGCAAAACTCTCCTTTTGTTACACCTGTCTTGTATACAACAGATACATTTTATGTAGAAGCTAAAGCCTACAACACATCAATTATAACTTTAGGTAACGGAACAGCAGCCAATGCCACAACAGCTTATCCTGCACCATATGGTGGCAGGTATAATGGTGCTAAACACCAGATGTTAATTACAAAAGCTGAATTAAATGCATTTGGAATTCAGGCAGGGCCAATTACTTCATTGGCATTTGATGTGGCAATTATTGGTGCAACTCCACTTCAGAATTTTCAGATTAAAATGGGACATACTGCATTAAATGCATTGTCAATAGGAAATTGGGTTCCTAATACCATTCAGGTTTATTCAAATTTTGCATATTCTGATACACTCGGCTGGAATACGCATAATTTTACTACTCCTTTTGTATGGAATGGTATTGATAATGTGGTGGTTGAAGTTTGTTTTGACAATATTAACATTTATGGATCCAATGCATCCATGAGGTATACACCTACTTCTTTTAATTCGGTTGCCTTAACATATTATTCCGGATCTGGCGTTTGCAGCTCCAGCGCAAGTACGGAACTTTATGTAAATCGTCCAAATATGAAAATTAAAGGAACTGTTCCCGGATGTGCAAGTGTTCCAAGAGTTCCTGTAATTGTAAATGTTGCTCTTCCTCCACAGAATGATGCAGGCGTTTTAGCTTTGGTAAATCCTGTTACAACTACACCTTCAGGTATTTCCACACCCATTAAAGTGAAAATTAAAAACTATGGACAAGCACATTTAACTTCTGTTGCAATAGCATGGACCTTAAACAATGTTGCGAAACCTGTATATAATTTTACAGGAAATATCGCTCCGGGTGCAGATTCAACAGTTACAATCTCAAATGAAACATTCAGTGGTGGTTATTATTGTTTAAAGGCATGGACATTATTGCCAAACAACGTTACTGACAGTGTTTTATCAAATGATACTTTAGCTAAAACCTGTTTTAATGCCTGTTTGAACGGTACTTATACCATTGGTAGTTCTATTGCAAATAATTTTCCTTCATTTAATGCTGCGATTATTGTATTGAGAAATAGTGGAATTTGTGGAAATGTTACATTTCTGGTTGATTCTGGTACTTATACCGAACAAGTCAGGATTCCTGATATTGCAGGTGTTTCTGCTTCAAGTACAGTAACATTTCGTTCAGCAACAAATGATAGTACCAAGGTTATTCTGCAATATAAAGCATTGGGTCAAAACAATAGCCATACATTAAAACTCGATAGTGCCGACTTTATCAGAATTGAGAAAATGACCATTAAAGCATTAGATTCAACTTATGGTAATGTAATAGAATTAGATAATGGAGCGCATAATAATATTATTACCAATTGCAGTATTGAAATGCCTGATAATTCAAGCCCATATTATACAGGTATCCTGGATCAACATAATGCAGATACCTACAATAAGTTTCAATCTAATACAATTTTAAACGGATATAATGGTATTACTTCTTTAGGTGGGAAAAAAGGAACTGAAATCAGATATAACAGATTAATAAATTTTAAATATTATGGAATTAATTCCGGTGGTAATGATTCGGTTATGATAATCAGGAATGAATTAGTCTCTAAAGGTTTAATAGGAAATACTACCTATGCATTGTATTGTACCTCTTGTAACAATGCAATTCAGATTATTGGGAATAAAATTACATTAACCTCACCTTATAATCAATTCGGATTATATATGTATAATACAAATGGTTCAGCAACATCACATGGATTGGTTGCAAATAATATGATTGCTCTTTCTGAAGGAGGCACTTCTTCAACCAATAACGGATTATATTTTGCTAATGTAAGTTATCAGGACTTTTATTATAATTCAGTAAGTATAGCGGTTCCATCACTTACAAATGGAAGAGCTCTGTATGCATTTGGAAGTACCTTTGTTAATCTGAAAAATAATATTTTTGTAAATACAGGTGGAGGTTTTGCTTATTATGTTCAAAGTCCTGCTGCTATTGTTCAGTCTGAATACAATGATATTTATACTAGCGGTAGTGTTTTAGGCTATTGGAATGGTAATCAGGCTACATTATTGGATTTGCAAACAGTAAGTACAAAAAATGCAAATTCGTTATCTGTAATTCCGGGCTTCACTTCTTTAACGGATTTAAATTTAATATCAACTGCAATGAGTGCATTGGCAACACCCATTCCGGGTATTACAGATGATATTGATGGTTCCCCAAGAGATGCAGTTCATCCATGTATTGGTGCTGACGAAATTCCATTATTACAGCATGATGCAGGTGTTACATTTATCAGTCGTCCTAATGCTGTTGAGTCAGAAGGAGCGAGCATTCCTGTTAAAGTTGCAGTAAAAAACTTTGGAACAAGTCCAATTACATCAATGACTGTGAGTTATGTTTTAAATAACGGAGCTCCTGTTAATTTCACTTACAGTGGTTCTATCCCTTATTTAGGGGTTGATACGGTAACTTTTCCAGCAAATATAACGGTTACAGCAGGTAATAATACAATATGTGCATACACTACATTAACCGGAGATATTAATACTTTTAATGACAAAGTTTGCAAAAACTATTTTAGTTCTCCTATTTATGATGCACAATTGACTAAAATTTTACCAATAACTCAGGGTTGTGGTTTAACTACAGATACTGTCAGAATTATCATTCATAATAATGGTATCATGCCGGTAAGTGGTGGCTTAACTGCAAGATATCAAAAACTCGGAGGTACTGCAATTGTAACAGAGACCGTAAATGCAACCATAGCTGTTGGTACTGATTATATATACACTTTTTCAACACCGGTAAATCTGGCTGTAACAAGCTCGGATTCTCTTTATAAAATCAAAGCATGGGTAACACTTGTCAATGATAATATTCATGAAAATGATACAGATACTTTAAAAGTTTCATCATTACGCACACCTTCAAATCCTGTTTCAGTAACAAGCATAAGTATTCCTTATGCTACTTCAACAAGTTTATCAGCAACATCAATTGATAATGCTCCGCTAAAATGGTTTAATGATGCAGTTGGAGGAACTTCTTTTTATACAGGAAGCCCATATAATACTTCAATGCTTTTTGCTACTGATACATTTTATGTGGAAGCCAATACAACAAGCAATTTTAATGCTATTGTAGGAACCGGTCCAAATACAAGTGGTGATCCATTCAGTACATTAAATGGATTTACAACCAGTGTATCAATATATAATGCATCTGAAATAGGTGGTTTTGGATTTATAAACCAATTAAGCTGGGATGCATTTAAGGGAGATACAGTAAATATTATTCCTGTTAAAGTCTATGTAAAGCAAACATCACAATCGTTTATGAATCCTGATACTTTAACTAATTTGTTAAGTGGTGCCACCTTGGTTTATGTTGGAAATAAAATGTTTAATATTACGGGTTGGAATTCTATTAATTTTACAAGCCCGTATTATTATTCTGCCGATAATTTAATGGTAATTTGCCAAGTTAATTATGGTGGAAGTGGAGTTTATCCATCTGCAATCTTCAGGGAAACCTCAATTCCGGGTTCAAAATTTCATCAGGTTTTTAAAGCTGATAATACCCCTCCAACTGGTGCAGGTGTTATTTATGCTGCAAGACCGAATATTAAAATAACAGGATATAATACAGGTTGTGTCAGTCAGAGAATAGCTGCTATTGTTACAGTAGGCACTCAACCAGCCTATGATGCCGGTATTAGTTCAATTATAACTCCTGTTTCAGGAACCAACTTATCTTCTCATGATAGTGTAAAAGTAATGGTTAAAAACTATGGTTCACTTCAGATTTATAATTTCACCGTGAATTATAAACTTGGAAATAATGCAGTTGTTTCACAATTAATGACAGATACAATTGCAAGTGGTAGTTCAAAATTATTTACGTTTAGCCAGGCAGTTAATTTATTTTCATACAGTCAACAACTTACATTCAATCTTTCATCCTGGACCAGCTTAAGCGGAGATCCGACGCATCAAAATGATACTGCCAGGAAAACAATAATTAATAATCCATTGGTATATTGTATTTCAACTGCAACTGCAACAGGAAACAGTGATATAGGAAATGTTAAATTCGCAGGAATTAATAATGGTAACCCCTTACCAGTATTTTATAATCCAGCTGCCAATCAAATGTATAATAATTATACAGCATTAGCACCGGCACAAATTCATTTAGGACGGAAACACCCAATTTCATTGAGCATAATTTCTTCGGGAGGTAATTTATCAGGATTAGTAAATGTATATATTGACTATAATCATAATGGAATTTGGGATTTGCCTCAGGAATTGGCATTTTCATCATTCTATGGTGAACCTGTTGGTTCAACTGTTACCGGATTTATTAATGTTCCGGATACTGCTTTGCCAGGTTTATGCAGAATGAGAATTGTTGCTGATGAAGGTTTGAATGCGCCAGCATGTGGTACATACAATTATGGTGAAACCGAAGATTATACCGTTAATATAAATCCTCCATTAATACATGACGGAGCTTTAAGTAAAATTGGTAATATAGGTACATTTGTTCCTTATTCTGCATCAAACACTCAAAACCTTAAATTCATTATTCGAAATGACGGGTTGAATACATTAACATCAGCAAGTTTGAATATTAAAGTTAATAATGATCCTGTTATTACTCAAGCATGGAATGGCTCACTTCAATCATTGGCATTGGATTCAATAATGCATAATATCACACTTACAACAGGAATGAATAGCATTACTGCATATATTAGCGGAGTTAGTGGTGATAGTAATCAATACAATGATACGCTTCAAACTAAAGTATTTAAAGAATATATAGCAACACTTCCGTATCTGGACAATTTTGAAACGAATAAATACTGGTTTGCAACAGATACTGTAAATGGTTTATATTATTATAATCTTTGGATTCAGGGAATACCTGTTACTTCTCATCCTTCATTAAATACAGCACATAGTCCTTCAAATGCATGGATAACCCAGTTAAGTGGCGATTATCCATTTAATAACATTAGTGTTTTATATACACCTGTTTTTGATATTTCAATAATGAAAGCTGACACTTTAAAATTCTGGCAATGGCGTGAATTTAATTATGGAACAAATGCTTATATTGAATATAAAGATATGTTTGGCAGCTGGCTTAAATTGGGCGTTCAGAATGATACCAGTTCAACCAACTGGTATAATAATTCAATAAATACATGGAATGGTCTTGATACAAACTGGGCGCTTTCAACTTACAGAGTTAAAAACTTGAGTAATTTGGGAAATACGGTACAGTTTAGATTTGTATTTACTTCAAGTACAACAGTAAACACCAAAAAAGGATGGGCAATTGATGATTTCGAATTAACCTTGGCTTCTTCAACAAACGATGCAGGGGTAATTGCAATAACATCTCCGGCAGCAACTTCAAATGTTGGTGATATTGTTACCGTTACGGTTAATGTCAAAAACTTTGGTACAAACACATTAACTAACATTCCTGTAAGATACAGACTAGGTAATGGAGCTGTAGCTACCGGAATATTAGCAGGACCGCTTTCCCAGGGGCAAACTCTACCGTTCACTTTTATGACTCCAACTTTTCAGGTTGGTAATCTTGCCTATGATATTTGTGCGTGGACATCAGTAGCCGGTGATAATTACACTCAGAATGACAGTAGTTGTAAACATGTAAATGTTAACCTTGCCGCTAATGATGTTGGTATTTATAATATAGTTCAACCTGCTGCAAATGTAAGCACAGGTAATCTAACTGTGAAAGTACTCATCAAAAACTATGGTACAACTACTCAAACATCTATTCCTTTAAGTTATATAAAAGGTACTTCAGCTGCTGTTAATGAAACATGGACGGGTAATCTGATATCAGGTGATACAGTGGCATATTCTTTCTTAACTCAGTTAAATGTTCCTATAGGCAGTTCTTTTGTTTTTTGTTCTTTTACCACTTTGTCAAATGACGCCTACAAAAATAATGACACATTATGTAAAACAGTAACAATAACGAATGGCATAAATGAGATTAGCGAAACTGATTTCTGGCTGGGACAAAATACACCTAATCCGGCTACTGGTATTACAAAAATTGAATACAATTTGCCATCAGAAGGTGATGTTAAATTTGAGATAATTAATTTATATGGTCAGAAAGTGTATTCAAGCAATCAAAAATACGATGCCGGAAAACACAGCATTGACTTAAAAATTAATGAATTATCAGCTGGTATCTATTATTATTCTTTAGAATTTAAAGGAAAACGACTGGTAAAGAAAATGATAGTAAGTAAATAATATATAAAAGGAGAATACAAATCAATTTAAAATAAACAACTATATATATCAAATTAAAAAGCACACATTTACTTGTATCTGTGTGTTTAAAGTAAATTTAAATAATTATTAATAAATACAAATAATCATGAGAAAATCATTCATTCTTTTAAGTTTAATATTCCTGATTGCTACGAGTTCATGGGCTCAGCTTAGCGGAGTAAAAACCATACCAGGTACTTATGCATCTATTTCAGCTGCCATTGCTGATTTGAACACAAATGGTGTAGGTACTGGAGGTGTTATTTTTAATATTGCTGCAGCATATACTGAAACCATTTCTGCAACATTATCATTAACTGCAACTGGTACAGCTTCTAACCCTATTGTTTTCCAAAAAAGCGGTGCAGGAGCAAACCCTTTGATTACAGCTTATACAACCGGAATTGCAACTTCCGATTCAACCGTACAGGATGGAATCTGGAATTTTATAGGTTCCGATTATGTGACCATTGATGGAATTGATCTTTATGACCCCAATACAACCAATCCTGCTACTATGGAATATGGATACGGTTTTTTTAAACAAAGTGATGTAAATGGTTGCCAAAACAATACAATAAAAAATTGTGTGGTAACCCTTAACAGAAATAACAATATAACCGGAGCAAGTCTTGCTGTTGATGGCTCACGTGCCATTAATATGGTAAATGCTTTAGTTACTGCTCAAAAAACAGTTGTTATCCCATCTTTAGCTTCCGGCACTAACTCTTATAATAAATTTTACAGCAACACATTACAAAATTGCAATATAGGTATTGCATTAATAGGTTATGCCGGTGCAACTCCATTTACATTATGCGATTTTGGTAATGATATTGGCGGAACTTCTCTTTTAACAGGAAATAATATAATAAACTATGGAGGTGCCACAGCTGCTACTAATCCTGCTGCTGCTGTAAGAACTCTGGCTCAGTATGATTTAAATGTTTCTTATAATACTGTTAATAATAACAATGGTTCAGGTGTTAATCATACATCTACACTCAGGGGAATTTATCTTAATACAGCTTTAAGCGCAAATGCTACAATAAGTTATAATACCATTACACTAAAATATTTTGGTAAAACTTCTCAGGTTTCTGTCATTGAAAATGTTTCAGGTTCAACGGCTGCTTCAAATACCATTAAAATCAGTAATAATACGATTACAAATTGTATAAATGACTCAACTACCAGCGGAGTCTGGTATGGGATTTATAATAATGCTGCCACTCCGGCTAATCTTATCATTAATAATAATACATTTTCTTCCAATACCACAAAAGCTACCTCTGGTGCTACTTATTTAATTTATAATAGTGGTGCTGTTACTACTGTTGACAGTATTTGTGGAAACCAACTTTCTTTCAGTAATACTGGTACTGCTGCTTATACAGGTATTAATTATAACTTATACAATAATGGAGCAGCCAATACATGTTCTGTTGTAATTAACAATAATAATTACTCAAATTATAACTATAATTTAACGGGTACAGGTTCATTATATTTTCTGTACTCAGCTGGAACTCCTTATAATTTAAATATTTCCAATAATATATGGACCAATTTAAGTTTAAATCATTCAGGGACAGAATATTTATGTTATATAAGTTCAACAATAAATGGTGTTGCTCTGAATTTTACCAATAACTTTATTGCCGGTACTTTAACCAGAACTGCTGCTCCGGGTACCATGTATTGTTTCAATAATTCAGGCTCTACCGTAATAGGAACTGTTGTTACTGTTGCTGATAATGATTTTTCTAATATAACAGCAACTACATCAGGAACAGGAACCAGTTATGGTATTAATGAAGCTTCAACTTCCCCTGCACCCTATTCTCTAAAGTCTGTACATGGTAATACCATTTCCAACTTTAATTTTAACTCTACGGGATCAATGCAAGGATTATTTGTAGGTAATTGCGGACCCGGAATTACTACCACAAGTTCACTTATTTACAATAATACCATTACTGCACTTTCAAATGCAGGAACTTTAACAGGATTAAATTTAGGATCTACTTCTTCTTTAACCTCCAGATTTCAAGTATATAATAATACAGTTAATAATTTGTTTTCATCAGGGGCATCTTCCGCTGTTACTGGTGCAACTATTGCCAGCAGTGGCATGGGTGTTGATTTTTACAAACATAATATCTTTGCTATAAAAGCGAATGGTGCTACCGGTCTGGCAAATGGTATACTTGTCACTTCCGGAGGGATCAATACAAATATTTATAACAACTTTGTTTCAGATGTTAAAGCTCCCAATAACTCAAATACTACTGATGGAGTGAGAGGTATAAGCATAACATCCACTTCTGTTAACACAAATGTAAATTTATATTACAATACTGTATTTATTGATACCACTTCGGGTGGTGCCAATTTTTCAAGTTCAGCAATTTACCATACTTATTCTGCAACTTCTACCACAGCAGCTCTGACTATGCGTAATAATATTTTTGTTAATAATGCTACACCTAAAGGAACAGGAATTGCAGTTGCTTTCAGAAGAAGTGCATCTACAAATTTGCTTAATATGACTTCAGATTGCAATTATAATTGTTTTTATACAGATACAACCCTTACCAATCATTTTATATATTCCAACACAACAACGAATTATAAATCAATACAAGCCTATAAAGCAAATGTTGCTGAACGTGAAATACAATCTTTTAGCGAACTGCCTCCATTTACAAATATTGCTGCAAAACCATATGATCTTCATTTAATTACTACTACTCCTACTCAATGTGAAAGCAGTGGGATTAAAATAGCCGGAATAACAACAGATTATGATGATGATGCACGTTTTGGTTCTGTAACACCTCCTTATACCGGTTCGGGAATAAGTACTGATGTTGGTGCAGATGAAGCTAATTTCCTTCAGGCAACTGATGTAATTCCTCCTGCCATTACTTATACTCCTCTTGTAAATTCAGCTTATCCAAATAGTACATTAGTTGCAACCATTACTGATCCTGGTGGAGTTCCCACAACAGCATCAGGAAAACCGGTTTTGTACTGGAAGATCAATGTTCCAGGAAGCTGGAACTCAGCTTCTGCAACTTCTCTGGGTAATAACCAATTTTCATTTACATTTGGTACCGGAGCTAATGTTGGAGATAGCATATTATATTATGTTGTTGCCCAGGATAATTTAGGCAATTCGATCAGTAATCCTTCATTAGGTGCAGGAGGTTTTGGAATAAATCCTCCAAGTGCTGGCACGCTTCCTACTGCAATATATCAGTATAAACAATTACCTTCCTTATCAGGGGTTTATACCATAGATTCTTCAATGCTTACAGGCGGAACTAATTTTAAAACTTTTACCGATGCAGTAACTGCTTTAAATAATGCAGGTCTTACTGCCCCTGTAACCTTTAATGTTGCAGCTAATCAAAGTTGGGCAATGAATTGTACAGGTAGTCCGCTTGCAGCTATCAGAATTGCAAATACAACTACATCAGCCACTAATACTGTTACTTTTCAGAAATCAGGTACAGGTGCAAATCCTGTTTTAAATATTAAAGGAACTTCCGGTTCTGCTGATTATGGTATTTATCTGGACGGATGTAAATACATTACTTTTAATGCTATCGATGTTGTTGACTCTGGTTCATCTGCTACCAACTGGATTGAATATGGTATTTATCTTAAAGGTTATGCAACCTATTCATGTCAATACAATACCTTTAAAAATAGTGTGATAAATATGGAAAGAAGCATTGCATCTTATGGCGTTTATACATCAAGTGCCGCTACTTCTTATACTTCCACTAACAGCTATAATAAATTCTATAATAACACGATAAAAGAAGGACGTTATGGATATTATTTTAGCGGAGTTACTGCATTTAGAGATACATTGAACGAAGTTGGAAATGAATTATCAGGTATAAGTTTGGTGCAATCAATCGGATCTCCAGTTGTTGCAACAGCTGCTACCGGAATTTATGCAACCTATCAGGATGCATTAAAAATCTTCAATACTACAATAGACACTGTAATTACTTCCACTGCATTAGTAATAGGGATGGATATTTCCAATTCAACGAATTTAAATATTTATGGTGATACTATCAAAAATTTAAGTAAAACAGGTGCTGCTGCCAATGATCTGTATTTGATTAATATTACAGGTTCTCTTGCGGGGACTAATAATGTTTACAATAATATGTTAATTAATTGTACAATTCCTGCAACATCTACCAGTGGGAATCTTAATGCCATGAGATTGTATACAGGAGTCTGCAACTGGAATGTTTATGGCAATACTGCTTATAATTTAGTGAATTATAAAGGAGGCTTAACCGGTATTTATATGGGTAGTGGGTCAGGTACAAGTATAAATATTTATAATAACAAATTATATAATTTTAATTGTCTTGCTGCAACTGGAGCTATTCAAATGATTTATGGTGATCAGATTAGTACTACCTATAATATATACAATAATTATGTATATGATATTAAAAATGCTGCTTCAACAACAATACCTGCTGTACAAGCAATTTCAGCAAATTCAGCCGGTACTTATAAAATCTATTACAATACTATATATTTAGATTATATCAGTACAAATGCTGCAAACAGCTCTGCCGCATTGTATGTAAATTCAGCCACACCTGTTATTGATTTAAGAAATAATATTTTTGTTAACAAATGTGATATGACTAATGGAGGAAGAGCTGTTGCATTCTGGTACACAGGTAAACTACCATATTTAAACATAGCATCAACTACCAATAATAATTTATTTTATAGTGGAATACCTGGCACAAAGAATTTGATTTTCTGCGATTCAATTGCTCCTTCTGCTACTACTAACTATTTACAGACATTGACAGATTACAAAACAGTCTCAGGTAAAGATGCTAATTCAGTTACTGAAGATCCTCCTTTTATTAGCAATGTTTTACCTTATAACCTCCATATGCAAACAACTGTTCCTACAATTACTGAAGGCAGAGGACAAGTTATTGCAGGTTTTACAACTGATTTTGATGGTGATACCCGTAATGCAACAACACCAGATTTAGGTGCTGATGAATTTTCAGGTACTCCTGTTGTAAATTGCGCTGGAACACCTCCGGCAACTTCAATAAGCGGAGCAGCTTCTGTTTGTATAAACACAGGAACAGCACTTACATTAACTCCTTTAAATACTGATTTGGGAATTACCCATCAATGGGCGTATTCAATTACAGCCGGAGGACCTTATACAAAATTAGGTACGCTTAATTCACAATTAACTGGTAGTATTTCAACAATAACTTATTATGTTGATACTATTCGCTGTACAAATAGTGGTTTATATTACGTTACTCCTATGAAAACCATAACAATTAATCAATATCCTGTTTCATCAGCATCAGTTAGCACTTCACCAATTTGCGCCAATGCTACACTTAGCCTTTTAGGAACAACAGATATTGGAACATCATTTAACTGGACCGGTCCTAACGGTTTTACATCTACAGCGCAAAACCCAAGTATTTCATCAGCAACGACTGCTGCATCAGGGGTTTATTCGTTTACATCTACAGCTAATGGTTGTACTTCTTCAATTGTTACTACTACAGCGGTTGTAAATCAAACACCAAGTGCAATAACTGTTACACCTTCAGCAACCTCATTCTGTATAGGTAATATTCAACAATTATCAGCTACTGGTGGTATCGTTACAGGTGCTGCAATTTTGACTGAAAATTTTAATGGAGGAACTAATAGCTGGACAAGATTTAATAATTCTGTAGGAGGTGTCCCTGATAGTGCAACATGGAAATTAAGACCAGATGCATATAATAATACTAATATTGGTATTTTTCATAGCAATGATAATTCACAGTTCTATCTTTCCAATAGCTATGATGAGGGGACAGGTACAGGTATTAATACTGAAACCATACTTCAGTCACCTTCATTTAATACCATTAATTTCACTTCTGCTAATTTAAATTTTTATCAGAACTATCAGAGATATGCTACTAACTATGATACAGCCAGAGTAGAAGTTTCTTCAAATGGAACAACCTGGACTACCTTACAAGCCTATACTTATACCTCAGGTAATCAAGGTTCTCAAACTGCATTCTCAAATGCCAATATTGCACTGACAGCTCCATTTCTCAATCAGCCAACTGTTTATATACGTTTTAAATATAACACTCATACAGGCGGATATGTTTGGGCTATTGACAATGTAAGTATTTCCGGAAGCAAATCATTAGCACCAACATGGTTGCCTGTTACTGGTTTATACAGCGATGCAGGTGCATCAATACCTTATGTTTCTGGTACTGCAACACCAACCGTATTTGCTAAACCTGATGCCGGAACTGCCAATTACAATGCAACAGTGACTACATCTCCTGATAATTGTTCAATTACCAGTAATACTGCGGTTGTAAACGTAGCACCTCCTTCAGTGGGCGGAACTGCAACAGCTTCTGCAACATCAGTTTGTTTTGGAACTGGAACTACGATTAATTTAACCGGATATACCGGTAGCATTCAATGGCAATCTTCATTAGATGGTACAACATGGTCAAATATTGTTGGTCAAACAAGCTCAACTTTGTTAACAGGAAATCTTACTACTCCTACTTATTATCAGGCTGTTGTAACAAGCGGTGCATGTGCACCTGCTACTTCAACCGTAGCTATAGTAAGTAGTATTGATCCGATTAGTATTGGCGGACACATTGCCGGTGGTGGAGTAACAATTTGTGCCGGTACTAATTCCACAACACTTACTTTATCAGGAAATACCGGTAATATCACAAAATGGCAGTCTTCACCCAATGGAACAAGCTGGACTGATATTTCAAACACAACTACTTCTTATACTGCAACCAATTTAACAACAACTTCATTATTCAGAGCTGTTATTCAAAGTGGTGTTTGCAGTATTGCATATTCTGATACAGCAACGATTAATATAAATCCTGTAACCGTTCCAGGAACAGTCACTGGTGGTATTGCTGTTTGTTCAGGTATCAACACTACATTGTTAACCTTAGGTAGCTATACTGGAAGTATTATAAAATGGCAATCTTCACCAAACGGAACTACCTGGACTGATATTGCCAATACTGCAAATACCTATACTGCCACTAATTTAACAGCTACAACACAATACAGGGCTGTTGTTCAAAGTGGAGTTTGTAGTGTTGCAAATTCTGTTTCAACAACAGTTAGTGTTGATCCGTTAAATGTTGGAGGAACTTTAAGCAGTGATACTACTTACTGCTCAACTACCAATAACAGACTGTTAACATTAACAGGAAATATAGGAAATATTGTAAGATGGGAAAATTCAACCAATGGAGGAACAATCTGGAATCCTATTTCAAATACAATAAATACATATACTGCAACAAACATAACTGCAACTACAAAATACAGAGTAATTGTACAAAGTGGGAGCTGTCCTGCAGCAAATTCATCAGTTGTAACTCTTACAGTTAATACACCACCGACAGCAACTATTACATCATTTACAAATCCAAGTATTTGTGCTGCTGCTAACGGAAGTGCAACTGTAAATACTGCTTCTACCTATTCATGGGCTACAGCTCCTGTTCAGACAACACAAACCGCAACTGGTTTAGCAGCAGGAACTTATTATGTTACGATTTCCAATGGTGTTTGTAGCAATTCAACATCAGTAACTTTAAGTGATCCAAGTGCACCAACAGTATCTATTGGTTCTACTACAACCGTAACTTGTTCAGGTTCGCCTGTTACCTTTACCGGTAACGGTGCTACAACTTATGAATTCTTTATCAATGGCGTATCTCAGGGTGCTCCTACTACAACCAATACCTTAACTACTACTACCCTTGTCAATGGCAATGTAGTAACAGTAAGAGGTGTAACTGCAGGTTGTACAGGCAACAGTGGAGGTATTACCATGACAGTTGACCCAGT
>JAPLDQ010000019.1 GCA_026391675.1 Bacteroidota bacterium
TTAAAAATTTCTTAACGCAATATGTCAATGAACTACTGATATTTTAATCGCCTTAGAAGCGAAATCCCTAGGGATTTGTAAACGAACTTATGAAACGAATTAGGTTCTTTAGAATGTAAACGAACTTATGATATGTAACACCTAATGCCTAATGCCTATTGCCTAAAGCCTAAAGCCTTACTTCCTCCCTCCCATCCCTGTACCTGGCAAATCTTCCTTTCGTACGGGGGAAAACCATACTATTGCTGGGCCATGGCCAGCCACCGAATTCGGTTTTACGGTAATCATCAAAAGTCTGACGGATTTCTGCTTCCGTATTCATAACAAATGGTCCGTATTGTATTACGGGTTCATTGATAGGTTTAGCCTGTAAAAGAATCAGTTCAGCTGACTGCTTTCCGTTTATCAGTCTTACAGCTTCATCTGCTTTTAACTCAATGGCATTATCCGAAGCTATTTCTTTTGTATTTAAGGCTATTGATGAACCTGCGTAGAAATACAAATAACGCTTTATGTCTTTACTTGCCTTGGGTAATTCCAGTTCAGCATTTTCCTGCATTTTAATGATCCAGATGCTCACTTCATTGCCGTCATCTGCTGCCCATGAATCAGGGGCGGGATCTAATGCCTTTATTGCTTCAAAATTACCGGCAATTACTTTAATTACCGATGATTTACCCATCTTATCTGTTTTGGTAACAATAGGGATATCCTCTGACCATAACATTTTAAAATGCGGTGCTGCAAATTTACTTGCTGCCGGTAAGTTCAGCCAGATCTGGAACAACTCTGCCGGATTTGCTCCTTCCTGATTCAGCAAGGGAAACATTTCACAATGCTGCAAACCGGCTCCGGCTGTCATCCATTGCACATCACCTTCGCCATAGCGTCCGGCCTGTCCGTGCGAATCAGAATGGTCAACATAGCCATCCAGGACGATGGTAATCGTTTCAAAGCCGCGATGCGGATGAACAGGAAAGCCGGGAACAACATCGCCGTGATACATCCGCCAGCCATCCTTTACCGTAAAGTCCTGACCAATATTCCTGCCCTGCAAAGATGCTGCAGGACCCATTTTATCGTTTCCGGCAGGATAATCGTCTCTATGATGGGCAAAGAACAAAAATGGATTTTGAACCGGCCACATGAAATCAAGTGGCTTTATACTTATAATTGCATTGTTTTCCATGGTTATTGATTTTTTATTAGTCACTAAGGCACAAAGACACTAAGAATATAATATTTTAACTTAAAACTTAACAATTAACACTTAAAACCTCTAATTCCTAATTCCTAATCATTGTTGTCCGGTTAAAATAATTTTAATGTAAAGAACACCCATATTTTATTATGTCCCTACGGGACATTAAAAAAAGCAGGGTTTATTTTTTTCTACCAACATTTTATTCCTACGGGATTGTCCCGTTAGGGACATGATATTGGTAGAATGCATGTTATAATAAAATCTAAACGTCCCGTTAGGGACGTGATAAAGTTTAACCGGACAACAATGATTCCTAATTCCTAATTTCTATTGCCTAATGCCTAATGCCTGATTTAATTCATCGGTACTTCCATTAACAATATTCTGGCATCTTTTGTTGCAGTGATATTAACTTTATCAGTATTCCAGATTCCCATGCCATCTTTTTTATCCAGGATTTCACCTTCAACATCCAGCTGACCTTCGAGCAGGAAGATGTATAAACCATTTTCAGTTTTTTTAAACTGATAGCTTGCAGCTATTCCTGCTTTGAAATCGCCCAGATGAAACCATGCATCCTGATATATCCAAACACCCTGATCATCAGGATTTGGCGAAAGTATCTGATAAAATTCATTTTCCCTGACAATATCCTTTATCGTCACCTGATCATAGCGTGGACTTACATTTTTCTTATTGGGGATTACCCATATCTGCAGAAAATTTACATCCGCATCCCTGTTTTTATTGTATTCGCTGTGAAACACGCCTGTACCTGCACTCATTACCTGAACATCACCATGCCGGATAACGGCTTGATTACCCATATTATCCTTATGTTCCAGATCGCCGGATAAAGGTATGGATATGATTTCCATATTATCGTGGGGATGCATGCCAAAGCCTTCGCCACCCCTGACGATATCATCATTTAATACCCTTAATGCACCAAAATGCATGCGTTCGGGATTGTAATAGTTGGCAAAACTAAAAGTATGCCTGCTGTGCAGCCAGCCATGATTCGCATCACCACGGCTTTCTGCTTTATGTAGAATTGTATTTTTCATTTTTCCGGATTTTTATTATTCAATTTGCAAAATTAGCTCAGCAGAATAAAAAAGTAAATGGAAAAATTACGGAATGAATTGTATAATTAAAGGAGAATAAATGAAAGATTTTGTGATTTTGCGATTTTGTGATTTTGCTGTCTTGCCCTAAAATAGATTTTCACTAAACAAGTGTAATCAAACAGGAATTAGGAATTAGGAATTAGGCAATAGGAAATAGGAAATAGTATATTATTTAAGCATGTACAACTCATAATTCATAACTCATAACTTACCACCCCCCTAACTCCAAGTACTCTAAGTACTTTAATGACTTTTTCAACTTACCAGACTTCTCTTAAAATCCTGTAGCGTTTGCCCGGACTGGCTTTTAATAAACTTGCTGAAGTGGGAAGGGTCATCAAAACCAAGATCATAACCGATTTCCTTGCTGCTTTTATCTGTAAAAACAACCATACGTTTCGCTTCAATAACCAGTCTGTTCTGAATAAAATCCTTGGCTGATATATTAATGGCTGATTTGATAACTTCATTCAGATAGTTGGGTGTTACATTCAGTTTATCGGCATAATCCTTAACCTGATGCCACTGAAAATGATTATTTTCGACCAGGGCTTTAAAACTTTTTACCAGTGTTTTTTCAACTTCAACAGATTGGGTATTTGTATTAGCATGTAATGAACAATGTCCGTTACATTCAATTAAAAAAAGTTTCAGGTAAGCGCCTATGGATTCCATGGCAAATTCATCTTTCGATTCAAAAGCAGTCAACATCTGAGATGTAAATAATGACAAACGCTCTTTCATTTTGTTAGATACACTAAGTGCAGCCGTTTCATCAAACTTCTGAAATAATTTAAGATTTGTAATAAAATCAGAGCGTATGCTGTTCTTTTCCAGAAATTCAGTTGTAAAAAGAATAACATAACCTGTCGGCTTTGGATCAGTAATGATCTGATGAACCTGATCGGGATTGACAAAGAAGAGGGTTTGGGGTTCTATTGCGTATTCTTTAAAATCAATGATGTGCCTACCGGTAGCAGTATGTGACCAGATTACGGTATAAAAATTATGCCGGTGTGGATCATCAGCAATTCCACCGCTTTGCTCGTCAATTTCTTCCATCGTCTTGATAACAAATGGACAGGGAACATTATTATACAATAATTCATAATTGTAAATTGTTTTGTTATCTGCCATCGGGATTTACTGCTATAAATTTATTAATGAAATAGTCATGCTTTTGTTTTACAAATATACAAATTATATCTTTTGTTTAAATGCATTGTAAAGGAGATAATTAAAATATTTTTAATATCATTATCTATTTAATTTGAATCATATTAACGAAACAACAACAGATTAATCTTCTTTTATTTTAGATAAGATTTTTTTATTACTTTTGCATCTTTAAGAAAAACACACAATGAAAGCTGTAATTTTAGCTGCAGGTATTGCTTCCCGCTTACGTCCATTGACTGATAATACACCAAAATGCTTATTAAAAGTAGGCGAAAAATGTATTTTACAACTCACACTCGAAAATTTACTGACTAATAAAATAAAGGATGTGGTAATCGTAACAGGTTATCTGGAGCAACAGATTAAAGATTTTGTTGCTGTTAATTTCCCTGAGCTTAATGTTGAATATATATATAATGAAGTATATGATTCAACCAATAATATTTATTCGCTCTGGCTCGCTAAAACAGCCTTACTCGGTGGCGAAATGCTTTTGATGGACAGTGATATCATATTTGATGCTAAAATTATTGCTGCCTTGATGAATTCAGGCTATGAAAATTGTTTAGCCTTAAAACGTCACAATGTTGGTGAAGAAGAAATTAAAGTAAAAGCTGATGCTAAAGGCAGGGTGCTTGAAATCAGTAAAATTGTTGACCCTGCACAGGCAATTGGCGAATCAATTGGAATAGAAAAATTCAGTACTGCATCATTATATAAACTTTTTGAAGTTATCGACCGTAAAGTAATGAAAGAGAAAAAAGTAAATATTTTTTATGAGCATGCTTTTGAGGAAATGATAAATGAAGGTTCAGATATGTATATTGTTGATACAACTGATTATATTTGCATGGAAATTGATACCGCAGCAGATTTGCAATCAGCTGCAGACAGCCTTTTAAAATATTCATTAACCAATTAATTTGCTATGAGTGAAAGTCTGTTTACAATATCATTAGTAGGGCTTTTAGCAGGTTTTATATTTTCAATGCCTATTGCAGGGCCTATAAGCATTTTAATAACCTCAAATGCACTGAAAGGCAAAATGAGATATTGTACCCTGGCTACTATCGGGGCTTCATTTGCTGACTTTCTCTATGTTTTTATTGCTGTATTCGGCTTAACCAAATTGTATACGCTCTACAAACCAATAATACCTTATATCTTATTAGGAGGTGCTATATTTTTGTTATATATTGGTTTTAAAATTGCAAAGACCAAACTTGATTTAGAACATATTGATGAAAAGGGGCATCTTTCTAAAAAAATAAAAGAGGAAAGAGGTGGTTTCTGGACCGGATTTATGCTGAATTTCCTCAATCCTACACTATTTATCGGTTGGTTAACATCTTCTTTCTTTGTTATTTCTATTGTTTCTTCATTGGGATTTAATACCGGTGGCCTGGATACTATGATAGACCAGAATGTACAGCAAATTAACAACATTGAAGGTAAAGCCATTGATACGCAAAAAACAATCGGTTATTTTAAATTAGATACTTCTAAAACGAAACAACAGGAAATCCATAAAGAAGATAATGCAAAATTACCTAATTACTTTCCTTTATTAATAAGTATCTGCTATGCTTTCTTTCTTGCACTGGGCAGTATAATCTGGTTTTATTATTTCGCCTATTTTCTGGTTAAATACAGGAGCAAACTTAATATTAATATTCTTAACAGGATTATTCAGGGATTAGGCGTTGCACTCTGCCTTTTTGGTATTTTCCTTGCCTACACTGCTGTTAAAATGTTTATTTAATAAAAAGGTCATCAATCAGAGAAATACCAATACCTGCACATTCCCTTTATTTTTCATAAAACAACTTATATATCGCATAATTTAGTGAACCTGATATTAAAGCTTCAGGGAAATTATCAACATTATATGAATTCATATAATAAAAACTCTCATCAATAGAATAATAAAGACCCCTGATCCGGTCCTCCGGATATTTATAAGGTTTAAAAAAACGATCAGGTGGAAGGTTTATATAAATATTTGTATAATTAGTGAGCATATACAAATACTGATTATCAAATTTCAAATATACATTTAAGTTTTTATCAAAAATTTTCTGATAATCTTTTATTGAATAAAACTTTTCAGTAGAAATACTAAAAGGTTTATGTTTGAAAAACAAGATATTATAAGGTATAATAGCTGATTTAACTGTATCTTGATTTGTTTGAGATAAAACGCTGCAGGTAATCGATATAATAAAAAAGAATAATATGAATTTTTTCATTTTTGAAAAGATTTGTATTGTTCTAAAATACTGAAATACAAATTTACAATACAAAATAGCAATGTGTTAGTTTTTTAGCATTTATTTCCGAGCTTGCTTATACCCTTTTTAAGTTTATTCATTAATCCTTTATGAACAGAAAATGGCATACTTTCCAATGCAAGATTGATTTCATGTTTCAATTCAGGCTCTTCCACAGCAAATCTGATAAGCAGATCAATGCTATAAGCCCTTACAGCAATAGTTTCCTTATTATACATTAACCATTCAAGACATTTATCAAATAACATGGATGATTTATCCAGGCTGCATATATCGGGAGTTAATATCAATACCTTCAGAAAACTCCGTTTAACTCCATCTACATTCGTCTTAAGCAGTTCATCAACTATAGCCGGCAAATAGGAAATCAGGGCTTCAGGATGTATTTCATAATAAAACTGAATTACACGGGCAGCCCGCATCGAAACCGGATATTTTTCATAACATAATTTAAAAGCTTCTTCCAGCAATTCAGGATTTTTTTCTATCGTTTTCATCGTAATTTCAATAGCTGCCCTGCTGCTATCAAATAATAAAGATTCAATTGACATAGCTAATTCAAAAATTATTATTTTAATGATTTAATATTAATTCATTCTCTCTTCTTAAGGATATTTTCAACTTCTTCTTTTTTATAGATACTGTAAATTCTATCAACAAAGCCAAAAAATGCCTTGTTTAAATTCATCTCGGTAATCATTACAAGGAGAATATCTTGTTTTTCTATATTTTCCTTGTCCTTCGAATGATCAACAAATTTTGCATTATCCCCGTAAATATCAGGATAAATAGTTGTATTATAATACCAGAACTGATGATTATTAAATATTTGCTGTGGGATTTTACTGTTATAAATACTCCAGTAATAACTGTCGGCAATAGTCAGTACATTGGGTCTGCTTTTTTTGCTGCTGCTTTGAATATTTATTTCAGGATAAGCCATTGTTTCATGCGGAAGCGGAAAAAGCAGATTCAGGGTAAGCTCAATATCAAAATCAACATCTTTTAAGTCCTTGCATACATTTATCTTATTAAAAGAAATATTTGCCAAATCTATATTGCTGGTCTTTTCAATAAATTTTATTAAAGTATCTGTTGCCAGATACATGGCATACGTACTCCAGTGTACACCATATTTCGGGAATAAAGGGAAGGTAGATGTATCTTTCATAGCAATAAACCAGGCATTTAAATCAAGATAATTAATTCCAATAGTTTTACATTGCCGGGAATAGTATAAATAATTGGAAATTGTTTTTTGTTGTGGATGATAGCGTTCAGGAATATATTCCGGGAAAAAGCTGGCTTTACCCGGTTCAAATACAAAAATCAGATCAATATTTTTTTCTTTCTTTAAATAATCCTGAAGCCATTTTGCACGGATTAATTCCCTGTTAATTGAGTCTTTTCCAACGAAATTAGAACCTGTATAATCAAGAATATAACCTTCTTCATACAAACAATCCGATATGCCTATGATTGCCTTATGTGTACCGGTCAATCTGAAAAAGGAATAATCAAGCTGGTTATTGATACGGATAAAAAGATTCCTGAAACCTGAATTATCTTCAATGCTTTTATTGAAATCCTGTTGAAATTTTTCGTTAAACCATGACTTCCAGGTAAACCATTTAACATCAGGTTTATCGGCAAGTTTATAAGCTCCATCCAGAGGTTTTAATCTTATAAAATTGAATTTATATTGTGCATAAGGTAAAAGCATCAATATAACTATCAGTATAAACAATATTTTTTTCTGAACTTCCTTCATCGTTTTAAAATCTGAAATAAATAAATGGATTAAAACCTGAAGTGGATATATAGGCTACACTCAGCACAAATAATACAATCGACAGCAATGTCATTGAATAATGTCCTGCCAAAGTATACCTGACAGCAAAGAATATTTTTTCGAGCCATTTTCCGAACTTAGTTGCATTAACAAATGAAAAGAAAAATGCCAGTATCATTATAAATCTGAACTTTTCATTAAAATAATACTGATGCTCTGAAAAATCAAAAGAAAACATCTTTGTAATAAATAAAAACGCAGTTGAAATATCCTGAATTCTAAAAAAAGCCCATCCAACAAGGACAATTACAAAAGTTATAACTATGGCCGGTATCTTTCCTAATTTATTCAAAAAGTTTAGCAGGAATAATCTGTCAGCAATCAGGAATAATCCCTGATATGCTCCCCATGCGATGAAATTCCATGATGCACCGTGCCATAAGCCTGACAACAAAAACACCAGCCATAAATTGAAATACAATCGTTTTGTGCTTACTTTATTACCGCCCAAGGGTATATAAAGGTAATCGCGCATCCATCGGCTTAATGTAATGTGCCAGCGGCGCCAGAATTCAGTTATACTTTGAGATGTATAAGGATTATTAAAGTTTTCAGGGAATACAAATCCAAGCATACGGGCTATTCCGATTGCCATATCAGAATATCCTGAAAAGTCAAAATAAATCTGAAAAGCATAAGCTATAATACCTATCCATGCTGTAACTGAACTGATGTCATTTATATTCAGGGCAAAAATATGGTCTACTTCTGCACCCAACACATTTGCTATCAATACTTTTTTTGATAATCCAATAATAAACCTGTAAAAACCTGCCAGACGGTTATCTATGGTTTCATTATTTCTTCTGTCGGTAATCTGATCTGTAATTTCATTGAACCTGATGATAGGTCCGGCAATCAGCTGAGGGAAAAAGAGGATATATAAGGAATAATCCACTATGCTTTTCATGGGAGGTTTTTCGTCACGATACACATCAATGATATAACTCATTTCGTGAAATGTAAAAAAAGAAATACCGATAGGCAATGCCACCCGCATAAATACTAGCGTATTATAGCCAAAAAAACTCAAACCGGAATTAATATTATCTAAAAAGAAATTAGCATATTTGAAATAAAAGAGAAAGCTCAGATTAATACATATTGCCAGTGTTAACCATAGTTTCCGCTTTCTGTCCTTCGATTTGTATATTAACCTGGCAATAACAAAATCGATGATTATACTAAAGAAAATTATAAATATATATTTGGGTCCACCCCATGAATAGAAGAGTATGCTGGCAAAAACAATGAGCAGATTTTTTAATTTATAAGGTATTATAAAATAAAGAATCAAAAAGAAAGGAAAGAAATACAACAAAAACAAACTACTGCTGAAAACCATCCTATTTCGATAATACTAATTTATGAGTAAATGATTTATTATTCAGCATAATATTGCAGAAATACAAGCCATCAGCAAGTTTATTCCCTGAATTATCACTGCCATCCCAGCTGAATGTATAACTACCTTTATCATAAACAACATTTGTTGTCAGATCTTTAATCAAGCGACCTGTAAAATCATAAATCAAAACAGATAGTTTACCTTTCTCATTGCTATTAATTGATATATTGGTTTTTAAACCAAATGGGTTGGGAAAACAACAGGATGTAAAATTGGTTTTTTCGTCAATTCCAATCTGACTTAGCACTGATAAATTTACAGGAATAATTCTTTGTGAAATAAAATTCTCATATACAACGAGCTGGCAGTTATAATTACCCGGCTGTAATTGTGTGGCATCAAATTGAATTACTATTTTCTGATTTTCATTTTTATATATACCGCCTGCTATTAAATCAGTTGAGGCCCATGGTACAGATAAGGAATTATTTAACTGTAAGTTATTGGTAAATAAAACCAGACCATTACCGGCATTACTGATATTAACAATAGCAGTATCCATGGTATTAACAAACATGGTTTTATTAATGCTTAAAGGGAAATAGTTAAGATTTGGTGCTGCATCGCCAAATAAAGGAAAAACAATATTATCAACCCAGCCACAATCAGCGCCTGTATTAACAGAATTATCTTTTACATAAGCCCATTTAAAAGTATGTGTGCCGGTAGTAACAGGAAATATTTCCTGCGACCAGTTAATTTCACCATCCCACCTGCTCTTTTCAACCCCGTCAATATAAAATGCCAGATAATCATAATTATGGTTGGTATTATCTCTTTCGCAGGAAACTTTTTTATAGAACTTTATATTCCCATCCGCCAAAATATATTGATTTATTGCAAAAAATGAATTCTGACTATGGGTAATTTTACCTGATTTAGCCGAATAGTTTCCCTGATATTTCAAACTGTCTGAAGTAAACCAGTTTAAGTTGCCTCCCAGCGTCCAGTTATATTTTGTAAAATTATTTGTTTCAAAATCTTCCATAACTTCACCTAATTGTATATAGAAGAAGGTTATATATTTATAATTATTACTGCCTGTTATTTTGGCAGTTAACACGATTAAGTGATTAGCCGGAATATTAGCAGCGGTAGTAATAATAAAGAAAGCATTTTTTGATGAAAAAGCTTTGATTGTATCAATATTGGCAAACGAAGGATTTAAAGAAACATAAGGATCGGATGTA
Organism: Bacteroidota bacterium; assembly: GCA_026391675.1. GTDB lineage: Bacteria > Bacteroidota > Bacteroidia > Bacteroidales > JACABE01 > JACABE01. The sequence continues at coordinate 10,255 of JAPLDQ010000019.1, forward strand.
CTTAGCTCAAGATGAAGATTTGTTGCAGTTGCAGCACCTATATTTTTTATTTGTAATAATAATGATGCCGTTTCATTGGGTTCAAGTACATTATTATTTCCATCATATATTGTAACAGTACCGGTTTGGAGGTTAAATGAGTTTACTCTTAACGAAAGCCCTCTTGCAAAAGTATCAGTTACTGAAATTACATTGCCCAGTAAATCAATATAATGTCCGTCCATTACATTTTGTTTTACAACAAACCGGGCAGCATTGCTGATAATTACACTGTCATTGGCCAGTATATTACCGATAACAGCCGAAGAATCAAGCATCATTATATTTGTATCCTGCGAATGACAAATAAATTTTGCATTATTTATAGTTGTATTTCCGATATTTTTTAATTTAACTGTAACTTTAACTGTATCTCCTGCATTTACAAGACTATCACCACCGGCATTTATCGAATAATCAAATAATAATCCATAGGTTTTAAACACTATGCTTTTAATGGATGACAGATTATTATTGTCTGTTACCCTGAATTTGATGGAAGTATTATAATATCTTTGAGGTGTTGCTGAAAACAGGCCTGTTTCAGTAAAATCCATATTATCCGGATAGTCAGGTGGAGTAAGTATAAGTTTTTTATCAGTAGTGTTTGTAGTAAAGCTATTGGTTAAAGTAGCATACTGATAATTTGTAACATCCCCGCCGGATAATGCTGACAACCAATTTCCTGTTAAATTTATTGCGCCATAATAAATCTCAATTTTACCGCTTGAGTATATTTTCAGGGCAACATTAACTGATGAGGAGGATTGTCCGTTTACACCTGCTTTCCATATAATGGTTGATGAATTGGCATTGGTTTCATAGGTAACGTTTTGTCCTGTTCCATAAACTAAATCAGCGTAAAAAGCAGCTATCATCTTATGACTTCTGAAAAGTAAATCTGCATCAATCAGATAAGGAAAAGTATATAAAGAGTTATCAAATTTAATATATCCATCGGCATAAATATAAATCTGATTATATGTTTTCCCAAAATATGGAAAATTAAAGTTAAGATTTTGTAATACATATCCGCTATTACCGGTATTTAAAACCTGAGTTGCTGCATTAGGAAAACTAACATTTGAAATCGATTCAGAATAATCCATTTTTAAAGCCCATTTATAAGGAGGCGTTCCGGCAGAGGCATTTAATTGATGAGAATAAGGTGTATAAATTTTGGCATTCATACTATCATTTATTATATCTAATTTATTAAATGTCACCGTTTTTGTTAAAGCAAAGCGCGTTGTATCATTATTTGTCAGAATTATATTTGTAGACGGATAAACCGTTTCATTAACACCAGATGTATAATCTATCACAGAAAAAGAATTTAATTGTCCACCACCAATACTTGTAGGATCTTTTTCAATTACTTCAAGAAAATATTTTGATGGAAGTGCTGAAGAAACATAACTTAATAATGGGGAAATATCCAGTCCAAATTCGATATTCTGAGCTATATCAGTTGTATCGCCCTGCATTGGGATACTTCCTCCCTGATAATTAAAAATAGGATACTCCATCCTGATATCAGGAGAAGTTGCATTTGTATTTTGACTTACGCCAACAATAACTTTAATTTGAAATCTCCTGTTATGCTTTAAATTAATTTTCATCGTCATTAAAGGATCATCAGTTGTTTTTGCTTTAATAACATAAACCGATGAATTCCATATTCCATAATTAGCTCCATCAGCAAGCGATTTGTACATCATATAAGCAAAGCCTCCATTTCCCCAACCTGGGCCTGAATAGCCATTTATAATTTTAAAACCACCAATTTCCCAATCTCTTACATCAACCACACCATCTCCATTAATATCTATATTATTGGTATAAAGTCCGTCACCATTATAATCGAATCTTATAGAATCATTATATCCCATTATTGTCCAGGCATGTGAAGGACTGGTACCCCAAGTGGATACTAAAGCCTTTCCTGCTTCAGGTGTTCCTGCCGGCAAAAATGATCCCGGAGGTGAACAGTATTGAGCATACATAGCAGCAACCCCACCTGTAGCACTGCCTTCCAAATGATCATATAACCATGTTTTAAGAATTCTTATACCTTCCGGACTATCACACCTGATAGAATAGACTCCGGATAAACGGTTCTTCATTCCATTATAATATTTTGCATACCCCGTCATCCAGCGTTTTTCACCTCCGGTATTTAATGCGCCACCATAATCAACAACGTTTGGAGTTCCGCAGGTGCGGGTAATTTCCCATGAATCGAAAAAACTAGCTCCATTATAATTATATGCACCATTAAGAAAATTCCATGAGAAATGAGAAGGATATTGATTTGCTGCTATTTGTGAGCTCAAATTTCTTAGCCTGTTAACTTCATAAGTAAACACAAAGGCTTGCCCGGCAATTTGTCCGCATTCGTAACCACTTTGCGATGTTACGGGACGAAAGTACATTAACGTTGAATTATCAACTGAAAACGGTAGTTGCACAGCATTTGGCGATTTATATAACTGTGGAACTTCAAGTTGTGGAATATTCGATAACCTGATTGAATCCATTTTACTCAGCCCTTTGAACAATCCTTCTTCACCGCTTGTATACAACTGATCAGCGGAAGTTGCATTAATTTGTGAATTTGAAACTATAGGAGAAAGTAAAGAAAGTATTATACAAAATAAGGTAAAAGCTATCTTCATGATATGACTCATTTTAATTTACACCAACAAATTTAGCACAAATTAAATAACTGATTCATAAAAAAGCAATTATATTTCAAAAATATTATCTGGATATTTAATTTCTGTTAAAAATAATGCTTTTGCAGGTACTGACCATCCTGCTTCAGAACGATTTTTACTTTCAATAATCTGCTTAAAATCATCCAGTGAGATTTTATTAAACCCAATTTCCAACAATGTACCAACAATAGCCCTCACCATATTTCTCAGAAAGCGGTCAGCTGTAATACTAAAGATTAATTTATCCTCTTCATGCAGCCAAAATGCAGAATATATTTTACAATTATTTGTTTTAGTTTGTGTATTTGATTTTGAGAATGAAGAAAAATCGGTATAATCCATTAATAAACTTGCAGCTTCGTTCATTAAGTCAATATTTAAACTGCCATATATTGTATAGCAATTATCAAAGTTAAAGATATCTTTTTTAAAACTGATGTAATAATTATAAGTTCTTGAAATTGCATCAAAGCGGGCATGAGCATGATCTTTTACGGGAATAATATTATAGATTACAATATCCTCATTCAGGAATCCATTCAATTTATGTACTAATAAAGGAATGTCATCATTATTAAGCGGAGTATGCAAATCGAAATGAGCATAATAATCTTTGGCATGTACGCCTGTGTCAGTTCTGCCGGCGCCACAAAGTTCAATTTCGGTTCTAAAAAACAAACTCAGGTTTTTATTTAAAACAGCCTGAATTGTTGGAGCATTATCCTGTAACTGCCAGCCATGATAGTTTTTCCCGTTATATGCAAAATGTAAGAAATATCTGCTCATTCTAATATTTTTCTATTGCTATTTTTTATTTTTCTATTTAAAAACATCCAGCAATGCCTTAAATTGCGGCAAATATTCCGAAACCGGGATATCAACATAATTTGCAGTTGCTTTTACACTACCATTAACATCAAGAACAACAATCTGAGGAACTTTCCCTGAAGGATTATATTTTCTGACTAATTCTTTATTTTTTTTGATTCTGCCGGGTGATAGTTTATTTGCTTTTGCATTAGGATAATCAACTGCCATCATTACAAAACTCTGTTTGCTGTATTCAGTAAAAGCTTGTGAATTTATAATATTTTCGCGCATTTTTATGCAATTTGTACAAGTATCAGTCCCTGTAAAAAACAATAATACTGAAAGTTTTTTTTCCTTAGCAACAGACAAGGTTTTCTCAAAACTATCAAACCAGATTGAAGCGTTTGCTGATTTTTGCTGAGCCTCAGATTTAACAGCTAATGATAAAATGAATACTCCAAATATCAAAATAAAACTATACTTTTTCATTTCAATCCCATTTTTTTGACAAAAATACATATTTGATGATAAAAAAATATTTTTATTTTATAAAAAATTATTTAAAATATTTTTATAATATCTTGATTATTAAATTATTATAAATTATTCTTATTTAGAATAATTATAAATTTATTATTTAAAAAAATATTTCATAATTGTTATTTGATTAACAATAAAAAATATTAATTTTGCCACACGAATTGTTAATCAATTAACAACAAAATTAATCATATTAATACAAAATTTGGAGGATAATATGTCTAATATCGAAACATTAGTCAAAACATTAGTTGAAAAACATGGCAAAACGAGAAACAGTTTAATGCCTGTTTTACAAGGTATTGTAAAAGAAGAAAGATTTCTTTCAGAAGAAGCTATGATTTCAGTTGCATGTGAATTAGATTTGTCTGCTGCTGAAGTTTATGGTACAGCTTCATTTTATACTTTTCTTGATACAGTTCCAAGGGGAAAAAATGTAGTTAGAATTTGTAAAACGATTTCTTGCCACATGAAAGGGAAAGATGAAATAATTGAGGCTTTGGAAAATGCTTTAAAAGTTAAAGTTGGAGAAACCACAAGTGATAAAAAATTCACTTTACTTACAGCCAATTGCTTAGGATGGTGCCATAAAGGACCTGTTATGCTGGTAAATGATGCTGTTTATCCTGAAATCACTCCTCAAAAAGCAATTGAAGTTATTGAGGACTATGTTAAAAATACGAAGTAATAAAATTTAAAGATTAAAATTATGGAAAATAAAGTCTTAAAAAGAGTTGATTATATATTTCAGGAATCCAGTGTTGTTGAGGTTATAGAATTAATTACCAAAACATTTAAAAAGACTCCGGATGATATCATTTTAGATGTGATAGATTCAGGCCTTAGAGGAAGAGGAGGTGCCGGTTTCCCAACTGGTTTAAAATGGAGATTTGCAAAAAATGAAGACAGTCCTGTAAAATATGTTATCTGTAATGCAGATGAAGGTGAACCAGGAACATTTAAAGACAGAGAAATACTCGAAACTGTTGCCAGTAAAGTATTAGCAGGAATGTGTATTTGTGGTCATTCAATCGGAGCTAAAGAAGGTTTTATCTATTTAAGAGGTGAATATAATTATTTACTGCCTCATTTAAGTAAAGTAACTGATGATTTTAATAATCAATTGAAAACAAAAAATATTGATTTTACAGTTTATATTAAATCTGGCAGCGGTGCTTATATTTGTGGAGAAGAAAGCGCTTTATTTGAATCAATGGAAGGTAAACGTGGTGAACCGAGAAATAAACCACCCTACCCTACTATTTCAGGATATAACGCCAAACCAACAGTTATAAATAATGTTGAAACACTTGTTTATGCATACATGATTTGCAAAATGGGTGTAGAAAAATTCAAAGAATTAGGAACAAAAGATTCAAGAGGAAGCAAAGTATTTTCTGTATCAGGAGATACTCCAAATGCTGGAATTTTTGAACTGGAATTAGGAATGCCGTTAAAAGATTTCGTACAGGATTTCGGTGATGGTGATACTAAAGCCGTTCAGGTGGGTGGTGCTTCTGGACATTGTGTTCCCCGCAAACACTTTAACGAAACAATTATCGGTTTTGAAGGTATTCCTACCGGAGGTTCAATGATGATTTTCAACAGTTCCCGTTCAATGTACAATGTATTACACGATTATCTTGAATTTTTTACCGAAGAATCCTGTGGACAATGTACACCATGCAGAGTTGGCTGTCAGCAATTATTAAAAGGAATTGAAGCTGTAAAAAAAGGTGAAAGAAAGCCTCAATATCTTGATGAATTAAAAAAATTATCTGCTACTATGAAAGTTGCTGCTAAATGCGGATTAGGACAATCTGTAGCAAATCCTTTTAATTCAATTATTGATAATTTCAGGGAAGAAATCATTTATTAATAATATTTGAAAACATTTTAAAAAATAGAAAAATGAACGAATTTTTAGTAAATTTAAAAATCAACAATATACCAGTATCTGTAAAAGAAGGAACAACCATTTTAGATGCTGCTAAAATACTTAACTTTAAAATACCCACCCTTTGTAATCATCCTGATTTAACAGTTGCCGGTAATTGCCGTGTATGCGTTGTTGAAGTAGAAGGCTCAAGATTACTTTCAGCATCATGTGCTACACCAGTTTCTGAAGGAATGGAAGTATATACAAATAGTGAAAAAGTAAGAACAGCCCGTAAACATGTTATTGAATTATTACTTTCAGAACATAATGCAGATTGTACCAAATGTTTCAAAAACGGACATTGCGAATTACAGGATTTAGCTTCTGAATACCGTATTGGAGACCATGTATTTATTGATATGGTTAAAGACAGAAGTAAATTAGCTGATATGTCTTCTCCATCAATAGCTAAAGATGACAGTAAATGTATCCGTTGCCAGCGTTGTGTAAGAACCTGTGAAGAATTACAGTCAGTTAGCGCATTAGCAGTTATCAATAAAGGTGATCATCAAAAGATATCTACTTTTATGAATAAACCTATGGACGATGTTGTTTGCACCAATTGCGGACAATGTATAAACCGCTGTCCTACCGGAGCACTTACTGAAAGAACTTATCTGGAAGAAGTTTGGAATGCTATCAATAATCCATCAAAACATGTAGTTGTTCAAACAGCGCCTGCAGTTCGTATTGGATTAGGTGAAGATTTAGGTTATAAACCGGGTGAAAGAGTTACAGGTAAAATGGTTGCTGCTTTAAAACACATTGGGTTTGATTCAGTATTGGATACAGATTTTACTGCTGACTTAACCATTATGGAAGAAGGTACAGAATTACTTACACGCTTGAAAAAAGCTTTGGTTGAAGGTGAAAAAGTAGCTTTACCTATGATGACTTCATGTTCACCGGGTTGGATTAAATTCCAGGAACATATGTTCCCGGATTTATTGAATAATTTATCTACCTGCAAATCTCCACAACAGATGTTTGGTGCATTGGCAAAAACATATTATGCACGTAAAAAAGGTATAGATCCTAAAAATATGGTATCTGTTTCAATTATGCCTTGTACTGCAAAGAAATTTGAATGCAACAGACCAGAAATGCGCGACAGTGGTTATCAGGATGTAGATTATGTTCTTACAACCCGAGAACTGGCCATGATGGTTAAACAAGCAGGTATTGATTTCATGAAACTGGATGATGAGCATTATGACAGCATAATGGGCGAAGGTACAGGAGCAGCTGTTATTTTTGGAGCAACAGGTGGTGTTATGGAAGCAGCACTTCGTACAGCCTATGAAATTGTAACCGGGCGTGAAGTTCCGTTTAAAAACCTTAATATCATGCCGGTTAGAGGTTTCGAAGGTATTAAGGAAGCCAAAGTATTGATAAATGATGTTAAACCTGAATGGAAATTCTTAGAAGGTGTTGAATTAAGTGTTGCAATAGCTCATGGTTTACACAATGCAAATGAATTAATGAAAGCCGTAAGAGAAGGCAAAGTAGTTTATCATTTTATTGAAGTAATGGGCTGTCCTGGTGGATGCTTAGGTGGTGGTGGACAACCAATTCCTACCAGCCCTGAAATCCGTCAAAAACGTGCAAGTGCAATTTATGCTGAAGACGAAGGATTACCATTAAGAAAATCACATTTAAATCCTGAAGTTGCCTTAATTTACAAAGAATTTTTAGGTGAGCCTTTAGGTCATAAATCACATGATTTATTACATACTCATTATAAAGTTCGTAAAAGATACTAAACATATTATTGAGAAAGACGGGTATTTTTATACTGTCTTTCTCAATTACCTTATTATTGCTGAGTTCGGCAATAAATTTTTCTCCTTCTTTGTTTAAAGTCCTGAATATTTATTATTTAGGACTTTTTACTTAAATTGGTATTTTAGTAATTAATTGTCTTTTATAATAATCAGTGCTTTCAAATATTTTATCTGCTGATTTGGCAATAAAACCGGAATATAGTTTTCCGTCAGTATCTTTGTATCTTTTAGCAAACTCGTAATAGCAGGAAGGAATTTCAAAATTGCCTTCAATAAATTCAACACTTATAATTCCTGACTTAATACTTGATTGTTCTAATAATTCAGCAGGACTTCCCTTAATTTCACCTTCTACGGAATTGATTAAAAAGTCATGATTTTTTAAGAAAGAGTTTACTTTTTCAATAGAATCGTATTTTTTCAGATGATTTACACTTACAGTAAAATGATTGGCTCTGAATCCAAAAACATAAAGCCAGGCTGCATATTCTGATTCCTGTTTTAATTTCTCATAAATTCCGAAACTTGGCTTACTCCATATATTACCGGCATAAATCAATTCATCAGTATTCAATTTAGCTGTATCGATTTTATCAATTTCGGATTTAATTATTTGTTGAAATTCAAATGAAAAGTCCTCTAAAATTATTTCGCTTATAAAAACCCTTGGAGCTAATGCATCCGATTTATGTTCAAAGTGCTTTGCAAATAAATGCTTGTTTTCGAAACGATATGTATTCTGTTCTTTAAAACCATTGGCAATAAATACTTTAGCCAAAATATCTATATTTATTCTTGTATCGTTAAATGTTCTGAAAGCAATGTGATCATTAATAACTGATTCTCCATCTGCTTCAAATAAATCATATATTTTTTTGGCATGAGGATTATCATTAATATAGCCTTCCCATAACTTATTAAATATTGCCTTGTATTCCATATCTATTTCATTTTGATAAGGAACATTTAGATGGAAATAATGTTCAAAAAAAAGTCGGTTCATAATTTGAACCGACTAATATTTGAGGGTAGATGATATAGATCTTAATTTAATTTTGGAATTTGAATTAATAAATAACTCTAATTGGAGCGGAACAAATGCATATAATATTCAATTTTCAGGAGATTTTATCATAGGAATGCTAACAATTATCTTTCCATTTATATTAAATTAAGGCCAAAATTATACTAAACATTATTTTTTGCATCTTTTAATGTTTGTTAGCTAAAAATGTATTACTTTTGAGGTCTGAATTTGAGTAAACATTAAAAATAACATAAATTAATGCAAAAACCACATTATCAAATCAACCCTGACAGAAATCAGCCCTGGAATGAGCTGCCATTATTGCCAATCAATGAAGAAATTTATAATACAACAGATATTTTAACGAAACTTGGCGATGCAAAAGCTGCATTGGCAAGGCTTCAGGGTCGAAGTGCCATAATTCCGAATCAAGGTGTTTTAATTAATTCTATTAGTTTACAGGAAGCTAAAATATCCAGTGCTATTGAGAATATTTTCACAACGGACGATGAGCTGTATAAAGCATTTAGCGATCAGAACAATGAAATCACAGGTGCTCCGAAAGAGGTATTAAGATACAGGGAAGCGTTATGGTCCGGTTATAATTTTTTGCAAAAATCCAAAGCATTTAATCTGGATTACTTTATTCATGTATTTCAGGAGATAAAACAAAGCAAAGATGGTATTCGTCCTGATTTCATAAGTACAACAATAAAACAAGGTGGTAACGGACCTCATGCTGGCCAGATAATTTATACTCCGCCTAAAGGTGTTAATATTATCAAAAACAGACTTGAAAATCTTGTAGATTTTTTAAATGATGATGAACAATATAAAATTGATCATTTATTAAAAATGGCGATTGCTCATTTTCAGTTTGAGGCCATACATCCTTTCCGTGATGGAAATGGCAGAACAGGCCGTGTTTTTAACATACATTATCTGACCAACAAAGGTTTACTCGATGTGCCTATATTGTTCCTGAGTCGCTATGTATTAGATCATAAGGACGATTATTATGCAGGCTTAATGGGTGTGTCTCAAAGGGCAAACTGGAAAGACTGGCTTTTATTTATGCTGAGAGCTGTTGAAAGCACTTCTAAAAATACGTATAATAAAATTAATGAAATTGTATCCGTTAAAGATGCTATCCTGGATTTTGTTAAAAAAGATAATCGTCAATTTCGTAACCCTGAAAAATTGATAGAAATTTTGTTTACCCAACCTTTTACCAAAGTAAAACATTTGGTCGATGCCGGCATTTATGCTGAAAATACTGCCAGGGATTATCTGAATAAACTATGTGAATTGCAGGTACTGGAAAAGAAAGAAATAAGTGGTCATCACTATTACCTGAATCTTGAATTATACAGGATACTTTCGGAGTAATTATTCCTATTTATTGGTATAAACTAAAATAATTTCTGTTTTTTGTCCTTTCCTATTCCAAACTACTGAACTTCCTTTGCTGAAACTTTAGCAAATGAACCACTACCACTTTTTATGCCACGTTTTTAACCAATACTTTCTTCATCATTTAAAGGTGACCAACCGGCTTTAAGCTTTTCGATATATATCTGCTTTAGCTCTTCGCCGTAGCGTTCCCGCTCTTTTTTTTCTATTTTTTCTGTAAATCCTCTATAGATTTTAAATGGTTTCATTTTACCTGTATTGTGGTCTCTGACTGTGAAGTAGAGGAACCATGTACCTTTACTTACCTTTACTACATGTATTGTAGCTAATTTCTTTCTCATAACTCTTCTCGCACTAGTGTTCCCCAACACCAAAATAGAAGAATTTAACTGCCTAAAACAAACAATAGACAATCTTTTTCTAAAAGCGAAAAATATTGTCTATTGTAAGCTGTTTATTTTGAGCGCTTTAAGGCGCTTTTGGGTAGATGATGGGAGTCTACCAATCACTCACTCCGCGCTTTTATCAATTAGTTTACGTGTTTCTATTTTTTCTATTGATTTTTTTCCATCTATTATTTTCTATAAAATAATTATAGAAAAATTTTAAATATTTTATTGCTGAATGCCTCAACTGTCAAGAGTTTTCAGCCTTTTCATTTTTACTATTCTTATTTTTATTTCCCCCATTCAAATCTAATGCCGCTTTTAACCTGTCAATATGACTACCTAAATTTGAAACCTGATCTTCCATTAACTGAATCAGATTTGATTCTTTTTGACTCTCATTTTGTTCAGTTTGTTTTGCAGTTGTTTTTAGTTTTTTTAATGTATTGGCATCTTCTATCTTCAACTCATTTAAATCCCAACCATAGTGTTTATATACCTTTAATATATTCTGAAATTTGAAAGAGTCAGTTTTAAAACCTTTATAAAAAGCAGCTTCAGATATTCCTATAAGTTTAATAATAGTTTTGTGCTCAATCTTCTCAATTCTAATTCTTTCCTTAAAAATTTCTGTCCACATTTTATTTAGAATGATTATAAATTTTACAGTTAACTAAACATTTATATAGTTAACTATTGTTTTGTATAGTTTACTTTGTATTTTTGCAGTATAAAGATAGTATAAAAAATGCTTAAATCGTATATAATTTTTGTATAATAAAATGTGGACATGAAAGATTTAAAAACGGAAAGACTTAAGCTGGATATAGATTCATTGCTTAAAAACACATCAGATCTGGATGTTAAATATCAAAAAGCAATCAAACTATTACGCAAAAAACTGCCTTACAATTGGGCAAAAATCATAGAGAAGGAATGCGGAAAAAGTCGGGTACTGGTATATAAAGTACTTAGCGGTGACTTAAAATATAGAGATGAAAAGATAGTATTATGCGCTATCAAACTTGCAGAAAACGAATCGAGAAAAAAAATAGAACGAATTATTAAAATTAATAATATATGAAGCTCCCAACAGGAATTGATAAATTAATTGAAATTAACCGCTTTGAAAACGGTGAAGTTACAGTAACAGTTAAAGGTAGTCAAATGGATTACCTTGAACTACCATTAATATTAAGAGAACCTTTTCAGGCAGAGTTAATTTCTGATTCTGCAGCATTAAAATCATTAAAGGAAAATTTTAAGATTTTCGATGCAGATGAAATGGAATACAAATTTGTAAGCTGCAGATATGCTGCTTATAATGGCAATATGCATCATCATCCGGAAATAGATTCAGAAGGCTCATGCTGTTCTGAAATAAAAACTTGTCCGGCATTTAACATTCTATGTAAAATACCTGTGGGGAAAAACGGCATATTAAGTCGCCAGGAGTTTCTTATAACAGTACTTGTTAGCAAAGGAAAATTAGATAAAGAAATTGCGGATGAACTGAATATTGAAATCAGCACCATTCGTACCTACCTTGCAAGGATAAGAGAAAAGTTATGTGTAAATAACCGTATAGAAATTGCTTTTTGGGCCATAAATCATGGAATTATATGGAGGAAGATTTAAAAGCGCTTTCTGAAGAGGATAGAAATTTCATTGAAAAAGGTGGTGTACTTATTCGCACCAAAGATGATGTTTATATAGAATGTATAACTAAAGCCCTTCCCTATTGGCATATCCATGCTGGAAGTGGAAAATTTGAAAGTATAGAAGCCAGATCAATATATTTTACCAAGATGTTAGAATTAGCGGATTATAAAGCACATTTTTAGACTTACAATGTTCCCCAACATGCAAATTAAAAAAGCGAATCTCAGACAGAAAGTAAAAATTAAACACGGATAGATTAAAGCTATTCTAACATTATGCGATATATAGATCAGGATAAAATATATGAAGAAACACAACAGGGCTATGATATTTTCCGATATTATTTCCCGAATGAAGACTTTAAAAACCCCACGAATTATGTAAAAATAAGAAATGAAGAAAAAACTGCTTCTGCCAAAATTAACTGGTATGATAACTACTGGAGAATAACAGATTTTGGAAGACAGGATGAAATAAATGGAATGAAAGGGATAGATTTTGTGATTTGGAAACAAATGCTTTCCTATTATGATGCCTTACTGTTTATTGAAAATGTTATCATTAAAAAGGAAATTTCAGGAAATAACTACAAAAAGCTTCAATACCGGGCTGATTATGAAATGAGGGAAATGACTCCCGATGATCAGAAGAATGAATATAAATTTATTTATAAATCTAAGGTTGAAGCAAGTGACTTGGCTGCCATAGGCAGATACGTTGATGAAGATACGTTGAAATATTTCAACTGCAGATGTGTTGAAAGTTACAGCTATTGCGGGGAAAGCAAAAAGCTGAATAAGGATGTGGTCCATATTTTTAAAGCAAATAAAGATTATCCAATTTTTGTTTTTGACTATGGTGATTTTAAGAAACTCTACAAACCTCATGAGTTAGAGAAAAAGCACCGCTTTCAATATGTAGGCAAAAAACCAAAGAACTTTATTTATGGATATGATCAGCTGCTGAATTGTGATGTTGAGTTTATCGATAAAGACGATGAAGAAAACCCTATAAAACGACCGGATGATAAACCTGATGCCATCGTAATTGACTTATTCAGGTGCTCTGGTGAAAGCGATGCACTGAATTTACATTCCCTTGGTTTTAATGTGTATTGGCTGAATTCTGAAAGTGAAGATTTTACCTACAAGCAATTCAAACAAGTGGATGATTTATGCGAACACCATTATCAGATAATGGATTTGGACCCTACCGGCACAGCCCAGGCGTTAAAAAATGCGTTAAAACACATAGATGTTTTTAGCATTGAATTGCCGGAATGGTTGTGCTGGAAGAAAGACTTCAGGGGAAATCCCTGCAAGGATTTGAAAGATTTTATTAACCTTTCCGGTGATGATAAAGAACAAACGCATTATAATTTCTTAGTACTCAAGAAAAATGCCCGCAGGGCAAAATTCTGGGTAAAATCTTTTGATGAGAAGAAGAAAAAGATAAGCTACAATATTAATATGGAGTTTTATTATTTCTTCCTAAAGTGTAATGGCTTTTATCAGATGGAATCCATTTATCATAGAAAAGCCGGTTATTGTTATGCCTGGATAAATGGCAAGGTGGTGGATCTGATTCATCCGGATAATATTAAGCGGATTGTAAAACGCTTTACTAAAGAATGGATCAAGAGCAAGAATCGTATGGATGGGATTGAGCTTTTGAATAAGCTTAATACTTCACCCCAGATAGTAGAAAGCAATTTGGAGAGCATTGATATGATTAAATGTGAGTTTAAGAATTATGATCGGGATACGGAATACTTACATTTTAAGAATGGCAGCTTAAAAATCACTAAAGACAAGATTGAGAAAGTAAAGCATGATGAAATTAAAAACTATATCCTGGGCTTTCTGGAAATAAATAAAAATACGATTTCTCACCTGATTAAGCATAACATCAGCTTAATAGAAAAACCTGCTATTGAAGTAAATGCATCGAAAGAATATCAACAATTACTGGATAAATTGAAGGTATGTAAATCAGATGAAGACAGGCAGGCTGTTAGTGTAGAGATTGCTTTAATGCCTGAAATTGACAAATACAATGTAAAAATAAATGATAAGGATTTTATCTATGTCAGGTTGTTGAAAGATTTAGCTGCAATCCACTGGAGAAAAGAAATTGAGCAAAAAAAAGATTTAAGCGAAACTGAGGAAAAAGAACAAAATCTTTTGTTGGCCAATTTAATGTTTGTGCTGGGTTATCATTGTCAACAATACAAAGATCCCGGAAAACCGTGGATGACTTTCCTCCAGGACATGAAAATTAGTGAAGTTGGGCAAAGCTCCGGCAGGTCTGGTAAAAGTCTGCTGAGCAAAGCTCCAACTTTTGTAAGAGCAAGCTTTTATAAAGGTGGCAGAACCCTGGATAATAAAAATGAATACCAGTTCTTTTATGATGGTTTAACTGAATTCCACGATTACATTGAAATAGATGATATGCATGAGTTCGCTGATTTCTCATTTTTCTATACCCAGGTAACAGGCAAAAGAGAAGTAAACCCAAAAAATCATACGCCATTTACCCTGGAATATGAAAATAGTGGGAAAATGCTGATATCCAGCAATTTTGAATTACAAAACGTGGACAGCAGCACGGTAGCCAGATTACTAAATACCGGTGTCAGCGATTATTACCATGAAGCCACCAAATTTAACGATTATAAGGAAACCAGAACCCCTTTAACAAAGTTTGGAAAACGCATATACGATGATTTTACGGAAGAAGAATGGATGAAATTTTTTAATCTGATCGCATATTGTATTCAAATGATGCAACGCTTTTATAAAATAAATCCTCCGGAGGGTAATCTCGAAAAGCGGCAATTAAGAAGAGCAATGAGCCAGGGATTGGGTAAGGATGAAGATTTCTTTAACTGGGCCAATGATTATTTTATTCAATGTTCCGGGGAAAATACACCGGAGATCTCCCCTACTCATGCCGGCTACCTGAATACCTATATTATTAAAGAAGTAGCTTTTGAAAATTTACAGACTAAACTTACCAGCAAGCAAAAATCTGACTACCGTATTACAAAATTTAAAAAGCAGGTCCAAGCCTGGTGTGAGTATTATGGGTTTGAATTAAACCCGGCTAATTTGTGCTATGTAGATGAAAAAACCAAAGCCAGAAGAATTAACAAAAACATTGATGGTATTACGAAAGAGTGCATTTATATTTCTACATATAAAAATCCTGTCATTGAGCGTCGGTCATTGAGCGGAGACGAAATAAGAAATGATGATGACATGCCTTTTTGAGTGCCATAAGTAATTATAGTTAAAAACAATAATGAGAGCTAAGGAAATAGACCGTTTGGTAAGTAAGATCATGAAAGTGAGTATGAGAAACATTCGTTCCAAAAGAGGAAGCTTCAAGGTTTCTGAAGCGAGATATATAGCCATGTATTTACGTAAAAAATACCTGCATCAAAGCTATAACAGCCTGGCTAAAGAATGGGCATACAGCAATCACACGGTAACCCGAAGTGGGATTTTAAATGTAAGCAATCATATTGAAACTGAAAAGGAAACGGCTGAATTAATAAGATTGCTTGAGCTTATGGTAGAACAACGCTTACAAAAGATATCAGGAGATAAAAAACGCTACAATGATCATTTCTGCCTGAAACAAAATGGGCATTGCATAGATGCGAAACAAAGAATATTAAGCATCAGCGAAATTTCCTTTAACGAAATACAGGGACGTGATAAAAAAATGATGCTCAGATTAGTAAGTAAGGGTTATGGCATTCAATTACAAATCAATTTATAATTTCTATTATGCCAAAATGTAAAGATTGCAAAAACGGTTGTGTTGCAGCAATTTCCGGCAAAAAATCC
This sequence comes from Bacteroidota bacterium, assembly GCA_026391675.1. Taxonomy (GTDB): domain Bacteria; phylum Bacteroidota; class Bacteroidia; order Bacteroidales; family JACABE01; genus JACABE01. Next base: position 26,429 of record JAPLDQ010000019.1, read on the forward strand.
AGCTGGAGGTGTGGGCTAACCCGAATTCCCATCTACCCTAATTTGCCAGCAGGTATGCGCTTAGCTACCTTAGATGATATTTATCCTGAAGCTATCAGGCAAATTGGGCTAACTTATCTGCTTAAAAGCTATTATAGCGGGGTTTTTGAGGCGTATACTTTAAGTAAAAATACAGATTTACTAAATTTGTTGAAGTTTATTGATAATAAGAGGTGTTGGGTAAAGAATTAATAATTTTAATTAATAATCATTTAACTTGCTGAATATTCTTGCTCGCTGTAATAAAGCATTATTCCAATATAAGCTGGTTCTAATTTAATCAATAATGTGTAAAATTTTTTATACGATTTTTCTAAAGAGCAATTCTGTAAATCATTACACATATTTTTCATTTCAACAATATTAGTTTCATTGATAAGGTACCATTGTTTGATAAAACCTGTTGAATTTAAACCATTATATTTTTCATTCTTGTTATAATTGTTGTAGTGTTCATTCGCAATTTTGTTTAATTCCTTATATGTGTCAAAGGTTTCATTGACCATTGCGTCGGTTATTTGCCAGATATAATCTGAAATAATTTCTGATAGTATTTTTTGAGGTGTCGTTTTTTGTAAATGATTATATTTTTTTAATTTCGTTACTATTTCTTCAAAATTATTTACTTTCTCAACTTCTAGAATCTCCTGAGTCGATTTAGATTCTCTTTCTGAATAGCCTATTATACCAATATCAAGAAAACTTTCAAATTTATTTTCTAAAAAATTGCAGTAATAAAGTATACAAAATTCTGTCATTCTTTTATCAGCGAAAAGATGATGATATAAATTATTTCGTGTTTTATGACAATAGTCGATAATATTTTTTTCAGATTCATTAATTAGACTCAGGAATAATGATTTACTGATAATATTTTCAAATTTATTGAAACTTTTGATGATACTTTCATATTCATTTTTTTGAATTTCATTCATTACTAATAAATGTTTCAATCTAATGGTATTCTGATTTATTAATAAATTTTCAATTATATTATCAAACAATACTAAGCTAATGCGCTTATACTCAAATATATTACTTTGAGCTAATTTTAACGCCTCACCAAATTGAGCATAGTATAAGTTCTTTCTATTCATAATTTTATTATTTCTTGATTAACCAATTCTTTATAACATTTTGCAGTTAATAGAACATCCGATTCAGCATTATGGCGTTGTTCTATTTTATAATTAAATAGTTTTTCATAAAGTTCAAATAATTTGGGGAATTTTAATTCATCATTTATTGTAGTTATATTACAAAAATGCACTGTTTCTTTCATGGTGCAAACTATACGTTTATTTACAAAAGGGACTTGAAGAGAGTATTTAAGTAATTGGTGTTTAATTATTGGAATATCAAAATCAGAATTATGAGCAACAATATTTGTTGACACTTTAACATCAGTAATAAACTTTTTATAAACTTCTACAGGATCTTTACCTATCCTTTTGACTAAATTTATATCAATATTATTAATTAAATACGCTTCTGTTTGTTTTATACCTATAAAATTTATTAGTTCAGATTCTTTTTTAAGTAAATTACCTTTTTTATCTAGCAATATCCATGCAATTTGAATAATATTTGGATATTCAATGATAAAATCTTCACCTTTATTTACTTTTTTAGGTAACCCATCAGTTTCAATATCGACAATACAAGAAATTTCACCCTCAGCTATATCTAAAATATTTTCATCATTTAAATTGCTTGGCATATTTGGAGGGATAAATTCAAATAGGATTTCACCATATCCCTCACCCACATAACTTTTTTTAACATCTAAAAATGTATCAATAAAATTTAATATACCTAATCGTAAATTCCAGTTTCTAAAATACCTTTTTTCACCATGGCCGACTTCTAAAGGTAGCGCTGTTGGTATTTCGCAATTAATAAATTCATATGTTTTTCCTGAACTGTGAATTGATGGTGGTAAAACAAGATTCGTATTCCATAAAATTTCAGCTTTTTCAAGTAAATGTCTATTTTTTTTATTTGGAGGAAAGGTCGTAACAACCATTTTTTCAGTTAAATAATCAAATTTATTTGCTCTAATAATAATATGAAACCCATTCTTGCTTCCTGTTTGAACAACCCATTCATAATTTAATGGTAGTCCTAAAGATTCTAATACTTTTTCTAGAAAATCATAATCTGAACAGCCATCCAAATCGATAGCACGGATCTTTCTTATACCAGTAATACAACCAACGCCAGTTGCATTTTCCCAATCATATGACTCTAATTCTTCAATACTTTGACTTTGAGTTAATAAATGTTTCCATTTATGATCAGGTGTCTTTAAAATATGCTTATTAAAGAAATTATGCTCTGTAATATGATTGCTAATACAAGTCACATTTAATCCAAGTGAAAAATAATGTTTTGCAAATAATTTAATCTTTTTATTCTTATCATCACTAATAATTTTATCTGTAAGCTTTAAAAGATTACCAAGGTTTGAAAGCCCATTATTATTATCATTTTTTTGTATATTTGTGTCACTCATTTTGAATATTTTTTATTTTCAAGTTCCATCTGTAAATCGGACATTTCTTTATTGAGCTTTGTTCTCATTATACTAAAATATTCTGTCCAATCTAAAATTGAAACAATAAGCTGATACGTTTCACTAGCTTTTATTTTATTAATTTCATCTTCAAGTTGTAGTATTTGAATTTTTAATTTTGAAATATATGCCATTAGTCTATCTATTTCAATAATAGTTGCAGACTTATGTTTGAATAAATTCCCTGTTTCCAAATCATTTAAAATTTCAGTAACCTTTTTTAAATCATTTGCATCATTAGCAATTTTTAATTCGATAAATATTTTTTGAGCAATATCTTTCAATTCATCATTAACCTTATCTGGATGGCATAAAAATGATGCTTTTCTAAATTTACTTTTTAATAATATTTTTTCCTCTTCATTTAATTCAAATATTTTTTTATCTTTCTCTGTTTCAAAATCTTTATTAAAATCATTAAAATCATTTTCAGCATCTTTTTGTTTCTCTTTATCATTTTGGTATTTTATCTTTCTTAATCTTAATATTTCAAGGATAATGTTACCAAGTTCTAAAGAATAAGAATGATGAAAATCGGAAATATTTTTATCCAAATCTATTTTCTCATTATCATAAGCGTTTAATTTATTTTCTAATATTCTAACTTCTAATTTTAAATTAGATATTTCAGGATCATCATATAAAACAATTGATTGATACTTTCGAGTGAAATTATCTATTTCGCTTATAATCTTAATATAATCGTTCTTAATTATTGCATTATAAATCTTTGATATATAAATATCATTTTTATACTCCTCTAATTTAAATATTTCCTTTTTTAACTCTCCAAATTCTTCTAATTCGATATAATTTTTAATGATTTGAAATCTTTTAATAATTAAGCCAATTGGTATTTCTTTATTCCTTTCTGTAGTAGTATTAGTTATTTTTCGAATTATATTAGAAAACTCATGAATAAATTGTTCTGCAAGTATCTTGTCTTCGTTAATAATAATATTTTCAAGATTATTTTCTGCTTTATAGCTCCAATTATAGGATCCAGTAATTACAATTGAATGGTCAATAATACAAAATTTATTATGCATTAATTCTGTATCACTATTGCCAATTTTATAAAATGAACCTCCATATTTTTCAATTTCATTATAAAATATTTTAGAATTTGCATTTATTAAGTCATCACTAACAATTAAATAAACAATTATACCATTTCTTGCTTTGTCTAAAATTGTGTTAAATATATTTCTATTTGTAAACCATGCCACTGCAATATGCAACGTCTGTTGAGCAGTTTCAATCTCAGTAATTATACGATTTCCAATATTTTCAAATACTGCTTCAGATCTCATATTTCAAATTAGTATTTTAAGGAAAATAAATTTTTTTTCAAGTTTAGATTCATTTTTACCCAACAAATATAATACTTATTTATTTGTTAAAATAATAAAGCAAATAAAAAAAATAAACCTCAAATTTTACGACCTCTATTTTATTGTAATTTGTAATTATTGTTTATAAATAACTGAATAATAAATAAATATGAGATTACAAATTAATTACAAATCAAAAATTTTCTGAAAATTACATTTTTTTGCTCTTTTTTCGCAGATTTAACTGGGGTTGGTATTTTTTACACTTAAAATAAACATGTTTATTTATACATCCTGAATCTTGTTATAAATACTCATACTTTGCTGTAATTTTAATGAAAAATACACAAATGTACTTAGTAAGCCTACCTGTGAAACCCTATGTTAAAAGGTTTTTGGAATTGAATTTTGGAGATCCGGTTGACCTAAAGAAAGATAAAAAGTTGTATAACTATTTCAGACGATGTTTAACAAAGCCCAGGCTAACCTATGATAAAACACGTTGTGCTGAAATATCTAATTATTATAATGAAAATGCCGGGATAGTGATTTCAGAAGATGATTTCTATCGCTATGGCTGGGAACTGTCAAAAACAGATGTGGTAGCATTTGGCAGGGAAATAGAAGCCAATGCTAAATTCTTTATGAAAAACATTGTTTCCTTCTATTGTTCCCACATGGAGTTCTCAAGGTCTGTAAGATATTTCCAGGAGAAATATGGATTTACTGAAGATATCTGGCAATATGATTCCATTGTAAAAGATTTCCAGCGAAACGGATTGAAATTTAAAGTGGAGTTTTCCAAAGAAATTACCGAAAAAATTGAGAAAATAATCTTGTTGAATTTGTCGGATAAAAGGACAATTTCAACGAAAATGATAGAAAACTATGCAAACAATAAATAAGAACTCGGAAAAATTGGCTGGAGTGGTTGATTTATATGCAATTCCAACTACCAATATTATAAAAATACTAAACAAAGATATTTTTTGTCTGAATCAGGATGAAATTTATCATTTCTTATGTGCAACAGAATCCATCGTACACAGTTCTTCCAGCGAGATAAAAGATGCCGGTCAACTGTTTACAAATAAGGTATCAGCATTTATACCTGGACAGCATAACAGCATTGATAAAACTCTTACAAAATTAGCCCGTTACAAATTTGTGGTAGTAGTAAGAAATCAGGATGATACCTATATAATGATAGGTGACAAAGAAATAGGCTTGAATTTTAAATGGAATTATTCTAACAGCTCGAATTGGAGTGCTTCTGTTGGTTATGAGTTATCATTTCTGGGTGAAAATACATTTTCGCAAAAGCTGGTTAATTTTCCTTTTAGTTAATTTTTGAGTTTGTGTGTTTTATTATTACATTTGTAAAAAAGTAAATTTAAATTACAATATTATGATTGATTTTGAAAATTTTCTAATTTGTGCTTCTAAGTATGGACTTTGGGATATTATAAGTGTACTTGTATTATTATCCTCATTTCTTATAGTTTTGCGTTTTATTTTCTTTCCTTTTTTTTATGTAAAAAATTTAAGCTTTTATGTTAAACATGTAAGGGATCAATCAAATTATCCATCAAAGCTAATATTTGATATAAAAAATTCTAGAAATGAAAATTTAGTATTATCAAATGTATATTTTAAACCAAAAAAATTAATCGCTGACTCTAAAGCATATGGAGATACTTCCAAGAAAATATATGAGTTAAAATTTGATCCAAATTATACAGATCCGGATTGTTTAATAACTCATGGAAATAATGCATTAACATGGTTTCCTTTAGATCCTAATATTATAGATTCTGAAATTGAAAAAATACTCAACCCAGATAAAATCGGATTTTTATTTATTAAATGTAAACCAAAAATAGCTGGTAATTTTCATTGCAAGTGTACTTTTTTAACAAACAGACCTAGAACAATTAGGTTAATACGTAAATATTAAAATATGATATTATCACATAATAAATATTTAGTAAAAACAATTTAATTTAACAATATCATATTTTATATTCCTCACTATTTTTGTATTTCTCAAAAACATTTTTACCATAAGACATTTTTGAAGCTAAACGATATACCATTATTTATTATCATTTTATTTTCAATATTTCTTAATTGATAATTAATAATTCAAGATTCATCAATCTTTTTGTCCTTTCCTACCCTCTTCACTAAACTTTTCTTTGCTGAAAAGTTTTGAAAATGAACAGGATTCAAACCAACATTTTTAATCAACATTACTTTCTGTCTCCCGATGGCGTGGCAGCCAATCTGCCTTTTGTCATCAATTTACTGAAAGGTAATTTTCAGAAAATTGATTTCTCAGATGATAGACAAAGCAATAGGATGCATTTTCTAAGCGGAAATACCTATACTATTTCTGAATATGGTGAAACACTGCCTCCTGAACAGGCTCCTAAAGATTCAATTGCAGTCATACCTATAAATGGAGTTATCACGAAAGCAGACCAGAGCTGTGGTCCTTCAGGAACTGATACCAAGAAAAATTTACTGGCTCGTTGCGGGGCTAATCCTGATATTAATGGCATTATTCTGCAAATATCTTCACCCGGTGGTGAAGCTTTTGCTTCCATTGATTTTTACAAAGCCATCATAGATTTTAAAAACACTTACAATAAGACGGTTGTAGCCTTTATTGACGATTGTGGTTGTAGTGGAGCTATGTATGTCGCAGCTGCAGCTGATAAGATTGTTTGCAGTGATGAATTGACTCAGGTAGGAAGCATTGGCGTTGTTTCTCATATCCTGGATCAGATAAAAACACTCGAAAATGAAGGTATTATTGCCAAAGAAATCTATGCTGCGGAATCCAGTGAGAAAAATATAGAGGTCAGGGAAGCACTCAACGGAAATGACAAGCCATTACTGCAAAGATCCAGTGTTTTGGTAAACCGTTTTATTGCCGATGTAAAAGCCACACGTACACAAATCACTACTGATACTATAGATCCTTTTAAAGGCAAAACGCTCTTTGCAAAAGAAGCCATTACTATAGGCTTAATTGATGAAATTGGCAGCATAGCATCCGCTGCAAAATTTATACAAACTAATTATTCAACTAACTTAATAAATTCAAGCATGAACATACCCTTTAAAAGTGGATGGGCGGCTATTGCTGCATTATTTACTGCAAAAAAAGATGGTGATGTCCTCACTGATGCTGATATGGACACCATGAATTCAGCATTAACAAACAGGCAATCTACCATCGATCAGTTAACCACTGATTTATCAACGGCCAACTCAGCAAAAACAACTGCCGAAACAGCACAAAAGAAAGCTGAAAATGAGCTCACAACAGCCAACAATCTTTTAAAAACGACTAAAGATTCTTTAGTGGCTGCAGAATCGCAATTAACGAATATGATAACTGCCTTGGATGCTATAGATAATAGTGTAAAAGAAGCAAAATCATCCGATGATAAGATAAATGCCGTTACAGCCCTCTTGGCTGCAAAACCGGGAACAGCTGCTTCAGGAGTGCAAAGCAAAAAAGATGAGAATATCTCAAAAGACGGTGTGGATTGGGCTACGCTGGAAGCACTCCCCCACATGCAATAGAACTTTAAATTAATCTTAGTGCCTTTGTGCCTTCGTGGCAAAAAAAAAATTACCGCATCAACATATTAACACATTAACACATCAACAACATGAATGCTTCTGAAATTGTAACCGCCTTTGGAGCTTATTATGAAAAGTCTCCGGCAAATAAAGATAGAATTTTGGGTAAATTATCTCAGGGGATAGTTACACCAAAATATTGCACGCCCATCATTACGGACGATACCGTTTATAAACTCAGCGAGCTGATAGTGGGCGATTTGGTCCAGGGTTTCCAAAAAGCATGGACACCTAAGGACGATATCAAATTCACACCCAATGAGCTTCGCTTATTCCACATGAAAGTGGATATCGATTTATTTCCTGATGACTTACAGGCAACCTGGCTTGGCTTTCTGGCAACCGGAAAAGTGGATAAAAAAGATGAACCGCTGATCAGATTTATCCTGGAACATCCAAATCAGGGTATTTTAGCAAAAATTAACTCGAACATGGAGTTAAAGGAATACGGCAAAGGTATTTATACTGATGTTACCCCAGGAACTGCAGGAATTACCGGTAAATCAATGAATGGTTTTATCTATCAGATTCAAAACGGAGTGGATGATGAAACCATGAATTCATTAAACATAAGTGCATTAAACAAAGATACCATTTTCGATCAGGTTGAATTATTTACCGAAGGTATTGCCGATGAATACCAGGATGTGGAAATGAATGTATTTATGTCTTCAAAATGGTACAGACATTATCATAAAGATAAACGTTCACAGGGATTTTATCAGATGAGCAGCGATGCCGATGTAAAAGACAACATTGATTTTACGCCTCAGAATGTAGTGGCCTTGCCTTGTTTATCAGGGACTGATGTAATCTTTGCCACTCCAAAAGCAAATATGCTCCACTTGACTAAAAATCTGAATAACAAATCAAGCATTAAAATTGAAGAACGTCAACGTACCGTTTCACTAATGGCAGACTGGTGGGAAGGTTTGGGATTCGGTATTAATGGTATTGTATGGACCAATTTACAAAAAACACCCTAACAGTCTAACAGTCTATCAGCCTAATAACTTAATAACCCAATAACCAATAACTTAATAACTAAAAAACAATGGATTTAATGAGTATTGACAAAAATCTGGACAATGGCTCCAATATGGGAGGCATTGCTCAGTATATATACCTGGCATTTCACAAAGATATTAAAACATGGCCTACAGAACCGCTGGCTCCTACAACTATTGAAGATTTGGGAGAGTTAACCGGCGATGTGGTTATGAATACAGGTAAACGATTCTTCGAAATGTATCTGACCGATGATACCGGTGATTTTAAAATTGAAGCCGTTGGTGAAACCGATGGTAAATCATTTGTAATGCACTTAACTATATTTCACCCCGGATTACAAAAGAAAATACTGGGCTTTATGAATGCCACCAAGAACGAAAACCTTGCCATTATTGTCGTTGACAATGAAGGGCAACAGTTTTTAATGGGCAGTCCTTTACGTCCTGCAATTTTCAACGGCAGCCCCGATGCCAATGGAACAGGAAAAGAAACATCGGCTAGACGTGGAATGTCGTTTGAGTTTATCTTTAAATGCAAGAATGTATATGCCTATCCGGGCTCCATTCCATTAACACCGGGAATTTAATGCTAAACTATATGCAAAGCAAGAATTATAAACTAAAGGGAATTGAACCGGGCGTTGTGATAACGAGAAAGTTCGGAAAACTGGATTTTGCTGAATATATTTCAGATGATGTATTGGCAGATTTATACGATTCAGGATTTCCCTATCTGGAATTGATAGAAAAACCCCTTAAAAAAAAGAATAATAATACTGAAGAAAACCCTCTGACCTAGGGTTTTCTTCTTTAAAATCTACTACTTATGAACAACGAAATCATTGATAAAGTAAACAAATGGATGGATGATGGCTGCTGTTACGATGCAGGATGTGCCTTATATTCCATTTACGGCAAAAATAAGGTGTTATCCCGTTTGTTTCCGGGAAGAGAAGCCAGATATGCCGGTAAATTAAAATATGAATTGTGTAAATCTGTTGGTTTGATTGATGTATTTCATGAAACTACTCAATTAATTGATGTACCAAAAGAAGATGAAAAACAATTGATGAATTTGCCGGATGAAGTTTCAAGGGTTACAACTGAGCTTTCAAAACTGACTGCAGACAGGTCAAAATTGCATGCAAGAATGGCTTCCATGGAAGGCAATGATGCGACTTCAATCAATATCCGCAAGGAATTATCAGATGAAATTGAAAGATTATCCATTTGTATTGAAAACCTCTATACTGCTAAAGAAGCCTGGTACAATGAGAATATTATTCCTGACATTGCTGCCCTATTTCCGGATAAACCCGTGATGAGTAATGATCAGAAAACGGATGAAATCATCTTACCCGATGCTGTTGAAAAGCTGAAAGAATATAAAAGGAATCTTCAGACTTCATTAAGCAAGGACAGAAATTGCTTGGAATTTCAGTCTGACACAAAGAAAGATGCACCCAGTCCTATGCCTGCTGGCCCTAACAGAATAAAGATTGAAAAAAGGAAAGCTAAAAAGGAGAAAATTATTGAGGCTATTGATTTAAAATTAGCGGAAAGTGCTGATTAAAACGGAAGAAATACAGGCTTTTATTCAAATGGAGGCTTCGGAGAATCTTGTTGATTTCGCTGGAGTCCCCTCACCTGACATTTCGCCCGGTTATATTAAATATGGCTTGTATTCACGCAAGTCATTTTTCTTTCATGCCTATTATAAAGCATTCAACATGGAAGACTTCAAAGCAAATATTGCCAATGCAGGCATTCTGGCCGATATATTATCAAATTTGCTCCTGCACTTCCTCCCCTGTCCTGCAGAATGGTGCATTATAACTACGCCCAAAAGGAAACATTTTGATATGCATGGCTATCATTTTGCATCAGAAATATTAAAACTCGTTGCCGCAAAAACAGCCATTAATTTTTTGCCCGATATAATACAGGCAAAAAGCAGGGATAAAATCAATACTGAATTTGTTCAGATCAAACCCCTGCCTGCAACGACAAAACTGATATTGTATGATGATATCCTAACCACCGGCAGAACCATTATCTCGACTTTGGAAGTACTGAAATCAAATCCTGAAAACCAACTCACAACAGCCAACATCCCTGTAATCATCGGAATAAATAACAACTAATAATCTTTATGAACTTTACAAACTTTATAAACTTTATAAACTCAAATCCATGAGCGAAGCGAATCCCATAACTCTAAGTACTCAAGGCACTCCAAGTACTCAAGGCACTTTTTTCACACTTGTCGCTTGCCACTTATCGCTTGCCACCCAATAACTCAATAACCCAATAACTTAATAACTATGCTCCTCAACGTCTCCACAACCAAATCCCCCACTCCTGTTCATAAACAACTCAAATCTGTCCGCTCCACCAAAAAACAAGCCATTTCCCTCATCGAGGAAAGCTCCCAACCCGCTGCAGTCATTGCCGATAAGGAAATATCGCTTACCAAAGCAATTGGTCGGCTGGAGCAGGGAGTCAACACCCATTATTACAGCTATGGAAATTTCAACCTAGTAAGGCTTATTGTTTATTTGTTGAAGCAATTAGGCCCTTCACATGTATTCCTTTCCTCCTACTCATTTTCAACGAAATCCATTCACCAGATCAATCATTTGCTTGACAAAAAGCAAATACTATCCTTCAAAGTGCTGCTCGATAACAGGGTTCGCTCTATCAGTCCCAAGCCTTTTCAGATGATAGCGACTTCCTTCGATTATCGCTGCATTGCCGTTCACGCTAAAATTGCCCTCATTTACAATGACAACTGGCATTTGAGCATTGTAACCAGTCAGAATGCAACCGATAACCCCAAATTGGAAAGAGGTATCATTTTTACAGACCAGGCCATATTCGATTTCGATTATAAAATACTATCAGATGAATTTAGATGCGGAACAACTTAAGGAAATTGAACGCATGGCAGAATTGTTTTTTTCTGCTGAAGAAATTGCGGTGAACATAGAAGTAGATCCGGACGATTTAGCTTTTTTAATACTGTCCAAACAAGGCCCTGCTTATGCTGCCTATATGACAGGCTGGCTAAAAACAGATGTGGAGCTCCGCAAATGCATACTGCAGTCTGCCTTGAATGGCAGCAGCCCATCTCAACAAATGATGAAAGAATATCAAAATCGCTCCAGAAATGAGTAAAAAAGCCTTGGAAGATACGAAATATGAGTTAATAAAATCTCACTTGATAGACCCTGATAGTTCTCCGCTATCAACGGAACATCAAGTGTTGTTAGACAGGATTATTTCAGCTTCAAAAGTACTGGATAAAAACCCCATTCAAAAGCAAGCAGTAGCCTTACACAGAGCCAAGTACACTAATATTTCCTTATCCCAGGCTTATGAAGACATTAAGTTGGCCATGCGGATGTATAACACTTTATATACTTTCGATTTCGATTTCTGGAAAACCTGGTTAATCAATGATATTGTCAAAAATATTGAAAAAGCCAGGAATATCGGAAGCCATCAGGCTTTGAAGGTTATTGCCATTGAACATGCCAACATGATTAAGGCAATCGGAGAAAAACCGGAGAATCTGGAAGATCCTTTACGCAACGAAAAGAATTCCTTTTTCATCCTGGTTCAGAACAACAATTCTACTTCAATTAAGCTCGACATTAACAACTTACACAAACTACCTGATGCAAGTTTGCGGGAATTGAACAAGGCTTTGTTTGCCGGTAAGGAAATATCAATAACCGATGCTGAAGAGGAAATGAAAGTATGATCAACGAAATTTTAAAATTAAATACTCCTCAGATGATTAGCGTTGTAAACAATGCTAAATCTGAAGTTGACATTTGGGGGCGTGGTACAGGAAAATCTTTCATTATTGGCTGGGAGATGAACAACATCAACCTTAAAATGCCCCGTTCCATTACTTCCATAACCGGCCAAACCTATGGTCAGTTGCTTACCAGAACCTTACCTTCTACTTTCAAGTTTTTGGAAAAGATGAAATATGAGAAAGATAAGGATTATGTTATTGGAAGGAAGCCTCCTAAACATTTTATGGATCCTTATGAGAAGATACTAAAATTTGAGAATTTTATTTCATTCGCAAATGGCACGGGTTATTTGTTATTGTCACAGGACAGACTGGGTTCCGGACGTGGTCCGAATGTTGACCGTGAAATCGTCGATGAAGCAATTACAATCAATAAAACCCAGTATGATCAGGAAGTCTCGCCGACAAACAGAGGCAATGAGGAACATTTTGGCTTTAAGTCGCTAAAACCAATAGCCCAGCATCACGGCTTCAGATACGTTTCTTCCATGCCATACAACCAGGAACAAAGATGGTTACTGGACTATGGGAAGTATTACGAGCTCGATGCCGGAATTATGCTCTTCGATATATGGAACCGTATAATTAAATTCCAGCTTGAACTCATCGATGCCTGTATTAAGAAAGATGCCGTCTTGTATAAGAACATCAGGAATGAGATTGTCAGGTTGAAGCATCAGATCATTCCTTTTGTTTCCAAAGATGGTGTCCTCTTTACCCTTTCCAATGCTTTCGATAACATCAGCAACCTTGGAATGGCTTATATATTGAGAGAATATGCAAAACTCCCCCAATTGATATTTCTGGTTGAAATCATGAATTGGGTTATCGATAAGGTAGAAGATTGTTATTATCACATCAATACGCAGAAGCACGTTTATTACGATGCTTCCAATGATAGTTTTATCCGCGATGTTGCTGAAAACACCAACTGGGATTTCGATAAGCTCGAAAAAACAGAATGCAGCTACGATTCAGATTGTGACCCTTCAAAGCCACTGGAGATTGTTCCCGATTGGGGAGCGAATATTAGTTTGTTTTCCATCGGCCAGGAAAGAAACTATAATTTTGTTACAAAAATAGTGGAGGCGGTCGATTGTTTCATCAACGAATTTTATGTTAAGCCCGATGAGTCCCAGCATGTAATTATTGATGAATTGGTCGATAAAGTATGTACGTATTACGGACAGCATGCGAATAAGCATATCATTTACTTCAGGGATAGGTATGGAGATCACAAGCAACCCAATGCTAAAAATTCAAAGTCGTATAATGAGCAGGCAATAGACAGGTTTATCCGGAATGGCTGGAGCGTAAAATCAGAGGTACATAAAGGTATTGAGCCCCCACAGCACGATAAGTACCTGTTGTGGATGAATATTTTAAAGGGAAACGACCCCAAGTTCCCCAAGGTTATTTTTAATGGAAAGAATTGCAAGTTCACCCTCATTAGCATGAACAACACCAAGGTAATAGATAAAGATGGCCGATTTGAAAAAGATAAGTCATCTGAAAGAAAGAAGAACATTCTGGCGGAAGAAGCCACCCATTTCTCCGATGCAGTCGATAAAAGAATCTGGACCAAATACGGAGATCGTTTGCATAAGAATTCTATTTTTATAGATCCTCGTTTGTAAAAGTTGGGTTACTGAACCTGACCAAGTAGGGCATATTTTCCTATATTTTTATATTCTAAATAATTAAATTGAAATTTTATATTTATATCGTATATTTGATGTTTAATTAATGAAAATTAAATTAATGAAAAAATTATTATTAATATTTGTATTACTTACTATTAATATTGTTGGAATTAGCCAAACAGCAGCAGATTTTTTTGAAAATGGTAAAATAAAGTTAAAAAAAAATGATTATTTAGGTGCAATTATTGACTTTACAAAAGCGATAGAACTTAATCCCAAATATGCTGATGCTTATTACTACAGAGGCAATGCAAAAGGTTCTAACAATGACGAAATTGGAGCTATTTCGGATTATAATAATGCTATTACAATTAATTCTAAGGATTCAAAGGCATATCGTAATAGAGGAAAAGCAAAACTCAAATTACATAAATACAATGATGCAATAACAGATTTTAATAAAGCAATTGAAATTAATATTAAAGATACTAGTTCGTATTATTACAGAGGACTTTCAAACCATTTTCTTTCAAATTATAAAGGAGCAATTGCAGATTATTCACATGTTATTGCACTTAATCCCAAATTTAAAGATGCTTATTATTTAAGAGGATTATCAAAATCTTATAATAAAGACTTTAAAGGTGCTATTGAAGATTATAATATTGCTATTATAAATAATCCAAAGGATGAATCAATTTATTTTAGTAGAGGATTAGCAAAAGAAGATTTAAGGGACTTTAACGGTGCTTTAGAAGATTATTCTAAGGCAATTGAAATTAAACCTAATTTATCAAAAGCTTATTTTAAAAGAGGACTTTTGAAATTTGACATTCAAGATAATAATGGAGCAATAAAAGACTTTACAAAAGTTATTGAGATTGATCCAAAAAATTCCGAGGCTTTTTTCTATAGAGGGAGCGTAAATTATAATTTAAAAAATTCACAAGAAGCTATAAAGGATTTCACCATAGATATTGAGCTTAATCCAAAAGCTTTGAAAGCTTTTTATTTTAGAGGAAATGCTAAGTCTGATTTAAAGGATTATACGGGTGCAATTGAAGATTTTACAAAAGTATTAGAACTTAACCCTAAAGATTATGAGGCTTATTTCAATAGAGGTAATGCAAAATCTAATCTTCTTGACTATGAAGGTGCAATTGAAGATTATAGCAATGCTATAAAGATAAATCCAAAATTACAAGCAGCTATATTTAATAGGGAGTCTGTAAAGATAAAACTTTGTAAAAAAAATGGAACAATTAATGATGTAAATAAAGTAGATAAGGATTATTTAATATTAGCAAATAATTGGTTGCTTGTAGGGTATTCATCATTATACCAAAAAGATTACAATAAAGCAATTGAAGATTTTACAAATGCAATTGAAATAAACTCTAATCTTTTTGAAGCATATTATCATAGAGGTATTGCAAAACAAAATTTAAAAGACTATTATAGTGCTATTTCAGATTTTAATATAGCTATTAAGATTAAGCCGAACTATGCGGATGCATATTTTAAAAGAGGAAATTTAAAAGATATTTTACAAGATTATAGAGGTGCAATTGTTGACTTTAATAAGGTAATTACTATTAAACCTAATTATGCTGATGCATATTTTTGTAGAGGAAATGCTAAACTTTCACTTAATGATTATAAAGGTGCTGAAGTTGATTATACAATTTCATTAAAGTATGACTCAAAAAATGCTGATGTTTATTATAATAGAGGGGTAGCAAAATTAAAATTAAATAAAAAAAATGGTGCATGTTTAGATTTCAGTAAAGCAGGAGAGCTAGGATATGAAAAAGCATATGATTTAATAAGGGATTATTGCCAATAAATCATAAATAAAAACAACATAAATTTAAAATATGAACTATTATTATCTTAAAGGCATTGAAAAGATTGGTCCTTTAACAATTGATGAGTTAAAACAATCCTCATTATCTGATGATACATTAATTTGGTATGAGAACTTGAAAGAATGGACAAAGCTATCCAATTTACCTGAATTGAAAAATGAAATTTTGGGTGGAGCTGTTGCTTTTCCGCCTCCAATTCCTCAAGAAATTGTTAAAAAAGAAAACGAAATTCAAAATGATATAAAAACAAAAAGTAACACAATTTTAATAATAATTTTAGTTATTATTTCTTTCATTATAATAGGATTAAGTCTATATTTTGCCTATACAAGTGCTAATAAGCAAATAGAAAAAGACTATACTTTAATTGAAAGAATGGTTAACAACATTTTCCAAGATAAAAGTGCTGTTTGTGATGGTGTTTTTTATAATATAAGCGGTAATAAAAAGAAAGTAACATTTAATAAAATAAAAATAGATGGTAAAGAATGTATTACTAATTCTGAACTTTTTAAATATGGAGCAGATCAAGTTAGTAAAATAGTTGAAGAGTTTATAATAACTGATGGTGGATTTATCGTTTACAAAATAACAAAAGAAGATAAAGGATTTGTTATTAAAAAATCAGTTGCTGGAAATATGATTTATAAAGTTGGTGAATATGAAAACTTTAATGGTTATAGAATGCCTAGTTACAGGCCATCAATAAGTTCTTGTTATTCAAAAGCTTATAGCTATTTAACAGAAAAACAAAAAGATGGTAGCTATATTCCAAATATATATAACCAAATTCAAAACTTCGATAGAATAAAAAGTGAATTTTATCTAATATCTAATGAAACAAACCCAAGAATGGGTGGCTCACATTGGTGGCAAGAAAATGATGGTTTTATTTATGAACAATTTGCTGTATATTTTAAAAATGATTTTTGGTATTATGAAATTAAGCCTAATGATATTGAAATATCAAAAAAATACAGTAATATAGTCGCTTATGGATTTATTATTGGATTATCAATAGTAGTTTTATTAAATGTTATAATTTATTTTGTAAGAAAATTTAATTAATTTGTACGTTTTTCATTAATTTATATTAATAATTTTTGTTTTTTTTTATAGGCTTATTCAAATAATTTGTATATTTGTTTAAATTCATAAATAAAATAAAATATGAATAAACCAATAGGTTTTGTAATTTCAATATCTACTAATATTAGATATGATGTTAAATACGTTTCTGAAAAACATGAAGTATGGCTTGTTAGAGATAGTGGCATGGAACAATTAGTAGGAACTAAAGTTACTTCAAAAGATGATGCACTTAATTTTGCACAAAGATTCATAGATGATAATCCTAATACATACTAAACAGTATTATAGATTTTCAAATTTAAAGTTTGAAATATATTAGGACCTATAGATAAAAAGCCTTCAAATGGAGGCTTTTCTTTTTGGAAATATTTTTGCAATTTGGCAGTTCTTTATTTAGTTACTCTATTTAACCAGTCATTTTAATGGGAATAACCAGTAGCCTTCACAGTATAAACATCTCCTCCAGTAAGTCGATAATTATACTGCTCCCCACAATGCAGATTAAATAAACCCTCTGAAAAAGAGCTAGTTTATTTAAACAGCATTTTTTAGCTATTGCTTTAAAGGATTCCACTTCAATCAAGGATAAGGGAGAATGTTAAATATTATCACTTTTATTTAAACATGATATTACTTTTATACTAAATTTGTAGAAATATATTATATAAATATTTTGACAAGCCACCAGTTAGCACCTATATAAAAGACAAAGACAATGCTTAAAAAAATATTTGAAAAAAAAGAAATGGAAAAGAAGGACACCATCCTTGAATTGAAAGACGGTACACAAATGGACTTCGATATTTTTTGGTTACAACGTGAATTAGAATTCCAACACCAAAATGACAAGTTTCAATTTAGGACAAATGAAAATCATTCACTCAAATTTGGCGAGTTGATTAATTCACTTTTTGACATTAGAAAAGAAGAATTATCCGTCTTATCAATTAATGATGGTAGTTTAATAACCATAGAAGGAGAGCAAAATATTTGGGATTATGAATTTTTACAACATTATAAGAGAAATAATAACGGTGAGTATAGTTATTACAGAGAAGGTTGCAGTAAACTTTCAAACCAAATAGTTCTAACTTTAGCGTATAAGACTTTTGAAAAATCAAAATCTGACAATGACAAATCAATCAGTAAGAAAGACGCAATTCTTATAGTGCACTTACAATATCCTGAAGGGTTAAAAGACAAAGTGTTTTATGTTCAAACCACCTTTTGTCTTCCGACAGTTATGCTGGAAAGAAGCAAAAAAGGTATTAATCCACAACCTCAAACTTTATCCATACTAATTGGCATTGACTTTAGACCCAATGCAGAAACTACTCAAGAATTTTTCAGTGTTTTCAACTCAGCAAAGGAAAAACTAAATTCAAATAGAACAAATGAATTGAATTATTTAGAAACCGAGCTTTTAGAAGTCCTTTTTCACCCAAAAATTGCAAAAGAATTTTATTTTGGTAAAAAGGTAATGACTGAAAATAGGTTTTGGGATGCAATAGAGTATTTCAATAACGCTTTTAAGGCATTACAACATAAATGGTGGGAGGACCAGCTTTCAGATGAAGAATTTCAAACTTTAATAGAATCCTCATTTTTGATTGGTTATTGCTATTACGAGTTAGGTTTATTTGATAAATCATATAAGTATTTAGAGTTTTCAGCAAAAAACAGCAAGAATGGTTATAAATATCAATCGGAATATATTAACTGCCTTATTGCTCTTAAAGACATACGTTCGTTAATGCTTATTGACCACAACTTAGAATTACTAACAAAAAAGAGCGAAGACAATCGAACCAGTGACGATTATGAATTTTTTATGTTTCTCCTACGTAGAAAAGCATATTGTATGATAGAGTTAAAACAATATGACACAGCGGACGAAATTTTGAAACATATTCTAAAAAAGGACCCTGAAAATGAATTTGCAAAACAAGAAATAGAATACATTATACAATTGAAAAACAATGAATAAGTTTTTCAAACAGCCGTTTTCAGCCATTGAGCAGTAACACCCCCCTATTATCACCAAATTTTAGTAACTATTAATTTAAATCCTTACGCTTCTTTAAAGAGCTAGTCTATTTAAACAAAGGACTGCATATTTGTCAATTCATCAAAACTAAAAACCTGCCCTCGCGCTAAATAAATAAAAATACCCTATTCTAATGGAATAGCACATTATGATTTTTTATTGCTTCAATCGTTTCACGAACTGCTCCCCCGTTCCGCTTCGCTGCACTATGTTCGCAGCGTTACGCTCTTTTCACAAAAAAAATCATAAAGAGCTATGAATTTTTTCTTTTTTTAAGGTAATTTTATTTCTTTTTAGGCACATATATTTTTAGTTTTCCGAATGTTACCAATCATTAGTTAATTTAGTTATTTTAAAAAACATAAAGTCATATTTATTTTTAAAATGCTAATAAAAAAAATTATTAAATATGCAAGTGGTTGTAAAATTTTACAAGGGGGTTGTAATGGGGTTGTAATCCATAACAATCTTATTTTTAAATTTTTATATTTATTTTTTACAAGGGGGTTGTAATTTATTTAGAAAAGGAATGCAATTAATAATATTTTTCTGCAGTCGCTTTGAATATAAATATTAATGTATATTTGTATTCACATCAATTGAAAGCATTTATGAGCATCAATAAAATAAAAGAAATGATAGATTCTTTATCAGAATCAGAATTTATTCAGATAAAGGAATTTATAATTAGAAAAAAAACTACAAATAATCCAATTACTATTCAGGAACTCATCAATGACAAGAATTTTGATTTTTCGGTTAGGGTTAAAAAACTACTGAACTTTGCAATAAAGGATTATAAATATGTTGCAGAACTAAATTTCAGGGATTTGAGAAGTAAGAGGTATGATAATATTGGTGTTAAAACATTATTGGAATTAGCTGGGGAATTAAGAGATAAAAACATGCATGAGTATTATTGTAATTATTAATAATACTGTTAGTTGTTTGACCCATTTTATATAGAATCATTAAGCCTAATCATCCGAACCAGACGATTAGGCTTTTTCTTTCCCCGACCGATGGGTGTGAAAAACACCCACCGGTCTTATTAGATCATTCAACCTATCATATAATAAATATAAAGCTTATTTAAGCTAATTATATGATAGGTTAAGCGGTAAGCCTAATAAGTCTGAGACAGACACATTAGGCTTGTTGTTTTTAGAATGAAGCGTGTGAGACACACCCATCATTCTTATAATTGTATTTTTTGGCCAGCGTTTTAAATATAAATTTAATGTATATTTGTATCCATAACAACAGAAAAAATGTGAGCATTGAAAAATTAAAAGAATGAAAAACCTTATAGTAATTTTTGCCACAATATTTATTACATTTATTTCTTTTGCTCAAAAGCCCAGCATCGAATGGATAACTATTCCGGCAGGGACTTTTAACATGGGGAGTCCTGTAGATGAAGCAGACAGAGTTGATGATGAAACTCAGCATCAGGTATCACTAAGTTCATTTAAAATGAGTAAGTACGAGATTACAGTTGGGCAGTTTAAAGCGTTTATTGAAGCAACTGCATACGTTACAGATGCTGATAAAGGGAAAGATAGTTTGAAGGGAAGCTATGTACAAATTGGAGGAAAATGGGTGTTAAAAGCTGGAGTGAATTGGAAATATGATGTAAAAGGAAACTTGCGTCCTATTTCGGAATACAATCATCCTGTTATCCATGTCAGTTGGAACGATGCAAAGGCCTTTGCTGATTGGATGGGCTGCCGTTTGCCTACTGAAGCTGAATGGGAGTATGCCTGTCGTGCAGGTACAACAACGGTGTTTAATACAGGCGACAATCTGAGTTCTTCCCAAGCAAATTATGATGGTAATTTCCCTTACAACAACAATTTAAAGGGTGAATCCAGAGGAAAAACAATGCCGGTAGGCAGTTTTAAATCCAATGCCTGGGGTTTGTATGACATGCATGGCAACGTTGCGGAGTGGTGTAGCGATTGGTATGGTGTATATCCAGCAGAGGAATTAAATCCGAAAGGTTATGTTTCAGGTTTATTGCGCGTAGGACGTGGTGGTGGCTGGGGTAACGAAGCAAATATTTGCAGGTCAGCACGCCGAGATGCAGCTAACCCTGGCGACAGAGCTGGTAACTTGGGTTTCCGCATTGTTTCGGACATTAAATATTAAATTATATTTTTCTGACTTTTTAAGAGTTTACTAAATTTGGTAAGCCTAATAAGTCTGAAACAGACCCATTAGGCGTTATTAATTGGTATGATAAGTGTGAAACACACCCATCATTATTAAATTTATTACAATAGCAATTGAAATAAAATTCTAAATTGAATCATTAAGCCTAATCATCCGAACCAGACGATTAGGCTTTTCCTTTTCCCAACCGATGGGTGTAAAAAACACCCACCGGTCTTATTAGATCATTCAACCTATCATATAATAAATATAAAGCTTATTTAAGCTAATTATATGATAGATTAAGCAGTAAGCCTAATAAGTCTGAAACAGACACATTAGGCTTGTTGTTTTCAGCATGAAGCGTGTGAGACACACCCATCATTCTTATGATTATATTGAAGCTTTAGACATATAGGACTGCTTCATTCTTTAATGAATCGGTATGCAGTCCAATAACATTAGAAATATTAGTTCATCATCGTTATTTTCATCTTATATTTCATCTGAATTAATCGGTATAAATTCCTGCGGAATTTATGTATTTAGGACTGCCCGCAGGGTAGTCAGGGGGTCGGCGGTGCGGTCATATTTCCTGTATTTCGTCGCCCTTTTCATCGTTTCCCGAGAGGGCGGGTCGGGGTCTTCGACGAGTCAAAACAATGATTTGAAAAAAATCATTGTTTTATTATCTATTATTCTGAATGTTACGAAAAAATAAGCTGGAATTTCTCTTATTTAGAATGTGTATAAATTTTATAATTATTCATAACTTATTGATTTATAATTAATTAAAAGTGTTAAAAATGCGTATTTAACTGAAAATAAGTGCTTTAAAACTTGCATTCTGCTGTTTTATTTTGTATCTTTGTTATGAAAAGTAATTCAAGTATTTATTAATCAAACACTTAAAAACAAAATGACGAAAGTAAAAGGCAACACCGCCTTAAAAAGTGAAGCATTTGAAAACAGCGAAAACGCTAAATTTTCAATTATTAAAAATGATGTTTCTGAAATCGAAATTTCTGAAACAGAAACTACCCAAGAACCTGGAGAACTAAAAAACGTTGAAATCTTTAAAAAAGCTTTGTCTATCCAGGAGATTAAAGACAAAGCCTGCAAATTGGTTGCCCTTGCAGATGCTCACAGCGACTTAGTGGAAAAAAGGAAAGAGTTTGAAGAATTTCAATTGTTACACGACAGCAAAAAGCCTGAAATCCGTTTAACGGATGTTAATGGGCAGGTTGTAAAAACTTACAATCAAAATGTTGTTGAACAGTTTTATGTTGTGCTTTTTAATGAGTATAACAAACAAATTGACAAATTAGAAAACGAATTAAACAACCTACTTTCCTAGTATTAACAGCCACGCCATCTTTAAAAATGGCGTGGCTTAATTTTAAAAGCTATGACAACATTGAATAAAAAAGCAAGTGCAATTTTTATGGATATTGTAAAATTTTGCGATTCATCAGAAGAAGGACATGTAAAATTTAAAAAAGATAACGGTTTTATGCCCTTGAGCGTTGAATTATTATATAAATCCAATGCTTATAATATGTATTCATTTGCGCATTATTACGAGCAAAACGGCGATTTAGTGCCCGACCCTGACATGTGTTTTTTACAGAACAGAGAAAACCCAAGTTTAATTTATCCTGCAACATTTCAAAATGCTATTGCTTACACCGAAGCAGCGGAAATTGATGAAACTGGAAATGCAATTGTTTTAAATGCCAGACAAATGAAGGATTTAGCAAGTTTTGCAAATATTTGGATGTTAAATATTTACGAACAGCAAATTAAGGGAGGGGCAACAGTATGACAGAAGCAATGAAAGAAAAACGTAAAAAATTACAAGCCTTGAGTTTATTGGCTAAAGCATTGGTTGAACGTGGCAGGGTGGAAAGCATTAACGAAGGTTTGAAATTTTTATACAAATCAGACGGACACGAAGATTTAAAGACCTTTAAACAATGGAAAGAGAGCGGACAAACCGTTAAAAAAGGCGAAAAAGGTTTAATGCTCTGGGCAAAGCCTTTGCACGTTTTAAGAGAAGAACCAAAGGAAGAGGGCGAAAACTCATATTTTCCTGTAATGTATGTCTTTAGTAAAAAACAAGTTGAACCAATCAAAACACTAGCAGCATGACAACAAAAACAACCATAAGCAGAAGAGTAGAAAAAAGAGGAGGAAATTTGATAAAACCCTCTTATGTAGAAGTACCCACAATTTATTTTGGTGGGAAATATCTGAAAAAAGCAGGTTTTGAAATCGGAGAAAAATTAAACGTAGAAGTAACAGAGGGGGAAATTATTCTTAAAAGACCAACCCCGGCACTTTTGAGGATGGTAGAAAAAAATCCTAATATTTTATTAATGATTGACACCTTACATCTAAAGCAAATAGCATAATTTAAAGAGCGAATGAGTTTGTTAATATTTCTTTTTACTCAATATTAACAAACTCATTTAATCGAAGTAACAGAGCTTTAAAAACGCCTATAGGAGGCATTTTTCGGCGGCCTCCGTCTGCGACGTCGGCGGTTAAGCGGTATTCTTCCAGAATGGGTTTTTACTGAAATTTTGCTTCATTTTTTTCTTTATTGCATAGCCTGAATTATTACGAAAGGGATTTCTATTGAATTCAGACTTCTTTTTATATTGTATTATGTTTGAAAAACCGAAATAAAATTTTTATGAGCTTCGCATGATGCGATTTTTGTTGTAATTTTGTGGGGTATTTGTTTGTTATTAGTTTAATAAATGAATTACTTTTCAAGGTCGGTAGCTGTATGGTTGCCGACTTTTTTTTGTTTATAAATAATTTATTATTAACCATCGCTGAGAAGGTTTTTCATAAATTAATTGCTTATTCTCCAACCATCATCAAATAATGTAAATGATTCTACTTGGTTTAATTCAGTAGAAGATTTTTCATTTAAATTACCAAATGGTGTAACATTAACTTTTTTAAGTGTATAAAGAACTCTTGCTTTTTTAGACTGTTCTTGAATTTCAATACCTGTAATCTCATCAAAATCAATCTCGTAAGCTTTTACAACATACTTTCTACCATATAAATCATCGGAATTATCTTGAATTTCATTAACAAAATATTTTTTCCCTTCCTCTGTTAACGAAACATCAATAAAATCCCAAGCGGCACCAACTGAAGGGATGTATTCGTTTACTTTCTTTTGAGTTACTAATCCCAATGAAACAAAATTATTTAATTGCACCATTTCTGAACCACCAAAATATTCATACCTATGTCTCGCATCAATATTAATTGTTTTTAACAAAGGAAAATTATATTTTTGAATAATCATTTGTTTCGCTTTATCTCTTGATAAATCTTTACTACATGAAGAAAGAAGAAAAAAAGAAATTGAAAATAAAAATACAATACTCAATTTTATTGTTGTTCTCATAATATTTTTTTTAGATTAAACATTTTATTTTTTATCTGATAAAATAATGAATTATTATTACACATTTTATTGCCAACTAGGTCGTTATATGTTATTTTACTAATTTTTATTTCGAGTATTTTCCTCAATGTCAATAAATACTTTTATTGACTCCGATGCGGCCAATAGTCCTAAAACTATAAGTGCGCCAACTACTAATATTGGAATTGCAATCATCAGACCTCCTGCTTCACCACCTTTACTCCAAGAAATGTAAGCAATAAAAACTGTTACAATTCCAATTATCCATGCAAATACAGAAAAAATTCCAGCTATTGTCCTTAATGATGGGTAGCGTTTCACAACATAGACCGCTTCTTGTTGCAGTTCTGGTTCTTCATCTTCAATTGAATCATTTTTAAATTTTCGTTTTAAATATTCGTTACGGGCGATTTCAAGATACTCTAGATGGTAATTATTCCATTCTTTCTCAATAAGAATTTTCAAATCATTGTCATTCATTCCAGAAACTTCTTTTTCAAGATCATGATTAAATTGAAAAGTTTCTCCTCTTCTTATTAACTCATCTTTTGCATAGTCAATAAAGTTTTCGCTGTAAGAGGTAGATTGCTGCTCTATAATCTCTTTCAGTTTTTTGGAACTGTAATCTTTTACAAGTTTTTCAATTTTGCTCATAACTAATTTTTTAATGGTTATTTTTTTCTGTGTTTTGTATTAAAAATAATTTTTGTTTCAGAAGATGTTTGTCTTGCTTCTACAATATTAGTTTCAAAAGTATATTTTAAATGTATGTCATCGAGGAATTGTCTAACATCGGATATGTTTGTTTTCTCAATTGTAAATACAATTTTCCCATTGTCGATTGTTTCAAAAATTAGTTTAGGAGGTAACATCTTTTCTGAAAGCATTATACTTTGAATCTCGCTATATGGAAGTCCAATTGAAAAGGATGAAAAAAGTTTAGCGATTCTAATTACAAGTCCTTTCGGATATTTAGTTAAGTGGATAACTGCATTAATTTGTTTTAGTGTCTTCCCATTAAGATAGTTATCAAACGGTAAGATACCGCTGTCATAATTAAGTTTTGCTGAAAGGGTGTCATTGTCAGCAAGGAAGCTTTTTTTTCCAACTTTCTCAGTCAGTTCTTGTTTTGTAATTGTAATTGTCATATGTGGTTTCTTTTTTTAAATGGCTGCTAACTTTTTATTCTTTATAACAAATTCATACAAAGCACACCAATTTTTGGTGGATATGTATGACAAATGTCTGTTTTATTTTTCAACAAATATAGTACATTAAAATTATAAATCAACAAATTGTGAATATTTTTTAATAAATCCACGCACCTACTTTACCTTCAATTACCCTTATCTATTTTGCTTTTACCTTTACCGATATTTTTGGTTGGTTGATCATGTGATCTTGTGTTATTAGTCAAAAAAATATATACAAAGGTTTACTCCTTTGATTCAAGAAACCTGACAATAAGTT
This sequence comes from Bacteroidota bacterium, assembly GCA_026391675.1. Lineage (GTDB taxonomy): Bacteria > Bacteroidota > Bacteroidia > Bacteroidales > JACABE01 > JACABE01. The sequence goes on from JAPLDQ010000019.1 coordinate 52,598, forward strand.
TTCCCGGCATATCCTCATTGCATTCCGGTATTCCAGTTTCCTGTATTGCCATCCTGAAACGGAGTATATCAACCTGGTATAATTTTTATTTTAATAACTTAAAAAACAACATCATGACAACTACAAAAAATTACATCGGAAAAGGTAAACAAGTACAAAACATTGACATCATAAAAGTCAACATCCGTTTTGAAGAAATTGCAGCAATAGTTTACGAAAAAAATGGTAAATCCTACGTTTCATTCGAAATTGCTAAATTAAAAGAAACTGACCAGTTTGGAAACACCCACACTTGCTATTTCACCACCAAAGTGGAAGAAACTCCAGCTAAAAAGAAAAAATAAGCTTTTGAAAAGCTTTTAGAAAGCAGGTAGCTGGAAAGCTACCTGCTTTTTTTGTTATTTTAGAAAATGATGGTTGTTAAAAAATTGTATATTTGTAGAAAATATTACGCGAATTTATAGAGACTGGTCGTCCATAAATGCTTGGATTTTGGAAGGTTTATTGAGTGAATAAAGTATTACTAGCAAACAAAAAACGAACATAAAATGACAATAAAAGAATCAATTTTAAAAAGTCTGGACGAAATAAATACCTTGACAACGTATATGGATATATACAACCATATTTTGACAAACAAATATTATGATTTCGGAACAGCTAAAACTCCTACTGCAACTATTTCTGCATTGCTTGGCGATTTTATTCGTAATGGTGACACAAGAGTAAAACGTATTAAACAAGAAAGTGGAACATACTCCTACTACTTGACAAAAAATGAGCAAAATATCGGCATTGACGTTTTGAGTGGTGAGACTAAAACCAAGATAACCAAAGTTGTTAAGGCAGATAAGACAAAATCATTTGATGAAAGGGATTTGCATAAGCTTTTAAGTAGCTTTTTAAAAAATTCAGGCACTTATTCTAAGACTATTTTTCATGAACAATCAAATGGTAAAGACAACAATCAAATTTGGACTCACCCTGATATGGTTGGAATTAAGTTTTTAAACTTACAGACAAAAGCCAGTCAAAATTTTTTAAAATCAATAAATCGTGTTGACACATTCAAAATGAGTTCTTACGAATTGAAAAAGGAAATTAACAGTGATAACGAACTTAAGAAAGCATTTTTTCAAGCAGTTTCAAATTCAAGTTGGGCAAACTATGGTTACTTGGTTGCTTTTGAGTTTAGCGACAGTTTGTTAGATGAAATGGGGCGTCTAAATCAATCATTTGGACTTGGAATAATTGAACTCAATGCAAATCCTTATCAAAGCAAAATACTTTTCCCTGCAACATATCGAGACTTGGATTTTAAGACCATTGACAAACTCTGTAAAATGAATAGTGAATTTAATAAGTTTATTGAGCAGACGGAAAAACTGTTAACCTTAACAGATGAACGTTACTACAAATCAATAGAAAAAGAGCTTGACGAATTTTGTGATTCCTACTTTGCAAACGATACAGAAATTGAAAAGTATTGTCTGGAAAAACACATACCAAATGAAGAACAACAATAAAAATAATAAATATGGATTTTAACCTCTCATCACCAAAGTAGAAGAAACTCCAGCAATAAAGAAAAAATAAGCTTTTTGAAAATTTTTAGAAAGCAGGTAGCTAAAAACTACCTGCTTTTTTTTATATTCTTTTGTATAATCGGCATATTCTATAATTGTTAAGTTGATTCGTTATCTGCTTTTTAAAAGAATTTTGTTCACAATTATATTGATATATATTTTTTTGTTGAATATGTTTTTTTAATTTTACAGATAAATTCTATATTAGAATAAATATTGTAAAATATCATATTATGAAAAGCAGTAATAAATACTTCATAAGGACTAAAGGGAAAAATGAATTTAAAACTTATCACTTAATCAATATAGATAATTTTGATATGTTGGATATTTTTTTTGATTCTGAAGAGAAAGCAATTGAATATGCTAAAAAAAAACAAATTGAAATTGAGACATATACTGAAATAATTGAGAATGAATAATATAAAAAATAAAGCTAAAGAAATAGCAAAACCTTTTTTAAAATGGGCAGGTGGCAAGACTCAGTTGATAAACGAAATTGAAAAAATATTGCCTATTGAAATAACAAAATCAAAATTTACTTACATAGAACCTTTTGTTGGTAGTGGAGCAATTTTATTTTGGATGCTAAATAACTTTCCAAAATTAGAAAAAGCTGTAATAAATGATATTAATGCCGATTTAATCAACACTTATAAAATAATAGCTTCAAATCCTAAAGAAATAATTTCAATACTTCAGAACTTCCAAGATGAATACCATTCAATTGATAACAGAGAAGAGGAAAAGAAAGAATATTACTATAAAAAAAGAAAATTATATAATTTACGAAATACTGAAAATTCAACTCAAGCAGCTCTATTTATTTTTTTAAATAGAACTTGTTTTAATGGTTTATATCGCGTAAATAAAAACAATGGATATAATGTTCCAATGGGATCTTATAAGAAGCCTATGATTTGTGATGCAGGTAATATATTAGCTGTTAGTGAAGCATTACAAAAGGTTGAAATATTATGTGGTGATTTTGAAACAACCTTAAGTTACGCTAAAAATAAATCATTGTTTTATTTAGACCCTCCTTATAAGCCTTTGAGTGAAACATCAAGTTTTAACTCATACGCTAAAGATGAATTTAACGACAATGAACAAATACGATTAAGAGATTATTGTAATAAACTTGATTTAAGGGGTTACAAATGGATATTGAGTAATTCAGATGTAAAAGGTAAAGATATAAATGACAATTTCTTTGATGATTTATATAGTGAATTTAAAATCAAAAGGGTTGATGCAAGAAGAAGTATAAACGTAAATCCAGATAAAAGAGGAGCATTAAAAGAGTTGTTAATTACAAATCAAACATACAAACAAGAATATGTCAGAGCAATTTAAAATCTTCTTATCACAATTATCTGAAACAAATGCTACACTTGATTATTTTACAGATTTCACAAAAATAAGGGCAAATGTTAATAAAATATCAATAAAACTCAATCAGTTAAATTATTTGATTGGTAAAGAAAACCTTGAAGAAGCAATTGATGAATTATTTAATGAAAATCCCAAAGTTTTTGAAGTTTTAGATATTTTAATTGCAGTTAGAAAAAACAAAAGGGCTAAAACATTCAATAATAATGGTGAAATTGTATTGCTAGATACATATTTTCATACACCCAAAACAATTTTAGAATATATTGAAGAAACTGGTTTAAGTGAAGTGTTTAGAAATAAAAACGTAACTAACCTTGTAGATTATGTTTTTGGTATTGAAGTTGGTTTAGATACAAATGCAAGAAAAAACAGAGGTGGCGACAATATGTCTAAAGCAGTTTCCTTGTTTTTTGATAATGCAAATATTGCTTATAAAAAAGAAGTAAGTAATACTGTTTTTCCTGATATTATTAGTTTGGGTGCAGATGTAAAAAGGTTTGATTTTGTAATAAAAACAAAAAAGAAAACATATTTGATTGAAACCAACTATTATAATGGTGGTGGTTCAAAACTCAATGAAACGGCAAGATCTTATTCTGATGTTGCACCAAAAATAAATCAATATAAAAATTATGAATTTGTATGGATTACAGATGGTCAAGGATGGCATTCAGCAAAAAACAAGCTTCAAGAGGCATTTAGTATAATACCCAGTATGTATAACCTTGCCACTATTGAATTGTTTATTGCTAAGATAGAACTTGAGGGAATTATTAAGTATTGAAAAACAAAAGTCTATGTTAAAAAAAATTAAAATCAAAATCCCAAAATATATTTCAGATGGTTTAGAAAGTATTTTTTGGAGCTTCCTGGGCAATTTAATTCCAGTGTGGATGGGTGTAGTAATTAGTATTTCAGATTATGGATTTAGTTTATTGAATATTTATAGATCAATTCATCAACCTTTTACTTTTTTAATATTGAGCGCATCATTTTTGACCACAACTCTTTATATCTTAAGAAAAGGCAGTAAATTTTCAGAATCAAACAGTTTTTTTCATTATTTGTATTTTGCCCTATTGCTGATAATTGGCTTTTTAATTAGCAAGAAAAGTGGACTGGAAAATCTTTCTGCTAATTTTGAAACAAAATTACTAGTATATATTATTTTTATCATTTCTATTTTTCTATACATATTTTTCCAATTCAGGCATTTTTACAGAATATACAATCCTAAAACAGCCGAAGAAAGAGAAAATCAACAAGAAAATTTAGAGGATGAGTTTGACCTTTTAAACAAATAAAACAATGGTAGATAATAACACTATAATAATAAATTGTATTGAAGTTTGCCAGCCAATTGGAAAGTTTTATGTTGGTAAGATTACATGGCAAAACTTATTAGATATATCTTATTCCGATATACGTAGAATACAAAAAGAAGAGCTTGGTGCAATTGATAGCTATTTAGGTATTCAAAGAGAACTTTCTCCTAATAGACTAAAAGAGATTGCTAAGTATGTTTCATTTTCAGATGCTACTTTCCCTTCAAGCATTGTACTTTCAATTAAATCAATTGATAAAGAAACTGACGAACCAAATATACTTGGTTATGATAATGCTACGGGTACATTAACGTTAAATAAGAGCGATAAAATAGCACAAATAATTGATGGACAACATCGTGTTTTCGGAATTCAGAAATTCATTGAAAACAATCATTTATTTAATAAAACATTTGTTTTTGATTTGATTGTCACATTATTCATTGACATAGACCCTGATGAAGAATCTATGATTTTTTCAACTATAAATAAGGCTCAAACTAAAGTCAACAAGTCTTTAGTTTATGACTTATTTGATTTAGCTAAAACGAGAAGTCCACAAAGAACAGCCCATAATTTAGTGAAACTTCTTGATGAAAAAGCTGGTAGTCCACTGTTTGGAATGGTTAAAAGGCTTGGAGTAGCTAATGATGTAAATAGAGAAACGATTACTCAAGCAACATTAGTAGAATGTATCCTAAATTATATTTCAAATGATGGTGAAGAGATGAAGGATCGTGACATCCTTATGAGGGGTAAAAAACTAGATCTTATTAGCGGAAAAGAATTAGAACGTAGGTTTTTTAGAAATTGGTTTATTGAAGAAAAGGATGCCCAAATTGCTAAATTGCTTTGGGATTATTTTTTAGCAATCAAAAAAAGATGGCCACAGGCATGGGAAAATAAATCAATTTTAGTTAAATCAACTGGTATTATTGCATTAATGAAATTTTTAGCCCCTATAGTAAATCATTTAGGTGTAGAAAGAAATATCAGTGTTGAAGAATTTTCAAAAATATTTGATTCAATAGAAATTGATGATAACGAGTTTAATACCACCAAATATATACCTGGGGTTAAAGGTCAATCAGAATTGTATAAAGACTTAATAAACTCCTCTGGATTAAATAAAATTATTCTGACAGATGGTATTTGCAAAAGGCCCCATCGTTTCGACTCAATTTTTGCTGAATTACCTGAAAGTCAAAAGTTTTATACTAAAGATGTGAGACATAAATGTGCTGGTTGTGCGTTTGACCAAGGTTACGAAGATGCAATCAAAGGAATTACTAATGGAATTCGACTTGATGAATTAGATATTAGTCAGGCAGGTACTGTAAGGCATAAAGATCCTATTGAAGCTTATAATATGGGCTATAGGTCTGGTTTGAAATCAAAAAATAAATAATTGTGAGTCTAAAACCGTTTTTTAATTCAAATGACAAAAACTTCTACCTCCTAAAAGGAGATACAATGGAACTATTGCCTCAATTTAAGCATAAGTTTGATATGGTCTTTGCAGATCCGCCCTATTTTTTATCAAATAATGGTTTATCTATTCAAAGTGGTAAAATTGTTAGTGTTAATAAAGGGAAATGGGATAAATCACATGGTTTTGAATATGTAAATGATTTTAATAGAAAATGGCTTTCTTTAGTTCGTGATAAAATGAAAGATGATGCAACAATTTGGATTAGTGGGACAATGCATAATATTTTTTCTATTGGACAAATACTAACTGAATTAGATTTTAAAATCCTTAATGTCATTACATGGGAGAAAAGTAATCCACCACCAAATTTCTCATGTCGTTTTTTTACACATTCAACAGAGCAAATAATCTGGGCTCGTAAAAATGATAAAGTCCCTCATTATTTCAATTATGAACTTATGAAACAATTAAATGGTGATAAGCAGATGAAGGATGTTTGGAAAATGCCTGCAATTGCTCCATGGGAAAAATCTTGCGGGAAGCACCCCACTCAAAAACCATTATCTGTTTTAACTCGTTTAATTTTAGCTTCAACAAAACAAAATGATTGGATTTTAGATCCTTTTACCGGTAGCAGCACAACTGGGATTTCAGCTAATTTAGCTAATAGACGTTTTTTAGGTATTGATTTAGAAGAAGATTATTTAAATATTAGTAAAAACAGAAAACTTGAAATTCAAAACAATAAAATTGCTGAATTATACAGACAAAAAATAAATGGATTTAATAATAAAAAAGAACTAGAGCTTTTTTTGTTTGAAGAACCAAATTATGAATATAAATCTGAATTAAAATTATAAAAGTTTAAATCAACTATTTATGCCTAACCCATTCAATTTTAACTCACTCAAAGGCCGCATGGCAGAACAATTAATACAGGATTTATTTATTCAAAATGATTACAATGTATTTAATTACGGATTAGAACGTTTGCACCCTTCATTGAGTAAAATGATTAAATTTAATGACCACACAACAAGTAAAGAGCTTCGATATATGCCCGATTTTGTTGTTCAAAGTACATTGAATGGAGATTTATTTTATATGGAAGTAAAGTTCAGGGCCAACGGTTATTTTGCATTTGATGAAAAATACGATAATTACCCATACAGGAATGCATGGTTTGTTATTGTGTCTCCAGATAAAATACAGTGCATGCATTATAAGCATTTAAAAAAAGGAAATGCTATAAGTTCTGAAACGAATTATAAATTGGGTAGTGTGCGTTCGTTTCATTTCAATGCAGATAGTATTAAAGAATACGCTGAATATGCCCGGTTGATGTTTGGAGCATTTAAATAAATTCCTCAATATTTCTTCGCTGCAACTCCTAATTCCTTGTTATAAAATTTAAATTATCCATTTATTTGTTTGAGAAATAAATGGATAATTTTTTGTCCTTTCCCATTCCTCTCTCCTATTTTATGTTTGCTGAAAATTACAACAATGAGTAATGTTCAGAAAATTAAACGGCTAAATATGCTTAGGGAGTTCGATGTCAAAGAAACGCCTGAGGGTAAACAAATATTTTTTTCCATTGGCTTTGTAAAAATTAATGGTGAGCTCGTGTTTTTACCCCGAGCTGTAGCCTGTGGTTTGCCCTTTAATTTAAAGCAAAACAGAATGCGGGGTGTTGTGGCTGTGGATGCCAAAGGGGATAAAATTGGTCATGTTTATTCAGTAAGAATCGACAATATTGTTGCTTGGAATGGAAAAAAAGTATTTATATGAGCAATACCGTTTTTAATAAAACCGGAGTTCCATTAATGAGCTTTGGCACCAAACACTTCATGACAACTACCGGTGCCCCGAAAGTTGAGAAACGTCCTGCTGTTTCAAAAGAAACGCAAAAGCTTGACAGTAAAAGCATGGTTGGAGATTATGAAATTTCGCCCTGGTGTGATAATAATGATTTCCCGACAAAAGCCAATGAAATCATCAGAACTGTAGGTGTACTGAATACAGGATTGAAATATACCCGGAATTTCACAATTGGCCAGGGTATTTTCCCTGTAAATGTAATTGGCTATGATGATAAGGGGAATGAGTTGTTGAAAGTCATAGAAGACCCGAAACTGATTAATTTTTGCGAAGGAAGACTGGTCCGGCGGTATATGGAAAAAGCGTTGCGTGATTTCTTGAAATTCGGTGTAGCAAATGTACAACTGATTCCAAATGCTGATGCCAGTCAGCTGGTAGGTTTAAATGCCCTGAATGCAGTTTTTAACCGCTATACAGTGGCTAAGAATGGATTAATTGAAAAAGTAATTGTTTCTGGTAAATTTCCGGATTCTCCCGGTACTGAATTTGAAGCGTTTGATTTGCTAGATGAATATGATCCTATGGCGGATTTATTCAGAAGAAAAGTGAGCGGAAATCTGAAAGGAAAATCAGTGGTTTTTGCAATAAAAGACAGCTGGAGCAATAATGATTATTACAGCGAACCGGCCTGGTGGAGCGCTTATCTTGCTGGATGGATAGATATAGCCAAAGTAGTGCCAAAGTTCCTTGTAAAGGCTTATGAGAATCAAATAAGCTGGAAATGGCACATTCAGATTCCTTATGCATTCTGGGATAAGAAATTCCCTGCAGCGGATTATCCTGATGCTGAAAAACGCAAAACGGCAATTGAAGAGTACATGGATTTGATAGAAACAAATCTGTGTGGTGAGGAGAATGCTGACAAACCTATTTTTACGTTTTTTGAAATCAACCCTAACAATGGTAAAGTGGAAGAGCAATGGATCATCAAGCCTTTGGAAAACAAACTGAACAATGATCAGAATCTGATTACTTCTGCTGCAGCTAACAGTGAGATTTTGTTTTCGCTCATGATAAATCCTAACGTAATGGGTGCCGGTATGCCGGGTGGAACTTATGCCGGAAATCAGGGGGGCTCAAACATTCGTGAAGCTTTTCTGGTAAATATTGCCAATGCATGGCTCGACAGGCAAAACTTATTGGATCCGCTGGAGTGTTTTCTTGAATATAATGGAGTAAAAGATGTGCAGCTTAGATTCCGCAATACCATTCTTACAACCTTGGACACTGGAGCCGGTAGCAAGAAAACCTTGAGCTAAAACATGTATCATTATAAAAATTAAATTCATTAATTATGTTTTTTGAAAACACAGAAGAAGTTCAGAAATTCCTGCCGGTAAGTAATAACGTGGATTTTGCAAGATTAAAGCCTCATATTACGCAAATTGAGGATGAATTTATTTTCCCTTTATTAGGTGAAAGCATAGCGGATGTAAAAATATATCTTGCCAAAAACACAGCTGATGAGAAATTTGACCCGCTTTTGTTTACAATTCAAAATGCTGTGGCTCATCTGATGTATTGGCGGGGATATGATGTGTTGAACGCTTATATCAGCGATGGTGGCTTTAAACGCATTGAAAGTGATAAGGTAAAGAGCTTGTTTAAGTACCAGGAAGATAATCTGAGAGATTATTTTAAAAACATTGCCTTTAACAGCCTTGACAGTATGCTTGAAAAATTGGAAATTTTCCAGGCTGCGATAAATCAAAATGCAAAAGCCACCTCTTGGTATAAAGCTTTGCACGATGATTTTATTAATAATGCAAAAGATTTTTCAACCACCTATGATATTGGCAACAGCAGATTAATTTTTCTGCGATTAAAAAAACACATGCAGCTGGTAAAGGATCTGCAATTATCGAAAGTTTTTGGTGCTGTAAACTGGGCTTATTTACTTTCTGAATTATCAAAAATGGATGATGCCTCTCCTGCAGCTAAAGTAAAAGCTGTTCTGCCATTGTGCAGTAAAGCCTTGGCCTTTTTATCTGTTGCCTTGCTGATGGAAGAAAGTGGTGCTGATTTGACAGACAAGGGTCTGGTATATGAGGGCTCAACTTCTCAGAATAATGCAGCTGTGGCAAAATTTCCCAGTGATATCGAAAGGGTAAATAAATTGATATCCCGGAACAGAAATATTGGAGAAGCCTATTTAAAGGAATTGAAGAATTATTTACTTAAAAATTCGCTGGATTGGAATGGATATATTGCACCTAAAAATGGTGTATTGAACAGGGATAACGGTGGAAGAAAATGCTTTTTTGCCTGATATGAAGAAAATTGAAGTAAGTTATAGATGTTGTGGAATTCTTATAAAAAAGAAAAGAATCATTCCGAATGCCTGGGAGGATATTAGTGTTGAGCAACTAATTGCAATAGCTGAACATTATCTGGGCATAACAAATGAAGATATTTTTCTGGCAAAAATCTGCTGTATCAATAGAAACAAAATCAAAAATATGCCGCTATATTTTAAGTATAAACTGGCAAATGAGTTTAAATTTATTGTTGATTATTCACCCTATAATTCTTTTATTATCAAAAACATAAAACAGCTGCAATCTCCAAAAAATCGTCTTGAAGGAATGAGCTTTGGGCAGTTTATGTTTGCGGATAGTTTTTATAATAATTGGTGTGAAAATGAGCAGGCTGAAGAATTAAATAAATTTATTGCCTGCCTGTATCTGCCTGAAAATTATATATTTTCTGAGAAATACATCAATACGCATGCTCAATATTGTGCTAAAATTGATAGGCGAATTAAGTATGCTATATCATTAAATTATCGCTTAATTAAAGAATGGCTAACTAACAAATACCCTTTAATTTATGAAAGAAATAATGCTGAAAAAAAGCAGCGTAAAACCTCAAAAAATGGCTGGGTGAATGTTTTTGAAAATATTGTGGGCGATGATATTATTCATGCTGACAATTATGCTCAATTACCCTTGCATACTGTATTACGCTTTCTGACCAATAAAATAAAAGAGAATGCAAAAATCAAGTAGTTTCAGCGCTTTGGTGGATTATTTTAAGGATATAGCCACCCAACATATTGCCATACAGCATACGGATGCTAAAAAGCATTTTTTTCGTTTTGAGCTGGATGAAGTGTTGTCCGGTTTAAATGGCATCAACTACCCTGCTTTAATTCTGGAAGGTTATAAATTTGATTTTACTGACAATAAAAGCGATAATATCCAGAAAAAAAGACAGGGTGCATTTATTTTGCTGGATCATGTGGGAGATGCCGGTGATTATACTAAAATTCATGAGGTATGGGATGCATTGGAAGAAATCGGAGATGATATCCTGGCTAAAATTAAAGCAGACAAAATGAAATCCGGAAATCCGGTAATGAATTTTGAATTTTCAGAAGTAAATGCAAATCTGATTGCCACTGAAATGGGTATGCATTATGGAATCCGCTTTCTCTTTTCAATAGACAGCAAATTTAATGCTGCTGTAAATCCCGATAAATGGCTTTCCCCAACAGTCTAAAAGTCTAAACACCTAACAGCCTAAAAATGAGTGAATATACAGCACAGAATGCAATCGTAAAGCAATGGAAAAACCTGGTGCAACGTGAACTTAAAACCAGTCTTGGCCAGTTTACCAATGGTAAGCAGGGAATGGTGCAAAGAAAAGGCAGAATGGAAGATAAGCTGGCAAATTCATTGAAAGGCAGTATTCATTTAGATTACAACTTAGCCGATGGCGTGAGTTTTAAGTTTGAAAGGCATGGAATCTTCATTCATAAAGGTGTGGGCAAAGGATATAAGAGTACCAATGGTATGGTAATAAAATATTCTAAGAATCCTTCCGGGCATAGAAATGCTGCTGAATGGTTTAATCCGATTATGGAACATACTGTTCCTGAGCTTGCTGACAAATTAGCGGTAGTTAATGCAGATGCTGCTGTAAATGCAACAAGAATGAAGATTATTTAAAAAATAAAAAAATCTTTAGCTAGCTAAAATTTATTTTATTTTTTTCAATAAATAAAATAATTTAGCCGCCTTAATGGCATTGAATTACAGCCTGATTTAATTAATCATTAACCTATTAAGAATGAACACAAAAGATAAAAAAAATGAAGTAATCCACACGATTGGAAAAGCAAAAATTAGTGACGAATTGGTAGAATTAATTGAATACTGGCAGCAGGAAAATTGCCGGCCACTTCTAATTGATGTAAAAAATTTATGTGGTGCTATGGTTACTATTGGTAGCAGAGTGGATGAATTTCCTGAAAATGAACAACCTGAAATAATTGAAGCTTTAAAATCCATATCGACTATTGTCCGAAATCTGAAATGCGTGGGTGAGATAGTAGTTTCATTTTTTCTTTTATTTAACATCGAAAAGCTTCTTGGATATGCAGAATATATGAATTTAGGAGAAATACTTTGATTTATCATTCTTGATATCAAAATTATTTTGATATTTGTATTAATATTACATAAAAATCAAGTTATGAATCTTCCTAAATTTGCTAAATTCTATTCTTTAAAAGATAAAGGCGAAGTTTTGGTTAATATTATTCATATTAAACAAATTCTTACTCATACAGAGTATTCTTCAGTATTAATATTAACCAATGATGTTAAGATTTTAGTAAGAGGTAGTGCTGATGAAACAGCTGAAATATTAAATAATATCATCTGTAATAATTAAAGACTAAAAACACTCCTCTTAAAATTCCGATTTAAGCTTGTCCTTTCATAATCCCTCCGCCTTGTATTTATTTGCCGAAAATTATTTCTTATGGCAAATACCTATACAAGGCGGATTAATCTTTATATCAATGGCAAGGAAGTAAAGAACGATATTGCTTCCATTAAAGCAGAAATGAATAAGCTTGTTGCTCAACAAGCTCGCATGACCAGAGGATCAGAAGAATACATCAAAGCCTCAGCTCAAATCAGAACTCTGAACGGCATTATCAGGGAACATAAAAACGAATTGCAGGGCACTAGCGGAATGTGGGCTAAACTGGGGAAAGCAGGTGATGATTTCAATCGTTATTTTTCTTTGTTCGTGGCTTTTGGAGCTGCCTTGGGTGGCATTCTCTATTCAGGGAAACAGGCTATAAGTACTTTTGCTGAATTTGACGATAAGGTGGGTGATGTAATGAAAACTACAGGATTGGCCAAAGAGCAGGTCTATGCCATGAACGAGGAACTGAAAAAGATAAATACCCGCTCATCGCAAATGGATCTGATGGAATTGGGTAGAATTGCCGGTAAATTAGGGATTAGAGGTGAAAAGGATTTAATGGGTTTTATCAGAGCTGCCGATAAAATCAACGTTGCCCTGAAAGAGGATTTAGGTGGAAATACGGAAGAATCTATCCGTCATATCGGAAAACTGGTCGATATCTTTAAAGTCAAAGATAAGTTTGGCATTGAGGATTCCTTATTGAAAGTCGGCAGTGCCATTAATGCCCTTGGTGCTACGAGTACTGCCAATGAGCAGTATATGGTTGAGTTCACCAAACGTGTGGGCGGTATTGCTCCTCAGGCAGGTGTCAGCATACAAAATGTAATTGGTCTGGCTGCAGTATTGGATCAGCTGGGGCAAACATCAGAAGTTTCCAGTACTGTCTATTCAGCAGTAATCAGCGGTATGTATAAACATACAGCTGATTTTGCCAAAGCTGCCGGCATGGATATCAAAGCTTTTTCCAACTTATTGAAAAAAGATGCCAATGAAGCTTTTATCAAATTGATGGAAGGTTTAAGAGGTAATGCCGGTGGTATGGAAGAACTAACGGCCAGAATGGATGGTCTGGGTTTGGAAGGTAAGCGTAGCATTGCTGTATTGGGTGTTTTGGCTAATAATACGGATTTATTGAGAGAACGCCAGGCTTTGAGTAATAATGAATTTGCCAAAGGCACTTCGCTGACCAATGAGTTTAACATCAAAAATGAAACAGCTCAGGCAAAACTAGAAAAAGCCCGCAAATCTTTGGCCAATATGACAGTTGAGCTGGGGCAAAAGCTAATGCCGGTATTAAGGGTTTCAACTAGCGGAATGAGCTATTTTGTAAAATCTGTAAGTGTGCTGACAGATTTCTTTATCAAACACAGTAGAGCCATTTTTACTACTACAGCTGTTTTGATTGCTTATGGTGTCGCATCTAAAATCGCTACCTTATGGACCACTAGAAATACTGAGGGTACCATCATCAATACCATAGTTACCAAAGCCAAAACGATAGCCACTGAAGGGGCTTTTGCTGCTACACAATTGTATGCAGCTGCTCAAATGTTACTGGCAGGAAATATCAATGGCGCTACGCAAGCCATGCGGGTGTTTTTTGCAACAACTAAGCTGAATCCTATTGGATTGGCAGTTGCTTTAATTACAGCTGCTGTAGGTGCGTTTTTGATATTTAAAGACGGTTTGACAGCAACTTCAAGAGCAGCTTCTGAACTTTGGTCAACATTGGTGAAGCAAAGGGGTGAAATGAATAATTTATTTGATGCTGTAAAGAAAACCGGCGAAGGAACCAAGAGCCGTGCTGAAGGCATCAATAAAATAAATGAAGTTTATGGCCAGTACTTACCTAATCTTCTGACTGAGAAATCTACATTAAATGAGATTAATACGGCTCAATTAGCTGCCAATGCTTCATTGCGGGATGCTATTGTGCTAAAATCGAAAGAAAAGGCAATGCAGGATATCATTGAAAAAAGTGCTGAAAAACAAAAAGATAATATCGCCTTATTGATTGACAAAGCTACTTCGAGCAAGGGTGTAGCTGCTGCCGGTTTATTCCAATCTCAATTGATGGATTTAATTGATGAAAATAATTCGCTAGATGTCGCAAGTGCTAAGTTCAAAAAGCTGGCTCAGGATTATGAGATGAAAACCAGCGATGAAACGCTTGCCACTTTTGAAAAAATTGTAAGTGCCCGTCAGGACGAGAAGAAGGATTTAAGCGATTTAGATAGTTTCTACGCTTCTTTTATGGGCAATCGTAAAAAAGATTTAACGCTAGAGGAACAAATTACAGAGAAAAGAACAGCTTTAGCCCGGGCAGAAACCAAAGAACAAAAGGAAGAAATACTGGCAGAAATTAAATTGTTGGAAAAACGCAATACACTGAAGAAAAAGCCAAAACCTAATACTTCATTTAATTTCGTTCCGGATGAAAAGGAAAGCACCAAAAAATGGAGCTTAAATGATGATATCGCTTTTTTGCAGGCTAAAGAGAAATTAAATTACAAATTCTCGAAAGGAGAAATTGCCACTCAGGAAGAATTGGATGATCTTTTACTTGCCCTTGAAATTGAATTTCTGGGTAAACGTATCAAGCTGGGTAAAGAAAAAGGAGAAGAACTGGCAAAATTACAAGCTGATTTATCGGATAAAAAAGTAAAGCAAAGGCAGGATGAAATGAAGCGGGAGAAAGAATTGCTGGATGCCACCAAAGAAGGAATGAGCGATGCAGATAAAGAAAGATTTGCCTATGATCAGCGATTAATTGACCTCAAGCTTTTCGGAAAAGATTTACTCGACATGACTGAATCTGAATTAAAAGCGTATTTATCCTTACAGCAAGCCCACAATGATAAATTGAACAAGTTGGATGCAGAAGCCATAGCCAAAGAATTAGAGCGTAAACAAAGCGCTTTTGATACTCAGTTTGAAAGTATGAGAGCCAATCATGCAGAGGAGTTGAACAAGATTACTTCTTTTGCTGAGGCGAAAGCCATTTTGGCTGAAACCATGAGTGCAAAGGAATTGAAAAAAATCAAAACTCTGGATCAGGCAAAGAAGGAAATCAGCAAACTGCAACAGAATGAAGAAATCAAACTGCAAACTGATTACTTAAAAGAGCTGGAAAAACAATTGTCGGATGCTATGACCTCAAGTGTCTTTGATGGAATTAATCTTACGGACAGCCTCTTGAGCGATGAAGAAATTCAGGTATTGCAGGATAAGATTAACGAAGTAAAAAAGATACTGGGTGGTTTAAAAACGGCTTCAAAGGATGGTGCTGGTGAAGAAGCGGGGGCTAAAGCTGAAAAAGCCATGTCTTTCCATACTGCCGGCAAAACAGATATTCTGGGCTTTACTGCAGATGATTGGGAAGCTTTATATGCCAACCTGGCCCAGGGGAAAATTGGCGTAAATGAAATTACCATGGCAACCACAGTACTGATGGATGCCTGGAAAACATATTCTAATTTTTTAACTGCCGTTGAAAACAAAGAGCTTAAAAAATATGAGCAGCAAAGTACCGCAAAAAAAGATAAGCTTCAGGAGCAATTGGATGCCGGTGTAATCTCACAGGAAGCTTACAATGCTCAGGTTAAAGCCCTGGATGCTGACTTGGAAGCCAAGAAAGAAGAAATCGCCAACAAGCAGGCCAAAAGAGATGCCATGCTGGCAACGGCTTCCATCATCCAGAATACTGCTGCAGCTATCATGCAATTGTGGGTAAAACCCGGCTTTCCTGCTGCCATTCCATTGTCAGTCATGGTAGGTGCCTTGGGAGTGCTGCAATTGGCAACGGTAGCTGCTTCCTATCAAGGGGCTGAAGAAGGTGGTTATCTGGACGTAGTGCGTGCTCAGGATGGAAAACGTTTTAAAGCAAAACATGAGCCCAATAAACGTGGATTTGTAAATACGCCTACTGTGATAACCGGAGAAAATGGAAGTGAGTACATTGCGCCTGCAGCTGCTGTGAATAATCCTACTGTCCGCCCTATTCTTGACTTGCTGGAAATGAGCAGGCAAAGTGGTACGCTGGCAACCTTAAATCTTCCGGCAGTTATGGATGCTACTTATCGCATGAACGGCAGGGGAAATGGAGGTTTTGTGGAAAACAAAACGCCTGTCGTCGACTATCAAAAAAATACTGCCTCCGCTCCCACTTCTATTGACAAAGAATGGAAAGAGATGATAAAGAAAAATATAGAAGTTATGAATAACCTACAAAAAAAGCTGGATGACCCTATAAAAACCTATGTCAATATTCATGGAGAAAAGGGTTTAGCAAAGAAATTAGAAGAATATTATAAACTCAAAGAAAATGCCAGTATATGATAGAATTAATAGCTGAAGGTAAGTATTATATAGATTTACCAAACGACATTGAGATAAGCATAGTGGTCGAAAATCCCTTATTTCTTGAAGACAGAATCCCTGCTCCTTATTCACTGGATTTTGAAGTTCCGGCAACTTTTGGAAATCTGCAGGCTTTTGGTTTTCCAACCCGGCCAACTTCAAAAATAGTAAAACGAAAACTGCCTGCCTTATTAAAGTATTTTGGATTGATTTTTGGTTATGGTGAATTGTTATTGCTGGAATCGCAAAAGCAATTGAAGCTTCAGTTTAAAGGTTCTCTGGAGCATGAAAATGTGGACAAGAATATCAATCAATTGGATCTGGGCGAGTATAATTACGGTAATGTAGATAATTTTTATTATGGTGGATGGAATGGCAACAACTGGAGACAAATTGATTATTATTCGGCTGCTTATTCAGCCTATAAAAACGGAATGTGGAATGAATCAAGGTTCGGTATTGATTTTGTTGTTGCCCCTATTAAAATTAAGGGTGAGGATGCCTGGTGGGGTGGTTTGGAATCCTATAATGGCATGGTGAATACCTTTACCCAATACATCAATTTTTACAACCCTAAAAATGCTGTTTTTTCACTTGAAAATGATCTGAATGATTTTCATACGCCTATCCTGCCCTGCCCTTATCTGTGGAAAGTGATTGAGAATGGTTTTGGTGGCCAGCTGGTGAATAATCCTTTTGCAAGTGGCGATTTGCGAAAGCTGGTATTGGTAGCAGAAAACCACAAAAACTATTCCATGGACCAATTGCATTTGATTTGGTGGCAGTATTTAAATGATGGCACCGGAACGAGTGCCATGCATGAAAGTTTTCTTCCCTTAATTGAGGCTTATGGCCAATATCCTGAAAAGCTGAAAGTAATCTTGAAATCCTTTATGCAGGCTTATTCATTTAAAAGTTTATTGAAGAGTGTGCTGAAAATATTCTGCATGACAGCTTTTCCGGGTAATAAGTACAGGCTGGAGTTTAACAATGATATTTTCAATCGTAATGTGGTTAAAAATCTGGACAAACAACTTACGGATGATTTGCTGATCAGTTATGAGGATGGGAAGGATTATGTCTTCAGTTATAGCGAATATGGAGAAAGTGATGTTAAAACAGGAGGAGCCAATGCCAACGGTTGGCAAAATATCATTGATATTTTCAACTTTGCCATGACGATAATTCCAATCAATGAACCCAATAATATGAAAGATCGCTGTAGTGGCGGAATATTTAACATAACAAAAGAACTCAGGGGTTTGAGTTCTGAAAAAAGGTTGAAGTCTGAAGTCACCAGAAGTCCTTATGCTATCAGTAAAGTTTCCCACTCCCGGGGTTTGTTCAGTATGACTTCTGATATATCGCCCATGAATATGAATTTCCATAAGTTCTGGTGGAAGAATGTGAATTCAGGAGATATTATCCCAATGAAACATTGGTTTGTGCCGGAACTGGATAAAAAGGAAGTTGACGCCCCTCCTCACCTCATGTTTTTTGGTGGTGTAGCAGATACTCTCGATACCGCATATTATACCTATCCCTATTTAATGGCCCATCATACTGACCACATGGGTATAAAAAGGCTGAACACTTCCCTTCGTCCTGAAGGGAATGGTGGTTTGCTAGAAAAATTCCATGGCCAATACAAAAGCTGGATGGAAAAGGATAAAATACGGGCCCATGGAAGCTTTAAGATTACACCCTTGGAAATAAAGAACCTGGATATCAGGGATAAATTTTACGTCAGGGGCAAATTATTTTACATAGAAAAGCTTGAATACAGCATTACACATAGAAATATTAGTTTGGTTGATATGGATTTGGTAGGGGTGTGAAATTTATAACAATTTGTTATTTCATTTTTTTATTTAATGATTAGTTTATTGCAGACCGGTGGCATTAAAGTTGCCGGTTTTTTTATTTTTTAACATTTAATTAAATTTTATATTATTTTTGTTGAATGAATAATAAAAATAAAACCTAAACTGTAAATAGCAGTACCCAAATTATATAGATTAACCTTATTATGTAAAGTTATGGATTTTACTGAAAAAATATTAAAAAAAGCACCTAAATCACCATTTGAAAAATATAAATTATTAAAAAATTTAGAAATTAATGCAGAAAAATATTTTGATTTATTATTTAATGAAAATTCAGGTATAACTCTATATAAAAACTATACTATAACTACAAAATATAAAAAAAGAATTTTAGCAGAAAAAAAAATAAGGTATGTGAGTAAATGCTATTTTATAAAGCATAATGGAGTAAAACAGAAAACAATTATAATTGAAAATCTTGGTAAAAAAGAAGCTTTTATTCATGCAATAGCACAAGATAAATATTACGATGATCCGCATATAGTTTTAAGTGGTCCAAAATCTAATCAAGTGCCTTCAGATAAAATGACAATGTCTCCAAAGATATTCATATATACTAATAAACTTTATGGACCAATTGAAGATATTCTAAGTATTTTTAAACTTTACCAACCTGATATATTCATTGAAATAATAGATGAAAGTATGATATTAAAAACATTATTTATATCTTTTGGTGAACCTGATAAAGATATTGCATCAAGAATTAATGCTACACTAAAGGCAAAAGGAGTTTTAACTTATTTTTTTCCAGACGACAGCATGCCAGGAGAAAAATTACATCGAGTTATGAGCGAAGGAGTGTCTAATTACGATAAAACATTGTTAATTTGCTCAAAAAAATCGATTTCAAGAAATGGTGTCCTTAATGAAATTGAGCGTATGCTTGAAAGAGAAGCTAAAGAAGGAGGAACTGAAATTATTATACCTATCACTTTAGACGATTATATTTTTACAGAATGGAATCCTAAAAAGAAAGACATAAAACAACAGATAACAGCGCGTGTCGTAAGAAAATTAGACGATTCAAACTTTGATTCTGAAATTGATAGAGTAATTAAAGTTTTAAGAAAATAGAAATTGATACAATAAATTATTAACTTTTATTTCAAGCACTGGTTTAGAATTGCCGGTTTTTATTTTTTTTAACATTTATTTAAAATTAATATTATTTTTGTTGGATAAATAAATAGTAACAACAATAAGGTGCGACAAGCCACCCAGTAATAATTAGCTTGTGGCAGTTTTATTGCGACTACAAACGTTACAAAAACCTGCTAAACGAAATATTGTTTTGCGGGTTTTTTATTTGTCCTTTTTAGAATAACTACACAACCATAGTTTTGTGATGAATTTTAATTCATCCTATTACTATGTACAGCAAATTTATCAAAATCCTTACTTTCCTTTTAAGCTATTTTGCCCCTATTGCCAGCATTATTCATGTAATGCTGATTTTTATTTTAGTGGATTGCCTGAGTGCAATCTGGGCGGCCTGGAAAAACAAAATCCCAATAGAAAGCCGGAAATTACGCAAAACCGTAATTAAAATGATATGGTACATCGCAGCTGTACTTATGGCTCACATGATGGAAACCACATTTTTCCTGCATTGGGCGCATCTGGCTCAGATTGTAGGTGGTTTCATTTGCATGGTGGAGATAAAATCGGTATTTGAGAACATCACCAAAATTACCAATGAACCGGTATTCCTGAAAATTTATAAGCTTTTTGAGAAAAAAGCATCAGATAGTTTAAATATTAATATTAATGAAAATGGAAACAAAAATGATAGTGCCGGTAGCCGGTGAAATCTTGAGCGGTTTCGGTATGAGAATTCATCCGATAACTAAAAAACAAAAAATGCATAATGGTGTGGATATCGCAGCTCCAAAGGGAAGTCCTGTTGTATCTCCTGCAGATGGCATAGTGGATATGGTATGGAATGATACAACTTATGGTGGCGGTTTGTCAATCAAAGTTAAACATTACAACGGCTATACTACAGGCTATTGCCATTTATCAGAACAATTGGTAAAAGTCGGTCAGTTGGTGAAACAGGGAGAAAAAATTGCAAAAGTCGGAAGTACAGGAGCCAGTACTGGCCCTCATTTGCATTTTTCCATGAGAGATGCGCATGGCGTTTTTATCAATCCTAAAACCGTAATATCATTTTAAATAATCCTTTAGGATTATTATTCGTGTAATTCGAGTAATTAGAGGACTAAAAAATTTATGAAAAATATAATTAGAATACTCCTTGTTTTAAGTTTATTCAGCTGCAAAACGCAAAAACAAATCACTTCAGACAAATCAGATAGTCAGGTTTACATAGAAAAACTTAGGTTTGATACCATCACCACTCCTGCAGACAGCAGCTGGTTATTTGCCAGTTTTAAATGCGACAGCCTGGGACAGGTTTATCTTTCAGAATTATTGGATTTGAAGAGTAAAGAAGTTGCTTCTTCTTTTAATTTCAGCAAAGGAATCTTAAATTTTGCAACCAAAAGAGAGGAAAAGAAAACCATCATTCCTTGCAAAGATCGCTTCTTTGACAGAAGAATCAAAGAAACAATAACACTCACAAAAACGATAGTAAAAATGAGTGTTTTCCAAAAGCTATTTTTCTGGATTGGTATCGTTTCAAGTTGCTTAATTGGCTCATGGGTGTTTTTGAAAATCAAAAAATTAGCTTAAACAATGGCAGTTATCGTTTCATTCCCTGAAAATTTATGCTTTAGTGCTAATGTTGCTCCATTGGTAGTTGCTACCAATGTGGCAACTGCCTTTGTACTAAAGAAAAACGGGATTGAAATCTTGAATGAAATCTATTATCCGGATGATACGGGCATATTTAGCGTAGAACTAAAAAATATTATCGATTCTTTGCTGAGTGTAGATATTCCGACAAATGCTGCTTTTATCCAATGCAATGCAGTGGCTACATTTACATTATTCGTTGATAATCTTTTGGTGCATACTTTTGTTTGTGTAAAATCCGGTGTGGATGGCACTCCTCCCCTTGCAATAAACTTTTTCAAATCCAATTTTCTTACCTGGCAACCTCAGACGTTGAAAGTAAAGTATGAGGAAACTCAATACTTAACCTATTATGCGACTCAGAATATCGTTGTAAAACTTAAATTTTACTATTATCAGGATAATCTAATTATTTCGCAAGCGGCTACGTATGGAAGTTATAGCGGTGGCAAATGCTATAGTTTTTACATGAAGTATTCCTACTTAAGAAGCAAACTCATTCCGGCTACCATTAAACCGCTTTATATTGATGTTTGGGTAGTTAACAGCATAGGTAGTATCTTAAGTTATGTTCAACGTTACCAGTTGCAGGATAATTACGATTGCTTTGACGATTTATTTATGTTTGAAAATAGTTTGGGTGGCATTGATGTGATTCGCTTTGATGGTCTAATGCAAGCCAGGGATGAACATAAAATCTCAAGCGCTGTATTTAACGGAATTACAAAAGATTATGATTTGGAATATTGCCGTATTTACAGTAAAAATACCGGTTATATTTCAAGCGAAGCGCACAGACGCTGGGCTTTGGATTTTTTCAGCAGTATCAACAGATACCATATTTCAGAAGGGCTGTACAGGCAATTTGTTTTGTCAAAATTTGATACTAAAAATTCAAAAGGGGAATTGAACGAATTCAATTTTGAATTTTACTATGCTGAAAAACTCAAATATGAGTTATACAGCAGATTAACTGATTTGCCTGCTGTGGACAGTGATGAATTGGTAGTTGCACCCGTCTGGGTTGCTCCGGTTATTCCAACAGTACCCTATTCATTTGGCCATTCTTTCAGTGCAAGTTTTAGTAGTTATAATCATTCAATAACCATACCATAATGTCGAAACAAGATTTCGTAAACAGAACAACAGCTTTATTACAGAATAATGAAGAGGGATTAATAGAAGCCAGTGACTTAGCAGCTTTGATAATCGCTAATTTTGATGACCATGTAAATGATGCTGTTTCAGCATCCCTAGCAGTTTCTTTTGCAAAAAAGCCTGTGCTGTCCATAGTTAATGAATTACCAGCGGAGAACTTAACAATTGGCATGCGCTATTTTATTGTATCTGGAGAAGATATTTTTAAGGTTGCAGAGTGGAAAGGTGCCAACTGGGAAAAGACGGAAACAAAAGATGGTGACCAGATTTTCTGTATCAGCAACGGATTATTTATTGTCCGCAATAAAGCAGATTATAATTTAAGCCAGGTTGAAAGTAATTATGATCATCCCAATCATTCAGGTGATGTAACTTCTGAAGGAGACGGCGCCACTGTAATTGCTCCTAAAGCTGTAACAACGGCAAAAATGGCCGATGTTGCTTCCGGAACAATTTTCTACAGAAAAAGTCTTGAGTCTGGTCCTCCTGAAGTTAAATCTTTGGAAGTCTTAAAAACTGATTTGGAAATATTGGGATTAAAACCTGTAATTTCAATTTGCGCTGAGTTGCCCATAACTAATCTGCTTGAAGGTGAACGCTTTTTTGTAATTTCAGGTGAGTTTGCCCTTAAAATAGCGGAATGGAACGGCTATACCTGGCGGACAAAGGATACTGTGGAAGGTAATTCGTTTTACAGCTATACACAGAAAAACTTTATTGTCAGGACGAAAGAGAGTTATGAATTGGCTGCCGGAAGTATTCCTTTTGCAGAACAGTTTACTTCTGAAATTACAAATGAACAAATGTTAGGTAACTGCAATGGGTTGAATCGTATTTTCAGAACATCAAATCCTTTTAAACTGGGCACTATTATAGTTTTTGTAAATGGATTGAACGATAAAGGATTTACTGTTTTAGATAACCAGACCATTCAATTTGAAATTGCTCCTCTTGACAGGGATATAATTCTTGCAGTTTATAACAAAGTAATTGTATAAAATGCAGAAGATTCGCAGTTCTACGCAGCTTTTGATAGATAAGGATTTAGATGCTAATGGCAATAAAATAAAGAATGTTGCTGCAGCCACTGCACCCGATGAAGTGGTAAATCTAGCCCAAATGGAGGAAGCTATTGGAGCAGGTAGTTCTGGAGAGGGTACGCTTCATATAAATCATGCGAATGAAATACATACAATTTCAGAGAAATCAGTTATTGCAGATACTGATGAAGCTATTATCGAAGATTCTCAAACTTCACCAACTCCTTTTGAGAAGAAGAAAGTCAGCTTTTTATCTATTTGGAATTATATAAAGGCAAAATCAGATATAATATATTCAAGTATTGAAAACATCATCAATTTTGATGCTAATATTGAGCCAACGCAAACAGGTACAATAAGCAAAACTGTAGCCTGGATGCTTCAATACTTAACGCAGGGAGTAAAATGGGTAAGAGCAGTATATGCGTTAAAAAACGATTTAGAAAAACCTCGGGGGTTTGGTTATTTGTACAATTGGTATGCTGTTGCAGATGGCAGAGGATTTGTAAATAATTGGAGAGTTCCTACTGATAATGATTTTCGCATACTCTTAGAGCTGGCAAATGGTGGAGTCGGAAATCCTTATGGCGGAGGAATTGACTACATAACAGCTGGCGGAAAATTAAAATACAGCAGAGATAATTATTATGACCCGGTTTTTGGATGGTATAACACAGGAACAACAAAAAATAATTACAATTTTTCTTTACTTGCAGCTGGATATAGAGTTGGTTCAGGGTTTTCTCAGAAAAATATTGAAACTGGTTATTGGATCAGCACTGAATACAATGCTTCTTATGCATATTATGTTCATCTTTACATGAGTAACCGTAACGCCTGGAGGCAATGGTATACAAAATGGTATGGTTTAGCTGTCAGATTGGTAATGATAGATACTTCATCCTGGTATGAAGGAATGCAGGTATTAATTGATGGGAAATACTATGATACCGTAAAAATTGGTACTCAGGTTTGGTTGGCCCATAATTTAGCTGCAACTCATTATGCCAATGGGGATGAAATCCCTAATATCAAAACAAATGCCGAATGGAATGCCCTTACCAGCGGGGCTTATTGTGCATACAACAACGATGAAACTTATGTCTGGGTGGAAGCAGACAAAAACAAGTCAAATATCAATCACCTTCATCCCGGTATTTATGAGCCTGTATTAGGTTTTACGCCTGAACAAACTGGTGTTGCCGCAACATTAATAACAAATCTTAAAGACGGTGTTGCTACTGATGGGGATACCTTACAAAAACTATACAACCTGATATTAGGCTCTTTTACTGAAATAGTAGTTGATGATATTGCAGTCAGAGATGCCTGTAACATTACCCATATTCCAACTAATGTTTTTGTAAAAGATGATGGCGATGGTAATTGGGCATTATATAAAGCCACATCAACCGGAGTCCGGGCAAACTTTATTAAGTTAAGCGACCCTGATTTGTTAAACGCAGTCATGTCTGCTTCAAGCATAAAGGCTTCTTATGAAAGTAATCCGGACACCAATGCATTTACCAATGCCTTGTTGGCCAGATTAATTTCTATAGAAGAGAATGCTGTATCATTATACACGGTTAAAATGGATAATGATATCGCTGCTGCAATTTTGAGCAGACACGAGCCCCATAGCGATGATCAGGATTTAAGTGGCTTGCAACCTAAAGAAGCCGGAAAAGGTTTATCAGCAAACGACTTAACAAACATTTTAAAGAGCAATTATAACTATGCATACAATCATGCATTTTCTTCACACGCCCCTACTGATGCGCAGAAAAATAGCGATATTACACTGGATGAAATTACAGCTAAGTTAAAGAGACTACCTAAACGCACTGCTACTATTACATCATCAGCAACACCTGCTATCAATACAGATGAAGTTGATATGTATTTAATTACAGAACAGGCAGAAGCAATCACATCATTTACAACAAACCTGATAGGAACTCCAGTTCAAGGTCAGATTTTATGGATAGCAATTACAGGAACAGCAACAAGGGCTATCAGCTGGGGAACATCCTTTGAAGCAAGTACAGTAGCATTGCCCACGACAACTGTTACAACAGCACGTTTAGATGTTGGCTTTGTATGGAATACAGTAACGAATAAATGGAGGTGCATAGCAATAGCATAAAATTATGGCAAGTATTATAAGATATCCACAAGCCGCAGGTTCAATAGGTACAGGAACAGCATGGACAAATCCAACTTATATTTTAACTGAAAATGGAATTTGTGGAACAGTTAATCTAACATCATATGCTTATTCATGTTATTTGTTTGGTAGACAAGGAAATGTTACTATCCCTTCAAATGCAACGGTAAATGGAATAATTGTCGAAGTAAAACGTAATGCACCAAGTTATGGTATAAGAGATTATTCAGTTTCATTATATTATGGTGGACTTGCAGGAACAGCGAAAACAGTTGCATCAAATGTTCCATATGCTTTAACATGGATTTCTTTTGGAAGTGCAACTGATTTATGGGGATTGACTACAGCTCAATTAGCACCCTCACTTGTTAATGATATGAATTTCGGAGCTTGTTATAAAGCTATGGCATATCAAAGTGGAACTTTTGCCTGTAATGTTGACTGTATAAGAATGACTGTTTATTACACACTACCAAACAAAGGCAGTTTTTTTCAGATAATGTAGATTAAAATCAAGAAGTTTAATAACAAAAAAAAGAGGGCATTATGCCCTCAATTTTTTATACTGGTGATGGAAAATTATAAATGATATTTTTATTCCGGTTCCCGAAATGCTTTCGCACATAATGGTCCGTTGAGAGAATTGAAGTATGCCCAAAATGGTTACGCAACTCTTCGAGTGTACGCCCTGATTCAAGCAACCTCCCTCCTCCTGTATGCTTCATGCTATAAAATTTATAGGTCTTTGGAAATTTTAACAAATCACGGTATTTATTGAAACGATTACGGAGCGTATTACTACCTAACATTTCTTCACCTGGTTCACGGAATTTTCCAAAAACATAAAATTCCCTTTCATAATTATGTATATTAAAATGATGACAGAGTTCAACCAATTGTTCAGACATATCGATAATTCGGCGTGATGTTTTAGATATTTCCTCAGAAACTATGACTTTATGATTGTACATATCGATATCTCTGATTTTTAAACTTCTCAGCTCTTGACCCGGTCTTAAGCCAAGATAATACTGAAACATACAAGCTAAGTATAATTGAGAATCATTCTCATTGATAAGATTTAGCAACAATTTTAAATCAGTTTTTGTAATGGGACATGCTGCTTCATCTTTTAATTTTGGAGGTTTGACAATATCGAATACAGGATTCTGAGAAATCAATTTCTTTTTCAAAAGGTAGTTGAAATAATCTTTGGTAATTTGCTCATATTTTTCGATACTGATTTTGTCGAGTTTTCTTTTTATAATAAGAAAAGTGAAAAATTCCAATATGATTTTGTTATTGATTTCACTGATATCATAATCTGTATATCCTCTATAATCAATCCAATTACAGAAAATACGCAATTTACTTATATAGGTTGAAATGCTTCGTGCTTTGAGACCCTGAGATTTAATGGAAATGTATTCATTTAAGAAAAAGCGTGTATTTTTTGCAGCTTTTCTTTTGGTATTAAATCTTTCGATAAAATTGTGGTATTCGAGTTGGTCTGAGTAGATAACATTTTCTTTATCATTAAATGGTGACCAACCAGACTTTAATTTCTCAGTATATTCAACGATAAGATTTTCGCCATGTTTACGGCGTTCATTATCATTCTTACAATTATTAAAACCTTCGTACTTTTTTACAGGTTTCATTTTATTTGTATTCGGGTCTCTGACCGAAAAATAAATGAACCAAATTCCTTTCGATACTTTAAGTATCGGACAAGTTGCTAACTTTTTTCTCATCGCTTTTAATTTTTTAATTGTTCCCCAACACGCAAATTAAAAAAGCGATCTCACCTCCTTAAAAGCCCAATAGAAAATTTTTCTCTTGTTAGTAGAAAAATTTTCTATTGTAAACTCTTGATTTAGTGTGAGTTAGTAACCTCGAGGGTAGATGATGGGATTCGAACCCACGACTTTCAGAACCACAATCTGATGCTCTAACCAGCTGAACTACATCTACCGTTTAGTGTTGCAAAAGTAAGCTTTTTTTTAAATCTGACAAAATATAATTTATTAAAAAGACTATTTTGTAACAAAAATAATAGATGCAGACATTTTACCTTTATCTTAATATCTGTAAACTACCTTTATATTCTAAATTATTTAATAAGAGTCCTTTTGCTCTGAATGTAAAATAATAAACGCCATCTGCTAAGCCTTCGCCACCGAAATCATTTTTATAATTATTATTTTCATAAACTTTCTTTCCCCATCTGTTATAAATAATCAGCTGGGCTTCTGTAAATGCACCTCCATCTGTTAAAGCAGCTACAAAGAACTTATCATTCATGCCATCTCCATTTGGTGTCATTATATTAGGGAAAATCAAAATATCATTTACAATCTTAACCGTATAATCAATTGTATCATTACAACCAAAATTAGTAGTTGAAGTAAGTGTAACTTTATACTCTTTAACAACTGGTTCTAGATTTGGGAATTTATGAACAGGATTTTTCTGATTATCTATAGGAGATAAATCTCCAAAATCCCAACTATATATAAATGAAGGGTCATCAGGTTGGGTTAAATTTTTAAAAGTTATAGATGGATTAGTTCTTGTTCCAACTGCAGGATCCCATGTAAAATCAGCTTTAGGCTGAGGATAAACGATTACACCACTGGGATAGGTAAATTCACCTTTACAGCCACCTGCTGTTACAATTCCTAATTTTATATCATAACTACCAGGTATTGAATAAACATGAATAGCTGCTGAATCATTACTTGTTGTACCATCGCCAAAACTCCAGGTTCTCACAGAACCATGAGGTGTAGACTCATCAATAAACTTAACATTTAATGGGACACAACCTGTAGCCGTAAGCGAAGGTTCAGATTGAAAACTCACATCCGGAGATGGATTTGCTGTAACCCGGACGGAATCTACCGCTCCAATACATCCTGTATTGTCATTCACAGTAATAAGGTATAAAGTGGAAGTAGGTTCACCATTAACAGTTAAAGCCGGTGTACATAAAGGATTTGTTACTGTGTCGGAACTTAAGCCAACAGCTGGAGTCCATGTATATGTTATTATATTTGCCCCACCAGTTGAAACAACACTTATTGGAGTAGATATTGAATGGTTTTTATCCTGACATATAGCAGTATCATTACAGGTTACCAACTTAATGGAATCTCTGCTTAAAATCCGGATTAAGGTAGAATCACCAATTAATGTACAGGTTGTAGTATCTTTAACTTTAAGATAAATTGTTTCAATAGGTTCAGCAATATAATCAACAATTGGATGAATCAGAAGTGTAGTTGATGTTTGTCCCGGTAATATATAAACGGTATCAGGAATATGCGTATAATCCACTCCATTTATTGCAGTACCTGTAATTAATAGTGGTAAAACTACTGTATCTGTTTTTACTAATGGTATGGTAAATTTTACAATAGCATCATTGCAGCCTTCAATTGCCATTGGAGCAGCGCCCACAGTCGTATAATTAGTAGTTATTTTTACAACATTGGTTGAAAGACTGTTTGCTTCAAGAAAAACCCAGGAATCCAGGACCTGATCATTAGCATCAGCAATGGCTAATTTAAGATGGTAAGTAGTACATGGGACAACTGCTGCAACAGCAGTTAAAACTGTGGTAAACCCATCAGCCTGTATACCTGACCCGCCTGTATTATTGATATAATAAGCGCAATGAACGCATGGTCCTGAATTTGTTGTACCGTTGTTTACGTTATAAATACTAACCGGAGTAGTTGTACCGGGGATTAATGCTATATTTTTTTTATTATAGGCTGGTCCAAACGGATTCTGACCTGTAATAAAAAAAGCAAAAACATCATTATAACCATTAATATATTCAGGATACTCATCTGAGCCAAATACGTACCTGAATCTGATAGTATCTGATGAAGGTATAAAATCAAATTCCAAAACGGCTGCATCTTTTAAAGAGGTAACGCTGGAACCAACAACTGCTAATAAATCTGCATCAGTCATTATAGGTGTAGTTGGCGAAACTGCTAAAGTATATCCCCCGCTATTGTTAGGACCAGGAGCACCGGTAACTCCTCCGGATGCTAAAATCAGGCCACTACTAAAGCCAAGATTTGTTGGAACCATACCTGTGGTAAACGAGCCTATTGTATTCCATGTTATTGGTCCTGCAGAACCATTAAAGGTTGCATTGCTAACGACAACTCCTGAACCTACCAAAACACTTTGCACCAATTGCTGCGGTGTAATACCCATTCCTGGAGTAACACTTAATTGTGCAAATGATTTGTTATATGTACCTATTAATGTTAAGCCTATTATAAAACATGCTAAACATGATTTTTTGATAGTTCTCATCAGCTTATTATTTAAATTACAGAAATTAAATCTAAAAGCAAACACATGGATTTCATATTTCCATATGTTTGCTATTTTTTTATATCTATTATTTCAAGAAAGTTTTTAAAATCTATCTTAAAATCTGTAAACTGCCTTTATATTCGAGATCTTTTAGTATCCCTTTAGCTTTAAAAGTAAAATAATAAACACCATCTGCTAAACCTTCCCCACTGAAATCATTTTTATAATTATTGCTTTCGTATACTTTCTTACCCCATCTGTTATAAATTATCAGTTGGGCTTCAGTAAATGCACCACCATCAGTCAAAGCAGCAACAAAGAACTTATCATTCATTCCGTCGCCATTAGGTGTCATTATATTAGGGAATATCAATATATCATTTACAATTTTAATAGTATATTTAATAGAATCGTTACATCCATTACTACTGGTAGCAGTAAGTGAAACAACATAATCTTTTTCATTTGGTTCAAGATTTGGGAAAGTATGAATTGGATTTTTCTGAGTATCAAAACCACCATCGCCGAAATTCCAATAATATGAAAAAGCAGGATTATCTTGTGTTAAATTTGTGAAAGTCAAAGTAGGATTTGTTCTGGTTCCGACAGGTGGATCCCAGGTAAAGTCAGCTTTTGGCTGAGGAAAAATATTTACTGAATTTGAATCTACAAATTTATCAACACATCCGAAAGGAGTCGTAGCTTTCATAGAAACTGTAAACAAACCTGCATGATATGTATGTGACGCATTTGCAGCAGTAGATGTATTACCGTCTCCAAAATCCCACAAATATGTTGAATTAGCAGGTGTTGTTTGATTTGTCCAGTTGACTGTAATAGGTTCACAACCTGATGCAACATCTCTTAAATAGGAAATCTGGGGGTTGGGATGTACTAATGCTTCAACAGTAGTTGAATCCATACAACCTTCTCCATTTACACCTATAACTTTATAAATAAAAGTAGTATCATTAGGGTAGGTAGAATATGGATGTACCCATATCTGATGTGCAGTATCACTTGTACTCCATAGATAAGTAGTTGCACCACTTATACTTAATTTTGCTGAATCGCCTATACAAATTGAATCACCAACAGAAACAAGTGTTGGATTCGGATAAACAATAATGCTTTTCTGAACTGTATCAGGACAGCCGCTTGACAAACTATCTATCAATGTTACATTATAGGTACCAGGTGTATTGTAAGTATGAGCTGGTGTTGCAGCAAGACCTAGCTGATTACCGGCAGAACCTGGATCTCCGAAATTCCAGAACCAGTTATAAATAGGTGTATTACTGGTTGTAGTTCTGGTAAAATTAACAGGTGTACCTACACAGGCATTGGTATAAGAAAAATTAGAATGTAGAATATTAGGTAATAACATTGTAGTTAATGTATCTCCGCAAGCAGGATTAAATAAAGATGAAATTATACATTGATAAACTGAACTATCAACAGGACCTCCAACAGTTATTGATTGTGTTGTATCACCTGAAGGCAGCCATTTATATTTAAATCCATTAGGTGCAGTTAATTTAGCAGTTGTACTTCCCGGACAATAAGCTATACCAATATGTCTTGGAACACATAAACCATAAAAATAACCATAGCCAAAATGGCCTCCCTGAGCACAGTCAGCTGCAATAACCTGAATTTTAATATTTTGACCATGATATGGTTTTAAACTTAAACCTACAGTTTGCCAGTCGAACCAGTTAATAGTATGACCTAGAGCTGTAGTAACATGGATGTAAGCATTAGGAGTTCCTGCCACAAAAATAAAATTTCCACAGGTATTTTGAATGGGTTGACCGTTTGCATTAGTTAAACGAATCTGAAAATAAGGTTGGTCCTGACATCCATGGCCAGGATTTTCCAACACAGCTGCATAACTGTATACAAATAAACCTGAAACATTAGTGTCAACTAGCAGACTATATGATAACTGAGATGTTTCATACATAGTTTTCCAGCTATTTAAACGAACAACCTGATTTACACCTGTAGGTATTTTCTTTAAACCATAATTTGTAAGTGAATCATACAAACCGGTTAATGATGGACTATTAGGGTTTGGATAACTTACATTTGAGGGTGTTAATATAGTGTGCAAAGGGGGTCTTCCAATTCCGACACCAGGGCTTAATGGTGTTAAAAATCCGGTTGTACCACAATTAATTGTTGGTTGAGTTGTTAATGGAGTACAGTTAGGGATAGTACCTGTATTCATAATAGCAGTATAACAAGTGGAAGATTGACTTATACAATAACAACCTGACCAGTTTGTAAAATCATGATATGAAAAATCAGTATTCGGACATTGAGATTCAATGACAACTTGCGAATAAGATTTAATCCCAATAAATAAGGATATTGCTAAAACAATAAGTTTGATGTACTTTTTCATTTTATTTTTTATTGATTAATTTTTTATATTTTAAGATTAGACAAATTTATTTTTCAATAGGTTGTATTATCATAAAAAAAACTAAAAATATTTTAGAATTTTTTATTCAATTTATCTTCAATAGATTTCATTTTACTTTGCATTCGATTCGATTTTCCTTTACGTATATCAAACTTTAAGGAAGAATAAATCCTGTTACTGTCTGTTGCTAAAACTTCATAAGCTCCTTTAATTATGAATAGTGCTTCTTCAAAAGTTTCAGTTTCAACTATAGTACCCATTGGGGTTAACTGATAATTTACACCTGATTTATCAATAAAGGCTATTATCTTTGCAACATAATCGCTTACACTTTCACCTTTATCGGTTGGAAACATTGCAAATTCTAATAAAACTGACATATTCTTAATATTAACAAATAATTATATAAATAGTTTTATTATTAAACTACTTAAAAACAAACGATTAAAGTTTTAGAAAAAATTTAGTTAACTGAATTATACTATTCAAAATACCTTAATCATTGCAAAGATAAGAATTTTATCTTTAATTTTAACTAAATATTTCAGCGTTAATAAACTAAAAATTTTAAATATTCATTTATACAATTGAATTCCATATTCGCCAGGATGCTTCGGCTTGTGAAGTCAGCATTTTCATCCCATTCTGAACAGTAGCACCATTTAATTCAGCTTTTTTCATAAAAAGTGTTACTTCAGGGTTATAAATCACATCAATCACAAGATGGGAAGCATTCAAAAATTCATAGGGAAGATCAGGACATGCATCAACCAATGGATACATACCCAAAGGAGTTGTATTGATTATCAGCAAATGTTCATCAATCATCTGTTTATTAATTTGATTATAAGAAAGTTGAGCAGTTAAAGGATTTCTACTCACAATTTTATATGCAATATTTAATTTTTCCAACACATAAACCACTGCTTTTGAAGCACCACCGTTACCTAAAACCAAGGCTTGCTGATGTATAGGCTTTAACTCAGGCAATAAAATCTCCTCAAAACCGATAACATCTGTATTAAAGCCTTTTAAATAAACCTGATTTTCTTTTTTAGTAATTTTAATTGAATTTACTGCTCCTACTTTTTGAGCAGTTTCATCAATTTCATTCAGCAATGGTATTACTTTTTCTTTGTATGGAATGGTTACACTTAAACCGCATAATTCCGGTTCAATTTCAAGTAAATTGAATAATTCGTCAATTTCTTTTATTGCAAATAATTTAAAAGTGGCATCAGTTATATTTTCTTTCTCAAATTTTGAGTTAAAATAAGATGCCGAAAAAGAATGAGATAATGGATAGCCTATTAAACCGTATGATTTCATTAAGCTATTATTTTTCAGGTAAAAACTGATGAAAGGTATCCCCTCTTAAGCCCATACGTAAAGTTTCAAGAGGGATTACTTCATTTGGAGCAATATTACCCAGATTTACATTGGTTCCGAAATGTTTAATAAACCATACCTGCTGTGATTTGAGTGGTGCTTCCCAAATAATTTTTTCAGCAGGAACAGCAGCCAGAATTTTATTTATCAGAACAACATGGGCACTTCCATTTGGGCGATAAATCCCGACAGTTCCGCTTTCACGGGCTTCAGCAATTACTTTTACAGATCCGGCAGCTAACTCGCTTTGCATCATTTTTACCCAACGGGCAGGTGCAATCATTATTCCGGCTTCCTTAGAACCAACTTCGGATATAACAGTGTTATCCTGAGCTAAATCACGGATATATTCACACTTTGTATCATGATTCATTTCCATTGAACCGTCAGAAACTTCTATTGTATTAATATTCAAACTCTTAATAAATTTTCGATATTCATCATATTTACCTCTGATAACAAAAGCTTCAAAAAGCGTTCCTCCAAAATAAACCCTGATATTATGCTTTTGATAAAAAGCAATTTTCTCTTTTAAATTATTGGTAAATAAGGAAGTACCAAAACCTAACTTTACAAAATCAATCAGATGACCCGAAGTATTAATCATATCTTCGGCTTCTCTAAGGCTTAAGCCTTTATCCATAACCATATTAATACCATTTTCACGTGGTTTAATTGTTCTTTCAGGTAATTCGAAAGGTAATTCTATAAGCATATAACTATTTGAAATTTGAATGATCAATATCTTTTTTCATTTGGGCAATTATTTCAATAAAAAAATTGTCCAATTTTAATTCGGCGATATATTCAAAGAAATCATTTATTGACTTTGGATCTAAATCTATAGCTAAAGCAATAGTATTCTGAGCCGTTTTAACTTCTTTATTTAATAACTGATAAGCAGCCAAACGATAATATAAGTCAGCGTTTTTAGGCATTTGAATAAGGGCCTGGGAAATTATTTCAACTGCCGATACAATATCACCACTATCCCTGTATGACTCAGAATAATCCAGCCAGGCATCCGTATTTTCAGGATCTTCATTGATAACACGTTGGTATATTTCAAGTGCACCTTCCATTTTTTCTTTGTAGAGAATTTCTGCTAAAATCAATTGATAATCAACATTATCTTCATTTAAGGAAATGGCTTTTTTAATATCCTGAATCGATTGAGGCACTTTTTTTAATTCATAATAGGATAAGCCCCTACCCAACCAGGCATCTGAGAAGAACTCATCATGTTCAATTGAACGGCTGTAATAATCTATGGCAGCATTAAAATCTTCCATTTTCTCATAGCATTCGCCGATATAATAATATGGAATAGAAAAATTATTATCTAACTGTAAGATTTCATTATATACATCAACGGCTTTTACATACTCTTCAAGCCCGATATATGTAGCTGCCTTACTATAAAATGCTGATGGATTTTCATCATCGATAGCTATAGCAAATTCAAAGGCTTCAATCGCTTTTTCGTTTAATCCCTGGGTATTATAAGCTGAACCTAAATTAATCCAGGCAGTATAACTATAAGGGTTTTCATTTAAATAGGCAGTAAAGAAACTTATACTTTCTTCAGTACGTTGAGCAAATTCAAAGCTCATGGCCAATTCATACAAAACCATTTCATTTTCAGGCGATAATTCAAGCGCTTTTATTAAATATTCTATCGCTTTATCATAATTGCCGAGGTTTTCATATTCAAATGCAATATTGATATAAATCTCGTCCAATTCTTCAGTTTTCGCTATGGCTTTTTTATATTCTTCAATTGCCTTTTCATATAACTTTTGCTGACTGTAAATAGCGCCTTTGGTGAAAAACACATCACTGTTATTGGGGTCAAGATTTTCCAGTTTTGCTAATAATTCCAAAGCCTTTTCCGTATTATCTGCATAAGCATATAATTGTGCTTTTTTAAGGAGTATTCCGACAGAATCAGGGTGTTGCATAATGGCATGCTGAATCAGTTGATTGGAATATGTTATGTTCTGATTATCAATATAATAATCAATTAACATTTCATATTCTTCAACATCAAAGAAGAAAGTTTGATTTAATTTAATTTTTTGTTCAAATTTATCAACTAAATCTCTAATTTCATGCTCGTTATAGCTTTCGAAATTATCATCCATCTATTAAAATCTTTTATAAGGCAAAATTAGTACTTTTAAAGGACATATTGTATAAGATAAAATATTTTATCAACTTAAAAGAGTTAATAACACTAATAATTCAGATTATAGGTAGTAGTATCAAAAGCTGTATAATAAATTGAATGTTCTGAAAGGGTTACTATATTGTTTTTCTTAACATTCCATTTTACTGTCATATTCTGAGCACCATAAGTCCGGCATAGTATTGTATTTTCGTAAGACTGACCTGTAAAACTAATTTGGCTGTTATTACAGCAATTTAAGCCTGAAGGCTGAGGATTATAAAACCAGTAATTAATAAAATCGTTATTATTGAAAGGTATGGTGTTCTTAACAATCAGCTTAAAAAAGGCTTCAGGAAAGAGTGAAAAGTTTAACTGATGCGTACCGGGACTTAAAGTTTCAACAGAAATATCATTTGTCAGACTAAAATATTTAGATTTATCCAATGTAATCCTATACCCGGCATCCTTATCTTTAGTTGCTTTCATATAGTAATAGCCATTTGCATCAGTAGTTGTATAAATTAACGAAACATAGTTTGGATTATAGGTACTACCCTGAATCCGGCTTGCCCAAAAAGTTACTTCAACATTTGCCAATGGAATATGCTGATTAGCATCAATAATTATCCCCTGAATAATTATCTCATTATCACTTGACTTTTTACAGGAAAAAAAAGACAGTAATGGGATAAAAACGAATAATAATAAAATTTTTTTTATTAGATGAAACTTTGCTTTAATCATAGCCTTACAAAGATAATGATTTGAATTCCAAAACTTAGAATTTTAATACATTAAATTATTTAAAATGTAATATTTTTTGACTTATTACAGTATTACCACTCTGAATAACAGCAAAGTAAATGCCATCAGGTAAATTTGCAGGTGTCCAGTTTATAATATAATCACCGGTATTTAAATTACCGTCTTTCAGTGTGGCAATTGTTTGCCCTTTTACATCTTTAATCTGAAATACAATATGTTGATTATGCTCAATAATTTTAAAATGAAAAGTAGTAGTATTTGCAAAAGGATTAGGGAAGTTTTGCTCAAATTCAGCAGCAACAGAAGTTTTAACTTCATTAATTCCTGATGGACTTCCTGCATTAACCCAGGCAGTATAAATTAATTCTGCCAATCTGTGTGATGCATTTTTAAATAGTAACGTAGTGTAGTTTTTAGTCTGATACCATAATGATTGTGTATAGGCACTTGAAGATGTTGAACCACCTCCTGCAACTTTAGCAATGCTGTCAGCAATTAGAACAGAATCCTTATATTTATAATTGTTGTAAATATAATCAAATACATATTGATTAATATTTTGTATCACATTAAGAGTGGTATCACCGGTATAAACCAATTGTGTTATATTAGCAGTAATCATTGTAGATTCATAACGGGAATGTATACCTGAATTATTGGTTAATTGACCATCATAATTTTTTGTAAGATGCAGCGGCATGTGT
Organism: Bacteroidota bacterium; assembly: GCA_026391675.1. Classification (GTDB taxonomy): domain Bacteria; phylum Bacteroidota; class Bacteroidia; order Bacteroidales; family JACABE01; genus JACABE01. The sequence goes on from JAPLDQ010000019.1 coordinate 90,109, forward strand.
CCATCGCCGACATAATGACCCAAATCGGCTGCAATTAACACTGCTTTAGCAAAATCTGAACGCTGAAAACACTTAACCAAAGTATCATAAGTTGTTACTGTAGCCCATGGCAAAATACCTTCATTAATTACATAAGCATTTCCATATATTGCATTTATTGAATCCCAGGTTTGAGGGATACGGTGCTGAGCATTAAAAACAGCATAACTATCAATATCAATAAAATGTTTAGGCGACTCATTGGGATCAGTGTTTTTACGATCATCGGCATCGGAAGCATGATTTTGTAAACTAGTTCCCCATGATAAAAACTGTGCCATCTGATAGTTAAAGGACAAGCAGGCATTGAGATTTATTTTTTTATGACCTGTTGAGCCCCAACTGATAAGTAAAACAGAAATTAGTATTAGCGATAGTATTGATAGAATTCGTTTTTTCATATTATCCGATACGTTTAAAAGTACAAAATTAATTTAAATTCAATAAAACTTATATTATTTTATGTTAAATGCAGATAGTTGATAGAAATAAACATATGAAATTTCTTCAAATTACAAACTTCTCATTATCTTTGCATGACTTCAAGCGTAAAAAAATGAAATTCGAGAACTATCCATTTTCTAAACAAATATTAGCTAATTTAGTTGAAGCTGGTTTTATCAGACCAACAGATATACAGTTTAAATCCATACAACCTATTTTAAAAGGTGAAGATGTATTGGCAATAGCACAAACCGGAACAGGAAAAACTGCTGCCTTTGCCATACCTGTAATTCAAATTTTACAGGATAGCAAAATCAATAAAGAAAAGAAAAATATTAAGTGTATAGTAATGGTTCCAACCCGTGAACTGGCTTTACAGATATCCACCGTATTCAATCAACTGGGACGAAATACAGGTATTAAAACTTTTTGCGTATTTGGAGGTATTGAACAGGATCAGCAGATTGCTCAATTACAAAGCGGACTTGATATTCTGATTGCAACACCCGGCCGTATGTTTGATCTGGTAAGTCAGGGGTTTATACACCTTAATAATATTGAAATTCTTATCCTTGACGAAGCTGACCATATGCTCGATTTAGGATTTATCAAAGATATCAGGGATTTAATCCGTTTTTTACCAAAAAAACGTCAAACCCTGTTTTTTTCGGCAACCATTGATGCAGAAATTAAGAAACTGGCTTATTCATTGGTTGACAATCCGATACGTATTCAAATTTCGCCCAAGGATCCTGTTTCTAAAAATATTGACCATTCTGTTGCTAATATTGAAATGGATGATAAGCGATTTTTTCTTGAAAGACTGATTAAAGAAAACCCTGAAAGTAAAATTTTAGTATTTGTACGTACCAAAGTCAGGGCTGAGCGGGTAAGCGATGCTATGTTACGTGTAAATATTGAAACAAAAACCCTGCATGGTGATAAAGATCAGAAAGACAGATTGTACGCATTGAAACAATTCAGAGAAGGAATTATAAAAGTGCTTATTGCTACTGATGTCAGCGCCCGTGGTATTGATATAGCTGATGTGGAATATGTGGTAAACTATGATTTGCCTGATAAAGAAGAAAACTATGTTCATCGCATCGGAAGAACCGGCAGAGGAAACAAAAGAGGCAGTGCCATTTCCTTTTGCAGTCCTGAAGAAAAGAATTTATTATCTGATATCGAAGCCTATATTGGTAAAGAAATAAAAATTATAAAAATAGCATCATCAAGTTATCAGGATACGATTGACTTTTCAGGTGAAACACAAAGTGACTGGAAAACCTTGTTAAAAGTTGCTGAAAAAAATGCCGAAACTTATCAAAAAAAGAAAAAGAAAAGATAAGTAAAACTAAAATTATTTAAAAACACTATTAATTTCTGCATCGTGGAAATAAACTCATTACATCAGGCTGAATTGGCAGCAAAATTTGTCAATCAAAGCGAACGCCATATTTTCTTAACCGGAAAAGCAGGTACAGGCAAAACAACATTTCTAAAGCAAATAATTCAACAAACCCATAAAAAAACCATTGTTGTTGCTCCTACCGGTATAGCAGCAATAAATGCAGGTGGCGTTACCATTCATTCATTTTTTCAACTTCCATTTGGGAATTTTGTACCCAATAGTCTTGGAGCAGCTACTCCCCTGTATTTTAAAGTAAATGATCCTCAATCAGTTATTAAGAATTTGCAAATGCGCGAAAACAAGCGTAAACTTATTCAGGAATTGGAACTTTTAATAATTGATGAGGTTAGTATGCTGCGTGCCGATTTACTGGACGCCATGGATACTGTAATGAGATATGTCAGACGCAATCCTTATGTTCAGTTTGGAGGTGTACAGGTTTTATTTATAGGAGATTTGTTACAGTTACCGCCAGTTGTTAAAGAAAATGAATGGGAATTGCTTAAAAGATATTATACAAGCCTTAATTTCTTTGATGCCCGCGCTTTACAAAAAAATCCTCCATTATACATCGAGCTGGATAAAATTTACAGGCAGGATGATGCCGGATTTATAAATTTGCTTAACAATCTGCGTAATAATACGGTTACACAACAGGATGAAAGCTTGCTGAATGAATATTACCAACCTCAATTCAGGGCAACTGCTGATGACAACTATATTTTACTTACAACACATAATTATAAAGCAGCAGAAATCAACGAAAATACACTAAAAAGGCTTAAAGGAGAAACACATCGTTTTGAAGCGATAATAATGAATGAATTCAGCGAACAAATGTTCCCTGTCGAAAAAGAATTAGTGCTAAAAAAAGGTGCTCAAATCATGTTTATTAAAAATGATAATTCAGGTGAACATCAATATTATAATGGGAAATTAGGAATTGTACATGAAATAAGTGATGATGGAATCTTTGTTAAACTTGCAGAAAGCGATAAAATAATTGCGGTAAACCGCTATGAATGGCAGAATGTCCGGTATGTTTTAAATGAACTCAGCAATGAAATTGAAGAAGAAACTATAGGAACTTTTACACAATTTCCTATCAAATTAGCTTGGGCTATTACCATTCACAAAAGCCAGGGTCTTACTTTTGAAAAAGCAATCATAGATATAAGCGATGCTTTTGCGCCCGGACAGATTTATGTGGCACTTTCGCGTTTGCGCTCTTTAAAGGGTTTGGTACTTTCCTCAAAAATCAATTTCAGTTCATTACATATTGATAAAACTATTGTAAATTACGCTAAAACGAAGGAACAACAAGGTAATTTAAAGGATATTATTAAAACCGAAGCATTAGCATATACACAGAATTATATTACACAATGTTTCAATTACACAAATACAAAAAACAGTGTTAAATATCATGCTGACTCATATTTTAAGAAAGATGATGAAAAATCAGTTAAACACAAATATACAAAATTTGCAAGTAGTCTTGTTGAAAAAATTGAAGAATTACAACCGGTTTCAGAAAAGTTCCGCACACAGTTATCCAATATTTTCAGACAAAATTCAGCAGATACAAATCAAAGTATCAGAAACAGGGTTGAAGCTGCAAAGGACTATTTTTTACCACTTTTAAACGATATTTCTGATTACATATTTGATCATATCGAAATTGCAGCTACGAACAAGCGTGTTAAAACCTATTTGAATGAACTTTTTGAACTTGAACTCATGGTTTTTGAACAAAGTAAAAGGACGATGAAAGCTTGTCTTTTTGCCGATGCATTAATGTATAACAAGATTATTTCAAAAGAAGATTTACAAAAAATTCCTGTAAACCATCATAGGTTAAGCAGAATAGAAGAAATTATCAACAAAACAGCAAATCCTTCTAAAAAAGAGAAAACAAAGACTGTAAGGGCAAAAAAAGAAAAGAAAGAAAAAAAGAAGAACAGTGAAAATTCAGAAATAAAAATTAAATCGAGAGAAATATCCTATCAATTATATTTAAAAGCAAATGATCTGGAAGAAATAGCACGTTTAAGAGCTATGGCAGTCAGCACAATTGAAGGACATATATCTTATTATGTTACAACTGGTGATATTGATGTACTTCAGTTTATTTCTGATGAAAAGCTCAAGCATATTTTAGAGGTATCTGAAAAAACAGATTCAGAAAGTTTAACTGCAATTAAAGCATTACTGGGAGAAGAATATACTTATTCAGATATAAGATTTGCCATGGCACACAAGCTTTCCAAAAATAAATCATAATATTTGGTTTTAAAAGCAACCTTTTCTTAAAAATTTTGTCTTATATATTAATGTAGGGATTACACTTAGTTGTTTATTTTTGTTATTCTAAATATTTGAAATGAAATTTTTAAAATATACTCTTTTTATATTATTTTTATTATTGTCATCAATTGTTCAAAGCCAGCAATTATCAACCAAAGGTAAAGATTTCTGGATGGCATTTATGAATAATTACGGCAGTTTTTCAGGAGAATTATCGCTTTATATTTCATCAACCACTGCAACTTCCGGAAACGTAATAATTCCCGGATTATCAATTAATTATCCATACACAGTATTGGCTAATTCTACCACAAAAGTTGTAGTTCCAATAACAGCTATGGTTAATTCTACTGGAGTGGTTGAAAATAAAGGCATTCATATTACTGCTTTAGATACGGTTTCAGTATTCGCATTAAATTATAAACCGGCAACTTCCGATGCAAGCATTATTTATCCGACCAATACGCTGGACAGAGAATACCGTATTCTGACCATTCAGGGCTGGCCTTATCATATGGGAGAAGAATATCTTATAGTGGCTACCGAAAATAGTACAACCGTCGAAATAACTCCTTTTGGAGGAGTACCCTATATTGTTAATCTTAATCAAGGACAAGTATATCAGATAATTAACACAACAACTGCTTTATCCGGAGCATTTATCAAGGAATACAATTGTCATAAAATTGCTGTTTTCGTTGGAAGTGTTTGTGATAATATAGGTGGATGTGCAGCCTGTGATCATTTATTTGAAGAAATGCTTCCTATTAGCAGGTTTGGTCAGAATTTTATTACAACACCCTTATTAACCAAAGCTCAGGACTATTTTAAATTAGTTGCCCAATATAACGGCACTGCTGTTACCATTAACAATGGATTACCGATTATACTGAATGCAGGTCAAACCTATCAGTTTAATTCAAGCACCCCTAATTTTGTACAGGCAACCATGCCAATTTTTATGCTTCAGTTTGCTCAGGGAAATGGCTGTGATGCAGTTGGTGACCCTTTTTCACTAGTTGTTCCGCCCATGGAACAATCCATTAATGATATTACTTTTAATGCTTTTACATCTACGATTATTACCAATTATTATGTTAATATAGTAACCAGAACTGCATTTACTTCAACTTTAACCTTAGACGGTTCTGCTGTTTCCAGTTTCGCTATAGTTCCTGGAAATCCTTTATATTCTTATGCCAGAGTTTCTATAACATCAGGTAACCATCGAATTATTTCACCCAATAAGTTCACTGCATCAGTTTATGGTTTTGGGAACTATGAATCTTATGGTTATTCTGCCGGATTCAGTCTGAATAACCTACAATATACGTTTACCTCCAACCCAAATTACGTATGTCCCGGGACTCCTATTGTATTTTTGGTTCAGTCCTATCCAAATATTGTAACTTATAAATGGCTGTTCGGAGATGGTACATTTGGCTACGGAATGAATGTTGCACATACTTATACCGTTGGCGCTAACTATACAGTTGGACTGGTTTTAACAGATAATACAAGCTGCAACAGTGATACGATATGGAAAACGATAAATATTCTACCACCCTCTTTAGATACGATAAGTCCTTCAATTTGTATAGGAGATACTTTTACTGTTGGAACACATCATTATACAACTACAGGAATATACAATGACTCTTTAATTAAAAGCAATGGATGCGATAGTATTCTTACTACAAAACTTACAGTAAAACCCAAAAAATTCACCACTATAAACCAAACAATCTGTGAGGGAAATACATTTATTGTCGGAACACATTCATACACCATTGCAGGAAATTATAAAGATACGCTCCAGACTTATTTAGGTTGTGATAGTATTATTACAACCCATTTAACTGTAAAACCTATATCACAATTCACTCAAAGTCCAAAACGATGTCAGGGCGAAGCTTTTTCTGTTGGAATTAATAGTTATACATCCACAGGAAATTATACAGATACTCTTACGAACGCTTTAGGCTGCGATAGTATCATCAAAACCAATCTTACGGTTACTCCCTTTCCTTCTGTTGATTTAGGAAAAGACAGAGAAATTTGTGAAGGTGATATTACTGAACTCTTTGTTAATAATATATATACTTCATATTTATGGCAGGATGGCAGTACCAGCAACAGATTTACTGTATCACAACCCAGTAAATACTGGGTAACTGTAAATAATGATAATTGCATCAAATCTGATACTATACAGATATATTTGTGTAAGGTGCCTATTAATATCTGGATGCCTAATGCATTTACACCCAATGGTGACGGATTAAATGATTACTTTATAGTTGAAACTACAGGTGAATTTGCTGAATATCATTTAATAATTTACAACAGATGGGGAATGCTTATTTTTGAAACTTTTAATCCAAAAGTAGGCTGGGATGGCAAGTTCAATGGTGATGCCGTTGAAAGTGGAGTTTATACCTATAGTGTTACCTTTGTCGGGAAAGACAGCAAACAAAAGTTACAGAAGAACGGAAAAGTGACAGTAATCAGATAATGAATACAATATTTTTGTATCCAACAATTATTAATATTCGTTTATTCCGCAATTATTTAGTAAACATCATAACCGTTGTTTTAATTATTTAAATATAAATTATAAACATCTTTATATCATATATTTATATAAAATACAACAAATCATATTTTTGATAAATATAATTTCAATTCAAAAAAAAGCATTAAAATACAACTTTTTCTATTTTTTTTTGTCTATTATATTAATATAATCTGACTAATAGTTTTTTAATGACAATTAAGAAATATTTATATTTATTTATTACAATTTTAATTTCTGTAACTGCTCATAGCCAGCAATTATCAACAAAAGGAAAAGATTTCTGGATGGGGTTTATGAATAATTTAAACTATGTAGTTCCAAATATGGAATTATCAGTTTATATATCATCAACTACTGCTACATCCGGAACGGTGAGCATTCCCGGACTTTCATTTACACAGGCATTTACAGTACTTGCAAATTCAACAACAAAAGTTACACTTCCAAATAATGCAATGGTTCTAACCAGTGGAGTAGTTGAAAGTAAAGGTGTTCATATTACAGCAATAGATACTGTTACTGTTTATGCATTAAATTATAAACAAACATCATCAGATGCCAGTATAATTTATCCAACCAATACGCTTGACAGGGAATACAGGGTTTTAAGTATACAGGGATGGACTTATCACATTGGCGAGGAATTTCTGATAGTTTCAACTGAAAACAATACTATTGTTGAAATAACGCCATACGGAGGAAGTTCGTTTTTAATATATCTCAATGCAGGACAAGTATACCAGTATATTTCAAATAATCAATTATCAGGAACATATATTAAAGTTTATAACTGTCATAAAATTGCTGTTTTTGTCGGAAGTGTATGTGACTTTATCGGAGGATGTGCCTCATGTAATCACCTTTTTGAAGAATTGCTTCCTGTCAGCAGATTAGGATGGAATTTCATCACTACACCATTAATGAACAAAAATAAAGACTATTTTAAAATAGTTGCTCATTATAATGGAACAGCTGTTACCATTAATAATGGAACACCTATTATTTTAAATGCCGGCCAGACTTATCAGTTTTTTTCGAGTCAGGCAAACTATGTTCAGGCCTCAATGCCAGTTTTTATGCTTCAGTTTGCCCAGGGAAATCTATGTGATGGAGTTGGCGATCCATTTTCAGTAATTGTTCCTCCTATGGAACAATCTATTGATGATATTACATTTAATGCATTTACTTCAACATATATTACCTCTTATTTTGTAAACATTGTTACTAAAACTGCTTTTACATCAACTTTAACGCTGGACGGATTTCCTTTAACAACTTTTATTGCTGTTCCCGGAAATCCGATATATTCATATGCCAGAGTACCCATTACTTCAGGTAATCACCGTATTATTTCTCCAAATAAATTTACTGCTTCAGTTTATGGCTTTGGAAATTATGAATCTTATGGATATTCAGCCGGTTTTAGCTTGAACAACTTACAATATTCATTTACTGCCACAGATAATGTTTGCCCGGGAGTCCCTGTAATATTTTATGTTCAAAATTATCCAAATATTGTTAACATAAAATGGTTTTTTGGAGATGGTACAATTGCTAACGGCCAAAATGTTGCTCATACCTATACTATTGGGAACAATTATAATGTCGGACTTGAATTAACTGATAATACCGGTTGTACGAAAGATACAATCTGGAAAATTATACATATTTTACCTCCTTCCCGCGACACAATTTATCCGTCAATTTGTATTGGAGATACTATTAATGTGGGCATACATCGTTATTACGCAACAGGTGTTTATCATGATACAATAGCTAAAAGTAACGGATGTGATAGTATTATTACAACAAATTTAACAATAAACCCTCACAAACACACTTCAATTAACACAAGCATTTGTCAGGGTAAAGGAATTCAGGTTGGAACTCATATTTACACAAATGCAGGGAATTATACTGATACACTTTTTTCAGTTGCAGGTTGTGATAGCATAATTTCCACTCAAATATCAGTTAAACCGGTTTCACAGTTTTCGCAAAGTAAAAAACTTTGCCAGGGTGAAGTATTTTCTATCGGAAATCACAACTATACTTCTTCCGGAATTTATGCAGATACGCTTACTAACTATGTAGGTTGCGATAGTATTATCAAAACAAATTTAACATTTACACCTTATCCAATTGTAAATTTAGGAAAAGACCGGGAAATATGTGAAGATGAAATTATTGAACTAAGCATTAATAACATTTATACTTCCTATTTATGGCAGGATGGCAGTACCAACAACAAATTTACAGTAACACAAGCCGGAAAATACTGGGTTACAGTAAATAATGATAACTGCATTAAAACGGATACCTTGCAAATTTACCTTTGTAAAATGCCTATTGACATTTGGATACCTAATGCTTTTACACCAAACAGTGATGGATTAAACGATTATTTTAAAGTTGAAACTGCTGGAGAATTTACTGAATATCATATGGTAATATACAACCGATGGGGAAATCTGATTTTTGAATCCAACAATCCTAATGTTGGCTGGGATGGGAAATATAATGGCAATGAAATAGAAAGTGGTGTTTATACTTATAATGTTATATTTTCAGGGAAAGACTTCAAACAACGGAGAGAATTAAATGGCAAAGTTACTTTAATAAGATAATCTATCCGATACAATATTTCTACTTTACCAATTCTTTAAAGCGTTTTCCTCTTTCTTCAAAATTCTTAAACAAATCATAACTTGCAGCTGCAGGTGAAAGCAAACAAATGTATCCTTTCCTGGTTTTTTCTTTTGCAATTTCAATAGCCTGTTCAAAACTCTCAGCTTTAAAACATTGATTATTAATTATCCCAAGCAATTTAATCTCTGCCAAAATGCGCTCACCTGCATTTCCGATAAATATTAAATTTCCAACCCCTGAAACTTTTAAGAATTGGGCAAGTTTTTTATAATCAATCCCTCTGTCGAAACCGCCAAGTATTAATGTATCAACATTTTTCAAAGCTTTAACGGCTGCAATACAAGCCTCAGGAATGGTTGATATGGAATCATTGTAATACTGAATTCCCTTATATGTTCCGGCATATTCCATTCTGTGTTCCAGGCCTTTAAAACTTCCAATTCCATCAATTATAAGTTCATCCTGAACTCCGGTTAATTTACAAACATTGATAGCAGCCATAATATTCAGCAAATTATGTTCGCCTTTAAGATATCTGGGTAGATTAGTATTATAATATGGGAAAATATGCCCGTCATCATTGAAATATATAATATCATCCTTCAGAAAACAACCATTACTGACTTCATTCAGCAATGAAAATTGTATCAGCTTTGAAGGAAATTCCAATTCACCTAAAATCGTATTAATTTCTTCATTATCAGCAATACAAATAAAATAGTCATCCGGATTTTGATATTTAGCAATATTGAATTTAGCCAGTTGATAATCCTTATAAGTCTGATAGTGATCGAGATGTTCCTGAAATAAATTCAATAAAACTGAATAATGGGGAGCTTTGGTGCAATTTTCCAATTGATGTGATGACATTTCGAATACAATAAACGTATTTTCATCAATAGCATCAGCCTGATCAAAAGGTGGAAAACCCATATTACCAACCAATAAAACATTATCAGTATGCAATTTTAAAATATAATAAATTAAATTTGATGTTGTGCTTTTTCCTTTAGTTCCTGTTATTCCTATAATCTGAGATGAATATAAATGAAGAAACAAATCAGTTTGAGAACTAATATGAAGCTTTTTAAGATATAAATCATCCAGATTTTTCAATGAAATGCCAGGCGATTTAATAATTAAATCAAAATCGCAAAGTGAATCCAAATAGGCTTCTCCTAAAATAAATTGCAGATTTTCATTCGGTTGAAAGGTATATTTTGCAGCTAATGCAGTATCTTTATCAGCAATATAAAATTCCTGTTTAGTAAAATGTTTTCTCAAAAACTTATAACTAGCCTGCCCTTCCTTACCAAAGCCAAGAATCAGCACTTTTTTATTTAAAATTAAATCCTGTAATACTTTGATGTTCATGCTAAATATAAAGTTTTAGAATATTTTCGAATTTTTCTTCAAGAAAATGCTCGTCATTAAAGAGATGCAGGTATGAATTTAAATCCAGATGACTATAATAGTTGAATTTTGCAGTAGTTTTATAATACCTGAGTAACAAAGGTAAATCATCATCACTAAGTTTAATGATAAGCATATTTACAGCCAGATTTACTTCATCAACTGTACCAACACATTCAAAGGGTTTTACTGCTTCAATGCCTGTTAACTGCTCAAAATAAAATTTCATATTACCCTCATTCAACAAGTCTTTTTCAAAAATTGAAATTATGGTTTTTCTTTCAATAAATGGAGAAAGAATAATGAAGGCAAATAAACATTTCGGACAATTTCCACACCAGATATCTGTTTTGCTTCCTGCGTTACAACTTTTAAATGATGAAAAATACTTACTATATTTGGCAAACAAGGAAGCAATCTGAAGTTCACTCAACGGTCTTAAAAAACTAAAATAATTAAAACCGGACGAAATATACTTTTCTGTATAATTTCTGAAATCAGATTCAAATTCATAAGATTTTGAATACTGATGATTTACAGTTGAATTTTCAACGGTCGACTCATTTGCACTTGATTCATTGGATAAAGCAATATGTCTTTTGCCGGTAAAAGCAGCTGATAAAAGCGTTACAAAAGCTAATAATGCAGAAAAAGGAGTATGACCATTCAAAAAGCCTTCATTATTTAGCTGAAGCAACTGAGGATGAATACTTCTGTTGATTTCAATAATATTTTCACGTGGATAACCTCCTATCTCAGCAGTTTCTAAACTGGCTCCCCGTGGATTTAATATAAGCGCAAGGTTTTCTGAATTCAGTAGCTTCAATAATTCGAGTGTTACAACAGAATCTTTTCCACCACCAACTGGTATTATAACAGCATTTTCTGTCAATATGTCAGTTTTTGACAACTTACTTCCTGTATCAGCTTTTATTTCAACAAAATCATTAATTGAAGCATTTATATTATTCAGGTAAAAAAATTCGCCAAGACCGTTATAATAAATCTTATTCCAGAAATTTATCTGTTCTTCAGTCAAGCTATGGGGCTTAATAAATAATGTTTTGGGACAAGCTGCTTTCCAGTAACTGATTAATTCTATCATACCGATATGAAAAACGATATTATCAATTAATGCTGAGTTCAGATTATTCCAATTATAAAAACTTCTGGCAGGAAAACTTAATGTTGGCCTAAAATTATATTTATCAGCTAAATTAAAATGAAATTCAGCAAAAAATCCTTCTTCAGTAATAGTATAAGAATAGGATTCATAAGAAAAAAACAGAAATTCTTCTCTTAGTTTCAGGTATTTATCAGCATTTGACAGATTGTTCATAAATTGGTATAATATTTGTTGCTGAATATTCGTTTTATGGCATCAAAATTACTAAATTTGAACAAAGTAAAAATAAAATGACAGATATAAATAAGATATTAGAGATAAAACCTAATAAAGTAAAGCCATCGCAAGGTAAATTACTTATAGCTGAGCCATTTACGAGCGATTACTACTTCAAGCGTTCGGTAATTTTACTTGCTGAACATAATGAAGAAGGAAGCTATGGAATGGTATTTAATAAGCCTTTATACATTAATTTAAATGAACTTATCAAAGATTTCCCAAGTATAGATGCACCTTTATTCTTAGGTGGACCTGTTAAAACTGACAGTTTATTCTACATTCATAAATTTCCTGAAATAATAAATTCTATCAAAATTAATGAAGAATTATACTGGGGTGGAGATATTGATATAGTTAAAGATATGATTTCTTCACAACAGCTTAATAAAGATAATATCCGTTTTTTTGTTGGTTATGCAGGCTGGAGTCCAAAGCAACTGGACGAAGAACTAAGAGAAAATTACTGGGTTGTAAGCAGAGTTAAAACAGAACTACTGTTGAATGAACCACCTTCCAACATCTGGAATAAGGTTGTAGTTGATTTAGGCGATGATTATGCCCATTGGGTTAACTTTCCGGTTAATCCATCAATGAATTAAACAAAAAGGAGGCTGTCTCAAAAGTTTAATTTACTTGCATATCAACCTCTGTATAACTCTGTGACTTCTCATTAATTCTCTGTGTAATAAATATTTAATAATTTGCACAGAGTTACACAGAGAAAATTTAGAGGTTCACAAAGACTTTTGAGACAACCTCCTTTTGTTTACTTTAAGTATATTTTTTAAACTTATTATCTTTGAATGATTAACTTTTGTTTTTCAGTCCATTCATCTGATTTAATTTCAACGAAATAAATCCCGTTAGTCAGGTCACTACTATTTATTTTCTGATGGTTTTGATTCAGTAATAAGGTCTTAACTAATCCTCCAGTAATATTATATATTTTCAAAATACAATTACTATGAGTGTTGTTGTCAATATTTATGGTAATGACGTCGTTGGCCGGATTAGGATAAATAGTAACAGCTTCAGTTGTTTTATTTTCGACTATGCCTACTCCCCCACCATTTATGGTTTTTAGGATTCTGCCTTTATTACCAACTGTAAAACCTGTAGTTGCATTGATAAAAAATATTCCATTCAGGTTATCATTCGTTCCGCTAATACCAGTAGCCTGAATAGTCCATGTTGATCCAGCATCGATAGTTTTTAAAACTTTTGTCCAACCAACAGCATAACCCGTATTGGCATCAACAAAATAAATAGAGAAAATATCATTTGATACACCACTTGTCAGTGCATTCCAGTTTGTACCACCATTTATCGTTTTAATAATTTTTCCCATCTGACCAACTGCATAACCTGTATTCACATCCGTAAAATAAACAGCATTAAGATTATTATAAGTTCCGGTAATCCCGCTATTTTGTGCAACCCAGTTGGTTCCTCCATTAGTTGTCTTAAGTATAGTTCCTGAATCACCTACAACATAACCGGTAGTAGTATTGATAAAATACACAGATTTTAGCAAGTTAGTTCTACCACTTGTTAGCGTTGTCCAGTTAGTTCCTGAATTTACAGTTTTTAAAATTGTTCCGCCACTCCCAACAACAAAAGCATTAGTGGCACTAGGAAAACAGATTGATTTTAAATTACCAGTCACATTACTTGTAAGAAATGTCCAGGTAGTTCCACCATTGGTTGTTTTCAGAATGGTTCCTGATCCACCGACAATATAACCTGTATTAACATCAGTAAAACGAACTGAATTTAATATGGAATACGTATTACTGGTCTGCATTGTCCAGTTAGTTCCTCCATTAGTTGTCTTCAGAATCATTCCACCACTCCCGGCGCCATCATCATCACCCACAACATAACCATTATTGGCATCAATGAAATAAGCTGAATAAAAATCATTTATTTTACCACTTGTTTGTAATGTCCATTGAGCAAAACCTGTAAATGTAAAAGCGAATAAAACGCAAAGTAAAAGTATTTTTTTTCTCATTATTAATTTGTCAGTGTTTAATGTGCTGACCCTGCACTTTTTGTTAATAAATTTTTTAATAGTAAAATCCTATTGACTTCAGCAATTGAAAATTATGATAATCAAAAGCTTGTGTGATTTTATTTTTAATCTGACCCATTATTACCAAGCATCATTTTCGATGAATTAAAATATATAAGTAATTTTACATATTATAATGAGATTCAATAATTTTAAAGAACCAGGAATCAGGAAGCAGTCTTTTTATAAAAGCGCTTAATTTGTGTTCCAGACTTCCTGCAACATAGCGGAAACAAGGATTATTCTTTTCAATGATTTTAGCAATCAGCTTAGCACAATGTTTTGGATCTAATCCTTTGGTCTCATCCTTAACTATAGCTTTAACAACGGTATCAAAAACTTTTCTGCCTTCTTCATGAATCGGTGTTAGTATACGGTTGGCTGTAAAACTGGTTTTATAATCACCAGGATTAACGACAACAACTTTTATACCTGTGCCTATTAACTCGTAATGTAATGCTTCGCTGTAGCCGTTTATGGCAAACTTAGTGGTAGAATAAAATCCCTGATAAGGTATAGCAAAAACACCGGCAAGTGATGCAATGTTAATTATTTTTCCCTCTTTTTGCTTTCTCATAACAGGAAGAACAGCATTAACCATATCAATATAACCAAAAATATTGGTGTCAAATAATCGTTTACGGTCTTCATTATCTGTTAGTTCCATTTCACCGGTTAAACCAAAACCGGCATTGTTTATCAGAACATCAATTTTCCCTGCTTGCTGCAAAACTTCATTAATCCCCGCTTGAATCGTTTCGGGTTTGCATACATCAACAATAATGGTCTTATATGCTAATGATTCGTTAGTAGCGTTTCTGACTGTTCCATAAACATTATAACCTTTTTCGGCTAAGGTTTCTGCAATTGCTTTCCCGAATCCACTGGATACGCCTGTTATTAATACAGTTTTCATAAAATTTAAATTTAAAAAGTCACGGGGTGACTCAAAGTTACCCCGTGACTTTGAAACAACACGTTAGAAAGTTTTTTTTAATAATTATGCGTCTATTCTTGCATATTTTGCATTCTTTTCGATAAATTCCCTGCGTGGTGGTACTTCATCACCCATGAGCATGGAGAATACGCGATCTGCTTCAGAACCATTATCAATGGTAATCTGGCGTAAGGTTCTGAACTGAGGATTCATTGTTGTATCCCACAACTGTTCTGCATTCATTTCACCAAGACCTTTGTAACGCTGGATATGAACATTGCTTTCTTTACCATTTATTGTGTATTCTTCAACTATTTTTATCCGCTCTTCTTCTGTCCAGCAGTAGCGTTCATCCTTTCCTTTTTTAATCAAATATAATGGAGGAGTGGCAATGTAAACATAACCCTGTTCAATCATTTCCTTCATATAACGGAAAAAGAAAGTAAGAATAAGTGTTGCAATATGACTACCATCAACGTCAGCATCCGTCATGATGATGATTTTATGATAACGTAATTTTTCAAGATTTAATTCCTTGCTGTCTTCTTCTGTACCAATGCTTACACCCATGGCTGTAAACATATTTTTTATTTCTTCACTTTCATAAATTCTGTGCTGCATTGCTTTTTCAACATTCAGAATTTTACCTCTCAACGGTAAAATAGCCTGAAATTTTCTGTCTCTGCCTTGTTTGGCAGTACCACCGGCAGAATCACCTTCAACAAGATACAATTCACATTTGGCAGGGTCACGTTCAGAACAATCGGATAATTTGCCGGGTAAACCTGAGCCGCTCAAAACGTTCTTACGCTGAACCAATTCCCTGGCTTTGCGGGCAGCATGACGGGCTGTAGCTGCAAGAATAACTTTATTAACAATCATTCGGGCCTCTTTGGGATGCTCTTCAAGGAAATTGGTAAGCAATTCGCTGACTATCTGATCAACAAAACCCATTACTTCAGAGTTCCCCAACTTTGTCTTGGTTTGTCCTTCAAACTGTGGTTCCTGAACTTTTACAGAAATAATAGCTGTTAAGCCTTCACGAAAGTCATCACCACTGATATCAAACTTAATTTTATCCAGCATACCTGATTTTTCAGCATACGCTTTCAATGTACGGGTTAAGCCTCTTCTGAAACCGGCTAAGTGAGTACCACCTTCGTGAGTATTGATGTTGTTTACGTAAGAATGTATATTTTCTGAAAAAGAAGTATTGTACTGCATCGCAATTTCTATCGGAGTATTGTTTTTTTCACCTTCAATATAAATTGGGTCGGGCATTAATTTTTCCCTAACAGCATCAAGATATTCGATAAAATCTTTCAAGCCATTATCTGAATGATAAATATCAGAAATATATTCACCGTTTTCATCTTTTTCGCGTAAATCGGTAATATTTAAGGTAACTTTTTTATTCAGAAAAGATAATTCACGCAAACGTGAAGATAATATTTCATAGCTATATTCCTTAGTAATAAAAATAGAATCGTCAGGTAAGAAAGTAACGGTAGTACCTGTTTGATCAGAATCACCGGTTTCTTTAACAGGGTATAATGGCTTACCACATTCATACTCCTGCATATAGGATTTACCATTGCTATATACTTCCACCTTAAGGTATTTTGAGAGTGCATTTACACATGAAACGCCCACACCATGCAAACCACCGGAAACTTTATATGAACCTTTATCGAACTTACCACCGGCATGCAAAACAGTCAATACAACTTCAAGTGCGGAACGGCCTTCTTTTTCCATTATACCGGTAGGAATACCACGACCATTATCTTTTACAGTAATTGAATTATCTTCGTTTATAAAAACATCTATTTTATTACAATAACCTGCTAATGCTTCATCAATAGAGTTATCAACCACTTCATAAACCAAATGATGCAAACCTCTTATATTGATATCGCCAATATACATGGCAGGGCGTTTACGGACAGCTTCAAGGCCTTCCAACACCTGAATATTATCAGCTGTATAAGTTGCAGGAATTACATTCAATTCTTCGTTTTCAATCTCACTCATTTTCAATTGTTTAATATGTATAATAATTAGTTTCAAAAGTACGAATTATAATTGATTTAAACAAGTTTGTAAGGTCTAAAAAACTGGAAGTTATTAACAATAGCTTTTTGATAAAATTTATCAAAACAGGAATATATTCAACTGAAATCATGATAGTTATTAATTATTTCAAAGTCTAACAGAAATAAGAAAGCTATCCGGAATATTATGTTTTTTATTTAATTGATTCAGGCCGATATTTCCAAAATTTATAATTCATAACTTATAACTCATAACTAAAATCTCCTTACTTTTGCAAATCAAAAAAATCATACATGAACACTATCGAAGTTTGTTTTACACCCAAATTATACAGTGAAATCGTCACAAAAGAGAATTTTATCGTAGTAATGGCAGACATCCTACGTGCCAGCACTTCTATCTGTGCTGCCTTTGAAAATGGCGTTGAAGCCATTATTCCTGTTGCAAGTCTGGAAGAAGCCAAAGCATACAAGGATAAAGGATTTCTGGTAGCTTCAGAAAGGGAAGGAATAGTAACAGGCTTTGCAGATTTTGGCAATTCCGCCTTTAATTTTATGACTGAAGCCGTTAAAGGGAAAACCATTGCCTATAGCACAACCAATGGCACACAAGCTATAGAAATGGCAAGAAATGCAGAGGGATTGGTAATAGGAGCTTTCTCTAACATTAGCATATTGAGTCAATGGTTAATCAAACAAAATTGCAATGTAGTCATTCTTTGTGCCGGTTGGAAAAACAAATTTAATCTCGAAGATTCAATTTTTGCAGGTGCATTAATTGAAAAATTAAAGTACTCTCCTACTTTTACAATAGCATGTGATGCTGCAGAAGCCGCGCTGGATTTATGGCAAATTGCAAAACCAAATCCATTGGCTTACATTCAAAAAGCAGCCCACCATGAACGCTTAAGAAAACTTAATCTGGATGATGTACTTGAGTACAGTTTTCAGTTTGATACTGCGAATGTGGTTCCGGTATTAACCGATGGTGTATTGGTTAATAGTTATTAGTTATTGGTTATTGGTTATTGGTTATTAGTAATTAGTTTGTTTATTCATAATTCATAATTCATAATTCATAATTTATAATTTATAACTCATAACTATCAACCTACTCCTCCTTTTTTTCAGGTTCTTGCGGCGGAGGAATTTCGTCGCCGGTAGCACCAATAGCTTGCATTTTCTTTAGAAAATCAGTCTTTTTACGTTCAGTAGACAAATAATATGAATAAGCGGGCATGCCATTTTCAGCCTCCAAACGACGATTCTTAGGTTTCTCCAGGGTAATAAAATCATTAAAAGATTTAATGGAAGAATAAGCCTGCATTAAATTATTACTATAGGTAAAGAAATACCATTCAGCATCGTCTAATTCAAGATACAAGGTAAATATATCCCCGCTTCTTTTTTTTATGATTTGAAGATTCCCTTTCACATATTTATTAATCTGATCTTTTCCGACATTGCCAATACCGATAGCTCCCATTGAAACAAAGGATTTGGTAATTGAATCGTATCTGAGTTTAACATCTGTCAGCATGAAAGTTTTATCCAGGGCATCAGGAACTTTCCTGAGCGACCCGTACATATTTAACTCATTGATTACTTTTTCAGCTCCTTTTTCTCCAAGAATTTCATAATAAGCATTTTTTACTTTTCCGGTATTACTATTTTCAATACTGCTCAGGCTGTTATTGGTATAAAGGCTTTTTCCCATCATCTTCATTGCATCATACTGGAAAAAGAAATTAACAGTCATTACCAGATCAAAAGTAGCTTCATTACTTCTCATATTATTGGTAACCCTTCCAAAACTTGCCATCTGCATTCTGCCCAGATTGGTTCCCATATTTATATTTCCATCTCCTGTTGTAACACAATTTGTAATATCCAGTACCAGCTTATTTCCAAGTGTATCAGGATTCAGTAATTTCTCTTTGGATGCAATGATATATTCATTTTTTGGTTTATTATAGGTTAAAAATCCGGAAGCAGATACCACAGCTGTATCGCTGTAGAATCTTTTAGGTCCGGCAAAAGAAGTATAAATCTGTGCTGTATTTGCATATAATATGGCAGCAGCTAATTTTCTGCCATCAGTAGCTTTAGGATCAGCATCTATAGGGATAAAAATCTGTTTTGGATTAATTTCAGCACTAAATTTTAACCAGGTTTTAGCTGATTCATCACATAACTGATTGATTCTGGTACCACCGCTGAATGTTAAAAATTCTCGGTTTGCTTTAAGCTGAACGCTACCGGCGAAATCAAAAGCAGGGCTCAAAGCAAAATCAGATGAATCTGAAATTGTACCGTTTGCATAGGTACGAAGATTCGGGTCTACGCCCATTTTATCAAAAAACAGCTTAAATTTAATATCATTTTCATCAACATAATCATAATTAGCACTTGCAAAATAACTTTGTCTGCCTCTGACAGAAACTGTAGCATTATAAAAACTATGATATTTATTTGTTCTATTGGCAACAATTGTAGCATTGGTAAAAGATGACATTTCGGCCTGCCGTAATATCACAACCTTACCATCCGCCGGAGCAATAGCAGCATCAGCAACTTTAATAAGCTTTACATCTTCGGCAGTTAATATATAATCTTTCATATTAAATAAAGCCCTGGGAGATTTAAATCGCAGAGAATCCTGAGAAGGATGCGTTGAAACAAAATCTGAACCTGGTAATTTAGCTGAAATGAGTTCTTTCAATGATAATTTATCGATATTTTCTTCAACTGTCTTTTTTGTATTCTTCAAAGCCAGTTCATCCTTATCCATAAACCATTCCAGAAAATCCATGTAACAGATATATTTGTTTACAGGAAAGTTAACCTTTGATGCATCAGAATTTGATTTGAATTCACCTTTACGTTTCTGAAAATCAATATGAGATTTATAATTCTCAGTATTAAAAGCTAAATCGGTTAAATCGTATGTTCTTAAACGGAAATTCGCAGTATCTGCATCAAATAAATGCTGTTTGAAACTGTATAAATTTGATTCCATTTCAGCTTTTTCAAAAACCATTTTTCCTTTACCACTTAAACCTTTTGGTGTAAGCATTACCATTCCGTTAAGCTGAGATGCCCTGTTATACATTGCAAAAGCTGTATCAATCTGTGCAACTAACATTGAATCCCTGTAGGGAAACCAGCGTTGATTTACATTGGTAACAGTTAATTGCGGGTATTCTGTCAATGCAGTTTGTTCTTTTATATCAAAGTTTTGAGTAACAGCATGCATAGAATCCGGCAGAAAAATAAAATTATTTGATAATGATGTAGATGTCAGATAATCGAGCTTACCATTACCTCTTAAGCCCATATTACTCAAATCTATCTTATTAAAATACCTGGCTTTGCCACCATAATTAGCCAAACCTGCAGGTGGTGTATTTCTCACAAATCCTAAGGAATAATCAGGTTGAACTCTCAAAGGCTCAAATATTTCAGGGAATATACCTGCTGAAGTTAAACTGCCGTCAAACCTCAAACTATCAGTTTTAATCCTGTCAAGATTTTTAATAATAAAAGGTTGTAAGTGATAGAAAAATTTATTCTTTTCATACGCTCCGTTCTGAATATATTGTTTATCGTAATAAACATAAGATTCATCCTTACTTTTAAATACAGGGTATTCGGGATATGGCTTTAATCCTGCTTTGTTGGTAGGATAATCTACTAATATTTCGCCCCTCAGATTTTGAATTACTGTTTTTAATCTTACCAAAGGACGTTCACCCTTTTCGTCAGGAACAAAAGATTCAACTTTTATACTCATGGAGTCGATAACAGGCATATTCAGTTTAAAATCATCATATTGAAATGAAGAATTTTTGGAAAAATAATCAAAATTTCCGGCGTGAATTAAACCTGTAAATAAAAAATCCCTGTTTTTCTTTACAATTACTTCAGCATTAGTTGGAAAAATAAAAACCTGTTGCGAATCGCTCAGTAAAATAATCGGAACACCTTTAATTTTTAAATCAAAATTCAGTAAACTCAAAGAAGCGTTAACACCATTTTCAACCGTTGAACGAAACTGAATTGCATCATAATCAATCTTTTTATTTAAAGCTTTGATATATTCTCTTACTTTATCTTTAACAAAAACTGTCTCATCGGAAGGATTATAAATAAGAAAGCCCAAATTAGCAAGATTAATAAGCATGGCCTTAACCTGATCAGCATCAATTTTGATATATTTTGCAAGATCGCTCACAGTAAATGTATTAATACCATAGGCATCCATATATTGCTTAACTTTATATATGGGGTTAATTTCATCTATCCCCTGCAACTTCGCAAAACGTGCTTCAGAGTAATAATTAAACGATTCAAAGGTTGCCAGACTGGTTCTTCCGGGTGAGCGGACCATGCTGAAATCAATTTTTGCTTCATCCATTTTCCAATACATTGCTTCAATATACATATCCAGTTTATGATATGTATTAAAAAAAGGACTTTTGGATACATCATTCATACCACGGATTAAGGTTAATTCCTTGAAGTCATTCAAATATTTCATTTCCAGATTTGGCTGATAAATTGAATCTTCTTTCCAGTAAATAATTACAGATGCATTACTGGAAGAAACTTTATCGGTACGAATCACAAATAATTTAGAGGTTACATGTACAAATTCCTTATTATCTTTTTTGAAAATAAGTTTTGCATCATAATAGCTATCACCGGTACCAATAACCTTATTACCATTTATAGCAAAACCACCTTCATAATCAACATTTGGAAAGAGATTTTTAATGCTTACGTTTTTTTCATAAGAGTTAAACCTTGGATAAGAAGCTTTATCTTCGGTAATATCAGCCATTATTTTCTCCTGAAGTGATCCGGTTAAAAAAGATTTAAAATAAGCAGGATAGAAAAACCTGACAGAATCTATAGTATATTTTGCAAATTTTAAATCAATCGAATATTTACCGATATAAGCATAGACATCATTGGGAGGAAAACCGGCTCTTTCCCAGGAAATTTTGCCGCCCTCTCCTATCCATTTATTATCAATTGGATAATAAACACCTTTTGTATTAAGAACTACAGAACTATCTTTACTTGCAAGACAGCATAAATCAAGTGAAGGAAATACTATTCTTAAACTTGAATCATTCACAAAATAATAATCATCATTACTTGAATACCAACATACATTTCTTGAATTATAAATAAAATTTGATTTCAATAAATTTTCAGTTGTTTCCAAAAAACCGGCAAAATATCTTACCTTTTTTGCATCAAGTAAACTTATAACACCTTTAAACCAAGCAGTATAACTATTTTCCTTTTGCTTGCTATTTTTAAAAATGCTGATACAGCTATAGAAATTATAAAAATTAGGATAAGCCCTTAATTTGGCTTTTAACATTAAATTAGATGCTGTAATGATCTGTGTTTTTTGTTCATCGGAAATATCTGTAGTATTCCAATGCGCATCAAAGTCCATAAACATACTATCTATCTTAAGCTTAGTTTCTTTCTCAAGATTTTTATCATTATAAAAGAATGACTTAACTTCTTCCAGAAAGAGTTGCTGATCTTTTGGAAAATTACGGATTTGTTGAGAATATAAGGATTGAAATGGTATTAATAAACTTACAACCAAACACAAAAAGATATGTTTTTTAAACATAAAATGAATAATATTTTATTTATAAAATCTTACCGCTGCCCAATTATTTTTCGATATAAAACGATCAAAACATAAATTGTATTTTGTACATTCGGATTTAATTACATCAATATCGTTTTCATAAAAACCGCTCATCATCAAAACGCCATTGGTATTTAATGCTGCTGCATAGGTATGAATGTCATTCAGTAAAATATTTCTGTTGATATTGGCTATAATTACATCAAAGTTCAAACCGTCAAGCTGTTGTGCATCACCTAATAAAACTTTAATATGAGGCTCATTATTTTTCAGGATATTTTCAAGTGAATTATTATAAGCCCATTCATCATTGTCAATCGCCATTATGTTAACGGCTCCTAATTTTGCAGCTAAAATTGCCAGTACACTTGTACCACAACCCATATCCAACGTGGTTTTCCCTTTAATATTCTCTGAAAGCAGCAATTCAATCATCATAGAAGTAGTTTCATGATGTGCTGTCCCAAAAGACATTTTTGGCTCAATGACCAAATCAAACTCTACATCATTATTTTCGGGATGAAACGGAGCTCTGATACCACATCTGCCGGCAATTATAACCGGCTCGTAATTGGATTCCCATACTTCATTCCAGTTTTTATCTTCCATTTGCTGAAATATATATGAAAAGAGTGAAGGATTTTCTTTAATAATCTGAATATCTTTAATTTTATCTTCGTTAAAATCCTGTTTTTGAATATACGCAAGCATGCCTGTTTCTGTATCCACAAAACTTTCAAATCCTATTTCGCCCAGCTCAACCATAAGAATTTCCATTAATGGATTCTCAGGATTTATTTTAACATCAAGTTCGATATAAACCATTTTAATATTTTAAAAAGAGTCAATAATTTTAAGAAAATCTTTAGCTTTTAATGAAGCGCCACCAATAAGACCGCCATCTACATCTGGATTTGCAAACAGTTCTTTAGCATTTTCAGCATTACAACTACCACCATACAATATGCTTGTGTTTTTGGCAATTTCTTTACCATATTTTTCAGCTATAAGCGAACGGATATAAGCATGCATTTCCTGTGCCTGCATAGGTGTAGCGGTAACACCTGTTCCTATAGCCCAAACAGGCTCATAAGCTATAATAATCTTGGCAAAATCAAGTGGATCCAGATTAAAAACTGCATCTGTTAACTGTTGTTTAACCACATCAAATTGTTTAGCTGCTTCTCGCTCAGGCAAAATTTCACCACAGCAAAAAATGGGTAAAATATTATTTTTTAACAATAATTCTGCTTTTTGGGTAAGTTCCTTGTCTGTTTCATGAAAATATTTACGTCGTTCTGAGTGTCCGATGATACAATATTCAACGCCCATAGATTCCAGCATTTTAGCAGCAACTTCACCGGTATAAGCACCGGCATCGTGACAACTGACATTCTGAGCACCAACAGCATAATCACTTTCCTGTGCATAATCTGTAGTCATTTCCAAAAAAGTAAAAGGAGGACAAAGCACTACATTTACACTTTTTTGATTGGCTTCTTCCAGTCCATCCATAATTTCGTTGATCAATTCATCAGCTTCCTGAAAAGTATTGTTCATTTTCCAGTTTCCAGCTACAATTTTTCTTCTCATTTTTAAAAATTTAGTTATTTGGTTATTAGGTTATTGAGTTATTGGCTTTTGGCTTTTAGCATTTAGCTTTTAGCTTTTGGCTATTAGCCTATATCTTATAACTTATAACTCATAACTCATAATTTATAATTCACAAAATCAGCGCCTTACTCCAGTCTTATTCTGGGGTCTAACAATCCATATAAAATATCTACAAAGATATTGATAATTACCAATATGACAGATATAAAAAGCAAAATACCCATTACCACAGGAAAGTCATATTTTTCCAATGCATCAACTATAGCAACACCTACACCTTTCCAGTCAAATACATATTCAACAAAAACAGCACCAGCCATTAAAGATGCAAACCAACCTGAAACAGCAGTAATTACCGGATTCATAGCATTTTTTAAAGCATGCCTTGTAATTACAGCATAGGTAGATAATCCTTTTGCTTTAGCAGTTCTAATATAATCCTGTGAGAGAACATCCAGCATTGAGCTCCGGGTTAACTCAACAATTACTGCAAGAGGTCTTATACCAAGAGTAAATGCAGGTAATATCAGGTTCTTTAAATCAAGATGTTCGCCATTGCCAAAATCATCAACAGAATACATGCTGCCAAACATGCTTAATCCTGTATATTTAGCCAATACAAAAGCGAAAAGCCATGCAATAATTATAGCTGCAAAAAAAGAAGGTAATGACATCCCAAATGCTGACAATACTAATGATATCCTGTCGAAAAAACCATCCTTTTTAAGTGCGGCAAAAACCCCGACAGTGACTCCTATAACAAAAGCAAACAACATTGAAACACATGCTAATAATGCAGTTTTAGGAAATGCTTCTGCTATTATTTCAGTAACCATACGTTTACTTTGATAGGAACGGCGCATATAAGGCTTTTTCAGAACCAATGCATAATTTCCGAAAGGAATCAGCCTGACTACTGCAGTATATTTTGTAGTATCGAGATACCAGTAATTCTTATTATCAGATATATTATGAATGGAGATAATGGATAAATCATTCAGGTAATTGAAATATTGTGTTGTTAATGGTTTATCTCTGCCCAAATCCTTGTTGATGGCTTCAACAGAAGCTATATCAGCCCGCTGTCCCAGCATCATTCGTGCAGGATCGCCCGGTAAGACATTAAACAACAGAAAAACAACTGTTATAACACCCAAAATAACCAAAAATCCGTAAAACAGTCTTTTAAGAATAAATTGCAGCATCTGCTTTTTGCTATGATTTTATATCAGTAAGCAAATTTAAACTTTTTTATAATTTGATAAAAAAGTATTTACTAACAAAAAAACAACCCTGAAAGGTATTTAAATCTTGTCAGGGTTGTTTTTCAATTTTTGTCCGGTATTTTACTTTGCACAATCCATTATTTCTTTAAAAACAGCTTTGCGGAAATAAGCTCCCGGCATTGTAAACTGGCCTCTGCCCGATTGGTAGTAATAAACACCATCTTTGGCATTTACCAGAAAGTGGGTAAATAATAATATATCATTTGCACCCTGTATTCCAAATGGTGAATTATATGCAATCAACACATCTTCTTCATTAAGTATTTTTGACTCAATTTCTTCACTGCTTACAACATAAACAGTAAATTTTTTATTTCTTTTAAAATCAGCAACATCAGCCGGTTCTTTTATAAATCTTTTATCAATATAAACATCTTTAGAGGCTATATTTTTGCAATTTTCTTCTGACTGATCTTTGGAAAGGTCACGTGTATCATATTTTTTCTTTTTATCTTTCTCAATTACACTTAGTTGATTGAGCAATATTTTGATACAAAGTTTTATTTCAGCTGTATTATATAAACGTTCAGGTTCAAATTCATAACCTGTATGATTTTCGATACGAAATTCATTAGCAAGTCTTTCTTTCAGATTTTTATCCTTTTCAAATTCAGGAGTATAAGTTGCAATAACCACATTATCCGGATTATTAGAACTTAATACTTTTTTATAATCCTCTAAACGGATTAATCCTATCATACTAAGTCTATGCGATGAATGCATTCTTTTAGGCTTGCCAAATTCTGATCCCTGATAATGCATTTCTTCATAATAATTGCCTAATACAAGATATTTCTCCCTTTGGTCCTTGGGAATATTCAAACATTCCTTTTGAGTTTTAAACTCAATTTTTTTATTTAATTTCCAGTTTTCGAGCAACCAGTCTCTAAGTGAATCACCTTGAAAATCAACAATTAAGATACGATTTTTCAATTCAGGCAAGTCATCCGGTTTGATGTCGCAGGGTTGGGCACTTAGTTTTGTAAATCCCATAAAAAGCATTACTGACATAGCAGTAGTAAAAATCAGTTTTTTCATAAAATTGGTTTGGTTAATTTAAGGCAAAAATAGATTATGTTTTCTAATTAACAATAATTTTGTTTATTTAATCGAATTGTTTATTTTTGCACTTCGTCAATCATTAATATTAAACCTATGAAAAGATTTTTATTTTTTATTTCATTTTGTGCAATTATATCAGGAATTAATGCACAAGACACTATTATTGGCTATTCATTTCCGGCCAATGCTTTTACATCATGCTATCCTAATTCGGGACTGGTTGTAAACCTTAACAATTCATTATTGTTTGAGAATTTTGCAATTCCATCCTTCGATTCCATTACTTTTACAAATGGTGTCAGCACTGGAGACTATGCAGCCACAACCACCAAATGGGACAATGGAGACACTATTAAAGCATGGGTTATAAAATTTAAAGCAGCGAATTATACTAATTTTAAGATTTCATCCAAACAACGCGGTGGAGGAACCAATGCTGGACCTAAAAACTTTCAGATTCAATGGAAAACAGAAACAGGAAACTGGACTGATGTAGCCAATGGACTTATTACCTGCGGAAACGACTGGACTACCGGAGTAGCTAACCAGTTAGCTGTACCGGTTAGCGGACAGGGAACAGGCTATGTTTATATCAGATGGCTAATGAAAGGAAATACTGATGTAAACGGAGGAACTGTCGGAGTTGCAGGCATTTCTAAGATTGATGATATTTTGCTTACAGCCACTTCAACAGTTGGTGTAAATGATAATACGGCAAAAAGCGATGTCAGCCTGTATCCTAACCCTTGCAATGGTAAATTTACAATAAATGCAGTAAAAGCAGTAAAAGAAATTAGTGTTTACAATATTATTGGAAAACAAATACTTACTGAAAATACTTTTTCATCTTATCTTTCAATTGATTTAACAAGCTTTGGTAAAGGAATTTATTTCGTTAAATTAAGATATAATGATAACAGCTTTTATACAGAAAAAATACTGGTTAGATAATTATTGTTGTTTGTTTTGTTTGTCTAATTGAGTTAAAAAGCCTTTCAGTAAATGGAAGGCTTTTTTTATTTCTGATTATCATATTAAAACTTCACACCTAAATCCAGTTCAATGAATCTGCCTGGTGCTAAACCACCTTTTTTATCAATATACTGAAGGTCAGTCAGATTTTGTATATCAACTGCAGCAACGAATCGTTTTAAAAATTGTCTCGATAAACGTAAATCAAGTGTTGTATGTTCCACCAGTTCTGTTGAATTCTGTTCATCAGCCCATTGTTTACTTATATAATTTAAAGTAAAGGTTGCATTAAGAATTTTGGATTTCAACAATGCACCGATAAAGAACTGATGTGGTGGTATTTCGGCAATATATTTGCCTTTCAGATTTACTCCGGTTTCATTTACTGCATTAAATTCAACAATTTCAGAATTATTATAGGTGTAATTGGCTTTCAACGTCAGGTAATTAGTGAGTTGATATTTTACTGAAGTTTCTAATCCATAAATATTAACTTTCCCGATGTTTTCGCGTCTTAACACAATTTTATCGATATCAATGAATTCACCTGTAGCAACGAAATACTGAAAATCTGTTCCACGTGAATAATACACACTGCTTTCAAACAAAAGATTATTATTGGGCTTGTATGTATTCCCAATTTCCACACTGCTTACATATTCAGGTTTCAGATTGGGATTTGCCAGCTTAAAACCCTTGGTAATTTTGCGCGAGCTGCACATATCATCCAGCGTTGCCGGCATAAATCCGCGTGAAAAACTTATAAAAACATCAGTTTTAGGGTTAATGAAATATTTTGCAGATAATTTTGGACTTAAACTAGTCCACTGGCTTGAAGGATAATTTTCAACATAGGAAGTTGCAAAACCAGTGGTATAGGTTGGATTATCAATTGAAAAACTACCATCAAAAAATTGCGCAAAATCAAATCTTAAAGATGCTATTATTTTAATATTCTTAACAGGTTGAAATTCATTCTCAGCAAAAGCGGCAATAAATCCGATTTTCCCCTGTCTGATGGCATGATCAGTAGATGTACGGTAGGTATCTTCTGCTTTCATATCGCCAGTTTTAAAATCCATACCTGCTGTAAGCTTATACAAGGGACTAAATCTTTTTGATGCATTCAGCCATAAACCCAAATCATGAGATGACTGGTCGGTATCATATAATTTATAAACATCTCCTGTTTCATTTAACCTTTCGGTATGTTGCCAGAAATAGTCGTAATGATAAAATGTTTTTGCCTGAAAATCAATATTATTCTTAAATACAGTGGTAAAATCTGCCATTAGCACATTGGAATAATCATACAATAAACTGCCATCTGTTTCAAAAATTTTAATTCCATCACTCCTTTTATCATGATAGAAATTGTAGTTGACAGATATGCGTGTATTTTCATTAAACTGATAGGCTAATTTAAAATCTGTTGAAATTTCATTCATTTTAAGTTTGGTATCGTTACTATCCCTGCTGGTTTCAGAGACAATAATATAACCGTCACCTTTACGGTAAAATGCATTGGCATACCAATACCAGCCTTTGTTATTCATTATCTGATTTCCTGAAAGGCTTATCCTACCTCCTGTTGTATTGTAAGTTGCATATAAAATACCTGCTGTTCCTGCAAATTTTTCCTTTGGTGTTCGGGAAACTATATTAATGATACCACTCATAGCATTGTTACCATATAAAGCTGAATTTGAACCTTTAATAACTTCAATTTTCTCAACAGTTTCCGGGTCTATAATATCCCAGTTTACACCACCCCCTGATGTCTTGTTTAAGGGAATACCATTGTATAAAACCAATACACGGTTGGTCCCGTCCATCCCCCTCATGGTAACACTTGAATTCCTTGAAAATATACCTGAACTCCTGTTTACATAAACATTGGCGATGGATTGCAATAAATCATCAAAACTGGTACAGGGATAGTTATCAATATCACTTTTAGCAATCACATCCACACTGGAGGCCATATTACTGATATTTTCGTTGTTACGTGAAGCATTAACAGTAATACCTTTAAGGAAAATATTCTTAGAAACGGTATCCTGAGCATGCAGCGGAACAGAATAAACTAATATCAAAGCGAATATAATATGTAAAACTTTTACTTTCATAATTTGATTATTGCTGTAGTTTAACAGCTATTTGAACTGTGCCGCTTTCGAGTCCGTTAACATTTATAATTTTCATCAGCCCAAATTTCCCGGTTTGTGTCTGAAAGCCCCAAATCTGATTGGCTGTCAATGCTTTTGCTTTTCTTCCACCATTACTAAAAATATTGGCAATTATTATACTATCATTCAACGCATTATCAAAAGATGAAAGCGGAATATTTATTACTGTGCGGCTAAAATAAGTGGTGTTTTTTACTGACCAGAATTCAGGTGCATTTGCACCACTAAATATGCCGGTAATATTAGCACCCGGTGAAGCAATACAGTTATATTCCTGATTGGTAACACTATAATAGTACAATAAATCAATTAATGCCTGATTGGTTGATGCATCATTCAGATTATAAACCAAGCCATTTGAGAATGAGGAAAAAGAACCAATTGAAGTATTGTTTTGCCCTCCCAGTGTTATGGATGGATAATAAATAACAGCTTTGTAAGCACTGCCATTTTTGTATAATTTCAGAACAATACTGTCGCACAGACCAGTTTTGTTATAAATGATTATTGAAATTTTCTGTATACTGTCGGTATTCTTATGAATAACAAAGTCCTTATCTATACTTGCTGCATTAAAGCCAAAATCAAGAAGACTCAATGAATTATTGGACTTGATAACGAGATTACAAAGGTTTTCACCTCCATTTGCCAGTGCTGAAATACCAATCGTTATTTGGGAACCTTCTGCAATAGCAGTATCATTAGCAATATATGAATTACCAATTTTTAAATGTAAGATTGGAGGTATTTTATTATCGCTTTCGTCTTTTGAACAAGCAATAAAAAATAGAAAAGTAATAAAAGAAACAATGCTATAATTCCTCAATTTTGACACTTTTACGAAAAGAATATATTTACAATTCGATGATTAAAAAAATTATGAATTACGAAAAACCCAACTCATAACTCATAATTTAAAACTTATAACTCAACATAATCAGCGTTTGTTTTTCACCGCTTTTATCAATGAAACACCGCCTAAGCCACCAATAAAACCAAAAACAAAATGCATGGCTAAAGGATACAAAAATCCACCTAAAAAGCTTTCGTACAAATATCCTGTTGAAATTGATATTAATAGCCGGGCAATCGGGATAATGGCATAAGCTATACCGGCAATTAAAGCCAGCAACCATATATTATTTTTAATTTTTGGTAAGGTATTGTAAAACAAATCAATCAGTATACCCGGTAATATGAAAACAACCGACATAAAAGGATCTTTAAAACCCAGCACAGGAATTAAAAGCATGGAAGCCACACCCAGCGAAGAAAGTGAAGATGCAAACCTGAAAGATGAAAAACTGCGGCCAATCAGTAATAACATCATGAATTCAATACCATGACGACCGGGTAAATGCAACGGAATTCTTAATCTTGCATGCAAAACAATTGCTAAACTTCCCAATAAAAAAAGCAAAATAAATTCAGCAATAGTCAGCGCAGAACTACGATTTTGGACTGTTGTTGTTGATTTTATTCCCATAATTCAATGATTAAAAATGCTACTGTGTTAAAGCTTTTACGTCAATTTTTGTTAATGCTTTCCAATCGTAAGCTGTTGATTCTGATTTTTCTACAATTATTACGGCTTCATTGTTTTTTAAGATTGGCCTTAACCAGTCTTCAATAAAAACGGTATCAGAATCTGCAACAAAGTTATAATTTTCTTTCGTAAGAATAGCATTAATTGTTGAAATATTTTTCAAGTCATTTACGGTAAAAACACCCTGTATTTCACGCATTTCTTTACCTGCAATCCATAAATATCTTCCATCGTTACCATCAAAATGCAAACCGACTGCGGCGAGAGAGCCGATAACACCGATTTTTTCACCGGTAAGTCCCTCCAAATAAAGATTGTTTCTTTCGGCTAAAGCATGTGCATCAGCTTTAGTAAGCACTTCGATTTTTGCTTTATTCCCCCAATCAATAATTTCACTGTTTATATTTTCATATTTTGCAATACATAAGCCTGCATCTGAACCTTCTGCTGCCACTTCAAGCAAAAAATCCCTGCAAAGCTTTATTAAAGGTTCAAAATCGAAGATTTCTGCTTCAATACAAGCTGAGCTGTTATGAGAAGTATAAGGAATATTATCATGTACATACAATTGATGACGCGTAATTCCATTGATTTTACCGATTTCCTTCTCTGCTATCAATCTACCCAGCTGACGGGCCTGAAAACCGGTACCTCTGCTTTCCAGATTATCTGTATCATCAATGGCTATCAAAACTTTCATTAATATATTTTTGTAAAAATAAGAAAAAAATAAAGCCGATATTTAAACTTAATACCGGCTTTACCTGATAATATTTATTTATTAAAGGATTATTCAGTTACGTCGCCGAATTTAATTTCTTCAGCTGTAGCTTCTCTTACACTTAATATATTTCCTTTAAAATAAAGTGTTTCGCCTGCCAGAGGATGGTTAAAATCAAGTTTCACATCTTTATCAGTTACTTCAGTAACAATTGCTTCAGCGTGAATATCATTTTCTTCGTCTTCCATAGGAATTATAGCACCTTCATAAACCATTTCGTCATCAAATTTACCATCAATAAAGAAATTTTCTTTAGGTAAATCAATTAATTTTTCATCATCATACTGACCGTAGGATTCATCAGGACTTAAGGTGAATTCAAAAGCATCACCTGCTTTTAGCTTTAATATTTTTGCTTCGAATTTCTCAAAAAGATTTTCGTGACCGATTAATACATTTTCCGGATTTATTTCATCAATTTCTTCAATAAGATCACCTTCTGCATTGTCGAATCTTAATGTATAAGTCAGAGAAACGACTTTATTTTTTTCAATAAACATGTTCTAAATTTTAATTATTATATGATGTCGCAAAATTAAAAATAAATTCAGAATTTCAAACTTTAATTATAAATTATAATATTATTCTGCGATTTGTTGTTGCGGCGACACAGGTTCTTCGCTTATTGTACTGTCATTTTTATGAAAATAAGTATGACAACTGTAATTCTTATTTATTTTAATTTTAGGTTTTGGATATTTCTTTTTGTACTCAAGATATCTTGGGTCTTTCAACAATTTCTCCATAAAAAGACCATAAATAGGTAAAGCTGTTTTACAACCTTCACCTAATTCAGATGTACGAAAATGGACGCTTCTGTTATCGGCCCCTACCCAGGAAGCTGAAATCAAATCAGGTGTAACACCAATAAACCAGCCATCAGAATGATTGGAAGATGTTCCAGTTTTACCTCCAAAATCTGTTTTATTGTCTGCAAATAAATCATATTCAAACAGTGCCTGTGTTGTACCTCCGGGTTCATGCAAACCACCCTGTAACATCTGATTCATTAAAAAAGCTGTTTCTTCACTTATCACCCTTTCCTTTTTAGGATTCATTTCATACAACACCCTGCCTTTTTTATCCGTAATTTTTGTAACGAGTATAGGTTCTATTTTATAGCCTTCATTATTTAAAGGGCAATAAGCTGTAATCAATTCAAATAAGGATACATCGCTGGAACCCAGACAAACAGAAGGTACGTCGGCTAATTTGGTTTTTATACCCAACTTATAAGCATATTCAATTACTTTTTGCCAGCCTAATTTCTGTGTTAACTGGACAGCAATAGAATTTATTGATTTTGCAAAAGCATATTTCAATGTAACACTGGAACCTGTAAAAACCCAGTCAGCATTGCTGGGTGACCATGATTTATTTTTACCATTTTCCACATAGTTATAGGTTACAGGGACATCGTTCAGTTGATCACAGGGAGCATAACCGTTATCCATGGCAGCGGTATATACAAATGCTTTAAAAGTTGAACCCGGCTGACGTTTTGATTTCATTACATGGTCAAACTTAAAGCTGTTAAAATTAATGCCTCCGATATAGGTTTTTACATAACCATTATTCGGGTCCATTGTAATGAACCCGGCATGCAATAATGAATTATAATATTTTATTGAATCAATAGTACTTAATAGCGTATCTCTGTCACCTTTATAGGTATAAACGCGCATTTTCCTCAGTTGATTCAGATATAAATCTATGCTATCCTTTTGAGTAGGAAATTTCTTAACCAGATCTTTATAATGCTGGGTTTTAACGACTAAATTTGAAACGAAATCATCTATTTCCTCACCATTTTCCTTACGCCAGGGGTTCTCTCCTTCCCAATGCTGGAAAAATCTTTTTTGCAATCGTTTCATATGCTCATCCATTGCTTCTTCAGCATATTGCTGCATACCCATATCAAGGCTGGTATATATTTTCAGTCCATCTTCGTATAAATTCAGATCTTTTTCCTTTAACCAGGCTTTTAAATAATTACTTACAGCTTCCCTGAAATAAGGTGCTTTTCCATCATAATTATTTTCAACACTGTAATTGAGTAGGATTGGAATTTGTAATATAGAATCATGCTCATTCTGAGTAATCATCTTATATTTAAGCAATTGACCAAGTACAGTATTTCTTCTTTCCAACGCCCTGTCAGCATGAGAAATTGGACTATAGTAAGTTGGTGCCTTTAACATACCAACAAGCAAAGCTGATTGTTCAATGTTTAACTGTGAAGGTTTAATATTAAAGAAAGTTCTGGCAGCTGTTTTAATACCGTATGCATTACTGCCAAAATCAACGGTATTAAAATACATAGTTAATATGTCATCTTTACTGTAAAAAAGTTCAATTTTAAGTGAAGTAATCCATTCTTTGGCTTTATAAATAGCAGTTTTAACTCCCGGAATATGGCCAAACAATCCTCTTGAATAATTATTTCTGGTCTTAAAAAGGTTTTTTACCAATTGTTGTGTAATAGTACTTCCTCCCCTTTTCTCCCCTTTGATCATGTACCAGAAAATAGAAAAAGTAGCACGTAAATCAATGCCATGATGCTCATAGAACCTCACGTCTTCTGTATTGATAAGTGTTTTAATCATCAGTGGTGATACTTCGCTTAATTTTATTGGTGTTCTGTTCTCATCAAAATATTTACCTATCATTTTACCATCTGCAGCATAAAGTTCAGAGGCTGTTTTCTGTTTTGGGTCATTAATCTGGCTCAGTTTGGGAGACTTGCCGAATAACCAAAGAAAATTCATATCCACTAAACCCAGAAACAATATAAACAGAATAAAAACATGAACTAACCTTATTAAAATCTTTTTATATCTGGGCCATTTGGATGGTATATAAAATACCCATTTAATGATATTCCGGGCTTTTTGAAAAATTAATTTTAAGAAAGTAAGCAATTTGCTGATATACTTCATATATTTTTTACTTTTTTATTAAATTTAAGGCTGCTAAGCGTTGCAACAAAGTTGGATGAGAATAATGAAAGAAAACATATGCCGGATGTGGTCTTAAATTACTTAAATTATTTACTGATAACTTCTTTAATGCTGATTGCAATGCTTCCGGCTGGTAATTTTCCCCGGCAAAGCGGTCTGCCTCATACTCATGCTTACGCGATAAAATATTTAATGCCAGACCTAAAATTAAAGATAGCGGAGTGTATAACATTCCGAAAACGATGATACTTATATGAAAACTTGGTATGCTTACGCCCAATGCTGCTGATAATAGAGGATTTCCGATAAACCATGATAAAATAAAGAGCATCAATCCTGTCTGTATTAAAGATATTATCATGCCTGTGTAGGTATGTTTCTTTTTGTAATGCCCTACTTCGTGAGCCAGTATGGCAACAAGTTCTTCGATACTATGGTCTTTTATCAAAGTATCATATAAGACAATACGTTTTTTCCCGCCTAAACCTGTAAAATAAGCATTGGCTTTATTTGAACGTTTTGAACCATCTATAACAAAAATATTATTCAGTTTAAACCCAACTTTTTCGGCAAAGGAGTGAATAGCATTTCTAAGTTCACCTTCCTCCAGTGGTGTTTGCTTATTAAACAGCGGAACAATAAGATTTGAATAAAACATAGTGAAGAAAATTGTCACTACTGAAAAAACAATCCAGGCAATCCACCAAAAATTTTTACCGGTAAATTTATAAATGAAAACAAACAATGCCAGCAATCCACCACCCAGAATAATGGCCAGCAAATAGCCCTTAAGCTTATCAAGAATATAAGTCTTTGCAGTTGTTGTATTGAATCCGAATCGTTGTTCAATAACAAAAGTGTCGTAAATATCAAAAGGAAGAGAAAGAATGTCAGCAAAAAAGGCAATGATACCAAAAAAGAACAAAGCCATTAGTATAGGATTAACAGTATATTGTCTTACAAAGTCATCAACAAAGGCAAAGCCGCCCAAAAACAGCATTAATAACATTACAACAAAAGATAATGTTGATGTAATGAACGAAAACCGTTGATTTACCTTATGATAATCCTGAGATTTTTTATATTTTTCAGCATCATAGATACCTTCCAGCTCTTTTGGCAGCTCATTGGTCCAGTAAGTAATGTTCAGATATGAGAGCAAACGTTCTAATATATATTCGAAAACGATGATTGCTATTATGATGATAAAAATTGTATTGGCCATTTAGTTTGAAAGTTTGTAAAGTTATTGGTTATTGGTTATTGGTTATTGGTTATTGAATATTGGTTATTGGTTACTGGTTATTGGTTATTGGTTACTGATTATTCAGCATTCATAATTCATAATTCATAATTCATAATTTCTATGCGTATCCCATCATCTTATATACCAAAAAGCCTGTCCATTCATGCAATAGTTTGCTCCAGCATTCAAAGCTTTCAATATGTGGAATTAAAAGATGATTAAAATTGTAAATTCTGTCACCTGATATTTTAGAAGTTGGATATGCTGTTGCAAAAATACCAATTTTATTAAATATAGCTATTGATCTTCGCATATGTAAAGCAGAAGTTATCAGCAAACAGCTCCCCTTATTATAAGATAATGAATCTAATATTTTTTTGGTATTCAGTGCATTTTCGCGGGTATTATCAGATATGGAATCCACTAAAATATCAGATTCAGGAATATGAATGCTTAACAGATATTTTTTCAGAAAGCTAGCTTCATACTGATCGCGAAAGAACAAACTTCCAGGACCACCTGTAATTAATATTTTTTTAATTTTTGCCTGCTGGTATAATTCAATTGCCTGTAAAAACCTGTCAGCCTGTTCTCTGAATATCAACTTGTCTTTCTGATAATCATAATCTGCAATTTTCCCTCCTAAAACAATACCAACATCGTATGTTTTCGCCATCACAATGCTGTCAGGGTAATTGCTTTCCCATTTCCTGATAAATTCATCACAAATAAACATGTTCGAAAAAAAGTAAAAAACAATGAGGGTTATCAGTAATAATTTTCTGCCAAGTACTTTGTTTTTTCTTGTATATGAAATTATAATTAAAATGAACACCCAGATAAGGGGGTTTAAGAAAAATGACAATATTTTTGAAATAAAGAAAAACATATTAATAACCTCCGTTACGTTTTCTTAAAAACCATTCAGAAGTTAACAAGGCAATAATAAGAATTAAAATCCAGTATAAATTAACCAAATCATTAAAGCGTTTCTGCGTATATTTTACAACTTTAATATCTTCTCTGTTATTCAACAAATCTGTCAACTTATCCAGTTCATTTGGATACAACATTTCGCCACCGTGTTTTTTAGCGATATTGTATAATAATTGATGATTAGCAACGGTATTCACAAATTCAATATCTTCTGCAACAACTGTAAAGGATCCGTTCTGAGTCAGGGTTTTGCTTTTTTGTTTTACAGTGGACTGATATTTATAATCACCTACCGGAAAACTGCCTGCATTTAAATGATAGGCATTGGAAGTTTTACTAAACTGATAAGGGAATTTTTTTCCTTCTTTATTTGTAATAATCAGGTTTAAATCAGCGTCATTAACCAATTCATAGCTATCGTTATATAATTCAGCATCAAATTCTATAGCCTGATTTTCGTTAAAAACATGATTACCGATTACCCTGAACAAGCCTTTATCCACCTTAACAGACAGATATTGAACAGTTTTACAGATAATTTCATCAAATGCTTCAGTATTGTTTCTTTGGGCATAATTTGCCAGTTTCCATTTCCATAAGCCTTCGCCTGTAATTATTCCTGTTTTATTATTCAACGACTGATTAAATAAAATTAAAGGCTGATTACTGACTATATTACCAATTTTTTGCATTATAAAAGGCTCAGCAGAAGTAACTTGCTGATAGTTGCCAAAAGGAGAACTTAAAGGTGGAAAATTATTCAGCATTTTACGGCATTCATCACTTACAGTAAAATAAGAGAATTCATTTGAAACTGAAGGCAATGCATCATTGTAATTCTGATTTTTCACAACAATATTTAATCCGCTTTGTAAAGTATTGAATTGTGTTATATTACTCTGAGCTCCTAAAATGTAAAGCAAAGGCAAATTTGTTTTTTGTATTGCATTGAAAATCCTGCTTGAATTTACTGTAATTGCAGGCAGCTGATGTAAAATTACCAGATTATAATCTGTAATTGTTTTATTAAAATCATTGGCCAATGAAACTTCAACTTCATAATTCTTATTGTTTTCGAGGCTTTGTTTAATTGCAGAAACATCAGGATGAGGATAAGCAGCTAAAATTAAAATTTTCTGGCGGGCATCCAGCACTTCTATAAAAATATCCTTACGGTTGTTACTCAGAGTCAACTCTCCGCTAACCGGTGTAATGCTGATGGTATAACGCTGTAAACCGCTTTCTTTAGCTTCAGTTACAACATTTACTGTTTCAATATACTCATCACTACTGAAATTAATAGTTTTATTAAAAATCTCTTTTTCTCCGTGCTTTACAATTAATTTTGAAGATAAGCCCTTTGCTTTATTGGCATTCACGAGAATTTCAAGCGGAAAAGTATTGCCTAAATAGGTAATGCGGTTAAAGTTCACTTTTTGTATCAGTAAATCCTTGTGAACACTCGTATCGCCTAATGCGATGGTATAAAAAGGAACTTTGATTTTATCAGCAACATACAAAGGATTGCTGCCTTTATTGTAAATACCGTCACTGGCAAGTATTATTGCTCCTATATTACGATTGGTATATCTGGTAATCAGTTCATCAAATACATTGGAAATATCAGTTTGCTTTCCGTTAAAAGCAAAATTCAGTTCCTCATGCATTTTATCATCAAAACTAAAAGTCTTAACCTCATACTTTTTTTCGAGTGTTGATATTAAACTTTCAAGCTTTTTGCGGTATTCAGTTTTATAAAACAAAGAATCTTTAGCAACTGCGATGGATTGAGAATTATCCTGTACAACAACAATAACAGGTTTTTCGTTATTTTGTGTTACTATTTTGATTAAAGGAGAAAGCAATAAAAAAGCAAGTAAAAAAACAGTAAGAAAACGAAGAACAGCCATTGACTTCTGAAGCAATGGCGAATACATACTGCTTTTGTTTTTATAGTATAAAATGCCTGCATATATTAATCCTGCAGCTACACAAAAAACTATCATCCAAATTGGATATTCAGTAGTAATATTCAAGTTTCGTATTTGGTTAGTGGGTTAATAAGTTATTAGGTTATTAGGTTATTAAGTTATTAGGTTAATAAGTTATTAGGTTAATAAGTTATTGAGTTATTGGTTATTGGTTATTGGTTATTAAGTAATTACAATATCCATTCATAACTCATAATTCATAATTTATAACTCAACTAAGTGTTCATTGCACCGCAAACATTAATAACCTGTCCGCTGATATAAGAAGAAAGATCAGAACCGAGGAATAAGCATAAATTAGCTACATCTTCAGGTTTACCGGTACGTTTTAAAGGAATATCATTAACCCAGGTATCTTTAACTTCTTGTGGAAGCTGAGCTGTCATTTCTGTTTCAATAAAACCGGGAGCAACAGCATTGCAACGGATATTGCGTGAGCCTAATTCCTGTGCAATGGATTTTGTAAATCCAATAATTCCGGCTTTTGATGCTGAATAATTTGACTGTCCAGGATTGCCTGATCTTCCGACAACAGAACTCATATTAATGATAGAGCCAAAGCGTTGTTTAAGCATCACTTTCTGTACTGCCTTGGTAAGATTGAATACTGATTTCAGGTTAACATTCATTACCAGATCCCAGTCATTTTCGCTCATTCTCATCAACAGTCCGTCACGGGTTATTCCGGCATTGTTTACTAAAATATCAATCCTGCCGAAATCTTCGGCTACATCATTTATCAATTTATCTGCAGCTTCGAATGAAGCAGCATTTGAAGCATATGCTTTTGCTTTAATACCCATTGCATTCAGTTCTTTTTCCAGATTCTGTGAATTTTCATCCAGTGCCAGATCAGAAAAAGCTACATTAGCACCATTTGAGGCAAAAGTTATTGCAATTGCTTTGCCAATACCACGTGAAGCACCTGTAATTAAAGCTGTTTTTCCTTCTAATAATTTCATTTTTTGTCTTTATTAAATTTCGTGCAAAGATAGTGTTTTTTGGTGTAAAAACAATCAAAAATATCATGAAGCCTGAAGTCGGAAATCCGAAGACCGAAGTCTGGCTGCAGGGGTTAGAAGCTTGCCGGGAATAATATTAAGATGAGGATTACATAATGTTTTTTAGAAGTGATTTTAATTCCTTACTTTTCCCTCTTGATGGAAAAGTAAGCAAAAGATCAAGTCTGCAAATCCTTTACTTCAAATCTACGCTTTTAAAATCCCTGCGCAATACAAGCCGTAGCGAAAATAATATTATTTCATTTATGTTTCCTTTAAACTTCGCTATCTTCTGTATTGCTTGCGCAAAGCCACCGCTATTTAAAAAGCTTGATTTGTAACGTAAAGTATTTGAGGACAGTCCAGCTTCGTAGAGATAACAGTACTTAAAGTACTTAAACAACTATCTGTTTTAAAGATTAACAATCGACGGTATTATAAGCCATTTTAAGTAAATCACCAAATCGCGAAATCACTAAATCACTAATTTGACATTTTTTCTGAATATTTCTATCCTCAACGTTTATGCTTGATTCTTTTGATTATCGTATCTTCTTTTGCATAAAAAAAGCCACCCAAAAGGATAGCTTTTAAAAGGGATAATATATGGTTTTTATTTATTGATAGTAGTTTCGTAATTATATGTTTTGGTATCAACGCTATCATTTCTAATTGATTTAGAATTATCAGGCATTTCAACAGAATTTATAAAACGGAAACCTGGTAAACTGACATTTAAATCTGAATTACATTTATTTAAACCTATTGCTCCTGAAAAAATTAAAATAAGTACTGACGTTTTCATGTGTTATTATTTTTATATAATTTATCATTATGACGAGAAGATAAATGAAAAAGTTACAACTAAAACCTGATTTCATTTGTTAAAATTGTACTTTTGCCGTGCAGCAAAGGCTGCATAAAAAATTAAATATAATAATTACAACTTATAGATATGAAATGCCCAAGGTAAATATTGCAAATAAAGCAGAATTGATTATTTGGGCATTCATTTGTACATATAAATTAAATCAAAAAATAAACAAATGAAATTTAGTCAGGGAGATAAAGTAAAATTTTTAAACACAAGTGGTGGAGGAATAGTTACCAAGATTATAAGTACTACAATGGTAAGTGTTGCTATTGAAGAAGGGTTTGAAGTACCTACATTAGTTACTGAACTGATAAAGATTGATGAAAGTTCTGCGGGGGCCCGTTTATTTAATAAGGATTTTAACGTAAACCCTAAATTTACACAAGAAGAAAACGAAATTGAAGAAGATGATGGAAAATCAGCCTTACAAAAATCATACGGGAACAGCAATCAGGCTGCAGGCGTTTATCTTGCATTTGTGCCTCACGACCAACGCTGGTTACTTACCGGTAATCTTGATGTTTGTTTAATCAATCATACGGAATATTACACCTTGTTCAACTTTACACTTTTCAAAGATGATGGAAAATTCTATGGTATGGATTATGATGTGATGGAAGCTGAAAGTAAAAAAATTATCACCACTATCGAAAGAGAAGACCTGGAAGACTGGAGTTCGGGCAATGTACAAATATTGTTTCATGCCGAAACAAAAGACCGTTTACTTACGCCTTTAAATGCTGATTTTAAAATAAAACCCAGCCGTTTTTACAAAGAAGAAAACTATATTGTTTCTTCCTTTTTACGTGAAAAAGCTTTGTTGTTAACCCTTGGGAATTTAATTGAAATTCCAGTCAATCAATCTCGTTTTTATAAAGCTGCTGATAAATCAACACCTGAAATACAGCTAAAAAAATCAAGCCAGTTAAAATCAGAAACTATTCTAGACAGCCATCAGATTAATCCAACTACTGCTGAAATTGACCTCCATATCGGAGAACTCGTAGAAGATTATTACCTGCTGGATAATGCAGAAATGCTGAAGATACAGCTTGATTATTTCGTTAAATGTCTTGAATCGGCATTTGTAAATAAAACACAGAAATTGATTTTTATCCATGGTGTTGGCAATGGTGTGCTTAAAAACGAAATGATTAAAATCCTTAAAACTTATGATAATCTGCATTACTTTGATGCTTCTATGGCAAAGTACGGTGCCGGTGCGACGGAGGTTTATATAAGGTAAGTTATGAGTTATGAGTTATGAGTTATGAGTTATGAGTTATGAGTGGCACTGGATGTTTTGTCATTCCGAGTTTTAACATTTAGAAAAATGCTTGAAGGTACGATGACAAAAATATAAAATCATTGCTTTTTCAATCTCTGCGGTCCTTTGCGCCTTCTTTGCGGCTCTCAGCGGTAAAAAAGTTTAACCGCAGAAATATCTTAATACCATTTGCCAATTCTAAATGCAAATTCCGTCTTCTCACTTCCGGCTTTTTTTTCGTATCTTTGCCAACGAAACAACAGTTCGTTCTATCGCTGTCCCGCCATAGGCGGGAGAGAGGAAAGTCCGGGCAACATAGAGCAAGCATACTTCCTAACGGGAAGGTCCCTTCTTTGAGGGGAACAGCAAGTGCCACAGAAAATAACCGTCCCGCCTTGTGCGGGATAAGGGTGAAAATGTGAGGTAAGAGCTCACGTTCTGCTTTGGCAACAAGGCAGAAGGGTAAACCTTATGCGTTGAAAGACCAAATATACCGGATGTTAAGGGCTGCTCGTCCGATGCCGGGGGGTAGGTCGTTAGAGGCTACCGGCGACGATAGTCCCAGATAAATGATAGAAGTCCCTTTGGGAAACAGAACCCGGCTTACAGAACTGTTGTTTTATTTTTATTGAGCGATAAGTGACAAGTTATAAATTATTAGTTTTAAGTTATATTTGATGCTGAGTGTTTTTGTCATTCCGAGTTTTAACATTTAGAAAAATGCTTGAAGGTACGATGACAAAAATATAAAATCATTGCTTTTTCAATCTCTGCGGTCCTTTGCGCCTTCTTTGCGGCTCTCAGCGGTAAAAAAGTTTAACCGCAGAGTCAAAAAATCAAGACTTCAAATACTCCCGCACGTGCGGGAGTATTTGAGGTCGGTCTGGCTTTGCAGGGATAACCCTACCCTATTTATTTTTATCCTATGTTGTAGTTGATTTTGATTTTTATTTACTTTTGTGAGTGAAGGATTGGGTTAAAACTAAATCGGCAGCTATAATTTAAGTTATATAAACTAATGAGAATTTTAATTTTTACAATCATAACATTATTAATTTGTGCTAATAATTGTAATTCGCAGAATAATTCTCCTAACGGGTCTATTGAGCAAAATGCTTTAAATTATTTTGTTGAGAAAATAAATGGCACTCCAATATATTATGATGGTTTCAGGAAATTTGATATTGACTCAGGTTTGATATACATAATACCCCATACTGCTACATCAAAAAATGTAGGTCTTTCGTTAAATTCGTTCAAATATTCAAGGAAATCAAACTTTTTAGTTTTACATGATTCTACTGACTATTTAAAAGT
The DNA here is from genome assembly GCA_026391675.1 of Bacteroidota bacterium. Taxonomy (GTDB): domain Bacteria; phylum Bacteroidota; class Bacteroidia; order Bacteroidales; family JACABE01; genus JACABE01. The sequence goes on from JAPLDQ010000019.1 coordinate 134,145, forward strand.
CATTAATTGTGACACTCAAACATACCGTCTAAATATAAATCATCTAAGAGTTAAAGATTATTCTAATCTTAACCTGGAAGAAATCAGAAAGCCTAATGACATTTCTATTGTTTTGACTAGCAGATACTATTATAATAATTATTATTACATTCGAATTTTTATTTATGTTAAATTAGACTGGAAATCATATGAGGCAATTATTAAATTAGATTCCAATGGAATTCCTATCGACATTATTTTTGAATATGGAGACATTTAAACTGCACATTTAAAATATTGCAAGAGTTTAAAAACAAAATGAATTAAACATCAAAATATAAAATATGAATAAGCATTTATTAATTTTATTACTTTCAGTATTTACATTAAATCTTCCGCTCAATGCCCGTGAAATACATGTTGCTGTGAATGGAAACGATAAAAATGACGGTAGTGTTTTAAATCCTTTCAGAACAATAAATCATGCAGCTCAACTGGCAATGCCAGGTGATATAATAACAGTACATGGCGGAGTATACCGCGAACAGATTATACCTCCCCGAGGAGGAATCTCTGAGAATGAAAGGATAACTTACAGAGCAGCCAAAGGTGAAAAGGTAGAAATTAAAGGTTCTGAAATCATTAAAGGCTGGCAAAAGCTGGACAACGATTGCTGGGTAGTTAAAATTCCAAACAGCTTTTTTGGGAATTTCAATCCATATAAAGATATAATCAGAGGGGATTGGTTCTGGCCAACACCCAAAGAACGTATATACCATACCGGAGCTGTTTATCTGAATGGCGACTGGCTGATGGAAGCTCAGAAAAAAGAAGAAGTTACAGCTAAAACAGATGAAAAGAATCCGCTATGGTGGACAGAAACAGATTCTGCAACGACAACAATATGGGCTCAGTTCAGGAATACAGATCCCAATCAGCAAACCGTTGAAATTAACGTTCGCCAGACTGTTTTCTATCCCGATAAGCCATTTATCAATTTTATCAGCATTTCAGGATTTATCCTGCAGCATGCAGCTACCAACTGGGCACCACCCACAGCAGAACAGAAGGGACTTATAGGTACAAACTGGAGCCGTGGATGGATAATTGAAAACAATATAGTTCAATACTCTAAATGTGTGGGTATAGCTTTGGGTAAACATGGTGATGCTTATGACAATAAGGATTCTGAGTCGGCATTGGGTTATGTCGGGACTATTAACAGGGCACTGGCATTTGGCTGGAACAAAGGAACCGTTGGCGGTCATATTGTCAGAAACAATACTGTTGCCTATTGTGAACAAGCAGGTATTGTGGGCAGTATGGGATGTGCATTCAGCATCATCAGCGGGAATACGATACATGATATTCATGTAAGACGCCTGTTTACAGGTGCAGAGATGGCAGGTATAAAATTTCATGGAGCCGTAGATGTACAAATTAACAACAACCATATCTATAATGTAAATATGGGAATTTGGCTCGATTGGATGGCACAGGGAGCACAGCTTAACAATAATCTGATGCACGATAACTTGCTTGATATATTTCTTGAAGTGGATCATGGTCCGATGCTGATTAGCAATAACATTTTGCTTTCACCAATAAGTCTGCTTATGAACTCCAGTGGGGCTGCATTTGCGCATAATCTATTTGGTGGAAGGACTGATGTAATTTCCTATGATTCGCGGCTTACACCTTTACACCTGCCCCACTCAACATTTATAAAAGCAATGCACGACAATCCCTCGGGAGATGTTCGCTTCTATAATAATATCTTTGCAGATAAAGGCGATGTGAGCCAATACAGCAAGGCACTATTGCCGGTATTGTTTGATGGGAATCTATTTACAAAGGGGAGCAAACGTCCGCAAGCTGATTCAATGGAAAACAAATTCGGCGAACTGAGTGAAAGCGGAAAAGAGAAATTTAAAAATGCCAGTCAGGAAACTGCTGTTGAACGGAATTCAGTTATTAAACAGGATTTTGATACGGATATTAAACTTATTATTGACAGTGTTGCTGTATATCTGGAAATAAATTTTTATAAGGATTGGGTGTTACAGCAACAAAGAAAAATTGTAAATTCCACTATAATGGGTAAAGCAGTAATTCCTGACCTGCCTTTCGAAAATGCCGATGGAACACAGATAAAAATTATTACTGATTATTTTGGTAAGTTGCGTTATATGAACTATCCTTCGCCAGGTCCTTTTGAAATAATTAAAAGTGGAAGGCAGAAAATTAAGGTTTGGTAAAATAGTTTTATGCTGAAGCCTTTTGATAAATAAATATCAAATGAAGTAAGGATAAGACAAATTGATTTAACCTGGAAATAGCTGACAGATTTTTATTAAATCCTGTATTAAGTTAACATTTATTTTTCTTTTACTTTTACTTTTACTTTTTACAAAAGAAACAAAAATTCTAGACTCCAAATCCTTTACTTCAAATCTATTCATTTAAAAATTCCTGCGCAAGGACACTGCTTTTTATAAATCTTGATCCCGCACGTGCGGGAGTATTTGAGGTCAGTCCGGCTTCGCAGGGATAACCCTACCCTATTTATTTTATCCTATGTTGTAGTTGATTTTGATTTTTATTTACTTTTGTGAGTAAAGAGAAGATAATAGCTATTTCGATAACAGGAAATAAAATGAATATCATTCAACACTCAAAACTTTAATCTCAACGCCATGAAAAAACAACAGAAAACAGCATTAATTTCAATAATCATTATTTCGACTATACTGATTTCCAACCTGTGTTTTGCCCGTGCCGGTGGTGGTGGTGGAACAGGAAGTGGTGGCGGTGGCATACTTATGGTAATACTTGCTTTTATTCTTGCTCCTTTTTTTTTGGTTTATTCAGCTATACTTACAGTTATGCTTGAAAGAAAAAGAAATAAAGTAGAAAATCTGACCGTAGAATTAAACAAAAGAGATAAAATATGGAATTTCAGATCAATGATGGCAAGAGTTGAAGAAGTATTCTTTAAAGTGCAGAAAGCATGGAGTGAAAGGGATCAGGAGTTGGCCAGAGACTGCATGAGCGACAGAATTTATCAAAAACATAAAATGCAGACCGATGAAATGATTGCAAAAGGGACAAAAAATGTATTGGAGCGTATCAACTTGAAAGAGGTAATGATATTCAGTGTTTCAGACTATAAGGATGATTCACTGGATACTTTTTCGGCCCGTATTGAAGGGTCAATGATTGATTATCATAAGGAAGAACTAACTGGCATTATCATCTCAGGTGATATAGCTCAACCTGATTCCTTTACTGAAATCTGGACTTTTATCAGGATTGGCAATAAATGGGTATTGGACGAAATAGACCAAAAAGTCACTATGGGTGACATCAGACATGGTAAGATATTTACTGAAAAATAAGTTTTATTTCTAAAAGTAAATAATTGAAAACTGAGGAAAATTCAAATCAATTTAATAGCAACAAAAATCAATAACCTATGAAAACAAAAATCATTCTTTTAGCAGCAGTAATTATGATAACAACATTTGGCTGTATTAAAAAAACAAGAACTGACAAGCCGTTAGCTAAGAAAAACAATGCCCTTATCATTGGGAACCCGCTTGATTGTGGGATTGAAAATTTACTTATTTTTCCTGTCGGCTCCAATTACAAAGCTGTTGTTTATGAATCATCGGAAAACGAAGCTGATATTAAGTTTGCTAAATCTTCAGGTAAATTATCTTTTAGCCTTAATACTTCCAGTAGTTTATACGACAGAGCTGCAGAAAAAGAATATCTGAATACAGATGAAGATAAGTTTGATATTCGTAACATTCTGTTTTATGACCTCAGCACCGGTAAGACCTATCCCCTGGTGACAGACACCCTACATATTCTTTCCTTCGCCATACACAGGGAATTTGGGAAAGCATTGATTTTTTACCGTGTTGTAAAAAATGACAACAACAGTGATTCCATCTATAATTCCAAAGATCCTGTTATGCTCTTTATTTCAGATATCTATGGAAAAAATCTGACACAGATTACGCCTGCTGATGAGCAATTTTCTGAATATACCTATTACAAACAAACAAAAACTATATTGATTAAATCGATAATTGACAGCGATAAGGATAAATGTTTCACTAATATTGATGAAACAAATTTCAGGGAAATGAAGATTCTTGAGCCTAAAATGGGGCGTGAAATATTTGCAAAATCTCTGAAAGATTCTTTACGGACACAGTTGAAGGCAAATTAAATTTTATATATAAAAAACTTCAAAACAAATCAATATGAAATACAAATTCTCAGTTTTAATCGCATTCTTATGGCTGGCAGCATTCACAGTTTCAGCCGGAAACATTGAGCGTTTTACACCGGCAGTCAGCTCAATAAAGGTTTACCTTAATGCAGCCCAGATTACACATACACAGCAACTCACGATTAAGAAAGGTGATAATAAATTTCTTTTCTGTAGCCTTGCGTCATGTATAGAACCCCGAAATTTAATCCTTGAAAAGCTGGGTAGTGCAAAGCTATTTAAACTTTCATTGATTGCCATAAATGACAGCATTGATATCTTTAGCCTTGAGCCTGAAATAGTTCAATTATTGGGAGCAAAAAAGGATACATTAATGGTTTTAGAAAGAAGAATACAGAAATTAAGGGCTGAAATTGAAGGGCTGGAGATTCAAAAAAGAGCTATCATTAAAAATGGTAATCCTGTTGCTATTGAGATGAACAATCAAATTCTGAGCGTTAATCCAAACCTGCTGATGGATACATATGCTTCCATATCAACAACCTTAATTGATAAGAAAAAGGAGTTGAAAGATGTTATGCGGGACAAAAGGTATTGCCTTTTGACAGTATTTGGTATAAACAAGACCTTTTCCTATTCATCACAAATCAATATTATTTTTGCCATTATAAGTAATGATGGAGATGAATATACTACTGAGCTCAGCCTCTCCTATCTTACTACCGAAGCGGCATGGAATCCTTTTTATGAAGTAGTAGCTTTAGATAATGCATCTTTAAAGCTTAATTATAATGCGAAAGTACTTAACAACAGTGGTTTAAACTGGAACAATACAGCAATTACACTTTCCACAGCAGATCCTTTTAATTATTACCGTGCTCCTTTTCTAAGTCCGGTTTATGTTGGTAAATACAGAACAACAATAAATAATCAGAATGATAGAAACAATACTCCCATTAATGGATACAGGGATATTAAAGTACCTGACAGGGAAATCAACTTTAAGGTTGCCGGTTTATACAAGCTTTTAACTAATCCTGAGCCTTATCAGATAAATATCTGTGAATATGAACTGCATCCGGTCCTGGCTTACAGGACTGTTCCTAAAAAAGACGCCAATGTTTATATGGTAGCCCGGATAGCAGATTGGGAAAAACTGGACCTGATAGATGGTGAAGCCAGCATTTTCAGCAATGGTCAATATCTTGGAAAGACAATAATCTCAGCAAGTGAAACCGAGGATTCGCTGGAAATACCATTAGGCATAGTGAAAAATATTATTGTAAATTATAAGCTTTTAGGTGAATACTCAAGTAAGAAAATTTTAGGAGGAGACATTGTTTCCACTTATAGTTATGAGATGAAAATAAAGAATAATGATAATACAAAAATCTCACTGGAAATCCTTGACCAGATACCAGTTTCAGAAGAATCAGCCATTAAAACAGAAATCAATGAAATAACTGATGGTGCCGACAGGGATTTACAAACAGGATTGATTGTCTGGCGTAAAGAAATCAAAGCTACGTCAGAATGCAGTTTTACATTTAAATATTCTGTTTCCTATCCCAGACGTGGTGGTTATGGTATTCCAAAAGGGAATTACAGATACAGGAATGCGAGGTTTTTGTAAAACAAAAGAATGATATTAAATTACGGTAATATTTAATATAAATCAGACAGCAGTTAAGGAATTATGATAATTGATTTAAAACATACTTATGAATGAAAATCTAAATATTAAAATAAGAAGTATGTTCATTTTTTTTGTTGGGTTTTTCCCATTTTACGTATCTGTATTTAGTGACTTTTATAATAAATTTGAATTAGGGGTAATATTTATCTGCTTGGGTTCTATAATGCTTTCTCTTGTTTTAGGAATACTTTATTACTTTTTAAGTAAAAAAATGGCAAATACATTCAGAAACTTAATTTTAATAATTTTTATTTTAATGATAATATATGCCAATTTATGGGCTGTAAATTAAATTCAAATTTTTGACTTCCTAAACTTTACGGATCTACTGGAAGCAGCTCTAATTTTTCAACATTAAGATTTATAGCAATCCAAAACCACAAAAGGCACCTCCATTTGTAAACCGCCATTAGTTTCAGCTATTTCATTCAGCTTATTCTCACATATTGACATTATTTCATCCGCATTATCAGTGGATTCCATTATTTTCATCCAATGATTTTTAAATGCAGTTTTAATAAAATGATGTTGCAGAAATGCAGTTCCGTCCAGAAACTTCATCACATAATTTTCTTCATAAATATGACGGATGCTGAAGCCGGCATGCTCAATCATTTCAATCTGTTGCTTTATGCTTTTCCTTTTTTGACTGATATGCTGAATGATAGCTTCAATCACTGAATAATAGCCTTCTTCGAGTAAAAGTTCTGTCAGGCATTCGTAAAAGAGCGAAAATGTTCCCGGCAGGTTGGCTGTAATGACTAATTGCGCATTTTTTCCTGCGGTCCTGTATGCTTCTTTTAAAACAAGATCAGCATTTTCTGTATTATTGATGCCATTATTTGAAACAATAAGATGGAAGATTTCATCATCGAAGGGCATTTCTTCGGCTTTACAATCGAAACAGCGAATGTTTTTCAACTGCATAGCTGCTGCTTTTGCTTTTAAACGGGAAATGGCAGCTTCTGAAGGATCTATACCATAACAAGTGGATGATAAACCCAGACGCTGAGAAATTTCCAGCAGGGGGAATCCTGCACCACAGCCTATATCGAGTACATTTATATTCTTTTTATATTGTAACACATCCAGTAACTTCAGGCCGAAGGGTGCTGACCACAATGATAATTCATCAGTTAATCCAGACATTATTTGTGTATTTTCAGCGATGCTTTCGCTGTTGAATACATTTATATCATTTAGATTTGGCTCTTGTGTTTGCACGTTAACATTTTTTTTACAAAACTACATAATCTATTGTTATCAAATAAACATTTGCTGTTCAATGACGCATTTTTTTTGTTAAATGACGAAAATAAGGTATTGAACAATGATTAAATTCCGGTAAAATCAAAATTAGCTTAGTAGTTTGTGCCACAATTGAAGTGAGACTGTGAGAAATGTTTTCAGAAATTTAGTATTTATAACTGCTTTACTTGATAAGTTTTAATTCCAGCATCTTGGACAACCAATATTTTTATTAAAATGCACTTAAAGGTCTTAAAAAACTAATAGATTGATATCGCTTTCATTTTACTATTATATAAATTAAATTTTATTAAAATCATTTCTAATTTATAAATAGTGCTGGTGCATTAACTTTTTATTTATATTTATAACACGTTGATAACAAAATATATATAAGTATTCTTTGATTTTTTGAATTGAATTGACTTTTAGTTTAGCATTAAATTAAAGTGCAAGATTATGAATTCAGTAAGTATTTTTTGTTCAGCTATTAGTTTAAATAGAACTACTTACAAAAATACAAGTCAATTAAAATTTCAGAGAACAATAGGATATATTTAACTATTAATTTTAACGCACCAGCAGTAATTTATAAAAACAAATAACTTAAAAAATAATTATGAAATTAATCCTTCTAATTTTATTTTATTAATTTTGGATTGATAAAATTATTATTAATTCTTATTTGATATAATGGATCTAACAAATAAACTAATAAATATTATTTATTTCTATTAGATTTTGAAATAAGTATTTAAAAAAAATAGAAATTTAACAATAATAAAGACATTACTATTAATTAATTACAGTTACTCTAAGGGAAATAATCTATATTAAAGTTTTTATTTATTATTTTTTTGTATATTATTAAGTTAATTAAATTAAGATTTAATATCTAAAATTGTAATTTTATTAATTTTAATCTACAAAATGTATTAATATTAAAAAAATCTAATTTTATAACTATTTTTGTAAAAAACATGATATGAAAATTCATAAAATAAGTCTAAATAATTATAATCAATTTAATAATTTAGAAATTGATTTAACTTATCCTAAAGGACATAAAAAAGAGGGAAAACCTTTGGATAAAATTTGTTTTATTGGACAAAGTGGTACAGGAAAAACAAGTCTATTAAGATTAATAAAGTACTTTATTACTAATAAAAGAGGAATAGGGACAGGGGTTTCATTAGATCCAATTGAAAAAGATAAAGTTAAAATGATAATGAGTTTTGATAAATTTTTATATGAAAAATTTGTTGAACCAAAATCTTTTCTAATTCATAATATAACAGACAAAAGCGATGATTCTTGGTTTTCTGAATGGCAAATAGCATTATCAAATCATTTCTCAACATATAAACCGATATTAATTAATTTCCCAACTGAAAGATTAGTAAATAAGAATGAAGAGGTTATAAATGATGAAATTATCAAAAATTCTGACGAAAAGAAGAATAAAAGAATTAAATATTTAGAAGACTTAAAACCTGGAGAAATAGTTGATTTTGCATTTGAAGATAGCTCAAAGGCATGGGATTTAGTTCTAAGTGATATAAAAAAACATCAATCAATAGATTTAGAATGGAGAAGTAAAATTTCAGAAATTATTTTAAAAACAAACTCAGAACCGTCTGATTTTGAAAAGATAAATAGAGAATTTCAAAATTGGCTAACTAAAAACCCCAATCCACTAGATTTACTAGCAAAAGAAATAAATAAAATTCTTATAGAGTTTGGTATAAAAATCAAAACTGATATTGATAAAGAATCAATATTCCACATAGGAAGTATTCTATTGCAGACTTTAGATGGAAAAACAATAGATAGGGATTTTTGGAGTACAGGAACAAAGCAAATAATTGACACAGCAATCCCATTAATTGAAATAAAACCTAAAAATGCAATAATTCTTATTGATGAACCAGAACGTTCATTATATCCAAATCTTCAACAAAGAATAATTGATTTTTATACAAATCTTGGAAATAATTGCCAATTCTTTTTTGCAACTCATTCACCAATTATAGCTTCAGCATTTGATCCTTGGGAAATAATTGAATTAAAATTTGATGAAAGTAAAACAAATGTTATTCAAGAAAAGAATTATCTAAATGAGCGTCATATCGATAATTATACTGTTTTTCCCAAATATTTAAAATGGGATGGTATTTTAATGAAACTTTTTGATTTAACTGATGAAGGGAATAATAAATATAGACAAGAAGAATTACAGAAAGTTGCATCTTTAAAAAATGAATTAAATGAATTAAAAAATAAAAGAAAAAATAAAGGTGCTGCTTTTGAGAAAAAATTAAATGAATTTATTAAACTGAAAAACAAAGTTGGATGGGATGAAAAAACTGAATAAATCGTTACAATTATCCACAAAATTTAGTTATTGGTATTCAAAAAATAAAACTAAAGATTACAAATCTACCAATGATCCTTTTTATTATGACGTTTTATATGAGTTATTAATAATTCAAGAGGGTTTATGTGCTTATACTGAAATCAGAATGATTGATGAAAAATCATTAGAAACATTAAAATCAGGATTTAATGACGGTAAGTATTCTATTGATTTTAGACCTCAAACACCTGCACAAATTGAACATTTTTCAAAATTAAAGAAGAAATCAAATGGATGGGATTGGAATAATTTATTTGCAGTTTATATTGATATAAATCACAAAAAAAACTATTTAGAGGATAGGTATGGAGTTTCATCTATTTTAAAACCCGATAATCCAAGTTATGATCCTTTAAAATATTTAATGTACGATTCTTCTAATCATATATTTTTCCCAAATTCAAAATTAAAAAAACCATTACAAGATAAAGTTTCAAAAATGATAATAGTTTTAGGAATAAATAATGATTTTATTAAAATGCAGAGAAGAGAATATATTAATTCAATAAAAGAGAAAGAATATTTTTTGGAAAAGAAATTGGTTATCAATCAGTTTATTACTGCTTACAATATGATTTAAAATATTTTTTACGTATTTATTAATATACTCCCAAATAATACCTAATCATCTCTTTCAGGTCTTTCATCAACAGGTCTTCCATGAATTGGCCAATCATTTTGGCTTTTCTTTATTTCATTATCACGTCGAGCTTGGTCTTCCCTTTGCCTTCTTTCTTGTTCCTGTCGTTGTCTTTCTTGTTCAGCTCTTCTTCTTTGTTCTTCTTCAATTCTTTTTTGATCTTCATTACTCATAACTTAAAATATTTAAAGTGAAATAATCATAAAAACAACTAATATAATAATTGCAAAAATTAATAACAATAAACTTAATCCATTTAAAATATGAGTAAGTTTATTATAAATACATTTTTTACATTCGATTTCGATTTGATCTTCTTTTAATTCTTTACCTTTTTCTTTTTTAATAATATTTTTTATTAATTGTACCTCAAATTTATTCGCATAATATGATGTAACCTGTGAAAGTAAATTTGACACTATTGATAAAGTAAATAATATCCATGAAATTTTTAACATTAAAAAATTCACATTAGGTTTACTTAACAAAATATCTTTTACAAAGCCCATTGATAGGGCTAAACCACCACTAGATATCGAAATAATTAATATATCAAATCGATTAAGTGAATATTTAAGATTATCTTTTGTTGCATCTAAATGGGCTTCTAAATTAACAATATATTGACTATTTTTATTTGATATTTCTTTCATATTTACAAAATCTATTATAAATTTTCAAATCAATAACAAAAATAATACTTATTTATAGCAATAATTAAAATGTTGATAACTTATATTATTAATTTTTTGCTATAAACAAGAATTATTGATATTTAGATAAGTTTTTTAAGAATGTTTTGAATTGTTAAAGTAAAAAAATATGCATTTTCATACTATTTTTTTATACTTTTGTCTAGTGAAAAGGATAACATCTTATATCAGTTGCATTGTCATCATTATTTTATTCCTGGCTTCTTCCACAGGAATCAGCTTTGTTATTCACCACTGCTCCAATGATCATTCCGAAGAAATACGTTTTTTTGCCATTGATTACCAGTGCGCTCACGAAAAAATTACCGATGACTGTGCAAAAGATAACTATGGCCAGCATCATTGTGATAAACACAGCAACCATCACTGCTGTAAAAACACCAGAGGCTATTTTAGAATTGCTGATGAATATACTGTTTCTAAAAGTGACATAAAAATCAATATTCCGGTTTTTGTTAATACTGCTGTAGTTGTTTCTCCTGCTTCAATTCATTCTGATTTCTTTACCTATAATAATATTTGCAGTCAGCACCCCTCCTCTTCAGGAGTGAGTATTTATTGCATGAATTCCCAGTTTCTTATCTGATTTTATACTGTTTTTGCCACTAAGGCACTAAGACACAAAGGAAATTAAATAAAAATCTTTTTGTCTTAAATGTATTATTTAGCTAATGCTTTTATTAATAATAAGACTTAGTGCCTTTGTGGCAAGACCAAATTTGTGTCTTTTTGGCAAAAAACTTAGTGTCTTAGTGCCTTAGTTGCTAATAATAAAAATCATGATAGAACATATTATAAAATTTTCAATCAAAAATAAATTCGTTATCGGATTATTCATTGTGGCTTTAATCGGATGGGGAAGCTATTCGCTGATCCGTCTGCCCATTGATGCCATACCCGATATTACCAATAACCAGGTACAGGTAATTGCACTGGCTCCTTCGCTGGCGGTGCAGGAAGTAGAAAGTTTCATTACTGCTCCAATAGAGGTGTCTGTTGCCAATATACCCAATATTGTGGAGCTGCGTTCTATTTCGCGACTTGGTTTATCGGTAGTTACCATTGTTTTTAAAGATAATGTTGACCTATACTGGGCGCGGCAACAGTTAAACGAACGTTTAAAGGAAGCCGAAGAAGCCATCCCTCCCGGACTGGCCAAGATTGAGCTTGCCCCTGTTTCGTCAGGATTGGGTGAGATATTCCAATACCGCCTGGCAGTAGCAAAAGGTTATGAAGACAAGTATAATCCAATGGAACTGCGTACCATACAGGACTGGATTGTACGCCGCGAAATGCTGGGAACTCCGGGCATTGCTGATATCAACAGCTATGGTGGTTTTGTCAAGCAATATGAGATAGCCGTAAATCCTGAAAGACTCAGAGGGATGAACCTTAGTCTTACAGATATCTTTACCGCACTCGAAAAGAACAATGAGAATACAGGCAGTGCCTATATTGATAAAAAACCCAATGCCTATTTTATACGCGGTATCGGTTTGGTAAAAACACTGGCTGATATCGAAAAGATAGTGGTTAAAAACAATACATCGGGGATTCCTATATTAATCCGTGATATTGCCAAAGTGGAATATGGCAGTGCTACCCGTTACGGCGCTTTTGTGGTTGACACATCAGAAGCTGTGGGCGGTGTGGTTATGATGCTGAAAGGAGCCAATGCCCATGAAGTGATAGAAGATGTTCAGGAACGCATTAAAGCCATACAAAAATCATTACCAAAAGCTGTAAGAATTGAACCTTATTTAAACCGTTCCGACCTTGTTGGACGTGCCATTGGTACGGTTTCAAAAAACCTTATTGAAGGGGCTTTAATAGTAATTTTTATTCTTGTTCTTCTGCTGGGAAATATGAGGGCCGGTCTCATTGTGGCTTCTGTGATTCCGCTTTCCATGCTCTTTGCTATTTCACTGATGAATCTGTTCGGAGTATCGGGTAATCTGATGAGCCTGGGTGCCATTGATTTCGGATTAATTGTAGACGGTGCTGTTATCATCGTCGAAAGCGTGGTGCACAGGATATCGAAAAGCAAGACACATCACTTAGGTATTGAACGGCTTTCGCAACAGCAAATGGATGAGAATGTATTTGAATCAGCCAAACGCATGATGAGTTCAGCTACTTTCGGACAAATCATCATCCTTATCGTTTATCTTCCTATTATTGCGCTGGTAGGCATTGAAGGAAAGATGTTCCGCCCGATGGCCCAGGTAGTGGCTTTTGCACTGCTGGGTGCTGCTATACTTTCCCTGACTTATGTTCCTATGGCTTCCGCACTATTTCTGAGTAAAAAGACTGTATCTAAAGCAAATTTATCGGACAAACTGATGGAATTGATTACTAAAGCTTTTAATCCTGCAATTGCTTATGCATTAAAACATAAGATGCAGGTTTCATTGGCAGCTATAGTATTATTTATTCTGAGTCTTTTGCTGTTCACACAATTAGGAGGCGAATTTATTCCTCAGCTCGAAGAAGGAGATCTGGCAGCAGGTGTTATGACACTACAGGGCGGGTCATTGTCAAATACAGTTGATCAGGTAAAAAAAGCAAATAAGATATTACTTGACAATTTCCCTGAAGTTAAACATGCAGTCTGTAAAATAGGTGCAGGAGAAATCCCTACTGACCCCACTCCTATGGAAACCGGTGATTATATTATTACACTCAAGGATAAAAGTGAATGGACTTCTGCTAAAAGCCGTGAAGAACTGGTAGCAAAAATGGAAGATAAACTGGTAACACTGGCAGGGGTTAAATTTGAATTCCAGCAACCTATACAAATGCGATTTAACGAATTGATGACAGGGTCAAAACAGGATGTAGCCATTAAAATATTTGGCGATAATCTTGGGACACTGGCTGATAAAGCAGCAGAAGTAGAAAAAATCATTCAGAAAGTTGAAGGAGTAGAAGATATTAATGTGGAGAAACTCACAGGACTGGCTCAGGTTCAGATTAATTTCAACCGCGACAGGCTTGCACAATACGGACTTTCTGTGGATGATGGCAGTAAAATATTACGTTCTGCTTTTGCAGGGAGTCAGGCAGGTGTGGTTTATGATGAAGAAAAACGATTTGCACTGGTAGTGCGTCTGGATAAAGATTACCGCCAGAGTATAAAAGATGTAAAAAGCCTAACCCTTGCCCTGCCCAATGGCGGACAAATTCCTTTTGAACAGGTGGCGGATATCAGCATACAATCCGGACCGGCTCAGGTTTCAAGAGAAGATACCAAACGAAGGATAACCATTGGATTTAATGTCCGAATGCGGGATGTGGCAAGTGTTATTGAAGATGTTAAAACCAAAATTGATCAGCAGATTATATTACCCAGTGGATATTATGTATCCTATGGCGGACAGTTCAAAAATCTGGAAGCTGCCAGAAACAGACTGGCCATTGCTGTTCCTGTGGCTTTATTATTGATTTTTGTATTACTATATTTTACTTTTCATTCCGTTAAACAATCCCTGTTAATTTATACTGCAGTTCCCATGTCAGCCATAGGCGGTATTATCGCACTCTGGCTTAGAGGAATGAATTTTTCCATATCAGCCGGTGTTGGTTTTATTGCTTTGTTTGGTGTGGCGGTACTCAATGGCATCGTATTGATTGCCGAATTTAACCGGCTGGAAAAAGAAGGTATCACAGATATCAACGAACGCGTGCTTAAAGGATTGAAAACCCGTCTGCGTCCTGTAATCATGACGGCTGCCGTTGCTTCGCTCGGATTTTTACCCATGGCATTATCAACTTCAGCCGGTGCCGAAGTACAGAAACCTTTGGCAACTGTTGTAATTGGTGGGCTTATCACAGCAACATTACTTACATTGCTTATACTTCCTGTTTTCTATATTATTTTCTCCAACTATAAATTCAGCATTTCATTTAAAAGCAAAACATCCAAAGTAATTAGCATAGTTATATTAGTATTTATGACAACTTGCTGTTTTATGAATGTAAAGGCACAGGAAATAAAGTATATCAATTTGCATGATGCGATACAAATGGCGCTGGACAGGAATTTAAATCTCCGTTCTTCCGCTTATGCCGTTGACGAACAAAAAGCGATGAAAGCTGCTAGCTGGGATATCAGCAAAACCAATATTGAACTGCAATACGGGCAATTTAATTCTTATGAAAAAGACAATGGGTTAACAGTATCCCAGTCCTTTGCATTTCCAACGGTATATATGATGCAAAGCAAACTGGCCAATGCCAGGGTAAAAAGCAGTGAATGGCAGTTGAAAAGTGCACAACTTGAAATTACCACTCAGCTTAAGCAACTTTACTGGCAATTGGCTTATCTGTTCTCAAAACAAAAATTACTGATCTATCAGGACAGTCTTTTTTCAAGTTTCCAACGGGCAGCTGAATTAAGGGCTAATTCGGGTGAAACCATTAAACTTGAAATGATTACGGCACGTTCGCAAAGTATGGAAGTTAAGAACCAGCGTTATCAGGTAAATGCTGATATAGGCATTTATTTACGTAAACTGAGGACATTACTGAATACTGATATTTTAGTTTATCCGGCTGATATCATACTTAAACGGATTAATTACACAGTAGTTCCCTTAACTTCTGAAATAGCCAATAATCCATCTCTGGCTTATATGCAGCAACAGATAGAGGTTTCGCAAAAAGAAAAACAAGTCGAAGTAAACCGCAGCTTACCCGATCTAAGTATTGGCTATTTCAGCCAAACCATAAGGGGTACGCAGGAGGTAAATGGCCTTCCCCGTAGCTTCGGTGCCGGTGACCGTTTTACCGGCGTACAATTGGGTATCTCCATTCCGCTTTGGTTTATGCCTTATAAAGCAAAAATAAAGTCGGCTCAGATTCAGGAGAATATGGCCAGGACAGATGCTGAAAATTACAAGAATACACTATCAAATAATTATCTTTCCTTATTGGATGAATATGCAAAATATCTCGGGAGTATTAATTATTACGAACAGCAGGCAGTTCCTGAAGCTGAGTTAATCATTGAACAAGCCAGCCAGAGTTATAAAGCCGGTGCAATGGATTACCTGGAATATATACTGAGTCTGAACCGTGCGCTGATTATTAAACAAAATCAACTGGATGCCATTAACAACTATAATCAAACCGTTATCAACATTGAGTTTGTTTGCGGGAAGTTGTAATGTGCTGATACGGTAATGCGGTGATATGCTAATTTGGTGATTTTGTGATTTTGTGATTTAAAATTGAATTAGAAAAAAAACAATAAAATTAAAGATATGTCAAAGAAAAATATAATAATTATAATGATGTTTTTAAGCTTCATTTTAATAATAGGAGCATGCAAAAACGGGGCTAAGAACAATAAAGAAGCTGAAAACAAAGAAGTTATTCCTGAAAATATTGTCGAGATGCGGGATGATCAGATTAAACTGGCGGATATTCAATTAAGTTCAATCGAATTACGTTCATTAAGCGGTACCATTAAGGTGAATGGGCTGGTAGCTGTTCCGCCTCAGAATTTCGCTACCATTTCTGCACCTATGGGTGGATTTGTCAGAAGTTGCAGTCTGATTCCTGGTAATACGGTTAAAAAAGGACAGGTAGTTGCAATCATTGAAAATCAGGAATTTATTGATATCCAGCAAAATTATCTGGAAGCTAAAAACAAGCTAGAGTTTGCTGAAAATGACTATAAAAGGCATAATGACCTGTATAAAAACAATGTGTATTCACAGCAAAATGTACAGCAGGTGACAACAGATTATAAAAATCTTAAGGCTCAGGTAAAATCGCTTACACAAAAACTTGCCCTTATCGGTATTAATGCTGCTAGTCTGAACGAGGATAATATCAGCCGCGAGGTAAAGCTGTATTCACCCTTTGATGGTTTTATAAAAACGGTGAATGTAAATATCGGCAAATATGTAACGCCTTCGGATGCCATGTTTGAAATTGTAAACACCAGCCATCTGTTTCTTGAGCTAACACTGTTTGAAAAGGATGCCGATAAAGTTGAAATTGCACAGAAAATAAAATTTATGATCAATAACGAAACAGAGCAGCATGATGCTGTTATCACACAGACTGGTAAGGCCATTAATCCCGACAAAACATTTAAAGTATATGCCAATGTAACGGATGAATGTATGAATATCATACCGGGTATGTATGTAAATGCCATTATAGAAGCTACATCCAATAAAGTAAGTGCTTTACCATCAGAAGCCATTGTTAGTTTTGATGATAAGGATTATATCTTTGTTTTTGAAAAAAATAAAACAGAAGATGGCAGGGCATTCAGCGAATACCGTATGGTTGAAGTTCAAAAAGGGGTCAGTGAAAACGGCTATACAGCCATCATTTTACCAAAAGGAATGGATATGAATACGACTAAAGTTGTAATCAAAGGAGCTTATAATCTGCTTTCGGCTAAGAAAAACGCCGGTGATATGGCTTGTTAAGCTGACTTATGTATTTTCTTTTCCAATAGAGAAAAGCGATTGTTCCAGGTTTACCAAAACTATTTGCAACTGCCATTGTTATCTTATATATTAAATTTTAAGCAAAAAAAATTGAGCTTAACCGAAGAAAAATTATACAGACAAGCCTATTGGCTGAGTCTGTTCACTATATTTTACAATATACTTGAAGGGCTGATTTCAATGATATTGGGTTATAAAGACGAAACGCTTACACTGTTTGGTTTTGGTGCCGACAGCTTTATTGAAGTCATATCAGGCTTTGGCATTGCCATGATGATTATACGTATCAAAAGAAACCCTGAAAGTCCGGTAAGTAAATTTGAAACAAGAGCACTGAGAATAACAGGTTTTGCCTTTTATATGCTGGCTGCAGGATTATTGTTTGGTATTATCACTAATCTGATCTATCATCACAAACCCGAAAACACCATTTGGGGCGTAGTTATTTCACTGATTTCCATTGTAGTGATGATATGGCTGCTGATGGTTAAAAAAGCAATTGGAAAAAAGCTAAATTCTGCACCTATCATTGCCGATGCCAATTGTACCAAAATTTGTATTTATATGTCTTTAACCTTGCTGGCTTCCAGTTTAATTTATAAAATAACAGGATTCAGCTATATTGACTCTATAGGAGCTGTAGGACTCATCTATTTCTCTATCAATGAAGGCAAAGAAGCTTTTGAAAATGCAAAAACCGGCAAATGCAGCTGCGGACATGATTGTAAAACAAACAGCTAATTTTTATTTTTTTATTCTGCAGCAGTACAATATCTTTTTATTCGGGGAGATAATAATACAAAAATCCAGAAAGACGGAATTATAAACACCCATAATGGTCTCCACTCACTCATTCTGAGATAAGGGTTGGGATTCACAAAATCGGCCTTTTCCAGACTTAAAAATTGGTATGCTTCAGCAACAATATTTATTAGCAATAAAAATATCAAAATATTTCTTACAAAAATCAAGTTCTTTTTAATCGGTACAAAAAGAAGTGCAGAACAAACAATCACACAATTTGGATAAGAAATTGGAAGAGACCAGCCTGTAATGGGAATAATCGATTCAATAAAATGTTTTGAACAAAAAATCTGAATTACAAATGCTATTAAAGAAACCAGCAATGAAAAGAAAAAAAAGATTTTAAGTTCTATGGGTGCTGAAATAAATGTTTTTTTGGACTGGGATAAGAATTCTGAGAATCTCATAATCTATTAATTGAAATGAAATACAAATATATACTAATAATACTATTGTATACAAAAAAAGTAAAATTTAATTTCGAAGCACCAATAACTTAATAACTTATTAACCTAATAACCTAATAACTTAATAACCTAACAGCCTAAAATTGTTAATTAACATTTATTTATAAAAATATTAATGAATTGATTCATATATTTGTAGCGGTGAAAAAAATAACAACATATATTGTAAGCATAGCAATTATTTTGCTTATTCTGGCTTCTTCAAGCGGGATCAGCTTTGTTATTCATCATTGCTATACTTCTAAAACCGAGCATGTAAAGCTGTTTGCCGATAATTACAAATGCAAAACCGAAACAGAAGCCGAAGCCGAACAGGCGAAACCAAGTTGCTGTTGTTCCAGACACCATGAGTCTATTGAAGACCATAGCTTAAATCATATTAATAAAAGTGATTGCTGCACCAATACTTATAAATTTCTTAAATTTACTTATCAGTATGAAAATGGTATTTCTGCTTTTAAATTGATTATCAGCCAAATTCCTGTTATTTTCAGCTTTTCTGCTTTATTAAATACAGCGCCAAAAATTCAGGAAAATACTTATTTATACCGACCGCCTCCCCTTATAATGGCCGGAAAATATTTAATTCATTTCGTACATAATATCAAGATACCCTTCCCTGCTCATTTCTAATTATTTTTAATTCAGGAATACTGTATTGTATTCCCCTGTTTATTTATTAATAATATAAAATATATAGAAATGCGAATAAAAACATTAATTATAGCGGCTATACTGCTGCTCAATACTCTGTCAGTTATTTCTCAGAATGTCTCTGGAAATATTTATGAAATAAACGAAAAAAAAGAAAAGAATCCTGTAACAGGTGTAAATGTTTTCTGGTTAGGGACAACAATTGGAACGACCAGCAATACAGAAGGCAAATTCCAGCTTTCAACAGTTGGAATTACTGATAAAAAATTAGTTTTCAGATTTCTGGGTTTTAAAACAGATACAGTTGATACAAGAGATAAAAATAAGATAGATCATCTGATGACAACAGAAAACCAGGAGCTTGGGACTATTGAAATAAAAGAAAGAAACGACAGCTATGTATCAAAGATGAATACCCGAAATGTTCAGGTAATTACTACAGGTGAATTATTTAAAGCCGCCTGCTGTAATCTTTCCGAAAGCTTCGAAACCAATGCATCAGTAGATGTTTCATACAGCGATGCAATTACCGGTGCCAAACAAATTCAGATGCTGGGTTTATCAGGTATTTACAGTCAGATTCAAACAGAAAACTTTCCATCTGTCAGAGGCATGGCTTCTACTTTCGGATTGAATTACATTCCCGGTTCGTGGATGGAATCCATACAAATAGCAAAAGGTACATCATCTGTTATCAATGGTTTTGAATCCATTACCGGTCAGATTAATGTGGAATATAAAAAACCTGCAAAATCCGATCAGCTGTTTGTAAATATTTATGCCAACAACCATGCCAGGCTTGAAAGCAATGTTACAACTGCATACAAACTCAATGATAAGCTGAGTACCATGCTGATGCTGCATACCGATAATTTCAACAATAAGATTGACAATAACCACGACAATTTCATGGATTTACCACGGTTGAATACCATTAACTTATTCAACCGCTGGGATTATATGGTTCCCGGTAAATTTACCTCAAGGTTTGGCGTTAAATACATGGAAGAACACCGCAGCGGTGGAACTATGGATTATGATGAAAATACCTTTGTTGATGATACGGCAAAAATCAATAAACAAACACAACCGTATGGTTTCAGCCTGACTACAAGAAGAGGTGAAGTTTTCTGGAAAAACGGCATTATCTTTGCCAAGCCCTATACAAGTCTGGCTTTAATTGTAAATGCCACCAATCATGAACAGAAAGGTTATTTCGGAATTAACAATTACTATGGCCGCGAAAGGACATTGTATGCCAATTTAATGTATCAGTCAACCATCGTTAATACCGACAATAAATTCACTACCGGTTTGAGTTATATGCTGGATAATAATGTAGAAGAATATCATCAGAAATTATACATATATAATTATCAGGTTTTTAATAATGGTGATTTATTTACAGTCAATCATTCAATAAATAATTATTACAATTTAAACCGTCAGGAAGATATACCCGGAGCTTTCCTGGAATATACCTATTCCCATAAGGATAAAATTACGGTTATTGCCGGTATCAGGGCTGATCATCATAATAAATACGGTATGTTCTACACACCACGTTTAAATATTCGCTATCATTTGAATGAAAAGACAACTGTACGCGGCTCAATAGGCTATGGCTACCGAACAGCCAATCTGATTTCCGAAAACCTTTCACTGCTGGCCAGTCAGCGTGCCTTTGTTTTTGCAACTGACATAAAGCAGGAAAAAGCCCTGAATTTCGGGGTAAATTTCACCAAAGAATTTACATTGTTTGAACGCAAAGCTGAATTTGATGTGGATATTTACCGTACCAATTTCGAAAATCAGGTGATTGTTGACCTGGAGAAAACGCCTACAACTGCTTACTTTTATAATCTTGACGGCAAATCCTATTCCAACAGCTATCAGGCACAATTAAGTATGGAACCCATCAAAAGCCTGACTGTATTGGTTGCTTACCGTATCAATGATGTAAAAACCACCATTGACGGCAATCTGGTACAACGTCCGTTTGTAAACAAATATAAAGGACTGGTAACCCTATCCTATGCTACAAGGTTTGACAAATGGAAATTCGATTTTACCACACAGTTTAACGGAAGTGCCCGTTTGCCGAATCAGAGCTTAATGCCGGCCAAAATCAAAAGAAGCGAAACCACACCTGAATATATCATCATGAATGCACAGATTACTAAAAAATTCAAGCATTTTGATATCTATCTGGGTGGCGAAAATCTTGGCAATTTCACACAAAGTGATCCAATTACCGAAGCTTTTGCTCCTTATCATACACACTTTGATACTACCATGACCTGGGGACCCATTATCGGCACTACAATTTATGCCGGTTTAAGGTTAACTATTAAATAGCACGTTATTTGCTGTATCTTAAATAAAAATATAATTTTGTAAAAATAATTTACCTCTAAGGCAGTAAGGGCAATTAGAATCACTAAGAAAAAATAAAAATAAATATTAATCAATAAATAAAAACAAAATGAAAACTAAAGTAATCGTAGCCATTATAGCAGTAATGGCATTTTTAGCACAAACAACAATGGCTCAGGACAAAAAAGCCGGCAATATGGCAACCATCAAAATCAAAACATCCTCAGTTTGCGGTATGTGTAAAGAAACCATTGAAAAAGCCATGGCATTCGAAAAAGGAGTAAAAACTTCGGATCTGGATACAAAAACCAAGATTGTAACAGTTACCTACAATACTGAAAAAACCACTCCTGAAAAAATAAAACTTGCCATAAGCAAAGCAGGATATGATGCAGATGAAGTAAAAGCTGACCCAAAAGCCTATGCAAAACTTTCACCTTGCTGCAAAAAAGACAGTAAAATGCACTAATTCTTAATAGTAGCGATTTATTTAAACCTGCCAGATTTTAAAAATCTGGCAGGTTTTGAAAAAAGCAAAGCTGTCCGAAAAAAGGCAGCTTTTTTATTATCAGAAAAAAAATAAAATCATTACAATGAAGTAATGTTATTTATTATAAATTTACCAAAAATTGTCTTTTAGCGATTATCCCGGATATTACTAAATATATGGTATTTCAAAAAATACATTTTATGAATCGATTTAAAATCATTATCCTGTTGTTCTCTTTTTCCTGCCTGTTTTCCTGCGAAACACCGGTAACTTTCAGTGAACCACAACCTGTAGGTATAAGCAATTTATCCGGATTCCCTAAGCTTATTCAAGGTCAATATATAAGTTTTACTGACAATTCCATACTTTCGATCAGTGAAAATTTAATGCTCAGAATTTATGATTTTGATGAAAAAATTCACAAAAACCAGCTTGACAGTACCTCAAGACTTATAGGTAATACAATTGTTGACTTAACAACAAATGAAAAAACTCATATTAAACATGAGGGCGACAGCCTGATTTCTCACATTCATTACATTGACACCTTATTTCAAATTGACAATGAAAATGTGGTGAAAAAGTTTAAAGGATATTATTTCTTAAACAAATTTTATGGAAATACCAGTTGGGAAGTTAAAAAACTGGAATTATCAAAAGGAAAACTTATTATCAGCCGCATATCCACAAAAATAGAGATTGAGAATCTAAAAACAATTACAGAATCATCACAGGATACTATTGCTCCTTATAAATTCACAATTACAAAAAAACAATTTAAAAAATTCATCAAAAGTGATGGATTTAGTGACAGTGAAGTATTTATAAAGCAAAAATAATTGATATACTCAAAGCTGTAGGAATTTGAAGAATATAAAAGTTGTCTGAAAAGCAGTTTTTTTTATATTTTCATTAAGAATATTATTTGTAATTTTGGAAATAGATTACAATAAGCCATGTTACTGAAAATTTATCCTGAGAATCCCAATCCACGCGATGTTCAAACTGTAATAGAATGTTTGAAAGACGGAGGTATTATTATTTACCCTACAGATACTGTTTATGGTATGGGTTGCGATATTTTCAAGAATAAATCTGTTGAAAAGATAGCAATGATTAAGGGTATAAAAGTGGAGAAAACCAATTTTTCATTTATCTGCTATGATTTAAGCCATTTGTCAGATTTTTGCAAGCCCATCAGCAACTCCACCTATAAGCTGATGAAAAAGGCGCTGCCCGGACCATTTACCTTTATTCTTGATGCCAACAACAATGTACCCAAACTTTTCCAGAGCAAACGTAAAACGGTAGGTATCCGTATTCCGGATAACAATATTGCCCGGATTATAGTTGATGAATTGGGCAATCCTATTATGTCCACTTCCATTTATGATGAAGATGATGTTGTTGAATACACCACTGACCCGGAGCTGATTTATGAAAAATGGGGTGAAATCGTTGATATTGTTATTGATGGTGGCTATGGTGATAATGAACCCTCAACCGTGGTAAGCTGTATAAACGATGAAATTGAAGTTATCCGCCAGGGAAAAGGAATGATAGAAGATTATATCTAATCCACAATATGCTGAATAATATATTTGAAAATATAGCTGCAGCTTCTGAAAATGAACGCATTGAAGTAATTCTGAACGATGAGAACATTGTGATTGAAAGGATTATTTCCTATGGAAATCCTACACCGGAAGGTTACTGGTATAATCAGGACAAAAATGAATGGGTTTTATTGCTCTCAGGCGAAGCAAAATTAGAATTTAAGGATAAGAAAACAATTAATCTGAAAGCCGGAGATTATCTGATGATAAATGCCCATCAGGAACACCGGGTTGTTTATACCAGTAAAGAACCCAACTGCATATGGCTGGCTTTTCATTTTAAATAATTGGTGATTTGGCGATTTAGTGATTTGGCGATTTAGCGATTTATTAGATATCGGAATTATTCATTAAGGTATAAAATATGAATAACTTAATAACTTAATAACTTAATAACCTATTAACTATATAACTTTACAAACCTAATAATTCATAATTCATAATTTATAACTCATAACTCAATGAACCCTCTTCCTCCATTAGCCGAACAATTGCGACCAGGCAGTCTTGATAGCTATATCGGGCAAACCCATCTGGTGGGAGAAAAAGCTATTTTGCGGACAGCCATAGAATCGGGCAATATACCTAGCATGATTTTATGGGGACCACCGGGAGTAGGCAAAACCACATTGGCATATATTATTTCCCAATACCTGAACAAGGAATTTTACACCCTGAGTGCTGTTAATTCCGGGGTAAAAGATGTGAGGGATGTAATTGAAAAAGCTGCAAATTCTGTTCATAATGCAATTCTTTTTATTGATGAAATTCACCGTTTCAATAAATCGCAGCAGGATTCCTTATTAGGAGCTGTTGAAAAGGGAATCATCACTTTAATTGGAGCAACTACCGAGAATCCGTCTTTTGAAGTTATTTCACCTTTGCTTTCCCGTTGTCAGGTCTATATATTAAAAAATCTGGAGAAAGATGATTTACTGCAATTGCTGGAAACTGCACGTTTGCATCTTGAAATGCAATTTAAAATCTCTATATCTATTCCTGAAACCGAAGCATTATTAAGAATTTCAGGTGGTGATGCCCGCAGATTGCTCAATGCCATTGAACTGGTTGTGAATATTGAAAAGAAAAAAAACAAGGTTGAAATTACCAACGAATTGGTATTGCAGATTGTGCAACAGAACCTTGCTTTGTACGACAAAGGTGGCGAGATGCATTATGATGTAATTTCTGCTTTTATCAAATCCATACGCGGCAGCGATCCCAATGCAGCGGTGTATTATCTGGCGCGCATGATAGCCGGAGGCGAGGATTTGAAATTTATTGCCCGCCGCATGCTGATTTTAGCTTCAGAAGATATCGGCAATGCCAATCCCAATGCGCTATTACTTGCCAATGCCTGCTTTGAAGCCGTGAATAAAATCGGTTATCCTGAATCAAGAATTATACTTTCACAAACAGCTATTTACCTGGCAACATCAGTAAAAAGCAATTCCAGCATAGTCGCCATCGAAGAAGCCTTATCGGCAGTGAGCAAAACGGGTGACCTCGCAGTTCCGCTGGATTTAAGGAATGCCCAGACCAAACTCATGAAAGATATCGGCTATGGAAAAGAATATAAGTATGCCCATAGCTTTGAGCATAATTTTGTTGATCAGGAGTTTTTACCCGAGAAAATTAAAGGTAAAAAGTTTTATGAGCCTCAGAATAATCAGCGGGAAAATGAAATCAGAGCAAGGCTGAAGGCCCTCTGGAAGAAATACGGATATTAAATTTAGAATTCAGAAGGAAGAAGGAAGAGTTATGAGTTATGAGTTATAAATTATTGCGGTGAGGACTTTTGTCATTCCGAGCGATAGCGAGGAATCTCAATTAAATAATTTATACATTTTAATTGAGATGCTTCACTTCTTACAGAATGACAAAGAAAAGATTAATATTACAAAACCAAATTGTCAAATTATATTCCAACTGCGCTTCGACTCCGCTCAGCGCCCGATAAAAAGTAGCCGTATCAATGCATTATCGCATAAACACATCAGCACATTAACAAATTCCTCTAATATCATCCATAATCTTATGTGCCAGTTTATCGGCATTTTCCATCGTATTACTTTCTGAATAAATACGAATAATCGCTTCGGTATTCGATTTGCGTAAATGAACCCATTCATTCGGAAAATCAATTTTTACACCATCAATGGTATTTATATGCTGTTCTTTATAGATTTCCTGTACTTTTTCAAGTATCAGATCTACATCCATTTCAGGAGATAATTCGATCTTATTTTTCGAAATATAAAAATCAGGATAGGTATATCTTAATTCTGAACAAGTTTTACCGGACTTAGCAAGATGAGTCAAAAATAAAGCAATACCGACCAAAGCATCACGACCGTAATGCAATTCCGGATAAATAATACCTCCATTGCCTTCGCCACCAATAACAGCCTGGTTTTCTTTCATCATTGCCACTACATTCACCTCTCCTACTGCTGAAGCATAATAATTACCACCCGCTTTTTCTGTTACAACCATTAAAGCTCTGGTAGAAGATAAATTGGAAACGGTATTCCCTCTTTTATTTTTTAATATATAGTCAGCCACAGCAACCAGGGTATATTCTTCGCCAAACATTTCGCCGTTTTCACAAACAATGGCAAGCCTGTCCACATCAGGGTCAACAACAAAACCCAAATCAGCACTTGATGTTACCACTGTTTTAGCAATTTCTGTCAGATTTTCGGGTAAGGGTTCCGGATTATGCGGGAATATGCCATTGGGTTCACAGTATAATTCTATCACTTCTTTTACACCTAAAGCTTTCAGTAATTGCGGAATTGAAATTCCTCCTGTGGAATTTACACAATCCACAGCAACTTTAAATCCGGCATGTTTTATAGCATTTACATCAACCAATGGCAATTGCAAAATCATATCAATATGCTTCTGAATATAGCTATCGTCTTTTTCGTATTTGCCGATATTATCTATTTCAGCAAAGCGGTAATTGTCTGAAGCAGCATTTAGTAATACTTCTTCACCTTCGGCAGCATTAATGAATTCACCTTTGTTGTTCAGTAGTTTCAGTGCATTCCATTGTTTAGGATTATGACTTGCCGTGATGATGATACCTCCATCAGCATTTGAGTCGGTAACAGCCACTTCAACAGTTGGTGTGGTTGATAATCCAATATCCAGCACATCTACACCCATACCTGTCAGCGTTCCGCAAACCGATTGATTCACCATTTCGCCTGATATGCGGGCATCACGACCAACAACAAACTTCAAGTGCTCTTTACCCAATGATTTTTTGATAAATGATGCAAACGCGGAAGTGAATTTTACCACATCCAATGGGGTTAATCCATCATTTGGCTTACCGCCGATAGTTCCTCTGATCCCTGAAATTGATTTTATTAAAGTCATATGCTGATAAATTTATTTATATAAAAAACAAGCTGCTTAATATCCTTAAACAGCTTGCAAATTTCGTAAAGAAAACTCAGATTGAGAAACTTTTATTTTAAAACTTCGGTTACCAATTTTGCGGCATCGCTTAAGGAAATAGCCGAAAAAACTTTCAGGCCTGAACCATCAATAATTGCTTTACCTTCAATAGCATTGGTACCCTGTAACCTTACAATAATAGGTATATCGATTTCTCCGATATTATTATAGGCATCCACAACACCTTGTGCAACGCGGTCGCAGCGAACAATACCCCCAAAAATATTCAATAAAATAGCTTTTACATTCGGATCTTTCATAATGATTCTAAAGCCTTCTTCTACCCTTTTTGAATTGGCTGAACCGCCAACATCAAGAAAATTAGCAGGTTCACCACCTGAAAGCTTGATGATATCCATGGTAGCCATGGCCAATCCTGCTCCATTAACCATACAGCCGACATTTCCGTCCAATTTCACATAGTTTAACGAGAATTGACTGGCTTCAACTTCAATAGCATCTTCTTCAGCAAAATCTCTCATTTCAACAATATCAGGATGACGGAAGAGTGCATTGCTGTCAATAACAACTTTTGCATCAGCTGCAAATATCTTATCATCAGAGGTTTTAACAACCGGATTAATTTCAAACAATGATGCATCAGAACCCACATAAGCCTGATAAATTGACTTGGCAAAAGCAATCATTTCCTTGTTGGCATTACCGCTTAAACCCAGGTTAAAAGCTATTTTACGTGCCTGAAAATCCTGTAAACCAACTTTTGGATCAATTTCTTCAATAAAAATATCCTGAGGTGTTTCTTCAGCAACTTTTTCGATATCCATACCACCGCGTGGAGAATACATCATCATAAACCTGCCTGTCATTCTGTTTAACAGCACACTCATATATAACTCCCTGATTTCAGTAGCGCCGGGATAATAAATATCCTGTTGTACCAATACCTTGTTAACTTTTTTACCTTCGGCTGAAGTCTGAGGTGTAACCAACTGCATTCCAATCATTGCATGCGTTATATTACGAACATCGTCCAGGGTTTTTGCAAGCTTTACGCCACCACCTTTTCCTCTGCCACCGGCATGAACCTGCGCTTTGATAACCAGAAAACCCTGACCAATTTTCTCGTAAAGTGTCTTTGCTGCCAGTATAGCTTCTTCTGCATTAAATGCAACAATGCCTTCAGGTACCTGAACACCATATTTTTTAAGTATTTGTTTGCCTTGATATTCGTGTAAATTCATTTTCTAAAATTTTATTTGATGTTTCAAAAATAAGAATAAATAGCTTTGGTTTTTCAAAGCATAACTTTTTTTTACACATTTTGTTCATTTTTGAATCAGAAATAATTTTTATAGCTGATGAATTAAGAATTTACTTATTTTTGTAAAAAACAAATACAAATGATTAAAGCAACTGGTATTCACAAGGCTTACGGTTCATTACAGGTACTTAAAGGTATTGATTTGGAAATTAAAAAAGGTGAAATTGTTTCTATCGTTGGAGCATCAGGTGCAGGAAAAACAACCTTATTGCATATAATTGGTACGTTAGACCGTGCTGATAAAGGCAGTATCACAATAAACAATGAAATAATCAGCCAACTGAACGACAGAAAATTATCAGAATTCAGGAATAAACATATTGGATTCGTTTTTCAGTTTCATCATCTTTTACCTGAATTTACAGCACTTGAAAACATTTGTATTCCTGCCTTTATTGCAAAAATGAAAAAGAAGGAAGCAGGTGAAAAAGCATTTGAAATTCTTGATTATTTGGGATTACGGGATAGGGCTCATCATAAACCATCAGAACTATCAGGCGGAGAGCAGCAGCGTGTGGCTGTAGCAAGGGCATTAATAATGCAACCCAATGTTATATTAGCCGATGAACCTTCGGGGAATTTAGATTCAGCCAATGCCAAAGAATTACATAATTTATTTTTCAGTCTGAGGGATAAATTTAATCAGACTTTTGTAATCGTAACCCATAACGAAGAACTGGCAACTATGGCTGACAGAAGACTTATGATGAAAGATGGAAATATTCTGAAATAAATTTCTAGAAAGCATAAGTAAATCCACCCATCAGGCTAAAGCGCTGGTTTGGATAATTGTACCAGTCCTGATAACGGACAGCACCCAGATTATTTAATTTAATGAATGCTGAAAGTATTTTTGAATAGCGGTACTCTACGCCAAGATTAACATCAAATGCTTTGGTAGCATCTTTAACTTTTATTTGTCCGGCTTCAATAGTTTTGGGCGATAATCTTGAAATCATAAAAACATCTGCATTGCAAATAATCTTATTGCTGATATTATAGTGTAAGCTCAAAGTAGCTTCAAAACTGGGTTTCTGCCAGGCTTTAAGTTCCCTGGTTGTAGTATATTTATAAAAATTTGCAGTAATTGCAATATTAAATTTTTCATCATATTTGTACAATAAACCGGCACTTAATTCAAACAAATTTACTTTATCATAAACAAGGGTAAATTTGTTGTGTGTAATATTATTGGTATCATTAACATAGAAGGGTTCATTATCAATTGTGGCATCAGAAATGCCGGCATTA
The DNA here is from genome assembly GCA_026391675.1 of Bacteroidota bacterium. Classification (GTDB taxonomy): domain Bacteria; phylum Bacteroidota; class Bacteroidia; order Bacteroidales; family JACABE01; genus JACABE01. The sequence continues at coordinate 163,961 of JAPLDQ010000019.1, forward strand.
AAGTCAATTGATTTGGTTAAACTTGTATTAATACCTCCGAAAATCCTGAATTTCTCATCGGTTAATGCTAAGGGTACATTTGTTTTTATGAAAGGATTCTCGTCAGATATTGATTTAAATGTGTTTTGATGAACTCCACCACTAATACCTGCGTATACATTTAGTACTTTTGGAACAACAATCATACTGGCTTCCAGATCAGGAGAGAGGTAGAGCTCGGTTGTACCTCCGGAAGCTGAAGCTATAGTAGCATCAAACCCAACTAAAAAATTAAAAGCATTAAATTCGGTGGTAATATAAGGGTTTAGTTTCAATAAAGTACTGTTAACAGTAGGAATAAGACTACCACCATTGTTATTATAATCCAGCTGTGTTTTTATACCAATCAATTGTTTATCGGTAAAATCAAACAAATGCAATTCCTTATCCAGATTTACACCTAATTTTATATTGTTTTCGTGACGGCTGTAATTATCTGATAAATTATAAAAGCCCAGGGTAAACTGATGGTTTAGTTTTGTAGAATCTGTATAATTACTGCTATAGCTGGAATTAAATCCAAACAATGCATAATATTGTTTGGTATCTTCAGAAAAGCCGGGGAAATCAGCAGGTTTATAACCATAATAATGAACGATATTGTGATTAAAGAAAACTTCGCCATCCAGTGCTGCTTTTTTCAGATAATATTTCCCGTTTATATTGATTTCATTATCTGCAAATCCGCTATTTCCATAACCAGTAATTTTGCCAGAAGATGATAAATGTTTTGCATGAATGCCATAAGCATATGACTTTGATCTTACTGAATTGGAGAAGAATTCAAAATATGGAGTGGTATACGTACCAAGTCCGACTTTTACAAGGTTCTTATAAAGCTTTGTAATAGGTTCTCCGACAATTTTGGCAGCTTTAATAGGTTCAATCTGAAAACTGGTAGGAATCTTAACACTTTGAATACTATAGCTTAACTGCGGTTTTTCAAAAACAGTATCCTTAATTACAGGACTGAAATTTATCTTGAAAGCATCTGAAATTGTTGGCTCATAAGCTGCCACAACAGTTACTTCGTTTCTATTATCATCCAGCTGACAAAAAACATTAAAAGAAATAAATACTAATGGAATCATTAATACCATTCTGCTTAAATGCATTTTATTAAAATATTTTTTTGACATTGTATTGGGATTTATTTGTATAAACAATTAGTATTTAAATAATTAAAATGATTCTTTATTGATTTTGGCTCCACCTCCATCAGTATTTTTATTCAGATTTATCTTGATTTCATTTTCCTTTGCCTTGTTTTCCTCTTCTTTTTTCTTGGCATCTTCAGCTTGTTTTTCGAGGAGTATTATGGCATCGAATTTATCTTTGGCAACTTTCACTAAATCGGCACCTTCGTATTTATCAATAATACTTTGTAAGGTAGCTTTTGCCTGAGGATAATTTTTTTGCTGAACATATATATCCGACCAAAGTATTAAGGTTTTTGCAAGCCAGAATTCGCTTGAAGGAGCTGCGCTGATATATTCATAAATTATACTTTCAGATTTAATAAGGTTTCCCTGTTTAAATTGTATCAGGGCAAGATGATAGCGTGCTTCAGCATTGATTTCACCATTTTTCGATTTAGTTAACAAGGCAAATTCTGATTGCGCCAATGCAATGCTGTCATTTGCAAATGCTGATTTTGCAATGCATGAATGTGCTTCATCAACATATTCATTAGAAATTTTAGGCGTATTCAGTAATTTATTGGATGAAACAATAGCAATATCATATTTATTGATTAAGAAGCTGGATCGCATCACACCAATTCTTGCAGTTAATATATTATTGTTGAATTCAGCAGTAGTATCCAGGCGTTGATAATAAGCTAAAGACTTATCATATTTTTTAAGTTTATAGGCAATTTCGGCAGCATTCAGTAATGCTTTCTCCGTAAATTTAGAGGTTGGAATATTCAGCAGGTATTCATAGCCACCCAATGCATCAGTAATATTCCCTGACTTATAATCGCATTCGGCTTTATAGAATTTTGCCGGAGCAATAAATGCGCCTGAAGGGAATTTCTGCATATAATTTGCAAAACCTGAAGTTGCTTTCTGGCAATCGCCTTCCATATATCGGTTTTCGACAGCAATATAAGTAATAGAATCCTGCTCTTCGATACTGATATTGGCTGTTGGATAGGATTTAACACGTTCCAGAAATTCGTCAACCTTATCCATTTCAACATAAATATTACGCATGGTAATTAATGCTTCCTTGGCAGAAGCTGTTGCAGGATATTTCTTAATCACATTATCCAGTGTCTTGATGGCCAATTCATTATGATGCATATTATAATGAATCAGACCAATTTTGAGCAATGCATCCTTTGCATAAGAACTGTTAGGATAATTGTCGACAATCAGCTGAAAGTTCTGCAGGGCTTTTTCGTTATTTTCAGTAATCAGATAGGTACGGGCCAGTTCGTAAATTGAAGCAGCCAGATAGGTAGACTTTTTATAATTAGTCACCAGCAAAACCAGTGTATTGATTTTATTCTCAAACTTACCCTGTGCACCCAGCGATAATGATTTCTGGTACAAAGCATAATCACCATCAGTTTGTTTAAGTGCAATGGCTTTATCATAATTTTCTATGGCATTGGCATAATCTTTAGAGATAAAATAGCAGTCGCCGGTTCTCAGTAATGCATCGTCTTTAATACTTACACTTTCGGCTTTGGCATTCAAATTAAATTTCTTGAAATAAGCTAATGCATCAGTATAATTTTTCTGCTGAAAATAAATATAGGCAATATTATAATTCGAGGTATTATATTCAGGTAAACTGTAAGCACCTGAAGAAACCTGAAACTTTTTATAGGATTTTAAGGCATTTTCATCATCCTTTAATTTATAAAATGCCTCCCCTATCCAGTTATAGCTCAATGCAACCAATACATCGTTATAATCATTCTCAATGGCTTTATTGAATAAGAGCTGTGATTCTTTTAATTTACCTTCGTTAAACAACTCAACGGCACGGTTAAAACTGATACGCTGATAAGCTTCAAGTAAACGCGCATCTTTCTTGTTTATCTTTTCAATGGATTTTAACGCATCTTTATAATTTTTTGTCGATATATAAATGTTTACAAGATAGCCATTGGCTTCATCAATACGGCTTGATTTCGGATAATCAGCTATGTATTTATTAAATGATTCGATGGCATCATTATAAGGATTAATGGATAATTCATAGCTTAGTTTGGCAAACTGAAACAGTGCATCTTCAGACATCTGTTTATCAAAACCTAATTTATAAACAGCTGCGAATGCATTTCTTGCAAATTTCTTCTGAGAAGTCCTGATATAGCAATCGGCCAGGTGATATTGTGCATTTTGCGTAAGCGTATCATCTTCTGTAATCATTTTATTAAATTCAACTATAGCGGTATCGCAGAATCCGGCTTTATAATAAGCAAAGGCAAGCTGATAATTATCGCTGCGTTCGATATGCAAAGTTGTTTTTTCCTGATATAAACGCAAATATGGAATTGCTTCTTTAAAACGATTGGTTCTGTAATATGATTCACCAATTAAACGGGAAATCTCAGGTGCTCTTTTGGGTGTGGACGATTTCAGCAATTCAGGAGCAACCTTAAGCAATTCATCATATTTGTCCTGTAAATAGTATAATTGTGTTATATAATAAGGAACAACTGATCCGAAATTCTCATCGGTGGTCAGTTTTTCAAAATGCTGTAATGCGGTTTGATAATTCTTTTCGGTATACAATATATGCGCATAATAATAAGTAGCAGGTGCCGAATATTGTGATTTCTCTTTCTTTACTTCGATAAAGGCTTTTTTAGCAGCTTCATAATCTTTGTTGATAAAACAGGAATAGCCTTTTTTAAAATAATATTCGTTCAACTGATTTGGCGTTAAATCATTGATATCAACCATTTCAAATGACTCAACCGCATCTTTGTATTTGGATATGGCATACTGATAACTGCCTAAACGAAACCAGGCAATGTTAAGCTTTGAATTTTCGGGATATTCTTCAATGAAACTGTAAAGCTCATACTCAGCATCATTATTGTACAATTCAACGGCACAAATGGCAGCATAAAACATGGCATCAGCAGAAATAACTGATTTTTCATCATCAATCTGAGTTATAACCTCATTAAATTTCTGACGGGCTGCTCCGTATTTTTCTTTTTCGAAAAGCTCGACAGCGTCGCGATAATTTGCTTCGGGTTGCCGGTAAATTGCTGTTTTCTGAGCTTGTAAAAATGGGGAAAGAAAAACTAAAACAGTAATGAATGATAGTATCTTACGCATGGTTTTAATTATTGATATTTGGATATAAAATTACGCTTTAAAGCATTATTTATTTTTAGCCAAAAATTTAATTATTAACAATGCTTGTTTAACAACTTTAGGAATTCAGGCTATAGGTAATTAGGCTGTAGGAAGGGTATTAAATTAGGTTATTTGGTTATTAAGTTATTAAGTTATTTGCGGAAGTGTAATTTGCTTGTCATTCTGAGTTTTTAGATTTAGAAAAATGCCTGAAGGTACGCTGACAAATTTATATAATCATTGCTTTCTTAATCTCTGCGGCACAGTTCGACAAGCTAACTGCATCGCTTAGCACCTTCTTTGCTAATCTCTGCGGTTAAAAAAAAATTACCGCGGAGAACAGCTGAGTTTTTACGCGGAGAATCGCAAAGATAAAAGTATCATATAGTTTAAATTTTAATGTTATGCTTTTTATATAAACTAAAATATAAACAATAACTTATCATTTATAGCGATAGCGAAGAATCTCAATAAGATAAAGAAAATAAAACAAATGAGTTGAATTGAAGTGTACATTTTTAATCAGCTATGACCGGAGTCGATTTTTCTATTTCCATAATTTCTAAATCACGGATATCTGAACCATCAATAACAAAACGGATAAGGGTTATAACTTTATGAAATCCGTATTTACCGGCGGCACCCGGATTGATGTGGAGCAATTTGTACTTTTTATCATACATTACTTTTAAAATATGCGAATGACCCGTGATAAACAAATCAGGAGGATGCTGAATAATGGCTTGTCTGGCCAGAGGCATATATTTACCCGGATAGCCGCCAATGTGAGTAATGATAACCCTGACTTTTTCGCAAATAAAATAGGCTGTTTCAGGATATGTTTTGCGGAGTATATGTCCGTCAATATTTCCATAAACAGCAACAAAGGGCTTAAAAGCACTTAATTCTTCAGCAACATCAACACTTCCTATATCTCCGGCATGCCATATCTGCTCACAATCCTTAAAAAAATCGTACAGCCTTGGATGAACATAGCCATGAGTATCAGAGATTAAGCCTATCCGGGTCATTATTAAAAGTTTTTCAGTACATTTGCAGCCGTCAAAATTATCATTTATTATTTTATTAATTAAAATTTGTTTGAATACCAATAAAAAATATTTCATTTTTCTGCTGGCCATGCTTTCCATGCTCTTTTGGGGCATGTCGTTTGTATGGACCAAAATTGTGCTTGAATTCTATGCTCCGATTACTACTATATTTCTGCGATTAATTATATCATCCACCATTTTATATATCGTTCTTAAATTATCCAAACAATTACAAACAGTTAAAAATGAACATTATGGCCTGTTTATGATTTCAGCCTTGTTTGAGCCCTTGCTTTACTTCATGGGTGAGAACTTTGGACTCAGAGAAGTTTCCTCGACCGTAGCATCGGTAATTATTGCAACAATACCTGTAATAACACCCGTTTTTGCGCATTATATACTGAAAGAAAAAGTCACCATCTATAATATTTTGGGTATTATCATATCATTTATCGGAATAATTGTAATGATATTCGACCGCAATCTGAATTTTACCGCATCACCCAAAGGTATTGCATTGCTTTTTGTAGCAGTATTTTCTACCATAGGTTATGCAATATCTATTAAGAAATTAGCCATTCATTATCAATCACCGACAATTATAACATTTCAGAATATTATTGGTGTTTTTTACTTTTTACCATTGTTTATGTATTTCGACATGAATGAGTTTTTAGCTATAAGACCTTCATTCAAAGCAGTAGCATCTTTGTTCGAGCTGGCTATATTTGCATCTTCACTGGCTTTTATCTGTTATATACATGTTGTAAGTAAAATCGGTGTGAGCAGGGCCAATATATTTACGAATTTAATCCCTATAGTAACAGCTGTCTTCTCCTATTTTTTACTCGACGAAAGCTTTAATATTGCTAAAATTATAGGTATTACTATCGTAATCGGAGGTGTTTTCCTCTCGCAAATGGATAAATTAATATTGCGGGTAAATAATGCTAATGAATTGAGACGAAACGCCAGACAAGAATAATGTTAGCCACTAAGGCACGAAGACACAAAGAATTAAAAGTTAAGAATTAATAATGAATAATGAAGGCAACACTGTTTACTGTTTACTAATTTCCTAATTCCTAATTAATCATTGTTGTCCGGTTAAAATAATTTTATGTAAAAAACACCCATATTTTATTATGTCCCTACGGGACATTAAAAAAAGCAGGGTTTATTTTTTTCTACCAACATTTTATCCCTACGGGATTGTCCCGTTAGGGACATGATATTGGTAGAATGTATGTTATAATAAAATCTAAACGTCCCATTAGGGACGTGATAAAGTTTAACCGGACAACAGTGATTACTAATTCCTAATTCCTAATTATTCTCCGTACCTTAGTATCTTTGTTGTAAAACATATTTGATTCTTTGTGCATTCTTGCATTTGTGAAAAAAACAATTGATTCTTAGTGCCTTAGTGCCTTTGTGACAAAAAATAAATTAAATTTATTAAAAAAAATCAGAAAAAAGGCTTTTAAAATTAAATATTTTTATATTTTTGCAGTCCCAATTTGGCGAGGTAGCTCAGATGGTTAGAGCGTCGGATTCATAACCCGGAGGTCACGAGTTCAACTCTCGTTCTCGCTACTGAAAATGTTCTTAAATTATTGTCCTGTGGTGTAATTGGCAACACGTCTGATTCTGGATCAGAAGAGTTTAGGTTCGAGACCTAACAGGACAACCATAATATAAAGGTTTACAATCAGTTTGTAAACCTTTTTTTATTTCGAGATTTGGTGATTTGGCGATTGATTTAAATTGGCACGCAGATGACACTGATTTATAATGATTTGCGCTGATACTGTTGCCTATTGTCTAATGCCTATTGCCTAGTCCCTTTTTTACCACTAAGGCACTAAGGACACTAAGTTACACTAAGAAGATTTGTTGATTTAGCGATTTATAAAAAAAATGAAACGTGGAGAACACGGATTATTATCGATTTACACTGGTACTACAAAGGGTACCTTAACTCCAAGTACTCCAAGTACTCCAAGTACATCTTTAGCTATAAAATCAGAAAAAATCCATCCAAAAAGAAAAATAAACCTACTGAGCCGACTGCCATTGCCAGATACCAGAGGAATTTCCTTTTAATCAAAGCAGCTATTGATGAAAGTAAAATAGATATTTGCAGAAAAATCACTGCTTCACCAAAAGTTTTGGAATGTTTTTGAGCATCATCTCTCAATGTTTCCAGTTTTTCAGCATCCTTCTTTATTTCTTCCTTTTCTGCTTCATACTTTTTTACCTGATCAGCATACTTATTTATTTTATTGGTATAAGCCTCAATATTCTCTTTGTCATTCTTAGGAATTCTGTTTAATTCCAGTTCAAGTTCATCTTTCCCGATTTCGTGAAGATACAATTTGAGACTTTTGTTCTGGAAATACGACCATTTATTGGATGCCTCTTCCTGATTTAAAACAGATTTTGTTGAAAAACCGCCACCTTTAAATGTTGACAGTGTGGCACAAACCGCAAAAATAATAGTTGTCAATGCTAAATAATTCAGCCATGGTTCTTTATCTTCAGCCATATTATTTGATATTTTATTTTAATTGATTATTTATATTTTTCTATTCTTAAACACTTAAATAAAATAAAAGTTATAAAAAAATATCGCTTCTTGTAAAAGCGAAATTTATCTATTAAATTATTTCCCTATTTTTGTAAAAATTAAGATACTTAACTTATGAAAACTTCATCACTTAAACTAGGTATTATCGTAGTTTTATTGACGGCACTTCCTTTAGTTTCGTTTTCGCGGGATACTAAAGCTTTAAATAACGGATGGGAATTTGTAAAGTCAACTACTACTATAGATTCTATAGTAAAAGTTGAAGGCTGGCAACAAATAAACATTCCCCATACCTGGAACAATACTGATGCTCAGTCAGGTAATGGATTTTATGCCGGTACAGCATGGTATCGCCACAAACTTGATATTACTGCTGACAGCATTAATAAAAGGTTTTATCTTAAATTTGAAGGTGTAGGTCAGGTAGCTGATATTTATATCAACGGCAAGCATGCCGGCAATCATAAAGGTTCATACAGTGCATTTTGCGTTGACATCAGCCGTTTAGTTAAACATAGCGGTGATAACTGGGTTTATGTAAGGGTAAATAACGAAACCAACCCTGCGTTGCTGCCTGCAGAGAATTTTCTTTTTACCACTTTCGGTGGTATCTATCGTCCGGTTTCTTTTATTACTACCGAAGACCTTCATTTTACCTTACTCGATAATGGTGCTTCAGGTGTTTATATCCGTCAGAAAAATGTAAGTGCTGAATCTGCTGATATTTCTATTGCATGCAAGCTTGAGAATAATACGCATTTTAGCAAGGATATTCAATTGATAACTACTATTACAGATGCAAAAGGAAATAAAGTAAGTGAAACAATCCTGCCTTTTAGTGTTTTGCCCACAGGTATCCGTTCCTATTCTACCGAAATCAAGCTTTTAAAGCCTCATTTGTGGAATGCCAAACCTGATCCTTACCTTTATAATGTAAAAGTAAGTTTAGTGTATGATGGAAAACCTATTGATGAAATAAATCAGCCTTTAGGGGTAAGAAGTTTCAGCATCGACAAACAAAAAGGCTTTATTCTGAATGGTAAACCTTATCGTTTGTATGGCGTGAGCCGGCATCAGGAAATAGAAAACTACGGCAATGCTTTAAGCAACGAACAGCATTTTGAGGATATGAAACTTATTATGGAAGTTGGAGCTACATCGGTTCGCCTGGCACATTATCAGCAATCAGAATATATGTATCATCTCTGTGATTCATTAGGGATAGTATGCTGGGCCGAAATTCCCTTTGTAGGAATATGGACAGGACAGGAAACCGAGAATGCCAAACAGCAATTGGTTGAACTAATCAGGCAGAACTTTAATCATCCTTCCATCTATGTTTGGGGTTTGCATAATGAAGTGGGTAAACCCGATGGTTTGTATTCAGGACAGCTTACTGTGATATTAAATGATGTGGCTAAAACAGAAGATCCTGACCGCTATACAGTATCCGTTACCAATCAGTGGTGGATTAAGGATCATCCTGTACATTTTCATGCCGATTTGCAGGCCTGCAATCAATACAGTGGCTGGTACGGTGGTAAGGCCGATGAGCTGAACAAGTTTATCAACAATTGGTATAAATCCACGCCTGATATTCCTATTTGCATTTCGGAGTATGGTGCCGAAGGCAACCCTGCCCACCAAACAGCTGACATGACACCGCCGGCACCGCTGGGTAAGTTCTTCCCGGAAACCTATCAGACTTATTATCATGAAAAGACCTGGGCCATCTTAAACAATCATCCCGAAGTATGGGCCAGCTATATATGGAATATGTTTGACTTTACCTGTCCGCTCTGGGACAGGGGCAGCATGAAAGGCCGCAATCAGAAAGGACTGATTACCTAAGACAGGAAATTAAAGAAGGATTGTTTCTACTGGTACAAGGCCAACTGGAGCAAAGAGCCGGTATTGTACATTACCGGACGTCGCTTTACTGAGCGCGACAGTCTGAACGATAATTTCACCGTTTATTGTAATTTCGACAAACCCATACTCGAAGTTAATGGTAAGAAAATGCCTGAAATTAATGCCGGACTCACACCGGTTCATTATGTATGGAATAATATCAAGCTGCGCAAAGGAAAGAATAAGATAAAAACTTATGCAAAACTAAATGGCAAAACGATTATTGATAGCTATGAGATAAGTGTGAGATAGTTATAAGTTATGAGTTATGAGATACGGTGATATTCATCGGGCGCTGAGCGGAGTCGAAGCGCAGTTGAAATATGTCGATTTAATGATTTTGCAACTACACTTCGACTCCGCTCAGTGTCCGGCAATCCAAGTACTCAAGGCACTTTTTACCACTAAGGCACTAAGGGCACTAAGTTACACCAAGGATTGATATAATGAGGCAAACAATGAGATCAAAATTTTAGAATAAATTTTAATTTACATACTTAGTAAGTTACTCCCCTGAATCCTTTGCTTTTGAAAATCAAAAATCAAGTTGTTTAAAATTATTCAACATAAAGAGATGACATATATTAATCCCTTCCTGTGCATTTTCATACTTGCGCTGTATTGAATGTGTTCCAACTTCCTGATCAATACTATTAACTTCCTGATCTTTATTAATAAATTCTGCAACTGCTGTTATAGAATTTATGTTATTCCCAATTATTGTTTCCATTTTTTATTAAATTAATTTCCGCTTCCGGCGGAACAAATTGAATTGTATTGATGATGTAAAATTACTTCCGTAAACCCGGGAAAGTGTTTTATAATTTTTTAAAAAACTTACATCATTCACAGATTCACGCTGATAAAAAAGCTTATAAATTTTAAAGTATATTAATTAGCTGTTTAAAATATAATGTGTGATTAGTTATAAATCGTGAATTATAAAAAGTTAATAAACAATAAAACTTACCCTCCGGGCACAGGCTTTTAGTTTTAATAGTTTACCTTTACCGGATGAGAAAGCTGATAATATACATTGTATTCCTGTGCATCCCTCTTGCCAATAACGCCCGTGTAAGTTCATATGAAGCGATTAAAACTGATAATAATGATATTTACAGCCTGCTGAACCTGGCCGGAAGCGGTTTATCAAAAGATGTATTCCTGATGGCCGTTAAAGGAATGGGAAAGCTTGAACAGCAAGGCTTACTGCATAATTCCAATCTGCTTACCATCGCAGATTATTCGCAATCGAGCAATAAAAAGCGCCTCTATGTTATTGATTTAGCAAACAAAAAGCTGTTGTTTAACACTTATGTTGCCCATGGCCGGAATTCAGGGGATGAATTTGCAAAGAATTTTTCCAATGATAACGGAAGTTTAAAAAGCAGTCTGGGCTTTTTTATTACCGAGCAGCCCATTATGGGCAGTCATACCGGTTTTTCGCTACAGATTAAAGGGCTTGAAAAAGGATTTAACGATAATGCGCTTCAACGTGCCATTATTATCCATTCAGCGGAATATGCCACCGAAAATTTTATTAAAAAGAACGGCCGGCTGGGAAGAAGTTACGGATGCCCTGTCCTTCCTCCGGATATGAATAAAGCTATTATTGAAACTATAAAAGGTGGAAGCTGCCTGTTTATCTATCATCCCGACAAACATTATATCAGCAGTTCAGATTTACTTAATTAATCCATATTCATCTTTCAGAAAACTTACTTTATTTCCTGTTACCGTTAGTGGCATATAGATAATAAATACAGCCACCTTATGGCTTAATGCCAGGGATGAGGATACCGTATTTTTCTTTCCTTTTTTCAATTCCTCAATATCAATTTTGCCTTTCAACAGAAAATCTGCGAGTTCAAATGGTTTTTCGAGCCGGACACAACCATGGCTCAGAAAGCGGTATTCCTTTGCAAATGCACCCTGCCAGCTGGTTGCATGTAAAAAAATGCTAAATGGATTTTGCAGGTTAAATTTCAAGACCCCCAGTGAATTTTCAGCACCTGTAGATTGGCGGAAATAATAAGGGAAATTGGTTTCATTATATGAATTCCAGTTGAGCTCAGCATCATCTATTACATTTCCTTTACCGTCAACCACATCAAAATTATGCTGCTCAAGGTAATTCGCATTCTTCTGAACTTTTGGCAATATCTCTTTTCCGGCAACAGAAAATGGTACATTCCAGTTAGGAAAACAAATAATATTGGTAATATAAGATGCTATTGTAGGTGTCGGGGTTTTTGTTTTCCCGACGACTGTCCGCATCCTTATCAATAAGCTGTCATTGCGGTAATACTCAGCTTCAGTTGCTGGAATATTAACGACAATATATTCAGTATGATGATTAAAACTCAGAAACCGCCTGTAATTCAGGGCGAGTAAGAGCGTATTGTATTTTACACTGTCTTTTGAGCTGATGGAATCATTCAGGAATTTCTTTAAGATGAGGTAATCATGATCCTTACATTCGAGTTTCTTAATAATTTTTGAAATATTTGCCCTCTTCCTGAAATTCAGCAACTGACTGATAAAGATAGTGTCGTTGTTATGATTTACTTCATCGTAATCAAAACTTACATTACCCTGCTGACAGCATTTAATATAATTTAAAATGATGGAAGTAATCTGCCTGTCGGTTTGGGCCATGAGCAAACTGTCGATTGAGATGCTGTGAATAAAGGTATTTCGGATGACATCGATATCAGCCTTATTGGAATTCAAACCGGTATTCTCTGTTTTTTCGATAATGCTGAGCCAATCGTAGGCTCTTTTTAAATTTCTTCCGTTGGATAACCAATACAATTTCTGATGGGTAAAGGTATAGAATTTCTGAACGATTGCATCGTCCCTTACCACTACATGCTGGGTAAAAGCAGGGACTATCAGTAAACTAAATAAGAGGATAAAAAGAAGTCTGAGTTGCATTGTATCATATTTTATTTTTTTTGCATAAAAGAGGAAAACACATCTATCGAATAGATTTACAGCAACAAAATTAGCTATCACATACGCAATAGTGTTATACAATAAAGGAAATAAGTTATATCTTTCACACTTGATGGGACTTTAAGTACTTAGAGTACTTGGAGTACTTAAAGTTTGGGTGATTTCCCACTAATCAGCGTTAATCAGTTAATTTTGAATTGTATATTTTTGTTTTTAACACAACACCTCTTCAAGTTTAACTCTAAAATTACGATGCCGCCATTTAGATCTTCCGACTTAAATCAAATAATTCATAAATCTATGAACGATGTATATAATCAAATGCTAAGAAAAAACATTTTAACTTATCGCAAACAAACCCAATAATCCGACAAGGTAAATAATTACTACAATCAATGAGTCAATACCCATCCAGAATATCTGTTTTCGCGGGCGGAACATTAATCCCCAGATATAGATAATGGTAAGGAGAACACCTAAAGCCGTAAGATAAATATCAGTATTTTGCGCCAGTGGAAGCGCAGATTTTCCTGAAAGATAAGTAGCCAGTATAAATAAAACTGGCAAAAATGCATTGCCGCCAAAAATATCACTCACAGCCATCTGATAATCCTTCAGTTTCATGGAAGCCAGTCCTGTAGAAACTTCTGGAAGTGCAGTGGCAGCAGCTAAAATGGTAGCGCCAAACAATACACCTGTCATGCCAATATTTTTTGCTATGGCTTCACCGGTAATTTCCAAAGCTACTCCTGCCAATAATGTAAGAAGTGAACAGACTGTAAAAACTAAAATTACTGAGGGAATAGTTGTTCCCTTTTGCATGGCTAGATCAAACTTCTTTACCTTGCTGTGCCCTCTCTTCTCTTTCTGTGTATCGGGCAAATCGCCTAATTTATGCCATGGCAAACTGGTTCTTGCTTTGCCTATCATATAGATACCGGCAATCCATACTATCAAAATTACGATTTCTACAGGAGAAATACCATGATAAATTATTGTGGGCTTCAACTGGTTACCCAATACAACCAGGGTCAGAACTGTAATTACCATCAGGCCTTCAAGCACAAGTATCAGCGATGCTGCACGATAGGTAAGCGGATCCTTTTTACCCAGGCCGAAAACATCCAGTACAACCAAAACTACTGTTTGAATGGCAATACCTCCGAGTATATTACCTATGGCCAGTTCCAGATTGTTATTTAATGCAGCACTGACTGTAATGGCAATTTCAGGAAGATTGGTTACAATGGCAAGCAAAATCATTCCGCCCAATGCTTCACCAAGACCAAAATGGGTAGTGAGAATATCAGCAGTTTTAGATAACTTGATTCCTGAAAACCATATAACAATAACACTTACACCGAAAATAAGTATAAGTAGCGGCATCGAAAGGGTTTCTATCATTTGTTTAAAGATGAAGTAAAACAATAATTAAATTAGTACTTAAAGTACTTAGAGTACTTGGAGTACTTAAAGTTATAGTAATTAATACCTTCTCAAAGTTAATCATAAATCAATTATATCTGTGTACTATTTAAAACAAAAGTGTTAAGATATTTTTTCCAGTTTCCTGATTTCTGATTCTTATTTACTACTGCCTAATGCCTACTGCCTAATACCTATTGCCTCTTACTCACCTTCTTTCTGATGTTTTTTAACCTCATGGTCTTTATGCCGGAGAAAGATTTTAGCTTCTGCCGGTGTACCCAACAATATAGCAATCCAACGCGTTTTCTCTTTCTGTTCCAGTATAATTTTTATGGTCATCGTAATAGGAACCGAAAGAAACATACCCACTGTACCTAATATAAAACCCCAAAAGAGCAAGGAAAGAAATACAACCATGGTTGATAATCCTAATCCTCTGCCCATTATCCTGGGCTCAATAAAGTTTCCGAGTACATTGTTAACCAGCATAATTGAACCCAATGTCCAGAGTGCGCCACCAGTACCAAGTTGCACTAACGCAAAGAGGACAACAGGAATTGCTGCAATAATAGAACCGATATTCGGAATATAATTCAGCAATGCAACTATCAATGCCCATAACAGTGGATAGTCAACGCCAATAATTACAAAAGCTATATAGACCAAAATCCCGGTTAACAGACATAACATCGTTTTTATCCATAGATAGTGACGGATATTTTGAATAATGGTTGAAATATATGAAATGGATTCATTTCCTGTCATAATTGCTTTTGCTTTTACATTAAAGCTCCCGAATTCCATTAAAATAAACAGGAGGATAAGAAAAACAAGAAATGTATTGCCCAGCATACTTATTAATTCATTCATTGCTAGGGCAGTAAATTCCAGTATTTTTTCAGGCTGGAAAACAGTTAACATTTGATCCTGAGGAATTTTTATGCCATTCGCATTTAAATACTGAATAAATGTGTTGCTGATGGTTTTAAGCGCAGTTGTATATTTAGATACATTGCCTGAGAAAGAAGACAATGTCCCTCCTATCAGAAATGTAAATCCGGAGAATAACAAAATAAGACTCAGAATCACAATAAGCAATGCAAGCCATTTTGGGAATTTCTTTTTCTGCAGGAATGAAATGGGTTGTGCACAGATTATACTTACAAAAAGCGCAATTAAAAACGGATTGATAATTGCTTTTGCAAATAAAACGCCTGCAAAAATGATGATTAATGCAGCTATTATGATAATGGGTGATTGTACTGAATACCCGTTATTTTTTATTTCCATTATAAAACCTCCTGATTATTTTTAATGTATTCTAACTTATCGTTTTACTGATTTTTTTTAAAAAGGATACCCAATAGCAACATTTAATATCAAATTATCTTTACGCCATGCTGAACTTAAAACGTTGATCTGATCGATTACCCATCTTTTATTTTCCTGTAACCAGGGTTTTCTGAGTGGTGTAGCTAAATCGAAACGTAAAATAAAGAAGGACACATCAATTCTTAGCCCAAAACCTGCACCAACAGCTATTTCTTTAATAAATTGCGAATATAAAAAAGAACTCCCTATAGTGGAAGGATTGGATGGCAGCAACCAGATATTTCCGCCATCTACAAATAAACCTCCCTTAAAAAAACGGAATATATTAAAACGATATTCGGCATTCAGTTCCAGTTTTACATCCCCACCCAATTGCAAAAATCCTTTATTATCAGCATTTTGATGATACGTTCCCGGTCCAATGGAATTT
The DNA here is from genome assembly GCA_026391675.1 of Bacteroidota bacterium. Lineage (GTDB taxonomy): Bacteria > Bacteroidota > Bacteroidia > Bacteroidales > JACABE01 > JACABE01. The sequence continues at coordinate 180,029 of JAPLDQ010000019.1, forward strand.
ATCTGAAATGCACGTATACTATTAGGTCCGCCACTGAAGAATTGCCTGATATAGGGCAATGTGGAAGAATTGCCGTAGGGTCTGGCCACGCCCATATAAGCTCTCAAAACCAGTTTATTTTTATTTTCAAAATTGTAATAGGTCCTTGCATCCAGACTTATTTTAGCAAATTGTGAATATACAGAACCTATAACACTTAAAGGATGATCAGCGGAAATACTTTCTCCTGCTAATATTTTTGAGAACGAAATTAAATTTCCGGCAACTTCTGCATTGAAGTTAAAATAGTATTGCGCTTTTTTATCCAATATACTCTGTTCGTCGTAAATAAATGAATACGTTGCTCCTGCAATAAACTGTTCTTCATAACTCTTTTTAAGAAAAGGATTTGTGGCAAGTATTGCCGTAAATTTATCTGATTTGTTTAAAATGGACGTATAGCTTATACTTATTGGATTTAATTCATGCTGCTTTTTAAAATCATTTTTCCACTTAAAACCATAAATAAACTGCAGGGTATGCATATCGAAATAATCTATTCTTTTTGTATAATTATAGGAAAGCAGGAAATTTGTTTTCGGTATGAATTTACTGTTGGTTCTGTTTAAATTAAATGGGACAACAAAGCGTGGAAAAGTAAGTTCCATTTGTGGATTTATAGAATATGAATAAAGGTTTTCGCCCTTTCCGAAAAATTGTCCTTCAAAAGATCCGGCCAGACTCAATTTCAAGAATTCAGCACCTTTAAAGGTATTTCTGTTCAAAAAACTTACATCCAGTCTGGGTCCCATATAATTATTGGATTTAGAAACCACTTCAACTTCGGCTCTGAAAGTGCGCTTTGGCATAGGTGTCATCAATATAGTAACATCCAAAAAACTTACTGCTGAAGTATCACTATCGCTGAATTTCAGTCTTACAAATTTAAAATTACCCATCGACATCAGCCGGTTCAGTGTAATTTCATGTTTTTCTCTGGAATAGCGTTCGTATTTCTTTAAATAAATTGATCTTGATATCACATCAGGCCTGATTTTCATATCTGCTTCTTTTCCAAGAAAAAAACAATTATCAGATTTGACGGTATCAGAAATAGTAACATCATCTTTATCCAGTGAAAAGTCCTGATCAATAAATACTCTATTTATGAAAAATACTATTAAAGCATTATAAGGGACATCATCTTTTATCTTCAGACTTAATGTTACCGATTGATCTGCAGCAGCTGTATCCGCTTTAAACATCAGATATTCAGGACTAAAGTAAAAGTAACCATTTTTTTTCATGAAAGCATCTATGCGGATTCTTTCGTTTTTAAGCATATTTAAGTTATAATCATCGCCGGGTTTTATCAATGAATTATCTTTCTCTGAATTAATAAAATTATTTAAATTAATATCCCAGGTTGCATAAATAACTTCTTTCACAATATAAGGCTTATGGATATTTGATGTATAAATAATTTTTGCCTTACGTTTTTTTTCAATGATTTTGAAAGCAGTAGAACTTTTGAAAATACCTATATTAAATAGCTTTGCATCAATAAAATCAGAAGTAAGCCGGGGTTTTACCTGACTTATCAATACAGGAGGTTCTCCCAGATTCTTAAGCCACTTATTGAATTTGCTTTTTGGAGCTTGACCTGCTATCCCATAAAGCCATAATTTTTGACGCATCCATAATACTTTCTGGTTTGGTTTAGGACGAAGTGCTTCTTCAGCAGTTGATTTAATAAATCCTTTATTTTTTATTTTAACAGAAGATTCAAGTCTTATTTCTGCTCCGCTATATAGCTTTTCACCTTTTGGCAAATACCGCGTACCACTGCATGCTGTCATTAGCAGACAAATCAAGAAAAGAAAATATTTAGTTGACTTTGAATGTGTCATTTTTTGTTTTCTCCTTTCGATTCATCATTCTTATTTTTCGGTGCGCTGAAAAATTCCTTCCAGCTGTTAAAATCACGCACATATAAAACGCCAACACCCGTCTCAACCAATTGACCTTCCAACGCACCTTCATATTGATTGTGCCTGAATGCCTTTATTCTGTACCTGCCATCTTCAGTTATTCTGTATTCAATAGATACGTCACTGGTAATATCATTCATGGTATTCTGTTTTGCCCTGTCACCCTCAACATCGACACTTCCTCCAAGCTGAACCACTAATCTTTCATTAAAAAGCTGTTTTTTCACACCAATATCTACCTGTGTTCTGCCTGTAGCCTGACCTGCCAGAGATTCTTCATATGACTGAATATCAAAATTTAATTCCACCCCCTGTAATACCTTAGAACCCCATTGATTTAACTGAGCTGACAACAGATTTCCAACGGTAGAACGAACTGCAGATACTGTTCCGTTTGATTCGGATTGAAATGGATTTTCCTGAATAAAACGTCCTAACACCAATAAAGCAAATACCTGTTTATTCAATGCCGAAGGATCTTCATTCAAAAGGTTCAATTTTGCATTTACAGCTCCGCCCAATATTCCTTTGTCTTCAGGTGCCAATTGTATTTCAAAGCTGATTTCAGGATGCATAATATCACCTCTGAGTTTAAGTAAAACCAAAAAAGGATAACTTTGCTTGTATGCACTTTTATCGTCTGCACTCAGACCTATCATCTGATCAGCCACCAGATCATAAGGTGATGCGCGTACCGAATAAATGGCATTGATTGAAATATCTGCTTTCATTGGATCGCCACTCCAGGTTATAGTGCTTCCCTGTTCAATTTTAAATCTTTTTTTAATAACCGATTCCAATGAAACCAGATAACTGCCATCGTAAAGATTGTATGCACCGGTTAAACTCATTTTTCCACTGCGGTCAATGGTAAAACTCATGGCAGCTTCCCCTTTAACTACCAAAGAATCGGATGATGATGGATCCATCAATAAACGAAGTGTTGCCTGTTTGTCAATTTCAATAACAGAGGAAATATCAATACCTTTAAATAATGAAGTATTTTTTTGCTCTGCTTTCGTTTTACTTAAAATTGTATCAATTTTCGCAGCAACATCAAAATCAACCACAGCATTTCCTTTATCTTTTGTAAGCGTTTTTTCAGGTACGGCAAATGTAAAATTCGAACCTTTTTTCATTTTAACTTTTGCAACAACATGTGGAAGGGACATTGGTCCAAATATATCTATTTTGCTATCAATAATCATTTGTCCGTAAAATTCAGGATTATCCTTGTCTGTAGTATTGAACAGCAGGAAATCCTTGGTATTCATCTGTAAATTAAAAACAAAATCTTTAAAATGATTCATCTTAATTGAGCCATCAATAACTGCCTTATGCTTTTCAATATCTAAAATTGTAAATGAATCAAAATATATCCCATCTTTCTTTATTTTAATGGTTTCATGTTTCATTTCCAAAGGATTATTCAATGCAGCAGGGGATATTATTGCGTTATTAAATACCAGTTCACCTGTGATATCAGGAGACGATAAATTACCATCTATCAACAAATTACCACTAAGCGTACCCCTGGCATCAATAATATTACCTGACGAAAAAGCCTTGACCGTATTCAGTGAAAGCGATTGAATGGCAAGATTGAGATTAATTGTATTATTGCCATCTTTGGGGATAAAATTACCCTTCAGACTGAGTTTATTTTCGTCACCTGCTAATTTTAAATCTATAATAAACTTATCGGATGAAGGATTTTCAGCATTAAGTTGTATATCTCCAATGGCAATATTATGAAAAAATAATTTTGAAACGCTTACCGTTGCAACTAAACCATAGGTATTATTTTCTCTTTTCAGTAACAGATTACCATCCAGATTGCCTTTTACCAGACCTGAATCTTTTTCAATTATCCCGGAAATATCCTCCAGCTTAAAATGCTTGAAGGCAATGTTCATATCATCATTAAATTTGTCGTGAACGGAAGCTATTTTGATATAACTACCTGAATTTTCGATAAAAAGATGATGTATTAAAAAGCCCTGTACTCCAAATTCAATATAATTATCGCCGGCAATATCCCAACGTTTATTCATCAGATAAAATTCCTTTGGTTCAAAACTGAGTTTGAAATTTTCATCTTCTTTTGTGATTTTTGTTTTGATGAATATTTTTTTGAACAATTTTTCATCAATAGAAGACAAATTGGCAGTTATGATTTTATCTTCAATTTTTCCATCGAGAAAGAAATTATCAAGTTTTATTGTGGCATTTGAAACTTCATCACACGAAATTTTATAATTCATCACTTTTGGGTCACAATTTACATTTACTGCTAAATCTTTTATTTCGATACTGCCAAAGTTTAAGTTTGCTGTTGACGCTTTTATTCTCAATTCGTTATTTATACTTTTATAGTTAGCAGTCACCACAGCTGTTTCAAAATCCTTTAACTGAGGCAATAATACTTCAGAAATTAAAGGATGATTGTAAAGCTTTAATTCAAATACAAAATCTTCCAGTTTGTTATTACTTTTCGATGGATTAGCTTTAGAAAACGGGAAATAGTTATTAATAAATTCATTAAGTTGTGAAGGCAATGCAAGCGGGAAAACACTTGCTGTATATTTTAAATCAATAATAGGGCAATTCACGGTTAATTCGCTTTTGCCTGTTTCGTTTTTAATCCCGATTAGCACTGAATCGAGTCTGTATTTTTTATCCTGATTCGCTATAATAATATTTGTAATGCAGGCATTACCGTTGAGATTACTCAATGAATCGCCTTTAAATTCGGCTGTTGCCTGTAGCCCAAATCTCAAATCAATACCTGAAAAATTCAATTTCTGAAGATCAGCACCCAAAACATTCAGACTGAATTTATAGCTTTCTTTACCGGGATTAAGATTTGCCATACCATTACATTTTAAAACGGCATTTTTGTCATTCAGATTTATGTTTCCGGTTAGCTCCTGCCCTTTTATCTTTCCATCCAGCGTTAAATGATGATAGGTATATTTATTAAAAAAGGCTTCTGTCACATCAACTAATATTGAGGCTTTCATCGTTTTTACATCAAATCCCTGGCCATTGGCTTCAGCAATTAATGAAACAGGGCCATACATGGCTTTGTTTTTCAGCAAACTACCCAAATCGAATTTACTGAGTTCTGTTTTTGTCCTGAAATTTTTGCTTGTATCTGTAACAGCAAGGATATGGGCATTTCCAAAACTGGTATTTATTGCCAGATCAGATGCAAAAGAAGTGAACTTACCGTTAAAAATGAGCTGCATATTTATGTTTTCAGGAAGCGCAATATTATTTGGCAATGATTCACCTAAAAGCATTTCAATATCCTGATTGCCAGTATTTATATTCATGTTTGGAACTTCAAACCAGGCCGTTTTATAATCAGGCAAACCAAGAATTCTAAAATCTGAAGCGATTGTAGTATTTATACCGGTACTGATTTGCAGGTTTTTAACATTAATATTCTTAAGTTTTCCATTAACAATTCCTGAAACCAAAGTAATATTCATATTGTTTTTAAAAAACATCTGCTCGTTCAGTTTAGGATAAAAATATACGATTTCAGCATTTTGAAAACTTGATTTCTTAATTTTAAAATCCAGGGCCAGATTTTGTATGGAATCTTTCATTTCATTCAATGAGGTATAATTTAGCTGCAAATCAGCTTCTAAAGATGAGTTTGTGGTTTTTAGCTTAAGATTTTTTGCAACAATAATATGTTGATCCATACTAAAATCAGTCTGGAATTTTGTTATTGAAAATTTATGCTGATCTGTTGCAGTGAATTTTTTAATTGAAATTTCAGTTTTGAGCTGAGAATAATTCAAATTATTGGCTTCAAGAGATAAATGATTGAATTCAAGGTGTGAAGCATCAAAACTATTCTTTGCTTGGGATTTATCTCCGCTGATATACACAACTGCATTTTCACTGAATTGTATATCCTTACAGGAAACTTTCCAGTTATTCGCTTTTTTTTCTGTTCCGGATATTAACTGAGTAGTGTCTTTCACAAATTTATCTTTGTTTATATAGCAAAATTTGCTTTTTGACAACATCAGCTTATTTAATTCAAGCACTTGTGTTTGAAGATTGAGTATTCCTTTCTTCAATTCCAGTTGATTGATTGCAACCTCAATATTTTGATTGCTCACTTCATCTTTATAGTTCAACTTTGTATTGTTGATTTGAATTAGTGTTGCCATTACTTCTGGTAAAACTGCTTGTGTTTTTTTATCGCTTGTAGTTGATGATTTTTTGGTTATTATATTTGCAGCTATTCCATCTACTTTAAATTCAGTTACATCAAAAAGCATTTTTTTGAGGTCTATCCTGTTTACTTCTATCTCTAGTTGATTTATGACTGTTGAAATATAAGCCCCTCCAAAATTATCATCAAAAACAAAATGTATATTCTTTAATCCAATATCATCAATTGCAAAAGTCCAGGGTGATTTTGACGGAGGTTTTTCAATTTTCGGTTTAGTTGTATCGCTGAATGCTGTAATAAGAAAATTAAAATTAAAAAGAGAATCAGCTGTTTTGCGATTGATATGAATTACGGCTTGCTGTAATTCAAAATTGGTTATGTGTATCTTATGACTGAACAAATCGCCAAATGAAATACCTGCTTTCAGCTTTCCTGCATATATCAGGGTATCTTTGTTCATATCCTCTAAAAAAAGGCCGTCTATGACAACTGATTTAGGAAAGGAAATACTGATATTTCCAATTTCGACCCGGGTATGGGTTTTCTTGCTGATATAAGAAGTAGCAGTATCAACAATCTTATTTTGAATAGCAGGAATTTGAATAAGTATCGCAATAATAATGAATAACGACAGCATGGCTATTACTATCCATAAAATGAATTTTAAGGCTTTTTTAAGAAAAGAAACTGCTTTATTCCAATGTTTCATAAAGTCTTAACCTGTTTCTGAGCGAAATAATTTCATTTTGCAATGCGATTTGCCGCTCTAATAAATGATTGATTGCTTCAATACCTTCGATGTTAATATCCAGTTCATGATAAAAACGGTGAATTTTTTCCAACTCCCGGATTTGATTTACTTTTACAAAATCAGTATTGCTAATGCTAATAATTTCTACTAATCCGTTTGCCTGCAATAAACTGATAAAAGATATTTCGATATTATGAATTACACAAAATGACGCTAAAGATATTAATTTTTCGGTCTGCATGGTTTCATTTCATTAAATTATTATAGCTTAGCTAATTCAGCAATGAGTTCTTTTTGCTTTGCTGAAAGATTAGTTGGTATTTTAATTATATAAGTCAGCTGTAAATCTCCAAATTCACCTTCTTTTTTATAAACCGGAAATCCTTTGCCTTTAAGATTTACTTTGGAGCCATTTTGTGTTTCGGGCTTTACTTTAAGTTTTACTTGTCCGCTTAATGTATTGATAATGATTTCCCCACCTAATAATGCTGTGTATAAATCCAATTCCAGCGAAGTATATAAATTATTCCCCAGGCGCTTGAATTTAATATCATTAGCAACTGAAAACCCAATATATAAATCACCATTGGGACCACCATTAATGCCGAGACCACCATGTCCCGTAATTTTAATGGTTTGTCCATTCTCGATACCGGCAGGAATAGTAATGCGTATATTTTTCCCGTTAACAGTAAGGGTTTGTTTGTGGGTTTTATAAGCATCAATCAGGTTTAACTGTAATTCAGCGTTATAATCTTCGCCCCTGAATCTTTGCTGACTGCTTCTGCCACTTCTTCCTCCTCCACCAAACATGGAGGCAAAGAAATCAGAAAAATCGTCTTCAGATTGAGCACCGGCATACCTTTGTCTGTTGGAATTTGATGATTGTTCCTGATATTGATCAGCTCTTCCTGATTCGGCTGAATTTTTCCAATCCTTACCATATTGATCGAATTTCTTACGTTTTTCAGGATCACTCAATACTTCATTGGCTTCGTTAATCTGCTGAAAATTCTTTTTAGCATCCTTATCATTGGGATTTAAATCGGGATGGAACTTTCTGGCTAATTTTCTGTAAGCAGTTTTGATTTCCTTAGGTGTTGCTGTTTTATTAATCCCTAAAACTTTATAATAGTCTACGAAATCCATTTGTTAGTGAGTTATTTTGAAATACAAAAGTTCATAAATAGTTATGAATTAGAATAGTACTAAATTAGACATCATAAGCAAAAAAAGTATTACATAATTTCCGGAAACACTTACATAATTCACACAATTATTGCAAGTAAAATTGCAAGTAAATATTCCTTTTTTTTGATATAATTAAGTGTGAATGATGTAATTAATAATCAGAATTATATAAAGAAACTAAACACTCCAATTATTAAATTTACAGTATGATAAGAAAAATTATACTGTGGTTTTTAGCAGGAATAGTAACTTTAATATTATTGTTGCTTATATCAATTCCACTGGTAATAGAGCCAATACTTGAGAAAAAAATCCGAACTTTAATACAGGACAAAAGCACAAATTATATTGTTAAAATAGCAATGGTAAAGGTTAATATTTATAAATCAAGTATTGACATAGAAGGAATTTCTATATTTTCCAGAATAAAGAATATTAAAAATCAAGGTGTAACGGCAACTATTGCGTCAGTAAATTTTAATGGTATAAGTCTTTTCAAAGCAGTATTCAAACAAAGTTTTATGATTTCTGCAATAAACATTTCAGATGTTTTTGTAAAACGTGATACTCCTTTTGATACAAATATTAAAGCAGTAATGCTTTCACCTTCAAACATACATATAGGTGAATTCCATTGTAAAAATATCAATTTTAAAATACATGACTCCGCTACAGCAAAGTTTTACGCTATAAAGGGAGGTAATTTAAATTTTTCTGATTTAAATATTAAAAAAAATGACACTGTTAACCCCAGTATGCTGAATCATTTTAGCTTCGAAAGCAATGAAATAAAATCAGTTTCAGCCGACAGTATGTATACATATATACTTAGTGGGATATCCTATTCCACTGCAACAAATCAATTAAAATTTAATACGTTTTCAATAATTCCCAGTTATAAAGATTATGATTTTACAGCTAAGTATAAGTATACTATCGATTGTATTGAAGCCCGTTTCATCAATATTAAAATTCATAATTTCTCTATTCCGGCATATTTTCAATTTAAGGAAATAAAATCAACATTCGTTGAAATAGGAAAAATGAATCTCACCGCTTTCCGTGATAACCGGAGAAAAGATGATCACGCTAAGAAGCTTTGTTTTCAGGATGTTTTATACAATTTACCGTATAAAATTAATATTGATACTTTTGGAATAACAAACGGAAATATTAAATATACAGAACATGATGAAGAGGCGAACAAGCCCGGGAGCTTACATTTTGATAACATTAATGCAAGGATATATCATATTTCAAACGATACAATTTACAAATCAAAAACTGCTTTTTTTGAACTTAAAGGAAAAGCCAAGTTGATGGGAAAAAGCAATATGCGAATATTATTAAAAGCCAGGCTATTTGACAAAGAAAACACATTTTCGATGGAAGGAGATCTATCAGGTATTAAAGCAAACGATTTAAACCCAATGCTTATGAACAATGCCTATGTTTATGCCAGGACATGCATTATTGATGGAATAAAGTTTAATTTTACAGCAAATAATCATAAGGCTTCGGGTAAATTAACCATGCGTTATCATGCACTGGACATTACGGTGAAAGACAAGAAAAACGATGATACTACAGGCATTAAAGAAAAAATTGTATCTTTAATTGCCAATATAAAAGTGCATAATTCAAATCCATTGCCAGGTGAAAAAGTAAGGATTGGAATCATTTCTTACAAAAGAGATCCTGAAAGATTTCTTTTTAATTATTGTTTCAAATCAATGTTAACAGGAATTAAATATTGCCTTATTGAATAAGACTTTCAAAATATTGATTATATAGTATTTACAGAAAATATTATACTAAAAAACAAGAGGCTGTCTCAAAAGTCTTTGTGAACCTCTAAATTTTCTCTGTGTAACTCTATGTAAATTATTAAATATTTATTACACAGAGAATTAATGAGAAGTCACAGAGTTACACAGAGGTTGATATTCAAGTAAATTAAACTTTTGAGACAGCCTCTTGTTTTGTCAATTAACAGCATAAAATACATTAGTATTAGCCTGCCAAATCTTCCTGAAGGAGTTTTTTCTTTTCCTGATACTCTTCGCTTGAGATTTCACCAGAAGCCAGTCGCTTTTGCAGAATATCAAAGGGAGAATCCTTTATTCCCCTTTGTCCCGGAATTCTGTATGGCAATGCAAATATCCAGACAAGTAATCCTAACCATACGATCCACCAAATAACATCCATTCCCCAATAATTATTCCCGTTATACATAGTATATATTTTTAAATGCAGATTAATTTCTACATGAATACAAAGTTATATTTCTTAAACAATTATTATATTACATAATTACAGATAAAAATTGCATTATTCATCTATTTCAGACTCATTATCTTAATAAGAATAATAAATAAAATTCAATATAATATGCTATTAATGACAATGCTGTTAATGGTTAAATATTAACAGCATTGAAGTATAGAAGGGTATAATGATTTCTTATTGTTTTTTTGTTGGAATAATAAAAAGCGGAATATTGGTTTGACGTAAAACATCTTCGGTAACACTTCCCATTAATATATTTTCCAACCACTTCTGGCTATGAGAACCCATTACAATAACATCAATATGTAATTTTTTAGCGGTTTTGAAGATTATATCAGCAAAATCGCCTTCCATTATCAAAGTTTTGATAGATTTATCTCCCAGGTGGTCTTTGGTTTTATCCAGGAAAAATTGTGAGGCTTTTTTTAATCCATCCTCACCATTAACCAGCATTTGAAAAGATATCATATCTGTTGCGCCAGTAAAACCTGTTATCGGAGAATATTCAGTTGTTGAATAATACACCGGATCTGAAATTACATGAAGTAAAGTTACCTCAGCACCCATAGATTTTCCTAAGGCATAACCCATTTCTGCCACTTTTTTTGCGGTTGGATTATAATCCAATGCAATTAATACTTTTTCCATTATTTTCGTTTTCATATTTTTTTATTATTTAAACATGTTTTTTAGTTGGAATGATAAATACCGGTATAGTTGTATCATTTAAAACTTCATGTGTAACACTTCCTAAAACAATGTTTTCCAGCCATTTCTTGCTATGAGATCCCATTACAATCAAATCTGCATGCATAGTATTTGCCGTTTTTAATATTGTTTTTGCAATATCACCTTCAACTACAATTGTTTGTATCATTTTATCGCCCAGATGCTTTTTTGAACTATCTAAAAATTGTTGCGCTGTTTTTTTTTCTTCATTGGCAGTTCTTGTATTTACCTTAGCAGTTTGGTCTCCAACAAATCCCATGATTGTAACATGTCCTGTAAATGAATAATACATCTGATCTAAAATTACATGAAGCAAACATACTTCTGCATCCATTGTGTTTGCTAAAGAATATCCGATTTCAGCAACTTTTTGTGCTGTAGGGTCATAATCTAATGCAATCAGCACTTTTCCCATTTTTTTAATTTTCATAATTGTTTAATTTTGAGTTTATAGATAAGTTCTTAATATTAATACATTATTATATCTGAAATTATTTCCTGCATTTCCTCTTTTGTTTTACTGAGCTTGTATTCAATCATACGAAGCGTGTTTTCCTTTTTGTCTTCATTATCGTCCAGATCAGCTTCAGTTAACTGAGGATATATGTTTTTCAACCTGATTTTTAGCTCGTCCCATTTTTTCTTTTCTGTGCTTAATTCCATTTTAGTAATATTTTGAAGGTGAATATCTTTTTTTATCTTTAAATTTGTTACTTTTCCCTGATAATCTTTTTTCGAAAATCAAAGTAAACAGGATAATTGCAATTGCAAATGCAAGTATTAGATGCACAATTTCGTATGGTTTAAAAAGATTTACCCAAATAATAATCAGCAAGCCTGCAATGATATAAAGTAAATATTTCATATAAAATATGTTATAATATTAATATGATAGTTAAGGATTAAAATTACTAAGAAGCGATAGTAAATTCATTACATAATTTAAACAAAAACTTACATTATTCACATATTTAATTTAAAGAAAAGACTGAAGTTTTAGTTAGAAACTTCAGTCTTCAGTCATATGATTTAAGTTAAAGGTTTACTTAATTTTATTGGTAAAGAAGTTTATAAATTTCTTTTAAATCGGGTGATAAAATAACTTCGGTTCTGCGGTTACTTGCACGACCTTCAAGGGTTTCATTGGTACTTACAGGATGAAACTGACCTCTTCCTGCAGCTGTTATACGATTTGAATCAAAACTTTTGTCTTTGGTTAATATACGTACAATAGAAATTGCTCTTGCTGTACTTAAATCCCAATTGTCCTTAAAAAGGGCTGTTTTAATAGGAACATTATCAGTATGACCTTCAATCAATACAGTTATATCTTTGGTACTGATTAAAACCTTTGCTAAGGTTTTAAGTGCTTCTACTCCTTTAGGATCAACCACATCACTACCTGATTTAAAAAGCAATTTTTCCTGAAGTGAAACATAAACATTACCATCTTTAATATAAACCGACAATTCGTCTGTTTTATAATTCAAAAGGGCTTCACTTATTGAATTCTTAAGTTTATCCATTACATTTTTCTGTGACTGAATAATGTCCTGGAAATTTTTTAACCTTTTTGCCTGTTCAGCAATGGTTAATTTAGATTCTGAAGCCAATGCATTTAAATCATTTTGTGTGGAAGCATTTTTGCTTTGCAATGCAGTTTTTTCATCATTTAAATTGTTTAACTGAGTATTACAATCATTCAGCTGGTTATGCGTTTTAGTACTGTCCTTTTGTAATTTAGCAACTTTCGCTTCAGATACCAATAATTTTTTACTGGGTCCGCAAGAAATTAATAAAGTGCTGACTGTAAAAATTGTGAGCAGCACATAAAGAAATGTTTTTTTCATTTTATTTGTTTTAAGTGAATAATATTTTATTCACAAAGGTAAGATGAGCTGCTCCTGAACTAATTACATAATTGTATTTAGTAATTACATTATTCACACATTTTCAATAAGTTATTGATTTTTATTATAAATGGGTTATAATTTATTTATCTGAACGGAATAATCATTTGGAATTATCTTTTTTCCATGGGTTAATGCATATACTTTTGTAAATTCGGCACCAAAATATAAAATAATTGCAGAATAATAAACCCATACAAGAATTATTATTACAGAACCGGCAGCTCCATAAACTGATGCGAAATTGTAATTTCCCAAATAATAACCTATTCCAAATTTTCCAATCATAAAAAGGAATGCTGTAAATGAAGCGCCTATAAGACAATCTTTTAAAGCTATTTTACCATCAGGAAGGGTTTTAAAAATAATTGTAAACAGCATCGAAATAATTACAAAAATCACTAAAATATTTACTGCATAAAATAAGAAAATGATTTCATGGGGGAATATGGTAAGTAATTGTTTATTAAGCACATCTACCAAAGAATTAATCACCAATCCAACCAATAAAAGAAAACCGACAGAACCTATCATTGAAAATGACATCAGACGATTGTAAAAGTATTTTACCAATCCTCGTTTGGGTTTTGCTTTAATTCCCCAAATATAATTGATGGAGTCCTGTATTTCGGCAAAGACACCTGATGCTCCTATCAATAATATAATACTTCCTATTGTGGTTGCAAAAACATTGGTAGTAGATAATTTTACATTTTTAATTGTTTCCTGAATCTGTAAGGCAGCCGGATTTCCAACCAGACCTTTAATTTGTCCGAAAATTTCACCTTTTACAGCTTCGGCACCAAAAAAAAGGCCACTTAATGATATGATAATGATAAGTAAAGGAGGTAATGAAAAAATTGTATAATATGACAATGCAGCACTTAATTTAATGGAATCATCTGCAATAAAGCCTTTAAAACTTTCTTTAAATAAATAGACTATCTTTTTAAGCAGTTTAATAATATTCGACATATAATTACAATTAAAAAAATGAACTGAATATTATTTTTTATTTTTTTTAGCCTTTTCTTTCAAATCATCTTTCCTTTTATCTTCAGCATCTTTTTTCTTTTCCTCTGCTTTTTTTGCTTTTCGTTTAAAATAACCTCTCAGTAAAAAGTTATCTTTAGCAGCATTCATGTTTTCATCCAGACCTTTAGAACTTTTTTTCAGGTTAATGATGGTTTGATTAATATTTTCGGCTATTGTAGTATCCTGAATGAGTCGCCCGAGCGTTCCTTTTCCACCGTTAACTTTAATTAATATTTCGGCCAACTGATCTGTAATAACAGCTGCATTTTCTGAAGTTACCTGTAAATTAGCCATAATAGCATTTGTTTCCACAGGTTCTGTAGAAGTAAGTTTTTCTCCACCCCTGACTTTAAGGGCAGTTGCACTACCCTGAGTAATAATCAACAGCCTGTCACCAATCAATCCTTCTGATCCTATTGCCACTTCGCAATCAGTTTTAATAAATTGCTGAACTTCTTTTTTTATCAGCATATCTATCACAACTGTTGAGTCGTTTAAAATACTGATATTATCAACAGTACCAACATTTACACCTGAAAAACGAATATTATTTCCCACTTGCAAACCGCTTACATTAGCAAATGTAGTAGTTAGTTTAAATACAGGATTAAATAAGTTTTTTTGTTTTCCTATAATAAATATAGCAAGTACAAAAAGGGCCAATCCTCCAGCTACAAATAAGCCTAATCGGATTTTGAATTTTTCAGTATGCGTTTCCATTTTGTTTAAAATATTAATTCTATATACTTAGTTAAAGAATGATTTTATTAATTTATCGTCAGATTTTTCGAAAAGATCAAGGCTACCTTCAAGGTAGACTTTTCCCTGGTGTAACATGATAACCCGGTTTGCTGTATGTTGGGCACATTTAATATCATGTGTAATAATTATTGAAGATGTTTTATATTTTTTCTGGACTTCGTTTATAAGTGAACTTATTTCATCTGAAGTTACCGGATCAAGTCCTGTAGTTGGTTCATCATACAATATAATAAGAGGATCCACAACAATGGTACGGGCTAAACTAATCCGTTTACGCATACCACCAGAAAGCTCTGAAGGCATTTTGTTTAATGCATCGGCTAAGCCAACATTTTCAAGGACTTCCAGCACTTTAGCATCAATTTCTGATGTTGTAAGATTTTTTCTTAACCTGCGCAAAGGAAATTCCATATTTTGCTTTACCGTCATAGAATCATACAATGCACCACTTTGAAAAAGGAAACCTATTTTTTCTCTCATTAAATCCAATTCTTTCCTGTTTAAAGAAGCGAGATTTTTATCATATACATTAATAGTACCATCATCAAATTTTAATAAACCTACAATACATTTTATCAATACAGATTTCCCGCTGCCTGATTTACCAAGCACTACTAAATTTTCTCCTTCGAATAGTTTTAAATCAACGCCATTTAATACTGCATTGTTTGCGAATGATTTTTTAAGGTTTGTAATCTCAATGATCTGATTACGACTCCTTTCTTTAACCGGAACTTCTTTTTGTATATTGTTCATGATATCAGCATATCAGTTATTTGAACAGCTACCATATCTACAATTATTATCAGCAATGATGCTAAAACTACGGCAGAATTTGCTGCTTTTCCTACGCTTTCTGTTCCCCGTCCGGCTGTATATCCTTTATAGCAACCAACCAGGCCTATTACAGCACCGAAAAAGAAAGATTTTATTATAGCAGGGTTAAAATCAATGAATTGAACATGACTAAAAGCCTGTGAAAAGAATAAGGTAAATGTAACATCACCTTTTAAATTTGCTCCCAAATAGCTACCGAGCATACCCAATGCATCAGCATATAAAACCAGCAGCGGTATCATAAGTGTTGCAGCCAATACTCTTGTTACAACTAAATACCGCATTGGATTAGTAGAAGAAACTTCCATGGCTTCAATCTGTTCTGTCACTTTCATTGAACCCAGTTCGGCACCCATGCCTGAACCAATTTTACCTGCACAAATAAGGGCTGTTATTACAGGGCCCATTTCTCTGATAAGTGATACGGCAACCATTCCCGGGAGCATGGTTACTGCTCCGAAACTTACAAGCACCGGACGTGACTGAATGGTAAGTACAAGCCCCATAATAGTTCCGGTAATTGAAATTAAAGGTAAAGTTTTATATCCTATCTGAAAACATTGACGAAAAAACTCTTTAAATTCAAAATCACGCGTAAATGTTTCTTTAAAAATACGGGCAATAAAAAGCAACACATTGGCAAAATCAGTAAAAAAACTATTAGCCAACAGTGTTTTCTCAAGGGTTTTTTCGCTGAGTTTTATGGCTTGTTTTCTAGCATTTCTGATACTTGGAATTGCTTTAATATCAGGTATTATTTTTTTCATTACGCAAAAATCATTGAATTTGTTATTTAAAACAGTTTCTTTAATAACTATATTCTATGTTTCAAATTAATTAAATTAAACTAAATTATTATTTCAATTAGAATGCCTCGGTTCATTTTTATTTTCCTGTGGCTGAGCTTGTTGACTATTGCGTTGCTGAGGTTGCTGATGTGGTTGAGGTTGAGGCTGAGGCTGAGCTTGCTGCACATTACGTTGATGTTGTTGACTAGGCTGTTGCTTTGCTGGCTGCACATTACGTTGTTGTTGCTGAGCAGGCTGTTGCTTTACAGGCTGCACATTACGCTGCTGTGGCTGGGCAGGTTGTTGCTTTGCCGGCTGAACATTACGTTGCTGTTGTTGAGCAGGTTGTTGCTTTGCAGGCTGAATATTACGCTGCTGTTGTTGATCAGGTTGTTGCTTTGCAGGCTGAATATTACGCTGCTGTTGTTGAGCAGGTTGTTGCTTAACATCCTGATTTTTTCTTTGTAGTTGTTTATCAGCAGGATTTGATTTTTGAGTTGGATTTTCTTTTATCCTTTGTTCTGTAGATTTCACATCTTTCAGATTTGCAACCCTGGCAGGAGCCGGTTTTTGTTCAGCTGCTGTTGTCTTTTTAATTTGTGGTCTGTATATCTGAAGTTGATTATTACTTAATCTCTCACCGGGTTTAGTACTTTCTTTGATTGGAACTGCAGTAATTTTCTTACCTCCGCGTTTTTCCACTTCAGTTCTGTTAGGACCCATGCTATAAGTTGTATTCCGATGGGCATCCACTCTGGTATTATTAATTACAGTGGTATTATTTATAATAGTTGTATTATTTGAATTATTGATATAGTAATTATTAATATCCCTTCTTCCAAAATGTGAACCTCTTACAAAAGTATAATTATTAAAATGCTCATAATATCCATTGCCATAAGCCAAACTAATACTAATTCCGGGTCCCATAGGTGCCCATCCATAGTAATCTGAAGAACTTCTCCAGCTAACCCAACCCGGGCCCCATTCATTATCGGGTATCCACATAGGTCCATAATAAGGATCTGAATACCAGCGTCCATAATGGAAAGTTGCCCATCCCCATGAATAACCAGAAACCCATGTCCATCCATTTTCAGTATAAACCCAATATCCATTGGTTGCATAAGGTGCAAAACCGGGATCAACATCAGGAATCCATACATACCCATATTCAGGATTTTCTATCCAGGTACCATAAGGACTTAATTCGTCGTAAAATACCTGGAAGTTAACAGATGCATTTTGTGCCATTGTTTTTTGAGGCAATAAGTTATTAACTATACAGAATATAGAAAAAACAATTAATAATTTTATCTTAGTTTTCATTATTATTTTATTAGAGTGATAGAATTATCACCTTACAAAAGTAAGTTCATTGAGTAGGGATTTCTTTACATAATTGTGGAAAAGACTTACATATTTCACACTATTTTTTTAAAGTTAATTGATAATAAAAATGCTGCCCGATTTAACATCAGGCAGCATTTTAACTATTTTAATCAGGATTTATTTAGCCGGAAGAATATCAATAATAACTGTACGGTTATAAAATCTTTCTTCAGGATATTTATTGGCAAATGGTGCTTGAGCCGGATCTTCACCAAATCCATTGGCTTCTATTTTAACATCTTTCCTATCGGCTTTTGCCAAGGCATTTTTAATAATATTTTTAACATCATTGGCTCTTGCAGCAGATAAATTTTGATTATAACCTTCCTCACCAATAATATCAGTATAACCATGAATAATAACGGTTCCACCCTGAGGTATTTTAGGACATACAATCTGAGTTAAATATTTATCATAAATTGCAATTGATTTTGAATCATTAAATTCATAGATAATGCTGAATCTCATCATTTCTTCTGCTTTAGCAGGAATCTTTATTTCAAGGTGAACCATCGCATCTTTTTTAATGATTTTATTATCTTTGGTAGTACCTATCATTGTTACTTTATAATCACCGGATTGACGATTACCTAAAATAGATTTAGCAGGTAAACTTACAACTTCTTTATTGAATGGACCAAAATTAAGAATGCTGTCTTTATCATTTTTAATTTCCATTGACCATGAAGTGAATGCAGTATCACTGCCTGAATTATTGAAAACAACATTACTTTCGGCAGGAGCAGATTTTGTACTTACAATTTGAACCGGTTTCAATGGTGCATCAGGACCACTCTGGAATTCCATCAAAATCTCTGGTGAAGTACTCCAGATTGATACTCTGCGGTCGCCCTGGCGTAGCAATTCAAGTTCCAGAACACCACCTTGATGTTCAGAAGGAATTCTTGGTTTTATTCTGCCTTCTGTAGCTATTCTGTTCCCTTTAATTCCAAACACATTAACAAGATAGGATTTTACTGATTCGGCCATAGCCAATCCGTCAGGAATACCCTGCATTGATGCTCCGGCAAGTCTGATTGAAGTTTCAGGATGTTTTTGCATACGATCACCCAATATGTTTAAAACATTATAGTAAACTGTCATTTGACGATCAGAACGACCTGACAATTTTTTCGGAGTAAATACTTCCAGCTGATCTTCTTTAAATTCTTTTACCTGTTCTTTTTTTATCAGAACATAACGATCGGGAATTATTGTAGAACCCAAATCAAAGAATACATAGTTACGGACAGGAAAAGTTTCTCTTACCCTTAATTCAACCGGAATAAAATTAGGAGAATTCACTGTAAATGTTACTTCGGGAGGATTACTGCTAATATTATCGATAATTGGAACTATTGGTTTGTGAAAATCAAAAGCATAAATATCATCATTACCTTTACCTCCATCCCTGTTGGACGAAAAATAGCCATTGGTTAAAGAATCATTTAATATAGCACCAAAATCATCAAACTGTGTATTCAGAGGATAACCGGCATTATGAACATTTGTAACAACACCAGAAGCATCAATATTACACATAAAAATATCTAATCCGCCTAAACCATAATGTCCGTTTGAGCTGAATATAAACAGGCCATCCTTGCCACCAATAAAAGGAAACAATTCATCACCTTCTGTATTAACTTTATCACCTAAATTTACAGCAATACTCCATTGACCATTCTCATTCTTTACTGATTTATAAATATCAGATCCGCCATAACCTCCTGACATATCGCTGGTAAAATACATGGTTTTTCCATCAGCAGTCAAACAGGGTTGCCCAACTGAAAACTCAACCTGATTATAGGCAAATGCAACTGGTTCGGCCCATTTACCGTCAGTATAATTACTAAACCATATCTGAAGTTCAACAATATTGTTATCAGTTTTTGATTTATAATTATTTCTGGTAAATGCCATAAAATTACCATCTTTACTAAAACTTGCCGGACCATCATGTAGTTTGCCATTAATTTTTTTATCAAAATTCTCAGGTGATTTCATCTGTCCGTAAACAACTTCAGCAATTTCCATATTTCCAAATGGTTTTCTTGTCCAATTGTATATTTTTGGGAACATTTTAGAACTTCTGGTAGAAGCAAAAACTATACTGTTCTTATAATAGCAGGGGCCAAATTCTTTGGCATCTGAATTGAATTCCTGAGGTATAATTTTATATGTACCATCATCTTTTAATAGATTTGGCAACTCACTTTTATTGGCGACATAATCTTTTGCACGTAAATCTGTTGGTTTTAATTCAACAAACTTATCCATCCATGTATTAGCTTCCATATATTTTGCATTTGCTCGTAAAGCCAATGAATAATTATAGTAATCATCAGCTAAAAGGACACCTTGAGAATTGAATAATTTAGCATAAGCTGCTTCTGCTTCAGTATTCTGTCCCATTTTATGATAACTTAATGCTAATCTTCTCTGACCATCCATGGTTAACAAATCAGCTTTAGTATAAGCTTCAATAGCATCATCATATGCATATCTGAAAGCATATTTGTCTCCTTGAAGCTCTTTTCTTGATTTTTCCTGGGCTGTAGCAGCTTTATTGGCATTTTTATCTCCGGGAATTTCATTACTTGACTTTTGCTGTGCAGGAACATTGCTAGAAGTGTATTTATCTCCCTGAAGTTTTTTTTCTGTTTTTTCCTGGGCTGTAACATTAAAGCATATAAATAGTAATGCTGAAACGAGTATTGTTATTTTTTTCATTTTTTTATTTATTTATGAAGGTTTAAAAATTTCTTGGTGAGTGAATTTGTTTTTTACTTGGAAAAATAAAGTCATATCTCAAAACCAACTCATGACTGCCATTATTATACCTGGAAGTTTCCAATCCGTAAGACCAGTCAAATGAATATCCAAGGTGTAATTGATCAGTAATATCAAGACCTACAAGAATACCAACAGCATCGCCTGTACGAATCATTGCGCCTACCAATAATGTTTTCATAATGATAAACGATGCTGTTACATCGGCTTGAACCGGTGCAGCATTTGTTATTTTTATCAATGTTGTTGGTTTAAAGGCTAAATTATCTGAGATTGGAAGTAAAGTACCCATAATAAAGAAGTAATGACGTTGTTCTTTTGCAATCAACTGATTACCATTACCCTCAGTAACTTTAGAATAATTATTTTCCAATAAATAAGGAATAGAAAGACCAGCATAAAAACGTTCTCTGGAATAATAAGCTCCGAAACCAAAATTAGGGGTTACATTATTACTTATATCCGTTTTAAATACAGGGTCATTTTGTTGTTCCAATAAGAGTGTACTTAAGTCAGCCTGAAATACATTAATTCCGCCACTAATACCAAGAGCTAATCTTGATTTGGCTGTTAATTGCATAATATATGCAAAATCAATTAATGCAGACGTAGTATTGGTAGGTCCGATTTTATCATTAGATATTGACAACCCTAAACCAATATGTTCGTTTCGTAGTGGTGAATGTAAAGTTAACGTCTGAGTTGATGGTGCGCCTGCAAAACCCACCCATTGCGAACGATGAAGTGCCGTTACTGTTAAGGCATCCCTGCTCCCGGCATAAGCTGGATTTACTACTAATGTATTATACATATAATGTGTATACATTGGTAATTGCTGTGCACGAATGTTAAACATCCATGTGGTCAGAACCAATACTAATACTATTTTTGTTAGTGTTTTCATTTGTTATTTTTTTTTATTTCAATTAAAGAATGGAATCAGCTATGATGAGAATATTCATCGATTTTTGATTTGATTCAAACCATAGCTTAATTCATACATTTTTTTATTTATTTTTATTATTTATTTTTATTTATTAAGATAAATTGTTCCTTTTATAACATCTGAGTTATTGCCCAAATTAAGTATGTAGAAATATGTTCCGATTGGCAGTCTGTCACCGTCTCCTATAATCAATCCCATTTTTGCTTTGCCATCCCAGGTATTCTGGTAAGGACTTGCCTCAAAGACTTTATTGCCCCATCTGTTAAAGATTACAATTGAATTGGCAGGATATAGTTCGATTCCTCTGATTACAAATAAATCATTAATTCCATCACCATTTGGTGAGAAGCCCTGAGGTATAAAGAAATCAGTGGGAATAGTTTCAATGGTTGATGTATTATTGGTAAGTATTACATCAATTTCATTTCCCGTTATGGTTGCAGTATTTACATAACTACCCGTTGAATTTACAATTGCAGTTATATATAAAGTACTGCTGGCTCCAACGCTTAGATTGCCTATTGTCCAAATGCCTGTTACAGGATTATAGACTCCTGATGGACTGGATGTATAGGAAACAAAAGTATATCCACTCTGTAAATAATCGGTAACTATTACACCTGTTGCAGTATAAGGTCCATTATTGGTGGCAACTATAGTAAATACGACTGTAGTTCCTTTCAAGGGGTTACTAATGTTTACAGTTTTAACAACTGATAAATCAGAAGGACAAATATTTACGACAACTGCAACAGTTGCTGGTAATGATATACATCCATTTGCTGTAACGGTTAAAATATAGTTTCCTGCATTAGCTAATATTGCTGAAATAATTACCGGATTCTGAACTATAGTTGAATAGCTGTTAGGACCTGTCCATGAATAAGTTCCACCTGTTACTGTTTGCGCAGTCAGGTTTAACGGACTATTCACGCATACAGGAGAATTACTGCCTGCTACAGCAATAGGTAAAGGTATTACAGTTACAACTCTGTTAGCAGTTGTGGTTCCACAAAGACCGGTTGAAGTAGCAGTTATTGTTGCTGTTCCGCTAAAATTCACATCCCAGTTCATTACACCTGTTGATGAATTAATAACACCAGCAGTTGCAGGTAAAACAGAATAGACAATTGAAGTACTGCTGGTTGCAGATGCAATATAGGTTTCATCTGGTGAATTCTGACAAATATATGTTGCACCAAAAATAAAAATTGTTGCTCCTATTGTTGAATTAACAGTTATCGTACCATTGATTGAAATTATTCCGCAGCCTCCGGTTAAATTAATTGTATAATTAAAAATTCCGGTTGCAGTTGGAGTTCCGCTTATAGTAATCAAATTGGCTAACCATGTTGCTGTTATTCCTGCGGGTAATCCGCTGAAAGTTGCTCCTGTTGCTCCTGTTGTTGCATAAGTTATATTTGTAATTGCAGTATTTACACATGGGAACTGATTATCAGTTCCGGCTACTGATGTCAATACTATCGTATTATTTGGATTTACCGTGATTGTTCCTGTTGCAGAAATTGTTCCGCAACCTCCTGTTAAGTTAACAATATAGTTAAATATTCCGGATGCAGTTGGTGTTCCGCTTATGGTTACCACATTAGCTAACCAGATTGCTGTAATTCCGGCAGGTAAACCGCTGAAAGTTGCTCCTGTAGCTCCTGTTGTAGTATAATTTATATTTGCAAAAGCTGTATTGATACAAAGGTTTTGATTATTAGAACCAAATCCAGAAGTTAATACAATTGTATTATTTGGAGTTACAGTAATTGAACCGGTTGTAGAAATTGTTCCGCAGCCTCCTGTTAAGTTAACAGTGTAGTTAAAAATACCCGCTGCTGTTGGAGTTCCACTTATTGTTACCACATTAGCTAACCAGTTTGCTGTTACTCCGGCAGGTAAACCGCTGAAAGTTGCTCCTGTTGCACCTGTAGTTGCATATATAATATTTGTTATCGCTGTATTGATACAATGGGTCTGATTATCAGTACCTATAGCTGAAGTCAATACAATTGAATTAATTGGAATTACAGTTATTGAACCTGTTGTAGAAATTGTTCCGCAACCTCCTGTTAAATTAACAGTATAGTTAAATACTCCTGTTGCAGTTGGTGTTCCGCTAATCGTAATAACATTAGCTAACCAGCTTGCGGTTATTCCGGCGGGTAAAAGGCTGAAATTAGCGCCTGTTGCTCCCGTTGTGGTATAAGAAATATTTACGATTGGTGAATTTACACATACAGTTTGATTATTTGTACCAATTGCAGAAGTTAATATAATCGTATTATTGGGAATAACTGTTATATAATTCAGTACTGTTTTTGTATTTGATGCACCGTCAGTTATGGTTAAACTTACAGTACTAGAACCTGAACCTGAATAAATTACAGTATGAGGACCAATTCCGGTTATTGTTGCCGGTGTTGCACCTGTTCCAAAATTCCAGCTGTAGGTTGTTGTAGGTGTTGTTCCTGTGGAAGTATTGGTAAATACTACACTTGACCCACTACATACAGATGTTATATTTGCAGTAAAGTTTGCAATTAAACCGCATCCTAACAGTGTAATAGTTTTGGAAACCTGACTTCCAACGCATGCATTACTGGTTGTTTCAATAACACTTATATTTCCATTGGTTGTTCCGAATGTAACAGTAATACTATTTGTACCACCACCAGCTGTAATAATAGCTCCTGCAGGGACAGTCCATGCATAAGTAGATCCGGGAGTATTGGTTACACTATATATCTGTGCAATTGCATTACAATTTGGTGTTGCATTTCCTGATATTACTGAAGTTACAGGCAATGGTGTTACGACTAAAGACACAATTGTTGAAGTCAATGTTGTACCATTTGCTGATGCAGCAGAAGGATTGTTAATGATATTTGTACCTGATAAAACTACTGCACCATTTCTGGCGAGTAATCTGCCATCAATAGATGAACCTGTATTCATCGTTATGGATGTTAAGGCCAGTATATTTCCTTTAAAAGAAGTTCCATTACCAATAGTTGCAGAACTACCAATCTGCCAGGTTACGTTTTTAGCCTGTGCACCTCCGGTAAGAATAACACTACCACCAGCTCCACCAACTGTAGTAAAATCAGAGGCAACCTGAAAAATCCAAACAGCATTTGCATTACCTTGTCCATCAAGGGTTAAATTACCTGATTGTATCAGAAGTGTAGAAGTTGATTTATAAATACCAGGGGCAAGAGTTATACCACCCTGATCGCCTGCAACGGTAACTGGAGCAGGTGCAGTTGCACCTTCAGCAAAAAGATATGCATTGGTTAAATCCTGTTTTGCTTGTATTAACATTGCAGCTACTCCCGGAGGAGCAACATCATCGGATGCATAAATGGCTCCATTTACAATTGAGGCTGGAGGGAATCCTGTTATTGATGAACGAACACCAGGACTTATGCCAACATTCATATTACTTATTACACTAAAACCAGTACTGCTGATTCCAACACCTGCAAGAATACCAAATTCACCGGCTGTATTAAGGTTAGTAACATTAGAATTTACGGATGAACATAATCCTGTAACTACAACATTGTAGTTATAAGCAGTGTCAGCTAATGTAGCAGGATTAATTCTGAGTGTATCAGAAGTAGCTCCTGAAATATTTCCACCATTAATTAAATTTACACTTCCTTTTCTCCATTGATAGGTATTACCTGATCCTGAAGCAACTACTAAAAAATAAACAGAATTGCCAACGCAAACTGTTTTATTAACAGGTTGTGTTATAATTGTCACTACAGTATCAACTAATAATGAAGCATTTAAAGAAGTATCATTTGGTAAACAGCCTCCACTTACAATAACATTATAATTGACAGCAGCATTAGCTAAATAAGCAGGATTAAAAGTAAGCGTATTTGAATTAACACCTGAAATATTTGCACTGGTTATAAGGTTTACATTTCCTTTTCTCCATTGATATGTCAGGTTAGTACCGGTTGCACTTACTGTTAAATAGGCTGAATTTCCTGAACAAACGCTTTTATTAACGGGTTCAGTAGTTATAATTGGAGGAGATGCTCTTAATAAAGAAACATTTATTGAAGTATCTTTTGGCAAACATGCTCCTGAGATGATAACATTATAGTTTGACGCAGTATCAGAGATAAGCATAGCATTAATTCTGACTGTATCAGAAATTGCACCGGATATATTAGCTCCATTAATTAAATTTACAGTTCCTTTTCTCCATTGATAAGTTAAGTTTGAACCGGTTGCTACTACTGAAAAATAGACTGCACTTCCTAAACAGGCTGTTTTAGTTACAGGCTGTGTCGTTATTAAAATTGGGATGTTTACTATTATAGATGCATTTATTGAGGTATCATTTGGCAAACAACTACCATAAACAATTACATTATATTG
Source organism: Bacteroidota bacterium (assembly GCA_026391675.1). Classification (GTDB taxonomy): domain Bacteria; phylum Bacteroidota; class Bacteroidia; order Bacteroidales; family JACABE01; genus JACABE01. The sequence continues at coordinate 206,030 of JAPLDQ010000019.1, forward strand.
AGTTGAAGTATCTGAAATACTGATAGAATTAAATTTCAATGTATCAGAAGTTGCACCGGATATATTTACTCCATTTATTAAATTTAAAGTTCCTTTTCTCCATTGATAGGTTAAATTAGAACCGCTTGCAATAATGAATAATTTTACTGCATTTCCTACACATGCATTTTGATTGCTTGGTTCGGTTGTTATAATTGGAGGTGTATTAACTACCAAAGAAACATTTACTGAAGTATCATTTGGTAATAATAAACCACTTACAATAACATTATAGTTAGAAGAAGTATCTGATAAACTGGCTGGAAAAATTCTTAAAGTATCAGAAGTAGCACCGGATATATTTCCTCCGTTAATTAAATCTACATTTCCTTTTCTCCATTGATAGGTAAGTGAAGATCCTGATGCTGTTACTGTATATTTTACTGAATCACCTGAACAAGCAGTTTTATTTACCGGCTCTGTAATAATTAATGGACCTGCAGTAGCACTACAACCAGGAGGCATAATGGCTGTTATTGCCGCAGTATTTAATGCACCTGTTGTTGTAAGCGCTCTTCCATCTATTTTAGCACCTGTATTTAAATTCATTGCACCATTGTTACAAACAATAGTTCCGACAAATTCCGAATAATCATTAATAGTTACAGCACCACTTATCATCCAATACACATTTTTTGATTGTGTTCCGTTTATCATTTTAACTTTTGAATAGGTGCTTGTATTTATCGCACCATATATTTTTATAACAAATACAGCATTGGCATCATTCATAGCATCCAGAAAAAGGGTATCTGTAAATGTTACCGCACCATTCATTAAATAAGTATGAGGTGTAAGAACCAATTGATTTCCAAATTGAGCTGGATAAAGCAATTCAATATCATAAGGTAAGGTATTGAGATAACTGTATGCATTAAGCAAATCAGCGGCTGCGGCTGCGGTTGATCCATCAGGAATCGGATGAATTAAACCGGTTACAAATAATGGATTAAAACCTGTTGTTAATCCTGAATTTGTTCCTACATCACCTGTAATATTTGTTATGCCAACATTGGTAACAGGTCCGTTTGAGGAAAATATTGCATAACATGCAGCTGAAACCAAATTTGGAGCCAATGGTCCTGTAAGAGATGGACTTCCACAACCAACAGGAGTATATGCCAGCACTCCGCTAACATTTACAGCTCCATTGGTTGAAAGGACTCTTCCTTCGAGTACACAACCTGAACTCATATTAATAGCGGCGTTGTTTGCAATTACTGTTCCTTTCATTGAAGTGGATGGAGCCATGCTTACCAAACCTTCTATTTTCCAGAATACATTACATGCTTTAGCTCCATTAAGTAATATCACTTTTGAGCTTGCAGCTGTTGAAAGAGGACCCTGAATCTGAAGAATAAATACAGCATTGGAATTGCCCAGGGCATTTAAATAAAGAGTTCCGTTCATGGTTGTTGCACCCGTTACTGAATAAACCCCTGCAATAAGAGTATCACCGTTTCCTAATAAAGGAGCCGGAAAATAGGTTGGAACAGTGCTGTTTAGCTGATTATAAGCTATGAGCAAATCTGTTGCACATTGTGCACTTTTTGGATCACTGGTAAAGGTCATTACACCATTTACATTTCCAAAACCTGTCACACCTCCGTTATTTGTTCCTACATTTCCTGTAAGATGCGAAATGCCTGTATTTCCTACTGCTCCAATTGTAGTAAACATTACAAAATTGGCAGAAGTTCCTAAAGGAGGAGCCTGTGCGAAACTTAAAGTTGGTATTAATAGCAGCAAAGTGAGCTTTAATACATTTAGTATTCGTGTTTTCATTTTTATAATTTATTTATGTGAATGATTTTTCACTGCACAAAGGTAGATTTGAAGACATTGGTTTACATTACACAATTAAGGGAAAGAATTACATCATTCACACTAAATGTTAAAAACACATAAAATAAAAGGCCCGCTATTTAATCATAGCAGGCCTTCCATTCTTTTAATAAGTTTTTATTGTGAAATCAGTTTACCTGATTGTATCGTTTTATTGTTAACATCCACTTTATAGAAATATAGTCCTGAAGGAAGATTTGATGTTTCAATTGTTGTTGACTGTTTTGTAAGAAGTTTGTTAATCATAACTTCACCTAAGATATTATATATCCATAATTCAGTATTTTTTGTATAAGTAACATCATTTAGCCTGATGGTTGTATAAGTTTTAAATGGATTAGGATAAAATTCAACAGCTTTATTAGATTTTACAGCAGCAGGATTTGCTATACCTACACTTCCGCAACTCGGTGGAATCATAGGAGCTACTGCATTTATTGCTGTTGTAGTAACAGCTCCTGTGGTTGTCAGTGATCTGCCATCCAGTGTTACACCTGTATTAAATGCACCCAATGCGCCATTATTACAAATAATCGTTCCCCTGAAAGTTGAATAATTATTGATACTAACAGCACCTTCTATTTTCCAGTATACATTTTTGGATTGAGCTCCATTTATTAATACGACATTAGAATAAGTAGAAGTGGATAGCGCCCCGTTTAACTGTATTACAAATACTGCATTGGCATTTCCAAGTGCATTCAGAAAAACTGTATCAGTAAAAGTTGCAGCGCCATTCATACGGTAAGTATGAGGTGTTAGAACCAGATTATTTCCAAACTGGACTGGATACAACAATTCTATATCATAAGGCAAGGTATTTAAATAGTTGTATGCAACAAGCAAATCAGCGGCACATTGTGCAGTAGAAACATCGGGCAAAGGATGTATACTTCCGTTTACCAGTAATGGATTAAAGCCGGTTGCAGAACCATTGTTACTTCCTATATCACCTGTAATATTAGTAATTCCTGAATTAGAAACTGCACCATTGCCAGAAAATATGGCATAACAGGCTCCATAACCTAATGTAGGTGCTGATGGCCCGTTAAGTACCGGACTGCCGCAACCTATCGGAGTATATGCTAGTACACCATCAACTGTAACAGCTCCTGCAGTTGACAACGCTCTGCCTTCGAGTGTATCACCTGTATTCATTTCAATAGCTCCATTATTGGCAATTATTGTACCTTTCATGGATGTTCCTGTAGCCATGCTTACTAATCCTTCAACTTTCCAAAACACATTACATGCCTGAGCTCCATTAATTAATTTAATTTTTGAATTCGCGTTTGTCGAAAAAGATCCTTGAATTTTAATTATAAATACAGCACTTGTATTTCCCTGAGCATTCAACGTAAGATCCAGGTTAAGTGTAGCTGCGCTTGAAATGGAATAAATACCATCAATCAGTATCTGGCCATTCCCTAGTAAAGGAGCAGGAAAGAATGCAGGAATTGAACTGTTCAGTAAATTATATGTAATTAACAAATCAGCAGCAGCCTGAGCACTTGCGGCATCTCCATCGTGCATTACACCATTTACATTCCCAAAAGCTGTACTTGAACCATTATTGGTTCCAATATTACCTGTAAGATGAGAAATTCCGGAATTACTTACAGCACCATTCGTAGAAAACAGTACAAAATTTGCCGTTGTTCCCAAAGGAGGTGCCTGAGCAAAATTTAAAGTTGGCAGTATTAGTAATGCAGATACAATAAATGTATTAATAAATCGGGTTTTCATTTTATTGAGTTTTAAATTTGTGAAAAAATCTTCACTTAGCAAAGGTATTGATGCTAAAATTGGAAAGTATTACATAATAAAATTAAAGTCTTGTATCATTCACACTTATAAAGTTTGACTATTGAATGATTTGTTTTGGAAAAGCAGTTATTATATAATTCTAAAAATCTGAAATTATTGACCAATAATGTACTTATAGCTATGGACATAAAGTTCATAGCTATAATTTACAGGAACAAACAATCAATTTATTATTGATTATTTAATATTTACTTTTTACTTTTTTGACAGCCTCTTTTCAAAAACAATAGTAACCAGAATAATAGCTACTGCTAATCCAATCAGAAAATGAATATTTTCAGCTGGTTTAAAAACTATGGTCCAGATAATTATTACCAATCCGGCAATGATATAAAGTAAATTTTTCATAATATTAAAAATTAAGTTGAAAATTGAAATTTTGGAAGAATATTAATTGATTGAAAAAGATAAGTAAAAACTTGTTACAGCATTGTGTGCTGAAGGAATTGTATAGAATGTATCCAAAACAGAACTTTCTTTTGCAACTTTAATAAATCCATAACTATATCTTATTCCCATACCTAATTTACCAATATCTATACTTAAACCTGCAGCAAATCCGGCATCAAAATGACTATTATTGCTTTTATTTATATTTTTCTCAAAATCAAAGAGATTGCCACCTGATACATTGCTCACTTTATTGCTAATCAGAAAAGCTGCATAGGGACCAGCCTGGATATTGCAATTTTCAAATAAATTATATACTATTAATAAAGGAACTTCAAGGTAATTATAATTAAACCTGACACTTCCATTTAAAAGCAAATCATTATAGGTTATCTCTCCTCCTTTGGGCGAATAATTAATTTCAGGCTGAATTGCAAAAGAATGGGATAAAGTAAACTTAGCAAACAATCCAAAATGAAATGTGCTTATCATTTTAGTACTGTATGCATTATTTGTATAAAGCAGAATCTTATTAATGCCTCCTTTAATACCAAATCTCGTTTTACTAATTTCGTCCTGTGCTTTTATTTGGGAGTTGGTAATAAACAGAACCATAATTATTAAAAATGCTGCTTTTAATATTTTTTTCATCTTGTTAATTTTTTATTTTAACAATGAATATAAAATCAAAAAGTATTGCACATCATTTAGTTTCACAATACTTATTGATTTTTTAAATAATTAAAGAGAAGTAATAATCTTTTTCAATTCTTCTTTAGTTTTACCAAGTTTTATCTGAAGCCTTCCCATCATTTCTTCTTTTTTACCTTCTTCAAATAATAGATCGTTATCAGTTAAGGTTGCAAATTTTTGTTTTAGTATGCCCTTTTGCTCATTCCAGTTCCCTTTTATTTCTTTTAAATTCATCTTAGTCGTTATTAATGTGAATGTATTTTCACGGAACAAAGGTAAATACAATGATGCCCTGAAACATTACATAATTTCATAAAAGACTTGTATTATTCACACTTTTCAGAATAAACTATTTAATAAAACCTATAGTTAATTTTATTATTATTTTAAATCAAAAAGCACTTTCATATCTATCTGAAAGTGCTTTTTGACAATTAACTATGAAAAAAGATTTACAGTACAAATTTACGTCAAAACTTGTGTGAAGTTGTTATATAATTTTAAATAAAAATTACATAATTCACAGATAATGAGGAATCAATATATTAAATTCAAACTATATTCAAAGGCAATAGCCATTTCCTTGCATCACTAAAATTAGCTGTTTTCCAGAAAGCTTCAGCTCTGGGAGTTGTTTCAGCTTCCCAACTTTTTTTATTAAAACCATAGGTTTCTGTTATGATTTTATATTTCTTCATCCATATTTCTTTTTTTAACAATTGATAAAAAGAGGCAGGATTTACAGCTTCCGGATAATATTCACTACAACCATCTTCATATGCAAAATTCCAGAGCTGATCTGCTGCAATTTTGCCTGAATTCCATAGTTTAATGACTGCTTTGCCAACAGCTTCCTCATTGTCAGGATTTTTTCTGAATTCGCCTGAAGGATTATGCGATAAAATCATATCAAAATGCTTATGAGGCAGCAATTTAAGAATTTCTTGCCTTATTTTTTTTATATCTTTAGGATTCATTCCATCTTCATCATCCAGATTACCTATAATTCCTTCTGCTTTAAGACTTTTTAATGCTTTATAAAAATTAGCTGAACTTTCAGGAAATTTTCCTTTAAAAACACTTATAATGAAGCATTTCCATGAAGGATTACTCATTATTGTTCCACCAGCCCATAAGGTTTCATCATCAGGATGGGCAACTATACATGCTACTATTTTTTGCTTTGTATTCATTTTGAGATATTTATTAGATTTATATTTATTTTATTTATTGCTTATAATTTTGCGAATCTTTAATATTCTTTACCTCTTAAACCATAAACCGTTCTGAAATGATAGCCGTATACAGTAAATGTAATTGCTTCAATAAATAATGCCGGTCGCATGAATAAAGTCCAGCAAAGGAATTTCCAGTATTCAGCCCTGCCCTTATTCTTAATACCAATAATATATACTGCCTGTAAAAAGCCAATCAGAAAGCTCATTTTAATCAATTTCATCTTTTTATGCTTTGCTTTTGGCTGTTTGTAATTCAAAAAAAACAGCCGTATTCTTTTGTAATAGGGTTTGATTGAATAAATGCTGTGAATTATTTTTTTATACCCTTCCAGCAATTCATTGGAATTCATTACAGGAGTAAAATTCATTGAATAATCAGTATTATTTCCAGATAAGTCCGATAGTAATCTGTTCTCCGATTCAAGTCTTTTATAAAGTTTGGTGTTTTTAGGAGCATTTAACATGCCAACCATAGCAGTAACAATACCACTCTGCTGGATAAAATCAATCTGCCTTTGAAAAACACTTGAAGTATCGCTGTCGAAACCTACTATAAAACCTGCCGAAACTTCCATTCCAGCTTTTTGTATCGTTTTTACACTTTCCAACAGGTTCCTGTTAATATTCTGAAGTTTATTGCAATCTTTCAGCGAATTTTCCACCGGAGTTTCAATACCAATAAATGTTGAGTTAAATCCGGCTTCAATCATTAACAACAGCAGTTCATTGTCATCTGCAAGATTAATAGTAGTTTCAGTGCTAAAAGTAAAAGGGAAATTATGTTCCTTCTGCCATTTTATAATAGCAGGTAATAAATTGGATTTTATTTCATTTTTATTCCCTATAAAATTATCATCCACTATGAGTATTGGTCCCAGCCAGTCCTGATTATAAATTGTTTCAATTTCTTTTAACACCTGTTGTGGTGATTTCATTCTTACTTTATGTCCCAACAGGGTTGTAATTTCGCAAAAATCACAGGCATAAGGGCAACCCCGTGAAACCTGAATATTCATATAGGCGTAATCTTTTTTCGACAACAATTGATATTCAGGAACAGGACTTGTTGTTATATCAGCATATTCATCTGTTTTATACGTTTTTAACGGGAATATATCATTTTCTATATCGCTTAAAAATAAAGGCAGGGTAATTTCTGCTTCATTCAGAATAAAATGATCAATTTGAGGAAAATTTGAATATTCCTGGGTAAATAATGGTCCACCGGCAATCATTTTTGTATTTTGCTGGAGACATTTTATAACTATTTCTTTTACTGATTCCAGCTGAATGTTCATTGCACTGATAAAGACATAATCAGCCCATATTATGTCATTTGTTTGAAGCGCTTCTATATTTAAATCTACAAGCTTCTTTTCCCATGTTTCTGGCAGCATTGCTGCAACAGTAATTAATCCTAATGGAGGTACTGTTGCTTTCTTTGCAATAAAGCGGATAGCATGTTTAAAACTCCAGAAAGAATCCGGGTATTGCGGAAATACTAATAATATCCTCATGATAATTTTTATTTCAGTTAATAGTATAAATTAAATATTCATACCTGGTTTAACGGGTTTTAAAAATTTTCAGAAGTCTAAGATGTATTCTTGAAAAGCTAATTTATTTTTGGGAGAGAATGAGAAGTTTATCTGTTTGATGCTAATGATAAAATTTTTATTTTTGATTTATAACTTTCTTAAATACATTGGCATTAATTGTATGTAATACACTTATTTATAAAGATAGCAAAAATCAATATGCCTGTTTTATTTATCCATTTTATTTGAATATTATGATGTAAAGATAATATTGCATTGATCAGATTTTGTTATATAATATTTGAAAAAAATTACATTTTTCACACTTTTTGGAATTAAAAAGAGCACTCCTATTTTTGAATAAAAGTGCTCTTTTTTATATTTTAAATAAACAAATTACAATATCATGCTTGTTTTATTTTTTTCGTCGCGTTTGGTTGCTTTTGCAGCTCTTTTTTCTTTCAGGTTTTTTGCAGGTAATTTTTTAATTAATTTTTCTTTACCTTCTTTTGCTTTTGACATTTTATTTAGTATTAATTTATAGTTTTAACTTTTACATTCTTTCCATATACCAGTTTAGTTCTTTTTCCAATTTTTTAAATTTGAATATACTGGTAATAATCTTTTGCAACCGGATAAAGGCTGTTTCACTTTTCACAACATAATCGTAAGCTTTGTGATGCATACAATCCACAGCCACTTCAATTTTATCCTGTCCTGATAACATCACAACAGGCATATCAGGATACTTTGCTTTAATTTTGTCAAGGGTTTCTATTCCATTCATAGCATCTTTCTCAATACCATCAAGCATATAATCCAGAATAATCACATCAGGATTCTTTGACAGGTTTAACATACAAAGTTCACCGGTAGCATAAGTTTCTATCGAAAAGTCGGCATGGGAAAGGAATTCAATTTCTAATGATTTTAAATAGACAACATCATCATCAACAAGGAAAAGTTTTATTTTATTTAGATTGTTCATCTTTTGTTTTTTTAATAGTAATTAAATCTTCTTCTAATTCTATACATGCCTGATTACAAACAGTTTCAATCTGAAGCACCATATCAGATATACCTTCTGTCTGTTGTTGGTTTTTTGCAAAATCCTGTATCCTTTTTGCCATTTCTTCATAATCGGTATTAATGCCCATAATTACAAATGAAGGAATCATTTTATGAACTGCTGCATACAAAGATGCCCAGTCCTTTTCTTTCCAGCTCTGTTTCATCGCACTGATTAATGGAGGAGTTTGTTCAAGGTATAACGAAATCATTTCCATCATCAGTACCGGGTTGGACTTAGTACGCTGAATTAAATAATTTAAATCAGTATATTTCAATGTTTTAGCTTTTATTATTTCTTCAACTACATTATATCCATAGATTAGTTTTGATTTTTTAACCGCACCAATAATTTTAGTATATAATAGTTTTTCATCAACAGGTTTTGCTATGTAATCATTCATACCCACAGCAGTACATTTTGCCAGATCAACCGTGGTTACATCTGCTGTTAATGCAATAATTGGGATATTAGAATTCATTTCTTCCCTGATATAGCATGTGGCTTCAAATCCGTTCATTTCAGGCATCTGTAAGTCCATGAGCACAATATCGTATGATTTGGTTTTTAGTTTTTCAATGGCTATTAATCCGTTGTCAGCTATATCACATTCAAATTCAAAATCGTCCAGCAATGTTTTCATCAACAGTTGATTCAATTTAATATCTTCAACAACCAATACTTTAATGCCTTTAATTTCATTATCCAATTCTATTAACTCATCTTCAGATGCAACTTCAGCTTTTGTCTTTAAAAATTCCAATATAAAACTAAAGGTGGAACCTTCGCCAACTTTACTTATTACATGAATACTTCCATCCTGTGCTTCTACCAATTGTTTAACAATGGCAAGTCCCAATCCGGTCCCTCCGTATAATCTTGAAGTAGTGCTGGATGCCTGTTGGAAATTTTCAAAAATCTTTTCAATCTTAGTTTCTGATATTCCGATTCCTGTATCCTTTATAGCAAATTCGATACTTACTTTTTTTTCATCTTCAGCTAATAAACGTACACTTACAACAATTTTTCCGGTATTTGTGAACTTTACTGAATTACTTACCAGATTCAAAATAATCTGGTGCAAACGTACAGGGTCACCAACTAAAACTTCAGGAATTCTGCTATCATATTCTTTAAAAAGATCAAGATTTTTTTCTCTGATTTTTGGTTCAAACAAATGAATCATGGCAGAGATGGAAAGAGCCATTTTAAATGGTGTTTGTTCAAAAATCATTTTGCCTGCATCCACTTTGGCCAGATCGAGTATATCGTTGATTAATACAATCAATGCATCTCCACTCATTTTGATTGCCTGAAGGTATTCTTTTTGTTTGTTGCTTATCTCTGATTTCATCAGGACTTTAGTAAATCCTATGATGGCATTCATAGGTGTTCGGATTTCATGACTCATATTGGACAAGAATTGCTGTTTTGCTTTTACAGCAGTTTCAGCAATGAGTGTGGCGCTTTCTGCCTTTAATTTAGCTTCTTCAGCTATTCCAACGGCAAGCTCAGCAAACACAATAGCCTCTGTTAATTCAGTTGCTATCCTTTTTTGATCTGTAATATCTCTGGCTACAACAACCACGCCCAATACATTCCCTTTATCATCTCTATATACAGACCCATTAAATAAAACATCTGTTAATTTATCATCTCTTATTGTCAATGGATAATCTGTAACAAATCCTTTGGCAAAAACCTCCTGATAAACCTCCCTTGCTTTCTGTGGTTCAGTAAAATAATCAAAGAAATCACTGCCTTTTAATTTTTCGCGTGAAACGCCTGTAATGTTAACTGAGGCATTGTTCATATCGGTAATTTTACCCTCAAGATTTATAGTAAATAAAGGGTCCAGACTGGCTTCTATCAGACTACGGGCATATTCTGAAGTCAGTTTTAAAGAATCGGTGATGGCTTCCAGTTCAATACTTTCAATTTCACGCTTTTCTTTTTCTTTGTTTTGGAATATAAGTTCCTTATCAGCAATGATTAATTCAGCAGCCCGCTTTCCTTTTTCATTACTTTGAAAAACAAGTTCTTTGTTGGCAATACCTAATTCGTTGGCTCGCTTTTCTTTTTCATCATTTTGAAAGGCAAGTTCTTTATTGGCAATAATTAATTCAGCAGCACGCTTTTCCTTCTCTTCATTTTGAAAAGCCAGTTCTTTATTGGCAATAATTAATTCTTTGGCTCGCTTTTCTTTTTCATCATTTTGAAAGGCAAGTTCTTTGTTGGCTACTATCAATTCAGCGGCTCGCTTTTCCTTTTCATCATTTTGAAAGGCAAGTTCTTTGTTGGCTATTTTTAAATCAGTGGCCCATTTTTGTTCTGCAATATCTCTGGCCACAACAACTGCTCCTAAAACACATCCATTATTATCCTTATAAACTGATCCATTGAAAAGGACATCGGTTAACTTTCCATTTAAATTACGAAAAGTAAGTGGAGAATCAACAATACTTCCTTTTTTAAATATATCCAGATAAATTTGTCTTGCTTTATCAGGTTCAGTAAAATAGTCAAAAAAATTAGTTCCTATCAGTTTTTCACGATCTACTCCGGTAATGTTCACTTTAGCCTGATTTACATCGGTAATCTTACCTTTTGTATTGAACGCAATTAATGGATCCAGACTTGCTTCAATTAAGCTGCTTGCATAATAAGAGTCATGCATTTTTGTTCTTTCCATATTATTATTTATTTGACTCTATAATTAAAAATTGGGTAAATTATTCATTATTCAGACTCCCGATTTCTTCAATCGGACTTCTTCTTTTATTTTTTAACTGTTTAAAATGTGAAGGTGTAAGTCCTGTCACTTTTTTAAACTGATTGGATAAATGGGCTACACTGCTGTAATTAAGTTTATAGGCTATTTCAGTAATGTTTAATTCATCATAAATAATCAACTCTTTGATTCGTTCGATTTTATGAGAAATAATAAAATGCTCAATGGTTGTTCCCTGAACTTCTGAAAACAAATTTGCCATATACGTATAATCATATTTTAGTTTTTCGCTTAAATAATCAGAAAAGTTTACTTTAATCATATCATTGGTATAATGCACCATTTCAACAACAGTATTTTTAATTTTCTCAATTAAGATAGCCTTTTTGTCGTCCATTAATTCAAGTCCAGAATTTAGCAGGCCTGCTTTTAACAGTTCCCTTTCTTCTGCTGTAATATCTTCCATAATTTCCACTTCGCCAAGGTCAACAACAATAAAATGCAATCCAAGTTTTTTCAACTCATCTTTTACTGCCATTTTACATCGCATGCTTACCATGTATTTTATATATAGCTTCATGGATTATTATTTAGTAAATGTTAGCAAATTTGCTGTTAGTTGATATTTTAAATTCTTTAAACATAAAAATAAATTGAAATTACTGGGTATAAGTTTTAGTCGTTTAGTTTATATATTCAATTAACATTCTAAGAACAACCATTTTATCTTTTGAAACAAGAGGAATACTGATTAATGCGTATTGCAAACCGACGTAATATGCCTTTATTTTAAGTTGAAAATGAGGTAAAATATGATTAATATGTAATAATCTGTAAATTTACAATATAATTATACAAAATCATTATAGAATTTTAACTAAAACTTACATAATTCACACATTTTGTGTTAAAAACTAATCCAGATACAATGGCAGTAAAACCTGATGATGTGGAAATGGATTTTTATTAAAATTAGTTGAATAGGCTGGTTTTAATAATTTGATATGTGTTCTTGCATTGTTAGTTTTCAACTCAATTTTTGGCTTGACCATATCGTGATATTGCGCTATACATAATCTTGCCATCAGATAACTTACTGTAGATTCAGCTCCCTGATTGAGATTTACATTTTTTTCTTCTAATCCGTCGTAACACCCTCCTGTGCAGGGATTGTAAACAATCTGATGCAAACGGTTTTTGCCCAAAAACCAATTAAAAGCGGTAAACATTTTTAAGCGATAATCAGTATCACCAAAAACATCATAAAAATTACTTAAGGTTAATATGGTATATGCTACATCAATAGGTTGTTCTCCAAATGGTTCTGCTTTGGCACCTTTTTGCAGCCATTTTTTATTAGAAATAACTTCAATCCCATTTTTATTAAATGTTTTTGACAATAAAAAACCAAATGAAGATAGAGCAATATCTTTATACTCCTGTTCTTTTGTTACTATCCATGTATACAATAAAGCTTCAGGTAAAATGCTGTTAGCATAAGTAAGATAGCTTTCAAACCATTCCCATTCAGGCACAGATTCATGTTTATACATTTGCACCAGGCGATTGGCAAAAGTTTTAATATAAGAAAGTATTTCTTCATCAGGAATAGTCAGGTAATAGTAATAAAATCCTTTTACAGCAAATGCCATAGCCCTTGAAGAAGTTATTTGTAAGATATGAGGAAGTGCTTTTTTAAATATTGATTTGGCTTCTGAAATTATATCCTGAGGTATCAATCCTTTTAATGAAATTAAATATCCCAAAGCCCAGATTGCTCTGCCATTGGCATCATCAAGATTTACATCCTTATTCTGATCTGTGAATTTATTATTTGCATCTATATAATTATAAAAATCCCCATCCTTTTGTTGTGAATGTTTAATGAAACTCAAATATTTATTGATATAATAAACATCATCCTCATTGGCATTCAGCTTAAAATTCATACAGCAGACGATCAAAGCTCTGGCATTATCATCCAACGTATAACCGGACGTGATATCAGGATGGTTGATTTTTGAAAATTGTATCATTCCGATATTGGTAGTCATTTTTTTTAAGTGACTTAAATTAAGATCAGGCAATTTATATTGTAATTTGATTTTTTTATTCGTAATATTTCTAAACAATTGGGCATGTGCAACTGCAGAATTTTCCCAACTTGTGGCAACTATTTTTTGCAGGGCATTTGTACTCATTTTTTTTCTAAGAGGTTCATTATTAAGCAACGAAATAACACTTTCTGCCAATTGCTTAGAATTGCGAAAATCGAAAATAATACCGGTATCTTTGGTTAAAACTTCCTTTGCATGTGGTATAGGTGTTGAAATAATAGGGCATCCACAACTCATGGCATATGCAAATGTACCACTTACCGCCTGATTTGGATCATTAGTAGTAAACAAATAAATATCAGTTAATTGCAAATATTCAAGTAATTCAGGCAAAGCAAGATAGTTATTGATAAACAATACATTATCTTCAATTTCCAATGTTTTTACTTTTGCTTCCAGCATCTTTCTGTATTTTTCACCTTCAGATTTCACAACTTCAGGATGGGTTTTACCAATTATTAAAAATACGACTTCCGGACATTCCTTAATTATTGAGGGCAATGCATCTAAAGTAGTTTCTATACTTTTGCCTGAGCTGAGTAAACCGAATGTGGATAAGACTTTTTTGTTTTCTAGTCCGTATTTTAATTTTAATAGTTTTTTACCAAGATGAAGAACTAAATGTGTGCCATGTGCGATAACGCTTATTTTTTGAGGAAGCACACCATAATCCTCAGCCAGAATTTTTGCTGAATTTTTGGTCATTACTATTATTGATTCGCATGCAGTTGATATATTTCTGGTCTTAAACTTCATCAATATATCAGGATTTGGGAGTACAGTATGAAAAACAATGATAACCGGTTTGCTAAGATCATATAAAAATTGTAAAAAAGCTTCTTCCTGTTTCATATAAAAGCCAAACTCATGCTGTATCAACACAATTTTTATACGGTCATCATTATTAATAATTATTGACAAATATTTATATTCAGTTGCCAAAGAAGTTTTTAACGTAAATTTAACTTCAGGAGGATAATGATAGGTATTCCCGTTTGATTCCAGGGCACAAACCTTTAACGAAAAACTATTATTAAATTTATTTTCAATGGCTTTTATTAAATCCTGCGAGTAAGTGGCTATTCCACATTCTCTTGGAGGATAGGAAGTTAAGAATAAAATTTCATCGAGTTCATTTTTATTTTCAGGAACTATTGTTAAGTTATTGTTGTGAAAAGTATTCATAATAGTTTAGCATTAATAAAGTTTTTAATTTTGTTTATAGTTTAAATCTTAAGTCAGTTAACAGGAAATATTTATTTTCTCAATATTATTTTGTTTTTAATTTTTTTCAGGTAAACATCTTAACAAATCAGCCAATAATGCAGATAAACTTAATGAAGCGACAGCGATATGTGAATCAGCCGCACCATAATAAATATATAATGTATCGCCGAATAAAGCGCTACCTGTAGGAAAAACTACATTGTTAACTTCACCTTTAAGTTCCCATTTGAATTCTGGCGTAAACAATACATGTGGTAAGCGTACAATTTCTTTTCGAGGATCATCAATATCAAGCAAAGCTGCTGCACAGGCAGAATAGACAAGACCTTTTTCAGTATCCTGCACTCCATGGTAAATCAGCAACCATCCATGTTCTGTTTCAATAGGAGGGCAACCGCTGCCTATATAATTTAATTCATGCTGATATACAGGATCCATAACAATATGATCCTGAAAATTACGGAAATAATCATACCAGAATTCTTTGGTGAGTTCATTTAAATTTTTTACTGAAACCAATTGGATACCAGGTCTTATCCTATGCAGAAAGACGAGATTCCCATTAATCCTTCTGGGGAAAAAAACTAAATTTTTATCCCATAACAGTATCTTTTCTTCAGGATCGCCTTCCTGATAATAGAAATTGTGATTATGATAATAGTTTTGATTGACTTTACCCGCTTTTTCTACCAAAGAAACAAATCTGGCATAGGTAATATGTGCTACTATCATGCCTTTCTTTTTAAAATGCTTAAGATCTTTAGAAACAGCATAGGCTCCCCTTGCATTTGTACCGTCATATCCTGTATAGGTCATATAGTACATATCATCAATTTTTACGATTCTCGGGTCCTCAATTCCTTGCGATTCAAAATCCAGTTCAGATTTCATAAAAGGTTTTTCCCAACGTTCGGCAATTTTCAAAGGTCCATCAAGCCGGCAATAGCCTATACTTGAATGGTTACCGTTTCTTACAGCCCTGTAAAAGATATGAACATTATCACCCTCACGTATAGCAGCTGGATTTAGCACAGCTTCATTTTCAAATTCAAGATTGGTCTTTGATAATAAGATACCTTCTTTTTTAACTTCTATCATTTTGTTGATTTTATTTCCTTTTATTGGCATTAAAAAGAAGATGCTATAATAATTTAAATTATTCAAAAAAATCGAAGAATTCGTATTTGTAAATTCTTCGATTTTAAAACTTTATGCAATCTTACCCATTATAAATCAATATTTTTAATTAGTAAGCGGTTGAAAAATTCCGAATACAATCGTTAACAAGAGTACTGTTTCAGCTTTTATTCTCAGTTTATACTTAATATTCTCCTGAAGCGTAAGTAACTGACCTTTATTAAGTAAAACATTTGCTTTTTTTGTTAAAAATTGCATCTCCCCTTCTATGATATGAAATGTAATCGATTCATTTGACTGAAAAGATTTAATTTCACATCCCTCCTGTAGTGCTGTAAGTACTATTTTCCTACCGGGTTTATTGAAAAGGACCATTTCATTATATCCTGTATTTGTCCAAACATTGTTATTTTTCATTTCTTCAATTAAAACCGGTAAATTATGAGTCAGTAAGGTATTTGAGGCTGACTTATTATCCTTTGTTAATGGACTTTTAGTTTTTATCTTACTATTTTGCATACCAATAATTAATAATATTTGTTATAAATTAAACTGCTTTAATGAAGATCTGCTTAATAAATAATTATGTTGTTTTTGCTGATTTAGCATCTTTTTCAGATTTATTTTTTTGATGATGAACAAAGCCGGAAACATCTTCTTTTACTTTATTATATTTATCAGAAATGTCATCTTTTAAATCATCAAATTTTTCTTTAATATTATCAGCATAATCCTCCCCTTTTTTAGCTATTTTTTTACGGGTTACTGATCCTTTTTCAGGGGCAAATAAAATCCCTAATACTGCTCCGGTGGCTATGCCGGCTAATAAGCCCAAAACTACTTTTCCTGTACTCATGATATTTGTTTTTTTAATGGTTTAAAATAAAATTACAAGGAGCAATATTATTATAATTATTGCGCCTACAGATAAATATACGCCACCACCTCTGGCTTCAGTCGCCTGAAGTTCGGTTTTTATGGCACGGACTTCTTTACGTAAACTTTTCTTTTCTGATGAAGTCAATTTTGATTTATCCATTTCCTTGATTTCATTCAAGCGAAGCAGTAAAGTTTTTGCTGCTTCTGCATCAGCAGGATTAGGAGCAACAACAGTAGTAGGTTGTACATCCTTTGTGGCTGAATAGGATTGAAGTGGCTGAACGCATAATAACAAAGCTGTTGTCATTAAGCATAATGTGATTTTTTTCATTTTTCTTGTTTGTTAAATTTAATTGTTTGTTATAGCCCAGTCAGATATTTTATGATTTACTCATTTCTGTCACGGGCATTTGTTGTAATTATATTATCTTTATCAATAGCAATATCATACTCATAGCAATTACTGATTTGCAAACTAACTTCAGCAACTTCATTTCCCACCGAAATAGTAAATGTTGTGATTCCTGCTGCAAAACTTCTATAATCAGAAATAATACCGGATTGAATATTGTTAATGTTTTCGGTATTTCCACCCGATGTTTTAATCTGAACACTAATAACTTTGGTCCCATTATTAATGATTCTGCATCTCGGGCTTTCTCCATCACAATTTTTACAGGCATTTACAGAAATGAATATGATAAAGATTGTAAGTATTGTGAGTATTGTTTTGAATTTTTTCATTATAAATTGTTTTTATATTATTTACATTTTATTCAAACTATCTTTTTCCCCTGAATAATCCGGAGTAAAACAGCAATAACTGCTATCACTAAAAGAATATGAATAATGCCACCGGCATTGTAACCGATAAATCCAACAGCCCATCCTATAAGCAGGATTAGTGCTATAATATAAAGTAGATTTCCCATGATTTTATTTATTATTATTTATTATTAAATTATTTTCCTTTTCCATGTCCTTTTTCTTTTCCATTATCATGGCCACGACCAGGATCATTTTTCATCTCATTTCCATGACCCTGACTTTTATTTCTGTCATGTCCTTTATTTTCCTTTTTATAGGACCGCCCTTCTGAATTCATCCGCCCTTTATTATTTCCACGGCCAGGTCTTTCTCCAATATTTTTTTGCATATGATCGTGATAACCTTTTTTGTATTTCATCCTGTGTTCATTAAAATGTTCATAGGGCCGGTTTCCATGATAGTCGTTCATTACTACTTTATAACCACCATACAAATCATAATTACGGTATCGCCCGGGAAGATACGATCTGTGAATCCAAACACCACCACTAAAATAAATGAACATGGATGCCCTGACATCATAATAAGACTCTACATCCGGCAGATAATAATATTGTACGTCATTGTATCCTGCAGGTCCCCATCTTGGAGGAGAACCTATATTTAAATTTACTGAAATCTGTGCCTGGGTTGATGCTGCAAGCAGAATTACAATAGTGATTATTAATAATTTTATTGTTTTCATTTTAATATAACTTATAGTTATTTTTTATTTTTTTAAGGTATAAATATCATTTTTATTACATTAATCTAATGACTTATAGGTTTGATTTAGAATGTAAGACCCAATGTCAACTGGTACCATCCATTTTTATAACGAGGTGTTGTAGAAGTACCGTCTCCATTATTATTGTATAAATCCCAGCCCACTCTGCCACCGATTACAAGTGAGTTGAAGTTTACATCAACTCCCCATATAAAGCAGAAAGTATTTTTACGAATATTATCGGTATTAAAAACTTGTTCCTGCAAAGTGCTAACCGCAGTTGATGTAAATGCATCACTTTGTTTGATAAGAAACGAATACTGAGGTCCGGCCATTATTGTAAGAGATGGAGCCGGTTTTAATGTTAAAAATATAGGTATATCTATATAATTTGTTGTACGTGTGAATTCATAAGGACTTCCTAATATTACACCTGTTGCTTTGAATCCTTTTTGTGAAAACAGGAATTCCGGTTGTATTCCTATAAATTTACTGATAGGAATTGTTAAGAATCCACCCAATACAAAACCAAATTTTGAATCTGCCGTAAAGGCTTCGCCCTGAGCATTATAAACATTTGATATATTTGTACCTATTTTTATACCCAGTTTCATATCTTCACGCTGATCTCTGTTGCCTTCCTGAGCTTTACCTATGTTTATCATAGCAACTATTGCTATTATAAATACTATTGCTGTTTTTAAATTTTTCATGTAATGTTTTAATTTATTGATTAATAATTATTTATTTAAGATAAAACTTATTTGACGTTTTTAACTGTTAAATTTTTTATAGATTTTCCGAGTTCGTCCATATCATACAAAAACTCTGTTTTAAATTTATCCCAGTTATCTTTTCCGTTTTCTTTAAAATCGGCCAGTTTCTTCTTTAAATCAGTATTTTTTTGTTCGAGTTTGCTTAATTCTTTTTCATATTTAGCTCTGTTTTCTTTTTTCTCTGTTGCAATTCTTGTCTTGAATTCAGCAATGCTTTTTTCATGCATCATAATTTTTTCTTCTGATTCCTTCTTAAATTGCTGATATTCTGCAATAGAATCCTGACGGGTATCGGTTAAATTCTGTTTAGCTTCCAGCAAATTTTCATTGGCTTTTTCCAGCTTGTTTTCAGCATTTTCAACTTTTTCTGATGATGATTGACAACTGTTAAATAATATACCTGAACAAAATGGTATACATAACATAATAAAGTTTGATTTTTTCATTTTTTTGTTTTTAATTTGTAATAATATTGTTACAGAACAAAGGTAGTATGTGCTTAAATCAAGCATATTACATAACTTAATAAAATTCTTACAACATTCACACTTAATGATTAATGAATAAAGGATTTTAAAAAGATATAATATTTTAGTGGAAAGCAAGTCCGATTGTAGAAACTCCTGTTGAAAGATCAAGGAATAATCCTAAATGTGAACTCATATGATATTCTGCACCTGCATGTAAGTCAAGGAATAACGAATTCCCGTTATGATAGTAATTTCTATCACCATAATAATCTGAATCCCAGCTGGAATTTACGATTGCAAATCCCAAAGATCCTGCAAGGTAGAAATCCCAATTGGAATTTGCATTAAAAATTTTATCAAAATAATAGCTGCCTTTAACACCTATAGGAATTACTGTTTCACGATAATTGTAATATTTATAGGGATAATTTTTATTTCCCCAATAATAACTGTTAGTATAGGTATAAAAACTTGCAAAAGGAGCCAACGTAAAACTGCTGGCTACATCAAACTCATAATTAATATTTAAAACAGGAAGTGAATGTCCTACATAGCCATAATATCCTGAATATCCACCAATACCAATGCCTAAATTAAATGTTTTACCATATTGTTCTCCATTATTTGCTTTTTGAGCCATAGTATTTAAACTTATAACCGAACATAAGATTAAGAAAATGATAATTGTTTTTTTCATGATTTTTATTTTTTTAATTGTTTATAATTTATTACAAGGCAAAGGTAATTCTCATCATAAAGGAATGCGTTACACAATTCCAAATCGTAATTACATCATTCACACATTTTGATTTTGTAAGGATAAAGAAAGAATGTATGCTGAATTAAGCAGGCGTTATTTTACTAAGTCTTGAAAAAGATAAGATTAAATTTAACCTCTATTTTGCCTTACGTATTCGTGGTAATTTTATTTTCATAAGTGATGGCATTGTATCACCAAATAATAACCCCCAGGGTTTAAGTGGTTCAATATGGTCACAAATAAGCTTTACGATGGCCAGCAATGGAATTGAAAGAAACATACCGGCAACTCCCCATAAAGCATTTCCTGCGAAAACTACTATAATAGAGAATAGTGCATTTATCCTGACTTTAGAGGAAACAATGATAGGAACAATGTAGTTATTATCAATCAATTGTATAACATAATAGGCTATCATTACATAAAATGCATACCATGCAGAAGATTTGGTCGCAATGGCCACTAACATAGGTAATGCTACGGCAACGATTCCTCCGATATAGGGAATTACATTGAGTAATGCACCAATAACACCCAGCAATATTGCATAATCAATACCAAGTAATAGCAAGGCAGCAATATCGAGTATGGCTACCATAACAGCTTCAATAACAAGCCCCCCCAGATAACGTTGAATCAGCGTTTTGGTTTGTGTAACTATTTCCTTAACCTGATGCTGATCACTTTTGGCAAAAACTTTATAAATAAAATCAAGCAGTAAAGGCTGATAATATAATATGATAAAAACATAAACAGGTACTAAAAATAATACTACAATCCCCTCTCCGACCAAAACAATTGTTTGTCCAATAGCAGCATTACTGTTTACCAATAATTCCGTTTTGGTTTTTAATATCCATTCATTGATTTTCTGAGGCTTAATATTGAAATAGGATGATATCCAGGTAATACTTTCATTAATAATTTCTGTAAACTTATCTACAAGTGCAGGCCATGAGTCACTAAAACGGCTTGCCTGCGAAAACAATAAGATACATAAGGCAGAAATGAAAATAAAAGTCAGCAATAAAGTAATTACAATAGCTAATATCCTGTTAATTTTATAGCGGACAAAAAAACTTACTACAGGACTGATTAAAATAGCAATGACAACAGCAAACACAACAGGAACCACAATATCTGCTGTTATATAAAGCATGCTGATAAAAACATAAAGGCCGACTAAAACCAGCGCGGCCTTTGCATAGAAAGGAAATTCGTAAACATTGGATTGAATAGCTGAAAGCTGATTATCTGGTTTCATTTTTAAGCTTCATTTTTCTTGTCAAGTTTAATTCTTATAAAATTAAATATCCCGGCAACTACTTTTTTAACAGCTTCAGGATGTTGAGCAATCAGGTTTTTAACACCAAACATGATGGCTGTACCGATAATTTTTTTTGCCGGGCTTTTTGTTACAGATTCAAATGCTTTTTTTGAAAGATAACCAGCCATTAATCCAATTGAATTATTTAATATATTGTCCTTGATTTCATCAGATTCAGCAACTTCATTAAAAGCGTTTTTAATAAGATTAACAGGCTTCATGCTTTCATAAACATTATGAATTTCATTCTTTATTTCAATACCTTCATAAATCCGTTTTTGTTCTAAACGGGAGATGGCATCTCTAAGGCTAATTTCTGTAGTTATGGTTTGCATGTTTTAAGCTATTGAATTAGTTTTTTAATGATGATTTTACTGATTGTTTTTTTTATCCATTTATGCAAAGGGAAAAATAAAATTAAACCAACTAAAAGATATGCTCCGGAAACAACAAAAAATCCATAGTAAGATTTCCCGAGTATTTCACCCAGATATTGAGCCAAACCTATGCTGAAAATAAAAATACAAACTAAAATAGAAATAAGAATACAAAGCCTTGAAAATAAAGATGCTACTATAGTAATAGTTGATTCTAATAATTTTAGTTTTGTCAGCTCAAAAGAGGTCTTTATATAATTTTCAACTTTCCCGACTAAAGTTTCCAGTATATTTAAAGGTGTTTCCATTGGATTATTTTAATAAAAATTTTAAGTGATAATTTATAACGAATTGATTTACTGCCAAATCATTAAAATTCACACTAATAAGAAGTTATTTATTTGTTTCAGGGATTAAGCTTTTGCTTCGTCATCCTCCATATCAATTTCTTCATCCATTTTTAAGGCTTCTTCCCTCAACGCTTCATATTCTTTTGTAATGCTGTCAATAAATGCATTAAATTCTTCTTCTAATTTATCAACATATTTACTACTTTTTCTGCTTAATTTTTTACGTGTAACAGATCCTTTATCAGGTGCGAATAAAACACCCAATGCAGCGCCTACAGCAGCTCCTGCTAATACGCCTATTATAATTTTCCCTGAACTCATATTGTTATTTATTTTATTGACAACAAAGATAGTATTCAACATAAGCTGTCATATTACACAATTTTTAAAAAAAATTGCATTATTCACACCTTTTAGATTATTTGATGAATAAATAGGGGTAGTTAATTAAAATTAGGCAATAAATTATACTTAAAATCCTTTAAATTAAAGAATTATAAAGCTATATTTTTTATCGAAATATACTTCAGTAATTCTTATCTATCTATAAAGTTTCAAAATTATTTATCATTTTAAATAAATTCAAAAATCAAAATTGTAAAAACATTGTTAATTTTATAAGATTTTAACATTTTAATACATTATTTTTGTACAAAATACTAATTTAAAATATAAATTATGAAAAAAAATACAATACTATCTTTTGTCATTATTGCAATTATTACAACAACAATATTTTCAACGAATGCAGTAAAAGCGCAAATAACAATCTACACAGCTACACTTAGCGGACTAAATGAATTACCACCTAATCCTTCAGCAGGAACAGGTACTGCCATTATAACAATTAACCAATCTGCAGCAACAATGAGAGTTCAGTGCAGTTTTAGCGGATTAACCGGACAAGTTACTGCATCCCACATTCATGCTGCTACTCCAGCTCCATACTCCGGTAATGCAGGTGTTGCTACAACTACACCCAGTTTTCCGGGATTTCCTACAGGTGTAACTTCCGGCAGCTATGATAATACATTTGATATGACACTTGCCACCAGTTATAATCCTTCTTTTATTACAGCTCATGGAGGAACAACAGCCACTGCATTTGCTTTTTTGCTTGCTTCATTAAATAGTGGACAAGCCTATTATAATATTCATACAACTGTCTATCCAGGTGGAGAAATCAGAGGATTTTTAGTACATCAGCCCAGTATTCCTACCCTTTCACAATGGGGTTTAATAATTTTTGGGTTGATGATGCTTAGTGTAGGAATGTTGTATATTTACAGGAGAAAAAGAATAATGATTTAATTTTCTTTGATCTGGAATAAGTTTATACAAAACACTAAGTTTATATTTAATTATATATAGCTAATTTCAAAACATTAAATTTTATATGGGATATACAAAAGAGAAAAAAGAAAAGAGAGAGAAACTGAAGAAAAACCTTAATAAAAACAGAGGAAAGCTTTTATATGATAATTTTAAGAAAAACTGGCTACAAAAGCGACCCATCCTGATATTCGTAGTAATTTTTGCTATTTTGATGGGATTATTTTATTCGCTTTGGTTTACATCATTTTTCGAAAATAATGTTCAACATTATATAATTAAAATCAATGCAACAATATCTAATTTTATTCTCAATATTTTTGGACAACATACGAAGACAATGGGTGATATGATATATTCTTCATCGTTTTCCATCAGTATAAAACGTGGATGCGATGCTGTTGAAGCAATGGCCTTGTTTACATCAGTATTGCTCGCTTTTCCTGCACCCTGGAAAAGTAAACTTATTGGACTTACAGGTGGATTGTTTATGCTATTCCTGCTCAATCTGGTAAGGATAATAAGTCTGTTCCTTACAGGAATTTATTTCCCAAAAGCCTTTGAAATAATGCATATCGAGGTTTGGCAAGTCTTATTCATCTTTTTTGCACTTGGACTATGGATTTTCTGGATTCAAAAAATAACAAAACAAATAAAACATGTTGAAAAATAAGCCATTATTGATGTTTTTAATTAAAGCAATACTGATTTACAGTCTGCTCGCAGCTCCTTTCTCTTTTTATGACGGGATGTATGGGAAATTTTACCGTGCATGTTCACAGAAATTATTCCATCGTTTTCACGACACCGGATTTGTACAATTTTCAGAAGGAAAACAAAAATATAATACCAATTTTAATATAGGAAATTATAAAATAATTATATCGAATACTTCTGCACAGGCTACAATTGGCGAAATTAACACCCGTTACAGGGGCTATCTGCCTACAATTCTGCTTATTTCTCTTATTATCGCCTCTCCTGTACAATGGAAAAGGAAATTCTACGGTTTAATCATTGGATTAGTGATATTAAATGCATATATATTTTTAAAGCAATGGATAGATATTTTATATACGTCTGTTAATACTTCATGGCTAAAACTATATGATTATAATGAATCCCAAAAGAAAATACTGGAAGAAGTATATTTGATATTTATTAAGAATTTCGGACTTATATGGGTAGTTGTTGTAATTATCTGGATGATAGTTACATTCCGTAAAGATGATTTAAAATTGTTAAATTACTTCAAACTTCAGAATGAAAAAGAGAAATAATATCATTATTACCAATTATTTTTAATAAAAAATAAAAATTGAATGAATTTATATTATATTTGTAAAAAATTTACAAAATATTAACAATCATTAAATATTTAAATTATGAAACAGAAATTATTTTTTATGAAGTATTCAGCAGTAATGTTATTGCTATGCTTTTTATTCAGTCAGCATTTGTTTTCACAAACAGTTACAAAGGAAACAAAGAAAGAAACTTTAACTACAAAAGGGGTTAATAATAAAGCTGTTAACAATCCTTATGTTAAATCAGTACACAATCCTAACGTGACAGCTACAATTACACCTAAACAAATTGTTGCAAATGCCAAAAAGTATAATAATATTAATAAAACCAGTACGATTGTTCTCAACTTTGAAGGATTAGGAAACCTGGCACATATTAATAACTACTATAATGGAGGTGGCGGTCCGAATTACGGAGTATATTTCAATAATGCAGCATTGGCTCTAATTGATACATATAGTGGAGGTAGTGGCAATACTGCCAATGATCCATCAGGATTTACTTCAATGTTTTTTTTAGATGGCAATGCATCTGTAATGAACGTAACTGACGGATTTACAACAGGATTCTCATTTTATTTTTGCTCTTCAGCTGATATCACTTTATATGTATATGACGGATTGGATGGTACAGGAAATTTACTCGCATCTCAAACATTTACTGCTTCAGGTATAGCTCCAGATTGGCCATGGTTTCGTATTTGGGTGCCAGCTGGTTTAAATTTTAATGGTATAGCAAAATCAGTAAGTTTTACCGGTGTTGCTAATCAATGCGTTTTTGATGACGTAACCTTTGGTTCATCTACTCCCGGACAACCAACTGCTGCAGTGCCTACCCTTTCTGAATGGGGATTGATAATTCTTGGTTTTGTATTAATCTGCATGGGAATTTATTATATCAGAAGAAGGAGTATATCAATCAGTTAATAATATATTATTAAAATAGATTAATTAGATAAAAATATTGATTAATTTTAATAAGGCGTTTGTGTTTCAAAACATAAACGCCTTATATATTTATGTGAACATCAAATCTTTTAAAACATATTTTCATTAAGGTGATTGCTTCTTTAAAAAATAATTTTAAGGATGTTTAATCGCTTTTAAATGAATAACCCCGAGGCAGAGCCTCGAGATATCTAGTGGAATTTATATTTTTTTTGAAAAACCTGCCGTTTTTCAAACTTTTTCGCTTAATACCCCGAGGTATAACCTCGAGAAATTCTTTATATTAAATAAAATAATAAATTTTCAATATCACTAAATTTAAACCAGAATAAAAGCAATATAATCCTGTGAATTGCCATTCAAATCAAACAATTCGAAAAATATAAAACTTTTTCATTACTATTTTGTTATTTAATTTGTAATATTTTATGTTATTTAACATTTTATTTTTATTATATTTGTGCAAATTTTACAAATATTTAACATTAATTTAAATTATTAGCTTATGAAAAATAAATTTACTATCCTTAGTATTATTACATCCATCCTATTGATGTTTATTTTTAACAATATAGTTATTGGACAAAAACCTGTAAATACCGGAATTAATTCTGCTAAAGCTAAAATTCAGCAAATTCAAAACAGTTCGTCTCAGTTTGTTCCAGGGACATATTCTGCACAATTTGGAATAAATTCTGCTAAAAAGAAAACTCCAAATCTTACAAAAAATCTTTCAGGTTTACAGCAACTATATAGTTCAACTGGTCATTATACCCTATCTGCTGATGGTAAAGGCACAAATGTTTCTTCGTCAATGAATATTAGGGTTAACAAACCAACGGCTGCTGCTACAGTTCAAAAAGCTATATTATTTTCAACAGCAACTAATAGTACAATTGCCAATGGATGCGTTACATTTGCAGGAAATTCTATTACTTGGCTTGGGTCAGCATATTTTCCTTACGATTTTAATAATTACTGGGCTGATGTAACATCAATTGTTTCTGCTGAAATGAGTGCTCTACCTGCAGGGATTTGGCCTCTTTCTATAAATGAATGTTCCACATCTGTTATTGAAGGAGAAGCATTATTGGTAGTATTTAATGATGCTACAGCAACTGAAAAAACGATAGTAATTATGGGTGGAGCAATGAATTATGCCGGTGATGTTTTTTCAGTAAATCTTGCAACACCTATTGATCCTAATGCACCAGGGGCATTGTTTGATATGGGATTAGGGATTGGATACAGTTATCAGACCGGAGGGTCACAACAATACTCAATTGTAGATATTAATGGAAGCAGATTAACATCAGCGGCTGGTGGTGAAGACGATGGAACACCTGCTAATGGTGGGTTAATTACAGTTGGAGGAATAGGAGATAATAACGCAAATCCTTCTAATCCATTTGCACCACCTACAAATCCATTATCAGATGATGAGTTATATACTATGCTTCCTTTTATCACAAATACTACATCAAATTTAACAATAACAACTCAAAATCCTTCCGCTAATGATAATATCTTCCTGGCTTATTTTGTTATGTCAGGAGCAGCTGTTATTGGTGAAGGGATATTGTTAACTCAGGCAACTGAAGATGGGTGTTTAGGAAACAGCCATGCTGTAAAAGCTAAAGTTTTTAATTCATTGGGTCAAGCAGTAGCAAACAGATTGGTTACTTTAAATATTACATCCGGTCCAAATGCTGGTTTTTCAGGTAGTTTAAACACAGATGCTAATGGAGAAGCGCTTTTTAATTTATCTCTTATTGGAGGACTTGGTACTGATGTTTTACAGGCATGCTTTACAAATAGTCAATCTCAGGTTCAGTGTTCAAACAATATCAGTTACACCTATCTTTCATGTACACCAACCAATACTGTGCCAACCCTTTCTGAATGGGGTTTGATAATTCTTGGTTTTATTTTAATCTGCATGGGTATTTATTATATCAGAAAAAGAAGTATATCAATCAGTTAATAAATATTTTAGAATATAATATTGAATAATCTTTTTAAAGGCGTTTATGTTTGATTCATAAACGCCTTTTCTATTTAAATTTTCTTGAACTGCAAATCTTTACAGTTTAATATTTCAGATAAGTGCGTCGTTAATTATGTAACAGTAAAGTTATTTTACTATTTCAAACTATAGATAGAGAATTAAAAATGATAGAATTTTACCATTTTTTTAATTTAATCCCCCCAAAAAATACTATTAACTTTTTATTTTATTATATTTGTAAAAAAATTACAAATTATTAACAACAATTAAAAATGTATAGTATGAAAAAGAAATTATGTTTTATAAAGTATTCAGCAGTAATCTTATTGTTATGCTTCTTATTCAATCAGAGTTTGTTTTCACAAACAATTAAAAAGGAAATAAAAAAAGAAACCTTAACTACAAAGGAAGCTGACAAAAAATCTTTAAACAACAGCAAAAGTATTTCAACTCAAGCTTCCTATATAGGTGCTAGTATGCCTGCAGGTTATGTAAACAAGCTTCCCTTAAACAAAAATGGAAATCCTGTGGTTATCTGCAACCCCTGTGCCATCCCAAACAATGAAGCAGATATTCAGGATGAAGGAGAGGATGTTACCAATGGAGGCTGCAACTATGATCCACCATATCAATTATCCACTAATATCAATTTGGGCGAAACCAGATGTGGAAGAATAAATGGTTATTCAAAATCAATTCCATATTCCAATATATATAGAGATCTGGACTGGTATAAGCTCACACTGAGCACACCTACGACAGTCTATTTTTCGGCTTATATGAATTTTGCAGAGGGAGGTAGTATTTGGTTAGGTAATTTTGTCTGCCCATTTATTACTATTGTATCAGCTGATCTTAGTTATGGGATTCCCAATACCATTTCAGCCTCACTTCCTGCTGGTGATTATTACTTGATTATATCAAGCCTAAGTTTTGGTCCAGGAATCGGTGGCGATTACATGATTAAAGTATCTGATACTGATCCGGGTGCACCTGCAACCTGGTGTCAAACAGCTCCTGTTCCTACTCTCTCCGAATGGGGATTGATTATTCTTGGTTTTGTATTGATTTGCCTGGGAATTTATTATATCAGAAAAAGAAGTATATCAATCAGTTAAAGAGTATTAAATAAAATGTCAGCTATAGTTTTTGTGGCATTATTATTTGATCAGAAATTAATACAATAAGGCGTTTATGTTTTGATACATAAACGCCTTATAAATTTATGTGAACATTAATCTGCAATTTCTGATTTTACCGTTATTTCCATATAAATTATCAATTAAACTATATAAGCTTATTATTAAAATAAGTTATTATAAACTAGGGTGTTGTGGTTTTTTCAGTATTTGGCGGAGATTCTTT
Source organism: Bacteroidota bacterium (assembly GCA_026391675.1). Classification (GTDB taxonomy): domain Bacteria; phylum Bacteroidota; class Bacteroidia; order Bacteroidales; family JACABE01; genus JACABE01. The sequence goes on from JAPLDQ010000019.1 coordinate 235,314, forward strand.
ACGGGGTGCAAATGCAAAATCAACGCTCACAACATAATATCCAATAGCTGTTAAAGTCAAAATAAAGAAAACCCAGAAAATCCAGGAATGATGCCACTGTTTCCATGATCCTTTATTGAGATGATGCCCGGTAAAATGATCCTGCCAGTCCTGGCGGGGTTGTTCCTCTCCGTTTATATTAATTGTATTTTTCATTTCTTATTTCTTTTTGATTAAAAACCTGAATTATTGATTTCATATTATTTGGAAACAATTTTTAATATTGATCTCAACAAAGATGCTACATTTTTATCTGAAAAGCATTATATAATATTGACTTAAATTTATAAGATTCACAGATTTAAAATACTTATCACTACAAAATATCAATATCAACTAATTATTGACATATATCAGCAACACAATTCAGCATTTAAGTATCAGGATGCTTATTTTTGAATTAAATATTGATTTATAGGCATTTAATTAATTACTTAAATTTATTAAACAGTATGAAAACAGACAAAAATTTTAAGTTTTTACGTTGGGCAGCCAGAATAATAAGTTTGCCATTGATTTATTTTATAGGAATACAACTATTATTTCCCGAAAATCGAAGTCATGCCCTTCCACCTATTGAACAAATAATGATTTGGTTTTTCCCTATCGGGTATTTTGTAGGATTAATTATTTCATGGAGATGGGATTTAATTGGAGGATTACTCTCTATATTAGGTCTGATAGTAACAGTAATTTTCAGACCTGACCTTTTCTTCCTGGCTTTAGTATTATCAATCCCGGCTGATTTATTTATTTTATATTGGTTTTTAGCTAAGAAACAATTAAAAAAAGCATGATTAAGATCTGGTTATAATTATAATGTTTTTTTAAAACACATTTGCAGAATTTTCCTTTTTATTTTTATAGTTTCACAAAACAAAAACTTAAGATTTTATATAAAAACATTTTATCATTTTTATCAAAGAGGCTGTCTCAAAAGTTTAATTTACTTGCATATCAACCTCTGTGTAACTCTGTGACTTCTCATTAATTCTCTGTGTAATAAATATTTAATAATTTGCACAGAGTTACACAGAGAAAATTTAGAGGTTCACAAAGACTTTTCAGATTTCAGCTTTTTAAAACAGTATCTTTGTATATTATAAGTCTTTAAAAAACAAGCTACTATTTCAAAATTTTAAATTAATTGTAAATATAAAACTGAAATCTATTTTTGAAAACAATAATTATATATAAAACAAACATATAAGTTATAATTTCAGAAAGGAGGTAAAGAATTAATCTAATTTTATTACCGAAGCCATCTCTCTTTATAGTGGGACAGGAAGGAAAATGATGGTAAGATTTTTGTAAAAAACCAATTTAATTTTAAAATTATGAAAAAAATATTTTATTCAATAATAGTAACAATTATCCTCGTAATGCTTTGGAATGATTCCTATGCATTCAACAGGAAACGCTATACAGTCTGTAATAATACAGGAGGAGCTGCAAGTTATTTTCAGGCAACATTTACAGGAACAGGAGGTAATTTAGGTGCTGTTGTAATTGTTGATCCTTGTGGATGGGCACCAACCATTACTTTTACTGTTGGTGGTACTATTGCATGTTTCGCATGGGGAGCCAATTGTGTGGCCAGCGGAGCCTGTGTTACCTTTGATGTATATACAACCAACGGACCACTTGCATTTACTGCAGGATACTGGGCCAGCACTTCAACACCTAATTTTCCCGGAATTGGAGCTATTACTTCCGGCGTAAATCTCTCAAGTATACCGATTCTTATGCTTAATTCAAATTGTTATCTTGCTTCAGGGAATCAATACAGATCATCCAACCCTTTTTGCCAATATAGTTTAAATTCATTCTTCGATGTATTTGGCGAAATAACTACCTGCCAGCCTATGCCGGTTTCAGGCAGTAATACTATCAGTACCGTTATGACAATACATGGAAATTCTTCATCGGGTTCTTTTTCAGTAAATTCACCTACAATAATAAATTTAAGTTTTGATTATGCTGAAGGAAATACAAAATTTTACAATACAGAAATGATATCTTTAATTATAGGAGGTTTACCGGGAGGAATAATGATCCGTGAAAGTCCGACTTTGGCATCTACAGGGAGAACAAGTCTAACAGATGATGGAGGTCAATATGTTGCAGACAGTTTCTTCGATGTATTCTTCGAAATATCTATTGATGGAGGTCAGACCTGGTATCCAAGTCAATCTCCACCAACCCATTTAGAATTTAATGACAATATACAAACAAATATTATTCCTACTCTTTCTCAATGGGGCTTGATAATATTAGGTTTTGTACTGATTTGTATGGGAATATTTTATATCAGAAAAAGAAGAATGTTAATCAGTTAATTAAAAATTATTCCAAAAAAATCAATATTTGCAAAAAATATTATACTCAGAATTCTAAATCTGCAATCTGAAAAAGGCTAAATTGATATGAAATTAGCCTTTTTATTTTTCATTAAACAATGTTTTGTATATTTGTACATTATATTTAAATATTATTAAGTATGAAAAGCGAAATGCAAAAAGGCACAACTTCAGGTGTAGTTTATGCTATGGGGGTTATTGGTGCTGCTATTTATTTTATATCCCACGCCACAGGATTCTGGATGGGTGTTCTTGGATTTCTTAAAGCTTTAATATGGCCGGTATTACTGGTTTATGAAGCATTTAAGCATTTTGGAATGTAATAAATCTTAGATTAATTGCTTAAATTAAAACAATTAATCAGCATTAAATATAAATTTGAATTAGTTTGATGTTAGTAAAAAAAGTATTTTTACTACTTTTGTAATGTATAAAAATTATTATGGAAGAAAACTTAATAGCTATCATAGCAAAAGCCTGGGAAAACAGGGCATTACTAAACGAATCATCAACTAAAGATGCCATCAGAGAAGTTATAGATCTTTTAGATAAGGGTAAATTACGCGTTGCTCAACCTACAAATAATGGATGGAAAGTGAATGAATGGATAAAGAAAGCGGTAATTTTATATTTTCCAATACAAAAAATGCAAACAATAACTGTAGGGCCTTTTGAATTTCATGATAAGATTCCTTTAAAGAAAAACTATGAACAGTTGGGTGTAAGGGTTGTGCCACATGCAATTGCACGTTATGGTGCTTTTATAGATAAAGGTGTAATTATGATGCCTTCCTATGTAAATATCGGCGCCTATATTGAAAGCGGGACCATGGTGGATACCTGGGCAACCGTTGGCAGTTGTGCACAAATCGGAAAAAATGTTCATTTAAGCGGTGGCGTCGGAATTGGTGGTGTACTGGAACCTGTTCAGGCTGCCCCTGTTATAATTGAAGATGACTGTTTTATTGGTTCACGCTGTATTATTGTAGAAGGAGCACTTATTGAAAAAGAAGCAGTTTTAGGAGCAAATGTTGTGATTACAGCATCTACTAAAATTATTGATGTTACTTCGGCTGAACCTAAGGAATATAAAGGGTTTGTACCATCCCGTTCGGTTGTTATACCCGGTTCATATACCAAACACTTTGCTGCCGGAGATTTCCAGGTTCCATGTGCCTTGATAATCGGTGAACGCAAAGCATCAACCGATTTAAAGACCTCACTCAACAATGCTTTACGTGAATATGATGTAGCAGTATAGAAGGAAAAGTTATGAGTTATGAGTTATGAGTTATGTAATTCCTAATTCCTAATTCCTAATTTCTAATTTCTGACTTCTGACTTCTGACTTCTGACTTCCGACTTTCTTCCAGACATTCCATTATTTTATTTTTCAGTTTCCAGCAGGTCATATGCCTTATTTTAAGCTTTTCAGATAAATTTGCTATCGATATGTCGGGTAAACTGCAAACTTCATAAGCTATTTTAAAAGCTTCGTGAACTGGAATTTTACAGCGATGAAACATAGTATGGGCTGTTGCAGATTCATCATGTTTACATTTAGTACATCTTCTTGAATGAGGCGTCTTTCCTGAACAATAATTATCATTCCCACATTTTTTGCAAATATAGCCTTCTTTCCATTTTTCATTGGCTAAAAATGCCATACACTGCTCATCTGAGGCAAACTGATTATTAAAATCAAGTACTTTTATTTTCGAAAATTCAAACTTAATCATTAAAGTTTCTCAGTTTTTGAACTATTTGTATTTTTTTCTGTTTACAAAGATAATAAAAAAAGTGATACTAAAGCGATATAATTTCAAAATTTTATTTATCTTTGCAAAAAATATTTAATATTAAAACTAAACAATATGAAAAAAACAATCTTCTCAGTACTTGCAATTTCGATGTTAATGCTGCTTAGCTGTAATAACAAAGCTAAACAAAATGCTGATAACATTAACAGTGCAAATAAGTTTGATAATCAGGGAAAAGTAGTACAAATGTCAAAAGCCAACTTTATTGATCTGGTAATGGATTTCGAAAAATCGCCAAAAACATGGTCATTTAAAGGAGAGAAACCTTGTGTAGTTGATTTTTATGCTGACTGGTGCAGACCCTGTAAAATGGTTGCTCCTATTATGGAAGAATTAGCTAAAGAATATGAAGGCAGAATTAATATTTACAAAGTAAATGTTGACAACGAAAAAGAATTATCACAGTTTTTCCAGATAGAAAGTATTCCTGCCATATTATTCAGTCCTGTAAAAGGAGACCCTTCTATGCAAGCCGGTGCTATGAGCAAAGAACAATACAAAGAAATCTTTGACAAATTTCTTTTAAAACCAGTTGCAGATTCAACAAAAAAAATAAATTAATTAATTATAAAAATGGAACATTTAACAAAAAAAAGCTTCTTAGATAAGGTATTTAACTACGAAGTAAACAAAGACTGGAAATTCGAAGGTGAATTGCCATGTATTATTGATTTCTACGCCGACTGGTGCCAGCCTTGTAAAATGGTTGCTCCTATTCTGGAAGAATTATCAAAAGAATACGAAGGAAAAATAAATATTTATAAAATTGATACGGAAGCTGAGCAGGAATTAGCAGGAGCATTTGGTATACGCAGCATACCTTCTATCCTGTTCTGCCCAAAAGAAGGTCAACCACAGATGTCGATGGGGGCATTGCCTAAAGACTCATTCAAGCAAGCCATTGAAGAGATTTTAATAGGAAATAAAAACTAATTTTTTAACTAACATCAGAAAGACCTGCTATTATAAAAACAGCAGGTTTTTTTTGTTTTGTATTTTTTCTTATTTTTGTTGATTAATAATTTAACTCATAACTCATAACTCATAACTCATAACTCATAACTCATAACTCATAACTCATAACTCATAACTCATAACTCATAACTCATAACTCATAACTCATAACTCATAACTCAGAACTCATAATTTATAACCTAAAAAATGATTCCATTTTCGCCCCCACGCATAGACCAACTCATTATTGACGAAGTGATAGACACATTGAAATCAGGCTGGATTACAACAGGTCCAAAAACTAAATTATTCGAAAAGAAACTGACAGCCTTTGGGGGACATAAGGCTACACTATGTGTTAATTCTGCATCAGCAGGCTTAGAGTTGATGTTACGCTGGTATGGTGTAACAGAAGGTGATGAAGTTATTTTACCTGCTTATACCTATGCTGCAACAGCCAATGTAATCATTCATTGCGGAGCAAAACCTGTTTTTGTTGATGTAAATAATGACTTTAACATCTCAGTTGCAGCCATTAGAAAAGCAATAACCAATAGGACTAAAGTTATCATGCCGGTTGATATTGGCGGTCACCCCTGCGATTATGATGAAATTAATACCCTGGTTAAAGAATCATCTGTTGTTTCATTATTTTCTTCAAATTCTGAAGAACAAAAAAAGCTTGGCCGGATACTGGTTTTATCAGATGCAGCTCACTCTATAGGAGCTATTTATAAGGGAAAACAATCAGGAAGTCTTACTGATGTTACCGTTTATTCTTTTCATGCTGTAAAAAACCTAACTACTGCTGAAGGTGGTGCAATTTGCTTAAACCTGAATGATGATTTTGACAATGAAGCCATTTACAAATACCTGAACACAAAATCACTTCACGGTCAAAACAAGGATGCACTGGCTAAAACGCAAATCGGGAACTGGCGTTATGATATAATTGAAGCCGGCTACAAATGCAATATGACAGACATTCTGGCCTCAATAGGATTAGTAGAAATCGACAGATATAAAAACGATATGCTGGTGAGAAGAAAACAAATATTTGATTTATATTCAACTTTGTTATCAGCATATGACTGGGCTGAAATACCTGAATATATTACAAAAGAAAAAACATCTTCATTCCATGTTTATCTTTTAAGAATAAAAGGAATCACAGAAAAACAACGGGACGAAATTATTGCTGAAATATTTAAGGCAGAAGTATCGGTAAATGTACATTTTGTTCCTTTACCTATGATGACCTATTATAAAAATATGGGATACAATATACAGGATTATCCTGTTTCCTATGATAATTACAGCAGGGAAATAAGTCTGCCTGTTTATTATGATTTAACGGACGAAAACGTTAGTACAGTGGTGATGGCTGTTGCAGAAGCAGTTAAGAAAGTTATGAATTATAAATTATAAATTATAAATTATGAATTATGATTTATGAGCATTTATTAAAAGAGATGCTTCACTTCATTCAGCATTACAAGCAGATAGTCAACTGCTTATTTTGTCATTCCGAGCGTTAGCGAGGAATCTCAAACAAATAAAGAATACAAATTTAATGAGATGCTTCTCTCGCTAGAAGCGAGATCAACATGACAAAGCTACAACTAACTTTACAAACTTTATAAACTTTATAAACTTAACAAATTTACAAACTAAAAAATGACAAAAAGGATTTTCGACTTGTTTTTTTCTGCAATTGGATTACTAATACTTTCTCCGGTTCTTATTCTGATTGGATTGGCAATTGTTTGTGATTCAAGGGGTGGTGTTTTTTATAAGCAAATCAGGGTTGGACAAGGGAATGTCGATTTTAAAATATTCAAATTCAGAACCATGCGAACAGGGTCTGATAAAAATGGCTTACTAACCATTGGAGATAAAGACATGAGAGTAACCAAAACCGGTTATTTCTTAAGAAAATACAAACTCGATGAACTACCGCAACTGATAAATATATTCTACGGTGATATGAGTTTTGTAGGTCCCCGCCCCGAAGTCAGGAAATATGTCGATTTATATGATGCAGCCCAATTAAAAGTGCTGGATGTAAAACCCGGTTTAACTGATTTTTCATCTATAAATTTTATTAATGAAAGTGAGCTTTTAAGTCAATCCGAAAATCCTGAAGAAACATATATTACAATTATTATGCCTGCCAAACTGGAACTTTGCCAAAAATACATCCGTGAAAGTTCTTTCAAAACCGACCTCAAAATTATATTTGCGACTATTGCAAAAATTATCGGGAAATAATATCCGGTATTTTAAAGAGATACTACTCTTAGTTCAGCATGACAAAATGATAGTCTATTACTTGTTTTGTCATTCCGAGTTTTAACATTTAGAAAAATGCTTGAAGATAAATGACAAAAATATAAAATCATTGCTTTCTCAATCTCTGCGTTCCTTTGCGCCTTCTTTGCGGCTCTCAGCGTTAAAAAAGTTTAACCGCAGAGTGCCGCGGAGTTTT
>JAPLDQ010000036.1 GCA_026391675.1 Bacteroidota bacterium
TTTAATTAAACTTAATGGCAGGCAAAATTAAAGGTAAATTCAATATAAATGTATTTTTTGTTTTTAATAGGTTTAATGTAACTATTTAATTTACAGGCAAATTTATATTAATGTTTTGTACTTTTAGTTTTATGCCCCTTAAAAAGTAAACAAAATGGCTAATCAAATGAATAAAAAAAATCATATTTTAAAGCATTTAATAGTACCTGAAATATAAAGGGAATGATTTACAATTTTAAATTTAAGAAATGAAAAAACTTAAAAAATCCTAAATGATGATTTCTTGGTATTATATGTATTAAATTTGTAAACTAATTTAATAACCTTTAATATTTTAAAAATGAAAAAAAATAAACATTTATTGTTGAAATTATCTGCTTTAATAGGGATAATTTTAATTGTTTTTATATTATCATGTAAAAAAGATGCTGTTACCACTGTTTCGACCGAACCAACAGCTGAATTTATCAATTATTCTTTGGGTTGCGAATTATTGCCTGCAACTGAATATGCTAAAATTAATCAGGCAAAAGCACCTGATGTTATATTCAAAACAACTACATTAAATTTAAATGTACCACCTGTTGGAAATCAGGGGGGTGAAGGTTCATGTGTTGCATTTGGAACCACTTATGCTGCCCGCAGCATCAATTGGCAGGCAAGTCATACTGCAGCATGGAGTCAGTCTGTTAATATTTTTAGTCCTGAATATGTTTATAATCAAATTAAAGCAGGCAGTTCGTGCGGTTCCGGGGCTTATGTTGTTAGCGGATTAAATTTACTGAAAAATAAAGGTGTTTGTACATGGACTTCAATGCCTTATACTGATGTTAGTTGCTCTTTACAACCCAATGCTACGCAAAATAGCCAGGCATTGAATTATGTTATTCCAAGTTATAGTACTGTTGCAATAAATACTACAAGCATTAAAAGTTTTTTAACTGTTGGAAAACCTGTTATTGTTGCCGGTAATGTTAACAGTGATTTTGTAAATCTTCAAAATAATGGCGTTTTAACTACTTACAAGGGAAAAACTTTAGGGGGCCATTGCTATTGTGTAGTAGGATATGACGATACTAAAAGTGCATTTAAGTTTATGAATTCATGGGGAACTACATGGGCTTCATCCGGATTCGGTTATATTGCCTATTCAAAAATTACTTCATGGTGGAGTGAAGCTTATGTAATCAATTAGGAATAACAAGAAACTTGATAATAGTATAAAGGTTTAGGATAAAATCCTAAACCTTTTTTGTTTGAAATTATGATTTTTTGTGATCCCGACAGTAATCGAAACTGTATCTGAAGTTTAGGAAACTTCCGTTCTATCCGTTGAACTACGGGACCTTAATTTTTTGCAAAGATATAAAATTTAAGATTACAATAAAATCAGCAACTTTACACTTAACTATTTAATTTCACTTCCATTTTTAACCTCTTCAGTTGGTGCTACAAAACAAAGATTGCCGTCATGGTTTTCAGCCATTAATATCATGCCTTGTGAATCAATACCTTTAAGGTTTTTAGGCGTTAGATTTATCAAAATACTTACCCTTTGTCCGATAATATTTTCAGCTTCATAATACTCAGCTATACCCGAAACTACGGTACGTTTGTCAATACCGGTATCAATGGTTAATTTCAACAGTTTTTTTGTTTTAGCTACTTTTTCAGCTGCAATTATAGTTCCTGTGCGTATATCCATTTTAGCAAAATCATCATATTCAATATTTGCTTTTGCAGCTGCGGCAATTACATTGGCTTCATCATTCTGTTTTTTGGTATCCAGTAATTTTTGTACCTGAAATTCAATAGCAGCATCCTCTATCCGTTGAAATAAAAATTCGGCTTCTCCCAAATGATGATTTTCCTTCAGTATTGTAATACTCCCTGCATCGTTCCATTTTGGAAGTTCAGCATTGAGCATAACAGCCAATTTAGATGCAGTAAAAGGTAAAAATGGCTCACAAACCACACCCAGATTGGCACATATCTGCAAAGAAATATTCAGCACAGTTTTCACCCTGTTTTCATCCGTTTTAAATACTTTCCAGGGTTCGTTTTCAGTCAGGTATTTATTCCCCAAACGGGCAAGATTCATCATTTCATTAATGGCTTCGCGGAAACGGTAATTTTCCAGGCTTTTTGCAATTCTTGCAGGAAAAAGGCTGATTTCTTCAATTGTAACTTTATCGGCATCTGTTAATTCAGTAATTGCAGGAACTTTTCCTTCAAAATACTTATGGGTTAATACCATGGTCCGGTTAACAAAATTTCCAAATATTGCCAGCAACTCATTGTTGTTTTTCGCCTGATAATCTTTCCAGGTAAAGTCATTGTCTTTGGTTTCGGGTGCATTTGCACATAAAACATAGCGCAGTTCGTCCTGTTTACCGGGGAAATCCAGCAGATATTCATGTAACCATACTGCCCAGTTGCGTGAGGTGGAAATTTTATCACCTTCCAGATTCATAAACTCATTGGCAGGAACATTATCCGGCAAAATAAAACTGCCTTCTGCCTTTAACATGGCAGGAAATATAATGCAATGAAATACGATATTATCTTTCCCGATAAAATGCACAAGCTTAGTTTCATTATCCTTCCAGTACTTTTCCCAGTCGTTGGTTAATTCCTTGGTAGCTGATATATAACCAATGGGTGCGTCAAACCACACATACAATACTTTCCCTTCTGTCCCTTCTATTTCCGGTGGTAATTTTACGCCCCAGTCCAGGTCGCGGGTAACGGCCCTCGGTTGCAGCCCCTGATCTAACCATGATTTACATTGTCCGTAAACATTGGTCTTCCAGTCGTCTTTATGATCTTCTAATATCCATTTTCTTAAAAAGCTTTCATAATTTTCCAGAGGTAAAAACCAGTGTTTGGTTTCCTTTAATACCGGAGCATTCCCGCTAATAGCAGAACGTGGATTTATTAAATCTGTGGCATTTAACGAAGTCCCGCATTTTTCACACTGGTCGCCATAGGCTTTTTCGTTGCTGCAGTGCGGACAAGTACCTGTTATATAGCGGTCAGCAAGAAACTGTTTGTTCTCTTCATCATAATACTGCATAGAGAACTTTTCGATAAAATCTCCTTTATAGTAAAGCTTTTTGAAGAACTCATCAGCAGTTTCATGATGTATCTTATTTGAAGTTCTGGAATACACATTAAACGAAATTCCGAAATCCTGAAACGACTGTTTGATAATAGTATGATATTTATCTACAATTTCCTGAGGCGTAACGCCTAATTGTCTTGCTTTTATAGTAATTGGAACACCATGCTCATCGGAACCACCAATAAAAACTACATCTTTGCCTATCGAGCGTAAATACCTCACATAAATATCAGCAGGAACATAAACACCGGCTAAATGGCCTATATGTATGGGCCCGTTGGCATAAGGTAAAGCAGAAGTAACAGTATATCTTTTAAATTGCATTTTATTCAGATTTTTTAGTTGAAAACTTTAACATTCTTTTAAAATTTCTTTCTCAAATTATAGTTAACTTGGCTAACTCAAATTTAATGCAAAGATAAGGAATTTTCAGATTTTGCAACTTTGCATTTAACTATGATAAAATCAGGCATAATGCGCAAGAAAAAAAACAGGGGAAGTAATTTATTGGTTGGCATTTTTGTTGTCATTATTACCATGTTGACCGGTGCAGATTACGATATGGAAAATAATGTGATGTCAATTTCCTCCGCCAGGCCTGTTTTAAAAAAAGAAATAAAAGTCAATGCTCCTGATGTCCAAAAGATGCATTTTATTGACAGTATTATTACAGCATCATACAAAAAGGGACTGTTCAACGGATGTGTACTGGTTGCCGAAAAAGGGAATATTTTATTTAAAGGGGCTTTTGGTTATCGTAATATAAAAACCAAAGATACATTATCTACAAAAACACCTTTTCAGCTGGCCTCGGTTTCTAAAATGTTCACCGCTGCAGCTATAATGCTATTGCACGAGAAAGGTCTGCTTGAATATGATGATGATTTAAGAAAATATATTCCTGATTTTCCGACCAATGGAATTAGTATCAGGAATTTACTCAATCACCGTTCGGGTTTACAAAACTATATATATGTAGCCGATAAATACTGGGACAGGACAAAAGTACTCAACAATACTGATATTCCTGCTTTATTTAAGAATAATAATATTCAGCCTGTTTTTCCTGCCAATCATCATTTTAATTATTGTAATACGAATTATGCATTACTGGCTTTGGTTGTTGAAAAAATAAGTGGATTTAGTTTCCCTGATTTTATGAAAACCTTTGTTTTCACCCCTTTAAAAATGAAGAATGCTTATATTTACTGTAAGGCAGATGAAAATTTTATGGCTGAAAGTGCTATTGGTTTTTCATGTTTTATCAGAGGTGGAATGAAGGCTGAAATCCCTGATTATCTGGATGGTGTTACCGGAGATAAAGGCATGTATGCCAGTGTTGAGGATTTATTTTTATATGACCAGGCATTGTATCAAAACGGTTTGATGAAACCTTCAATTATTGCTGAAGCCTTTCAGCCTTCACCGGATGATAACGGTAAAACAAAAAAATACGGATTTGGCTGGCGTATCAGAGTAAGTGACGACCAGAAAAAGGAAGTTTATCACTATGGCTGGTGGCGGGGATTCCGCACCTATTTTATCCGTGAAATGACAGATAAAATTGCTGTTATCTCATTGAACAACCGCTCCAATGTACATATAAACAATATCTTATGCCAGATTCTATGGTATGGAGATCATCCTAAAGGGGATGGTGAAAGTGAGGATAATGAGGAATAAATTATACAAATAGTCCAATTTTTTAAATAAATATTTGACAGATTTTAAATTAGAAATTAATTATTGTTTCAGATAAAAAGATAAGCATATTCCATTAATTTTTATATCAATTTCATCATGTCCATTAACTCCTTGCGTTTTCTATCAGAGATTTTTATTTTTGAGTTATCTGTCATAATAACATAACCACCTTCATTTTTTATGAATTTTTTGATATGCTTAATATTAATCATTGCCGATTTATGAAATCTGATTATATCTGAATTATGAAATATTTCTTCAAAATGTGAGAGATTTTTACATACCAAAATAGATTCACCAGACAAAAGATATACTTTAGTATAACTGCCATCTGCCTGAATACTTATTATATCATCAGTTTTTACAAATGTAAATCCATTTGTAGTATTTAAAGCTATTTTTTTATTACTCTTATTCTGATTATTTAACATATCATATAAGCAACTAATATGTTTTTGATAATCAAATTTGGTTTTAAAAATTTTTAGTCGCTCAATAGCATCAATTAAATCTTCAAGAAGATAAGGTTTAAGAAGATAAGAAACTGCTGCAAATTTGAAAGCTTTTACAGCATATTCCTCATAAGCAGTAACAAAAATAGTATTAAAATAAATCTTATCCTTAAGTGTTTCTAAAATTGTAAATCCATTTTCTCCGGCTAACTCAATGTCCAAAAATACTAGATCAGGATTATTTTTTAATATACTAATAATAGCATCATTAACGGTTCCAACTTCGTCTATAACAATTATATCCTTACAATTATCTAATAATAGTCCTCGTAAATAGTTTCGGCTATGCATTTCATCTTCAACTATTATACATTTTATTTTTGAATTTATTTCCATTTAATAATACTTAATTAAATTATTGAATAGTATTTCCTTTTTCTAATTTTTTTATTCCATATTATCACCAATATAAATAATAACCTTTGTCCCAGATGGAATTCCATTTGTATCAATTAGATCTTCAATATCGAAATGAAAATCTTTGTTATAAATAAGTGAAAGTAAAGATAAGCGATTGTTAATTAGTTCTGAACCTCTAGATTTTTCTTTCTTAATATATAATAAATTTGTATTAGCAGCTTCTCTACCTATTCCATTATCAGTAATTGTACACTTAATTATATTGTTATCCTTAGACATATAAATTGAAAGTTCTCTTTTGCCTTTTTTGGGAGCAAGTCCATGCTTAATTGAATTTTCAATAATAGGTTGTAATAACATAGGTGGAATTTTATCTTCAAAGATATTAATATTTTCATCAATGAAAATAGTAATTTCAAGGTTATCATTTAATCGCATTTTTTCCAGATAAAGGTAAAGGTTAAGAAAGTCAACTTCTTCTTCAATGGTAATAGTTGTTTTTTTTGAATTTTCCAAAATCAAACGCATTAATTTAGCAAATTTTGCTAAATAAAAACTTGCAATTTCTTTATTATTGTTTAATATAAAATCCTGTATAGAGTTTAATGAATTGAAAATAAAATGAGGATTCATCTGAGCACGTAAAGAGTCAATTTCAACCTGTAACAGTTTTCGTTTCATTTTCATTTTTTTTTGATATTCACGAAAAATAAATATCAAAAAAATACAAAAAATTATACCAATAATAATAAAAAACCAAGTTGTTTGCCAAAAAGCAGGTTTAACAATAATTTGAATCTCAATTTCTTTTCTATTATGATGTTCGTCAAAATTAGCTGTTCTTATTCTGAAATTATAATGTCCTGGAGGAATATTTGTATAAGTGGCACTTGGTGGAAGGAGTAATGATTTTTTCCAATATTTATCAAATCCGACTAGCATATATTCTAAGTTCCATTTTGATGAATTTGAATAGTCTAGAATAGCAAACTCAAATGAAAAAATATTTTCATTATGTTTAAGAATGAGAGTATCCTTATTGAAAAGTTCTGTTTTAATTTCTTTATCATTTACTCTAACTGAGGTGATTACTAGTGGACCTCTTACTTTATGAATACTATCAGGATTAAAATAGACTATGCCTTTTTTTGTCCCCCAAAACATAACTCCATCATCAGAACGTGAACAGGCATTGAAGTTAAAATCACTAGTTAACAAGCCATCATCTTCATCATAATTAGTGAATGTTCTATCACTTAAATTGAATTTGGATAAACCACTTATGGTTCCAATCCATAAATTTCCTTTATTATCCGGTAGGATTCCAGAAATAGTATTATTAGGTAATCCATCCTTTTGCAAATAATTTGTGACTTTACCAGAATTTTTTTCCAGACAACTTAATCCTCCATCAGTACTACCAATCCATATGTATCCTGGTTTTTCTTCATAAATCTGCCAAATATTTTTTCCAATTTTACAGGACAAGTCTTTATTAGTTAACTGATATAAACTTTTGATTCTATTCTTTATTTTGTTAAGAAGGATTAATCCAACCTCTGTTGATAGCCATAATTCTTTATCTGAATCTTCAAAAATTGTTGGAACATAGGAATATGGAAATTCATTTAGTTTTTTTAAAAGAATAAATTTTCCCCATTTCTCTGAATAAAAATAGTTATACTGATGTATGCCATTCCTAATAGAACCAAGCCAAATATTATTCCTTTTATTTGACCACATTGTCCATAAATTATCAACAATCTGTATCCCAGTATTATATTTATTTTTATGATTTAAATCATAAAAATAAAGAAACCCATTCTTCTGATAAGCAACTGTATTATCATTTATTACTCCAATGCAATTAATAGGGAAAAAGGAAGAATCGAATAAATCCTTGATATCTTTAATTTTTGGCTTATTAAAAAAAAGTTGCGAATTTATCCTAAATATTTTACCATTTTTTGTTCCAACGAACAAATCCTTTTTAAATATTAGTAAGGATCTAATGTAATTTGACGAATTATCAGATGACGTGAAATAACTTTTAAAACCTATTGAATTTAAATTTATCTTAATTAACCCATTGATATCTGTCCCTAACCAAAGGTTTTCAAAATCATCAACTTTCAAACAAAGAATTTTTTGATTTAAATTATTTTCATTTTCAGTTATTTTAACAAAATATTCATCAAGAATTCTCCTATTAATATCAAAAATTTTTATAAATGGTAAATCAATAATATATAACCGTTTATCCTTTGAAATTGTAATATCAAATAAGTTATACTTTCCTGTTGTTTTATACAAGGTAGTGAGATTATGATTAAACCTATCAAAATATTGAACAATTTTTGTTTTAAAACCATTTGTATTATCATAACTAAGGCTGAAAAATATATTACCTAAATTATCAAATAGAAATTCCTGATTATAATTTGAGCTTATATTTATTGAAAATAATGTATCAAAAGGAACAATAGAGTCAGATTTTACTTTATAATGGATAAATGATGTAACACTCGGGGTTTGCACATTTATAATCAAATCATTTTCATGAATATAAAAATTATTTCTTTTATTAAAATAATATTTTGAATCATAAAGCAAAGATTTTTGGGTAGATTTATTATATTTTATTAGTTTCCCAGTATTAGTTAATATCCATATATTACTATTTTCAAATTGTATTTTGGCAAAACTTAAAGAAGATATTTTTTGAGAAAGTTTTAAAGATGGAAATTTGTACCATGTTGAATTATGATAATAGCTCATTCCATCTTCACTTTTTGAAGCACAATAGATTTCTCCAAGACTATCCTGACCAATAGCTAATATATTTAATGCAGTAGCTATTGTATCTATTATATCTGAAAATTGTCGAAAACGATTTCCATCAAAACGATTCAATCCATTTGCTGTAGCTATCCATAAGAAACCTTTATTATCAATTGCTAAATCATTAATTGAATTGCTTGATAATCCTTGCTTGGTGGTATAAAAATTATAGTTACTTATCTCAGTCTGAGCAATACTTTGCTGCAAAATAAGAAAAGTTGTAAATAAAAAAAAGAAGAATTTTAAAAAGCCAGAACTCATAATTTTTTTTGATAAAATTATAAAATTATCAGTAATATAAGCATTTCTTATTTAAAAATGAATTAGAAAAACAATTAAAACCAAAAAACCGCTATTATTTTTTAAGAATAATAGCGGTTTAACCTGAGGTATCGAGCGGATTCGAACCGCTGTAGCCGGTTTTGCAGACCGGTGCCTAGCCGCTCGGCCACGATACCTTGTCTCAAAAGAGAGTGCAAAGATAATTATTAAAGTTGAAATGGCAAAATTATAATCTTTTGAAAATGCATAAATCTATATCAACTTTAATCAGGATAACTATATACATAGAGCGCTTTCAGCAGCAAT
Organism: Bacteroidota bacterium; assembly: GCA_026391675.1. GTDB lineage: Bacteria > Bacteroidota > Bacteroidia > Bacteroidales > JACABE01 > JACABE01. The sequence goes on from JAPLDQ010000036.1 coordinate 9,130, forward strand.
CATGATATTGTAAGTTTATGTAAGCCTTTGTTTTAATTATTGTAATGTCGTTATATGAGCAAATGTTAGAATATAAGCTCACCTAACTTCTTGCATATCAGGATAGTTATTTCTTACTGTCCATTCATTAATTGATAAAAAAAATGAGAACCGAAGTTCTCATTTTAATATGTTGTAAATTTTAGTTTATTCTGCCAACACCAGTATTTTGTTTTTCAGCACTTCAACTACCCCGCCTTTGATTTCAAAAAACTGTATCTGGTTTTGATCATCCTGTATCTTTATTTTCCCTTTTTTTAATACTGAAATTAAAGGTGCATGCATGTTTAATATCTCAAAAGAACCGTCGATACCGGGGAATTGAGCTAATTTAACAATGCCTTCAAAAACAGTTTCGTCAGGAGTAATAATTTCGATATTCATTATAAATTTACTTTAAAACTTTATGACCTTTATAAACTTTAAAACTTAATTGGATTCTGCAATAATTTTCTTTCCTTTTTCAATAGCATCTTCAATAGTTCCAACTAAATTGAAGGCTGCTTCAGGATATTCATCCACTTCTCCGTCCATAATCATATTGAACCCCTTGATGGTATCTTCAATTGAAACAAATACACCTTTCATGCCTGTAAATTGTTCAGCAACATGGAAAGGTTGTGATAAGAAACGTTGAACACGTCTTGCACGGTGAACCACCAGTTTATCATCTTCAGATAATTCGTCCATACCCAGGATGGCAATAATATCCTGTAATTCTTTGTAGCGTTGTAATATTTCTTTTACACGTTGTGCGCAATTGTAATGATCATCACCAATTACATCAGGAGAAAGAATACGTGAAGTAGATTCCAGTGGATTAACCGCAGGATAAATTCCTAATTCGGCTATTTTACGGTCCAATACTGTTGTAGCATCCAGATGGGCAAATGTAGTAGCAGGAGCAGGGTCAGTTAAATCATCAGCAGGCACATAAACAGCCTGAACTGATGTAATAGATCCTCTTTTTGTTGAAGTAATTCTTTCCTGCATTATACCCATTTCAGTAGCTAACGTTGGCTGATATCCCACAGCTGAAGGCATACGGCCTAACAACGCAGATACTTCAGAACCGGCTTGAGTAAAACGGAATATATTGTCAATGAAGAATAAAATATCTCTACCACCTGATTTCTCATCTCCATCACGGAAATATTCAGCCAGGGTTAAACCTGATAAAGCAACACGTGCACGGGCTCCCGGGGGTTCGTTCATCTGACCGAAAACCATGGTAAGTAAACTGGATTTCAACTGGACAGGATCAACTTTAGATAAATCCCAGCCACCTTTTTCCATGCTCTCTTTAAATTCATCACCATAATTTACCAAACCTGATTCAATCATTTCGCGAAGCAAATCATTACCTTCACGGGTTCGTTCGCCTACTCCTGCAAATACAGAAAATCCGCTGTATCGTTTCGCAATATTATTAATAAGTTCCTGAATAATTACAGTTTTACCAACACCGGCACCACCGAACAAACCAATTTTTCCACCTTTGGCGTATGGTTCAATTAAATCAATTACTTTAATCCCTGTATAGAGTATTTCTTTGTTTGTTGATAAATTTTCAAACATTGGAGGATCTCTGTGGATAGGATAAGTGTTTTCTTTGGTAACTTCACCAATACCATCTATTGCTTTACCAATAACATTAAACAATCTACCATTGATATTATCGCCAATAGGCATTGAAATAGGCATTCCGGTTGCAATCACATCCATTCCCCTTCTTAAACCGTCTGTTGAATCCATCGCTATGGTTCTAACAGTATTTTCTCCTATATCCTGCTGACATTCCAGTACGATAATGTCTCCATCATCTTTTGTGATTTCAAGTGCATCATAAATATTTGGTATACTGCTTTCCTGCTCAAAGGTAACATCAATAACGGCACCAATAATCTGAGAAATTTTACCCTTACTATTAACTGACATAATTTAATATATTATTTTAAAATTCAAACTGCGAAAGTACAATTTTATTTGAAATAATTAACTAAATTGCGTTGATATTTTTTCTAATTTTGACATTTTTATATGCTTCTTAAGCAAAATAAGTAAATTATCATATTTACTTAAATTACTTTTTAAAGTCACTTTTACTGGTTTTTTATTCTTTATAAATACTGAAATATTGAAAATTCATCATAATACAGACGGACTCTCTCATATAAATTTTGCAGTTGCAACAATTGGTATGTTTGATGGTGTTCACTTGGGACATCAGCAAATATTATTGCAATTGCATGCAAAAGCACGTGAAAACAAAGGAGAATCCATAGTAATTACCTTCGATACCCATCCCCGTATTGTTTTACATCATGATTCCTATAAGTTAAAGTTTATAAATTCCTATCAGGAAAAAATTGCATTAATGGAAAAAGCTGGTGTTGACCATATTATTTTCTTACCTTTTACTGTTGAATTTTCTAAAAAATCAGCAGATGAATTTATTAAAGAGTTTCTCGTTGACAAATTACATATTAAGGTCTTGATTCTTGGATATGATAATCGCTTTGGGAATAAGGAACATAATAATTTTAATCAGTTAACTGAATTAAGCAAGATCTATGATTTCGAAATTGAAAGGGTTGATGTAAAAGACTTTGAAGGATCTTCCGTTAGCTCTTCCAAGATCAGAGAAGCTTTAGACAAAGGGAATATACGTTACGCAAATCAATTATTGGGATATCCTTATGAATTTTCAGGTAAAGTGGTTAAAGGAAATCAAATCGGTAGAACAATAGGATTCCCTACTGCTAATATTGATCTTGAAAATGATTTTAAATTAATTCCTTCAATGGGAGTTTATGCTGTTAAAGTTAAATGGAATATGCAGTTTTACAACGGAATGCTGAATATTGGGATTCGTCCGACCTTAAATATTAATAAACTATGTATTGAAGTTCATATCTTTGATATTGATACTGAGCTATACGGGCAATATCTAAGTATTTATTTCGTTGATAAAATCAGGGAAGAACAACGATTTAATGGCTTAGATGCACTTATTGATCAATTGAAAAAAGACGAAGTAACTGTTAAAGCGATATTAAATACCTAATAAAATGTTTCGTATTCTTGTAATTATTTTCACTATTTTTTTGCAATTATCGGGCTATGCTCAAATGCTCACAAAAGAACAGCTGGAACAACAAGCTGTTTACACATCTGTGTATGAAGCAATGAAGCATCCCGAAAAAGTTTATCGCCTTGATTTAAGCAAACAAAAATTGCAAACTATTCCCAAAGGTGTTTTCACCCTCTATAATTTACAGGAACTAATCCTTGCAAAGAATAAGCTGCATGAAATTCCACAGGAAATTGGCAATCTTACAAACCTACAAAAATTAGATGTTTCAAGAAATGAATTAACAGAATTGCCATCAAGTATAGGAAATTTAACAAATTTAGTCGAACTGATTGCCAATCAGAATGAAATCTACAAACTCCCTCCCGAAATCGGGAACCTGATTAACATGGAATATTTAGATTTGTGGAGCAATGAAATAGATAGTTTTCCTAAAGAAATTGCTAACCTTAAAGATACATTGAAAAAACTGGATCTTAGGGTAATTTTGATTAACCTTGAAAAACAAAAAATTATTATTGAATTATTGCCTGAAACGGATATTTACTTTTCAAAAAGTTGTAATTGTCATTGAGTTATAATATTAAATATGAATGATTTAAAAATTACCATAGTTCAAAGCGATTTAGTTTGGGAAAATCCAACACAGAATTTATCAAATTTTGATAAAAAAATTGATGCAATTACTGATCAACCCGATATTATTGTATTACCCGAAACCTTTAATACTGCATTTTCCATTAATCCTGAAAAGTGTTCTGAAATTATGGAAGGAAACACTGTAAAATGGATGCATAAAAAGGCATTTGAGAAAAATGCCGTTATCGTCGGCAGTCTACTGGTGAATGAAAATGGTAAAATTTTTAACCGTATCGTTTGGATGCAGCCTGATGGCAGCTGTTTTACTTATGACAAGCGTCATTTATTCAGGATGAGCGATGAGTACAAACTTATGAATGGTGGTTTAAAGCGAAAAGTTATAAATTATAATGGATGGAACATTAATCTGTTGATTTGTTATGACCTCCGCTTTCCGGTTTGGAGTAAAAACACCTATAAAGAAGGAAAATATGAATTTGACCTGATAATATATGCTGCCAACTGGCCTGCTGCCCGTTCTCATATCTGGCAAACGCTATTAAAGGCAAGGGCTATTGAAAACCAGGCTTATGTAATAGGTGTTAACAGAATAGGAAAAGATGGTGCGGGTACTGATCATACAGGTGATTCAATGATTATTGATCCTATGGGTAATGTATTACAACAGGCAAAGCCATCAGAAGAAGAAACACTTAGTGTAATACTTTCCAAGAATTTTTTACAGGAATTCAGGAATAAATTTACTGTTGGACTGGATTGGGACAATTTCTCATTACAAAGTTAGAAGATAGCAATCAGAATTTAGAAATCTTTCTCATGTCGTACAATTTTGCCGAAACACCTATAGAGTTTTTAAAAGGCGTTGGTCCCAAACGGGCAGAATTGCTCAGTAAGGAATTAAATATCCGTTGTTTTGGCGATTTATTGCAATATTATCCTTTTCGTTACATTGACAGAAGTAAGTTTCATAAAGCCAATGAAATTACAAGCGATTTGGTATACGTGCAAATGAAAGGGAAAATTGTAGCTACTGAAACTATTGGCAAAATGCGAGCCAGTCGATTTGTTGCCACATTTAAGGATGAAACAGGAAGCATAGAATTGGTTTGGTTTCAGGGGATTAAATGGATAAAGGAAAAATTGAAATTAGGTGAAGAATATGTCGTTTTTGGAAAACCCTCAATTTTTAATAAAACATACAATATTCTCCATCCTGATATTGAATTACTAAGCGAAAATCAAAGCGAAATTTCTGAAGGTTTATATCCATATTACAGTTCGTCAGAGAAGTTGAAAGCCATGGGTTTTACCTCCCGGGGAATCAGTAAAATTACCAAAACATTGGTCATCATGGCCAAGAACAGCATTCCGGAAACCTTAACCCCTGAAATTATCAGTAAATACAAGTTTATTTCACGGGAAGAAGCTCTGATTAACATTCATTTCCCAGCCAATGCTGAAATTTTACAAAAAGCACAAATACGGATTAAATTTGAAGAATTGTTTTACCTGCAGTTAAGTTTGTTAATGATGCGTCAAATCAGGCTGGTAAAAACCGAAGGTCATCGTTTTACCAGTGTTGGTGAACATTTCAATGCATTTTATAATACAAAACTGCCATTTGAATTAACCAATGCCCAAAAACGCGTAATAAAAGAAATCCGTACCGATCTGGGCAGTGGTAAACAGATGAACCGCTTGCTGCAAGGCGATGTTGGCAGTGGGAAAACGTTGGTTGCATTGATGTGTATGCTGATTGCATTAGATAACAATTATCAGTCCTGTTTAATGGTTCCAACAGAAATACTGGCCAATCAGCATTTTGAAACCATTAGCCGTATGCTTGATGGTTTAAATGTTAATGTTGAATTACTGACAGGATCAACCAAAGCAGCCAAACGTAAAAAAATTGACGAAGGTTTGCAATCTGCTCAGATTCATATTCTGATTGGTACACATGCATTGATTGAAGATACTGTTCAATTTGCCAATTTAGGTCTGGTAATTATTGATGAACAACATCGCTTTGGTGTTGAACAACGTGCCAAATTATGGAATAAAAATGAAAAGCAGCCGCATATTTTAGTAATGACAGCCACACCAATACCACGTACACTGGCAATGACACTTTACGGCGATCTGGATTATTCTGCCATTGACGAAATGCCTCCGGGCAGAAAATCAATTAAAACCTATCATTATTTTGACTCCGGAAGATTAAAGGTCTTTGCATTCCTGAAACAACAAGTAAATGCAGGAAGGCAGGTTTATGTGGTTTATCCGCTTATCAACGAATCAGTAACCCTTGATTTAAAAGATTTAATGGATGGTTACAACAGTATTACCCGCGAATTTCCTTTACCTGAATATGCCGTAAGCATTGTACACGGCCAAATGAAATCTGCTGATAAGGATTACGAAATGCAACGCTTTGTAAAAGGTGAAACACAGCTAATGGTTTCCACAACAGTTATTGAAGTGGGTGTTGATGTTCCAAATGCTTCTGTAATGCTTATTGAAAATGCCGAACGATTTGGCTTATCTCAGTTGCATCAGCTCAGAGGACGTGTCGGACGTGGCGCCGAGCAATCATACTGCATACTGATGACCGGTAATAAACTTACTTCAGATGGAAGAAAAAGAATAGAAACCATGGTACGAACAACAGATGGTTTTGAAATTGCTGAAGCAGATTTAAAACTTCGTGGGCCCGGTGATATGCAAGGTACACAACAAAGCGGTATGCTGGATTTACACCTGGCGGATATTGTTAAGGATGAAAAATTGATTAAACATGCCCGTGATCTGGCCATTGATATTTTAAAGCATGATGCAATGCTTGAATCTCAAAAAAATCAAAAGCTGAGAGAACAACTGCAACGCATGAAAAAAGTCAGGGGTAACTGGGAAAAAATAAGCTAAAATCATTTTTAATCTTTTTATTAAATTTTAAAGCATCGAAAAAGGATTTTTAACACAAAACTCTAACTTTATAAACTTTTCACTTTAAAACTTTATAAACTAATCAAGGTGCAATTCTTTTAATTTTCCATGTTTTAGCATCCTTGCTGCAATATTTGATTCTGTCGTGAAGGCGGTTTTCCCTGCCCTGCCAGAATTCAATTCTTTTGGGAATTACCCTGTAACCGCCCCAATTATCAGGACGTTTAACAGGTTTATCACCTTGTTTTTTTACAAAGAGTTGATGCATCATTTCTAAAAAATTCCGGTCGGGTATGGTTGCACTTTGCTCAGAAATACAGGCACTCACCTGACTTTCAAACGGGCGGCTTGCAAAGTATTCATCAGACTCTTTACCAGAAACCTTAACTACCTCACCTTCTACACGCACCTGCCTTTCGAGCTCTTTCCAGAAGAAAACCAGGGCAACATTGGGATTGTTTTTGATATGATTGCCTTTGCGACTTTCGTAATTGGTAAAAAAATAAAAACCTTTTTCGTCGAAACCTTTTAACAGCACTATGCGTGCCGATGGAAAACCTTTGGTGGAAATAGTTGACAGACACATTGCAGTTGGTTCTTCCACCTGTGCGTTAATTGCTTCATCCAACCACTTCCCAAACTGCTTGTAGGGATTGGCATCGATATTTGTTTCAATTAATTGAAATTTTTTATAATCTTTCCTTATTTTTGCAATGTCTTCAAGCATATTTCTATATTTTTTACAAAAATACATTAAGAATGTTCAATATTAAAAGTTTTGTTTTAATTATCATTTTGTTTATCAATTTTCAGCTGACATTTGCACAATCTTCGGCTGTTATGTATAATGATGCTGTTGATTTGATGCATAAAGAAAAGTACACTGAAGCCATTGAAATCTTTAATAAAATCATCAATAAATCGCCTTTTTATTATGAAGCTTATGCTGACAGGGGAAATTGCTATTATGCATTAGGTAAAAATGCAGAAGCATTAAAAGATTACAATACTTCAATCAGCAAGAATAAAGAGTATTACATGGTTTATTACTATCGTGGCATTTACTTTTTAAATCTTCAGGATTATAAATCAGCTTTAAGCGATTTTAATAAATGTATCAGCATTAAACCAGGTTTTGCAAGTGTTTATCCAAAACGGGCATTGATGTACGAAGAAAGTCAGGAATATGATAAATCACTGACAGATTATAATAAATCCATTGAAAATGACAAATCAAATGCTGAATTATACTTCAGAAGAGGAAGAATTTATGCTCAGTTAAGAAAATATTCCGAAGCCAATGCAGATTTTACAAAAACTATCACATTGAAAAATGATTTTGTAGAGGCCTATCATGAAAGAGCAAAATTAAACTGGGGAAAAGCATATCCTACATTAGCCATAAACGATTTAAGTAAACTGGTTTCGATGAATTATAATCTGAAAGAAGTATTGGCTGAAAGAGGAAAAGCTTATTTTCAATTAAAGAAATATACTGAAGCTTTGGCAGATTTTACAAGGTTGACGGACGTTTTGAAAGTTACTGCTTCAGATATTTATATTAAAAAAGCAAACTGTAATGTGCAGTTGGGTAATAACGAAGCTGCCATAAAAGATTATTCAAAAGTGGTTAATGCCGACAGAAGTAATGAAGATGCTTTGGTTAAACGTGGCGAATTATATGCAAAACTAAACAAAACACCATTGGCTATCAGTGATTTTAAAAAAGCTTTAACATTAAATCCTCAGAATATTGAAGCCTATAAAGGCAGAGCGAAGATGTATATGAATCAGAAAAGGTACGACTTAGCGTTGGAAGATTTAAATGATGCCATTAAAATCAAGCAGGACGGCGAAGCATATTATTTACGCGGAGGAATTAAAAGTCTTAAAAATGACAGTAAAGGCAGTTGTGCTGATTTAAAAATTGCTGCAAGTCTTGAGTATGAAGAAGCAATTGCTAAATTAGCAGATTTGTGTCCTTAAAAATTTTATTCTACAAACAGCACCAACCCTTTCAGGTATTCACTTTCCGGATGATAAATATTAATCGGATGGTCAGCTCCCTGCGATAACTGATGCAGAATTTTAACCTCCCTTTTGGCTTGTGCTGCTGCCGTAAATATCATGGTTCTGAAATCTTCACTTGAAATAGCCTGAGAACATGAAAAAGTAAACAACAAGCCACCTTTTTTTATGTTATGAATGACTTTATTATTTATACTTCTGTATCCTTTCAAGCCTTTTTCCTTTAAATGCAAATGTTTTGCAAATGCAGGCGGGTCAAGCACAACAACATCGTAATCATTATCCATTTTATCGAGAAAACTAAAAGCATCTTCAGCAAAAGCCTGATGCTTATCACATTCTCCGAAGTTGAGCATAACATTCTTATTGGTCAGATTAGTTGCTTTCTGGGAACTATCCACACTGTGAACCAATTCAGCACCACCTTTTAATGCTGCTATGGAAAAGCCTCCGGTATAAGCAAATACATTTAAAACTTTTTTGCCGGCACAGTATTTTTCAAGCAATTTGCGGTTTTCGCGCTGGTCAATGAAAAAGCCAGTTTTTTGACCTTCTTCTATATCAACAATGTATTGATTATCATATTCATTAACTATAATTTCTGTTTTATTAGCTTGAAATAAAAATCCTTTCAAATCTTCTTTTTCAATGGCATTACTAAGCGTAGTCTCACTTTTATTATAAATCGATTTTAATTTATCACCTAAAACATTTTTTAAGACATTTACAAATGTATCTTTGAGTAAAAACATTCCATAAGAATGAAACTGAATAACCACATTTCCATCATAATAATCCATGATTAAACCGGGCATTAAATCACCTTCACCATGAATTAACCTGAATGCATTGATTGATTTGTTTTCGTATAAACCCAAAGTTTTTCTGAGGTTTACAGCCCGCTGAAATTTTTGCAGCCAAAAATCTTCATCAATTTCACATTGTGTGAAACTGAATATCCTGACAGTAATACTGCCCTCTTCCTGATAATGACCAGTTGCCAGGTATTTTTTTGATGAATCATACACCTCAACGATTTCGCCATCGCTTAATTCTTTGGTAACAGCCTCAATTGCACCCGAAAAAACCCATGGATGAAAACGTTGTAATGATCTTTCTTTCCCGGGTTTTAATATAATTTTTGGATAATTGCTCATGATGGTAAAATTGAATTAATAGATATGAATCACCTTTTTTGTTTCAAAGAATTCTTCTTCAAAAAAATCACTGATATTGTATATTGTAGAATAATTTTTAAATTTACGCAGTTCATCTGTTAAATCGCCGCCTTTTAAATAGATAATGCCATTCTTCAGTTCGTTCTGACTTTTGGGAAGAACCAAATGCTTAACCCAATTATAAAATTCAGGTAAAGTAGTAACAGCACGACTTACAATAAAATTAAACCGTCTGTCAATATCTTCAACCCTTAACTTTTCTGCTGTAAGGTTTTTTAATCCTATTCCTTCAGCAACTGCTTCAACCACTGTGATTTTTTTACCAATTGAATCAATTAAATGAAAATCACATTCAGGAAAAAGAATAGCCAGAGGAATTCCGGGAAAGCCACCACCGGTACCAACATCCAATATAGTAGTCCCTTTTTTAAATTGAATAACTTTAGCAATTGCCAGAGAGTGCAATATATGATTAACAGCCAGATTTTCGATATCCTTGCGGGAAATAACATTAATCTTTGTATTCCATTCGGTATACAAAGGAATGAGTTTTTCAAACATTTCCATTTGCTCCTGACTGATATCAGGAAAATATTTTTTTATAATCATCATAATTACAATCGATTATGTTGGTATTTGATAACATTTTATTGTGCAAAAAACAATTGTTTTATTCATAAAATGATACTGCAAAATTATACTTTTGTGTTTAATAATTGGAAATTTAATAATTATACACTTTAATGAAACTTATCAAATTAATTATTTGCCTCATAATGCTTTGCCTTTTCAGCATTGTTGATGCACAGGAAAATAAAAAGCAAATCAGTATCGGCGAATACATTGAAACCTATAAATTAATTGCCATTAAAAATATGCAGGATTTCAAAATCCCAGCCAGTATTACCCTGGCCCAGGGAATTTTAGAATCTGCTAATGGAAACAGTGAACTGGCGATAAATGCCAATAATCATTTTGGCATTAAATGCACCAGTGACTGGACTGGGAAGACCTATCTGAAGGACGACGATAAAAAAGATGATTGTTTCAGGGTATATGTTGCAGCGTTGGATTCTTATACTGACCATTCCATTTTTATTAAAAACAGGCCCAGATATGCTGGATTGTTTCTGTTGAATATAAATGACTATAAAGCTTGGGCAAAGGGATTGAAGGATGCCGGTTATGCTACCAATCCAAAATATCCTGAATTGCTTATTAAAATTATTGAGGATAATAAGCTGTATGAGCTTGATAATAATACGCAAACACCTGTATTTATTGCAACAACAGTGAGCAATAGCCCGCAATCAGATGCAAAAGAAGATTTTGAAGTTATTTCAATAAGTAATAATAACAGGAAAGTATTTTCCAACAACAATATCAAATTTGTTTTGGTAAAGAAAGGAGATACTTTTAAAAGCATTGCTGATGATTTTGAAATGAAACCCGGAGAAATTTACCGCTATAATGATTTCCAGGAAAATTACACATTAAAAGAGGGTGAAAAAGTATATTTACAACCCAAGCGGAGAAAGGGCAGTGCTGAATTTCATATGGTTACGCCAGATGATACGTTTTTGAGCATTTCGCAACAATACGGGATAAAACTTAAGCATTTATTAAAGAAAAATAATCTCGAAAAAGACGCTCAGATTCAGCCCGGTGATAAACTCTGGTTGCAGGAAAGGAAGCCAAAATCGTAAAATTAATTCTTCAGAAATTTTCTGCTATCAAGAAAAATTGTTTCATTTCAATGACTCATACAAGTTATAGAAATTAATAATTAAAAGCAGATTGATTGAAGATTATTTTCAATTGTTATTATCTCTCAAATTTTGAAAATTCTATATAATTTCTTATTATTTTGAGATTTAAATAATTTTATAAACTATATTTGCAACATAAATTTTAATACGTTAGTAAATAAAATCAATTGTAATAAAATTACATTTCATGTAATTTTTAATCTAAAATGAAACCTAATATATTCATACCTGTAAATAGTAAAGTTCTTGTTTGGGCTAGAGAAACACTGGCGCTGAACAGGACAAATGTTGCCGAAAAAACAGGAATTCCAATAAAGCATTTAATAGATATTGAAGAGGGTGTAATATTGCCATCCTTAGATGAATTAAAAATATTTTCAAAAACATACAAAAGAACTCTTGCAACGTTATTACTTACAATTCCACCAAGGGAAAAACCATTTCCTGTAGACAGAAGAACTGTCAATTCTCAGGATTTTAATGTTTTTCATGAAAAAACAATTATGGCTGTTCGTAAAGCAAGGGCACTTGCATTATCATTAATTGAATTAAAAGAAGATGCTGGAATTGCCATCCCTCGGTTTCAATACAGAGCAAATTTACAGGATAATCCAAAAGAAGTTGCTGTCAAGTTACATGAAGTTTGGGGCTTAGATGAAATTAGACGACAGGAAAAAACCACCCATGTTTTCGATGCATACATTGAAAAAGTCGAATCAATGGGAGTTGCTGTTTTTCAATTAAGTTTGACCCATAATAATCTAAGGGGTTTTTCAATCGTAGATGAAATTATCCCAATAATTGGAATAAAAAGAGGCAGCGAACAAATTACAGCCAAAATATTTACCTTGTTTCATGAAATAGGTCATATCATTTTAAATGACGGAGGTTTATGTGATTTATCAGAGAATACTAATCAGCAAATAGAAAAATGGTGTAATGCATTTGCTGCTGAAATTTTAATTCCAACTTCAAAGTTATTTAAAACGAACATTGTATTAGATTATATTGATAAAGGAGAAAAAATCTGGGTTAAAAAAGATTTAATTGATTTAGCTAATTTCTTTCATGTTGGGCCTTTAGCAATACTTCGCAGTTTATTGGAAAACAATCTTACAACAGCTGCATTTTATAAAGAAAAACATCAAGCATGGAACAAACCTAGTTTTGGTAGAGCTAAAATACCTGAAGGTAGAAATATACCAAAAGAAACAATTAGTGAAAAGGGTAGAACTTACATATCCCTAGCATTTTCTGCATTTGACAGAAACAGGATAGACTTGAAAGACCTTTCAGATTTCTTAGGCATTAAAATGTCATATATTCCAAAGACCCGTCAACTTTTAAATGCATTATGAATCTATTTGAAAATAGTCAGGAAGAAAATGTCTATGTTATCGATACAAGTGGATTAATAATGCTTGATGCTACATTCAAATTCGAGAATCCGGTTTTTACCGCAATCTGGGAGGAAATAGAGGAATTAATTTCAAATGGCTGTTTTAGGACAATTGATTTTGTCAATGATGAAATTAACAATTATGAGGGGAAAGAGGACTTTCTTAAAAAATGGGTGAAAAAATGGGAAAAGCATTTTGTTTTTCAAACTGATGCCAAAAGTATTACTGCCGCCATTCCAATAATTAATGAAGAATATAATACAGGCTTTTTTACAGCTAAAAAATTAGCTGAAGGGCAGGAAGAAGCAGATCCTTATTTGATTGCATATTGTAAGGTACATAATTTTACTTTAATTACTAATGAGAGCAAAATTAAACCAAACAAAATACCTCGAGTTGCTTTCAAAAATGGAGTGAAATGTATTGATATTTACGAATTTCTGATTGAAAGAGAATTGAAAATGGAAAGAAAGAAAAAATAAATTTACCATTTTATTATGCTTAAAATAAACACAAAATTATGTTAAATAATTATTTCAATATTAATCTACCTTATGGTATATCAAGGAATGATAAAGGCAAGTGGATGTCATTCAATAGAGCTTATTTACCGGTTGGTTTTAACAGTAATGATTTGAATCTTTCACCCGGTGAAAATTATTTGAAAGATGCTGTTTATACTAAATATGTTGGATTAACCGAAGAAGCATTAAAAGAATTAGCCTGTAATGAGTTCGCAATTCAACGAGATAATTCTGGTCTTATTGTTGAAATATTATTTTATGAAGGTGATCCTAATTTAATGAGCCAAATAGATAGAGCTGAATTTTTTAATAAATATTTTGAAAAAATAAACAAACTTTCAAAATTGAAAAAGGCAAAATATTAAATTTGACATGTTAGCTTAGAAATTGGTAATACCTTCTTATGAATAGGATTGAGCTTTGTGCAAATCACAATTAACGTGTTCGTTTTAATTTATTTTCTATAATAGCACTATCAACATAATTATTAATTTTATTATTGACCATGTTCGCGTGTATATAAAGTTGAATTTTAGTTGTTTATATAGGTAAAACCAATCTTATACCAACGTCGGAACTGCGAATTGATTCATTGGTAATTGAAATATGATGAGTATTTCTGCAGTTAGAAATATTACTTTTCCAACTACCGCCTCTGAGCACTCTTTCAGCTTCATATATTGATTCTAATGGGTTGTAGCTATATTGTCGTTCATTATTATAATTATCATTGCATAATTCCCATACATTACCACTCATATCAAATAAACCTAATTCATTTGGTTTTTTTCTACCAACTGGATTTACCTGTGATGTGGAATTATTATTAAACCACCCAACCTCCTCTAAATTATTACTACCTGAATATATATAACTGTGACTTTGATTCCCTCCTTTAGCTGCATATTCCCACTCAGTATTATTGGGTAAACGATAATTTTTACCAGTTTTTTGATTCAATTTACTTAAAAAATCTCGAATTTCATCCAAACAAATATTAATAATTGGGCATTCACTATTTTCTTCATCGAATTCTGGATTTTTTCCCATAATTTCTTGCCATTGATTTTGAGTTACTACATATATTCCAATGTAAAAGCCACTAACCGTAATGATTTTTTTTGTATTTTGACAGGATAAAACATCGTGACAAATTATATCAATACTACCACCTTCTACTTTTATCATTGTTAAATTGATTATTTGTTCCATATATTTTTTAATTTAAATGACAAAACCCACAATAATTTTAGATAACCAAGCCTTTTTTTGTATTAAAACATTAAGTTTTTCACAAGCTTATATAATATATCTCGCGAAAAATACTTTTTTAACAGTCTCTTTTATTTTCTTTTTACATAAGTTTTATTCCCATTTCTGTTAATATAAAATTGTCCACCTTTTGAGCCTGAATATATAGTTTTAGTTAAATTTGTATTATATGATGGTGTTGAATAGGTTGAAGTTGAATTATATGATGAATGGCTATATGTTGAATTAGTTCTTCTTTCATTTGTAGTTTTACCTTTATGTTCTTGTGTTGTAATAAGCTGCATATTTGTTGGTTTATCTGTACCACCTTTTGATAAAGGAATAACATGATCAACTTGATATCCATTTGGAACTCTTTTATAGCCTTTAGATTCTAGAAATTCTTTTTTAGCAGTTTTACTTCTTTTTACTTTTGGCTGACCTGTGGTTTTATAGGTTTGATTGGAATAATAAGTAGTACTTTTTGACTTGTAAGTTTGCCTTTTCTGAGCAAAACTGCTGCCAATTGTTATAAGAAATAATAATAGTATAAAGTAAATGTTTTTCATGATTAATTTTATTTACAAAATTTAGATATAAAATCTAAAACTTTAGTATCTCCTAATTCTTTTGCTTTTTGCCAAGAAGCACATGCTTCTTTTTTCTTGCCTAATTTAAAAAAAGCCCTCCCTTTTATTAAATATGAATTACTTGTTTTAGGATCAAGTTGTAATGATTTCTCACAGTCTAATATACATTCCTGATATTTACCCAAATTAAAATTTATTTCTCCTTTGCTATCCCATGCATTTGAATTATTTGGGTCAATTTGTACTGCTTTCTTTATAAGTACCAAAGCTCCACTATAATCTTTTTTCTCAAATTTTATCCAACTTAAATTATTATAAATATCAGCATTATTTGGATTTAATTCTAATGCTTTTTTATAATCTGAAATAGCACTTTCTTCATTTTTAAGATTTGTGTAAGAAATTGCCCTATAATAATATGCATCTTCATTTAATGGATTTAATAAGATCGCTTTATTAAAGTTTGTAATTGCTTTTTCATATGACCCTAAATTTGAATGACACATTCCATTATAAAAATAAGCATTTTCATTTTTATTATCAATATCCAAAGCTTTATCAAAGCAGAGAATAGCTTCTGATTCTCTATTTAAAAAATAGAGTGTTAACCCTTTATATAAATACCCGCCTATAAAATCAGTGAAATTAGAAACTGTATTGTTAAAACAATAAAGTGCATTATAGAAATTTGAAGCTTCATATAATTCTATCCCTTTATAATACTCAGTTATTTTCGCTTTCTTTTCATTTAATCTATTATTATATCTATTTATACTTTCACTTATTTTTATTTCAATAATTTTTAAATCATTAGTATTAATATTGGATAAATCCATGAAATATATTTCTCTAATTGCATTTGAAAATTTATTCATCGAATTAATAAATTCTTCTTCATCAGTTTTACTTTTTAATTCTTTTATCCAATCTGATAGGGCTATTAAATAATCTCTATTTCTTGTTAAATTATTATTCCTTTCACTTATTACATATTTAATCAAGGGATCTAAATTTGTATTAAAGTTCATATTTACATATTCAGGTGATGTTCTATATTGCTGAGATTTAACGATGATGCAAATCAAAATTAAGAATGAAAATAAGAATATTTTTTTCATAACAATTAATATTTAAATCTAAATATACTTTAAAGAAGATTTTATATAATTTATTAAAAATAGTATATAAATTTACTAAGATTACATTACTGTTTATAATTTAACAATTTACTTACAAAAGTAAGACAAATAATAGCAAGAAACTTAAGATAAATATATTTATTGATAATAAATAATATTTCTAAACAAGTAATTTCATCCTGATTTATAATCGTTTACTTAAGTTTTGAATTAAATTAATTTCAACATTTCCATTTCAAAAAAATTATGTAGGTTTGTACTTCAAAAAATACAATCCTATTCACAAAAACAATATTCAAATGACATTTATTATCAAAGGAAGCGGGCTAACTATAGAAGATGTGGTTAAGGTTGCCCGGCACAATGAAAAAGTAGAACTCCACCCTGATGCTATGATGCGCATCAACAAATGCCGTGCAATGCTGGAACGCAAAATTGTTGCCGGCGAAATTATGTATGGTGTTAATACCGGTATCGGCGAATTTTCGGAAGTAGTGCTTACCGATGACCAGGTAAAGGATTTTCAGAAGTATTTAATATACAATCATGCTGCCGGCATTGGCGACCCTATGCCACTGGATCATGTAAGAGGCGCTATGCTTGGCCGTATCAACGTACATGCACACGGCAACTCAGGTGTCCGTCTGGAAGTAACCCAAACCCTGGTTGAAATGCTTAACAAAGGAGTAACTCCTTATGTTTGCGAAAAAGGTTCAGTAGGTGCCTGTGGCGATCTGGCACCGATGTCGCAAATTGCATTGCTGATGATGGGAGAAGGAAAAGCTTATTATCAGGGTGAATTATATGAAGGTAAAGTGGCTATGGAAAAAGCAGGTATTGCTATTCCCGGTTTACAGGCAAGAGATGGTCTGGCAACCATTAATGGTGCCAATGTACTTACTGCCATGAGTGCTTTGTTTTTATTTGATGCCAACAACTGGCTGAAACAGGCTGAAATTGCAGCCGCCATGTCACTGGAAGCCATGAAAGCCAATATGCGTCCCTACAGCCCAAAATTACATGAGATCAGAGGCTTTAAAGGTGCTGTAAGAAGTGCCGCTTCAATATTAAAATTAGTAAATGGCGGTGATTTACAACTTGGAAAAATCAAATGCAAAGTGCAGGATGCATATTCTATGCGTTCAACACCTCAGGTAATAGGTGCTGCACACGATGCACTTGCTTATGCACGCTCACAGGTGGAAATTGAATTGAATGGCGTTGGTGATAATCCGATTTTCTTCCCTGATGAAGATTTACAACTTTCGGGCGCTAACTTCCAGGGTTCTCCTGTTGCTGTACCAATGGATATGGCCGGTTATTGCATTACCATGGTAAGCGTAATGTCCGAAAGAAGGATGAACCGGCTGAACAATCCTGCTTTAAGTGTTGGTTTACCAGCATTTTTAACCAAAGGTGCCGGTATGTTCTCAGGATTAATGCTTAGTCAATATACTGCGGATATGCAAATTGTTGAACAACGTATACTTTCGGCCCCTGCATGTATTCAATCCATTCCTGCTGCTGCAGATCAGGAAGATTTTGTTTCAATGGGCATGAATACCGCACTTAAAAACTTCCAGATACTGGATAATGCCTATGGTATCTTAGGTATTGAATTAATGGCAGCTGCTCAGGCACTGGATTTCAGAGAATATAATTTCGGAAAAGGTGTGCAGAAAGCCAAAGAAGTGGTACGTCGTTATGTTGATTTTCTTGAAATTGACCGTCCTTTACATACCGACCATAACGCCATGAAAGCACTGGTAAAATCCTGCGAAATTCTTACTGAAGTTGAAAAAGAAGTAGGAAGCCTGGAATAGGATTTCGTGATTTCGTGAATTGACGATTTAGCGATTTTTAATTAAACCAGTCAGGTATTAGAAACCTGACTGGTTTTTTATTGCCTTTTGAAAACAACAGGACGCTGCTACGCAGCTTAAATGATGATGTTGTCGGTTTTATTATTATCAGTAAAGTCCTATGGACTTTTGACTCACACCTTACTTTTACTTCTATTTTAATTCAAATTTAATGCTTTAATTAACTTTCATTAGCTTTCATCTTTTTGAAAAAGCAACAAATAATATTAGTTATTATATGAAAAATATAAAATATCAGGATTACGAAATACTTTTCTCTTAAGTTTCCTTTGCAACGTAGTAGCATACTGTTAATAATAAATAATCCCATTACTAATTTAAGCACCGTAGGTGCGTCCTGTTATTTGTATAAAACTTAAATTTAGCTGGATGTTGCAACACAACATGGTTGAGGCTATCATTTCATTTTTTACCAATGGTAAAGTCCTATGTATTTAAACTAATATCTTCAGATTCATTAACCTAACAGTTTACAGCAAACTGATAGGCTTTTTTAACGGATTATAAT
Organism: Bacteroidota bacterium; assembly: GCA_026391675.1. Lineage (GTDB taxonomy): Bacteria > Bacteroidota > Bacteroidia > Bacteroidales > JACABE01 > JACABE01. Next base: position 28,076 of record JAPLDQ010000036.1, read on the forward strand.
TCTGCCCAAGGCTGCTGAAATCATTTTTTTTATAGTAAGTAATCTCTTTTGCTTTTCCATTAAGATAATTACATCTTCATCATTAGTGAGTTCTTTTATTTCTTTGGCATTTGAGGCCAGCATTGCTTCTATTTTTTTCAGTTTAAAAGAATAAACCGAATGGTTTACCGATTCTTCCAGTATGAGCGTTTCATCTTCAGTTGGTACAAAAATCCGATGCATCTTTTGCCAGTTTTCGCTTAAAGAATAAGGTGAAGAAATCAGATTAATTGCGGTATTCCTTATATTTTCATCAGCATGGTGCATAAAATGCTGGTCGTTAGGCAAACTGTCAGCTGCTATCGCTTCAGCAAACGCATTAAAAATTAATTGATAATTCTTATTGTTGAAACTAAATTCATCACAAAGGATATCGTTCACAATAAACTGTGCAATACTTATCTTTTTTGAAACTTTTTCGTTGTCTTCGTTTGTAGCCTGTACATTGATTTCTTTAGTACCAAAATTAAGCAATAAGCGGATAATGTCTCTTTCCTGAAATTCAGCTTCTTCAAAATCGACTTCTTCTGTTTGTTTTTCGGCTATAACTGCAATTTCAGGAAATGATTCTTCACCTTCTCCTGTAGTTTTCTTCGAAAATTTCTTCCTTAACAGCTTATTGAGTTCGTTCAGCAGGGTTTGTTCCGGAATATTCATCATGGCGCTGCATTCCTTAGTATAAATAGAACGCGAAATACTATCAGGAATCAAAGAAATGGTATTTACAATTTCCTTAACCAGTTCAGCTTTCTTAATAGGATCGTGAGCTGCCTCTTCCAGTAATAAATTGGTTTTGAACAGTATGAAATTATTGGCATTTTGCTGAATATATTCCTGCACTTCTGCAGAACGGTTTTTACGGGTAAAAGAGTCAGGATCCTCGCCATCAGGGAAAAGGACGATTTTTACATTCATTCCTTCCTCCAATATCATATCAATACCGCGGAAACTTGCCTTTATACCAGCGGCATCACCATCATAGAGAATCGTTATATTCTTGGTATACCGGCTAATCAGCCTTATTTGTTCAGTAGTTAATGATGTTCCTGATGAAGAAACCACGTTTTCAATACCTGCCTGATGCAATGTAATTACATCAGTATATCCTTCAACCAAAAAGCAATTATCTCCGGAAATGATGGCATTTTTGGCAAAGTTGAGGCCGTATAGCACCTTACTTTTATTGTAAATATCCGTTTCAGGCGAATTAACATATTTGGGCTTTGATTTATCAGAACCAAGTATTCTGCCGCCAAAAGCAATAACTTTACCAGACAGGCTGTGAATGGGAAACATTACCCTTGCCCTGAAACGGTCGTATTGTTTGCCTTCTTTATCAATACTAAAACCTGCCTTAACCAGCTGGTTTATTTTATAACCATTTTTTTGAGCATAAGCTGTAAAATCATCCCAATTATCCAGACAATAACCCAGTTCAAACTTTTTAATTGTAGCATCCGTAAATTCTCTTTCCTTAAAATACGAAAGCCCGATTGCACGGCCTTCTTCAGTATTATGTAAATTATCTACAAAATGCAGGTGTGCAAAATTAGTAATAGTAAACAGTGATTCTTTTTCGTCTAAAGAAGCTATTTGTTCGGCAGTTTGAACTTCTTCCTCTATCTCAATATTATATTTTCTGGCTAAATGCTTCAGCGCTTCAGGATAAGAAAAATGCTCGTGTTCCATCAAAAAATTGACTGAGTTGCCTGCTTTTCCACAACCAAAACATTTAAAAATTCCTTTTACAGGAGAAACCGTAAATGAAGGCGTTTTTTCATTATGGAAAGGGCATAAGCCGATAAGGTTTACACCCCGTTTGCGAAGTGAAACATATTCGCCGACAACCTCTTCAATACGGGCTGTTTCTATAATGTTTTGTATGACGTCGGAACCTATCAATTTTTATATAATTTCTTTTTACAAAGGTAAATCTTTGAGGCAAATTTTAAGAAAAATAAAATGATATTATTTTAAAAAATAATTTTTTGCCTGAGGGCCTTCGTTAAATAACAAATCGATAATACTTAAATCAGGAATAAATCCATGTTTTGCTTCAAACACCTGATAATAATGAGGGAAATTATTCAAGTCTATATCAAGTTTGGGAGAAATCCGGTATCTGTAATCGTTTTCATCGTTGCTTATGGGTGAAAAGGCTTCAGAGTATTCAATATCAACAGAAATATTTAATTTTTTAAGCAGTAAATTGAGTAAATCAGTATTGTAGTCAATTAAAAATTCATAGGAATGTTTATAAAAGCGCTCTAAATCATCACGGTAATACAAAAAGAATGGTGATTTATTGTATGCAGACTCAATGGCCCGCCAGTGGTTCATTTGCCAGTTGCTTAAATAAGAAATCCTGATATCTTTCAATAAAGTATGATTGCCATCAACTTTGTTTACCGGTATGCTCAGGCTTAATAATCCATTGGATGTCATTATATTACAACGATTGCGATAGCTCTGTTTAATGTAATTTTCGTATTTTTCAATTTTCAGAATATCAGAATGATGAATGGCAGCAATATAGGAAACCGGAGGAAGGTAAGCTGTGGATAATAATATTTCGCCCATCGTGTAATTTTTTCTGTTGCAAAAGTACAAATCAATTGAAATACAAAAAACATTTCACCAAATTATTGCCAAAATCATTACTTTTGTACGTTTATTTATTAAAGTTAACCTTACATTCCAATGAGTGATTTATTTTCATTGCATGCCATTTCTCCCGTTGATGGCAGATATAATAATCAAACCAAAGCTTTTGCGGCTTATTATTCTGAGCAATCCCTGATTCGTTACCGGGTTCAGGTTGAGATTGAATATTTTATTGCTTTGTGCGAATTGCCTTTGCCTCAGCTATCAAATTTTGATAAGAATTTATATCATGAGTTAAAAAAAATATATCTTGAATTTTCTGATCAGGATGCATTATTGGTAAAAGATATCGAAAAAACGACCAATCATGATGTTAAAGCTGTTGAATATTTTATCAAGCAAAAATTTGATGTTCTTCAATTAAATCAATATAAAGAATTTATTCACTTCGGCTTAACTTCACAGGATATAAACAATACAGCTCAACCACTTTCCATTAAAGAATCCAATGAAAATGTTCTGCTTAATGCTATATTTGATGTAATTACTATATTGAAAGCAAAGGCTGATGAATGGAAATCAGTTCCCATGCTGGCGCGCACACACGGACAACCAGCATCGCCCACTTTATTGGGAAAAGAAATACAGGTTTTTATTGAAAGACTGGAATTTCAGCTAAAATTATTGCAAACCATACCTTATTCCGCTAAATTCGGAGGTGCAACCGGAAATTTTAATGCCCATCATGTTGCTTATCCGGAAATAGACTGGGTTAAATTTGCCAATAACTTTGTAAATAATATACTTGGGTTGAACCGCTCTCAAACAACCACTCAGATAGAGCATTACGATAATCTGTCTGCACTTTTTGATAATCTGAAACGCATAAATACTATTTTTATAGATCTTTGCCGTGATTGCTGGACCTATATTTCGATGGATTATTTTAAGCAGCAACTTAAAGCTGGAGAAGTAGGTTCTTCAGCAATGCCCCATAAAGTAAATCCTATAGATTTTGAAAATGCAGAAGGAAATCTGGGTTTAGCCAATGCCATTTTTGAACATTTATCAGCAAAATTGCCCATTTCACGTCTGCAACGCGATTTAACCGACTCTACAGTAAGCAGAAATATTGGGGTGCCAATGGCACACACTTTAATTGCGTTAAAATCGTTGATAAAAGGATTAAATAAACTGATATTAAACGAAACTGCTTTAAACAACGATTTAGAAAATAACTGGGCTGTTGTTGCTGAAGCCATACAGACAATATTACGCAGAGAAGCTTATCCAAACCCTTATGAAGCCTTAAAAGCTTTAACCAGAACCAACGAAAAGATAACACAATCAAGTATTTCTAATTTTATTGAAAATCTGGATATAACAAAAGAATTGAAACAGGAATTGATGAAAATTACTCCCCAAAATTACGTTGGAATTATAAAGTAGCAACTTAATAACCTAATAACCATTAACTTATTAAACAATAACTAAATGTACAAATTAAATTTTATCTACAAATATCTTACCCGTTACATCGCCGGAATATTTGTGGGTATTTTATTTAGTTTACTGGCTGTTATCCTAACGGTTTTTACCTTTGCCATGATTATTCCATTTCTGGAGTTGTTATTTAATAAGATAAAAATGGTGGATACTGCTGTTCCATTTTCTATGAATGCAGAATCCATAAAAAATAATTTCTTTTATTTCTTTTCTGAAATAATAAGGAATCATGGGAAACAACAAGCTTTGCTTTATTTAACGATAAGTGCAGTTGTATTATATTTTCTGAAAAACTTTTTCACTTATGCTGCCACCTATATACTGGCACCCATTCGTAATGCTGTACTCAGGAGGATTCGGAATGATATTTATGTCAAGCTATTGATACTTCCACTTGGGTTTTACAGATACAACAAAAAAGGAGATATCATTTCGCGTGCTACCAATGATGTGCAGGAACTCGATGAATCGATTATGAAACCCTTACAGGCACTATTTGTTCAGGTACTGACCATCATATTTTACCTGATAACACTGTTTATCATTAATTACAAACTTACACTCTTTGTATTGATATTACTACCAATTGGCGCATTGATCATAAGCAGGGTATCAAAGATGCTGAAGAAAACAGCTTCAAAGCTACAAACCAGACAGGGATTTATATTATCCTTAATTGAAGAATCAATTACAGGATTGAGGGTGATTAAAGGATTTAATGCAATCGATTTTTCTAACGAAAGATTTAAAAAAAGTAATTACAGCTTTACCCGTATTAAAAATATTATCTACCGCAGAACTGACCTGGCTTCGCCTTTAAGTGAATTTCTGGGAACCATTATTGTTATGATTATATTATTGTATGGCGGTTCCATGATTTTAAGTCAGAATTCGAGCTTAAATGCCGAATCGTTTATCCTTTATCTGATGCTCTTTATTATGATTATCAACCCGGCCAAGAACCTCACAACAGCATTTTATTTTATACAAAAAGGCAGGGCTTCAATTGAACGGGTAAAATTTATACTTGACGCTGAGGAAGTAATAGAAGAAAAGGAAAACGCCATTAAAATCAATAGATTTAGCAAAAATATTATTTTTAAGGATGTGTATTTTGCTTATGATATTGATAAAATTGTACTTAACAAGATAAATCTGGTGATAGAATGCGGTAAATCAATTGCTATTGTTGGTCCTTCAGGTGCCGGTAAATCTACAATGGTTGATTTAATTGCCCGTTTTTATGACTGTACTGGAGGCGAATTGATGATAGATGGCATTCCCATAAAAGATCTTGCAATTGACATGCTAAGAAGTTTGTTCGGTATTGTTTCTCAGGATACAATTTTGTTTAACGATACAGTCTACAATAATATAGCTTTTGGAAATGAAGAAATAGCAAGGGAAAAAGTAATTGAAGCCGCTAAAACAGCCAATGCCCATGATTTTATCATGCAAATGAGTGATGGCTATGACACTTTAATTGGCGACAGGGGCAGTTTATTGTCAGGTGGTCAACGGCAGCGGTTAAATATTGCCAGAGCAGTGTTGAAAAACCCACCCATCCTTATTTTGGATGAAGCCACCTCAGCACTTGATATGGAATCAGAACGATTGGTTCAGGATGCACTTGAAAAAATTATGAAAGGAAGGACAACAATAGCTATTGCACATCGCCTTTCCACTATACAGAATATGGATGAAATTATTGTACTGGATAAAGGCAATATTGCTGAAAGAGGTAAACACAACGATTTAATTGCTAAAAACGGATTGTACCGGAAATTACATGATATGCAGTCGTTTAAATAATATTATGCAGCATTTTATTCCAAAATAACAATTTCTACCCTTCTGTTTTCTCTTGCCTGTGTTTCGTTCTTCTCAGGATTCCAAATAGCTTGTTGCTTTCCAAAACCTAAAACTTTAATCCTTTCTGAACGGATTCCCTGCTGCACCATAGCTTCTTTTATTTCACTTGCTCTGCGCAACGAAAGCCGGTTACAATATTCATCACTTCCAACTCTATCGGTATGACCAATCAAGACCACTTCACACGATGGCTTTTCCTTCATTATCCTGACATAACTGGTAATTACATCTTTGTATTTGGGCAATATTTCCGTTCTGTCAAAATCAAACAATGTAATTACCTGTGGTAAAACTGTTGGTTTTAATTTGCTAAGCCTTTTCAAACTATCTGATAATGATATAAAATTGTTTGTATTTCCGTTATTTAATTCCAGCGGCATTACATTATAATCTTCGCCAATATATAGCTTTGAGGTGGTTGATTCGGTTTTTAAATTATTATTATAAATTAACTCTATTGTTCTTTCTCTGTCAGCAACCCTGGGTTTATAGGTAATTTCGTAAAAGTATTTAGTTGTTCTTACAAACTCATTAAAAACCTTTTCCAAAGATTTATGATTCCGGATATTATAATGTTTCCCTCCGCTCAAACTAGCCATTTCATCCAGTAATTCCATATTGGTACCATCACCATAAGAAATTATATACATCGGAATATTATTTGCTCTCGATTTAGCTATTACAGCACTGGATGAAACAGCATAATCTTTATAAAAAGGCATGGATGCGTTTTCATAACCATCGGTAAACAAGATCAATCTTTTAAATCTGGAATCAACAGTGTCAAACTGCCTTAATCCTAAATCAGTACCGGCATAGAGGGCAGTCCCTCCTCCCATTCCGGTTAATCCATTAAAGCCAAATTTTTTATACATTACCGTTTTGTCATCAGTAAGTGGCATAAGGCTATCGAGCTTATCATCAAATTTTACAAATGAAATTCTATCTTTATCATTAACCAACTTAATAAATTTATCTATCGAGCGCTCCAGATAAACAATATCAGTAGCCATAGATCCGCTATAGTCGAGTACTAATGAGAAATCGCTGTTTGTATTTAAATTATAAATTTCTTTAACATCAAAATTATTTACAGGATATTTTACATCATCAATCTTTTCGACCAACTGTTTAAAATATTTCCTGAATGAATTTTTCCGGTCAGTTTCTGAAATCAAATTTGTAATAAAATAACCCGAAGTATCTACTACTAAAACATATAGCTTAATTTCATCAGGATATTTACTTTTATCAATACCAAAAATTTCAAAATTTAATTTTGATTTAGCATTTAATTCTGAAAAGGATTTGGTTCCTTCAATAAACTTACGTTCAACTACCTGAATAGATTTTGGATAATGATAGGTAAGGTTTTTATACTTAAAAACTAATTCAAATCTGGTATTTTCAACCACTTTCTGGCGGATGCTTCCATTTGCAGCCCTTTTATATATTCTTTTCCCATTGGAAAAAATCAAACTGTCAATATCTTTTACTTCCCAGCTTAAATCAATTTCACCACCTTTTTCAACTTTTTCAGGACATTTAAATTTTACCATATCAGCCGGTAAAACAAATACTTTAAATGTTTTAGTAATATTTTTCCCATTTAAGCGCGTCGCAATAAATTTATAAGTCATCGATTTTTGGGGTTTCAGTTTAACCTGATCAATAGGTTTAAATTCCTGATCAATACCTGAAATTCTTATTTTTGATGAGTTTTTAAAATTCCAGAAAAGTGTAATTTCCTCACCAAAACACAAAACCGAATCGCCATAAATCTGATCAGGTTGTTTTACATCAATGTGAATCGTTTTTTCAGTAAATCTCCCATTTTTATTATAAGCAACAAGTGTAAACATATGAGTTGTATCCAGCAATGCACTATAATAACCGGAAGGAAACAAAGTGTCAGGCAAACCTTTAATACTAACCCATTTTGTATTTGACGCTTTCCAGTTAATTAATATAGGATCTTCATCATAAACGCTTAAAGGATAGCTAATTTCATCGAAATCTGGTGGTAATATATTTAACCGTGTTGAAAACCGTTTTTCTTTACCCTTTTTATTAATTACTTTAAGCGTAAAGGTTTTACTTTGTTCAGGATATACAGGAATCTGGCCAATTGAATTGACATTATCAGCATACTCATCAAGCGAAATACTTACGATATCAGGGTTTGGAAATACTTCCCATTTTAATAGCGTTGTATCTCCCTGTTGTATCCTCTTTGATGAAGTTGTAAAAACTGCATCAATCGAATGTTTGCTGCACGAAGAAAGAAAAGTTGAAATAAAAAGAACAAATATCAGTCTGAAAATTAATTGTTTATCAAAAGAATTCTTTAATATCATAGTAGCTGCATAAGAGTTTATATATATACTTAAAGTATTTTTTTATTACTAATTTTATTTATACGGTATTCTTTCATTTTAGTTTTAAATAAATTCTAAAATGAAGAATAAAATTTTCTTTTATAAACTTAGTGATTTTTCAATTGTTATTTTAACCTGATGCGCAAATTAAAATAATACCTATGGATGCCAGAGTTGAAAAATGTTTAAATACCAATATCAAAGATCTGATAAATGAATTTAACGAAATCCAGACAGCACTGGATAAATATGAAATCGGTTGTGCACCCTGTAGTCTTGGAACCTGCAAATTAAAAGATGTTGTAAGCATACATAATCTGAATGCTGAAAACGAAAAACAATTATTTGAGAATATTTTTTCAATAATTTATCCAGGTGAATCTTTCGAAATTCCAAGAATTGCGCAGGAAAAAAAAACATCAGGGAATGGAAATTCTATGTCACCACCACTAAGAATGCTTGTTGATGAGCATAAACTGATTAAAAGAATATTAGCTAAAATACCTGCCATTGTTGAAATATTGGATGTAAAAAAGCAGGAACATAAAGACATTGTCTTGGCCGTGGCAGATTTCATTAAAAATTATGCAGATAAGTATCACCATGCCAAGGAAGAAGATGAATTGTTTGTTCAATTTGACACTTCGCTTGATATTATTCAGGTTATGATGAATGACCATGTTCAATCCCGCGGCTATGTTGCCGAAATGCTTCGTGGAGTTGAAGAAGGAGATACTTCTATAGTTAAAAACAATCTCATAAATTACCTGAATCTTTTAACAGAACACATTCATAAGGAAGATGATATTCTTTATCCCTGGATGGATATGAATATGCAGACAAAAACAGTTGGAATGCTGTATTCCCGCTTTTTTGAAATCAATAATTCAAGACCTGATGTTCAGCCAAAATACGAAAAACTGGCAACTATACTTGAAGAAAATTTTAGTTTATAAAACTTTATTTATAATAATAAAAACAAGGCTTAAATCATTTTCAGATTTATTAACTAAATACACTAATTTGTAAAAAATGTGGAGACCTGCAACCACTTTAAAAAAACGGGGCGTTTCCGAAAAGCCAAATGAGTAGGGTAATTAAAAATTAAATAAAATGAAAACTGTAATAATTTCACATGTTGTAAATAATTTTTCAGACTGGAAAGTTGGATTTGATGAACACGAAAAAGTTCGTGCATCTTTTGGCATCAAGGTTGAATCTGTAAATCAATCTCATTCTAACCCTAATGATGTTACTATAATATGTAATTTCCCTAATATTGAAGCCGTAAATGGATTTATTAATTCCCCTGAATTGCATGCAACGATGGAAAAAGTAGGTGTTATTGGAAAACCTGATGTCAGAATATTGAACAAGGTTCAATAATTATTTACCGTAAATGAATCTGAAGAAAGGAGAGCTACGCTGTTCTCCTTTTTTATTTAAACGACTTTATAATTCTTATATTCACCGATACGATAACCGCTAATTTTTTCGACAATTAGCTTAAAACGGTCTTTGGTACTGTAATTTTTATAGCTTAAATCAAAATCGAATTTTATTGCATTTCTCACAAAACTAAAACCGGCTACTTTCATATTTAAATAAAAATTGAATAATAAAGCTGTTATTAATACGCTTTTGCAAAAACCACCCTTTGTGTAGATGGTTTTCCGGAAAAAATACATTTACCGTTTTCTTTTGGATTATTCAAAGGTATAGTACGAATGGTAGCTTTGGTTTCTTCCTTTATTTTCAGCTCTGTTTCGGTAGTTCCATCCCAATGCGCCAGTACAAAACCGCCTTTATTTTCAATAGCATCTTTAAATTCGGCCCAGCTATCGACTTTATAAGTTGACATATCCCTAAAGTTCAATGCTTTCTGATATAAATTACTTTGAATAGAATCCAATAAATGTTCAACTTTATTTTCAATATCAATTTGCTGATATATTGCTTTTTCCATGGTATCGCGACGGGCAACTTCAATAGTTCCTTCTTCCATATCACGAGGTCCGATAGCTAAACGCAAAGGAACACCTTTAAATTCATATTCAGCAAATTTCCAGCCTGGTTTATAGGTATCCCTGTTATCATATTTTACAGAAATGCCTTTAGCTTCAATAGCTTTTTTAATGGCTTCAGCTTTCACAGAAATTTCTGCCAGTTGTTCATCGTTCTTGTAGATAGGAACAATAACAACTTGAATAGGCGCTAATTTAGGAGGCAATACCAGTCCGTTATCGTCAGAATGAGCCATTACCAATGCACCCATTAGGCGGGTAGAAACACCCCAAGAGGTAGCCCAAACGTATTCCTGTTTATTTTCTTTGGTTAAGAACTTAACATCAAATGCTTTTGCAAAATTTTGTCCCAGAAAATGTGAAGTACCAGCCTGCAATGCTTTACCATCCTGCATTAATGCTTCAATGCAAAATGTTTCAATAGCACCTGCAAAGCGTTCATTGGCTGTTTTAATCCCTTTAAGTACCGGAACTGCCATAAATTGTTCAGCAAAAGTAGCATATACATCAAGCATTTTACGTGTTTCTACCAAAGCTTCTTCTTGTGTGGCATGAGCTGTATGCCCTTCCTGCCACAAAAATTCAGCGGTGCGAAGGAACAAACGCGTACGCATTTCCCATCTTACCACATTTGCCCATTGATTTACCAATATAGGCAAATCTCTGTATGATTGTATCCAGTTGCGGTAAGTATCCCAGATAATGGTTTCTGATGTAGGACGAACGATAAGTTCTTCCTCTAATTTTGCGGTTTCATCTACTACAATTTTGCCGTTCTCGTCAGTTTTAAGGCGATAATGGGTAACTATAGCACATTCTTTTGCAAAACCTTCCACATGACTGGCTTCTTTGGTAAAAAATGATTTAGGAATAAACAACGGGAAATATGCATTCTGATGACCTGTTTCTTTAAACATTTTATCTAATGCAGCCTGCATTTTTTCCCAGATTGCATAACCATAAGGTTTGATTACCATACAGCCTCTAACAGCTGAATTTTCAGCCAAATCAGCTTTTATAACCAGCTCATTGTACCATTGCGAATAATTATCTGCTCTTTTAGTGAAATCTTTTGCCATTTTTTCTTACTTTGGTATAAAATTTGTTGTATTTCAAGAAAAATTAATCGTGAAATTGAGTGGCAAAATTAAAAAATATAAGCATAAGAATCACAATAAATAAACAATAAAACCCCAAGGGAGGACCAAATTATGAAAACCCTAATAAAAATAGCAGCAGTAGCTTTCTTCTTTTTAACAGCTTGCACTTCTGCTAATCAGCTTTCGTCAACATATGACGATGATGGAGTTTATACTTCGAAAAAAAGCAAGATTGTAGTTCAGAATCAACCTGCTGAAGTAAAGCAAAATACAGCTAATCAGCCTGCCACAAATTATATTGAAACTACTCCAAAATCATATAATGCAACCGAAGCTACTTCAGATAAATCAAAACAAAGCTACGAAAAGTACAAACAAACCCAAGCTGAAAATATCAGCCAGATTAGTTATGATACCAATGCACCGCAGCCTTTACAAGAAAACGTTGCGGCTCAGGATAATAATCAAAACTATTCAACTTATGATCCGGATGATTATTATGATTATGGGTATTCGTCACGTTTAAGAAGATTTCATAATCCATGCCAATCTTTCGGTTATTATGATGATTATTATACCAATATGTACTGGTATAATCACGATCCTTTTTACTATGGAACCAGTATTTATATGGGATACAACCCATGGGGACCAAGTTATTCCTTTTACAGTCCATATTATTGGAACAACTGGGGATGGAATATAGGCTTTGGCTTTGGTTGGGGCATAGGAATGGTTTATTCTGACTGGTATTCTCCTTACTGGGGTGGATATTATGGTTATGGCAGTTATGGAGGATACGGCGGATATGGATACGGATACGGTCATGGATATAATGATGGATATTGGTCTTCAAATCAAAATAATTCAAGTTCACACTATTTTGGACCAAGGAATAATATTGGATCTTCAAACGGTAGTATACATCGTGCAACATCCACAGGATCAAATATTGGAGGGAAAAAGGAACCTGAAATCCGGGCTGCTTCAACACCATTAAATGCTTCAAGAGGTGTTAACAGTAATAATCAATCCAATACTTCAGTTTCTGACAGAAAAGATCCTGTAAAACCATCTGATTCAAGGCTTACAGAACCTGGAAATTTAAATACCAGAACAACAGACAGTAAAGCAACTACTACAAATCAGGACAAAGTTGTAACAACAATGTCTAATACTGACAGCAAAAGAACAGACCCTAATAATGCGGCCAGGGTTGTAACACCAAACAACAGTTCAAGAAGCTACAATACACCTGCTACCCGTATCAATAATTATCAAAGGTATAGCCGTTCAAATCAGGAACAAAAAGCAGCAAATCCAACAAATACAAATACTTCGCGTAATACTTATAATTATCGTGACCCAAAATCATATAATTCACCAAACTATACACAACCACGTTCGAGTCAGGAATTCGAAGCACCTAAATACAAAAGCGAAAGAAATTATAATAACAGAGCAGCGCAAACACAACCTGCAACTAATCAGGAAACACCAAGACAGTATAATAACTATAACAACAGAAGCTATACTGCTCCTGCTAACAATGAAAACAGGAATACTACACCTCCTGCTAATACTGAAAGGAATAATAACACTACACCTTCAACAAACTATAGCACTCCTGCTCCAAGCCGTTCTACCTATTCAGCTCCTCCTTCAAATTCAGGCGGAAACAGCGGTGGTTCAAGATCCGGTGGAAACAGCGGAGGGACAAATAGTCACAGAAGATGATAAATTAATAAACTATAATTTAAATTTTTACTGCAATGAAAAAAATATTAATCACATTACTAATTGCTATTACAGCCAATACAATTAGTTTTGCTCAAAATGAAATTGATGCACTCAGGTATTCACAGCTATTTTATGGTGGAACCGCAAGATCAACAGCCATGGGTGGTGCTTTTGGTGCGCTGGGAGCTGATTTTTCTTCTTTAAGCCTTAATCCGGGAGGAATTGGTTTATATAAAATTTCTGAATTTACTTTTTCACCCTCTTTTTATACCGGTAAAACATCATCAATATTCAATAATTCACAAGAAAGAGATGATTTTAAATATAATTTTAATTTAGGAAATGCCGGTTTTGTATATACATTTTACAAAAGAGGTAATTATGCTGAGGGTCCGGGTTTTAAAGCTGCTCAGTTTGGTTTTGGTATCAATCGTTTGAACAATTTCAATAACAGAATGATAATGGAAGGTTTCAATGAAAGCAGTTCCATGCTAAATCAATATGTTAGTAAAGCAAATGGTGTTAAAGCTGCTGATTTGAATAGCTTTGATACACAACTGGCTTATGATGCCTATCTTATAAATCCAAAGGATTCTACACATTATACTTCGGTTGTTAACAGAGGTGTTTTACAACGTAAATCGGTAACTTCAGGCGGGTCAACCAATGAACTGGTTATATCTTTAGGTGGAAATTACAGTGATAAATTGTATATCGGTGCTACACTTGGTTTCCCTTTTATACGCTATTCTGAACAATCTTCCTATAAAGAAACAGACAGTAAGGATACTATTAATAATTTCAATTCATTCACAGTTACTGATAATCTTAATACATCCGGTGCCGGTATTAATTTTAAATTTGGTATGATTTATCGCCCTATTGATATGATCAGAATAGGTGTAGCTTTCCATTCTCCAACTTATTATTATGCAATGCAGGATGAATATAGCCGCAGAATTGAATCAGACCTGGCTTCAAATGGAAAATATAATGTTGATTCACCCAAAGGTAGTTTTGATTATGAATTAACTACACCCTATAGATTTATCGGAAGTTTAGCTTTCGTATTAAACGAATATGGTTTAATAAGTGCAGATTATGAATTTGTGGATTATACACTATCCCGCTTAAGGTCTGATACTTATGATTTTTCTAATGAAAATGATGCCATCCAAGCCAAATATAATTCTGCTTCAAATTTAAGAATAGGTACTGAATGGCGTTTAAACCAGCTGGCTTTCAGAGCAGGTTATGCTTATTATGGAAATCCATACTGGAAAAATGTGAATGTTAGTAAACGTACTGTTATTTCAGCAGGACTGGGTTTCAGAGAAAAAGATTTCTTTGTTGATCTGGCTTATTCTTATTCAAAACAAGATGAAGATTATTATTTTTACAACCCTTCAGTTATCGCTCTTAACCCTGTTAAAAACAGTATGATTGGCAGCAATATAATGATGACTATCGGTTTCAAGTACTAAAATATCATATTGGAAACGAAAACAGAAAACTGTGTTATTTCAAAACACAGGTTTTTATTTTTAGCAAAAAATGATAAGATTTAATTAAATTTGTTGTTGAAATTAGTTTAATAAAAGACAAAGTTTTGTACCTCGTTAAATCGCCAAACATCTTAAGAAAAATTTACGGCAAAAGTTTATGCTGGGAAATGCCTAAAGGAAATAAAAGCATTTATCTTACTTTTGATGATGGACCTGTTCCGGAAATTACACCATCAGTACTTAAAATTCTTTCAGATTTTAATATTAAAGCTACATTTTTTTGTGTAGGTGAGAATATCCAAAAACATACTGATGTTTTTAATCAAATCCTGGAACAAGGACATAGTGTTGGAAATCACACCTATAATCATATAAACGGTTGGAAAACACCTAAAAATGAGTACATTGAAAATATTTTAAAATCCGAATCCTTTTTACATACTAAATTGTTTCGTCCGCCTTACGGTAAAATTACACCAGCTGAAAAAAAACTGCTGAAAAAAAATTATCGGATTATATTATGGACCATATTAAGCGGCGATTTTGATGCAAAAACCAGTAAGGAACAATGCCTTGAAAATGTGCTGAAGTATACTAATGAAGGAGCTATTGTTGTTTTTCACGATAGTATCAAGTCAAAAGAAAAATTGCTGTATGCATTACCAAAATTTATTGAACATTTTCAGGCAAAAGGATATAATTTTGAAAAAATTAGTTATTAATTATTGAATATTAAGTTATTGGTTAATCATCATCTGTTAACCTGCAGCCTAAATTCTTTCAACCTAAAAATCTATAACATGGCATTAATAAGATCAGTAAAAGGAATAAGCCCTAAATTCGGGAAAAATTGTTTTTTAGCCGATAATGCAACCATAACCGGTGATGTAATAATGGGCGATAATTGCAGTATTTGGTTTAATGCAGTGGTAAGAGGCGATGTACATACCATCAGAATGGGTAATAATGTAAACATACAGGACGGAGCTATAGTGCATTGTACCTATATGAAAGCACCAACCTCAATTGGCAATAATGTATCCGTTGCCCATCAGGCAATTGTCCATGGTTGTACTATCCACGACAATGTATTGGTGGGTATGGGCGCTATTATTATGGACGGAGCTGTAATTGGCAGCAATTCCATTATTGCGGCAGGTGCACTGATACTGGAAAATACGATAGTTGAACCTGGTTCGATCTATGCAGGAGTTCCGGCAAAAAAGACAAAAAATTTAGATGAAAGCCTGATCGTAGGGCAAATTCAGCGGATTGCCAATGCATATCCTATGTATGCCAGCTGGTATGATAAAGAAGAGGAATAAAACACATTTATATCGTCCCTACGGGACTTGATTATTTTGTTTTACTGATATTTCTACCGATATATTGTCCCTACGGGACATTTCTTTGAAATCATTTATTTGGTAAAATAGCATGCAGTTAAACATTATTTTTATTTAACAAATTTAAGGCTTTGGTTAAATTTGAATAAATCTTTGGTAAGGACTTGTCCCGTAGGGACAATATATCGGTAGCCTTTGTATTATATAATGTGTTCTAAGTCCCGTAGGGATGAAATATAATCAACTAGATTAAATCATTAAATATGAATTTCTCATCATAATCAATCTCAAATTTTTTAAGAAAATTAATGTATTCTTCTCTAAAGCTTAATTTTTATGATGTTTTTCCTGATTTTCAATATAAGCAATTACATCTTTTAGCTGTAATTTACCATAAGAAAAAGCGCCATATCCTTATTGCCACTCAAATTTGCCATTTACAAACTGCTTCTGATTAATCCATTTTGAAGAACTTCCTTTAATATCCTGCAGTAAATCAGAAATAGATTGTGTTGGATTCATTCCAATTAAAATGTGAACATGATCAGACATTCCATTGATACTAATCATTTTGTGATGATGATGATGCACAATACCTGTAATATATTTGAATAATTCATCCTTCCAGCTTGACTGAATAATTCCGTAACATTATTTAACAGCAAAAACTATTTGAATATGAATTTGAGTATAGGTATTTGGCATAATCTGATATTGAATTTGTTGAATAAAACTTATAGCCAATATTCTAATTAGTTAATATCCTATTTCCTCAGCTCAAAATTCTTACCCAGATAAACTTTGCGGACATGCTCATCCTCTGCTAATTCCTGGGATGTACCTGATTTTAATATGCT
This sequence comes from Bacteroidota bacterium, assembly GCA_026391675.1. GTDB lineage: Bacteria > Bacteroidota > Bacteroidia > Bacteroidales > JACABE01 > JACABE01. The sequence continues at coordinate 45,047 of JAPLDQ010000036.1, forward strand.
CCCTTCAAACAAAAGATATGCTCTGTCAGTAATATTAAGGGTTTCGTGTACATTATGGTCGGTGATTAATACACCGATATTTTTATCTTTTAATTTCTTTACTATAGCTTGAATATCTTCAACAGCAATAGGGTCAACACCTGCAAATGGTTCATCCAATAAAATAAATTTAGGGTCAACTGCTAATGCACGTGCAATTTCAGTACGGCGTCTTTCTCCCCCCGATAGTTGAATTCCCTTGCTTTTACGGATATTCTGCAAACCAAATTCACTTAATAATAATTCTAATTTTGCGTGTTGCTCTGTTTTACTGAGTTTGGTAAATTCCAGTACTGCAATAATATTATCTTCCACGCTTAATTGTCTAAAAACTGAAGCTTCCTGGGCAAGATACCCGATACCGTTTTGAGCCCTTTTATACATTGGCATTTCGGTAATATCCAGATCATCAAGAAATACTTTGCCTGATAGCGGTTTTATTAAACCCACTGTCATGTAAAATGTTGTGGTTTTACCTGCACCATTGGGACCCAGCAAACCAACAATTTCGCCTTGTTCCACCTGAACTGACACACCCTTTACAACAGTACGATTTTTATATTTTTTTACAATATTTTCTGTTCTTAAAATCATTTCGTTTAAATATTGACTTCAATTAAACTCTAATTCTTATTCTTTATTGTCTGAGTATAGAATTTCTTCCCAAAACTCCAAAGCCCTGCGTGTATGAGGGATTACAATAGTTCCGCCAACTAAATTGGCAATACCGAAAACTTCGAACAACTCTTCGGTAGTCAGGCCGTTTTCATGGCATTTTAATAAATGATAACGTATACAATCATCGCAACGAAGCACCATAGACGCTACCAGGCCCATGATTTCCTTTGTTTTAACATCTAAAGCACCAGCTAAAAATGCATTGGTGTCAGCATTATAGATGCGTTTAATGGTTTTATCACCGGAAGCAAGAATCTTATCATTCATGCGCTGCCGGTATGCATTGTAATCATCAATTAAACCACTCATATTATATGAATAATAACTTTATACTTTATGAACTTTACAAACTATATAAACTATATTATTCCTTCTCTGAGTAAATCGTGCAGATGAATAACACCTATATATCTATTATTCTCGTCAACAACCAGTAATTGTGTTATGTTGTTTTGTTTCATCACATTTAATGCTGTTACAGCTAACTCATCTTTTTGGATGGTTTTTGGATGCAAAGACATGATATCTTTCGCCAATAAAGTTTCTATTGCAACGTCTTTCTGTAACATTCGTCTTAAATCACCATCAGTAACAATACCTAAAATTATATCATTTTCAACAACAGCGGCAGCACCTAAGCGTTTAGATGTAATTTCAAGTATAGTTTTTTTAACGTCAGTATCAGGAAATATTTTTGGTACTTCATTATTAACAGATAAATCGGAAACCCTTAAATAGAGTTGCTTCCCCAAAGCACCGCCGGGGTGGTATTTCGCAAAATCTTCCGTGGTAAATCCTCTGCATTCGAGCAAAGCAATGGCTAAGGCATCGCCCATGACCAATTGTGCGGTAGTGCTTGAAGTCGGAGCTAAATTATTAGGACAGGCCTCTTTTTGTACACTGCAATTGATAATAAAATCAGCCTGTAGCGCAAGGTATGATGATATATTACCAACCAGTGCAATAATTTTATTTCCAGAAGATTTCATTAAGGGTACAATTACTTTTATTTCAGGTGTATTTCCGCTTTTTGAGATACAAATAACGATATCATCGGGCTGAATAATGCCCAGATCACCATGTATAGCATCAGCAGCATGCATAAAAATAGCCGGTGTACCTGTAGAATTTAACGTGGAAACTATTTTAGATGCAATATTGGCACTTTTACCAATTCCTGTAATAATAACTCTGCCTTTACAATTAAAAATAGCTTCAACGCATTTTGCAAAAGCATCATCAATGTAATTTTTTAGATTAGCCACAGCTTCAGCTTCGTTTTGAATAGTAGCCAACGCAATTTTTTTAATTTCCTGATACGATTTCAATGTTGTTTTTTTATAAAAAAATATAATTTTGTAAATACTTAAAAGAAAATGTAGTACATTTACATTACAAACCTACATGAAATTTTTCATTTAGCAATAAAAAAACATGTAAGTTTTTCAAAAAAAATAATCTAATTTTACAAAAGATAAATGTATCCATTTTTAAAAAAATAAATGTAATGCATTTTAAATGATATCATACATGGCGAATAAGGAAGGTGATGTACTTCACAAACACTTGAAAAAAATTTTTGGATTTGATAATTTTAAAGGGAATCAGGAAGAAGTAATTAAAAGCGTACTGGACGGCAAGGATACTTTTGTTATCATGCCCACCGGTGGTGGTAAATCGCTTTGCTATCAGTTACCAGCTATTATAAGTAAAGGAACAGCAATTATCATTTCTCCATTAATATCACTGATGAAAAATCAGGTTGATGCAATACGCAACTTTGGTAATGACAACGGTATAGCACATTTTTTAAATTCTTCTCTGTCAAAAGCAGAAATTAAGGCTGTAAAAGCCGATTTAACTTCAGGGAAAACCAAACTTTTATACGTTGCACCCGAATCACTTACTAAAGAAGAAAATGTTGCGTTTTTTAAGGATATAAAAATATCTTTTTATGCAATTGACGAAGCCCATTGTATTTCGGAATGGGGACACGATTTCAGACCTGAATACCGCAGGTTGCGGCCTATAATTGATTCTATAGGTGAGAAAGTTCCTATTATTGCACTTACAGCAACAGCTACGCCTAAAGTTCAACAGGATATTCAGAAAAACCTGATTATGATGAATGCCAATGTTTTTATTTCATCATTCAACCGCCCTAACTTATATTATGAAGTTCGTACCAAAACAAAAGATGTAAATAAGGAAGTAATTAAGTTCATTAAAACCCATCAGGGTAAATCCGGAATTATTTATTGTCTGAGCCGTAAAAAAGTTGAAGAATTAGCTGAAACCCTTCTTGTAAATGGCATTAAAGCATTACCCTATCATGCAGGTTTAGATCCTGTAGTACGTGCCGATAATCAGGATAAATTCCTTATGGAAGAAGTGGATGTAATTGTTGCTACCATTGCTTTTGGTATGGGTATCGATAAACCTGATGTAAGGTTTGTAATTCATTATGATATGCCCAAAAGCCTCGAAGGTTATTATCAGGAAACAGGCAGAGCCGGACGTGATGATGGCGAAGGAAATTGCATAGCCTTCTACAGCGAAGAAGACATCAATAAACTGGAAAAATTCTTAAAAGGCAAACCTGTTGCTGAACAGGAAATAGCCATGCAACTGATGAACGAAACGGTATCTTATGCAGAGTCATCTGCATGCCGGAGAAGAGTTTTATTACATTATTTTGGAGAAAATTATGAGCAGGATAATTGTAATACCTGTGATAACTGTAATCATCCTAAAGAAAAAACAGACGGTACTGAAGATATTATTATTGCCATTGAAACGGTTTTAGCTGTTAAACAATTATTTAAAGTCAAACATATTGCCCAAATTATTATAGGTAAAAATTCTGCTACATTAAAGAAAATGAAGCATGATAAAATACCACAGTTTGGTATAGGTTCCGGTAAAGTTGAAGGATACTGGAATGCTGTCATTCGTCAGGCCATAATCGAAAATTTATTGGTAAAAGATATTGAAAATTATGGTTTGTTAAAAGTAAGCCAGGAAGGCTTAAAATATATTAAAAAACCATACAAAATCATGATTGCCAAAGATCATGATTATTTAAATGATGATGACGATTTAATGGATGTTATCGGCGGAAGTGGTGGTCACTCCAACGCAACTGATAAAACTTTATTTTCGTTGCTAAAAGACCTCAGAAAAGAAATCTCCCGCAAAGAAAATCTTCCTCCTTTTGTAATTTTTCAGGATCCATCATTAGAGGATATGACCATACAATATCCGATTACTATGGAAGAAATGAAGCAAATTACCGGTGTTGGAACCGGTAAGGCATCTAAATATGCTCAACCTTTCATCAATCTTATTAAAGCCTATGTTGAAGAAAACGAAATTGAACGGCCTCAGGATCTGGTAGTTAAATCTGTTGTCAATAAATCAGGGCTTAAAGTTTACATTATTCAGAATATCGACAGAAAGCTATCCCTGGAAGATATTGCCATTGCTAAGAATTTAACTATGGAAGAATTACTTACAGAAATTGAAAGCATAGTTTCTTCCGGTACAAAAATCGACATCAAATATTATATTGACGAATGTGTTGATATTTACCATCAGGAAGAAATATACGAATTCTTTAGTGAAGCAGAATCGGATTCTATAAATGATGCATTATTTGAATTGGGTGAAAATGAATATACAGAAGAAGAAATCCGATTAATGCGCATTAAGTTCATGTCGGAAGTCGGGAATTAGTCTGAAGTATATCGAAACACATCGAAAGAAAAATAAATCATAAAAATCAAAAATAAATATAAAATTATTAATCATTAACTATGAGCGAAGAAAACAATATCGTTGAAACCACGGAACAAACTCCTGAAAAACCAAACTTTCAACCCGCCGGTATCAGTAAAAATGAAGCTGAAACCTGCAAACATTCAAGATGCGGAATGTATATAAATATTATTTTAGCAATAGCTGTAATAGTACTTTACATTTTATTTTTTACGTCTAAAAACAAAAAAGAAGTGAGCCAGCCTGTAAGCATAAAAACAGCATTAACTATTGCTTATGTTGACAGCGACAGCCTTTGGGAAAATTATGAATATGTAAAAGATACAAAAAAAGAACTTAAAGATCTGGAATTAAGATTAACCAATGATTACAAAGCCAAAACAATGGCATTTCAAAGCGAGTATGAAAACTATCTGAAAACAGGTGCTTCTCTAACAAAAACCGAACAAATTAAAAAAGAAGAAGCGTTGAAAGAAAAACAAAACAGTATATTAGCCTTAAAAGAAAGTTTTGGGAGTCAGTTAATGGAGGAAAAGGAAAAGAAAAATATCCAGCTTCAGGATTCAATTTTTGCCTACGTTAAAAGATTTAACCAGGGACCAAAATACTCTTTCATACTAGAAAAATCAAGATCAAGCAGTTTATTATTTGCAAATGACAGTTTAGATATCACCAAAACAATAATAAAAGGCTTAAACGAAGCTTATACCAAAAGCAGGAACAAATAAACCAACGTCAATGCTTTTAGAAGTTTGTGCCAATTCCGTTGAATCAGCCATAGCTGCCGGAAAAGGCGGGGCACAACGTGTTGAATTGTGCGACAATATTTATGAAGGAGGAACTACGCCTTCTTATGGTACCATTGCATTGGCAAGAAAACATTTATCCATTGATTTGCATGTAATTATTCGCCCCAGAGGCGGAGATTTTCTTTATTCTTCCAACGAACTGGAAATAATGAAACAGGATATTATTGCTGCAAAAAATCTGGGAGCAGATGCCGTTGTTTTTGGTATGCTTACGCCAGAAGGGAAAATTGATAAAGCGGCTTGCCGGTATCTGCTGCAAGCGGCCTACCCAATGCGTTGCACATTCCACCGGGCTTTTGATATGGTATCCGACCCCTTTACTGCCCTGGAAGATATTATAGACCTGGGTTTTGACACTCTCCTCACTTCCGGCCTCCAACCCAAAGCTTTTGAAGGTATACCCATGCTTAAAAAGTTAGTTGAACAAGCTGCAGACCGCATCTCTATTATGCCGGGCAGTGGTATTACTGAAGAAAACATCAGAGATATTGCAATACAGACCAAAGCTAAGGCATTTCATGTTTCGCTGCGGAAAAAGCAGGAAAGTAATATGCTTTTCAGAAATAGTGATATCCGTATGGGAGGAATAGCAGGTATTTCCGAATATGAAAAAAGTATAACGGATGAAATGAGGGTAAAAGCGGTGGTGGAAATGTTAAAGGATATAAAGTAAAATATTCGTTTAGTGTTTTTGTAATTCCAAATTGTTTGATATAATGGAATTTTTGCTACATATTGAAAAGATGGCTTGTGTTATTGCAGCATGGTTTGATTATTTCCATTAACTTGTTCAACATATAAAAATCCAATATTTTTTTTAAAATAAATCTTTACATTAGATTTTTGATAAGGAATTATTAAATTTTCGAATTTATAAACATTAGTATAAAGAACTCCGTTAATATTAGCTGTATCAATAGTATAACTAAAATTATCATAGAAGTTTCCTTTTAATTTTACATAAAAATCGTATTCATTATTAATTTCGATCGAGAGACCATAACCTGCATTAATATAACCAATACCAAAGTAAAAATAACCTTCATAATAAGATATATTATCGTCGTCATTTGTGCTAAAATATTGCTTATTAATTATTTTTGTATTAGAGACAACAGTATCAATTACAATAATTGAATCACCCTGAGTATTTGTAGTTTTTGCAATACAGCGGTATTTGGGATTAACTTTATTATTAATCCACCCTAATTGATCTTCAGTAAAAGGAGGACGTTCTGTAAAACTTCTGTCTTTTTTACAACCTGATATATAAGGTAATAAAAGTAACAGTATACCTATTAATAATGTAAAATCACCTAAAAGAATCAAGATTTTTATAATACGTTTAGAAAAGATTTTTTTAAACATATTTAATTATAAAGAGTAAATTTTAAGTTTTTAAAATTATATAATTGATTCTTTCACAAATGTAATACAGTGTTATGCTTAAAACAAATAAATTTACTGTTATTTACTAAAACCCTCGCTCGGTGAAGTCTTGTGTGTTTAGCCATAGCGTAGGCAGACTTCGTCGTTTTAACCACCGCAGAGCCGATTTTGCAATTCGGATATGAACATAGTTTGATTTGTAATTCAAAAAAAAATGAATTTTGTAAATAAGCTGGTCGCAATTTGCGACCACCTAAGGAAATCGAGATTGTAAATTTGAAATCGCAATTTGCGATTTCAAATTTTATGTATCAGCCTAATCATGCTGAAATAGAAGATGTGGTATCACAAAATGTGATACCTCGCTTGGCGAAGTCTTGTGTGTTTGGCTTTTGCGTGAGCAGACTTCGTCATTTTTAAACACCGCAGAGCCGAATTTGCAATCTGAATCTGAACATTGTGGTATTTTAATTCAATTCCAAAAATTAATATTCCGACCTTAATTTACTTTAATAAACTAAATAAAGTTTTCTCCAAAACCTAAATGCATTTAGATAAATTATTTAAATAAAAATAATACATTTGCAATACTAAACTAATCAAAAAATTACAATGCAATACGGTTATTTTTCGAAGGACAAAAAGGAGTATATAATTACCAAAATGAATACGCCCAGCCCATGGATAAACTATTTATATAACGGCAGATATTTTACCAGTATTTCTAATAATGGCGGCGGAATGAGCTATTTTAAAAGCCCGTTGCATGGTCGTATTACCCGTTACCGTATTAACGAAGTTCCTCACGACAGACCCGGCAAATACTTATATATTAAAGATAACGAAACAGGCGAAGTATGGAGCTTAACCTGGCAACCCGTTGGCAAACATCTTGAAGCCTATAAACTGGCCCATGGTTTTGGCTATACCCGCTCCGAAGCAAGCATTAACGGTATTGATTCTTCTGTTTTGTATTTCGTTCCTCAGGATGATGACCAGGAATTGTGGAAAACCACACTAAAAAATATTACAGATAAACCACGCAAATTGTCTGTTTACGGCTATGTTGAACTTGCCCTGGGACATGCTTTGGTAGATCTGATCAATCAATGTGATGATCAGCATTTCAACCGTTCTCATTTTGAAAAGGACCTGAATGCCATTTTTTCAACTAAAACCTATTGGGTTACACAGACCAAAGGCACCCAACAGCAGGAAAATAAAGAATGGGATCAGTGGACTTTCTTCACTGCCAATCATGCTGCCAGCAGTTATGAAACTGTTCGCGAACGCTTTATCGGCCTTTACCGCAACGAAAATAATCCTGAAAGTATTGAAAAAGAAATGCTGAGTTCACAGGATACCGATTTCGGTAATGTTGTCAATGCATTGAAAATTGATATTGAATTACAACCCGGCGAAACAAAAGATCTTATCTTTACCTTAGGTGTAATCGAAAAGTTGAAATTTGAAGAATTAAAAGAACAAAAGGTTAACAAATATAAAGATGTAGCAGTTATTGATGCTGCTTTTAAAAAACTCAACAAAAGCTGGGATGATTATTTTGCTCATACTTCCGTTGAAACGCCCGATGATGATGTAAATACCTTTATGAAATACTGGATGCCTTATCAGGCTAAAGTAGCGTTTGATGTAGGACGTGTTGCCAGTTTTTATTACTGGGGTATTGGAAGAGGCTTCGGTTTCAGAGATACATCGCAGGATACCATAGCAGTAACAATCTCCAATCCGGAAAAGGCAAAAGAACGAATTCTCCTGCTTTCACGCCAGATGAGAACTGACGGGAAAGTGTATCATCATTTCCATGGTGATGGTGAAGGTGAATTTACCCATCATTGTGATGATCCGTTGTGGTTTATGCTGGCAGTTTCGGAATATCTCAAAGAAACAGGTGACTTTGATTTACTGAATAACAAACAACGTTTTATCGAAGAAGGCAAAGAAGGAAGTATTTTAGATCACATGTATGCTGTAGTAAACTATGCTAAAAATAACTTAGGTATACACGGATTGCCGGTTTTCGGCAGAGGCGACTGGAACGATACCCTGGATTATATTGGTGGTGATGAAGGAGGTGAAAGCGTTTGGGGTGGTATGTTCTATGCTGCTATGCTGAATTTATTCATTGAATTGCTGGATTATTTAGATAAGCAAAAAGAAAAGGCAGAAGTTTCAATTGTTCGCGATAAACTTGTAAAAGCAGTTGAAGACAACTGCTGGGATGGTGAATGGTATATCCGTGCTTTTGGTGGTAAAGGCAGTAAAGTGGGTTCGCATGAAAACAAATATGGTAAAATATTTCTGAATACACAAATCTGGCCAGTTTTAGCCGGGTTCCCTGACAAGGAACGTAATGTAACAGCCCTGAACAGCGTTAAGAAATATCTGGATTCACCTGAAGGTCCAAAGAAATGTTCACCGGCATGGAAAGAAATTGATCCTAATATTGGTTTGGTTACCAGATGTGTCTGGGGTAAGAAGGAAAACGGTGCAGTATTCTGTCATCCTACTACATGGGTGATACAGGCAGAATGTATGCTGGGAAGAAGCAATCAGGCTTTTGATTATTTCAAAAAAATGCTGCCAAACCGCATCGACAGCGATATTTTTGTTGCTGAACCATATGTATATTCTCAGTATATCACCAGCAACGAACATTCGCATGCCGGAAGAGCAAGCCATTCGTGGCAAACCGGCTCTGCTGCATGGATGTATCGTGTAAGCTATGATTATATATTGGGTTTACGTCCATCTTATAATGGATTGCTTATTGATCCTGCAATTCCAACACATTGGGATGGGTTTAAGGCAAAACGTATTTATCGTGGATGTCTTTATATAATTGAGGTCTTCAATCCACAGCATCTTGAAAAAGGAGTGAAAGAAATTTTTGTTGATAGTGTAAAAATTGATAGAAATGTATTGCCGGTTTCAACGTTGAAAGAATGTAATGTTAAAGTAATAATGGGTTAAATATCAAACCCAGAAAAATATATAAAATGAAAAGACATCCAATAAGTCCGATATTAACAAGAGCAGATATTCCTGATATTTATCCTCAGCTGGTGGATGCTACCTCGGTTTTTAATCCGGGAGCCATTAAGTTCGGTGATAAATATTTACTCATGCTCAGGGTTCAGAGCCGTTCCCGTGAAACCTTCATGGTTATGGCCGAAAGCGTGAATGGCATAGATTTTAAAGTGGAAAACAAAATTGTTGACTTTAAGGGAATAGAAAAAATCAAGGAAAAAATCTATCATATTTACGATGCACGGATTTCCAATTTAGAAGGAACGTATTATATCATGTTTGCCATGGATATGGATGGCGGATGTCAGTTGGGCCTTGGTAAAACCAACGACTTCAAAAGTTTTGAATTTCTGGGAATAACTTCCAATGAAGATATCCGTAACGGAGTACTTTTCCCTGAAAAAGTAAATGGTAATTATCTTAGAATGGATCGTCCCAACAAGTCACGTCATGATAACGGCACCACTTCAGGAAGTACCATCTGGCTTTCGAAATCAGATGATTTACTTAATTGGGAACCACTGGCACCATTAATTGATGGTCGTTTCCATTACTGGGATGAATTTATAGGTTCAGGACCTCCTCCTGTTAAAACACGTAAGGGCTGGTTACATATCTATCATGGTGTTGCCGGGCATTTCGGCAGTTCAAATATTTATCAGGCAGGAGTTATGCTGCTGGATTTGAATGATCCTTCAAGAGTATTGTCACGCAGCTGGTGCAATATCCTTGAACCCCGTGAATTGTATGAATTAGCCGGGCAGGTACCCAATGTGGTTTTTCCAAGTGGAATGATAGTAATGGATTATGATAATGAAGGATTTGCAAAACCTGACAGTGAAGTTTATGTATATTACGGAGCTGCTGATACCTGTGTTGGATTGGCAGTGACTACAATAAATGAACTTCTGGAAAATACAAATCAATAATTCATAACACAAACCTGCCAGATTTTAAAAATCTGGCAGGTTTTGAATGTTGAAAATTAAAAAAAATTATTAAAGTAAATTAATAAATACAACTATGAATCTTTCAACGGGCGACTGGGCAATTGTATTGGTATTACTGGCTATGATGGTCGGTATGGTTTTATTCAGCAAAAATCTGGTAAAAAGTGTTTCCGACTTTCTGGCAACAGGCAGAACTGGTGGCAGGTATATCATCTCCATGTTCCACGGCACGGCTGCACTGGGTGCCATCACGGTTGTTGGAGCACTTGAACAGAACTTTAACGCAGGATTTAACTCACGCTGGTGGGAAATGCCAACAGCAGTTATTCTTGTCGGAATAAGTGTTACCGGATGGGTAGTTTATCGTTTCAGACAAACAAAAGCCCTGACCATGGCTCAGTTTTTCGAAATCAGATACAGCCGTACATTCAGGATATTTGCAGGTTTTCTTGCTTTCTTTTCCGGTTTGTTTAATATGGTAATTTTTCCTTCTGTAAGTGCACGTTTCTTTATCTATTTCTGCGGTATTCCTGAAGTTGGTATGGTTGGTGCTTTTTCTGGTACTTTTATTTTAGTTACTGCAGTAATGGTGTTGATTCCTTTGTATTTTATCTTCACAGGAGGACATATCGCTGTAATGTTTACTGATTTCATACAGGGAGTTTTTGTAAACATTGTTTTTGTTGTAATAGTAATATTACTGCTATTCAAGATAGATTGGGCACATATTACCACAGCGATAACAAGTGCTGAAGCCGGAAAATCACTGGTGAATCCTTTTGATGCCAGTAAAGTTCAGGATTTTAATCCCTGGTTCTTTTTCATAGGGATGTTTGGTTTAATTTATACTAAGTTATCATGGCAGGGAAATTCTTCCTTTAATATAGCAGCAAAAAGTGCACACGAAGCACGAATGGCAGATGTATTAACCAACTGGCGCCTGGTTCCGCAATGGGGATTATTTCTGGTATTTGTGCCGATAGTAGCTTATACTTTATTCAATCATGCTGATTTTAAAGCAGTAGCTGATTCTATTAATGCAACATTATCTACGGCAGGCACGGCTGCACAACAAAGTCAGCTGAGAGTACCGATGGCGTTGAATTATTTGTTACCGGTTGGTATAAAAGGTGCTTTTGTAGCTATAATGCTTGCTGCAGCCATCACTTGTCATAATACCTATATGCATTCCTGGGGAAGTATTTTTATCCAGGATTGTATTATGCCTTTAAGGAAAAAAGCATTTGAGCCCAAAGAACATTTAAAATATTTAAAACTTTCTATTCTGGGAGTTGGTATTACTATATTTGTATTAAGTATTATTTTCCAGCCAAAAGACCTTGTTTTCTTATTCCTGAATATTTCCGGTGCTATTTTTGTGGGTGGTTCGGGTGCTGTCATTATTGGCGGCTTGTACTGGAAACGTGGAACAACAGCTGCAGCATGGGCTGCAATGATTACCGGTGCATTAACCGCTTCTCTGAATATTTTATTAAATAAAATTATTCCGGATTTCCCCATTAACGGACAATGGGGATGGTTTTTAGCTATGGTAGCTGCAACTATAGTTTATGTTGTGGTTTCTCTGCTTACACCAAGACCAAAAATCATACTTGACCAGATGTTGCACCGTGGTGTATATGCTGATAAAATTGAAGTTAAACCTGAAGATGCTCAACCTGTTAAAGGATGGAAAGTGTTGGGAACAACCAAAGAATTTACTAAAGGCGACAAAATAATCTATATTGTAACCATGGGCTGGACAGCCATGTGGGTGTTGGTATTTTTTACAGGGACTATCTATAATTTCTTTATCGAAAAAATAACCAACCCGCAATGGATGCATTTCTGGAAAATATATACCTATATCTTTTTAGCAGCATCTATTGTTGTTACGATTTGGTTTACCATTGGAGGCATTAAAAATTTACGTGAAATGATATCAGCTTTACGTCATAATATCCGCGATCATGGTGATTCAGGATATGTGGATAAAAAAGAAAAGGAATAAATAATTTAAATTTATTAATATTATGAAATTCAAAAATTTATCAAAATTAGCAATTATGGCTATCGTCTTAATTTCATGCAATCAGAAAAAAGAAAATACAGCCGGAGAATCATTAAAAACTGATTTAAAGTATTTAATGGTGGAACCAAAACACTATGTTTGTTATCATACAGACGAAGCCATTACTATAGATGGAAATCTGGACAAAAAGGCATGGCAACAGGCAGAATGGACTGATTTATTTGTGGATATTGAAGGTGATAAAAAACCTTTACCTAAACAAAATACAAAAGTTAAAATGTTATGGGACTCCACTTATCTTTATATAGCAGCACAACTGGACGAAGAACATATCTGGGCTTATCTTGAAAATCATGATGATGTGGTTTATTATGATAATGATTTTGAGATATTTATAGATCCGGATAATGATGCCAATAATTATTTTGAATTTGAAATCAATGCCAAACAGACTGTTTTCGATTTGTTTATGCCACATCCTTACCGTCATTCATCCTTTGCCTTGCATAACTGGGATTTTAAAGGTTTAAAAAAAGCTGTAAAAATTGATGGCACTTTAAACAACGGTAATGATAAGGATAAAAAATGGACAGTTGAACTTGCCATTCCATTTACTTCATTGTCATTCGGACTGGATAGTGGAAAACCTGATACTGAAAAACTATGGAGAATCAATTTTTCACGTGTTGAATGGGATACCAAATGGGAAAACGGGAAGTATGTAAAAATAACTGATAAAGCAGGAAAAGCACTGCCTGAGCATAACTGGGTATGGTCACCGGTAGGTGTTATCAGTATGCATATGCCCGAAAGATACGGCTATCTAAAGTTCTCAACTTTAAAAGCTGGAACTGCCAAAGAAGAATTCAAACTTCCCGAAACGGAAAAGCTCAAACGTATGCTATGGGCTGTTTTTTACAGAGAAGAAGCTTATTTCGAGAAAAATAAGAAATATTCCGCTCAGCTTGCTGAACTTGGTAATGATATTTTAAGCCTGTTTGATCAGAATAATTATAAATTAAGCATCATAGTTGCCGAAACGCAGTATGAAGCCAAACTGGAAAGCAAGGATGCAAAAACCAGACTTTATATTACCAACGAAGGCTTAATAAAAGATTTAAGTAAAAAATAAACTTTAAACTATTTCTTTACAAATTGGCATGAATAGTTTTTGTTTTCAGTTATTATATTAACAAAATAACTACCTGCAGCCAGCGCAGAAATATCAATTGTATCTTTGCTTAAATGCTGGCTGATAATCGTTTTTCCGCTAATATCTTTTATAGTTAATTCAATACTTTGATTAAAAATAATTCCTTTAAACTGAATAAAATCAGAAGCAGGATTAGGGAAAATTTCGAAGTTTAAAGAACTCCCATTTTCTTTAATTCCGCTTGTATTTTTTTCGATAATATAATATAATGTATTAGCTATTGCCAGATCATTCCATTCACCTGCAATACCAAGCAAAGTAGTTCCGCTTGGCCATCCTGCCAAAGCAATACCCGCAGCATCCTGCAATCCGCCATAATCATCCGGTTCATTAGGTGTACCTGTTGATTTACCACCCCAGTTTATAAAAGCACCACCCACAGGTAATCCTCCACCGGCACCTGCTGCGCCCTGACCGTTCCAGAAATTAGTTCCAGTACCTACATTTTTACCATCCCATATCCAGTTTCCTTCAAAAACTTTATCAGTAGCACCAATCCATAGGTAGGCAGTGCCACCACCATCAGGAACCTGAGTATAGGTTGTAGAAATTCCGGCAGCGGCAATTTTACTGTAAACCATGGTTTGTTCAGCCTGATCATTGATTTCAACAAGATACCCTCCCCTTTCAACAGCACAGGCAGCTGCATCTGTCCATGATTTCAATTCTTTTACAATTTCATAGTTATGTCCATTGTAAGTAAATGAATAAATGTTGGCTGTTTGTGCACATTGTGCAAAAATTCCAGCAAATGGAAACACAGCCAAAGCAACTAAAATGTAAAAATGTTTTTTCATGTCTTTTATTTTTATGATGATTATGTTTGTAACTTTGCTGATATAAATATACAAATATACGCACAACTTTAGCTAAATACTAATTTTGCAGACATAAAATCTTTATAATGAACCGAATAATTATTATTATTTTTTGTTTTATTTATTTCCATTGTACAGCACAGGATACAATTAAAGTTTTATTTATCGGTAACAGTTTTACTTATTTCGAAAATATGCCAGATTTATTCCGGAATATTGCCGATAGTGCCGGATATAAAGTTAAGACACAAATGTACGCTCCGGGAGGAGTCAGTGTTGGTGATACTGCTCAGGGAACTATGGCACACATGAACAATCCTTTGGTTTATGATAATATCCGTTCTGATAAATGGGATTATGTGGTTTTACAGGATAATCAGGGACGTTTTGTACTGGATTACGGGAAATTTTCATCCTCAAGTCTTGTCATTCAGGGACATTTTAAAATCAGGGATTCTGTTATTCATAATAATCCCTGTGCCAAAATGATATGGTTTTCGGGCTGGGGAATGAAAAACGGACTTCCACCTTATGGCAATACAGGTAGTGAAATGATAGAGCGGATTACAGCAAATTACCATTTTTTAAACGATACCGCTCGTCAGGTTATTGCGCCTATTGGTGCAGCATGGGAAAAAATCATTCAAATCAATCCTGGCTACGATTTATGGTCAGCTGATGAAACACATCCATCACTGGAAGGTGCCTATTTAACAGCCAATGTAATTTATGCCACTATTTTCAGGGATGATCCAATGTACAGCAGTGCAAACGGAGGATTATCAGTAAGTACAAATAATTTACTCAAGCAAATAGCCTGGCAAACAGTAAGCGACAGCATAGCTGTAACAAATTTATCAAGTATAACACCTTATTTGCAATTACAGAATAACCAGTTAACTGCTGGTAATTATCAGCATTATTTCTGGTATAACAATATGCAGTTCATTAGCACAGCAACTAGCAATGTATTGAATATCAGCCAAAGCGGTCATTATTATTTAATGGCAGAAAATGCTATGGGATGTAAATTAAAATCGATGTCAAAACACATCATCATCACAAATATCACAAACAATACATTACAAAGCTATTTTAATCTGTATCCCAATCCTGCAAAATCAACTATAAATATTGATTTTACAAAAGAAAATGCGTTCCCATTAAGGATAAATATATTTAATATCAATGCACAATTAGTGAAAAATATTAAAATAAATGATACAGTAAATACAACGATAGATGTTTCTGATTTGGAAAAAGGTTTATACTTAATTGAAATGATTGGTAACAAAGGTATTTTAGAAATAAAAAAATTACTGATTGAATGATTTTTTATGTGTAAAAATCATGTTGTTTAAAGCCTTATCAAAACATAAATATTCATAAATCGCCATAAATCAAATAATAAAGCTTACCTTTGCAAAAAATTCACATACGGACATTTCCCTCCTAAAACAGTCAGGTTTTGGTTCTCAAAAAATCTATTTAAATTAATTTATGCCATTTCAATCATTAAACATTATTGAACCTATTCTTAAGTCGTTACAACAAGAAGGTTACAATACACCTACGCCTATTCAAAAAGAAGCGATTCCTATTATATTAAAAGGAAGCGATTTACTAGGTTGCGCACAAACAGGTACAGGTAAAACTGCAGCCTTTGCTATTCCTATATTACAGCTCTTACATACCTCAAAAAATTTCGAAAAGAGAAAAAAAATAAAAAGCTTAATACTTACACCTACCCGTGAGCTTGCCATTCAGATCAATGAAAGCATTAAAACTTACGGTCGTTTTACAAAAATAAACAGCACTGTCGTTTTTGGCGGTGTAAATCAGAATCCTCAAACAGCAGCATTACAACATGGTGTTGATATACTTATAGCTACTCCCGGCAGATTGCTCGATTTAATGAATCAGGGATTTATTTCCTTACGTGATATAGAAATTTTTGTACTGGACGAAGCAGATTGCATGCTGGATATGGGTTTTATCCATGATATCAAAAGAATTATTGCTGAATTGCCTCAAAAACGCCAGTCGCTGTTTTTCTCAGCTACCATGCCCGCAGAAATCATAAAACTATCGAATACCATATTGCATCAGCCCAAAAAGGTTGAAATTACTCCTTCGGCAACGCCTTTGGAATTGATCAAACAAAATATGTATTTTGTTGACAACGGAAATAAAAACGCATTGCTGATTGAAATTTTAAAAAACAATCATATCAAAAATGCCCTTGTTTTTACCCGTACCAAACATGGTGCTGATAAAGTGGTAAAAATACTGGCCAAAAGCAATATCAGTGCTGAAGCCATTCACGGTAATAAATCACAGAATGCCCGTCAACTGGCATTGAGCAATTTTAAAAAGCAAACCACACGTGTGTTGGTGGCTACTGATATTGCTGCTCGTGGCATCGACATAGATGACATGGAATTTGTAATCAATTTTGAACTTCCTAACGTTGCTGAAACTTATATTCATCGTATCGGCAGAACCGGCAGAGCTGGTGCAAAAGGCTGTGCTTATTCCTTTTGCGATGCAACAGAAAAAGCTTATTTACGCGATATTGAAAAATTAATCGGACAAAAAATTGCAGTGGTAAACGATCATCCTTTTCCTTTAATTGACCATAATCCTGTAAAAGCGCCCAAACAACAGCGCAATATGTCGAACCGGCCACAACGCAATGCAAAAACCTCCAACACTGCCGAAAACAGTGGTAAAAAGAAATGGTTTGCCAAGCCAAATTTAGCTTCCAGATAATAATATCCTTTTAAGAATTTAGAGGTAAATAGTGTAAAAAGCATAATTTTACCTTAACTTTGCTTTCTGATTTTTAATTAAAGCATGCTATTTTTATGACCAATAACGACATTTTACGCCGTATCCGTTTTACTTTCGATTTAAGCGATTCTACCATGATGGAAACATTTGGCCTGGGAGGCCTGGAAGTTACCAGAGCCGAGATTAGCGACTGGCTTAAGAAAGATGACGACCCCGCTTTTCAGGAAATTAGGGATAAGGAATTTGCCACCTTCCTGAATGGTTTCATTATTTCCAAACGTGGACGTAAAGAAGGCGAACAACCGTTGCCCGAAAAAAGCCTGAATAACAATATCATTCTCAGGAAATTAAAAATTGCCTTAAACCTTATGGATGATGATCTCATCGAAATTATGAAATCAGTGGATTTAAGAATAAGCAAACACGAAATAAGCGCTTTCTTCCGTAAACCTACTCAGGATAAATACCGTGTTTGTCACGATCAGTTTCTGCGTAATTTCTTATATGGTTTGCAGTTGAAATACAAAGGCGATCTAAAATAATATTTCCTCTTTCAAATAGCATTTCTCTATATAGACTAAATATATTCCTTAAGTCTGAATTAAAATACTTACCGTTACCTTATAATCTGCTACCGGCGACTGATAAAGTCCTGCCATAGGCTGATTTGCTGTTGCTTTCAGTGATTTTCATGAGTAAATTTGTGTTAACTAAATACTTAAAGCCATGAAATGCCCACGAGTAAATCTTGAAAATTAACCAAAAATATTTATTTGGGCATTGATTTGTACATATAAATTATAAAAAAAATAAACAAATGAAAACAACAGATATTTATTCACATGAATGGTGTGAATTGGTTTTTGAAGGTAGGAATCACGCATATGGTGCTTACGAATTAAGGGAACATATAGCAAAGAGACAAATTACAGCCATTTTTATAGCAGCTTCTTTGCTTATTATGGTTGCGGCTTCTCCAATGATTTTGAATCGTGAAAGAAACGGAGATAATCATATAATCAATTCAGGGACTATTGAAATTATAAGACCTCCTATTGATAAACCAAAGGATAATGTTGATCCAATTATTGAACCGGCAAAGGGAAAACCGGTATTGGTAAATACGGTTGCATTTCCTCCAACACATATAGTTCCTGATGTTGAAGCTCCTGATGTTGAAATAGCACCACAGGATAAATTGATTAACGATCCTAGAAATATTGCTGCTACTACCGTTGATGGTGGTGTTACCGGTCCTGTTACCGGAAATTGGGACGGCACTACAACTGGTGGTGTAAAAACCGTAGATACAACAACCTATATGGATGTTCCTCAAATGCCTGTATTTCTGAGTGGTGAAGATGATCTGTTTAATTATTTGAGGTCTTCAATAAAATATCCTGCATTAGCCAGAGAATTAAATATTACAGGTATAGTTTATGCATCATTTATAGTAAACAGGGAAGGTAATGTTCAGGATATAAAAATATTAAGAGCTATTGGCGGAGGATGCGAAGATGAGGCATTAAGAGTTCTCAGCAGAATGCCCAGATGGAATCCCGGGAAACAAAATGGGAATGCAGTTAATGTAAGATTAAATATTCCTATTAATTTTGTTTTAAACTAAGTCCTCAATTCAGCGATTAATTCTTTTAAAATTCAGCGATTTCAGCTAACTTTGCGGAAATTTTAACGCAATACGCTATTGCAAACATCTGATGTTACCAAATTATATGCCGGAGACCAACGCGTTTCCGGCTTAAGTGCTTTACTGCTAAAAGGAAAGCCATTGCGTCACAGTATTAAAGGACTGAACGGTTCTTCCCTTGTATTGGTGGCAAACGCCATTATTAAGCAATGCCAGGGAATTCATTTGTTTATCCTTAGTGATAAGGAAAAAGCGGCTTATTTTTACAATGATCTGGAAAACCTTAGCGGTGAAGCCAGTTTTGATTACGATAACAAAAATATTTTATTTTATCCGACATCATACAAAAAACCATATCAGGTTGAAGAAACAGAGAATGCCAATGTATTACTGCGCTCCGAGGTGCTCAACCGTTTAAGCCAATCAAGGCATGCACCCATTATTGTCAGCTATCCTGAAGCATTGTGCGAAAAAGTAATCACCAAGAAAAATCTTCAGAGCAATACGCTAAAACTTAAGAAAGGCGAAAGCGTAAACCATGATTTTATTATGGATTTGCTGATAGAATATGAATTTGAAAGAGTTGATTTTGTAGTTGAATCCGGGCAGTTCTCTGTTCGTGGCGGTTTAATTGATGTTTTTTCTTTTTCCAATGATTTTCCCTACCGTATTGAGTTTTTCGGAGATGAAGTGGAATCCATCCGTTCTTTCGATCCGGTCAACCAGCTATCAAAACAACAACTGGATAATATATCCATACTTCCCAATATACAGCATCATAAATTCAGTGAATTCAGGGAAAGCTTGCTTGAGTTTATTCCAAAACCAGCATCAATCTGGATTGAAAACATGGAATATGCTTCAGATAAGATAAATGCTGAGTTTGTAAAAGCCGAGCAGGCATTTGAAGCTATTGCTTTAGACACCGGGCATAAAAAACCGCAGCAATTATTTGTTACCGCATCTGAATTTTTAAGAGAAATCCTCGATTTTAATATTATCGAAATCGGGAATTATCCAATGCTTAAAAACAATAAGGAAATTTTTTTCAATACTTCCCCTCAGCCTGTTTTTAACAAGAACTTCGAAATGCTTTTCCGAAATCTGGTTGAAAACACGGAAAATGGATATCAAAATATTATCGTTTCTGATAATCAGAAGCAGATTGAAAGACTGGACAGAATCTTTACCGAAATCAATACCAATAAGGAACATATAAGTTACACCCATCTTAATTGTGCGCTTAACGAAGGCTTTATTGATAACGACCTCAAATTATGCTGCTATACCGACCATCAGCTGTTTGAACGTTACCATAAATACAAGCTCAATGAGTTTTCGCAAAATAAGGAAGCTTTAACGCTTAAAGAAATCTATGATCTTAAACCCGGTGATTATGTAACTCACACGGATCACGGTATCGGACGCTATGGTGGACTGGAAAAAATCAACAACAACGGCAAAGAGCAGGAAGCCATACGCCTGATATATAAAGAAGACGATATTTTATATGTTAGCATACATTCATTACACCGCATTTCCAAATATTCCGGTAAGGAAGGCAGTTTGCCTTCCCTTAGCAGATTGGGTTCACCAGCTTGGCAGAATCTTAAAAACAAAGCCAAACAAAAGGTAAAGGATATTGCCAAGGATTTAATCAAACTTTACGCTGAACGTAAGGCTGCCAAAGGTTTTGCTTTCAATGCCGATACTTATCTGCAAAACGAACTGGAAGCATCATTTATATATGAAGATACACCAGACCAGTTAAAAGCTACCAATGATGTAAAAAAAGATATGGAAGCCGACTTCCCAATGGACAGGCTAGTTTGTGGTGACGTGGGCTTTGGCAAAACTGAAATTGCTGTTCGTGCTGCATTTAAAGCCGTTGCTGACAGCAAACAGGTGGCGATATTGGTTCCAACAACTATTCTTGCATTGCAGCATTACAAAACATTCAGGGAAAGACTGAAAGATTTTCCATGCAAAACAGAATATATCAACCGTTTCAAAACTACAGCCCAGAAAACACAAATATTAAAAGACCTCAAAGCCGGAAAAATTGACATTTTAATTGGAACACACCGCCTGGTTAGCAAAGACGTTGGTTTTAAAGATTTAGGCCTTCTGATTATTGATGAAGAACAGAAATTTGGTGTTGCTGTAAAAGAAAAACTCAAACAAATCAAGGTGGATGTGGATACTTTGACATTGACCGCCACTCCTATTCCCCGTACATTACAGTTTTCGCTGATGGGAGCCAGGGATTTGTCTATCATTAACACACCTCCGCCTAACCGCTATCCTGTACATACCGAATTACATTCTTTTAACGAAGAACTGATACGCGATGCCATACTACAGGAAGTTTCCAGAGGTGGTCAGGTTTTCTTTGTCCATAATCGTGTGCAAAGTATTATGGAAGTTGCTGGAATGATACAGCGTTTGCTGCCTGACATCAAAGTAGCCATCGGACACGGGCAGATGGACGGCCATAAACTGGAAAAAGTGATGCTCGACTTTATTGATGGCGAATACGATGTTTTACTGGCAACCACAATTATTGAAAATGGCCTGGATATTCCAAATGCCAATACCATTATTATTAACGAAGCCCAAAGTTATGGATTGAGCGATTTGCACCAGTTACGAGGTCGTGTTGGCCGTTCCAACAAAAAATCTTTCTGTTATTTAATTGCACCACCACTAACGGTATTAACTGATGAAGCACGCAAAAGACTGAAAGCCATTGAAGAATTTTCCGAAATCGGAAGTGGGTTTAACATCGCCATGCGCGACCTGGATATCCGCGGTGCCGGTGATATTTTAGGTGGCGAACAAAGTGGGTTTATTTCAGAAATCGGTTTTGACATATATCATAAAATTCTGGATGAAGCCATAACTGAACTCAAAGAAACTGAATTCCACGATTTGTATCATAATGAAGATGATGAAATTGTTTTCGTTAAGGATTGTACCATTGAAACCGATCTGGAACTCATGATACCTGATGAATACATAAAAAATATTACCGAAAGGTTAAGCCTTTACAAAGAATTGGACAGTCTTGAAACGGATGAAGAATTAGCAGCCTTTAATATCAGGCTGATTGACCGTTTTGGTGCTGTACCCAAGCCTACAGAAGAATTAATAAATACCATCAGGTTGCGCCGCATGGCCAAACATATTGGTTTTGAAAAACTGATATTAAAACAACAAAAACTCATCGCTTATTTTGTGAGCAATCAGGATTCACCTTATTTTCAGTCTGCTGAATTTACCAACTTCTTACAATACCTGCAGCTTAACCCACGCTCTGTGCGCATGAAAGAAAATAAAGGCAAACTTTCCATTGTTTTTGACAATGTTGATAGTATAAGTAAGGCTGTTGAGAAGTTCAGCCATTTTAAATAATATTACAGGACGCACCTATGGTGCTTAAATTAATAATGGTATTATTTATTATTAACAGTATGCTACTACGTAGCAAAAGAAAAGATTTTCATTGTTATTTAAGATATTTTTAAATCAATTTTTCAGTCACATTTTTTACATTTTATGATAAAAATAATCGATATTAAAAACATAATTGAATTTGAATATCAGGATAAATGACGCGTAAATAAAGTCCGTAGGACTTTACTGTTAATAAAAAGGAGAAAATAACCAAATCTGAGCTGCATAGCAGCGAACTGTTATATATAAACCTGTTTTATTAAGAAAACGTCAGGAATAAACCTTACAAATTATTAAATCCAATTCTATTTTTTAAACAACGTATTCAAAAATACTTTCATATCATTCCACGAATTCTTATCTGCTTCTGCATTATATTCAATCGGCATATTAAACTCCTTGCCTACCTTAGTGGATTCAGGATTTGTAAAAGCATGGGTGGAATTAGGATAGATCTTAAAAGTATAATCAGCTCCTATTGCATCCAGTTGCTGTTTAAAATTGTCAATATCCGTTTGTGGAATAAATTTATCGCTGCCACCATGACATACCAATATACTTGCTTTCAGTAAATCCTTATTGGCAGTAACTCCAGCAAGTCCACCATGGAAACTTACCACTCCTTTAAGTCTGGCTCCAAGTTTTGCTGAATTCAGCACAACTGAACCACCAAAACAATAACCAATAGCAGCTATTTTAGTTGAATCGCATTGCTCAAATTCCTTTATTTTTTGAATGGCAGCATCCAGTCTTGTTTTTCCCAATTGAGGATCTTTATAAAACGGAGCAGTCATTTCCTTAGCTTCTGAAGGATTTGCAGCAACTTTTCCGTTGCCATACATATCAACTGCCATTGCTATATAGCCTAATGAGGCCAGTTGTTTAGCCCTCATCTTGACATAATCATTCAAACCCCACCATTCGTGCACAACGAGTATTGCAGGTCTTTTACCTTTTTTGTTCTGGTCGTAAACTATATATCCTTTATAGGAAACGCCATCGAGGGTATAAGTTATTACCGATTCTTTGAGTTTTGACGGAATATTTTTGCTTGTTGTAAATGAATACATGGCTGTAGTTAATATGGCAATTAATAAAATTGTGGTTATAATTCTCGTTTTCATCCAATTTGTTTTTATATGAAAACAAATAATAAATTAAAAAGTTCCTGAATAATAATGTAAATCAACTCATATAACTTTATAAACTTTAAACTTTCAAACTTTATAAACTATTTTGCATGATAAGTGTAAATAATCGCTTCGAGTTGTTTTAACAAATCGCGTTTAGGTTTTTTTGGAGAATACAAATATGCATCCAGCATTATAATGCGCATGTTTTTTTCATCAATAAAAGTGTAATTAATAAATGGTCCGCCCATAAAATCACCTTCCAACTTCCATAGGCCTCTGGTTTCCATAGCATATAATCCTTTAAAATTAATTTCTCTGCATATGGGTGTAATTTTATTTTCTGTAATCATGTAGGAGCTGTCAGTTGGGCCTGGTATATATTGCCTTGTTAATGAATCGCGTAAAAAAATGATATGTTGAGGTGTTAACTGTTTTTTATCAAAATACGGACATGAATAAATCAGCAAGCCCTGACTATATTCCTTTGTTTCCAGGCGAATCCAGGCAAAATCAGAAGTCTTTTTTGCAATAAAAAAACCCATTGGAAAACACATGGAAAATTTAAAGTTTTTCAGCAAAGCGACACGGATTTCCTTGGCTTCGTTCTCCTTAAATGCCTGATTAATGCGTATTCTTTCCATTTCATCAAAACGGGCTTTTATGATTTCCTTATTTTGCATAAACAAATGAAAAAAAGCTTCATTATTAGGTGCTTTGAGTATAAATATAGTTTGCGGTTTTGCTTTATAATCTTTAAGTATTTCAATTTTTCCCTTGCAGCTATCATTAATAATGAGAAGGATAATATTGCGGTATGTCTGAAACATAGGTGTTTCATCAAATACAGCATGTGAAATAAAGGGCATTGTAAATATAGGTTCTGTCTGGTTTAGTTCGCTTTGTTCCTGCATAAAAAATGCTTTCAGACTATCACCTACCGGACTTTCAACCAAATACTTATCAGTAACCAACAGGATTTCGCAGCATTTCCCTCCCGATGAATTTATATGGTTTTGTTTTGTGCAGGACAATATTAATGCTAAAAGAAAAATTACAGCAATACTTTTGTTAATTTTAAACATTGTTTAAATTATAAATTAGTATTGAATTTATAAATTACGAAGATCGTATTGCATCAACAGGATTTAAGCGGGAAGCATTAAAGGCAGGAATAAAGCCGGCAACCAGACCAATTAAAAAAGAAACACCCAGACCAAGGAATATATTACCTATAGTTAAACTGAGTTCAAAATCCAGAGCGTAGGTTACAATGATTGTGCCTAAATAAATAATAAGTAAACCCAAAGCTCCACCAATTAATGATAAAAATACCGCTTCGAATAAAAATTGTAACAAAATAAAATAATTTTTAGCACCCAAGGATTTTTGAATACCAATAATATTCGTTCGTTCTTTTACCGATACAAACATAATATTGGCAATACCAAATCCGCCTACAATTAATGAAAATCCGCCAATTATCCAGCCAATGGAACTAATCACCCCGAAAATACTTTCAAAACCTTTGGTGAGTAAGCTCATTTCGTTAATTGCAAAATTATCTTCAGCCGCAGGTTTTAAGCGTCTTACCGAACGGAAAATTCCGGTGAGCTCATCCTTTAATTCCTGATTGCTTATATTAGGTTTAGCTCTGACAATAATGGTTGGTCCGTTCGATTCATCTGTTATATCCAGTATATTTCTTGCAAAATTAATAGGTATCATCACCTGATTATCGCTGCTTTGTCCGAAACTGTTATCACCTTGCTTTTTAAAAACACCGATTACATTTATTTTTCTGCCAAATACACTGATATCTTTATCCAAAGGATTCGAATTGCCATAAAGACTCTGTGCAATATCACTCCCTATGATAGCAACACCTTTGCCCTGAATAGATTCTCCATCAGTAAAATATCTTCCCAATCCAATATTTATCGACATTACTTTTTCGTAATCATCGGATACAGCAAATATCTGTGCATTTGAAACACTATTACTCTGATATTTCACTGTTTTGGTACTTGCAGCAATAAATGTAGCTGCACTATAAGCCTGACTCTTTTTTTGGATTTCTGTAAGCTCACTTAGTTTAACTACTGGGCGTCTCATATATTTCCACCATGGATAATCGCTGCCAAATTCCCATGGCCATTTCTCTACAAACAAAACATTATCACCCAATGAGTCGATACTCGATTTAATCTTGTTTTCGAGTGAATCAAAAACAGTAAAAACTGATATGATGGAAAAGATACCTATAGTAATGCCGGACAACGTAAGTATTGTTCTTAATTTATTTACAATGATAGCCTGAAAAGCAAACAAATAGCTCTCTCTGAACAATTTAACAAATATGAACATTTTCTGTTTCATCTTTCGCGATTCAATTTTATTGTAATAAAATAATTGGTAAAATTATGAATATATATGAAATTAAATTGGTAAATACGCTTTTTTTTTAATAAAATTGCAAATTGAAAATTTATTTTTATACCATTGATTATCAGCATCAATAAATTATTAATACATGAAGAAAATTAAGAGCGCACTTATTTCTGTTTATTCAAAAGAAGGCATTGAACCTATTATCCGAAAATTAAATGAATTAAATGTAATTATATATTCTACAGGCGGGACATTTGATTATATTAAAAGCCTGGGTATCGAAACTATTGCTGTTGAATCCGTTACTTCATATCCATCAATTCTGGGTGGTCGGGTTAAAACACTGCATCCAAAGATTTTTGGCGGTATACTTGGCAGACGCGATTTACCATCAGATTTACAACAATTGCAGGAATATCAGATACCTGAAATTGATCTGGTAGTAGTTGATTTATATCCTTTTGAAAAAACAGTTGCCGCTACAGACAATGAAGCTGAAATTATCGAAAAAATTGATATCGGAGGCATCTCGCTGATTCGTGCTGCTGCAAAAAACTTCAATGATGTTGTAATTATTCCTTCTGCTGATGAATATGCTGATTTATCTGTAATTTTAAACGAAAAACAAGGTGAAACTTCACTGGCAGATCGCCGATTACTCGCTTGCAAGGCTTTTAACGTTTCATCCCATTACGACAGCCATATTTTCAATTATTTCAACAAAGAAACTCAGCTCTCTGTTTTTAAACAAAGTATATTAGAACAAACTTCACTCAGATATGGCGAAAACCCGCATCAAAAAGCCATTTATCATGGAAATATTGCCGATTACTTCTTACAGTTGAACGGTAAAGAAATTTCCTATAATAATATGCTTGATATTGATGCAGCCATTGCATTGATCAACGATTTTGAAGAAACTACCTTTGCTGTTATCAAGCATAACAATGCCTGTGGTCTGGCAAGCCGTCCAAAACTGATTGATGCTTGGAAAGATGCACTTGCCGCTGACCCTATTTCTGCCTTTGGTGGTATTTTAATTTGTAACCGTAAGGTAGATGAAGAAACAGCCAAAGAAATCAATCAGTTATTTTTTGAAATAATAATTGCACCTCAATATGAAAATAATGCCTTGGAATTGCTAAAATCTAAGAAAAATAGAATAATTTTGCAAAAGAAAGATTTTGCATTGAATCATAAGCAGTTCAAAACAGTTCTGAATGGTGTTATTGCTCAGGAACGCGATGCTTTTGTTGAAAAAGCTGAAGATCTGAAAACTCAAACTACCACGTTGCCGGCAAATACAGAAATTACTGATATGCTGTTTGCCAACATTGTTGTTAAACATACAAAATCAAATGCAATCGTTCTTTTAAAAAATAAGCAGTTATTAGCCAGTGGTGTTGGACAAACTTCAAGGGTAGATGCATTAAGACAAGCAATTATCAAAGCTAAAACATTTGGTTTCGATTTAAATGGAGCAGTAATGGCTTCAGATGCTTTTTTCCCTTTTGCAGATTGTGTTGAAATAGCGCATAACGAAGGAATTAAAGCTGTTATACAGCCCGGTGGTTCTGTGAGGGATCAGGACAGCATTGATTTTTGCAATCAGCATCAGATGGCTATGGTTTTTACAGGCCACAGACATTTTAAACATTAACAAAAATTGTAACTAATTTTCTGATTTTACGTAAGCTATATCGTTTAAAACAGAATAAAATTAAAAAATAATTATGGGACTTTTTTCTTTTTTAACAAAAGAAATAGCTATTGACTTAGGAACAGCCAACACTATTATAATTCACAATGACAAAGTTGTTGTGGATGAACCTTCTATTGTTGCCATCGACCGTATATCAGGTAAAATTATTGCGGTTGGCAAAAAAGCCATGCTTATGCACGGTAAAACACATAAAAATATTGAAACCATACGTCCGTTACGCGATGGTGTTATTGCTGATTTCCAATCTGCAGAATACATGATACGCGAACTGATAAAAATGATAAGCACTAAAAAGCCGCTTTTTCCTCCAGCCTTAAAAATGGTAATCTGTATTCCATCCGGTATTACCGAAGTGGAAGAAAGAGCCGTTAGAGATTCTGCTGAACAGGCAGGTGCCAAGGAAGTAAAATTAATTCACGAACCTATGGCTGCTGCCATTGGTATCGGTATTGATGTGCTTGAACCCAATGGTAATATGGTAATTGATATCGGAGGTGGTACCAGTGAGATTGCTGTTATTGCTTTAGGCGGTATCGTTTGTAATAAATCCATACGTATTGCCGGTGATGATTTTAATCAGGACATTGAAGAATACATGCGTAAACAGCACAATATTATTATTGGTGAACGAACTGCCGAAAGGGTAAAAATTGAAGTGGGTTCTGCCATAACTGAATTGGAAAATCCACCTGATGATTTAGCCGTTAAAGGTAGAGATATGCTCACCGGTACACCACGTGAAGTTTATGTAAACTACAGCGAAATTGCCAATTGTCTGGATAAATCCATTTCAAAAATTGAAGCTGCTATTTTAAATGCACTGGAAATGACACCTCCTGAATTGTGTGCCGATATCCACAGTACCGGTATTTATCTTGCCGGTGGTGGTTCTATGCTCAGGGGTCTTGATAAACGTATTGCGCAAAAAACCAAATTAATGGTGCATGTAGCCGAAGACCCTTTAAGGGCAGTTGCCCGCGGCACCGGTATAGCGCTGAAGAACTTCGATAAATTTACTTTCCTTATTAAGTAAATTCAAAAGAAAAAACACAGCGAAAATTCACTGTGTTTTTTTTATGTAAAGCAATTTAGCATTAACTTTGCAATCTTAAAATTCCTGAAAAAAATAAATAAATGCGACAACTGCTTGCTTTTCTGTTAAAAAACTATTTCTTTTTTCTTTTCCTGATGCTGGAAATAATCGCTTTTATTCTGATTGCCAATCATACATTTTATCAGGGTGCACGCATGTTCAATACAGCCAATCAACTTACCGGCAATGTATACCAAACCTATAACAATATTTTCGATTATTTTTATTTAAAGGACAACAATCGTATGCTGGCCGAAGAAAATGCCCGTTTACGGAATATGAATGAGTTGTCTTTTGTAAAATTTACCAAAAGCGAGATTAATGTTAATGATACATTTTACCGTCAACAATATACTTTTGTTGAAGCCAAGATTATCAGCAATTCTACAGGTAAACGCAATAATTACCTTATGCTCAACAAAGGATTTAATCAGGGCGTTCGAAATAATATGGCTGTGGTAAGTTCTAATGGCATTGTTGGTATTGTAAATGGTGTTTCTTCCAATTTCAGCTCGATAATGTCGTTACTGCATTCCGAAACTAAAATCAGTGCCAAACTAAAAAAGAATAATGCTACCGGTTCTGTAAGCTGGGAAGGCGGAAGCTATAAAACAGGTTTATTGGCAGATATTCCTTCCCATATTTTGATTAAAACCGGGGATACTGTTATTACCAGTGGTTTTTCTCTTGATTTCCCCGAAGGCATTGTAATTGGTACGGTTGCAACAACAAAATTAAATCCCGGAGATAATTTTTATCAGATCAAAATTAATTTTTCTACAGATTTCAATAAACTGGATAATGTATATGTGGTTAAAAACTTATTTAAGGAAGAGCAGTTAAAATTAAAGGAAATACAGCATGAATAATTTATTACTCAGAAATATCTTACGTTTCATACTGCTGGTATTCTTACAGGTATTGGTATTTGATAATTTCCACTTTAATGGATATATCAACCCCTATATATATGTGCTGTTTATTTTACTGCTTCCTTTTGAAACACCACCATGGTTATTGTTAGTTTCAGCATTTTTTATAGGATTCAGCATCGATTTATTTTCCGATACCATGGGCATTCACACCGCTGCTTCAGTATTTATGGCTTTTTGCCGTCCCGGTATACTCAGGATAGTTTCTTCGCCCAAGGATTATGAAGTAGGTATTACTCCCGGCATTAAAGATTTAGGTATAAACTGGTTTTTAAATTATACCGTTTTTCTTGTTTTTCTTCACCACCTGGCTTATTTTTATCTGGAAGTATTCAGTTTTCATGAGTTCTTCTACACCTTTTTCAGGATAATACTCAGCACCATATTTACGAGTCTTTTTATCATTATCGGCCAATATCTCTTTTACGTTAAAAAGTAGGATTATTAATTCGCCGGAAAAATCAAATTCCCGGAAGTATATCTACATATTAATTAAACTGTAATAATTAAACCAAAATCATGAAAACAAAATTTATCCTTTCAATTTTTGTAATTGCCCTATTAGGCATAACAATTGGATGTAAAACATCAAAAAAAGAAAACATGGAAGCAAAACTAAGCGAGTTTATTAAAAAACACGATTCCTTAACGGTAACATTAAGCAAAGAGATTAATCAGGCATCCTGGACAGCTTCAATAACAGGAAAAGATGAAGATTATGCAAAAACAGAAGCTTTAACTGTTAAATTAAATAATGTGTATGCTAATACAGCTTCTTTTGCCACTTTAAAAGCCATTAAAGCATCAAATCAGGTAAAGGATCCTTTGCTTGGCAGGCAATTAACAGTGCTTTACAATGCTTACCAGAGCGCAGCAGTAGATACAGCCAAACTGAACGCCATAACAAAATTACAGAGCAGTATAGAAAAGAATTTCTCTAAATTCAGAACAGAAATTAAAGGCAAAAAACTAAGCGACAATGAAATAGAAGCAATCCTGAAAACATCAGTAAATTCAAATGAATTGAAAGAAGCCTGGACTACACAGAAAACAATTGGTAATCTTGTAAATCAGGATATCATTAAGCTGGTTAAAATGCGTAATGAAGTGGCTAAAGAGCTGGGTTTTGATAATTATCACAGCATGAGCATGCAATTGAACGAACAGGACCCCAAAGAAATAGAAAGACTTTTTGATGAACTGGACAGCCTCACACATAATACTTTTGTAGCTTTAAAAAGCGAAATGGATGATTATTTTGCAAAACGTTATAAGTTAAAAAAAGAAGAACTGATGCCATGGCATTATCAGAACCGCTTTTTTCAGGAAGCTCCAAAATTATATGCTGTTGATCTGGATAAATATTATGCTAAGGAAAATTTAGAAAAACTAACTGCCACCTATTACAGCGGAATTGGTCTGGAAATAGGCGATATGCTTAAAAACAGCGATTTGTACGAAAAGCCTGGGAAAAATCAGCATGCATATTGTACAGATATTGATAATGAAGGCGATATAAGAGTATTATGCAATATTAAACCCAACCAGCAATGGATGGGTACCATGCTGCATGAATTCGGACATGCCAGTTATGATAAATATACTGACCGTAGTTTACCCTACTCATTGCGTGAACCGGCACATACTTTTACTACAGAAGCCATTGCCATGTTTTTTGGCCGTTTATCAAGCAATCCTGCATGGTTACAAGCAATGTTAGGCATCAGCGAAGCCGAAAAAGCAAAAATTGCAGATGATTGTTACAAAACCTTAAGACTGGAGCAATTGGTTTTCAGTCGTTGGGTTCAGGTAATGTATCGTTTCGAAAAAGGCATGTATGCCAATCCTGATCAGGATTTGAATAAATTATGGTGGGATTTGGTTGAAAAATACCAGATGCTAAAAAAACCAGAAGGCAGAAATGCACCGGACTGGGCTACTAAAATTCACATCGCAACCTATCCTTGCTATTATCATAATTATCTGCTGGGTGAATTACTGGCATCACAGTTTAGTTATTACATTACTGAAAAAGTTTTAAAAGCAACCGATTTAAAAGTTCAGAGTTTTGTGGGTAATCCCGAAATAGGAAAATATTTTACCGAAATGGTATTTAAACCGGGAAAACGCTTTTTCTGGAATGATATGATAGAAAAGGCAACTGGTGAAAAATTGACTCCCAAATATTATGCAAAACAGTTTGTGAATTAAAACAGATTAAAGGCATTAAATAAAAAACCCTGACAGCAATTTAAATACTGTCAGGGTTTTTTGGTTTTAATTATTTTTATAGCTCCTTTTCTGCAACCTGCAGTACTTCTTTAGTATTATCATCATATACAAATGCGACTACATTGAAGTTTTTACCAAACCAGTTTGTCTTAAAATCAATAGACATATCTTGAGTTAACTTTGTATCAATTGATGTAAATGTTGTCCCATCAGTTAAATCCTTTCCCCAGTTGTCATTTACAGCTCTTAACATATGTCGGTGGACATAATCAGTTATAACAGCACTTGCATTTTGTTGTGGTGCAATAACACTATCCTGAGTAACAACAATCTGAAGTTTAAGCTTCCTTTTTATTGTTTTAAGAAATTTAGTTGTTACTTGACCACTTAGCTTTCTTGTAACAGGATTATAACTTGGTGTAATTGTAATATCAACTTCAGGTAATTCAGTCATCATATTGCTTACAGTTGTATTCCATGCATCTTTATCAATTTTATGTGATAAGGTAGGAAAACCAACCCTGTTAATCATTCCAACAGGATATGATTGAAATCCGAAGAACTGATTCCATGCGTCACCGGCAGTGGTTGTGAAGTCGTTGGTATCAAATGGTGATACAGATGGGGCCGCGAAAAAACCAGCATGTACAGAGATAATTACAACTTTATCACCATAAAGCGTTTTTAAATCATTAGCAACAACAGCAGCAGCTGGGCAATTAGGGCATTTGTGGCCGGTATAATCTTCAATTAATATTCTTTTTCCATACCATTCCTTTGCAGGAACAGGTGTGGTATAGGGGCCGTCAATTTTATTGCAGGATTGAAATGCAACTAATGCAATAAATAAATATATAAAATGAAATTTTTTCATAATACAAATTAATTAAAAATTAAAAACTACTGGTTAAGGTAATATTAAAGCCATAAGCAGCGGGAACCTGTCGGCAAACACCACCTACACATAAAATGCCTTCACGTTGTTTGCCGTAAGATAATTGAATTCTGCTCGAGCTTTTGTTATAACCCATACCAAGATTATAGTAATGAATTTTTTCACCTGAATTTCCATAATTATATTGGTCTGATACAGAGAAAAACCATAGAGGTGCAATTGAATATTCTACCATTCCCATCACCCAGTTTTTATCATCCTGTTTGGTGCTTAAATGTTGCAGTTCAGTTTTAATAGCTTTGGTTGCTGTGAGTTTGTAAGTAATATCAGCAATCAGAATATTTGCATAAACAGTTGGTAAACCCGGGTGTCCTTCAATTACTGCCTGATTATATACTAAATTAACCCATGATAATGATCCTTTAAGACGGCTATTGATTTTTTTTAAGATTTCGATGTTGAAATCCTGAAAATACAGTTCTTTCCCAAATTTAAAAAAGTTTGAAGTGTAACCCTGTGTACCTTTTTCATTGATTGCAGTAGTATCATTTAAAGCTTTGCGGTCAATATCATTGGCTCTTGAGTAGTTTAATTTAATTTCAGTGCCATATTTGCCTCCCAAAACTGTATTTTTGGGAACAGTATAAACAACTTCTGCCTGAACACCCATTTCACCGTTTGGCTGAGTTGCATATGGATAAATTGCAGATAGACTATAGGCATGTTGTTTTGTAAGAGCAGGTAGATAATTAATATTCAGCATATTGCCAACTTCTGTTCTTTTCGATTTAAATGCCATATTATCAATACGCTTTGCCGATACAATTACGCCTAAACCCTTTTGTGAGTAAGACGCTGTAAGTAATAAAGCTTCACCGTGGCGGTAAATAAAATTGTTCTGTGCATTTGGGTCATTGGCTTTGTAAGCATATTCAGTACTTACATTAATTTTCCCTCTCGAAACATTTAATCTTCCTGCAAAAGCAGCTACATTTTCGGGTAAAACATATTTTTTTGAAGCATCATAAAGAATTTCTTCTGTGGGTTGGTATTTACTGATTACGCTACCACCAAATGTAATTCTGGTAGGATTTTCATTTAAGCTTGTTATCATATCGTTTAAAACAAACTCAGCATCTCCGCCTCTGAGAATACCGGGACCTACATCCCAGAAAAAACGCTGTGTTCCAACAATTGCTTTCAGCATAATACCTTGTATCGGATTAAATTTAACACGGATACCATCCATAGCATTGTCATATCCTAAGTTTCGTTCTTCATACGTTCTGAAAATCATTCCGCTACCAAATTGTTCATAGAAATTACCGACAGTAATTTCAAACTGATCTGCATTATATGTAGCATAGCGGTATGCTATTCCACTGCCTTTATATCTGTTGTCGAAACCTAACATGGGATTACGGTAGCTTTCGTATCTCAGGCCGGTAGTAAAATTACCATTGGTATAAATAATATTTGCAAATGCATTCATCAGCATTTTTTCTGAAACATCATTTGCACCTATACTACTATCTTTCTGATAATATTGCGCATCTAACTGAAAATTTCCCTGAATGCTTCCTGAGTTTAGTACATTCTGGGCTGTAAGCAGCAAAGGAAAAACACAAATAAAAAAGATAATAAAAGAATGCTTTGCAAAAGTAAATTTTGTCATATCCTTAATTTTTTATTTTTTAACTGAAATATCTTCGCCTTTGTTTAATTTTCTAACCAGTTCAATTAACTCTAATTCACTGCCTTCGGCAAAAGAAGTGTGTTGCCATACAATTTCACCTTTTCCGTTCAATAAAAAGGTATGAGGTATCATATTTACGTTCATGGCTCTTTTAAAATCACCATTTACGTCAAGCAATACCTGATAATTCCAGTTATTCCCGTTTACAGTCGGAAGAACTCTTGATGATGAGCGGGCATCGTCAATAGAAACGGCTACCAGCTTTACTCCTGTTTCTTTTTGCCATTCTTCATAAACTTCTGCTATTGTTGAAAGCTCTTTCTGGCAAGGTTTACACCACAAAGCCCAGAAGCTGATAATAACAGGTTTACCATTATTAGAGATTTCTGCAGTATTAATTGTTTTACCATTAATATCTTTAATGGTAACTGATGGTAATTTCTTAGCCTTAGGAGCTTCGGTTTGAGCAAACACAGCCACCGAAAGTAATAAGTAAGATGTAACTAAAAATAATTTTTTCATGGGTTTACGTTTTATTAAAGTACAAAATTAAAAAATTCAAATAAATGATTAACTTTATTTTAAAAATGTTTGTATAAAAAAAGCTGTCGTCTGACAGCTTTTTTCAGGCTTATTTTAAACCTAGTTTTTTCTTCACCAATGGTAAAATATCATCACTTGCATCCTGATATAATAAACTGCCAACTCCGCTATCGAAAATATATGTATATTTATTTTCGGCAGCTACATCTTCAATTGCTTTTTTAGCTTTATCAATAATAGGTGTTAATAATTTTTTCTCTCTGTCCTGATAATCTTTTTGTGCGTTATCCTGAAATTCTTCTATTCTGGCCTGCATGTCCTGCAATTCTTTCGTTTTGCTTTGTTTAATTAATTCTGACATCTGGCCCTGGTTCGACATAAAATCCTGATATTTTGTTTCGAGCTCACTTTTCATTCCTTTAAGTGTTTTTTCAAGGTCTTTTACATGTTTTTCTAAAATTGACTGAGCTGAATCACGACCGGGCATAATTTTTAATAAATCATTAGAATTAATATGTCCTAATTTAATCGCTTTTTGAGCATTAGAAAACAAAGGCATACAAAATATACCAAGGATAACAAAGATTTTTAATACGTTTCTCATTTTTTTATTTTATTTGTTTATTTTTAAGTTTGCAAAGGTATAAAAATTAATAATTTAAAGAAATTTATCTATTCAAAAATGATTAATTCTATTTATTATTTAGGTTTCTGTACCGGGGTCCGAGGACTTGAATTTGGTTGTGCTGGTCTGGTATTCGTGTTCTGATTCTGATTAGTATTTGTATTAGTGTTTGTATTAGTAACTTTAGGTGCTTTGTTAAGCTTATAGCCTAAATCATTTAATATATCATCGCTAATATCATATTTTGAATCAGCATACATAATAGTTAAGCTGCCGGCTTTATCAAATACGAATATATAATTTTTTTCCTGTGCTCTTTTTTCAATGGCATTATATACTTTATCCTGTATTGGTTTAACTAAATCCTGTCGTTTTTTATACAAATCACCATCCTTGCCAAATCTTTTTTTCTGCAGATCCTTGGCATCTTTCTCTGCTGCTATTATTTCGTTTTCGCGTTTTTTCTTTATTTCTTCAGGTAAGAGAACGGATTCTGCCTGAAATGATTTATATAGATTATCAATTTCCTTGAATTTTTGTTCAATTTCTTTCTGCCATTGTTTGGATAAACCATCAATTTCTGCTTGAGCATCTTTATATTCAGGAATATTATCCATTATATATTCTGAATCGATATAGGCGTATTTTTGAGAAAAACCAAAGCTGGTAATTAATAATAAACTTATACTTAAAACTAATTTTTTCATGATATGTGAAATTTTATGATGTATGAACTAATTTTTTGCAAAAAATGTGCCAAAAATTTGTAATTCAATTTATTTTAGTCAATGGATTGATTAATAGAGAAATGGAATTGTCCGCCGGCTGCATCCGGTAAACCGGGAACCTTATCAAAACCATATCCCCAATCTAAACCAAGCATCCCAAACATGGGCAAGAAAATTCTGATTCCAAATCCTGCCGATTTATACATATTAAAGGGGTTAAATTGTTTAAATGCAGCCCAGGCATTTCCACCTTCAAGAAAAGTTAACCCATATATTGTTGCATTAGGGTTGAGTGAAAGCGGATAACGTAACTCTACAGTATATTTATCAAATACATTTCCACCAATAGGATAACCTCTTCTGTCAAGTGGTGTTAAGGTATTGTTACCGTATCCTCTTAAAGCAACCAATTCTCTTCCGTCAACTGAATAACCAGAAAGTCCGTCACCGCCAAGGTAAAATCTTTCAAATGGAGGATAACCAACATCTTTATTATAATAGCCAACGAAACCAAATTTCGCTTTGGTATTTAATACCCATTTCCCTGTTAAATTAAAGAACCAGGATGCTTTAAATTTCCATTTATGATATTCTAAAAATTTATACCTTTCCTGATCGGTCTGATGTGCAAAATCTCTGTTCTGAAACAATGAATAAGGCGGTGTTAACTGCATTGTAAGCGATATTTCGGAACCACTACGTGCATAAATTGGTGCATCAATAGAATTACGGGCTATCGTTAAGCTATAATTCAGATTATTAGCATAACCATCGCTAAAAGAAAATAATGAACCATAATTTTTCAACGTATAGTTTTGTAAACTGATAGCATGATAAATGGTGAAAAAATCATCGGGCCATTTTACTCTTTTACCCAGTCCTAAGGTAAATCCATTAATGGAAAGAGAAGCATAACCGCTGTTATCAGAAGCTAATCCGTTGGTTTGTTTTGAATGATATACCGATACACTGAATGCATTTGGTTTTTTGCCCCCTAACCATGGCTCGGTAAATGATGCGCTAACAGAGTAATAATACTGTCCGTTGGTCTGTCCTCTTAAGCTGAGCTTTTGTCCGTCACCTGCAGGTAAAGGACGCCATGCCTTGCCATTAAATAAGTTTTTTGCTGAAAAGTTGTTAAACGACAGTCCAAGTGTTCCAACAACCATACCGCCTCCCCAACCTCCGGAGAGTTCAACCTGATCCGAAGAAGTTTCTTCAACCTGATATTCAATATCAACAGTTCCGTTTTCAGGATTTGGAGTAGGAACCGGTTTTAAGGTTTCTGCATTGAAATAACGTAATTGAGCCAGTTCACGAGTGGTTCTGATAATATCAGCACGACTGAACATCTGACCGGGAATAGTCTTAATTTCCCTTATTATTACATGGTCATTTGTTTTGGTATTACCTTTAACTGTTACTTTATTGATACGAGCCTGTTTCCCTTCGCGGATTCTTATTTCAATATCAATAGAATCGTTGTTTACCTGAACTTCTACAGGAATTGCCTGAAAGAAAAGGTATCCGTCATCCATATATAAAGAACTGATATCATATCCGCTGGGATTAAAAGATAAATTCTTGGTTAATGTGGTTTGATTGTAAATATCACCTTTACGGATTTTTAATATATCACCCAATTGCTTTGATGTATATTTGGTGTTTCCAACAAATGAAATATTATTAAAATAATATTTTTTTCCTTCATATACCCATACATCAACATTAATAAGCTTATTATTTATCCTGGAAACAGAATCTTTAACAATTTTAGCATCACGATAACCTAATTCGTTATATTTTTCGATTACTTTTTCTAAATCGGCTTTATAATCTTCTTCTATGAATTTGGATGATTTAAAGATATGAAAGATTCTTTTTTGTTTGGTCTCTTTCATAGCCCGTCTAATCTTACCATCGCTTATATTTTGATTATCATGAATAT
Organism: Bacteroidota bacterium; assembly: GCA_026391675.1. GTDB lineage: Bacteria > Bacteroidota > Bacteroidia > Bacteroidales > JACABE01 > JACABE01. Next base: position 83,636 of record JAPLDQ010000036.1, read on the forward strand.
TGATATCGGCTATTTTTACTCTTTTATTCTTTTGAATGCTGATATAAAGCATCACGCTATTGCTGATAGCAGTATCCGGAATTTGTTTTATATCTGCAGTTGCGTTTAAATATCCTTTTTTATCAAAATATTTAACTATTGCGTTTTTTGTCCGTGTTACTACATTTTCTGTAACTACATCACCGCTTGACAGTTTGATTTCCTCTCTTATTTTATCTGCTTCACCTTTTCTGACACCGATAAATTTAAATTTTGATAGTCGTGGTCTTTCCTGTAAAAAAATATCCAGAAAAATTGTATGTCCCTGAATTTTAGTTGCTGTAATTTTAATATTTTCAAATAAGCCCTGTTCCCAGAGTTTATCAATAGCTCCGGAAATTTTGTCTCCCGGTATAGTAATTTTATCACCAACAGCAAGACCGGAAATCATAATTAACATGTTGTTATCTAAAAACTGAACCCCTGTTACAGTTATGCCTCCAATTTCATATTCTTTAGGCGTATTATAGTCTATATCGGAAAGATCGCTGCCTAATGATACCTGAGCATTGCTAAAGGAAGTAAAGAAAATACAAAATAATAGAAGTAAAAAAAATCTGAATTTCATCCGTTAAAAGTTTAATAGTTGTTCACTTGTCATGCCGAATCGTCTTTCTCTGTTTTGATAGTCTAAAATAGCTTCATATAAGTTTTCTTTGCGAAAGTCGGGCCATAAAACAGGAGTAAAATAGAGCTCTGTATAAGCAATTTGCCATAATAAAAAATTACTAACCCTGAATTCACCACTTGTTCTTATTAAAAGTTCAGGGTCAGGATATGCAGCAGTATTAAGAAAGGAAGTAATGGTATCCTGATTAATTTCTTCTGCTTTTAATTCATTATTTTTTATTTTAACGGCAATTTGTTGAACAGCATTTGTAATTTCCCATTTTGAGCTATAGCTTAATGCAAGTATCAATGTCATTCTTGAGTTGGAAGAAGTATTTTCGATTGCTTTTTGAAGTTCATTATATGTTTGTTGTTCCAGGCTTTGTAAATCGCCTATTGCTTGTAACTTTATATTGTTTTCGTTAAGTGTTTTGGTTTCATGGTTAATGGTTCTAACCAAAAGACTCATTAAAGCATCTACTTCTGATTTTGGGCGGTTCCAGTTTTCAGAAGAGAAAGCATAAAGCGTAAGGTATTTGATGCCTATTTCAACAGCGGCTTCAACGGTATCTTTTACAGATATCACGCCACTTTCGTGACCAAAAGTACGGTCATGCTGGCGTTGTTTAGCCCATCTGCCATTACCATCCATTATAATGGCAATATGATTAGGTATTTTATTTTTATCTAATTTATCTTTCAAATTCATAATCATATATTCAACTAAGAATACTTGATTTTATTATTTTAGTAGTAAATATTTTCTTTGTAATTAAAACCTTTATCAAAACAACTTGGTTTGGTTTTTGCACCTAATTTAAAAGTGATAGTAAATCCTGCAAATGAGTACCAGTCATTGTTTTCGGAATTACCTCTTTGTGTGTTTTCTAAATGGGCCGGATATGCATATCCTGTTTGAGGATTAATCAGTACGGTTGTTTTATCGGCTAAAAATGCTGCAATCTTACCTTTTTCGGCAGCCAAAACAATATTGTCAACATAAGTTGTACTTACGTCATCAATATAATCAGTAAATGTTTTTCGCATTCCCCATTCCAATCCAATGCAAATTGTTTTTGAGATACTTAATTTTAACCCGACGCCGAAAGGAACTGCCATTTGTGTGAGGCTATAAGGTTTTCTGGTAGGATAACTTATTGTTCCCTGTCCTTCTGTTCCCAATGGTTGTAAGTCCTGCCATTTCCCATCAATATCTTTTGCCTGAGGGTTGAAAAAGAATACCCCTACTCCTCCGAATATGTAAGGTGTAAACCGATGTGCTTTACTACCGGTAAAGTATTCAAAGAAATTCAGTTCAATTTGTGTTGAAAATTCAAAAACATTGGTTCTGAAACTTAAATTTCTGGGATTGCTATAATCTGCATCATCACCTTCAAGAATTCCATAAATCGCATTTACTCTGAATGCCCAGTGTGGATTTAAATTATAACGGTAAATTAAACCGGCAGCTAAATTAGGGCTACCGAATTGGTTGGAAGGATTAAGATCTCCTAAATAGTAGGATGTTCCAGCGAAACCTCCAAGTTCAGATCTTTGAGCATAACTACCTAATGAAATTAGTATTCCACAAATGATGATGATAATTTTTTTCATTTCTTTTTACATTTTTTAATTGAAAAAGGCTGTGAAACAGTAATTTAAAAAATTATCTCTGTTTCAAAATTGGTTTTATCACAAGTCAGCAAAAGTAAGTTTTTTTTCAGTTTAAAACAATATTATTGAATGAATTAATCATAAAGCATTGAGTATTTAACATTTATTATGTATTATTACTTTTAGATTTTTGTTGAAAAAGTATACTTTTTTTATTAAAAATTCAATAAATTAAGACATTACAAGCATTAACGCAAAAAAAACTAATTTCTTGCATCGCTTCCCCATAATAGTTTTTGCTGAATAGTGGAGAAAAAACTCTGATTGTTCATTTTCACCAGATTGATGTGGAATTTTTCCTTTTTAACAATTAATTCAGTGGAAGCCGGTATACTGATATTACGCGAGTCAAGACTGACAAAATAATCGCTTTCGCGGGATTCAACATTAATTTTAATTATACTGTTATCAGGAATAACAATAGGACGAACGGTAAGATTATGGGTTGAAATAGGTGTAATGATAAAATTTTCAGAATCAGGTGTAATAATAGGACCACCACAGCTTAATGAATAGGCTGTTGAACCTGTAGGTGTCGCTATTATTAAACCATCTGCCCAATATGCATTTAAAAATTCATTGTTTACAAATACTTTGATGGTAAGCATAGAATTTGGATTTTGCTTATAAACAGTCATTTCATTTAAAGCATAATTGAGTTCTCCAAATAAATTATTGCTGGTTTCAACTTTAACCAATGTACGTTTGTCTAAACTGTAATTTCCTTCGAGTATGGCATTAATGGCAGGAATAATCATGTCTTTATGGATACTTGCCAAAAAACCAAGCCTGCCCAGGTTAAGACCCAAAATGGGAACACCTGAATCACGTACCAGCGTTATGGTATCAAGTATAGTGCCATCACCGCCTACAGATAACAGGAAATCAACCTGATGCTGTATTTCCTTATAGGTTGAAAATACAGCTATTTTATTATTTAATGCTATCTGTTTTTCAATATTTTTAAAAAATGCATCATAAATAATGAGGGAAATACCTGCGTTTTCCAATTTATCCAACAATAATTTCATATATTCTATACCATCATTGTTGATACTTTTCCCAAATAACGCTATTTTCATATGTTATTATTTTTATTTTTTAAATTGTCACATAGCTTGTCCCGATTTATCGGGAGAATACGCCATATAACATCATTCTCGGTTTCTATGAATATCATTCTTATGGCTATTTCATATTATCAGTAATATATTGTAAATTTTAAAATTGTCTAGTTTAAATAGATGTCATAAAACTAATAAAAATTCCACTTTCCCCTTTTTTATTTATCGAATATTCAAGTCTTAATACTTTATCGTAATACGTTACAAAATCAAGACCAAGACCAGTTCCGATAAGCAAGCTGTTGGTTAATGAATTATAAACATCATTATTTTTATTATAAACATAAGCTGCATCAGCAAACAAATTTACATAAAATGCATAGGGAATGGTGTTAAATTTTTCGGTTTTGATTATATTTATTTTCGAAACCCTTTGTGGAATTATGTTATATTTCAGATTGGTTTTCAACAATCCGAAACCTTGTCCGCTGATGACATAATATTCATATCCTCTCACATAATCGCGGCCAAAGCCAAGACCGTTCTGTATGTAATAAGGATAGTCTGGTGTTACACAGGCTGTAAATCCAATGGCTTCATAAAAGTGTTCCGTCGATTTCCAGAATTTACGAAAAGTGGATTTTAAACTAAAAAAATCTGTTGTTTCATCCTTTAATAACATAAATCCTGATTTGCTGATTTCTATATCAAAATAATGCCCCTGTAGAGGATAAGGTTTGTAATCGCGGTAATCGTTTTTGAATTGATAGTAAAAAGAGAGATAACGCTCATTTAGCGTATTATTTGTTGAATATCCGGTATTTAATTTTATCAGGGTATCGGCAAAACTAAAACTATTGTATGCAAACTGCAACAGGTGTGAATTATGGATATTCCGCCTGTAGGTAATTCCTGCATTATAACTATAATTTTGTTTAGCATAATTTTTATTGTCCTTATAAAACTCAATTTTATTATTAATAGTGTTAACGGCAACTTCATGGTTTCTTATATAATCTGTCCGAAAAACAAGGCCGAGTGTTTGTTTCTTATTAATATAAGGAATCTGGTATGCTATCCCATATTTTTCGTCATAACCCAGGCTAAATATAAATTCCAGTTTTTCGTTTCTCCCTCTGAAATTATATACTGTAAGATCTACACCATAATTTACCCTTCGGAAATCTTTACTTTGCCACCAGGTATTAAAATTACGGTCGGCTATGTCAAATTGCGGAATAGGCCAGATATACCAGCGTTCGGTAACTTTAATATTTACAATTGCTATGGAATCATGAACTTCCGGGCTAATGGTTACAAAATTAAAAACCGAAATATTCATCAGATTCTCAGCACTTTTTTTAATAATATTATCTAAGTCTGCCAAAGCAATGCTATCACCTGTTTTAAAAAGCAATTCCCTTAAAATAATATTGTCTTTAGTGATTTTATTACCGGATATACTGATTTTACTAATCAGCATTAAACTGTCTGAATTTGAATATCCATTACAAGCTAATGAGGTAACAAAAGAAACAATGAATAAAAATTTACGCATTTAATAGTTCTTTACTAAATACTAAGGTATTTCATAAGGGCATCATATCTGTCCTGAAGGTCATCATTGATTTCCTGTTCGGCAAATATTGTTCTTACACTGTAATTGTAACGGTTAAACGTTTGCAGCAAAGGGGAAATATCCATTCTGTTCAATTTAATGTATACTTCCATCAGAGAAGTCTCTTGTTTTGAAGTAATGTAAAGACTGAGTATTTTTGTGTCGTTGGATTCCACAATCTGGGCTATTTCTGATAATGAATAATCTTTGGCATTGATATCGAGCACAATGATAGCTCCGGGAGCTTCAATAGCGGTGGTTTCAGCTAATTTTTCCACCAGTTTACGCAAGCTTATTACACCAAGATAGTTGTTTTTATTATCAAGTACAGGAATGAGCGATAATTTTAAAGAAGCAGCCAGTTTGAAAACCTCAAATATATGCTGATTTTCGTTAACAAAAGGATTGTTTAATGATAACTGGTGGTTACCCAATGGTTCGTCAAAAATATTTGAAGTATAAATATCTTCTTCAGAAATAAGGCCTAAAAAGCTATCATTATTAGCAATAGGAAAATGATTTACCTTATATTCATCCATCCAGGTAAGCGCCAGTGTACCTGTATCTGATGTTTTGGCAGGTATTATAGTATCGTCTATCAGGTCTTTGGCAAGCATAGCGTAGTTTATAAAGTTAGAAAGTATGTAAAGTTTATAAAGATATTAATTTTTTTATTCGTTCTATCAGCAAAAGTAATGAAAAAACATTTTTAAAGTAAAAAAGTTGAATGAATTGTGAATTTTACTTTCTTACTATTTTTATTCCTTTTTCCAAAAAAATCATGTAGGTTTGCAAAATAAAATTATTATAAATAACGTATGGATTATATGAACAGTATCCTGGAAATATTAAAATATATTTTACCTTCAATCGTCGTTTTTTTAACAGCTTATTATTTATTAAAGCAATTTCTGGAAAGTGAACACAAAAAGCGAATGCTTGAATTGAAAATGAAAAGTCAGAGCAACAATCAGGGCTTTATTACACCGATTCGCCTGCAGGCTTATGAAAGAATTGTTCTTTTTATGGAACGCATCTCGCCGGGTAGTTTGATTCTCAGGGTTAGTGAACCTAATATGAATGCCATACAGATGCAAACTGCACTGATTAAGGATATTAGAGATGAATACGAACATAATTTATCCCAGCAAATTTATATATCTCAACGTTCGTGGGAGTTGGTTAAGAATGCCAAGGATGAAATGATTCAATTAATCAGTAATGCAGCCGTTAAGGTAGATAAGAATGCCAATTGTACAGAATTAGCAAAAGAAATTTTTGGATTAATTTCCAATTTAGAAAAACTTCCTGTTGATTTTGCAATTGATTATGTTAAAACTGAAATTCAGACACAGTTTTAACGCAAATTAAATTCTTTTAAAACACTCACTCTTTTCAAAATAGATTTCTGATGCTGCTCTTCAGAAATATCTGGATCTTTTGTGTTATAATATAAATCGCACGGTAAATCTTTACATTTACCACAATTGCTGATATTTTTATTGTTAACGGAACAATCGTACATAGGACAAATTCCGTTTCCGGTAAAATCAGCAGACCAGAAAACTTTACCTTTTAAATTTTTACAACCTTCACAACCACTTTTGTAAAAAGGGCAATTATCGCAATTAATACCGCAAGGAGAAACTAACATAATATATTGAGATTTAAGTTATTTACAAAATCTATCTATTATTTTATCAGCTAAAACTTTGGCTAATTTATACTTTGATTCTATAGTCCAGCCTGCAACATGGGGCGAAAGCAATACATTTTCACTCTGTATCAGGTATTGAAAAGCAGGTGGCAATTCATCAACTTTCATTTCTTCAAATGAAAATTCTTCATATTCAATTACATCAAGGCATGCACCTTTAACTTTTCCTGATTTCAGGGCTTTTACAAGCACTTCGGTATTAATTACACCACCTCTGGAAGTATTTATCAGATAAATATTCATTTTGAACTGCTGAATGAACGTTTCGTCAAACATGTAACGGGTTTCAGCAGTCAAAGGAACATGAAAACTCAGAATATCAGCAGTTGCAAATATTTCTTCAAGGCTTACTTCTTTAACATAATTATTTCCGAAGCCTATTTTATATTTGTCATAGGCCATAACATTTGCCTCAAAACCTATTAACCGTTGGGCAAAAGCACTGCCCATATTGCCATAGCCGATTATTCCTATATTTTTCCCTTTAATTTCAATACCCCTGTTGTCTTCTCTGTTACGAATACCTTGCCGCATTTGTAAATCAGCTTGTTTGAGTTTATTGAACAGGCAAAGCAACATTCCCAAACTATGTTCGCCTACTGCATCCCTGTTACCTTCCGGCGAATTTAAACAAGCAATTCCTTTGCTTACTGCATATTCCACATCAATACTTTCCATGCCGGCACCTACTCTTCCGATAAATTCAAGTCTGCTGGCTTTATCAATCATTTGTTTATCCATCAATATCTTAGAGCGGATAATGATACCGCTATATTCAGATATAATTGCTTCGTATTGTTTTTGAGCATAATCAGGGAAATAATCACACTGAAACCCTGCTTTTTCGAGTTCTTCTTTCAGAGCAGGGTGGGTAGTGTCGATAAACAGTACTTTCTTGGTCATTTTTATACTTATTTAAGTAAACTGCTATTCCGGTGAACAATTTCCTTACACGTATTTTTAAGTATATTAGCTGCCTGCATTATCATATCTCCGTTTGGAGGAAAAGGCAATTGTGTGGTATTTAATTTTGCTGCGGTTTCAGGTTTAAGAGCACTAAAATCTCCGCTTGCTGTTGCAAAAATATTTTTAAAGAACCATTCAGCCCTGATGGGTTCGCTTTTTATCAGTTGTTTGGTTGCATTATTAACAAAATCGAGTGTTCCGTCTACAATAACTGCTTTTGACTGCTGTACTTCGGAAACAGAACAACGAATATTCTTATATTTTGGAACTTTAATATCGTTCCCTGCAGTATCCTTCATTACATTACCTTTGGCATCGAGCTTATATTGCCATCCATCAGCAATTTGCTTTGTTTCGGTATAATTATTACGATTGAAATTTTCAGGTGAAATATCAATGATTTTGATATTGGCAATAATATAATAATCGTAGTAAAAATTTTCTACCGGTCTTGAATCGAAAATGGTCCATTTCTGATTTAAATCAGCAACACTCGTTCTGCAAAGTTCATCTTCAAATTCAGCCGGTAAAATGGATCTGGAATTATTCAAGATTTTAAATAGAACATAAGTATTTCCCATGTTATAGGCCGTCTTCAATAAATCATCCGTATCCTTGTAATTAGGATAAAGCATTTTCAGCCGCTGAAGTTCTTCATAAGCTGTTCTGGCACTATATTTATCTTTTTTATCGAGTAAGGATTTGGCATGCACATAGTAATATTCGGCTGCTTTATTCTTGGCATTTGCTATTTCTTCATTATAGTTAACATATTTATAGCCAATATAATCTAAATTAATTACTTGTGCTAAGCGTGCTACTTTTTCCTGCCTTTGCTGAAGCGCAGTATAGCTCATTAGAACTTTATCCCAAATATCAGGCTGACCGCTCAGTTTAAGTTGAGCTATTTTTTCATTATCTTTCTGCATGCCTAATTTATATGCCTGCGAAAGAACCTGAATATCTTCATTTTTAGTGGGGTCTTTCAATAGTACTTTTACTGATTTATCGATGGCTTTATCGTAATCACCTATTTGTAAATATTTTACAGATGATTTACTGCAACTTATTAAAATAAAGACAGATAAGCTATAATAAAGTAGTTTTTTCATGGGAAATGATTTCATTTAACAAAATTAGTTTTTTTTAAAGAAAAAACAAGGAATTGATTATAATCGTTTTATAGAATATTTATGCTTCTTTTAAAAGACTCATCATATTTTTACACTTAACCCTCGTTTCATTCGCAATAAAAATACTACTTTTGGCAACGCAAAAAAAGAAGTTTAAAATATGTGGACTTATCTTGTCAGGTTGATATTACGATTCCGGTTATGGAATGTTTTGGCAATTTTGCTGTTGACAATATTTATGGGTTATAAGGCAACAAAGGTGGAAATGTCTTATGAAATGGCAAGAATGTTGCCTGCATCGGATTCAGTAAGTATTGATTATGAAAACTTCAGGAAGCAATTTGGCGAGGATGGGAGTGTACTTTTTGTAGGGATAAAAGACAGCAGTCTTTTTCAATTGAAAAAATTTAATGCATGGCACGATCTTACCTATCAGATTAAGGATATAGATGGTGTTGAAGAAGTATTATCCCTTTCAAAGCTTTACTATTTAAGTAAAAACGACAGTACAAAAAAGTTTGACTTTAAACCAGTAGTTCAGTATAAGCCCAGAACACAGCAAGAGCTGGATAGTATTCAGCGCATGATTTACAGCTTGCCTTTTTATGAGGGTTTACTTATCAATAAGGAGACCAACGCCACCCTAATGGCAATTACACTGAATAAAAACAAACTCAATACCAAAAGCAGGGTTGCATTAATCAGTGATATTAAAAATGAAGTTGATAAATTCAGTGCAAAACAGGGAATTGAAGTTCATTATTCGGGTTTGCCCTATATAAGAACAGCCATTTCAAAAAAAGTACAGCATGAGTTAAAGCTTTTTGTGCTCCTGTCCTTTATTATCGCATCACTGGCTTTGTATTTCTTTTTCAGGTCGTTTAAGTCTGTGGTTTTTCCTATGTTTATCGTACTTATTACCATGCTTTGGGCCATGGGTATTATTTCCATGCTGGGATACAAGATAACGATACTTACAGGTATCATTCCGCCTTTGTTGATTGTAATATGTGTTGAAAACTGTATTTTCTTCCTGAATAAATACCACCACGAATTCAGGGCACATGGTAATAAAGTAAAAGCTTTATCGCGCATAGTAACACGTATAGGTACTGCAAACCTGCTTACCAATGCAACAACAGCTACCGGTTTTGCAGCTTTTTGCATTACCGGCAATAAAATTCTGGTTGAATTTGGTATGGTGGCATCCATTACTATAATGTCAACCTTCTTTTTAACGCTGATTTTAATCCCGATATTTTTCAGTTATATTGCTGCACCTGAGCTGAAACAAACACAACATCTGGATAACAAGCATATCAACAGATTTCTGGCAAGAATAGAAAAGATAGTCACCTATAAGCGCAAATTGGTATACCTGGTTGTGTTTATTGTTCTGGTAGTCGGGCTTTATGGCGTAAGCAAGCTTAAAACCACCGGCAATATTGTTGATGATATTCCTCACAAAGATCCACTCTATGTTGATTTGCTGTTTTTCGAACAAAACTTTAAAGGGATAATGCCGCTTGAAATTTCTGTGGACACAAAAAAAGACAAGGGTGTAATGCGGCTTTCGGTTATTAAAAAGATAGATGAATTACAGGATGTATTAAAAACATATCCTGAACTTTCAAAACCGGTATCCATAGCCGAAGTGGTTAAATTTGCCAAACAGGCTTTTTACAATGGCAATCCTGAGTTTTATCAATTGCCCGATAACAGCGAAATGGCTTTTATGGCAGAATATCTGCCCCAAATTAAAAGCAAAAAACGTACGATATTAAATTCCTTTGTGGATACCAATATGCGCAGCTGCCGAATCAGTGTTCAGATGGCTAATATCGGAACCAATGATATAAAAAGAATTCAGGACGATTTAAAACCAAAGATTGACAGTATTTTCAATCCTGAAAAATATACGGTGAAAGTTACCGGTACCAGTGTGGTTTTTTTGAAAGGCACAAATTATCTGATTAAAAATTTACGTGAAAGCCTGCTGCTGGCAATTATTCTTATTGCCTTAATTATGGCTTTGCTGTTCAGTTCTTTGCGTATGATTATACTTTCGTTGATACCCAATCTGATACCTCAACTTTTAACTGCAGCGATGATGGGCTATTTCGGCATACCCATAAAACCCTCTACCATATTAATATTCAGCATTGCATTGGGTATTTCTGCTGATAATACCATACAGTTTCTATCTCGTTACCGTTACGAACTCCGCTTAAACAAGGGAAATATTAAGGAGTCTGTTTTATATGCCCTTGGAGAAGCGGGTTATAGCATGATATATTCCTCTGTGGTATTGTATTTAGGATTTTCGATATTTATGCTTTCTACTTTCGGCGGAACACAAGCCATGGGTTTGCTAATTTCCTTTACACTATTGGTAGGCGTGATAAGTAATTTGTTTTTATTACCATCTTTGTTGCTGAGTCTCGATAAATTCCTTACTTCCAAACGCTTTAAAAAACCAATTCTGGAAATTTTTAATGCAGAAGAAGATATTAATGAACTGAAACCAGAACAAGACCAAAAATAAACCACTAAGGCAACAAGCTTCAATCTAACTATAATTTTTCTTAGTGTCTTAGTGACTTTGTGGCAAAAATTAATTATAATTCAATTTCAGAAGTTCAGGATATTGCTGATTTACCTTAATGATAAATTCACCAAAAAGTGTGTTTGCCCAGGCAAACCATTTGCGTGTAAAATCAGAAGCATTGTCCTTATTAAAGGATTCATGCATAAAACCGGTTGCTGCATGAGTTTTTACGAGCATTTTTATACATTCCTGTATTTCATTTTTATCATTACTTGTTAACCCTCTGACAATAATACCCATAGGCCAGATATTACCGGTAAGTGTATGCGGACTGCCAATGCCTTCAGCTATTTTCCCTTTAAAATAAAACGGATTATTATCAGAAAGCAGGTATTTTCTGGTATTCATATATAAAGAATCATGGCTGTCAAAACAGCCCAGATAAGGAAGTGATAAAAGTGAAGGAATATTGCCATCATCCATCAGGTTAAAACTGCCAAATCCGTTAATTTCATAAGGAATGATTTTACCAAATTCAGGATGATTCAGTATGGCATGGTTTTCATAGGCTTCTTTCAGCTGTTTTCTCATTGCTGCAGCTTCTTTTGCCAATTCAATATCATTAACTGAGGGTAATGAAAAGATTTCATTAAGATAACCCAATACTTCAATGGCAAATAAATTGGATGGTATTAAATAAGGATAAATGGTGCAGTCATCACTGGGTCGGAACATGGAGCAAATCAGTCCGTTGGGTTTTACAGGATAACCGTAGCCGGCTAAAGGTACTCCATCTGTTGCCCATGCAGTAGTCCGCTGAAATTTATACGGTCCATGACCATCAAAACGCTGTTGCTCACGAAAAGTTTTCAACACCATTTGCATGGCTATTTTCCAGTTTTTATTAAAAACCGATGTATCTCCGCTTTGTTTCCAGTAGCCATGAGCCAGACGAATGGGATAACAAAGACTGTCAATTTCCCACTTTCTTTCATGAATACCGGGTTTCATATCGGTTAAGTCACTTTTCCATTCACTGATTTTATTCACATCTTTATAAAAAGCATTTGCATAAGGATCGAGTAAGATACAGTTAGTTTGCCTGTAAATAACACCTTTAATTAAAGCTGCCAGTTCATTATCCTTATTGATTAATGGCAGATAGGGCCACACCTGAGCAGTGCTGTCTCTCAGCCACATTGCGTCAATATCACCTGTTATCACATAGGTGTCAGGTTTCCCATTGATATATTCGAAATCAACAGTGGTATCGAGGGTATTGGGAAAACAATTTTCGAACATCCAGTACAATTCATCATCTTTTATTACGGTTTTCATCTGACGGATAATATCTTCAACTGCTTTACTTGTAAATTTCCTATCTGATAATTTTGGTCTGTTGGTGATGAATACCTTTTTATTATCTGCTAAGGCATCCATACCTGTAAGCAATATACCTGCAGTTAGCAATCCTGAAGTTTTTATAAATTGTCTGCGGTTATACATGATGTTTATTGTTTAATTAAAATGTTTATTATTGCCGGTTTTAATCCCTTTGCTCTTGCAGTTATCGTTAGTGTTGCAGTTTCGCCGGCTTTGCTTTGTACAATTACCTGTGCCAGCCCGTTAAAAAGACTCCGCTTATTTCCTTTCTCAGCTTCATGTGAATTGGGGTCACCATTACCCAGGCCAATAATATTGCCGGCGCCACTAATTTCAAACTCCACCGGAATATTTGCTGTTGGAACTGTACGCCCTTTGGCATCAACACATTGAACCGTTACCGGTATTGCATCGTTACCATCGTTCAGTATATAATTTCTGTCAGGTATCAATTGCAAACTTTCAGGCTCACCGGTAGTTTCCACTTTAAAGCGGGAGACTTCCTTTCCAGCTGAATATCCGACTGCTTCAAGTTTTCCGGGTTGAAAAGCAACATTTTCAGTAAGCATTTCATATTTGTCGACTGCTTTTTCAAAAAGCAGTTTTCCGTTTAAGAAGAGTTTTACTTTTTCGGCATTGGTAAGTATCATTACTTTTATATTTTTCCCGATACTGTCTTTAGGCCAGTTCCAGTGTGGAATTAAATGAAGTACAGGTTTATTTTCGAGCCACTGTGCCTGATGGAGATAAAAAGAAGATTTCGGGAAACCACACATATCAAGAATGCCGAAATTAGAACTTACAGTTGGCCATCCATAGGGTGTTGGCTCACCACGGTAATCAAAACCAGTCCATATAAAACAGCCTGCAATAAACGGACGTTCTGCAATATTTTTCCATCCCGTACGATGTGTTGAACCCCAGGAAGGACACTGGGTATCATATTCGTCCAGCAAATGGGATGATTTATCGGTTACATATTGCCCTCGCTGCATTAATCCTGAAACATCTTCAGAACTTGTCAGACACTTTTCAGGATGTGCCTTATGGTATTTATCATAAGATTCCTGTTGATAATTGAATCCGACAACATCCACTGCATCGGAAACATTGAGCGGATTAAACTGACCATAGCTCTGAGCGGCAGTTACTGGACGGGTAGTATCCAGCTTTTTAACCACAGCACTCATTCGCCTGACCATTTCGTATCCAGATTCAGATCCCTGCATGGGTTCTTCATTAAAAACTGACCATAAAATCACGGATGGATGATTACGGTCGCGGCGTACCAGCCACTCAAGCTGTCTGATATATTCGGGAGAAACATTAAAGTTACGGTTTTCGTCCATTACGAGCATGCCTAAGCGGTCACAGGCATCTAAAAATTCAGCTGATGGAGGATTATGTGAACTCCGGCAGGCATTTACACCCATTTCTTTCAGCTTTTTTATACGGAAATCCCAAATTGAATTGGGTACAGCTACACCAACTCCTGCATGATCGATATGATTGCAAACTCCTTTAATTTTCATTCTTTTATCGTTGAGATAAAAACCTGAATCAGGAGTAAATTGTATAGTACGGAACGCACAATTGCTGATAACTTCATCAACCAATAAGTCATTCTCTTTAATTTGTGTTTTTATCCTGTAAAGTCTGGGCTGGTCAACTGACCATAACGAAGGATTGCTGACTTGGAGAGAAAGTCGGGCAACATTTGTTTCTAATGTATTAACCAGCAAGGAAGTATTTTTCTGAACTAAAACTTTATCATTATTATCAATCAAACTTACTTCAAGCTTTACTTCTGCAGCTTTTTTGCCTGAATTTTCGATACTGGCTTCAACAGGAATTGTCCAGTTATTATCATTCTCTTTTACTGGATTGGCATAAATACCATCAGTAATTATGTGCAGTGACGAACGTTTTACCAGCCAGGTATGACGATATATACCGGCACCTTCGTACCACCAGCCTTCCTGTGGATTTGCGTCAACCCGTATTGCTATATTATTTTCTTCATTATCATATCTGGCAATTGCAGTTATATCGATATAAAAAGAAGTGTAACCACACCAGTTCCTGTGAACCAACGTACCATTTACCCATACAGTACAGTGGGTGGCTACTGCGCCAAACTGAAGTTCGATATGTTTTCCTTTATCAGCTGCAGATAGTCTGAAATTTTTCCTGTACCAGCCAATACCCCGTTCGCGGTAACCTTGCGAAACATTTTCATTTTTATCAAATCCACCTTCCACAGCCCAGTCGTGGGGAAGATTCAATAAGCGCCAGCTTGAATCTTTAAATTCCGGTGCAGCTGCTCCAAATGCTTTACCGGCCTTGCAACTTCCATAGGTCATATCATGACCTTTAATGACAGGAAACGGGACATCACCTTTATAAAAACGCCAGCCATTATCAAATGAAAGACATTCACGATTTGAAGCAGGACTTTTATCCTGCTGTGCTTTAATTGATTGATAAGCAAAACATAAAATAAGAAGAAGAATACTGATTTTGATTTTCATTGCTTAGGTTTAAATTTTTGATATCTAACTGCAAATATAATGTTAAAGCATTAAATAAGAGGAATTCAAAAAAATAATTCTAATTAATAAACGTTAGCTATTTTATTTCTATCTTTATCGCATAAAAACTTGAGCAAATTGGATATTTACGCACGGAAAAAACGCTGGAAATGGATATTGTTTCTGTCGGCATTGGTAATTGTAGCCATTTCGCTATGGTATACCAATACGCTGGTGAAGAAAATAGCCAAAGACGAGCGTAATAAGGTCAGGTTATGGGCTGAAGCCATACAGCGCAAGGCCAACCTTGTAAATTATACCGATAATTTTTTCGAAAAAATAAGGAAAGAAGAACGCAAAAAAGTTGAAATCTGGGCCGAAGCCTATAAAAAATTAATGAGTGATGATGTAGAAAAAGATATTACTTTTTATTTTAGTATCGTTTCTGAAAACACTAATATTCCTGTTGTAATTACAGATGAAAACTTCAAGATACGTTTTAGCAGGAATGTAGATTTTAATGCAGATAGCGTAAAAGTTTTAGAAGGAGATTTATTAAAAGAATATTCGCAATTTGAACCCATCAAACATAGCGAATACAACATTACAAATATTTTATTTTACAAAGAATCAAAAGTATATACTGAATTGAGATCGGTACTGAAAGATTTAACCAATTCTTTTTTCTCTGAAATAGTAAATAATTCGTTATCGGTTCCTGTAATTATAGTCGACAGCACACAACAGCATGTAGTTGCCTCGGGAAATACAAATGAAAATTTAAACAATCCAAGTGTGCTTGAACATGCTATGCTTGCAATGGCATTTGAAAACACGCCCATAGAAGTAAAACTACCCGGCTCGGGAAAGAATTTTATTTATTACGAAAACTCATTTTTGCTAACCCAATTAAAGTATTATCCTTATATACAGTTTATTATTATCGGATTATTCCTGCTTATTTCCTATTTTTTGTTCAGTATTTCGCGTAAATCAGAACAAAACCAGGTTTGGCTGGGTATGTCAAAAGAAACTGCCCATCAGTTGGGTACACCTTTATCATCTTTAATTGCCTGGGTTGAAATGCTTAAACTGAACGGTATTGAAGCTTCCATGACCGATGAAATCCAGAAAGACATTGAAAGACTGGAAACCATTACCATGCGCTTTTCGAAAATCGGCTCTGAGCCTGAACTATCTAAAGAAGACATTGTAGAAGTATGTCGTAAAGGTATTGCTTACCTTATTACCCGTTCGCCCAAAAAAGTTAAATATACCATCAATATTCCTGACAACAAAAAGATTATTATTCCTTTAAATCCACATTTGTTCGATTGGGTTATTGAAAATTTATGCCGTAATGCCATTGATGCCATGGGCGGAGAAGGTGAAATCAGTATAGACTTATTTGAAGATGATAAATTTGTTTACATCGATATCAGCGACACTGGTAAAGGGATTGCCAAATCTTACTTTAAAACGGTGTTCCATCCGGGATATACTTCCAAGAAACGGGGCTGGGGCTTAGGTTTATCCTTATCAAAACGGATTATCAATGAATATCATTCAGGTAAGATTTTTGTAAAAACATCGGTGATAAATAAAGGTACAACATTTCGTATTATGCTGAAAAACAAAGTATAATGGCAGGTATATATATTCATATTCCTTTTTGCAAACAAAAATGCCATTATTGTAATTTTTATTCTTCTGCCTCACAAAAAAATAAATCAGCTTTTCTGGAAGCACTGTTAATTGAGATTGCATCACAAAAAAACTATTTACAGCATGAAACGGTATCTACCATTTACTTTGGTGGTGGTACCCCATCTTTACTTGAACAAAAAGAAATTCAGGAAATACTTCATCAATTAAACCAATATTATAAGATTTCAGATAAAGCTGAAATCACACTGGAAGCCAATCCTGATGATTTAAGCGATGAGAAATTGAAAGCATTGGCTGCAACATCAATTAATCGCTTAAGTATAGGCATACAATCCTTTTTTGATGATGATTTAACATACTTAAACCGTTCCCATTCAGCAGAACAGGCAATAAGTGCAATATTAAAAGCTCAAATGGCAGGGTTTTCGAATCTTTCAATCGATTTAATTTATGGTATTCCAACATTATCAAATATTGCATGGAAAGATAATATTGAAACAGTTTTAAAATTAAATATTCCGCATATCTCAGCCTATAGCTTAACCGTTGAACCAAATACTGCCCTGGATGTATTTATAAAAAAAGGCAAAATGAAGGCTGTAGATGAAGAAAAAGCTTTACAACAATTTGAAATACTCATGAATATGCTGGCTGAAGATAATTACATCCATTACGAAATATCAAATTTCTGCAAAGACGGTTTTATTTCGCAGCATAACAGCAATTACTGGAAACAGAAGAAATACCTGGGACTTGGACCATCTGCCCATTCATATAACCTTACATCAAGACAATGGAATGTGGCCAGTACTTCAAAATATATCCAGGCTGTTAAAAACGGGGAGCAATCTTTTGAAAAGGAGGAATTAAGTCTTTCACAGCAATTTAATGAGTATATACTTACCGGACTGAGATGCAATTGGGGTATTAATGAAACCGAAATATTGGATAAATACGGTGTTGATAATTTTGAATATTTTATTAAAAACATTGGAAAATTTATCGATAAAGGCCTTATTGAAAACCATGAGGGATGCTATATATTAAGCAGACAAGGGAAATTTTTTGCCGATGGAATAGCCTCAGAATTATTTAAGGTTTAGCCCTTATATTCCATAAATCTGTTGGAATAAAAAAGATAAGATTGATCTCTTAATCCTCTGGTAAATTAATATTTATAGCTAAAAATTATCTTTTTTCTTAAAAAATGAAGGTAAATAAAATTTCATAATAGCTTCAATTACAATTTAATATACTTTAATACTAAAATTACCAACAAATTGCCTACCTTTGCAGTCGCATTTTATACATATCATGGAAAGAAATTCAAACAGAAAAACACCTCAACAAAATAGCAGAAATAAGCATACGGATAGTGCTTCACATCATGGCAAACCTGATTTTAAGAAGAAAGCAGAACCAGGTGCAAGAAGATCCTCTTCTTTTAACCCAAGGCATGATAAAGCTGACAATACTTATGTAAAATCAAGTTATAAAGACAGGGAAGATAAACCGAAATTTACTGATAACAGAGACAAGCCAGCTTTCCGTGATAATGATAAAAAATCATTTGACAGACCATCCCGCTTTACTAAATCCGATAATTCAGGCGAAAGAGGAGAATCAAGGTTTAAACCAAGATTAGCTGATAAAGACAGCAAGCCGGCTTATCGTGATAAAAGCGAAAATCGCTATGGTGACAATAAGGAAAGAAGCTTTAAACCCAAATTTGCTGATAAAGACAGCAAACCGGCTTATCGCGACAAAGGCGGGAAATCTGAATTTAAAGTAAGAAAAGCCGGTGATGCCGGTGAAGGGAAAACCCAGACAAGGGAATATAAAAAAGGTTATCAGAAAGACGACCGTCCTTTCTCTGAAAAGAAAAGAGCTTATGATGATGATAAAACCAATGATCGTTATCTGCATAAAAATAAACCCCGTCGCAGGACTTCTGAAATTGATCTGCCAATACGTGAACGTCCGAAAAGGGCTGATGTATTGGAATTAAAAAACTTTAAAAGCACCAATCGTCCTGCAGTTGCTGATACCATCCGTCTGAATAAATACATTTCAAATGCCGGAATATGTTCCCGCCGCGAAGCGGATGATTTAATCCAAAGCGGTGCTGTTGCTATCAACGGTGTAATTGTTACCGAATTGGGAACGAAAGTATTGCCTACTGATACGGTTCAATATGGTGGCGAAACGCTTGTTAGTGAAAAAAAGAAATACCTTTTGCTGAATAAGCCAAAAGGCTATATTACTACTGTTGAAGACCCTATGGAACGCAGAACCGTAATGGCTCTGGTTAAGGATGCCTGTAAAGAACGCCTGTATCCTGTCGGCCGTCTCGACCGCAATACTACCGGTTTACTTATTTTTACCAACGATGGGGAAATGGCCAAAAAGCTTACCCATCCACGTTATGGAATAAAAAAAGTATACCACGTCGAACTGGACCGTGCCCTTTCAAGAGCAGATATGGATAAAATACTGGATGGCATTGAACTGGAAGATGGTATAGTTAAAGTGGATGAAATTGCTTACATTGATGAACATAAAAACAAAAAGGAAATAGGCATCGAAATTCATACAGGTAAAAATCGTGTAATCCGCCGTATATTCGAAACTTTGGGTTACGATGTTGTTAAACTTGACAGAACCATGTTTGCAGGACTTACCAAAAAAGATATTTCCCGAGGTATGTGGCGTTTCCTGACCGAAAAAGAAGTTTCTTTTTTGAAAATGTTACAATAGAACAGGCTTTAAAAATATCTATTATGGAAGACAATGAAGAAAATCCATCTGCTATTGATAAACTGATTGCATTTACTGAAAAAACAAACAGGAAAATATATTTCGCAGAATATATGTATCCGGGTATTTTAAGTAAAAATGCTAACCATAAAAGAACAGTTTACATCCCGGATACTGCTGAAGAACTCATCTTTTTGATTGCTTATCAGGATCCTAAAAGCATGAGTGAAAACGAACTTTTTTTTGGAGCATTTTTCCCAATTTCTATTTCAACCTCATCCACGATGAATATCCGGAAAAAAGATATCATAGATAAAATTAATCCATTCCTGAAACATAAGATTTTTAAAACCGGAACAGAGCAATTCGATGCTTCTGCCATTATTTCCGGCAATGATGAAACCCTGGTTTCAAAATATTTTCTTCAGTATAACATGCAAAATCTTGTATTGGATTCGCTGGACATCAGCAATGCCATAAATATCGGCATAAATGAACTTGATCTTGATTTTGTACCGGCATTTAAAAACAAATCACATATCGGAATTTTCACCAGACAAAAATGGTTGGTTGATAATGCAATTATAGAAAAGTTGTTTAAAAATATTGAAATGTTCAGAAAGCATATCAATGAATAAAACAATAATATCAAGCTATTTGAGTTTATAGAAAAATGCTTTTAAATAATGATAGCAACTGCCAATAAACAAAAAATCAAAAAATATCTGATCAGAATTTTTTTAGGGATTCTGATTTTTTTGTTTTTAGCCCTGGGTAGTGGTTCTTTGCTGATTTATTACAATCAGGACAGCATTAAAAAAATCTTCATTTCAGAAATTAATAAATCCCTTCAAACCGAAATCAGTGTTAAGGATATTGAGTTTTCTATTTTTGATAAATTTCCCAATGCTTCATTATGTTTTAAAGAAATCGTGGCAAAAGATGCTACAACTGATTCGATAAAAGATACATTACTCATAGCCAAATCGCTTTATCTTGAGTTCAATATCATGGATTTGTATTATAAACAATACCGTATCAAAAATATTGAGTTGAACGATGCCGCTATAAAACTTAAAGTTGACATTGATGGAAACGATAATTATCATTTCTGGAAACCCTCAACAAATCAGGATAAAACCACATTTAATTTCAGCCTGAAAAAAGTAAGCTTCAACAATGTAAATATTAAATATTTCGATAAGGCAAATCAGCAGTATTATGACATCTTACTCCAAAATGCTATGGCAAAAGGAGATTTCTCTAATGATATTCAGGTTTTGAACCTTAAAGGAGATTTGGTAGTGCATCATTTTCAATCAGGTGATATGGTGTATTTCAAGAACGAAAAGGCAAAACTGGATGTCGGCGGCAACATCAATACTCTTGAAAAATCTGTGGAAATACTACATGGCAACCTTATGCTTAACGACTTAAGCTTCCTTGTCAATGGCAAAATCTTTTATGCAGAAAATCACAAAACACTTCAACTGAAAATTACAGGTAACGACCTTAAATTGCATCATTTCATTAAAGAATTTCCTGAAAAATATCAATCCTATCTGAATAATTACGAAAGCAAGGGTAAACTGAATTTTACAATGGATATCAGCGGAGAATACGGAAATGAGCATTTCCCATTGGTTACAGCTGATTTTAATCTGCAACAGGGCGAAATTTACCATAAAACTACTAAAGCCAGACTTAGCAATGTTGTCATTAAAGGAAATTATTCAAACGCTGAAAACACTAAAGAGAAAAAAGCTGTCCTCAGTATACAGCAGTTTGCCTGTAGGCTTAAGAATGGCACTATAAATGCCAGTTTCACTTATACTGATTTCAACAACCCCTATATCGACTGCAATGCCAATGCCAGTCTGGAGTTGAATGATGTGGCTGAATTTGTAAAATCAGCACAGCTTAAAACAATGCAGGGCAAGTTGGTTTTAAACCTTAATTATAAAGGTAAAGTTAACACCAAAGCCCTTAAGATTGCTGATTTTATTAACAGTCAGACCACAGGACAGGCCAGCCTCAGCAATGTTCAGGTGGAACTGAATAATGATACAAGAACTTACCGCAACTTCAATGCTGTGTTTAACTTTACCAATAATGATATTGAAATACAATCCTTTAGCGGCAATATTTCAAACAGCGATTTAAGCATGAAAGGTTATTTCAGGAATGTAATCCCCTACCTCTTTTTAGAAAATCAGAAAATTGAAATCAATGCTGATTTGTATTCAAATAATATGGATGTGGATGAATTAATGAATAAGAAAGTAACGAATACCAGCCGGGGTGAATTTCAACTGAGTGATAATTATAATTTCTCTTTACTTCTGCATGCTAAAAAAATAAAGTATAAAAAATTCAATGCAGCTAATGTTAGTGGAAAGCTGAGCTATCTGAACCATGTTTTAAAAGCTGAAGATTTAGAAATGGAGAGCCTGGGCGGAAAAATTAAAGGAATACTTATGGTTGACGGCTCTCAAAAAGGCAAATTCCTCATCAGTTGTGATATAAATACCGAAAAGATTAATGCCACACAGGCTTTTTATGTTTTTGACGATTTCGGGCAGAATAGCATGAAAGCTAATAATATCAGCGGATTAATAACGGCCAACATTCAGTTTGCAGCCCTGTTTAACCTCTATTTACAAATTGATAAAAAAACAATCTGGTCTAAAATAAACCTTAAAATTGAAAACGGTAAACTGATTAATTACCCGCCTTTAATGAAATTATCCAAATTTATTGATGCAGATGATTTAAAAGAAGTGAATTTTAAAACCCTGCAAAATCAGATTATTATCAAAGACGAAAATATAAGCATACCGGCTATGGAAATACAATCCTCTGCCATAAACCTTGGTATAGCCGGCGAACATCAGTTCAGCAATACTATAAATTATCGTATCCAGCTGCTGTTGTCGGAACTCAGTTCAAAAAAGCGGAAATTAAAAAAGCAGCAACAACAAAGCAATCAGGAATTTGGTTACGAAGAAGACGATGGGTTGGGAAGATCCAAACTTTTTCTGAAGGTAACCGGAACTATCGATAATCCGCATTTCAGCTATGATACCAAAGGGCTGAAGGAAAAACTGAAGCTTGATTTTAAAAACGAAAAAACCAATTTAAACAACATCTTAAAAGAAGAATTCAAATGGCTCCGCCGAGATTCAGCTGAGATTATACAGCAACAGCGTTTTAAAATCCAGGAAAAAGGGAAATTCGTCATCGATTGGGATGAGGAAACCAAAGAAAAACCCAAAAAGACAGTTCAAAAAGACAGTCTGCCACAATCCAAAACAAAAATTAAATGGGATGATTAATAATCAAGAATAAGAAAATAGGATAAACTGCCTACAAAGCTGTGAATGACTTTAAATTTTCTGTTCTTTTTTTAACAGGAGAATGCAGCGCATTTAGCAGCACAATCTCCTCCACCACAAATATACCAATAACTTATTAACTTAATAACTTATTTCAGTATTCGTTTTTTTTCCTTAATTTTGAAGCCATAAAATATGATGGCAAATAATTTGCAACATGGGCTATAATTGGTATGCATTATATACTTTCCCGAGATTCGAGAAAAAGATATATAAAAGGCTTACAGACAGAGGAATTGAAACTTATTTACCACTTCAGAAAAAGCTACGGATCTGGAAGGACAGGAAAAAATGGATAGAAGAACCCTTGTTACGTTCTTATGTTTTTGTAAAAGCAAGCGAATTAGAATACTATACCATACTCAACATTGAAGGTGTTGTTAGATATGTCAGTTTCTCAGGAAAAGCAGCTATTATTCCGGAATGGCAGATTCAAGCCATGCAGAAATTAATAGATACTGACTGTGAAATTACCATCAGCAGTAAAGATTTTAAACCGGGCAACAAGATTCGCATTATTACCGGAGTTTTAGCCGGTTTTGAAGGAGAACTGATATCCTATATGGGTAAAAAAAGGGTTGTTATCCGTATCAGTCAGATTGCACGTTCAATAGTAGTTACGCTACCATTAACAGACTTAGAAATTGCTGAAAGTACAAACAAAAAAAATGTTTTATTAAAATAGAAACAAAAAATACAAGAAATGAATTCACACAAAATTTGCATGATAGGATTGGGCTACGTTGGCTTACCATTAGCTGTTGAATTTGCTAAACATTATGCTGTTACAGGATTTGATATCCGTCAGTCCCGCATTGACGAACTTTATCAGGGTCATGATCATACACTGGAAGTTGATGATGATAACTTAAAATCTGTTTTATTGTCAGAGAAACCTCATGATAAAGGCCTTTTCCTTTCAAGTAAGCTGGATGATATCCGCGATTGCAATATTTATATTGTTACCGTTCCTACCCCTGTTGATAAAAACAACCGTCCTGATTTAACCCCTCTTATTAAATCAAGCGAAACGATAGGGAAAGTCATAAGCAAAGGTGATATCGTTATTTACGAATCTACTGTTTATCCGGGCTGTACCGAAGAAGATTGTTTGCCTGTGATTGAAAAAGCATCAGGGATGAAACTGAATGCAGACTTTTACGCAGGTTACTCACCGGAACGTATCAATCCCGGCGATAAGGAACATACAGTAACAACCATTCATAAGGTAACTTCAGGTTCAACCCCTGAAATAGCAGAAGTGGTGGATCTGTTGTATAAAAAAGTTATCAAGGCAGGAACCCACAAAGCGCCTTCCATTCGTGTTGCTGAAACAGCTAAAGTTATAGAAAATTCGCAGCGTGATATTAATATAGCATTTGTAAATGAACTGGCACGTATATGTGCTCACATGAATCTGGATACCCGTGCCGTTCTGGATGCAGCAGGCACAAAGTGGAACTTTTTAAAGTTCTCACCGGGTTTGGTTGGAGGTCATTGTATAGGTGTTGATCCTTATTATATCGCACAGAAAGCACAGGAAATGGGTTATCATCCTGAAATTATACTTGCAGGCCGTCGTATGAACGATGGTATGGGAGCATGGATAGCTTCGCAGATTGTGAAACTGATGATAAAAAAAGATATATCAATCAATAAATCAAAAGTATTGGTATTGGGTATTACTTTTAAGGAAAACTGTCCTGATGTTCGCAATACCAAAGTTATTGATGTTGTAAATGAGTTGCGTCAGTTTGGATGCCATGTAGATATTCACGATCCATGGGCTAATGCTGAAGAAGTAAAGCACGAATACAATGAAAATCTGGTTAACGAAATAAATTTTGAAAACTACAATACCATTGTATTGGCAGTTGCCCACAATGAATTCAAAGCACTTGATTTTACCATTAGGAATAAAAATAGTGTCCTTTATGATATCAAATCCTTATTGCCTAAAGAAATAGTTGACGGTAGGTTATAAGATTAATATTAAATATAAGAAAAGCTGATATTGTGGAATAGCAATATCAGCTTTTTTGTTTTTTAGTCAAACCAAATCGTTTTAAAAATCGTAATAGAAATTGTGCAAACTCGTTCGCAGACCTATATAAAAATAAGCAGTATGGTATTTGTAGGAATCGGTAAACTCATACCTGTCAGTAATGCCAATGCTGATATTTAAATTGGCAGATGGATTTACCAGATAGGATAATCTTAAATCGTTATATATAAGATTTGTTTTTATTCCCTGTCCTAGAAAATTATTATAATCCCGGGGATGATCGTCATAGGATCTAAAAATATCCTTACCAAAATTAACACCGGCGCTATCTTCACCATAACAGATGTAATTTAACTTGTATTCAGCAAAGAACCGCTTATAACTATATTTTACAATTGTAACGGATTCCCAGAAGTTAGCCCCAACCGGATGGGCAAGTGCTTCGTTATAATGTCCGTAATTTTGCAGTGACGAACGGTGAGAATACGTATAAGGTTTTACATAATTAAATTCAGTTTGTAAATACAGGGACTTTATATTAAATAAATCAAAGGCTTTGGCCCCGATCTGGAAAGCCTGCTTATTGCCCCACCAGCCATTTCTGGCTAATATTTCACTTAACTTGAATTCGTCTATTAATATTTGACCATATAAAACATAATTATCAGCAATTTTATAGGAAATATTTGTACCTATTAATGCATTATCAGGTGAACCCAAAGAGAATTCAACAGGACGATAAAAAATAACCGGATTTAAATAATTAACATCAAAGCCTCTGTACCCACTACTATCCTGTGCGTTCCAGATAATGGCCTCAAACAGCCCAATGTTTAAACGCTTATTAACAGCATAACTTAAATAATGAAATGTTCCATATTTCTTATGAAAACCTAAATCGTAAGTATGGGGTGTTTTTAAGTCCTGAAATTCGGCATACAGATTGGTATATTTAAATCGCCATACATTAGTTGTTATTTTTAAATATGGATAGTTAAAAGCATTGTCGGACAGCAAGAGTGAGCGATAACCATCACCAATAAAATTTTTACCATGACCAAACTGAAAATTAAAATATTTTGATGGTGTATAGGAAATATATCCGCTTGCCCAGGCAAAATCAAAAGCGTTTTTACCAAAAAGTCTGATCATACCCTGCCCGGGGACAACCTGAGTATTCAGGATATTCCGGCTTAAATAATCAGGAAATGAAGCCTGATTTTCGTAAAATGTGGTTGAAAATGAAAATTGCTTACCTATATTGCCTTCAATAAGAAAACCTCTGGTATTAACGTAATTATATGATTTGTTACCATTTACTTCTTTCCCGAATTCA
Source organism: Bacteroidota bacterium (assembly GCA_026391675.1). GTDB lineage: Bacteria > Bacteroidota > Bacteroidia > Bacteroidales > JACABE01 > JACABE01. The sequence goes on from JAPLDQ010000036.1 coordinate 110,079, forward strand.
AAGTTAAAAACAGGGTCTATTGTAGCTTTAAAGCCATCCTTATCAATAGTAAAGAGATGTTCGTTAAAAATTTTATTCCAAACGGTATTTGGAAACTTCTTTCCAAAATCGTGTTTTAATATAAAGGATTGCTGTACTGAATCTGTACTGATAATTTTATCAATATCAGCGGTTAAATAGGGCTTTACAGAAGTATGAAAAATATTTTCAGGAGAATAAATTGCTTTATCAATCTGATATAAAAAAGGGTTGGCTAATGGATAATTTAACTGCTGTGCCTGTATAACTAATCCGGAGAGTAACAAATATAGTAAGCATATTTTTTTGGACATCATCAAAAGAATTAGTTGAACTACTAAAATTGAAATTATTATTCAATTTCAATTTTAGAAAACTTCCTGTGTTTTTTTCGTAAAATTAATATAGGTATAAGAGAAAGCAGAGAACATAAAGCTAATATTAAAATCATGAGTAAAATAATACCCAGACTTTGTAAAAAGAATGCTAAACAAATAATTAAGATGTTGCTTAAAACCAGTATCAACGTTGATGTAGCATGCGAAAAGCCAAGTTCCAGTAATTTATGATGCATATGGGATTTATCCGCTTTAAAAGGAGATTGTTTGCGTAAAATTCTTATGATAAAAACTCTCATCGTATCAAACATTGGGATAATTAAAATAGAAAACGAAACAGCCGGTGAAGCAATGATATGATAATATCCTGAAATATCAATATTGCTTTGGTTAAACTGAATAGCAAACACGGCAATTAAATAGCCTAAAACCAGGGAACCGGTATCGCCCATAAATATTTTATTGTCTTTGCTGAAAAGATTAAAACGCAAAAAACCGAGTAATGCTCCAATTAATGCTATCGTTAAGAAAGAAAAACCATATTGTTCGGTTAAATAAAACCAGATTCCAAAAGTTGCAGAAGTCACAATACCAATACCAGCTGCTAATCCGTCAATACCATCAATCAGGTTGAACGCATTAATAATTACAATTACGACAAAAATGGTTAAATAAAGACTCCAATGGTATTCAATATTTGTAATTCCTAAAAATCCATGTAAACTGGATAATCTGATATTGGCAAAATCAACTAAAATAATAGCTGCAACAATCTGGGCTCCAAGTTTACTTAATGGAGCTGTTACGAAAATATCATCTTTAACGCCAATAAAAAACATTAACATTACACCGGCAGCAATATATCTGAATTCAAGTAAAGATCCGGCAGGAAGAAAAAGCAATGCAGTAAAAATAAAACCTGAAAATATTGCAATACCACCCAAAGTTGCCGTTGGTTTGTTATGTGATGTCCTGTCACCGGGTAAGTCTGTTAAACCTTTAGCATGAGATAATACAATAATTGGTTTAACGGATAAATAACTTATTACAAATGCTGTAATAAAATTTATAATTAAAGTGACATAATGTGTAATAAAAAAAATCTTCATTCTGTTTTTTTACTTTAATCTAAATTTTTACTTAATATTTTAGCTGCAAATATATTAAATTATATTTCAACTGTTAATAATAAATTAAATTTTAACTTTTTTCGGGAACAACCACAGGAAAATCATAATCAAAATCCTGATAATGTTTATATTCTAAAATATTACCCAGAAAATTTGTATAGGCATCGGTGAATTTAAACTTGTTGATATCATAATATGGATCAGAAAGGGCTTTGTTGCCAATTGCACCCATATCTATAGAAGATGTGTTAAACTCTTCCAGTTCCTGAAAAGGAACTATTTTATTCATGGTTGGCATTTGTCCGTATTCTTCGCGTAATAACAAATCAACAACTTTATCAGCCAATGTGGTTGTAAGACGACGGTCATACTGGCTGCATCTTCCGCTACGTGCATAATAGCCGGTTATTTGGGCTCTTGCATCTATGCCTAATTTTTGGGAAATTTCAGATGCAATAATTCCGCTGATGCCACCAAAACGGGGATGTCCGTATTCATCCAATTCAGAGCTTGCATATACAACATCTACTTTCGCTGATTTTTCATCATACCATCTTACGCCTTCCGAAACAGGTATAATAAGCATTTTTTTAGGGGCACGCAAATAGGTTTCTTTTACTGTTTCAAAGAAAAATTCCTTGCGCTCTTTTGTCATTTCAAATTCAGGGATTAAGGCTAATTCAGCACCGCCAAATAAAGCAGAACCTGTAAGCCAGCCTGCATCACGACCCATTATTTCCAATATCATAATGCGTGAATGTGATTCTGCTGTGGTTTTTAATTTACCGGTGAATTCCGCTATCGCTTTAGCAGCAGAAGGAAATCCGGGGCATAAAACGGCTTCAATAGATTTATTTTCATACTGATGCAGGGATAGTGTTCTTAAGTCATTATCTATCGTTTTAGGAAAACCAATTACAGGAATACCTTCTGTTTCGTACAGGCGTTTTGCTGCGCCATTGGTATCATCGCCACCTATAGTAACTAAAACATCTATTTTATATCTTTTAAGGTTTCTTAAAATCTGAGGAACACGATTTTCTGGATTTTTCTTTGATGGAAAAGGATTGGTTCTGCTCGAACGCAGGGCTGTACCACCATACCATCCATCATAAGGCTGGTTGGTTAAATCAATAATATCACCTTCTCCCAGCAAACCTTTCCAGCCCTGTCTGATTCCATAGACTTTATATCCCAGCATAGATGCTCTGTTACGTATTGCTTCTATGCTTGAATTTATTGCCGGAGTATCTCCTCCGCCTGATAAAATTGCCAGTGTTTTTCCTTTAAATAATTTGTGTTCTGATTTCATCTGTTATTTATTTTTAATTTTTATCTGTCAGATGGAATACGCCATAAAATATCATTCTAGAATTGTATGATTATTTATATTATGGCTATTTCATATTCGATATTTAATATAATTTATTTTTATTTATAAATTGGACTTCCTTCAGGTGTTTTATTTTTGTCTTCCAATAATTTTTCTTCTTTAAATTTTTTGCCTTTATTGTAAGTAACCCTGTATACCAGATTACCTTTGTTATCCCAGTATTGCCAGATTCCATCCTTAAGTTGCAATACATATGAACCCTCTCCTGATTTCTTACCGTTTTGATAATATTCAGTCCATTTTCCATCCATTTTACCTTTTACAAAGCTTTGCTCTTTATATTTGATGCCGAATTTATCATAAAATTCCCAAAGCCCTTCTTTTTCATTTTCTTTGTAATTTCCTATTGATAACAATACAGCTTTTTCACTCCACTCAGTCCATTTCCCATCTATTTTGCCTTTTTTATAAGCACCTTCAGTCTTTTTTATACCATTTTCAAACCAAAACAAATCTGAACCATTCTTTACACCTTCAGTATAATACGTTTCATATTTCTTTTTGCCGTTTTTATAAAAGCCTTCCCACTTACCATCCATTTTCCCTTTCTTAAATTCACCTTTAAAATCAATGTTTCCATCTTCAAACCATTGGGTCCAGTTGCCTTCTTCTTTACCGTCAGCGAATTTCCCTTCATGGAATTTCTGACCGCTTTCGTACCATACTATCCAATTTCCTGATTTCTTTCCATCCTCAAAGTTACCTTCTTTCCATTTTTCACCGGTTTCATAAAAATATATCCATTTCCCGTTTTGTTTATCGGCAATAAAGCTTCCTTTACTTCCGGTTTTTCCATTTTTATGATAAAAAATCCAGGCACTGTCCTGTAAATCATCTTTCAGTTTACCTTCCATTTCTTTTACGCCTGTATCATACCACCATTTACCATAGCAATTGAGCTTATTGTCAACATAAACACCTTCAAAACTTTTTTCACCGTTTTTATGAAAAACTGAGGTTTTCCCTTGTTTTAATCCATTCACATAGAAATATTCTTCCTGTAATGTCCCATCTTCATACCAGGCATTATATTTACCATCAAATTTTCCGTTTACAATGTTTACTTCGGTTTTCTTTTTTCCGTTGGCATACCAGAAAATATTAGTGCCGTTTTCGAAGTATTCTTCGCTCTGTTTGGCACCATCATCATAAAAACTTATGCATTTACCTGTTTTTTTACCTTTAATAAGATTTTCTTCTTTCCATATTTTACCGTTTTTGTACCACCAGGTCCATTTCCCTTCACGGACGGAGTCTTTAATAAGGCCTTCCCTGAGTTTTTGACCATTATCCCAATAATCTGTTTTTTGTTCCTGCGAAAAGGCAGTTGAACAAAAGCTAAAAAGAGCAATAATAAGCAGATAACGCATTTTATATGTATTTTATATTATTAATTTATTTTTTTCTTTCAATGGTAAACAATACAAGTTGTTCCATAGCAGTTTTAGCTTCGCTGTCGGGCATTTCCGATAATAATCCTAATGCTTTATCCTTGTATTCGTTCATTTTATCTCTTGCGTATTCAATCCCACCACTATTATTAACTTTTCCGATAAGCTGAGCAACTTTTTCGGGTTTATTGTGATGATGTTTGACAATATTAATAGCCTTTCTCTTTTCCAGAAAATCGGAATTATTGAGCATATAAATCAGAGGTAATGTCATTTTTTGTTCTTTAATATCGATACCGTTGGGCTTACCGGTTTCCCGGCTGTTCTCATAGTCAAATAAATCATCTTTAATCTGGAAAGCAATACCCACATATTCGCCAAACTGATGCATTTTTTGTATGATGGTTTCGTCAGTTGAAGTTGAAGCAGCACCGCAGGCACAGCAGGATGCTATTAATGAGGCTGTTTTTTTACGTATTATTTCGTAATAAATTTCTTCTTTTATATCCAGATGACGGGCTTTTTCAATCTGTAACAATTCGCCTTCACTCATTTCCCTTACCGCATTGGAAACTATTTTCAGCAATTGAAATTCATTTTTCTCGATGGCAAGCAATAAACCTTTCGAAAGCAAAAAATCACCCACTAAAACCGCAATTTTGTTTTTCCACAACGCATTGATAGAGAAAAAACCACGGCGTTCGTTGGAATCATCCACCACATCATCATGTACAAGTGTTGCGGTATGAAGCAATTCTATAAGTGAAGCAGCTCTATAGGTACTTTCATTAATCTCACCACAAATTTTTGCAGTTAAAAACACAAACATCGGACGAATCTGCTTACCTTTGCGTTTGATTATATAACGTGTAATTATATCAAGTAAAGGGACAGAACTCTGCATTGATAATTTGAATTTTTTCTCAAATATATCAATGTTTTCGACTATCGGTTTTTTTATATCGCTGAGTGAGGTCATGGTACTATTTTCAAAAATCAAAATTAATGAAATTTTAATTAGAAAAAACGTTTTATACTTTCTTTTGTTCGTTTACGTTAAATAACGAACTTAGCAATATTGTTATTAACAAACCGGTTTATGAGCGGATTTTTATTTAATGAAATTATATTTGGCCCTGTAAAAAGCAGAAGATTAGGTATTTCTCTTGGGATTAACCTTTTGCCTACCAATCATAAGGTTTGCAATTATAATTGTGTGTATTGCGAATGTGGCTGGAATAAAGAACTGAATGCTGATGATATCAAATTACCAGCCAGGATAGAAATTAAAAATGCTTTAGAAGAAAGACTCATTAAGCTAAAAAATGAGAATATGCCTCTGGATTCGATAACATTTGCAGGCAATGGCGAACCAAGCATACATCCTGAGTTTATTGGTATTGTGGATGATGTTATCGAATTAAGAAATAAATATTATCCAACGGCCAGAACAACTGTTTTATCCAATGCCGGATTATTGAATAATGATGCTATATTTGAAGCTTTAATCAAGCTGGATAATAATATCTTAAAGTTAGATGCCGGAACCGATAAGATGTATCATCTGATAAACAGAGGTTCAAAGCATATCTTCTTAGATGAAATTGTTGAAAACCTTAAGAAATTTAAAGGAAAACTGGTTATCCAAACCTTGTTTCTGAAAGGTAAATATAATGATGAAATTATTGACAATACAACAAAAGAGGAAGTTGAAGCATGGTTAAAGCATATAGCTGAAATTCGGCCTGAATATGTTATGATATATCCTATTGACAGGGCTACACCAGCTGATAATCTTGAGAAAATTGAAAGGAAACAACTGGAAGCCATTGCAGCAAGGGTAAATGCTTTAGGTATAAAAACAAAAGTCTATAATTAATAAATAATTTTTAATCTTCATATTTAGTTATGGAAGAATATGATATAAAAATATTGCTCGCCTTCGGGAAAGCTGTTGATGGGAACAAAGACTTTTTTAAATGGCTGCTGAAAAATGGTTATCCTGAACTGGCTGCGCTATCCAATGCTATAAGGGGAGATGAAGAAGCCTTGCAATGGCTGTTAAACAATGGTTATCCAAAACTGGCCATACTGAGTAATGCCATGGACAATGAACCCAATGCCATACAATGGTTGATTAATTCAAAAAATGATATACTTTTCCAGTTTGCACAGGCTGCCAGAGGTGATCAGGATGCCATGAAATGGTTTCATAAAAGAAATCTAACCATCTATATTTATCTGGCTGAACATATTAATAAGCTTCTAAATCTTCAGGCAAAAGAAAATACATTCTGGTATAAAATGAAGTTTTAGATTAGTCCGGAAAATTATTTTCTTTTTAGTAAAAATCCCTTTACTAAACTTAATAAAAGAAGGATTAAGCCTCCATATAAAGCAATTATACCAATATAATCACCAAATTTAACATAAAATGTTATTGTATTGTTGGCATACAGAGTTTGTCTGATAACATCAGGTTTCCAGTACTCTGTCCGTTGTAATACATCACCCCTCTGATTTATAAAACAAGAAATACCGGTATTAGCCGATCTGGCGAAGTCTCTGCGACATTCAACGGCTCTTAACGCAGCATAACTAAAATGCTGGCGGTGTCCTGCTGTGTTACCCCACCAACCGTCGTTGGTAATAATAAACAGTAATTCAGCTCCATTTTTAACAAATTCACTAACATAGGCACCATAAACAGATTCATAGCAAATAACAGGGCTTACATTTGAATTGTTCTTACAATGAAAAACCTTGCGTTCAGCATCAATTCCCAAGGTTCCTATGGTTCCACCCAAATCCAGGGCAAATTTCTCAATCGGTTTGAATATTTTTTTGAAAGGCATTTTTTCAACCCCGGGTGTAAGTTTCGATTTATGGTAAAGTTGTAAAACACCGTTTTGGTCTACCAGTAATGCAGTATTATATTCTTCGTAATACCTGTCTTTTTCATCAGGATAATCTCTTGCAGCTGCGGTAATTGCAGCACCTTTTTCAAGCAGTCTTCTTGATGACAAACCTGTAATTACTGCTAATTTGGGGTATGCTGAAACAAAATACCGCAATCTGTTTACACTGGGCGAAAAACTAAAACGGTCTTCCCATATATACTCCTGTAAGGCACTTTCAGGAAAGAGTACAAACTCAACATTGCTGTCAGTTTTTTGTTGTGCCAAATTTAACATTCGCTCCAGAATTTCTAATGGAGGAGTGGTATATTGTTCAAAATAAGGATCAATATTGGGTTGTACTGCAACAACTTCGGTTGCTTTACCTTTTTCCTGATAGTGATAATATGTAAAAAGAGAAAATATCAAGGGTAAAGTAACTATTAATAAACAGCTTAGACTTGTTTTTAGAAATTTATTATTGAGTTTGAATGAAAATTTATCTTTGTTCCTGATATGCAATAATATTTCAAACAATAAAACATTTACCAGCATTACCCATAAGGTTCCTCCAAAAGCACCGGTAATATCAAACCATTGAACAAGCTGAGGATGAGTAGCAAATACATTTCCAAGGATAAGCCAGGGAAAAGAAAAATCCCAGTCCAGATTAAAATATTCAAAAGCTATCCAGTAGAGTATCAGTGCCAGATAAGCTTTATTCCCTTTAAAAATAATCTTACGGGAATAATGGTAAAAATTGAATACCAACGTCATTAAAAATGTCATCAGCAGAAAGGCAAATATGGCTCCGGCTTTTGTTGAATTCCATATCCAGTAAGTAGTAAGTACATTCCAAACCAAAAAGCCTGCAAAAGCAATCAGGAAAAAGCTGAATTTACCATGCTGATGTGGATTTTTGGTAATTTCATGCTCAATCCAAAGCATAGGAATAAATGCAATAAATATCAGATAGCAAAATCCGTTTAAAGGCCAGGCAGCGGCTAAAAGCAAACCCGAAAGTATGGAAAGTAAAATTAGCTGGTATTTTTTCATTTGTTATAATTTTTATTTAAACCTGGAATGTTTTAAAACCTTCCAGATTATGTCCTTTATTACCCCTGACAGGGTTCGGAACCCTGTCAGGGGTGGGCAAATATTATTCGGCTATTATTTCGTCCATTTTTATATCATGTAATTCTGCAGGAACCTCATCTACAAGCTGAAAATTAAAACACAACGCTATTTTATACGCTCTCAGATAAGGTAACAACCCGTCATAATAGCCTTTCCCGTGCCCCATCCTGTTTTTCGCCTTATCAAAAGCCACACCGGGAACAATAACTAAATCTATAGCGTTGAAATCAGTAAAATTTTCACCATCCGGCTCCTGTATGCCATATTTTTCGCCAATTATCAATGATTGTGCGCTTGAAAATTTCTTAAGGTGCAACTTATCTCCTCTTACAACCGGCAAAATAATTTCTTTATCTTTTGCCCATTTATTAATAAAATCATGGGTTTGTACTTCGTCTTCCATCGACCAGTAGAGCATTACAGTTTTTGCCTGCTGAAAAACAACATGTTGCTCAAGTTTCGAAAATAATACTGAAGAACGTTGCAGCTTTTCTTCGTAAGCAATACTTCTTAAAAGCTTTTTTATGAATTGACGTAAAGCTTTTTTTTGTTCGTTTATCATTTTATACCAAACTGATTTATAAATTAGTTTAATCGTAAATGGTATAATACCGATCAGAAAGATGTTGTAGCTCCAAGAACGAAGTGAATTGGACTACTACTTATTTCATTTCGGTATTTCCAAAAAAGAAATTCAAAATTAAAAGTAAATTTTGAATTGAATATAAATATTTAATAAAAAGAAAAACCCGTCTTACTCTATGCAAGACGGGTCAATCTTATTTTAAAGCTTTTATCTTATTATAAATGTGTTCCTTTAATCAGCACATTTTTAAGTTCCCATGTAGAAACATCAGAAGAAACTGTACCGCATACATATTTGAATGCAACATAAGTATGAGCATTATTAATAGAGGTAAGATCAATGTCACCTGATGATGTAAATGCCCAGCCACCAGGAGACAATGTACAAGTTAATTCAGTCCAGGCTGCTGCATTTGGGTTGCCGGTTCCTGAATAATTAGTTGAGTAATATACTTTCATACCTTGTCCGGCAGTACCGTAATTCATAGCTGATTGAAAGCTGAATTTAATATTGGTATGATGGGTTAAATCTAAAACCGGAGAAATCAACCAATCTTCGTTAGCAGTATATACACCACCAGCATAACCTGACATAGTAGCACCATATGTAGTCCATGCCCATACCTGATCACCTGTTACTGAATATGGAACAAAACTTCCCAAAGATGCAGTAAATGATTCTTTAAGAATTAATGAAGGATCCGGAGCAAAACCCCATACATCATTTATATCTCTGATGCAGAACTGCCATGAAGTATTATATTTTGTTAAGATACCTCTTATATTACCGTTACCTTTAGGTAATAAATTATTTTTAAAATTGGCATAAGTACTTGACCGTAAGATAATTGCAGTTGCACTTAAAGTGTCATTAAAGTTTCTTGGTGTCATTCCGCCCAATACATTCAAAGGATCAGCAAAAACAGATCCGGCATCAGCAAAGTTCACATAATGGAACTCAACCAAAGTGTTGATATATTGATCAGCACAGGTAATTGAAGTTAAAACAACAGGTGCAGGAACCTTACCGGGATATAAATCTCTGAATATATGCTGGTCTACTAAAATAGTTGGTATGGTAACAATACCAGTACCACCTTTATAGCCCATTGAAACTGTTCCGTTAGCATAACTTACATATAAGCCTTTACAATCAATGAAAAGCACCTGACCTAATGGATAATCATTGTAAATACTGTATTTTTCCATTTTAACATCAATACCGCCGGTAGAATCCTGCATAACGATATCTTTATAATAATTTCCTGATTGGTCTGTAGCAACAACAGTAGCTCTGACAAACCAGTTGGAATCAATTACTTTAGAGCCTGTACCAACAAAAGCTTTAAGTTCAGCAAGTGTCTTAAGTTTGGCTCCTGCAGGCATTGCAAAATGAGGCTCAATAAATGGTGGTGCTTCGATATCTTTTTTACAACTGCTTAAACTGATTACAGTAAGCATCATGAATAATCCAATAATTTTTATACTATAATTTTTCATTTTATTTTTGTTTTTATATTTAAAATTCAATTGTTTATTTTATTTATTAAAATCTAACACCAAGGTTTAAGAAAAATGTTCTTCCAAAACCGTAATAAACCTTAGGATAAAACTGGTTAATACTTTTGGTATCATAATCAAAACGCATTTGTTCGTAACCTCCGGTTATCAGGGAAGTATTATCAAGTAAATTATTAACACTTAAGTTCAGATTTACATAGGTTTTCTTCAACTGCCATGATTTTCCGATAGATGCATCCAATGTACAACCGGCATCGAATTTGGTCTGACCAATAATGGCAGGAATTCTTGGATCGTTTGGCAGTGAATAAGGCATAGCTGAAATAGCACGTCTTTCAGGGTTAATATCAGCATAATTATCGCCAAAATAATTTAAGTTGACATTCAGGAACCAGAATTTAGGATGACGATAGTTGATACCAATAGATCCGGCAGTCTGAGGACTTCCATTAATACTGAAGTTTTTGATGTAAACGGTTTCTATAACATCTGGCTGAGAACCATTATCGTAAGAAATCGTTGCTTTTGGACTAGAGGTATAAAAATAACTTCCAACAGCAGCCACAGCTGTAAAAGATACAGTAGTAGATGCTTTTATTTCAGCGCCAATTTCAATACCCTGATGTGTTTTATTTATTCCTGTCATAACATAATTAACAAAAGTAGCTAAGTCGTCGTTATAGAAACTGCTGATTTCATTCTGATCCCAGAACATGGTCTGATAGGCTGTAAAACGTGCTTTCAGGATAGGTGTACGTAAAACATAGCTGATATCACCGGTCCATACTTTATCACTCTGAATATCGGGTGTAACTGTATTTCTTGTTCTAGGTGAAACAAATGAATTATAAACAGATGGTGGTCTGCTCATTGCTTCAGTGTTTGCAACAATAAAATTACGACCATTAATTTTATAGGTCATACCTGCTTTAATTCCGGCATTTGTAAAATTATATTTATCAGACTCACCATAAGAATTATTAGGATGGTATCCGTTTTTCATATTTCCGGTACGCCAGAAAGAAGTTGTACTAAAGTTAGCAGCAGCAAAATAATCAATTTTATCACCTGTAACATCAACCTGGCCCCATAACATACCTGAATTGTTATAAATATCGTAGTCATAACCAAAAACATCACCCACTTTAATAATGCGGTTTGGATTATTCAGGTCATTCTGGATTTCATCTGCATAACTTCCCATATCGCGGTAAGCAAAATTATCGATATCAACCCAATAATTACCACCCAATAAATCGTCCATTACTTTAAAATGGTGTCCTTTATATTTCTTAACTTCTAATCCGCCATCAAGTTTCACGTTGCTCGTCAATTCTTTATTGAGTAAAATATTAAAACTTAATTGTTGTTGGTCATTACGTCTGTCTTCGATAATATAACTGGCTTGTTCACCTCTTGCATTTGCTCTGTAATTGGTCTGATATAAATTATCCCAGTTGATTTGCTGTTTATTTACATCTGTTCTCCAGGCTAAAGTAGTTGCATCAATTACTGTTTGATTAGGTGCATCTGTAGTACTTGCATAATATTGCCAGCTGGGCAGATTACGGTAATAATCAGGTCGTGGATCGGCTGAATTGTACCAGTTTAAAGCAGTAGCACCATTATATCCAAAACTGTAAGCTAAAGATGATGTTATTTTTGTTTTTTTATCTAAATCCCAATAATGAGACAAAATAATCATGGGTTCATGAAAGTCTTTTACCTTGGCATTTCTTACTTCGCCGTTTTGATAACCCCAGTTAGGGTTGTAATAATTACTTCCTGTTAAATCATAGGCTTCCTGAGTACTTCCACCCTGTTGACCTCTGCGTGTTGGTGAACCGTAAGCGGTAATACCAATACTATGATGTTCGTTGATTTTCTTTTCAGCTGAAACAAAATATGCCCAGGCATCATAAAATACCCCTTTAACATAACCACCTTCGCCCCAACGACGTGAACCACTTACTGTAAATGCCCAGTTATTGTTCATTAAACCGGTAGAGTAGGTAAACATTGCTCTGTTTGAATACGTTTTATTTGATAAAGAATATGTAAATTTAGTCTGTTTGCGCTGTTGTGAAGCTCTTGTAATGATATTTGTTGAACCACCCAAAGCTCCGAAAGAAAAGCGTGAAGCACTGATACCATTGATGGATTCTTTATTGCGCGTAGCATCATTTAATCCGCCCCATTCTGACCAGCTTGCTCGGCCATTCTCAGCATCGTTTACGTTTACGCCATTCATGTATATGGCAAAATTTTCACCATCGTAACCACGAACCCTGAAATACATAGCACCTAAGACATAACTGGCTGTTGATGTAAATACATCGCCTGATGAATGTAATAAACCGGAAACACTCTGGTCTTTGTTATCATCATCAGTACTTAAATCGGCAAGGTTAACCTCTGTTATACCTTTTCTTTCATTTTCTGCTGCTGTTTTTGAAGTCATTTCGGCTTTTACAACAGCAGGAGTTGCAGAGATAGTAATGGTAGATTCAAAATTTTCAAAGCCAACCGCAATGATTGTTAAAGTAAGTTCTCCATACTTCAGGCCTCCAATTTCGTAAAATCCATTTTTATCAGAAGCTACCTGGATGTCTCCAACCCTGACAATAGCTTCCGGTATTGCTTTTCCTGTTACCTGATCTGTAATAACACCGCTGACTTTACCCTGCTGTGCCATTAATCCAAACCCAAGAAAAAGAAAAAACAACAAGAATGTAATTTGTTTCATTTCTTATAAATATTAGTGAGTATTAATTTCTTCATTGTTATAAAAACAATGCAAAGTAAATAAATATTTTGATGCTTATTTACTTTAACAAAATACATAACCTGACTTTTAACATATGCAAGTAGCTAAATAACTAGTTATCAGAATTATGATAAATTTTCTTTTTAGTTCAATATTTAAAATAGTAAAATAAAAATTATTTAACAATAAAATAACAATTATTTTTTTGCCTAAAAGCTACAATTATTTAAGCTTTAAATGATTAATAACAGTAAGGATATGGGATTATTTATGAACCTTTTTAATAAAGTCTTCCACTTCTTTTACGCCACCCTGGTATATAAGATAACCATTATAAGGTTCACGGGGAGTAGTTTCATCATTAATCGGGGTCAACATCATTTCACGAACTTTTTCAGGATCTGTTGTTTGCCCAAGCACCCAGCCCAGTTTAATGTAGGCAGTTTCAGGTAACATATTCATACCCGGAATTACACCTTTTGCCATTAAATCGCGGCCTGTATCATAAACGAACATATGAGCATAGCCCCAAAGTGTTTGCACACACATAAACATATGAACACCCTTAGCTGTTGCCCTTTCAATTGCAGGGTATAATGGTTTGTTCACATGTCCTAAGCCGGTACCGGCAATAATAATGCCCTTGTAACCATTTTCAACCAAAGAATCAATAATATCAGGTTGCATATTAGGATAATAATAAACAATGGCTACTTTTTCTTCAAAATACGGAAGTATGGTAACATTACGGTCTTTTCTGCGATGATTATATTCTGGTTTAATAGGAACAACACCTTTACGCGTAACACTTGCCAATGGAACATCTCCTATAGTTCTAAATGTTGAACGGTAAGATGAATGCATTTTCCTGACCCTTGTACCACGATGTAACAATCCATATTCGTCAGAGGTTGGTCCAAACATACATACCATTACTTCGGCAATATCTCCATGTCCTGCTGCTGTGGCTGCATGCATCAGGTTAAGGGCAGCATCAGAGCTCGGACGGTCAGAAGAACGTTGTGAGCCCACTAATACGATAGGAACAGGAGAATTCTGAACCATAAAGGTTAAGGCGGCAGCTGTATGACTGAGGGTATCGGTTCCATGTCCGATAATAATACCATCAATACCGTTTTCGATTTCTTTTCCAATGGCAATAGCCAGTTTTTTATATTGTTCAGGCCCCATGTTTTCGCTGAATACCGCAAAAACTTTTTCGGTAGTTAAATTGCAAATATCGGCCAGTTCGGGAACAGCACCATATAATTCTCCCGGTGAAAAGGCAGGAATTACCGCACCTGTTCTGTAATCCAAACGTGAAGCAATAGTTCCTCCGGTTCCAATTAATTTTACTTTCGGAAAACCTTCAGTATAGGGAAACTCTTTTTCAGGGATTTTATAATTGGCTTTTTTATAACCGGTTTCAATCATTTCAGTAACATTGGCAATATCGATTCCAATATTATAACCGGTAATAATTTTCATTACAATGTGCTGGTCATCATCGTTTTCGGAACGTGGTAATATAGTTCCCTGAAATACACCTCTGGTAGTATTTACATTGGCTTGTCCCCAAACACGAACATTGTATCTTTTAAGAATTTCTAAGGCTGCACCTTTATATCCCTGAAAAAAATCTTCACTCATAGCTATTGCTTTATATAATAATTTAAAGGGCAAAAGTAGGGAAAAAAAGGATATTTATAAATAAGAATTTAAAGAATCTGTTCTTAATTTAACACGAAATATAAAGCTATCTTTAATATTAGATTTACAGCTTTTGCATTTTACCGCTGATACCAATTAAATATGCTGCTTTAGATGCGGAAAGTTACTTCACCGCAACTGAAAAACTTAATAAGTCAGTTTAACGTTATGAGAAATTCATGCATATAAAGGAAATGAAGAAAATTTAATAAAAACGGATATCGCTATAATAGAAATGAAAAAGACGCCTTTTGAGCGTCTTTTTATTATTTTCTGTGGTTTAAAGTTTAGAAGAAAAACAATCTGTTATCTTCTATTTTAGCTTTATCCTGAATGATTTTATTAATTTCATTCAATCGTTGCTGATACATACCTTGCATTTGCATTCTAACCATGGTATAGTCAACAGCAGCTGGAGCTTTTATAATTTCATCCAATGTTACTATATATACACCTGTATTTCCTTTAATGGCTTTAGAAACTGCTGCTTTTTTCATTGAGAATATAGTTCCGATTACTTCAGGTTCGTAACCTTTTCTTCCTAAATTATATCCGGCAAAATTTAAGTTTCCTACAGTATCAACCTGTGTATTAAATTTTGCAGCTAATTGATATAAATCTTTTGTTGAAGTCAGGGCTGTATTCATTTTTTCAATTAACATCGCAGCTTTTTTGTCTCTTTTTACAACATATTCCAATCTTGGTTTAACTTGTTCAAGCGACGCAATTCCTTTTTCGCGAACTTCTTTTACCACTGCAACTACAAACTTATTATCAAATTCAAAAACTTGTTTTGCAACATCGTTTTTCTTGGTTTCTTCATTAAATGACCATCTTACCAGTTCTCTTGCATTTTCAATACCAGGAATATTATCAGCAGTAGGTTGAACATATTCAGCAGTACGTTTATTTAAACCTTGTTTTTTAATTGAAGCTTCAAATTGTTCGACGGTTGTATTTTCACTGGCAAATTTATTGGCCTGTGCAAAAACATTTTTATAGGTCTGGTTACTTGCTTGTAAAGCACGGGAAATTAATGCAACACGTACTTTCTTTTCAGGTACTTTTTTAGCAAGAATATTGATGACATGATATCCGAAAGGAGATTCAACTACCACTGTTTCACCAACTTTTCCTTTGGCAACAGCATCATTGAATGAAGGTATCATTTGTTGATCGGCAAACCAGCCTAAATCACCTTTGTTTTCTTTTGCAGATGGATCATCAGATGAAGCTTGTGCTATAGGCATAAATCTTGCTGTATCTTTTTGAACAACTAATCTAAGACTATCAGCAATTTTCTTTGCTTCTTCTTTTGTTCTTTTAACAGATTCAGCAGCATTATAAGCTCCCTGGAAAGAAATAAGGATATGTCTTGCTTTCATTGAATCAGGACGCATCTGAACATCAATTAATTTTGCCATTTTATAAATACCATTGTCTAAATAAGGAGCAACGAAAGTACCAACTCCTGCATTAAAAACAGCAGAATCTATTTTTAAAGGCAATACACCTTTTTTTACAAACATACTGTCGTAACGGGTATCAGAATTTGAATTAACAAATTCAGCTACTTTATCAGCAGTCTGGAAATCTGTATAAACCTGATTAACCTGTTTAGTTGTAGCTTCAAAATCATCTTTTGAAGGAAGAACTTCAAACATCACATAATCAATATCCCTTGAAGCTTCCTGTTCAAATTCGTTTTTATGTTCATCATAAAATGCCTGATAATCTTTATCGTCCAGTTTTATTGTACTATCTGAAATAGTATTATAATTTACGCTTACAAGTCTGCATTTTACATTATCATTTTGAGTTTCGTAAGCTCTTTTGGCAAATGCTTTAGGTAAGTAGTAGGCTTTCGAAATAAGATTATTGTATTTGGAATGAATTCTATCGTTTTTGATATATTCTTCAATCGATTTCCATTGTTTTTGTTCTTCAGGTTTCATTTGTTCGAAACCATTAATAATCTGTATGATACGTTGTCTGTCAACCTGTCCTGTTTTAGGATTGGTAAAGTTTTGAAGAATAAACTGATGCAGGAATTTCCCATAAAACATATCATTCATTTCTTCCTGACAAACTTCTATTGAAAGTTCATCATATTCCTTGTTCATTAATATCTCGTTAACCATTTGGCCCCATACGGTTTGGCGAACCTGATACATTTCCTGAGAAGTTAGGTTTTCTTTTCGCTGTTGTTGCTTAATTTGATCAACCTGCTCATCATATTTTCTTTCGAATTCTGTGTAAGTAATATCAGTACCATTAATAACACCTAATTTTTTATTTTTAAATCCTTTGGTGCTTCTAACTGCATCCTGTAAGATAAAGCCTGCAATAGCAACACCTATTAAAATGATTAATAAACCTGATCTTTTTCTTATTTTTCCAATAATAGCCATAGTTGTTTCGTTTTAAAATAGTTGGCAAAATTACATTTTTTTTTCTAATTTATATTTTTTTTCGTGCATTTTTTAATTACAATGCTAAAAGTATTATCAGGTGAAGGATACAGGTTATGAAAAACGTTAACCATTATGTTATATCAGCATTATTCCGCATTAATTCTCAGATTTACTTTTTCAATGCGGTTTTCACTGGCTTCGAGTATGATAAACATAAAATCGCCAATAATAATTTCGTCGTTTAATTCGGGTATGCTTTCATGTGTATGAATAATTAAACCGGCAAGGGTTTCATAATCATCAGTTTTGGGTAAATTCAGCTGGTATTTATCGTTGAGGTAATCTATTTCAAGACGGCCTGAAAAAATGAACTCATGGTCAGAGATTTGTTTTTCAGTATGGTCTTCGGTATCATATTCATCATTAATTTCACCGAAGATTTCTTCTATTACATCTTCCAGTGTCAGCATTCCTGATGTTCCTCCATATTCGTCAACCACAATGGCAACATTTTTACGTTGCTCAATAAAACCTGACAAGAGCTTATGGGCAAGCATGGTTTCCGGAACTATAAGTATAGGTTTCAATATTGATTTAATATTCTGAGGTTTACTAAGCATATCATGAGAGTGAACATAGCCAATAATAACATCAATGCTGTCTTCGAATATGAGGACTTTAGAAAGTTTCGTTTTAATAAACAACTGGATAAGGTCATTAATGGAAGTCTTAATATCAGTGGCTACAATTTCTGTACGCGGTATCATACATTCACGCAATTTCAGATCACGGAATTCAATTGCATTCTGAAACATCTCTATTTCCTGCTGAATTTCGTTATTTTCAGAATTGTCCTTGGAAAACTCACTTAAAAAATTATCTACATCAATAGGTGTAAATACTTGATTTTGATGATTAAATTTTACTTTAAACAATCGTTTTAATAAAAATTCGGAAAAAGAAATAAATAAATAAGTAATAGGAAAAAGTAAATAATAAAAGATAATGGCAGGTACAGCAAAAAAACGCAAGGTAAAATTAGCATTTATTCTAAACAATATCTTTGGTAAAAATTCTGCTGTAATGAGGATAATCAGCGTTGCAATAATAGTTTGGATGAGCAATATCAATGAATTGGAATGAAAATTATCCGGAAGTGCAGCAATAATATTAGGCTCTAAAACTCTGGCTATTACAATACCATAAATTACCAAAGCGATATTATTACCAAGCAAAAGCGCACCAATAAATTTCCAGGGTTTTTTTGAAAAATTGGATAAGATATTTGCAGCAAAACTTCCTTTATTTTTGTCAACTTCAATTTTTAATTTATTGGCAGTTATAAATGCTATTTCCATGCCTGAAAAAAAAGCGGACAGCAGCAACATTAAAAATATTATTAATAAATCATTCATAGGTATTTATTCGCTTTTATCAATATTAATTGTGCCATGGGGATTTCGGAGAGTATAATCGCTAAAGGATTCATCGGCATCAAAGCCATCTCCGTAAAGAACACCTTCTTTATTTACACGTTTTACAGCAACATTGGAAGTAATTGTTTTTCTGTTCTGGTCCCAGGTTAAACTGGAGGTATATATGGTATCTCCTTTTTTTAAATCAACAATAACTACATTGTTTTTGATTTCCATTATTCCTCTTTCTTCATAATGAATGGCATAGTCAGCAGTAAGCTTGGCTTTTTCTCTTTTATTGATATCGTAAAAAATTACTTTTAATCCCTTTGGATATTTATAATATGACTGCTCACCCTGGTATAAATCAAGTTGAGGACTAACCAAATACAACTGCAATTTGCCTGAATCACTTCTGAGGACAGTAATATCTTTGGCAGATTGAACCGGTGTAATTACGAAATTGGTTATTGTTTTTATTTTTGCCATATCATTCTGACAAGAAATCATTATACAACTAATTAAACCCGCAAAAAACAGTTTTGTTAGATGAATGTTTAAGCTTTTGCCTGAATATTCAAATAAGGATATGAAATTTTTCATCTGATTATGGTATTTTCGTTAATCCAACAGCCAACTTTATAGGTATTCCCTTTTTTTAATCCGTAAAAAAATAAGGTTTCTTTACTGGGAAAAGCTCTGGAATAAGTTGCAATTCTTGACTTTGCTAATTGCTGTATTTTAGGATTTAAATCCATTTTTTTAGCTAAAGTATACTTATCAACAGCAGCCCAATATATAGCTTTAGAACTTAACTCGTTTTCATTACAAAATTTAGCAGATTTTACATATAAATCGCCAATTATTATATAGGCTAATCCATTATCTGGTTTAACATCTAAAATCTTATTCGCATAAGTTCTTGCATTGGAGTAATCGTTTAATTTTTCGTAAAGCGTTGTTAAAGATAACAATGTTTTTACTTCATTTTCTTTATTTACTGCTTTTTTCTGTGCAGCATTAAAATATTCAATAGCTTTAGCATATTGTTTTTTTGAATTAAACAAAAGACCCATAAAATAGGATGTTTCGAAAGATGTATCAGATTTTATCAGATTTTCAGCGACTTTATTAAACAATGAATCATCATTGCATTTTTTCCTTTCAAGAAATGTAATGATTTTTTTTAGTAAATTAATGTTATCAGCATTTTGATTTAATTTCCCGCTATAAAATTTTATTCCTGCTTTACATGGTAAAAAATCTTCAAAAACGCTGTCGATTTTCTCAAGTAATGCGTTGTATTTCCCTTTGGGTTTCTCTCTTTTTGCTATTAAATCCTGAATTAAAGTATAATTTTCAAATAGTAATGACGTATCAGCTTTTTTACTTTTTACCAACTCAACCGTAGAAATAAAAAACATATATAGCTGCTGTTCATCAATAATTGTATCATTTATTTCAATAGATTTTTTAAAAAGTGAATAAATCTGATGTTTTTCTTCAGGACGGTATTTTAACAAATCCAGGGCTTTTCTCCCGGTATTTTGCCCTTCTTTCCCGAAATAAGCTATTCTTTTCTCCCAGCTGTTTAATAAAGTATCAATCAGATTCTCCTTTTTAGCTAAGTCTTTTTCATTCTTAACAGCAAATTTTAACAGCACATTTCCTCTGATGAAAGTGTTTTCGCTTGCTCCGGGACAGTAATGATACACATCATACCAAAATGGTAAGGCTTCTTTATATTTTTTTTGTTTGTAAAAATCTGAATAAATGGCAATATTGGTAATACAGTTGATACTGTCACCCGATGTTTTACCATATTTCTGAGCTGAAACGCTTATACTAATGAAGATTGCTATTGCCAGTAATAAGAAATCCTTTGTTTTCATCGACAGTCAATCCATTTTATTTAAATAAACGAAAAACTTAAAGTTCAGCCACTCCATTTAGGATTTCCAAAAAACAGATTTGTTTATATTAATCGTATTTTCTTTTGAAAAACCAGAAATCGTAAGCAGAAAATCCAATGGTAATTTTAGTAAAGTTTTCTTTGATTAAACTATTATCGGTGGTCCCTCTATTACCGTATTCTACTCCAAGATTTATTGTTGATTTGCTTTTTCTCAGCGGTAATCCTAAACCAAAACTTACGGCAAACTCATTAATTTGAGTGCCATTAATTTTTAAATTTACATTTGTATAATGGAATCCGGCCCTGTAAGAAATCCTTTTAAAATATTTTGATGAATAATTGTCTGGTTTGATTTCGCCGCCAACAGAAATCCTCATACTATTGCTTAATTCAGGTTCTGATACGCCATTATTGGTAAAATTAGCCCAGTTTTGTAAATTTAAATCAGCACCCAATAACCATTTATTATTCTTTTCAACTGATAAACCAATACCTAAATTTAGTGGAATATGAATAGTACCTGAAACATCTGTCTGAGTTGAATTGGTAACAGTATCATGCACATATTCTGTCCCTGTATAAGTTTCAGAGAAACTGTATGCATATTGATCACTGGTCGTACTAGCATTCATAGCATTACTAAAAGTTAACCCGGCACCTAAAGTATAGTCTTTACCCATTCCCTTAAAATATTGGAGACCAAAATTAAAGTTAAAGGCACCATAGTTAGTTGATCTAAAATCTTTAGTATTATATGTGAATGCAGAATCAGGGAAATAGACTTTTTGAGTCCTGTCAATACCACCAAATAAATAAGAAATATTAATCCCCAGTGATAAATTCTTATTGATTCTAAAAGCCTGACCAATAAAAAATTGATTGATACCACCGTCTCCTTCAAAAGTTGATTTTACATTACCAAAATGTGCTAGATTCTGATATTCTGTAATATTATAACCTACACTGCTGTATGGTAATAAGCCAAAGCTTCCTTTCCACCATCTGTTGATTGGAAATCCGAAGCACATATATGCCAATGAAGTATAGTTGGATTTTTGGGAAAGAGAAACAGGAAAACTTGTTTCGGATGTAACAAAGTTACTTGTTAATCCACCTTCAAATACAAAAGATAAAGAATCAAAGCTCATATATGAAGCAGGGTTCAGCACATTAACAGATGTGGAATTTCTTTCGGCATAGCCAAGGCCGCCCATAGCAGTGTAACGACTGTTGCTATATTGCTGTAATTCACCCAATCCATAACGGGAATACGGAGAGTGAATTCTGTTCTGAGCATTTAGACTCAGGATTGATATTCCAACAACCACAAGGGTTAAAAGTAATTTTCGCTTAGTTTTTAGCATTAAAATCGAGTATTATGTTTAGTCCAATTAATACAATATTTGAAACTGCAAAGATGCTATTTTTTAAGGAGTTGGCAAAATATTTCATGTCACCTCCACTTAATATTATTTGTAAATTTTTATAATCAGCTGTATATTTAGATGTTACACCATCAACTTCGCAATAAACCCCATTCATCACACCGGATAAAATTGATTTTTCAGTTGTATTTCCAATGACGGCTGTTTTTATTTTTTTTTCTATTAACGGAAGTTTATCCGTAAAATTATGCAATGATTTAAATCTTATACCTATACCCGGTGAAATAGCTCCACCTAAATATTCATTTTTATTATTTACAAATTCATAGGTTATACAAGTGCCGGCAATAATAACCAATACATTTTGATCAGGGAAAAGGTGATTAGCTGCCACAGCTGCTGCCAATCTGTCATTCCCCAGTGTTTCAGGACTTGCATATTTGTTTATAAGCGGGATATTTGTAGTGGAATTGAATTCAATAAAATTAAAATTATGTTGCAAAAATATTTTTATTTCTTCAGGATAATTAATTACAGAAGAAAGTATAGCTGACTTAATTGGGAAATTGGCAATAATTTCATGCAATTTTCTTAATGTAATTTTTTTGAAGGCATACATTTCAATCATCTTATCACCTTCAAAAATGGCCATTTTTTGCAATGTGTTCCCAAAGTCTAATACCAACTTCATACTAAAATTTTGAATGGCAAAGTTAATCAAAATTAATAAATTAGCGCTATTTGCATGAATGTTAAAAATCTATAAATAAAATTTGTTTTTATTTATACAGCAAGATTAATACAATTAAATTGTCAAAGTTGAGTTAGTTTTGTTTTATATTAAAAACTTATAATATGTAAGCTTTTTTAAATAAATCTAAATCTTTTATTTTTGCAAAATACACATTCGGTTAATTCCTGAAATTTTATGTTCAAGATCAAAATATTTATTATTACTTTTATAATTCTTATAACCTCATTGCATTCATATACAATGGCTTATACCACCATTGATCCTAACATAAAAAACCTTACAATCAGTGGAAATATCAAAGATGCCAAAAACGGGGAGCAGTTAATCGGGGCTACTGTATTTATAAAAGAAACCAAATCAGGTGCAACGAGTAATATGTATGGTTTTTATTCATTAAGCATTCCGGAAGGAACTTATACATTGGTATATTCTTTTATGGGGTATGAGAATGTTGAAAAGAAAATCCAGTTAAAAGAAAATATTACCATAAATATTGAACTAACGTTAAAGCATAAAGACCTTAAAGAGATTGTAATTACAGATAAACGCAACAATGACAATGTAACCAAAAATGAAATGGGTGTTGTTCATATGGATTCAAAGACCATACGGAAGATTCCCGCATTTATGGGCGAAATTGACATTATTAAAGCCTTACAACTTACACCCGGCATACAAACCACAAGCGAAGGATCATCAGGATTCAGCGTCAGAGGCGGAAGTCCTGACCAGAATCTGATATTACTGGATGAAGCAACGGTATATAATGTATCCCATTTATTGGGATTCTTTTCAGTCTTCAATAATGATGTAATTAAAGATGTAAATTTATACAAGGGCGATATCCCTATGAATTACGGTGGAAGATTGTCTTCGGTACTGGATGTAAGGATGAACGACGGAAACCAGAAACATTTTTCAGCTACAGGAGGGATTGGAACAATTTCAAGCAGATTAACACTTGAAGGTCCTATAATTAAAAATAAGACTTCTTTTATTTTATCCGGAAGAAGAACTTATTTTGATATATTTTTACCCCTTTCGCCAAATGCAAATGTTAGAAATAACGATTTATATTTTTATGATCTGAACGCTAAAATTGTGCATGAAATTAATGAAAATAACCGTATTTATCTGTCAGGTTATCTTGGCAGAGATGTTTTTAATAATGAATTTTCAAGATTATCATCAGGAAACCAAACTTTTACCATGAGATGGAATCATTTGTTTTCAAAAAAAATGTTTTCAAACTTTATGTTTGTTTATAGTAAATACGATTATTATTTAGGAACAGCAGCAGGAGAGCCTACTTCGTTTGACTGGAACTCTAAAATGCAGGATTATGGATTAAAAACTGATTTTACCTTTTATTCCAATCCTAAAAATACAATTAAATTTGGTATCAGCAGCACATATCACATATTTAACCCAGGCGTAATAAGCGGTACCGGAGCACAAAGCTTTCTTAACGGATTTGTAGTTCCTTCTTCTAATGCATTGGAAAATGGATTGTATATAGGTAACGATCAAAAACTGAGTGAAAAAATTGGTGTAAAATATGGTTTGCGGTTTTCAACGTTTCATAATATCGGGCCGGCAACAGTATATCATTATAACAATCTGTTTGAAACTGTTGATTCTTCTGTATATCAGGCCGGAGATATTTATAAATCCTTTTACGGGCTTGAACCAAGATTGGGTATCAATTATAAATTAAATGAAAAATCCTCAATCAAGGCAAATTATTCCCGTACTTTCCAATACGTACAGCTGGCGCAAAACTCAACATCAGGAACACCACTGGATATTTGGTTTCCGGCAAGTCCGAATGTAAACCCACAACTTTGCGATCAGATAGCTTTAGGGTATTTCAGGAATTTCTTCAATAATTTTATTGAAACAACTTTTGAAGTATATTATAAGAAAATGGATAATTCCATCGATTTTAAAGATCATGCTCAATTGCTGCTGAACAAAAAAATTGAAGGAGAATTGCGTTTCGGGAGTTCTCAGTCGAGAGGTTTTGAATGCATGATAAAACTGCCCGAAGGAAGGTTAAATGGATGGATCAGCTATACATTCTCTAGAACTGACAGGAGTTTTCCGGATATTAACAATGGAAACACCTATTTAGCCTATTATGATAAACCCCATAATCTGGCAATAGTATTTAATTATGAAATCAGCGAACGGACTTCTTTTTCAGCCAACTGGATTTATTATTCAGGAGCTCCGGTTACATTTCCAACAGGCAGAGCTGAAATCGGAGGTAAGGTTGTTCCGATTTATTCTGACAGAAATGCCTACCGTATGCCCGATTATCACCGGCTTGATTTATCCTTAACCATCAAAAATAAACAAAAGCCCAACAAAAAGTGGAGTTCCGAATGGAATTTTACTTTGTACAATGCCTATGGAAGAAAAAATGCATGGAGCATAAATTTCAGGCAGGATAAGGTAAACCCTGATTTAACCTATGCAGAAATGACCTATCTTTTTACCTTCGTTCCTTCAATAACTTATAATTTTAAATTTTAAGCCATGAAGTATAGTAAATTTTTAATCATAATGGGTATAATCGCTGTATTTTACAGCTGCACCGAAAATATTGATATAAAACTGGATAGCACTTATACCAGATTGGTTGTAGAAGCAAGATTTTCAACCGATACTACTGCACATAAAGTTACACTTACCAAAACTTCCAGCTATTTTTACAATATGCCGGCACCAACAGTTTCCGGAGCTATTGTAACCATTGATGATGGTGTTAATACTTTTCTGTTAAACGAAAATCCATTGCATCCCGGTGTTTATGAAACGACATCCAATGTTTATGGAGTAGTCGGGAAAACCTATCATTTACTGATAAAAAATGTGGATATCAATAACGATGGAGCATTGGAGGAATATTCATCCACTTCAACCATTTATCCTGTCAATAAAATTGATTCTATTGTACCACATTATAAACCTGAGCGGCCTAAAGGTTATGAAATAAAATTATATGTTTTGGATCCGCCAACTGAAGATTTTTATCTTTTTAATGTCTACAAAAACAGCAAATTGTTAACGGATACCATCACCGAACCAATGGTAGTTGATGACAGACTTTATAACGGCAATTATACCAATGGAATAGCCGTAGGATATCTTAGAGACAATAAACAGGACGAAATAGCACATGCCGGCGATACTGTTCAGTTGGAAATATGGCGAATTACAAAAGATTTTTACAACTTTATGTTTGAACTCAGAGATGCCACCCGCTCATCAAATCCGCTGTTTAGCGGCCCTCCTGCCAATGTTAAAGGAAATATCAGCAATGGTGCTGTGGGTTATTTTGCGACCTATTCAATTTCGAGGGCAAAGAGTGTGATTAAATAAAAAACATTTTAAAGTATTTAACCCTGCATGATTTTAAAATCCTGCAGGGTTTTTTATAGATTGGTAGAAATAATTTCCTACTTATTTTTATTAAAATTTTCTTTTGTTTTCGCTCTTTTTGCGGGAATATTAAGTACGTTTGTAAATATTTTTAAACAAATATAACAATTTGATAATAATACACGTTAGCTGATAGTTTCAACCTTAATCCACAACCAATTTTATGAAAAAAAGAACCATTCAGATTGCTGCTACAGTAATTACTGTGGTCGTATTTGCCTTTGTAGTTTATAAAATAGCTACGCAAAAGCATCATTTTAAAAGAGTTAACCCTGCATTTAAAGAATATGTGCAGGCATTTACTTCAGGTGTGGTATCTACCCATACCACTGTTAAAATCAGACTAACTAACGATTATGCTGATTCATCATTATTCGGAATGCCAATTTCCGAAAAACTCTTCAGTTTTAAACCTGCCATACAGGGAAAAGCCACATGGATTGACAGCCGTACCATTGAGTTTCGTCCGGAATCCAAATTACCACCCAAAAAGTTTTATGAAGCTGAATTTTATTTATCAAAACTGATAAAAGTTCCTGATTCAATTAAAACACTTGAGTTTCAATTTCAAACCATGCAGCAGGATTATGAAATTACCGTCGAAAATCATAAAGCCTATAATAAAGCTGTGCTTAGCTGTGAAAAATTATATGGGACGCTTCATACAGCTGATATAGCTGAAGATGTACAGATAGAAAAAGTTTTAACAGCAGTGCAGGATAATAAACAATTAAAAGTAAGCTGGGTACATGATGCACAGAAGAAAGTTCATTATTTTCAGGTGGATTCCATCAAACGTGGCAATAAAAAATCCTTTGTAACGCTTACCTATAAAGGCAAACCCATTGAAGCTAAAACCAAAGGTGAAAAAGCCATAGAAATTCCTGCTTTAGGAGATTTTAAATTATTAAATGTAAGATTAGTACAGGGAACTGAGCAATATATATTAGCACAGTTTTCTGATCCCCTGCTCGAAAATCAGAATCTGGAAGGATTGATAAAACTGGCAAAATCCATGGATCTGCGCTATGCAATTGAAGATAACGAATTGCGGATATATCCGCCAATTAAAAAAACCGGTGAAGCCACATTAAGTATTGAATCTACGGTAAGAAATATTAATGGTGATAATCTTGGTATTTCAGTAAACGAAGACATCACTTTTGAAGATACCAAACCCAATATCCGTTTTATCGGAAATGGCGTAATTATGCCTTCTTCCAACGGATTGATGCTGCCTTTTGAAGCAGTAAATCTGAAAGCTGTTGACATAAAAATTACTAAAATTTATGAAAATAATATCGTTCAGTTCCTTCAGGTGAATGATTTAAGCGGTCAGCGCGAACTGGCAAGGGTTGGAAAAACAGTATTAAAGAAAACCATACCGCTAAACAATGTAACTGATTATGGTAAATGGAACAGATTTTCTATCGATTTATCTCATTTAATCAAAACTGAGCCCGGTGCAATTTATACTGTCCGCCTGAGTTTCAAGAAAGATTATTCTTCCTATCCATGCGAAGGGGTAAGTGATATTAAACAGGAAGTCGACCTTGTTACCTGGAACGATGACAACGAACGTGAAGACGGCTGGTATTACGAAAATGAATACTATGACGATTATTACGATGAAGATGGATATTATTACTACAACTGGGATGAACGCGAAGATCCCTGCAAGAAATCATATTATAACGATAAGGCCATCACACGTAATGTATTGGCTTCTGACTTAGGAATTATTGCAAAGGCAGGAAATTCAGGTAATATAAATGTTTATGTTACCAATCTGGTTGACACCAAGCCTGTATCAAACGTAAGTATTGAATTTTATGATTATCAGCAGCAATTGTTGGGTACAGTAAAAACCAATGATGACGGAATGGCTGAAATCAAGCTGAAAAGACGTCCCTTTGTACTGATAGCAAAGAAAGATGAACAACGTGCCTACCTGAAAATGATAGAAGGCTCTTCACTTTCGTTAAGTATGTTTGATGTAAGCGGCGAAGCTGTTCAAAAAGGATTAAAAGGATTTATATATGGCGAACGGGGTGTATGGCGTCCGGGAGATTCATTATATCTTACTTTTATACTGGAAGATAAAGAAAAACGTTTGCCCGAAAATCATCCGGTAAGTTTTGATTTGGTAAATCCCAACGGACAGGTTGTAAGAAGGATGATAAGAACTGCAAGTGTAAACGGATTTTACGATTTCAGAACAGCAACTGAACGCAATGCTCCTACCGGAAACTGGCAGGCAAAAATAAAAGTTGGTGGTGTTGAATTTCAAAAAAACCTGAAAATAGAAACGGTTAAACCCAATCGTTTGAAAATTAATTTTGGTTTCGGAAAAGAATACATTGCCAAAAACGATAAAACAAAAGGTATGCTTGAAGCACACTGGCTTACCGGTGCTACAGCCCGTAATCTGAAAGCTACAGTTAATTTAACACTTACAAAAACATCAACCGTTTTTAAAAAATATCCTAATTATATTTTCGATAACCCCACATCAGGATTTTCATCTGAAAATATTACAATATTTAACGGAAATCTTGATGAAACAGGAAAAGCAACTGTAAATCCGGATATTAACATTAGTACAGCAGCTCCAGGCATGTTAAAAGCTAATTTTGAAACAACCGTTTTCGAAGCCGGTGGCGATTTCAGCGTTGACAGGTTTACATTACCTTATTATCCCTATCAGAGTTATGCTGGTGTAAGTGTTCCGCAAAATCCGAATAACGACCGCATGCTTTATACCGATAAAGCATACAGCATCAATTTATTGAATCTGGATTTCAATGGAAACATTGTTCCTTCCAATAAATTAAAGGTTGAATTGTATAAAATTGAATGGCGCTGGTGGTGGGATAATTCTGAGTCAGGTTCACAGGCTGATTTTATTTCAACTTCCTATAGTCAGCTTAGAGATACTGCAACAATTGCAACCACAGGTGGAAGAGCAACATATAAACTTAATGTGCCACGCGATAACTGGGGCCGCTATTTAATTAAAGTTACCGATCAGAAATCAGGCCACAGTTGCGGCAAGGTGGTTTATATTGATTGGTATGGTTATACACGCACTCCGAACGGTGAAAAACAGGCAGCAACCATGCTTACTTTTACTGCTGATAAAGAAAAATATAATGTTGGTGAGAAAGTAAAAATAAGCATTCCTACATCTGCCAATGGCAGAGCCTTACTCACGCTGGAAACAGGTTCAAAAGTCCTGAAGTCATTCTGGATTCCGACAAAACAGGGAAATACAGATTTTGTATTCGATGTAACTGAAGATATGGCACCTAATTGTTATGCCTATGTAACGCTGATTCAACCTCATGCACAAACTGTAAACGATTTACCAATCCGTTTGTATGGTGTTATTCCGATACTGGTCGAAAATCCAAATACACATCTTTATCCTGTTATTACGATGAAAGATGTATTATTACCTGAGCAGAATGCTTCCATCACAGTAAAAGAACAAAAGGGAAAACCTATGACCTATACTCTGGCAATAGTTGATGAAGGATTACTTGACTTAACCCGTTTCAAAACACCAAATCCATGGCTGGCATTTTATGCCCGTGAAGCGTTGGGAATTAAAACCTGGGACTTGTTTGATCTTGTAATGGGTGCATATACCGGCGAATTACAGCGTATATTAAGCATAGGTGGTGATGGTGAAGGATTAAACAAAGGAAGTTTAAAAGCCAATCGCTTTATTCCAATGGTAAAATTTCTGGGACCATTCCAGTTAGCAAAAGGACAATCAAAAACCCATACTTTTAAAATGCCGCAATATATTGGCTCCGTTCGTGTAATGGTTGTTGCCGGCGATAACGGTAATTATGGCTGTGCCGAAAAAGCTGTTGCTGTCCGTAAACCATTAATGGTACTGGGTACATTGCCAAGAGTAGTAGGACCGGGTGAAACAGTTAAACTTCCTGTCAGCGTATTTGCAATGGAAAAATCAGTTCGTAATGTTAATGTACAGATTGTAACTGATAATATGTTTACCATTATCGGAGGAAATTCACGCAGTTTAACTTTTAAAAATCCAGGTGATGAAATGCTGAATTTTGAACTGAAAGTTAAAGAACTGATTGGTGTTGGGAAAATAAAAATTATTGCCAGCAGCGGAAACCAGAAAGCTGTTCATGAAATTGAAATTGATATCAGAAATCCAAATCCTAAAGTTACCGATGTAGTTGAAAGTATTATTGAAGGTGGTAAAACCTGGAATGCAAATTACCAGCTAATTGGCATGCAGGGAACAAATAAAGCAGTACTTGAAGTATCTTCAGTTCCTCCTTTAAATCTTGAAAAACGGCTTGATTATTTGATTGCTTATCCTCACGGATGTATTGAGCAAACCACTTCTTCCGTATTTCCTCAGTTATATCTGGCTGATCTGGTTGATTTAACGACAAATCAAAAACAAAGGATTGAGCAAAATATTAAAGCTGCCATTCAGAAATTAAAATCATTCCAGCTGAACAATGGCGGATTGGGCTATTGGCAGGGTGCAGAATATGCCGATGACTGGGGAAGCAATTATGCCGGACATTTTCTGCTCGAAGCTGAATTAAAAGGTTATCAGTTGCCCATTGGGTTTATTACTGCATGGAAAAAATACCAGAAACAAAAAGCAGTTTCCTGGGCTGTAAATGCAACATATTATAATGACGACCTTGTACAGGCTTATCGTTTATACACGCTGGCACTGGCAAAATCACCCGAATTAGGTGCTATGAATAAACTCTATGAGTATAAGAATTTATCGTTGGCCGCACGCTGGCAACTTGCAGCTGCATATCAACTGGTAGGTAAATCTGAAGTTGCCAAAGCATTGATAGCAAATGCCAATATTTATATAAAACCTTATCGTGAACTTTGGTACACTTATGGTTCAGATGTGAGAGACAAGGCAATGATTGTACAAACTTTATGCCTGATGAATCAAAAAGCCAAATCAGCTCCTCTGGTTCGTGAAATATCATCGCTGCTTTGCAAAGAATACTGGATGAGTACACAGGAAACAGCTTACAGTTTACTTGCCGTTTCCAGATTTATCGGCTCTTCTTCCGGTTCAGGCGTTAATATTACTTATAATAATGACGGAGGTCAGAACATAAATATTCAAAGTAAAAAAGCAATTGCCAAAGCTGAAATAAGCATCAAACAGAACATCAAAAAAGGGAAAGTTCAGTTGACCAATAATGGTAAAAATGTTTTATATGCACGTATCATCACCCAGGGTATTCCTGCTACAGGAGATAACACTTCTGTACAGAATAATTTAAGAATGACCGTGGAATATAAAAGCATGAGTGGTGTCCGGATTAATCCTGCAAAATCAGAGCAGGGAACAAATTTTGTTGTTGAGGTAACAGTATCAAATCCCGGATTCAGAGGTGTTTATAAACAACTGGCATTAACGCAAATATTTCCTTCAGGCTGGGAAATTTTCAATGCCCGCATGAGTGAAATGGCTAAGTCAAATACAAACGCTTCTTATTTTACTTATCAGGATATCCGCGACGACAGGGTTTATACCTATTTTGATCTGAATCCCAATCAGTCAAAATCATTTAAAATTATGCTTAATCCAAGTTATTTAGGCAAATTCTATCTGCCAACCATAAGCTGCGAAGCCATGTACGACAATACTATTAATGCACGTATTGCAGGAAATTGGGTGGAAGTTGTAAACAGCGGGAAGTAAATTATTATTAAATCTGCCGGATATTAAAAATCCGGCAGATTTAACAAAAGAAATGAAGTGAAAAAATTTCTTAAGTTTTTCAATACAAAAAAGAAAAAAATCTGGCTTGCTTTTATAGCCATATTATTGATTTTCTTTTGGTTTTCTTTGCCAAAACCATTGTTTAAAGAACCCAATTCTTCTGTTTTACGTGATAAAAACGGGGAATTATTAGGTGCAAAAATTGCTCCCGACGGACAATGGCGCTTCCCTGAAACAACTAAAGTACCTGATAAATTTGCCAAAGCCATTATTCAGTTTGAAGACAAGCATTTCTATTATCATCCTGGCTTTAATCCTGTTTCGATGTTCAGGGCGTTTATACAGAATATTAAAAAAAGAAAAGTTGTTAGTGGTGGGAGTACCATTAGCATGCAAGTTATCAGGCTCTCGCGGCAACATAATAACAGAAGCATTTACGAAAAAATTGTTGAAACCATACTTGCCATGCGGCTTGAATTAACGCACAGCAAAAGTGAAATTTTACGGTTGTATGCATCTCATGCTCCTTTCGGAAGTAATGTTGTAGGTATTGATGCAGCTGCCTGGCGGTATTTTGGTGTAAGTGCCGATAACCTGTCATGGGCAGAAATTGCTACACTTGCTGTTTTACCGAATAGTCCGGCATTGATTTATCCCGGCAAAAATCACAACAAGCTTTTTCAAAAACGAAATCGTCTGCTGGATAAATTATTTCAGAAAGGAATTATTGATAAAACGACTTGCGAGCTTTCAAAAAATGAAGCATTACCTGAAAAGCCTTTTTCACTTCCTCAACTGGCACCTCATCTATTGGAAAGAGCTGTAAATGAAGGAAAAAACGGACAGAATATTCAATCAACACTCGATATTCATTTACAGGAAAATGTAAACGAAATTATTTCAATACATCATCGTCAGTTAGCGGCTAATGAAATACATAATGCTGCAGCCCTGGTCCTGGATGTGAATACAGGAAATGTACTGGCATATACCGCAAATACATCATCCGAAAAAGGGAAAGATTTTGGAAATGATGTGGATATTATTACTTCAGCCCGGAGTACAGGCAGTATTTTAAAGCCTTACCTCTATGCAGCCATGTTAAATGACGGTTTAATTTTACCAACCACTTTGGTACCTGACGTTCCCATGCAAATCGGAGGTTTTGTTCCTGAAAATTATAATTTAACCTATGATGGTGCTGTTCCTGCCAAACAAGCCTTATCACGTTCGCTTAATATTCCTGCAGTTAAAATGCTGCAAACCTATGGTGTGGAGCAGTTTTATACTTTATTGAAAAAGATTGGTTCAACAACGCTTACCAAACCATCCTCACACTATGGCCTGTCGCTTATTTTAGGCGGTGGTGAAGCAAAGCTCTGGGATTTAGCAGGAATGTATGCTTCTATGGCACGCACACTGAATCATTATTCTGAATATCAGGGGAAATATAATAAGGCAGATTTTCATCCACCCTTTTATATTAAAACACAAAATGCTGAAGAAAAGAAAACGCTGGAAAATTCATCCTATCTTGATGCAGCATCAATATGGCTGGCATTTGAAGCTATGGTAGAAGTTTCCCGACCAGATGAGGAGCTGCAATGGCAACAATTTTCCTCATCAGCGAGGATTGCTTGGAAAACTGGAACGAGTTTTGGCAACCGCGATGCATGGTCAATTGGTGTTACACCTGATTATGTTGTGGCTGTATGGGTTGGAAACGCTTCAGGAGAAGGTCGCCCCGGCCTGATTGGACTGGGTTGTGCAGCTCCCATCTTGTTTGATATTTTTAAAGTAATTAAACCACGGAACTGGTTTACAATGCCTGAAAGCGAAATGAGTGAAATACCGGTCTGCAAATACAGCGGTTACAGAGCATCACCAATTTGCGAAGAAACAACTAAAATCTGGGTTCCAAAAAAAGGCCTGAAAACTCAGACTTGTCCTTTCCATCAGATGGTTCATCTGGATAAGAGCGGTAAATGGCAGGTAAATTCCAATTGTGAATCAACTGACAATATGCAGCACCTTTCCTGGTTTGTTCTGCCTCCGGTAATGGAATGGTATTTTAAAAGCAAAAATCCGTTTTATAAAGTATTGCCTCCGTTTCGATCTGATTGTATTTCAGCAAATGAATGCCGTTCCATGGAAATGATTTATCCTGCCAATAACAGCAAAATTTATATTCCTGTTGATTTAGGTGGCAAACCGGGAAGTACAGTATTTAAATTAGCCCACCGTAATCCGCAAAATCTGGTGTACTGGCATTTGGATGGTGTTTTTATTGGTTCTACCACTCAGTTTCACCAAATAGCTTTAGCACCCGAAGCAGGTATGCACCGGCTCACGCTTGTTGACCAAAAAGGAGAAGTTTTATGCGTAAATTTTGAAATTATGAATAAAAGGAAAGAATAAATTTAAACGCTTAAGTTAAAAGTTTATAAAGTATCGGTAAGAATAAAATTAATCCCCTTATCTTTTGTATTTTTGTAATCTAATATTACTGTCATACATGAGAAAGAAAGTTGATTTTTTAGTTATCGGTTCAGGTATTGCCGGTTTAAGTTTTGCCATCAAAGTAGCAGATTATGGTAAGGTTTGTATAATAACAAAGGCTAATGCCGAAGAAAGTTCTACCAAATATGCTCAGGGTGGCATTGCAGCTGTTATGTATACTCCGGATACTTACGAAAAACACATTAAAGATACTATGATAGCCGGTGATGAGCTGTCAGATGAGAAAATTGTAAGGATTACCATTACTGAATCTACTGAAAGGGTAAAGGAACTTATAGAATGGGGTGCAAATTTTGATAAGAATGCATCAGGTATGTATGATCTTGCCAAGGAAGGCGGACATTCTGAGTTCAGAGTCTTACATCATAAAGATAATACCGGAAATGAAATTGAAAGAGCCTTAATTGCAAAAGTAAAAAACCATCCCAATATTGAAATTTTAGAGAACCATTTTACTGTTGATATTATTACTCAGCATCATTTAGGTATAGAAGTAACCCGGAGAACAAATGACATCCGCTGTTATGGTGCTTATGTTTTAAATGAAAGCACCAACGAAATTGATACTTATTTATCTAAAGTTACTTTGATTGCTACAGGAGGAAATGGTAATGTTTACAATACCACTACCAATCCGGCCATATCAACCGGTGATGGCATTTCTATGGTTTACAGAGCCAAAGGAAAGGTTGAAAACATGGAATTTATTCAGTTTCACCCTACTTCATTATATAATCCCCACGAAAAGCCTTCTTTCCTGATAACAGAGGCATTAAGAGGCTTTGGAGCAACACTGAAAACGCATGCCGGCAAAGAATTTATGCAAAAATATGATGAAAGGGGCTCTCTGGCTTCCCGCGATATCGTTGCCCGTGCTATCGACAGCGAAATGAAAATCAATGGCTGGGATTATGTTTATCTGGATGCCAGACATCTTGAAAAACATAAACTGATACAGGAGTTTCCAACTATTTATGCGAAATGCCTGAGTATTGGTTTAGATATTACACGTGATATGATACCAGTAGTTCCTGCGGCTCATTATAATTGCGGTGGTATTAAAGTGGATGAATGGGGACGAAGTTCCATTGCTAATTTATATGCTTCAGGCGAATGTGCCTCAACCGGATTGCATGGAGCAAACAGGCTTGCCTCTAATTCATTGCTTGAATCGCTTGTTTTTTCTAACAGAGCAAGCACTGATGCCTTAAATAACTATAATAATATTAGCTATTGTGATGAAATTCCTGACTGGAATGCAGAAGGCATGGTACTCAACGAAGAAATGGTGCTTATTACACAATCACTAAAAGAGTTACAATTGATAATGTCCAATTATGTGGGAATTGTCAGGTCAAACCTGCGTTTGCAACGAGCCTTTGACCGGTTGGAGCTATTATATCAGGAAACTGAAGATTTGTATGATAAATCAATACTTACAACCAAACTTTGCGAACTGAGAAATTTAATCAACATCGGCTACCTGATTATTAAAATGGCGATGGATCGTAAAGAAAGTATAGGCTTACATTATTCAATAGATTACCCGAGAGTTAGAAAATAGTTAATGGTTTATTTTTAATAAATAGAATATATGAAAAAATTTGCTGTAATTATATCAGGATGCGGTGTATTTGACGGTACTGAAATCCATGAAGCTGTACTTTCATTATTAGCCATAGTTAAAAACGGTGGAACCTATTCTATTTTTGCACCGGATATCGAACAACACCATGTTGTCAATCATTTAACCGGAAAATCAGTCGATGAAAAGCGTAATGTTCTGATTGAATCAGCGCGAATAGCCAGAGGAAAAATACAGCCTTTATCTGACTTTGATGCAGTACAATTTGATGCGTTACTATTACCGGGTGGTTTTGGTGCTGCTAAAAATCTATGTGATTATGCTTTTAAAGGAGCTGATTGTGAAGTAAACCCTGAGGTTGAAAAAGCAATTTCTGCTATGGTTGCAGCCAATAAACCAGTTGGTGCGTTGTGCATTGCACCTGTTATTTTTGCTAAAATCCTTAAAAATGTAGATGTTACTATAGGAAATGATGCGCAAACGGCTAAGGATATTGAAAAGATGCAGGCACATCATTTTAAAACCGAACATGGCGAAGTCATAAAAGATACAAAACTTAAAGTGTTCTCAACACCATGCTATATGCTGGATGCAAATATTTTACAAATAGCTGAAGGTGCTGAAAATATAGTTAAGGCTATGATAAACAGCTTATAAAGTTGAAAAGTTGAAAGTTTATAAAGGTAAAAATCCCACGGTTTTGAGAATTATATGTTTAGTTTGGACTCTGTTATTTTCTTTGTTTGTCAATATTGCATATTCCCAATCCCATGACTATGTTTTTGTTAGAAATAACAGCACAATAGTAAAAGACAGTTCAGGAATTACAATGCAATTCCCATGGGCAGGCGGATTCAACAGTCCGCAATTTTCTGCCATTGACCTCAATGCCGACGGTATCAAGGATTTATTTGTATTTGATAAAATCGGGAATCGTATTTCTTGTTTTATAAACAATGGAATTGCAAATTCAGTAAGCTATACATTTGCTCCTGAATATGCCTTTTATTTCCCTCCGATGATAAGTTGGGTGCAACTTATCGATTATAATAACGATGGCAAGGAAGATATTTTCACCTATTCCAATGGAGGAATTAAAGTATTTAAAAATTATTCAACCACATATTTATTTTTTAAACAGTACAAAAATCCAATTATGTCATCCTACAATGGAAATTACACTAACCTGTTCTGCCTTTCTGAAGATTACCCTGCCATAGTTGATATTGATAATGACGGAGACCTTGATATACTAAACTTCAGCGTTTTAGGAAAATATGTAAATTACCATAAGAATCTTTCTATGGAAAACTATGGTAATGCTGATTCTTTGGTTTTTAAACTGTCTGATGAAAGCTGGGGTTGTTTTGCTGAAAGTGAAGCTTCAAATGTGTTGAAACTTGACAGTTGTTTCCATAGCACAAAAACTTTTGAAATTGATGAAAAAAGTATACCTAAACATTCAGGTTCAACATTATTAGCTGCTGATTTAAACGGAGATGGGCTAAAAGATCTGATTATAGGAGATGTTGATTATGCCAATCTTATCAAACTTACAAATGGTGGTACTTACGACACTGCCCATATTACAGCACAGGATACCAATTTCCCTTCAAACACAAACAAAGTCTGGTTGTATTCTTTTCCTTCAGCTCAATACCTGGATGTAAATAACGATGGTAAAAAAGATCTTATCGTTTCTCCTTATGATGCCAACTTAACTACATCTGAAAATTATAAAAGCTGTTGGTATTATAAAAATACCGGAACAAATACAAATCCTGTTTTTCAGTTTCAAACAGAAGATTTTTTGCAGCACGATATGATAGACGTTGGAACCGGAGCTTATCCAGTATTATTTGATTTTGATAATGATGGTTTGAAGGATTTATTTGTAAGCAATATCGGCTATCGTGATACATCTTATCTGATAAACGGGGCTTTGCATTCTGATTTTGTCTCCAAAATTGCTTTATATAAAAACACAGGAACTGCAACTTCACCGGCATTTAAGCTGATTACAAGGGATTTTGCCCATATATCCGCATTAAAATTAATAGCTGCATTTATCACATTTGGTGATATCAATAATGATGGTAAAGCAGAAATGATTGTTGGAAATTCCGATGGTAAACTCTATTTGTTTGTAAACAACGGCACACTGTCCAATCCGAATTTTGTATTGAGCCAAACCAGCTACCAGAACATAGATGCAGGTGATTACAGCACACCTCAGCTTTTCGATCTGGATAAAGATGGCTTATTGGATTTGATTATCGGAGAACGTCAGCACTTTTGGAAAGATGCATCCAACAATATCATTGCCAGAAAAGGAAACCTGAATTATTACAGAAATACCGGGACACTCTCCAATCCAATCTTTAGCTTTATTACAGACAGTTTGGGCGGTATAGATGTTACCAATTACACTGTTTCCAATTATGGCTTTAGTACGCCCTGTTTTTTCAGAACTTCATCCGGAGAAACACGATTAATCGTTGGCAATGAAGATGCTAAGTTATTTTATTATAAAAATATTGACAATAATCTGAACGGTAAATTTACACTGTCTGATACCCTTATTCATGTTGCTAATTATGCTGTACATCAGATTGCAGAAGGAAGCCGTTCTGCTGCTGCCATTGCTGATTTGGATAATGACGGTTATCAGGATATCATAGTGGGTAATGCGGCAGGCGGACTGGCGTATTACAAAGGAAGCCCGCTGAATATTTTAAGTGCAAATGATAACAATTTCGATAAACCCAAAAATTTTCATATTTTTCCTAATCCCGCCAGTACAAATATCACATTAATACCGGTTAATCTTGATGTAGAAAGTTCTGCTGAACTTGAAATTACAGATATGTATGGGAAATTAATTTTTAAAGATAGTTATAATAATACAGATAAAATTAATATTTCAGTTGCTGCCTTCAGAAATGGCATATATTTATGCAATATCAAAACTTTTAAGGACAGAAATATAGGATTATCAAGTCAAACCGAACGATTTATTGTAATGCATTAAAAGGCCCAATATGATATTAATTTTAAAAACAGGAAGCGCTTTAGCAAGTATTAGTTCTATTTATGGAGATTTTGAGGATTGGATAATTGAGAAAATGCAATTAATTGAAACAGAATTTTATATTCATTCCACGGAAAATTATGAAACACTTCCACCTGAACAACTTTATTCAGGAATAGTAATTACTGGCTCGCCATTAATGGTGAATGACATTAAATTGAAAGAAAGTAATTTATGTAATTGGCTTCTTAATCAACAAAAAAGCGGAACTCCAATTCTGGGGATTTGTTTTGGTCATCAATTACTTGCTGTAATTAATGGTGGTTCTGTTGGATACAACAATACCGGAACTATAATTGGTTCAGCAAAAACACATTTAACTTTAGAAGGTCAGCAAGATAGGCTTCTCGGAGGTTTACCACCTGCTTTTGACGTATATAAATCTCATCAGCAAAGTATACATAAGCTGCCTGAATCAGCAGAAATTCTTGCTGTAAATAATTCCGGAATTATTGATGCAGTCAGGTTTAATGCTAATTCATGGGGTCTTCAGTTTCATCCTGAATTTGATTTTGAAATTACAACATTATATATTCAGGAAAAATCTGATGCATTAAGCGCTGATGGATTTGATGTTCAGGCTTTATTACAGAATGTTGTCACCGTAGATTATGGCAACAGGATTTTAAAACGTTTCAAAGAAATAAGTATAAATAATATTTCATCTTAATGCAAATAAAAACAAGTTGAGGAATCAGTCTTCTAAGGGAAATTATCGAATCGATGCTGAGACCCTCGCGATTGAAATCGGGATGCACTGAATCCAACTGAGCTATTTTTTATTTATCAATTCTAATATTTTCGTTTTACTTTTCCATGATTTTACTTGCCGTTCTCTTGCATAAGCTTCTGTTTTTGTAGTAAATTCTTTGCATAAGCTTCTGTTTTTGTAGTAAATTCTTCAGAATAAACTATTTCCCAGTCATTCTTATGACCGGTATATCCTTTATGATTTGTATTATGTTTTTTTAATCGTTCAATGATATCATTTGAATGACCTATATAATACTTATCTATTGATAATGAATATAGTATGTAAAAATAAAAATTCATATTTGTGGAAATAAAAAAAGGCTGATCACTCAGCCTTCTTGTGGGAATTACTGGGGTCGAACCAGTGACTCTCCCGATTGAAAATCGGGATGATCTGAATCCAACTGAGCTATTTTTTATTTATCAATTCTAATATTTTCGTTTTACTTTTCCATGATAAAATTAATGCTTTTTTTAAAACAACCAAATAAAATTTTTGTTTTTTTATTCTAACTTTAAAAAAAAACTTGTAGGTTTGTAGTCTCATCAATGCGTTTAAAGTGATAAGATTTCGTCTGTTTATAAATATTATTTTAATAATTACAGCAATTGCTATACTTGCTTCGTGTAGTTCTACCCGAAAGTTAGAGGAAAACCAAATTCTCCTGAAAAAAAACAAGGTAATATCAAAAAATTACAATATCAGCAAAGAAGCCATTAATGGTTTAATCAAACAAACACCCAATAAGAAATTCCTGGGTGTAAAAATTAAACTTGCTTTTTATAATCTTGCCCGTAAAGAAAACCCTAAAGGATTCAGCAGGTTTTTAATGAAAATTGGAGAGCCACCTGTTGTTTTAGATACTTTACTTACCAATATTACATTAAAAAAGATGAGTTTGTATTTAGATAATCATGGATTTTTTAATTCAGATGTTGAAAAAATAATTGAGTATCCAAGCAAAAAAAAGGCTATTGTTACCTATAAAATTATTGCAGCTAAACCTTATAAGATCAATGAAATAAACTATATAATTGAAGATGAAAATCTTAATGCAAATATTTCATCAATTAAAGAAAATTCTCTGCTCAAAAAAGGAGATATCTATGATATTGAAATATTTGAGAAAGAAAGGGAACGTATTGTTACAAATTTAAAAAATCTGGGATATTTTGCCTTTACAAAGGATTATCTGGTATATAAGGTTGACAGTGCATTGAACAATTACACAATGAATGTTACAGTAATCGTGAGAAATCCACTTATTACAAGCCTTTCTAATCCTGACAGCTTGATTAAGCGGAGTCATAAACGATATAAAATACGGAATATCTATATTTACCCTGATTATAATCCTTTATTGTCAAATACTATTAAAATAGATACGGTATTATTTGATGTTCCTCAATTTGAAAACAAGGCAATTTTAAATCATTACTACTTTATTCACAACAGTGAAATTAAAATCAGAAAAAAAACATTTTCGCAATCCATTTTTATTAATTCAAACAATTATTTTAACCTGATGGATGTTGAGCAAACTTACAACAGATTGGCTGAGTTAAAGAATTTCAGGTTTATTAATATTGGATTTGAAGAACTGAATGAAGATAGTGCTGATTTAAAAAATGGTGAACAATCATTGGAATGTAAGATTGAACTGGCAAAAAATAAAGCAAATTCAGTATCTACAGAGCTTGAAGGAAGTAATTCTTCAGGTTATTTCGGTTTGGCAAGCAATATTTTGTTCCAAAATAAAAATATATTCAAAGGTGCAGAAATTTTTAGTTTAAAGTTAAGAGGTGTATTAGAAAATCAAAAAATTACAATTACTTCAGATAAATCTAATTTACCTCTTTTCAACACTTTCGAATACGGAATAGAATCCAGTCTTGAAATCCCCAAATTTTTAATTCCTATTTCACAGGAACGCTTTCCAAAGTACTTTAAACCCAAAACTACTATTAGTGCAGGTTATAATTATCAAAAACGACCTGATTTTAAGAGAACAATAACCAATGCTGCCTTCGGTTATGATTGGAAATTATCAAAATATATTCAGATTATCATCAACCCGGCTGAAATTAATGCAGTTAAAATTTATCCTGATTCCGCTTTCAAGGCTACTATAAACGGACTGGCTGATAAGCGTTTAAAATACCAATATACTGACCACCTCACTCCAGACGGAAGAATCAGCTTTATTTACAATAATCAGGACCCTAACAAAAGAAGAGATTTTACATTTTTCAGAACAAACTTTGAATTTGCCGGTAATACTTTTTATCTTTATAAAAAAGTCTTTGATAATAATCGAAATCCGGAAGGTTATTATCAATCTTTTAATCTGATTTTTTCACAATATTTTCGTTTTGATTTTGAGCTTAAAGGCTATTTTTATTATAATTCCAGTAATTTTTTAGTAGCAAGAATTCTTAGTGGTATTGGATTGCCTTATGGAAATTCAAAACAATTACCTTACGAAAAAAGTTTTGTAGCTGGTGGTGCTAACGACATAAGAGCCTGGCGATTACGTTCACTGGGACCCGGTTCATATAGCGATGCTAAAGCAGAAAATTTCGACAGAATTGGTGACTTTTCACTGGAATTTAATATTGAAGATCGTTTTCAGATTTATAAACTATTACATGGTGCATTATTTGTGGATGCAGGCAATATCTGGCTTAATAAAAGAAATGAAATATTTCCGGGCGGTGAAATAAGTTTTGATAAATTATTGAATCAAATTGCTATAGGAGCCGGTTTTGGAGTACGCCTCGATTTTTCTTTCTTACTCATACGTGTTGATGCAGCCATTCCATTAAAAGACCCTTCAAAATCAAGAGAATGGGTAATCACAAATTCAGGTTTCAGAGATTTTGTATTGAACTTTGGTATCGGATATCCTTTTTAAAAAGGAATATCATCTGGCATATTATTCATTTTTGACGGAATGGTTCTTGTTATAGGTGCACCGGTGTCAAAATCATCATTGGGACTTATATAAGTCGGTGTATCGAAATCTGTGTTGTCATCATCGGCAAATTTGGCAAAAGTATTGATGAATCTTAATCTTACCTCATCAGTTGGTCCATTACGGTGTTTAGCAATGATAATATCTGCCATTCCACGTGTATCACCTTTTTCATCCTGATCGATTTTATAATAATCAGGACGATAAATAAACATAACAATATCAGCATCCTGCTCAATGGCACCTGATTCACGTAAGTCGGATAATATAGGCTTTTTGGTACCTCCACGTGTTTCAACTGCCCTGCTTAACTGAGACAAAGCCAGAATCGGAATTCTTAATTCTTTTGACAGTGCTTTTAATTGTCTCGAAATCATACTTATCTCCTGTTCCCTGTTGCCTTTAGCTTCAGAAGAACCCTGCATTAACTGCAAATAATCAATAAAAACCATCGAAATATCATGCTTTTGCTTTAAACG
The DNA here is from genome assembly GCA_026391675.1 of Bacteroidota bacterium. GTDB lineage: Bacteria > Bacteroidota > Bacteroidia > Bacteroidales > JACABE01 > JACABE01. The sequence continues at coordinate 153,454 of JAPLDQ010000036.1, forward strand.
ACGGCATTTTGCGCGTAATTCAAATATCGTAAGTGCCGGTGTATCATCAATGTATAATGGTGCATCAATCAAAGAGGTGACTTTTGTATTCAACTGTGCCCATTCATAATCTTTTAAATTGCCCTTTTTTAATTTGTCAGCGGTTAGTTGTGATTCGCTGGAGATTAAACGCATAACCAATTCAACTGCAGACATTTCAAGAGAGAAAAAAGCAACTGATTTTTTAAAATCAACAGCTATATTTCTTGCCATGGTTAAAGCAAAAGCTGTTTTTCCCATAGATGGACGGGCTGCTAAAATTATTAAATTCGATTTCTGCCAGCCGGAAGTGAGCCGGTCTAATTTTGTAAAACCTGATGGTACACCACTTAAACCATGTTCATGGTCTTTCGTCGCTTCTATTTCTTTGATAGCTTCCCTGATAATGGATTGCATATCAGAATAATCGCTTCTGAAGTTCTTTTCGCCAATGGATAATAAACTGCTTTCGGTTCTGTCCAATAATTCGAGCACATCAGTAGTATCTTCGTAAGCATCGTGCTCAATTTCGGAAGCAATTTTTATCAATTCGCGCTGTATATATTTTTGCGAAATAATTCTGGAGTGAAATTCAATATTAGCTGCTGAAGCAACTCTGTTGGTCAACTGTGTAATATAATAAGCACCTCCAACAAACTCGAGTTCACCCTGAGTTTTTAATTCGTTAGTAACTGTCAGAATATCTACAGGATGAGAGTTGGCAAACAAACGACAAATAGAAGAATAAATCTTTTGATGTTGTTCTTTGTAAAAAAATTCAGGTTTTATAATATCTATAACTGAATTAAGAGCATCCTGTTCCAGCATTAAAGCACCAAGCACAGCTTCTTCAAGGTCAACGGCCTGAGGCTGCATTCTGCCTTGTTGAGCAATATTATGAATGGCTGCTAAACTTTGAGCTGTTCTTTTACGTTTATTTTCTTTTGCTAAATTATTTTCTTCCATTTGTCAAAAATACTAAATATGTTGTATGCAAAAATAATCTAATCACAGAATTTTTAATGAATAATATTTTTATTTTCACAATTATTTTCAAAACTCTTTGGTAATTTTGCATTTAAAGAATTTTTAAATTATGAATGAAGCTTTTTTAAATTATTATAACAAAATAATCCATTATACCACTGAAGGACAAGGGAATACTATTGTTTTACTCCATGGTTTTATGGAATCTCTTCAGATTTGGGAAGATTTTTCTTATGAACTGGCAAAAAAACACAGGGTTGTATGTATTGATTTACCCGGTCATGGTAAAAGTGAATGCATTCAGCAAGTGCATACCATGGAATTAATGGCCGATGTGATAAAAAGAGTTGTCGATGAGCTGGAAATTACTTCTTTTCTGTTAATCGGACACTCTATGGGTGGATATGTCAGCCTGCAGTTTGCTGACAAATATCCTGATATGCTCAAAGGGCTGGTATTATTCCATTCGCAGGCAATGGCAGATACTGAAGAAGGCAAAATAATGCGCGACAGAACCTGTGACATTGTAAAACAAAACCGTAAGAACTTCATTATACATTTTATTCCTGATTTATTTGCTGAAGAAAATATTGAAAAATTTGCAAAAGAAATCAGCCTTTTACAATCTTTTGTAATTGATATGAAAGAAGAAGCAATAATAGCTGCAATTCAGGGGATGAAAGGAAGAGAAGCAAGATTTAATGTTTTAAAAGATTTGTCTGTTCCTGTTTTGTTTATATTAGGGAAAATGGACAAGAGAATCAGTTTACAGAATGCAATGGAACAGGCACAATTACCTGTTCATGCCGAAGTTTTGTTATTAGAAATAGGTCACATGGGTTATATCGAAGCCAGAAATGAAACCTTGCATACAATTAAAGCATTTGCAGAAAAGTGTTTTGAGTTGAAGTTTTAAAAAAATCAAAAATAATAATATGATAAAATTAGGAATAATTGGGGGATCAGGTCTGGAGAAGCTAAATCTATTCACTGATGCCAAAGTTGTTGAAGCTACAACTAAATATGGCACTCCAAGTTCACCCATTATTTGCGGAAAAATAAGTGGAATTGAAGTTTTCATTATCTCCCGGCATGGAACAATGCACGACATCCCTCCCACGCAGGTGAATAACAGAGCCAATATTACAGCATTAAAAGAAATTGGATGTACACATATTCTAGCAACTACAGCTTGCGGCAGTTTAAAGGAAGAAATAAAACCCGGTGATATGGTTGTTCCCGACCAGTTTATTGATTTCACCAGGCACAGAACTGTTACTTTCTTTGAAAGTTTCGAAGCTGAAAATATGGCTCATACGCCAATGGCAGATCCTTTCGACAGTAAATTGCGTGAAATTATATCAACAGTTGCCGGAGAACTGAATTTTAAAATTCATGATAAAGGAACAATTATTACCATTGAAGGTCCACGTTTTTCGACCAGAGCCGAATCAAAAATGTTCAGAATGTGGGGCGCTGATTTAATAAATATGAGTACAGCCCCGGAAGCTATTTTAGCCAACGAAGCGCAGATTCCTTATGCTGCTATTGCATTAAGCACCGATTATGATTGCTGGAAAACAGATATTGAAGCTGTTTCATGGGAAAGTGTACTGAAAGTATTTAATCAGAATGTGAACAATGTTACGCTTTTATTGGTTGAGATAATTAAGAAACTGGGGAATTAGTTATTAGGTTATTAGTAATAAGTTATTGGTTATTGGGTTATTAAATATATTATTATGAAAAGATTAACGCTATTACTTTTAACAATATTATTTGTAAAAATATCCTATTGCCAATCAAAAAACCCTCATTTCTTTAAATTAACTGATACAAAATTTAAGGTAGGAAGTATTTATATTTTACCTGATATAATATATTATACAGATGATTATAATAATTCTAAATATAGCTGTTTAGATTCAATTATTCCTTTTTTTAATAAGAATCCAAAATTAATCATTGAAATCGGTTGTCATTCAGATTCTCGTAAAGTTGCGATGACATTAGATACTCTTACATTAAGAAGATCACAACAAATTATTGGATATTTCATTGTTAAAGGTGTACCTCCGGCACAAATCAGGGCATGTGGCTATGCAGAAAGGGTTCCCAGATATCTCGAAAAAGATTATTCTTTTAAAAAAGAAAATTCATATTGTGATATAACATTTAAAAAAGGAATTTTCATAACAGAAGATTTTATCAAAACACTAAAAACAAAAAATGAAAGAGAAGCTGCATTTAGCTTGAATAGAAGAGCTGAAATGAAGATAATTATGATTAAATAGATTTAATTTCAAAAATAAAAGCCAAGCAATAACCTAATAACTTAATAACCAATAACTATTAACTATTAACTATTAACTAATTATGGAAATATCAGGAAATATAGTAGATGTAGTAAATAAACGGATTTACCAAGGCATTATTACAGTCGAAAACGGTAAAATCACTGGCATTACCGAAAAAAATGTGACTGAAACCCAATTTATTTTACCGGGTGTGATTGATGCTCACGTTCATATCGAAAGCTCCATGATTATTCCATCTGAATTTGCAAGATTAGCCGTTGTACATGGTACAGTTGCAACCATTTCTGACCCACATGAAATAGGCAATGTACTAGGAATGAAGGGTGTGGATTTTATGATAAAAAATGGGGCAAAAACACCCTTTAAATTTTATTTTGGAGCACCATCCTGTGTGCCTGCTACCCCTTTTGAAACATCCGGAGCATCCCTTGGCGTTGAAGAAATTGATATATTACTGTCAAAGCCTGAAGTAAAATATTTGTCGGAAATGATGAATTTCCCCGGTGTAATATATCAGGACAAAGATGTAATGCAGAAATTAGCTGTGGCTAAAAAGTACAATAAGCCTGTAGATGGCCATGCTCCTGGTTTAAAAGGTGAAGATGCCGCCAAATATGTAACTGCCGGTATTACCACCGACCATGAATGCTTTACCATAGCTGAGGCTATTGATAAAATCAATAGTGGTATGCTTATTCAGATTCGCGAAGGCAGTGCAGCTAAAAATTTTGATGCCCTGATTGCTTTGCTGAATACTCATCCTGATTGTGTAATGTTTTGTTCTGATGACAAACACCCCAACGATCTGGTAAAAGGACACATCAATCAGTTAATAAAAAGAGCTATTGCAGCTGGTTATGATATATTTAGTGTTATTCGGGCCTGTACTTACATACCTGTTAAGCATTATAATCTGGAAGTAGGTTTATTGCAAAAAAATGACGCTGCCGATTTTATCATGATAGATAATTTACAGGATTTTAATGTTTTAAGTACATACATTGATGGAAATAAAGTAGCCGAAAATGGAAAATCGCTTTTATCAAGTGTTGAAGAAACAACACCAAATATTTTCAATGCAGCTCCAATTAATGAAGCCGGAATCAAAGTAATTTACAACAATAAAAAAATCAGGGTAATCAAAGCATTTGACGGAGAGTTAATTACAGAATGCCTTACATTAACACCCAAAGTTGAAAACAATTTCATCATCAGCGATATAGAAAATGATGTGTTGAAACTTGTTGTAATGAATCGTTATCAGGCGGCGAAACCGGCAGTAGCGTTTATTAAGGGATTTGAGTTAACAGCAGGTGCACTTGCCTCAACTGTGGCTCACGACAGCCATAATATTATTGCAGTGGGTACAAATGACAGTGATATTGTAAAAGCCATTAACCTCCTTATCGGATCAAAAGGCGGGATTTCGCTGGTAAATAAGGATGAAAGCTATCATTTACCATTAGCTGTGGCAGGATTAATGTCAGCAGAAGATGGTTTTAAAGTAGCTGAAAAATATGAATTGATAAATAATAAATCAAAAACACTGGGAAGTAAACTTAATGCTCCTTATATGACCTTGTCATTTATGGCATTACTTGTAATTCCTGCATTAAAGTTAAGTGATAAAGGCTTGTTCGACGGGACTAAATTTGAATTTACAAAATTAGATGTGAATTAAAGATTTTCTTTAATTTCAAGCAAAAACCCTTTAATTTTTTCTAACGATTTTACAATTTCGTGATTGTTAATCACTTCGGTTTTATTTTCGTTCAATTTATCCTTTGCACCCTGCAAAGTAAAACCGCGTTCCTTCACCAGATGATAAATAAGATGAAAATTATCAATATCCTGCTTTGTAAAAAAACGTGTTCCTTTATTGTTTTTATGTGGTTTAATAACCTCAAATTCTTTTTCCCAAAAACGTATTAATGAGGTGTTTACATTAAACATTTCAGCCACTTCTCCTATGGAGAAATAAATTTTTTCTATTTCTTTATTTATTTTTACAGGCATTTTATCAAATCGTATAATTACAACAAAGGTAAAAATAATTCATTACTATTTTTTCATAATAATAATATCCTGAAAATCAGGAAAATTTTCTTTTTGCCTACCACTCCAGAAACCGAATCTCATTTGTTCAATTTTTAAGCCATTTTCTTTCAGTACACTTTCAATCCATTCCTGTTTATAAGCCACATTGGCTGTTTTTGTATCCAAACTCATTAATGAATAATCACCCTGTTGATAAGGAAATTTGAAAGTATCTTCAGTTTTGTTCATTAATGTTTCAGATTCCTTATTTAATATAAAAAAAGTGGCTAAACAATAACCGTTTGGCTTGAGAACGCGGGAGATTTCTTTAATGTATTGTTCAACTTCTGCCTGCAACATATGCGTAAATACAGAAGTAAGGAATACTAAATCAAATTTGTTTTCTTTGTATGGAAAAGTATATGCTTCCCCTTTTATAATACCTTTTGTATTATATAAATCGTTGTAAATATCAGAATGAATAAAATTAAACTGAGGATTTGTCACAGAAATATGTTTATTACACCAGTCAACTCCGGTTTTTACGATATCAATTCCTTCATAATTGACGTCATCATTAAGGTATCCAATAAAAGGAACTGCCATTCTACCAACGCCACTCCCAATATCAAGAATGCTATAATCAGGTTGTAAATCACAATATTGCTTAAAATATTGAAAAAATATATTTGCTTGCTTTAGATAATCACCTCTTCCCGTAAAAACCATTCCCCGGGGAGGAATATATTTTTGTTTTTTCCCTGTAATGTTTTCATAAAAATCATAAGGAAAATATATAAACCTGCGGATATAATACCGTTGATTGGGGCTTATTTTGTAAAACAAATTTCGTAAAGTCATGCAATTTTAAGTAAACTTTATCATTAAACGCTGCGACTCCGAAGGGATTCGAACCCCCAACCATCAGAACCGGAATCTGACATTCTATCCAATTGAACTACGGAGCCATTTAATTGCAAAGATATAAAATCTTTTCTTTTTAGTTTTTATTGAATAGCTTATTTAAGTTTGTCAGCTAAATGACTAACAACAAATTATAGGTATTGATGTTATTATTATTAAACTAAAGTAGTAAAAAACAATAAATAACTCCAAAAACTGTTATTTAAAAACATATTTTTGCATAGTTAAACTTGTTCAAAACAAACATGAAATTAAAACAATTTCTTTTTTTAAAAGCACTCATACTGTTAAGTTTCTTCTCCTATAGTCAGGGGATACCAATAGGACAATGGCGAAATCATTTGCCTAAAAACAGAGTTATTGCTGTAGCTGAAGTTGAAAATCGTATTTATGCTGCAACTCCCTATAGCATTTTTTATTATGATAAATCAGATAACAGTATCCAGCAGTTAACAAAAGTAAATGGGCTTTCTGATGTTGGAATCAGTACAATACATTATAATAAATTATACAAAACCCTGATTATTTCTTACTCTAATGCAAATATTGATTTATTAAAACCTAATGGAATTATAAATATTTCTGATATAAAAAATAAATCAATCCCGGGTAATAAAAAAATAAATAGTGTTACTTCGATGGGAAGATATGCATATTTATCCTGTGGATTTGGAATAGTAGTTGTGGATTTGCTCAGAAACGAAATAAAGGATACTTATATCATTGGAGATAACGGTAATAAAATAGAAGTTAATGAAATTGCAGCAAATGATACTATAATTTACGCAGCTACATCATCAGGTATTTACAAAGCAGCTATTTTAAACCCTAATTTAGCTGATTATCATAACTGGAGAAAAGATAGCTTAATTCGTGGAATAGATTCAAAGTTTACCCATATTGTTTTTTTTAATGATAAAGTTATTATTTGTAAAAGCAGAGGTAACAGTAATAGTGATACATTATTTGCCTTTAACGGGAATAGCTGGACATCATTTGATACAGCTACTGTAAATCAATTAGCTGTATTTAACAATCAGTTAATTGTTTCAAATTGGGGTTATTACATCATTTTGGATGCATCCTTTCAATATCTGCATTTCAGTCAGTTTTTTCTCATCCCAAATCAGATTATCGTTGATAAAGATAATTTTTTCTGGATAGCCGATGATGAAAATGGATTGATAAAAATTGCAAGTAATGGTATTGACAAAACCAATATTATACCAAATGGACCTTATACTAAAAATGTTTTTACACTTTCATCAACACCCACCGGAATCTGGCTTGCGCCCGGAGGTGTGGATTATGGTAGCTGGTCTGACACCTATTTTCCTGCAACTTTGCATCAATTTAATGATGAAAAATGGACGAATTATACCCATTCTAATATTGCAGGATTAGCAGATTCTATAGTTGATATTTTAGATATTGCTATAGATCCGACTGATAATTCAAAAATATATGCAGCGTCCTGGTATACAGGTATAATAGAAATGACTAATAATAAAGTTACTAACATTTATAATGAAGCTAATAGTAGTTTACGTCCGAATTATATTGGCAGTTCAAGATATACAGTAAGAGTTGGAAATATTGAGTTTGATGAATCCGGTAATTTATGGGCCACAAATTCCGGTGTACAAAATTCATTGTCTGTGAGATATCATAACGGGACATGGGAGTCTTTCGATCTTCAGGGTTTAGTAAATAATGACATACTTAGCCTGATGATTGATAAAAATAGTTATAAATGGATGTATGTCAGAGAAAAAAGATTGGTTGTGTTTAATAAGACACAAAATTCTTATCAAAAAGCCTGGGTAGATATCAACAGGGGTTCAGATCTTGCATGTAATTACATCCATTGTTTCACTCAGGATTTAAATGGGGAAATCTGGGTTGGAACAGATAAAGGAATCCGGGTAATTTATTCACCTGATGATGTGTTTAACACAGCCGGAGGTGATGAGTCAACAATAACTTCACAGGCAATAAAAGTTGAATTTGACGGACATGTCCAATATTTATTTGAATTCGAAGATGTTACTGCAATTGTTGTTGATGGTGCCAACCGAAAATGGATAGGTACACAAAAAGCAGGTGTTTTCCTGATTTCTGCTGATGGGTTACAACAACTGGCTCATTATACCGAAGAAAATAGTCCGTTGTTTTCAAATACAATTATTTCTATTGCAATAAATCCTCAAAATGGAGAAATTTTCTTTGGTACGGCCAAGGGTATTATTTCTTACAGGGGATTAGCAACAAAAGGAGAAGATACTTTTAAAGATGTTTATGCTTTTCCTAATCCTGTGCGGCCTGAATATAATGGAATAATCGCTATCAAAGGATTGGTAAAAGATGCAAATGTAAAAATTACTGATATTGCAGGTAATCTCATTTTTAATACGATTTCTTATGGCGGACAAGCTATATGGGATGGTAAAAATTATAATGGAGAACGTGCTAAAACAGGTGTTTATCTTGTTTTTAGTACAAACGAAGATGGACAGGAAACTATCGTTACAAAAATTTTATTTATAAATTGATTTTATAAATCAAAATGTTAAGTGTTACCAAAGGCATTGTCCTTAACCATATCAATTTTAGTGAAACAAGTGTGATTGCCAAAATTTATACCGAAAATTATGGACTTCAATCATATATCTTAAAAGGAATCAGAAAAACCAGGTCAAAAACAAAACTTAGTTTACTGGAACACCTTTCATTGGTGGAAATTGTAGCTTATCATAAAGAAAATACGCCTGGTATTAGGACTGTAAAAGAAATAAAAAGTATTTATCTCTTTCAAAGTATTCCATATGATATTGGCAAAAGTGCTATAGCATTATTTATCAATGAGATATTATATAAATCTTTGCACGAAGAAGAAAAAAATCCTGCTTTATTTTCATTCCTGTTTCATGCTATTCAGATTCTTGATGTAACACCTGAAAAATTTGCTGATTTTCATTTATTGTTTATGGTTCAATATGCCAAGTATTTAGGCTTTTCTCCCATGTCAAATTATGATGAAAAACACAGGATATTCAATCTAAATGAAGGTATTTTTCAGCAAAATAAGCCTTTAACCGCCGAATTTCTGGATTTCCCTTATAGTGAATCTGTTTCAAAAATGCTGCATACCAATTTTGAGGAAATTGCTGTATTAAATTTCAGCAAAAGCGAAAGACGCTTTTTACTCGAAAAAATGATAATTTTTTACCGTCTGCACCATACAAATTTTGCAAAAATCAACTCCCATCTGGTGTTGCAGGAAGTTTTCGGATAAATCTCATTTTATATTATTTCTTAAAATAGTATCCTAAGCATTTAATTACAAACGCTGGACTTTAAAAATTTTTATCTTTGCAAAAATTTTTAAGATTATGAGTTTAGAATTAAGTGAACAAGAATTATTCAGAAGGAAATCGTTGGAAGAACTGATAAGTATAGGGATAAATCCTTATCCTGCAGAATTATTTGAAGTAAATGTAAAATCAACAGAAATACTGGAAAACTTTCCAAAAGATAATAGCCAGTTTCAAAAAGTAAGTATAGCCGGTCGTATAATGAGTCGTCGTATAATGGGTGCAGCATCATTTGTGGAATTACAGGATAGCGTGGGAAGAATACAATTATATATCAAACGCGACGATATTTGTAAAGGAGAAGACACATCATTTTATAACAATGCATTTAAAAAAATGATGGATATTGGAGATATTATTGGTGTTTCTGGTTATGTATTTACTACACAAATGGGCGAAATAAGCATACACGTTACTGAATTGAAGTTATTGAGCAAATCGTTAAAACCGTTACCAATTGTTAAAGAAAAGGATGGTGTGGTATATGATGCATTCAGCGACCCCGAACAAAGATATCGTCAGCGCTATGTTGATTTAATTGTAAATGATGGTGTAAAAGAAACATTTATTAAGCGTACTAAAATCATACAGTCGATGCGCGAGTTTTTTAACTCAAAAGGTTATCTCGAAGTAGAGACTCCGATTTTACAGGCAATACCAGGCGGAGCTGCTGCCAGACCATTCATCACTCATCACAATGCTTTGAATATCCCGTTATATCTTCGTATTGCTAATGAATTGTACTTAAAAAGACTGATAGTTGGTGGTTTTGAAGGTGTATATGAATTTGCCAAGGATTTTCGTAACGAAGGTATGGATCGCACCCATAACCCGGAATTTACTGTAATGGAAATATATGTAGCCTATAAAGACTACAAATGGATGATGGAATTTACGGAACAGATGATAGAAAAAGTGGCATTGGATTTACATGGTAAATCAGAGGTTAAATTTGGTGACAACGAAATTGAATTCAAAGCACCTTTCCGCAGGGTTACTATGATTGATGCAATTAAAGAACATACCGGATTTGATATCAGTGAAATGAATGAAGATGAGATTCGTGAGGTTTGCACAAAACTGCATATCGAAACTAATCCAACAATGGGAAAAGGCAAAATGATTGATGAGATTTTTGGTGAAAAATGTGAGCATCATTACATACAACCTACATTTATAATTGATTATCCTGTTGAAATGTCACCACTATGCAAAAAACACCGCAGCAATCCTGAACTTACCGAACGTTTTGAACTTTTTGTAAATGGGAAAGAACTTGCCAATGCATATACTGAGTTGAATGATCCGATTGACCAGCGCGAAAGATTTGAGGATCAGCTAAAACTTTCAGAAAAAGGTGATGATGAAGCCATGTTTATTGATCAGGATTTCTTAAGGGCACTTGAATATGGAATGCCTCCTACGTCCGGTATGGGCATTGGGATTGACCGTCTGGTTATGTTTATGACCAACTCAAATTCAATTCAGGATGTTTTGTTTTTCCCACAGATGCGTCCGGAAAAGAAAGCGACACAATCAACGGATGAAGATTTTAAGGCACTGGGTATTCCTGAATTCTGGATACAACCCATTCGCAAAGCAGGGTTCAACACATTAGCCAATTTAAAGGAAGCAAATATCAATAAATTATTCAATGATTTAAACGGTTTGCGTAAGAAAAACAAGCTGGATATTCCGGCTATGAACCTGAATGAGCTTACTGACTGGATTTCTAAAATTTAGTATTTAAAAATTAAATGCAGAGAATTAAATGACTGTAAACAAAAGAATTACTATTAAAACTATGCATATTGTTGCATTGATTCTGGTATTATTTTGTTTACAGCTTAAAGCTCAGGATAAACATACTTCATTTTTTGCTGAGAAAGGTTTTAAAATAGGATTATGTGCATTTAGTGTAATGCTTCCTGAAGGCAATAATTATCGTCCGCTTTTATTAATGGGCAATTTAGGTCATGAATTAACAAAAAAAGAGAAAAAAGGCAAGTGGTGGATTATGTTTGAACCACAATTCAATCCGGTTTTTTTAGATGATAAATTAAAAGAAGCTGAATTTGGTATCAATCTGGCTTTTCGTTACAAATATCAGCTGACTGAAGGCTTTTATATATACAGTCAATTGGGTTCCGGACCACATTTTATTACAATTGCAACAACGCGTCAGGCTCATGGTTTTATTTTTTCTGATAATTTAGCATTGGGTATCAGCAAATTCATCAATAATAGCTTGATGTTAAATACAGAAATCAGGATACGTCATATATCCAATGCCAATTTTATGAAACCAAACCGTGGTATGAACAATATTTTTTTAGCAATTGGAATTACTAAAAAATTAGGCAAATAATTATCGAAGCAAAGTTACGCTTCCATGTTTTTGTTTTGAACCTTTATTAATCCCTTTACTCTCATATTCAATAAGATAATAATAGACACCATCTGCACATAAATTGCCATAATATTTCCCATCCCAAATTATAGCTTTACCGGAGCCTTCAAAAATTTGATTTCCCCAGCGGTTATAAACATACATTTTAATCTTATCAATGTTTGTACAAATCGGGAAAAAGAAATCATTTATTCCGTCTCCATTTGGTGTAAAAACATTGGGAACCCAGATTTCAGAACCACATTCATCAATTAATATTTCATCACTGGCATCACATGGACCGTCGGTGACAATAACCGAATATATACCGGGTTGAGTAACATTTAAACTGGCAGTTACAGCACCGGTTGACCACAAATAGCTACTAAATCCTGAACCTGGTAAAAGAACAATAAGATCTCCGGGACATATCAGTGTATCATTTCCAAGTGTTATTATTGGTTTTGGAACAGTATTAATCAGAATTGTATCATTACCTTTACATCCGCTATTGTTAACATTCACCCAGTATTTTCCTGCTGCTGAAACTGTAATATTCTGCGTATTTTGCCCGGCATTCCACACATAAGTACTGCCGGGATTTCCAGCATTTAATACAACACTGTTTCCTTGACAAATTATGGTATCATTACCAAGATTAACGGCAAGATTTGGAGAAAAGCTTATTAATATAGTATCCCTACTCTTACATCCATTATTATCAGTAACATTCACAGTATACATCCCTGCAATTGAAACAAATATCATTTGGCTTGTTTGTCCAGTATTCCATAAATAATTACACCCTGAAATATTAGAATTTAATTTGATTGAATCTCCTTGACAGATAGATGTATCATTACCTAAATTTACTAAAGGATTAGAAAGAATATTTACAAGTATAGTGTCGGTAAAAAAACATCCATAACTATTAGTAACTTTCACCGAATATACTCCTGTGGAGTTTACGAATACGGTTTGTGTGATTTGTCCATTATTCCAAAAATATGTGCACCCTGGATTGTTAGCATTAAGTTGTATATTATTACCATAACAAATTGATGTATCATTACCAAGATTAACAAAAGGTTTTGGTATAAAATTTATTATTATTGTATCTCGGGATATACAACCGCTAGAGTTAGTAACTTTTACGCTATATGTTCCTGAAACAGATACATTTATTGTTTGACTCGTTTGTCCTGTACTCCAGTTGTATGAAGAACCAGGATTACCGGCATTTAATATCTTGATATTTCCTTGACAGATTGAGGTATCATTACCAAGGTTAATTATTGGATTTTGAGCAAAATTAATATTTATTGTATCTTTTCCTATACATCCACTGGAATTTACAACAGTCACTGTATAAGTACCTGGTGTTGTTATTGTAATACTCTGAGTTGTTTGTCCTGTACTCCAGGAATAACTACATCCCGGATTACCTGCATTTAGGTTAAAACTACTCCCCTGACAAATAGATGTATCATTTCCTAAATTAACAATAGGTTTCGATAACAGATTTACTATTATTGTATCTCGTGATATACAACCGTAGGAATTAGTAACTTTTACACTATATGTTCCTGAAACAGATACGTTTATTGTTTGACTTATTTGTCCTGTACTCCAATTGTATGAAGAACCAGGATTACCGGCATTTAATATCTTGATATTTCCTAGACAAAACGTGGTATCATTACCAAGGTTAATTATTGGATTTTGAACAAAATTAATATTTATTGTATCTTTTCCTATACATCCATTGGAATTGGTAACAGTAACAGCATAAGTTCCTGATGTAGTTATTGTATTACTCTGTGTTGTTTGTCCTGTATTCCAGAAATAAGAACATCCAGAATTACCGGCATTAAGAATTAAACTACTCCCCTGACAAATAGATGTATCATTCCCCAAGTTTACTAAAGGTTTCGATAACAGATTTACAATTATTGTATCTCGTGATATACAACCGTTGGAGTTAGTAACTTTCACACTATATGTTCCTGAAACGGAAACATTTATTGTTTGACTCGTTTGTCCTGTACTCCAGTTGTATGAAGAACCAGGATTACCGGCATTTAATATCTTGATATTTCCTTGACAAAACGTGGTATCATTACCAAGGTTAATTATTGGATTTTGAACAAAACTAATATTTATTGTATCTTTTCCTATACACCCACTGGAATTTGCAACAGTAACAGCATAAGTACCTGGTGTTGTTATCGTAATATTCTGAGTTGCTTGTCCTGTACTCCAGGAATAAGAACATCCAGAATTACCGGCATTCAGGATCAAACTACTCCCCTGACAAATAGATGTATCATTCCCCAGATTTACAACAGGTGGTCCAATAACCTCAATAATCTTACAAATATTAGATTGTGTTGGGAGTCCTTCGTTTACTAATAAACTAACATTATATGTCCCTATAGCATTATAAGAATAGGTTGGTGGATTTTGCAGATTAGATGAAGGAATTGACGAATTGTTGCAATTTGTAAAACACAATCTTGAAATAGTATTATTATTAACATTCATAATGAATGTATAAAGAGAATCTCCGACCCTGAAAAGTTCAGATATATGATGTGGGAAATCAAAATTAGCAATATTTCCCAAAGAGATGCCTGTTGGTGTACTCAATATGCCATTAGGAAATGTTAATCTGACAATATCATTTGTAGTTTCATTTACTACGAATCCGAAAACCTTTCCACAATCACGAATTACTGAAATATACCGTGGAACATTGATAGTATTATTAACACTTCCAATATTTATACCTGTTGGATAATTTAGTAAAGAATTGCCAAAATTTAATCTTGATATTGAATTACTTGTTCTATTAACAATAAAAAGATACCAGATTCCATTATCTAATATTGGCACTAAACCTAGAGGATAACTCAGACTTCCTATATTTCCAATATTTACGGCTGTAGGTGTATTTGACAAGCTGGAACCAAAACTTAATCGAACAATCGTATTATTATTTATATTACTTACAAACCCATACCAGTTATTGTTTTCTTGAAATATATACAAAGAATGAGGATAATTAAATGTATTACTAATATTTCCTAAACTAACCATTGTTGGAGTATTAGCAAGACTCGTTCCAAAATTCATTCTACCCAAATAATTGTTTTGACCACCAGCAATTATTCCATACCAATTACCATTCCCATCTTTTTTTACCTGAATACCTTCTATATAACTACTCATTATACCCAAATTGCCTAAATTAGTGGCAACAGGATTATTAATCAAGCTATTACCAAAACTTAATTTTGTAATACTTCCTCCCGAATGGTTAGTTATAAACATATAATAGTTATTACCATCTTTCGCAATAGCTGAATAAACAGGTAAATTTAAAGACCCTAAATTTCCCAAATTAATTCCATTTGGGATATTTGATAAATTACCAGAACAAAAATTCCAGTAATAAGTACTTCCTCCTATTGATGTATTTTGAATTGTAACATTTTGATTAACACAAACTGTATCAGGTATTATAAAACTTGCAACTTGTCCATTTAATAAAAAGAAATTAATAAAAAGAAATATTATACTTATTGATTTTTTCATAAAAAAATAAAATATTATATATTTTGTTAATTTAATAACACAAAATTAAAAAAAAATAGAAGTAAAAAAAATAAAAAGTCAATTATTTAGGTATTCATTTTAATTAACTTTGCGCAAAAATTGATATAAATAAATGCAAAAATGGAAACAGATAGTCAGGCATATAAAGAACATCTTGAAAATAAATATCTTCCAGGACGAGATAAATACTTACAATGGTTTTTCTATCCTAAAATATTACGCCAGTTTAATTCAGGAAACATCATTGATATGGGTTGCGGTACAGGTGAATTTTTACAATTTTTGCAATTTAAAAAAAGAAAATTTTCAGGTATAGATAACAATCCTTTTCTTGTTGAAAAATGTGTTAAAATAGGGTTTGATGTGATATTAGATGATGTAACTAAACTTGAAAATATCAAACAACCAATTGAAAATGCTTTATGCGATAATGTGTTAGAACATCTCGATTTAATTCAGATTGATGATTTCTTTTCAGCTATCAAACTTAAAATGGTTAAAAAAGGTACTTTAATTGTTATAGTCCCTGATAAAAAAGGATTTCAGCATGACCCAACCCATAAAACATTTGTTAATAACCTGATTATTAAAGACATGTGTGTTAAATATTGCGTGCAACTTCAAAAAAGTTTCTCGCATCCTATTAATATTAGGTTTTTAGGTAATTTCTTTTACCTGAACATGCAGGTTTTCGTAATAAAATTTTAGCCTCTATGAAAATCCAACCATTGGTAAGTATCTGTATTCCTGCTTATAATTCCGAAAGTTTCATAAAAGAAACGATTGAGAGTGTTATTAATCAGTCTTACAAAAATATTGAAATTATTATTAACGATGATTTCTCAAAAGATAAAACCGTTGAAATTATTTATTCATTTGACGACAACAGAATAAAATTCTTTCAGAATAAACAGAATCTTGGGGCTGAAGGGAACTGGAACAAATCATTAGAAAGGGCTAAAGGTAAATATTGTAAAATCATGGGTGCTGACGATATTCTTAGCTCTAATTGTATTGAAGAACAAGTTGCTATTTTTGAAAATCCAGATAATAAAAATATTGTTTTGGTTACATCTAATAAAAAGGTTATAAATCAGGATGGAAAACTCATAATTAATCGAAAATTTCCTGGAAAAGGAAGAATTACAGGCATTAAATCATTAAAAAAATGTTTATACATGGGAACAAATCTGATTGGAGAACCAGCAGCCGGATTATTCAGAAAGGAGATATTAGAAAAATCAGGATATTACAATGGTGAAAATTTGTATATGATTGACCTTGATTTATGGAGCAGGATACTTAAATTTGGCGATTTATATGCTATTCCTAAGGTTTTATATTCATTCAGGATTTCGACCAAATCAATAAGTACCAATATTGGGTTTGCACAAATCAAACTTTTTAATACATTTGTAAATAAATTGTATCTGGACAAATCTTTTCAAATCAATTATTTTGACAAAATTATAGCCGAAATTATGTCTTTTATAATGGGAATTTCCCGTAATTTGGTTTATATATTATACTTTAAAAAATAATTTTTATGCTCATATCAGTTGTTATTCCCTCTTATAACGAGGAAGAAGTTATTACAGAAAGTTACAGACGATTGGCAAAAGTTTTTACTGATAACAATTTGCCTGATTTTGAGCTTATTTTTATAAATGATGGCAGCCGTGATAAAACCATGTTTATCCTCAAAGATATTGCAGCTAAAGATGCTCATGTAAAATTACTTAATTTTTCAAGAAATTTTGGACATCAGGCTGCAGTTACTGCCGGATTAAGGGAATCTAAAGGCGATGTAGCTGTTATTATTGATGCAGATTTACAGGATCCGCCTGAAGTGATTATTGATATGCTTAGAGTATATGAAACTGAGCAGTGCAATGTAGTGTATGGCGTTAGAAATAAAAGAAAAGGCGAAAGTTTTTTTAAATTACTGACTGCAAAATTATTCTATCGCTTATTAAATTCATTATCTGATATTTCATTCCCGGTTGATACCGGCGATTTTCGCTTAATTGACCGCAAAGTAATTAATGCTTTCAATAACTTACATGAAAAAAATAAATACATCAGAGGATTAATAAGCTGGCTGGGCTTTAAACAATGCCCCGTTTACTATAATCGCGAAGCCCGTTTTGCAGGTGAAACCAAATATCCTTTCCGTAAAATGCTCAAGTTTGCTTCAATCGGTTTGTTCTATTTTTCAAAAAAACCTTTAAAACTGGCAACTTCCGTTGGATTCCTGAGTATTCTTGCAGGTCTGCTATATGTATTAATGCTTATCGCAGGTCAGATCTTCGGATTTGGTCATGTCGTAAGCGGCTGGACATCTACTATTATTATTATCATCTTTTTTGGCGGTGTACAACTTTTAACTATTGGCGTACTTGGTCAATATATTGGTAGTTTGTTTGATGAGGTAAAAAACCGACCTGAATATATTATTGCAGAAAAAGTTAATTTTAACGAATAATTTTTATTAAATATGAGTAAAACTATACAATATAAAAACCCTAATCTTAATAAAAAAACCGGCGATAAAGAGATTGTTACTAATAAAAATCTTAGCTATTCGATGGTAGTTGTTATACAAGAACAGCATAATCAACTGTTTCATTTTATTGAATGTCTGAAAAAAATTAAACAAGATTATTATTCAAAGTTTGAATTTATTTTGGTAGATAATCAAGCTTCTGCTGCAATAATACAAAAACTTGAAACCGAAGAGATTTTTAAAACCTTAACTGCACAGAATTTAGTTAAAGTTGTCAAAACGAAAAGCTTACTTAAAAAAGTTAAAGCTTTTCAAGCTGGAATTGAAAATGCGACTAAAGATGTTGTTTTAGTTTTTGATATTGACAAACTAAGCAATTCTTTCAATATCAATGATTTATTTTCATTCAAAAAAGATATTACCGGCAAAGTTGGGGTTGCAGTATTTCAGCAAAAGGAAAAAACAAAACGCAATTCACTGGATTATTCTTTATTGCTCGGCGAAAGAAACCTTTTAGACTATCTCTTTACCAATGTTAACTTTGCCGGCAATGATTATAAGTATGAAATCAATTATCAGTTAAAACAAGCTGAGATTGAAACTGAAGAAATTCCTGTTTTTCAGGCAAATCCATTTACTGAAACTCCCCACCCATTTTATTTAACAAAGGTTTATAAAAATATATTAAATCGTATTAACTGGTTTTTTATAATTCCTGTTAAGGAATTAAAAGGGAAACCAAAAAACGATTTGTTACCCAAAAGGTTGAAAGAATCATCTGTATTTCGACTTTTATTTGCAGCATTTGCTATAATAACTTTCATAGCGATGCCTTTGATGGCATACCACGCAGGAAATTCTGCCGATGAAGATTACTATCAATACCCTCAGGCATTAAGAGTATATAATTATTATGCTTCTTTTGGTAAAGATACTTCATTTACAAATGCTGACAATAAGGATATGGAAGGTATGAAAGACTACGGAATGTCTTTCGACTTACTTACAGTGGTTGTAAACAAAATGCTTCATGTTGACAAAATTTTTGAATCGCGTCATGCCATGAATGCTATGGTTGGTTGGCTGGCCATGCTCTTTTGTGGTTTACTTGCCTATAGATTAGCAAACTGGCGGGCAGCATTAATTACTTTCTTTTTAATGTTCTTTTCACCCCGTTTTCTCGGACATTCATTCAATAATCCCAAGGATGTCCCCTTTGCAATGGCGTATATCTTTTGTATTTATTATATCGTCAGATTTTTTCAACAATTCCCAAAACCCTCCAAAAAGGTTAGTTTTTATGTGGCTTTGGGAATTGCTATGGCTATAAGCGTCCGTATCGGAGGTTTACTGCTGATTGCATATTTATTTGTATTTATGGGCTTTTATGCACTTTTTACCACAAATCTTAAATCATTATTTGCACAAGAGAGTATAGCAAAATTTAAAAAGCTACTGATTTATGCGGCTATCATTTCAGTTGCAGGATATTTTATGGGCATACTCTTGTGGCCTTATGCTTTACAGTCACCGATTAGCAATCCGCAAAAAACACTGGCTTTCATGTCAAACTTTACTGCCAGTTTACGTCAGATATATGAAGGCGTTTCCATCTGGAGTGATAAAGTGCCCTGGTATTATACCATCAAATATATTTTGATTTCTGTACCGGTTTCAGTTATTGTAGGTGCAATTTTATTTATCTTTCTGGAAAAGAAAAAAGATTTACAATATTTCTGGGTTTTTGTAATATTGTTTTCTTTTGGCTTCCCTATCTTCTATATTGCTTACAAACATTCAAATGTTTACGGTGGTTGGCGTCATGCTATGTTTACCTATCCACCGCTGGTTGTTGCTGCAGGATTGGGCTTTAATAGTCTGATTAATGTATTCAAAAATAATTATTTGAAAATCGGAGCAGCTGTTGCTCTTGTATTATTAACAACAAGTGCGATCCGTCATACCATTAAAAACCACCCGTATGAATATGTATATTATAACGAATTTGTAGGTGGTGTTAAAGGAGCATTTGGTAATTATGAGATGGATTACTATGTGCATAGTTTAAAACAAGCTGCTGAATGGGTAAAGGAGAATGCTGAAAAAGACAGCCATATTACAGGAAGGAAAATTAAGGTTGGTGCCTGGATTACATCTCCTTTAACTTACTATTTCAGAAAAGATACCGCTAAATTTGAAGTTGTATTTATCCGTTATTACGAGAAAGGAAACACAGATTGGGATTATGCTTTATTTGTCAATATGGGTATAAATCCTGCCCCGTTAAAGAATCACTCATGGCCTCCTGCCAATGCAGTTCATACAATAACTGTGGATGGAAAACCTATCTGTGTTGTATTAAAACGAACAGATAAAAGCGATTTACTTGGGTATCAGGCTATGGGAAAAAATGACACAACCAATGCAGTTCGTTATTTCAATAAAGCACTGGAAGTAGTTCCAACAAATGAAACGGTACTTTTAAATCTGGCAGATTTATATACCAGAATGCAGAAACTTGACAGCGCTGATATAACAATCAAAAGATTATTGAAATTTGATCCGGAACTGGATAATGCCCTTTATTCACAGGCCATTATTTATTATACCAGAAATGATGTAGAAAATGCATTGCTAACAGCTAACCGTATTATTAAAAACAATGTAAAATATTATATGGCTTACTATATTGCTGCTTATGCATATTTACAAAAAAAGGATGCCAATTCAGCAATAATATCATTAAATAAATTATTGGAACAAAATCAGGGATTTAAACCGGCATATATATTGCTTTCACAAATATATCAACAACAAGGGGATATGGAAAATGCGCAAAAGTATGCAAGTATTGCAAATCAGTTAAGATAATATTTAATAAAAAAGTCAACTAATGTAGTTGACTTTTTTATTTATTAGTATTTATCAGCACTTTCTTATTTTCCCATTTACATTTTATTGAATCTTTGGAAATTATGTTATTATAGTTATCCAGAAATTCACCCTGTTTGTTCTTTTTAATCATTTTCATTTTTCCCTCAAGAATATTTTTGATAACAAGGACTTTAAGACTATCTTCAGAAATATTTTTATTGGATGTACCAATTTGTATACCTATATCATTATTCCATAAATCCATGTCCGAACTGATTTTATCAGGCAAAGTTCCTTCTTCCAGCCGATGCTTTTTATAGTCCAGATAATTCCCTTTTTCATGTGCTTTTCCTAAACTATATGCTTTTCGCCATGAAATTTTCTGAGAAAGCATCGCCATCCAGTAAGCATGGCGAAAAGCATCTACCTGTCCTCCATTGGCATCGCCATCCAACAAATTTGATTTTTGAACGCTATCTGTTTGTAAACGTACAAATTGAGTAATTTTCCATGCTTTTTTTGCAATAAAAACATGTTTAATTACCCAGCATTTTTCAGGACAACTTAATTTTTTAAATTGTTTACAAGCTGAAGTCTTTGATTGACCAATAACTTGTAAGTTAGAAAATAAAATAACAATTAATAACGTATAACTGAATTTTCTCAAAACTAAAAAGGGCTAATCTTGTTTATTTTTCATCAAAAATACTAAAATTCATAAGATTTTGTTGAATCAATAAAATTAATTGCATTACATTTGTTAAAAATATTTGCATGATTTATATAACTCGCAAAGAAAGGTTTAATGCAGCTCACCGGCTTTTTCGCGCTGATTTTTCTGATGAAAAAAACCTTGAAATTTTCGGAAAGTGTTCCAATCCAAACTGGCACGGACATAATTACGAACTTTTTGTTACTGTAAAAGGCAATATAAATCCGGAAACCGGGTTCTTAATCAACCTTAAGGATTTGAGCATTATTGTTAATGAATACATTATCAATAAAATAGATCATAAAAATATAAATATTGAAGTGGATTTTATGCAAGGAAAGTTAGCTTCAACCGAAAATCTGGCAAAAACCATTTGGGAGCAAATTGCATTACCAATTCAGAATTTAGGAGCAAAATTACATTGTATAAAACTTTATGAAACAGAAAATAACTTCGTTCAATATTACGGAGAATAAAAATTAAAAACATGGATAAAAAAACTAAAAAAGAATGTTTTGAAGAACATCATATGGATGGTTACGAGAAATTAGACCTTTATAACCCTTCAACCATTAAAAAATTATCACATCATTATTATGAGATATTAAAACTGATAGGCGAAAATCCGGAAAGAGAGGGATTGCATGATACACCAATGCGGGTTGCTAAAGCACTTCAATTTTTAACCCATGGTTATGATGCAAATCCTGAAGAAATTTTAAATTCAGCAAAATTTAAAGAAGATTACCGACAGATGGTTATTGTTAAAGATATTGAAATTTACTCCATGTGCGAGCACCATATGATACCATTCATTGGAAAAGCTCATGTTGCTTATATTCCAAATGGTTATATTGTCGGATTAAGTAAGTTACCAAGGATTGTAGATGCCTTTGCACGTCGTTTGCAGGTACAGGAAAGACTTACCACTCAAATAAAAGACTGCATTCAGGAAACTTTAAAACCGCTGGGTGTTGCTGTTGTTATTGAAGCCAAACATCTTTGCATGTCAATGCGGGGCATTCAGAAACAAAACTCAGTTACTACTACATCTGATTTTACCGGTGCTTTTTTAATGGATAAAACCCGTCAGGAATTCTTACATTTGATTAGTGCAAATTTAAGCTAAAACTTAATTTTTTAAGTAAGCTGTTTCAGGAGATTTTACTTACACTTTGCTATTTTCTTAAACTCAGGTGTCTTAAACAAAGGGCCAAAACTATCTATAGATTTTGTGATATAGCTGGATAAAATAACACCGGATTTAGCGTTTATAAAACATTTCATATACATTATCAATTCAAGGAATTCCATACCTTCAATACCGGATTTATCAGATTTTATCGAGAATGGGATAGAGACGCTTACAGCTTCTTCTTCCTGATTGGTAATCATTTTACTCATATCTTCAGAGGAAATTATACTTAATTTCCCATCGTAAACTTTAATAATTTCAGTTTTTTTAGATTTTAAGTCCAATAATTTTTCATCGACAACCAGCGTCATATTTTTAAGTTTCACACAATTCTCTTCATCCTGATCCTTTGCATAATCCATCATAGTATAGTTTTTCTTATCAAAGTTTCTGATTTCTTTAATATGGTTCTGAATAATTTTTAATGAAAGAATTAAATCAGAAACATATAACTTATGATTTGTACGTGAATTCGTATAAAGCATATAAAAACTATAATCGAACTTTTTATTAAAAAATTCATCATTTGGCGGGCAGTTTTCCATACGCGAATAAACCAAGGCCGGAATGGCTTTTTTTGTAAAAGTTTCTATTCCATATTCGTTGGTTACCCATAATTTAATAGGTATTAGCTGTAAAACTGTATATAATTTCGGATTGATTTTTCTTAATACCTGAACATCTGAAAAGCTCTTGTATTCTACAGGTTTTTCTTTATTAAATTCCCAAACTTTTTCTATTGCATCTTTTATCAGACTATTATAACCTGCAACATATTCCTTATATGCCAACAATTCGGATTCCAGTTCTGCTTTTCTTTTTTCGTTGCTTGTTTTAGAAATTCTTTTTTGTAAATCATCAACATAATAAGCATCTTCGGTAATAAGCTGTACGATTAACGGACGCCTGCAGATTTCTTTAAAATCCTCAGCTTTTGCGTTTATTATTTGCGCTTTGGAATTATTGCTTAAAAGCATTGCAAAAATAAAAATTAATATTGAATTTTTAAAATGTCTCATTGCTTTAAATTTATTAAAGTTTTAAGCATCAAATCTACACTATTTTTTTCAAATATTGTCATATTAAAATAATAATGTTTGTAATTATTATGATGATGTTACTTAAATTTGTTGCTTAAATTCTGAATGATGAGAATAGGTTTTTTAAACATTATGCCTGAAGCCGAAAAATATGAAAAATACATATTTAATTTGTTGGAACGTCAATCTATTCCTATAGAAATCATATTGATAAAAGCTAAAAATCACAGCTATAAGTCAACTAACAAAAAGCATTTAGATAAATACTATATTACTTTTGACCAAGCTATCGAAAATCAAAAACTTGATGGCTTAATTATTACAGGTGCTCCTGTTGAAACTTTTCCATTCGAATATATTACTTACTGGCAAGAATTAATTGAAATTTTTGAATATGCCAAACACAACATTTTAAGTACGATGGGTTTATGCTGGGGAGGCATTGCAATCGGTAAATATCTGGGTATTAACAGTGTTCAGTTTAATGAAAAGTTATTTGGGGTCTTCCCATCGGTTTATTTGAAAAAAGAACATTGGATGACAGATTTAACAAATCGCGAATTTGATTGCCCGCAAAGCAGGTATGCCGGAATGAATGAAGAAGAATTATTGGAAGCTGAAAAGAATGGAATAATCCGATTGCTAGTTAATGCTGAAGAAGCAGGTCATTATGTTTTTGAATCTATTGATGAACGATTTATTGCACACTTAGGTCATCCTGAATACGATACCAAAAGGATAATTGCAGAATATGAAAGGGATATTATAAAAGGATTAAATCATATTCCTATGTATTTTGATGTAAAAAATCCAGTTGATACCTGGCAAAACCATGGAAATGATTTTTTTTCGAAATGGATAAAAAAAATAATAGAACTTCACAATTAAGTGATAACTTAACAAATAATAATATTAAATTTGCTGATGCGGAAAACGGGTTACACCGGCTTTTCTTTAAGCAGAATTATGCTATCATGAGAAAATATATTTCATACATCTCGCTGTTTATCATTCTATTTAATATTGGAGGCTATTATATATGGTTTAGCGTTCAGCAATTCAGAATTCAGAGAGAAATTGAAGTCTCAATCATTAAAGAATTAAAAGATAAAGACCTTATTTTAATTGAAGTTGCAAATAATCAAAAATCAGAAATCCGTTGGATTGAACCAGATAAAGAGTTTGATTTAAACGGGGAAATGTATGATGTTGTAAGAATAAAATTTCAAAAAGATAGAATTTCATATTATTGTATTAATGATGTCAAAGAAGAAGAACTGATTGCCAAATTTAAAAATACGCACAATAAAAAGAAGGAAATTGATAAAAACATAAAATATGTTTTTAATTTTCAGTTTTTTCAGCAACAGCATTCAATAATAAATAACAAATATTCTTCAGATTTTATTTTTCCCAGCCTTGTATTGCTGTATAAATCAAAATCAATTGAAATTAAATCGCCTCCTCCCAAATTCATAATTTAAGTTTATTCATTTTACCGGATATTTATAATATGTATCATAAACTGCTATAGCTTTATGATGTGTAATATATTTGACCAAGATGAATATTTCAATAAAACATGATAAATAATTAGTGTTTATTCTCAATATTAAATTTTATATAACAAACTATGTTATAGTAAATTATTAAGCACTTTAATCAAAAAATATGAATGAAAATAAATAACACATGAAAATAAAAATATTTTTCGTTGCACTATTAATGTGCACGAGTGGATGGTTGTCCGGACAAAATAATAATCCTGACAGCACTAAAGTTATGAGGCTGGGAGAAGTAATTATTTCAGTTAACAGATTGCCTGTCATGTTAAAAACTAATCCCGGTTCAGTTTCTTTGGTTACACCTGATATGCTTTCTATTATGCCAAAAGGAATTGGTGCCGAAGAAGCATTACGTTTGGTCCCGGGCGTTCGTATTGACAATCAACACGATGGAGAGCGGGTTCATATTTCAATTCGTGGTCAGGGAATATTAACAGAACGCGGTTTACGGGGAATAGGTGTAATGATAGATGGCATAGTTTTAAATGATCCTTCAGGATTTGCACCCGACTTATATGATATAGATTGGTCATGCATAAAAAAAATTGAAGTTTTACGCGGTCCAGCAGCAGGTTTATATGGAGGTAGCGGTGCTTCCGGAATATTAAATATAACTACCAATAACGGAGGTTCAAAACCAATAGGAGGTGAGATTAGCCAAACCATTGGTTCAAACGGATTCAGAAAATCATTAATCCAACTGGATGGATCAAAAGACGCTGTTGATTATCGCATAAATTACTCACGTACTGATGGTAATGGATATCGTGATCATCAGGCTTTTTGGAGTAATAAACTGTATGAAAAAATCAACTTTCATCCTTCCAGTCAACTTTCAATCACACAAATTATCTCACACAGTGATTATTTTCAACAAAATCCTGAAGGCCTCAATTTAGGGCAATTCAATAATTTGTTACAGGCAAATCCGGATGCTTGTCCGTTTAATGAATATCAAAAGACCAACCGCACTACAATAGGTTTAACAGGATCTTATAAAATTAATGATATGCATGATTTTCAGTTTTCATCATTCCTGAGATTATGGAATTATAAAGAAACCAGCAATAAATGTGCTGAATACAGGAATTATACGGTTCCCGGACTTAGTGCCCAGTATAATTTACATTTTAATGCTGGAAAAACGAATAATCATATCAGTATAGGTACTGAATTTAAATGGCAAAAGATTGATATGTATAAATTGCAAAGCGCAGGCAATCCTTTGAGGGTAGAAAGTATTGATGAGACAAACATCGAAAATGATTCATTGCTTGCCAATCAGATAATTTCACAAAGCAGTGCAGCAGCATTTATTTTGTATAAGTTCGGGATTGGAAAATTCAATTTTATGGGAAGTATACGTTATGATGGAATGAATAATGAACTGACAAATAAAATGATGGCTTCGGATACAGCTAAAACTTCACAAAACTATACAAAAGCAGCAGCCCGTTTGGGAGCAAGTTATTCTTTTATGGATGCGATAACTTTATTTGCAAACTGGAGTCAGGGTTTTATGCCACCTTCTACCGAAGAGCTTGCAAATAATCCTATTGGTTATAACGGATTTAATACACATCTGGTACCGGCAACGTCAAACTGTATTGAAATGGGTTCACGCGGTTTTTTTGGTGAAAAATTTTACTATGAAATTACAGGATTTATAATGAATACTGAAAATGATTTTTTCCGGTTTAAACAGAACGGAAGAGGGAATCAGGAAGTTTTTTACGGGAATGCTGGCAATAGCAAACGTTATGGAATTGAAGCATTTATTTCATACAAAATTATAAAAAACCTCAGTTTTCAGCTTGCCTATACTTATGCTGATTATAAATACACTTCAGCAAGCATTGATCCGGTGTATACTGACCCAACTTATGTTTTAACCACTCCTCCAACCAGCGGTCAATGGCTGCCGAATTCACCCAAACACCAGATTTATACTGAAGTTGTTTATGCAATTAATAAAAACTTTAAAATCAGTTTGGGTAATGAATACCAGTCAAAATGGGCAATTTATACCGATGCAAAAGCTTACAACGGTCTATTAGACCCGACAGTATACCAAAACTGGCAGGATGGATTTAATTTATTACACGCCCGCATTTCATATAACTGGAAATTATGGGGTTTAAACGGAGAATGCAGTTTATTTGCACGTAATTTAACAGCTGAGAAATACATGGCTTTCACTGAACCTGATCCTGATGGTAATTCTTATCAACCCGGTCCTAAGAGAGAAATTTTCGGAACATTAAAAATTAAATTTTAGTACAGTTTATTATTTTTTATTCTTTAAAAAAACAAATAAGAATGTAACATACTTCAAAAATATTGCTGAAGTATGTTACATTTCTATGTTATTAATTAACTTTATTATCATTTTAATTAAATAAAAAACCTTATTTTTGCACTGCAAATCAATATCACATTAAAATGGACGATGACCCTGCGAGAAAATATTTAATAAACCTGATATAGGGGGGTGACTTCGCCATTTGGCATAACTCCTTTAATATCATTAAAAACAGGAGGTGCCTATGACATCTTTTACAACATTTTACTTAAGTCGCGTAATTGGCAAAAAAGTATTTGATGCCAAGGGCAAATGTATTGGCATTATCAAAGATTTACTTGTAAAAACAGAATTTTTAAACAATGCTGATGAACGGGCTATTGTTACCGGGATAAAATTAAGTTTTAAAGGTAAAATTACATATTATTCTTTTGAGCAATTTCAGATTGAGAAACGAAAAACGAAAATCAGAATCAGCTATAACCGATTAAAGGAATTGTCCGCTGAAGCTATTGAAAACAGTCTGTATCTTGTTGAAACCGTTCTTGATAAACAAATTGTTGATTTAAACGGTCGTAAACTTGTACGTGTAAACGATGTAAGATTGGTTACCGTGGCAAACGGAACTTTTGCACTGGCTGTTGATATTGGCATTGAAGGTTTATTGCGGAGAATTGGTATTGCCAAACCATTAAAATTCATACTTTCAGTTTTTAAAGCAAATATACCGGCAAAATTTATCCTTTGGGAAGACGTTGAAGCCATTGATTTTTCAAGCCGTAATATCAAGCTTTCAAAAAGCTATTCAAAATTACAAACCCTCCACCCTTCTGATTTAGCTGATATTATTGAAGAATTAGGCAGGAAATCGAGTGCCGAAGTCTTTTCATCATTGGACGAAGAAAGAGCAGCAGATGTATTGGAAGAACTCGAAGTTGAAACCCAGGTTCACATTATTGAAAGCCTTTCTATTGAAAAAGCAGCTGATGTCTTAGATAAAATGCCGGCTGATGAAGTTGCCGATATTCTGGATGCACTGGAAGATGAAAAAGCAGAATTGCTGTTGAATGAAATGGAAAAAGATACTTCTCAGGAAGTACGTGAATTGCTTGATTATCCTGACCATGCTGTTGGAAGTATTATGTCGACCGAAGTATTATCATTCAACGAAAACGCAACCATAGAAGAAGTGCTTAAATCATTACGAACACAGCAACCAGAAGCCGAAACCCTTTACAATCTATTTGTTGTTAATGAAACTGAAGAATTAGTTGCAACATTTTCCTTAAGAGATTTAGTAGTTACTGCTCCTGAAACTAAGATTTCAGAAATCATGAAACCTTCTCCTGTTCACTTGTACGATTATCAGGAGATTGATGATATTGCAGAATTTGTATCTAAATACAATATGCTTGCCATACCCGTTGTGGACCGCGATAATATATTACAGGGCATGGTTGTAATTGATGATATTATTGATGATTTGATGGATAAAGGCAGAACGAATAAATAAAGGAGGAAGCGTATGATTTTAAAAAACAAAAAATCCTTTTTCCGTCAGCTGGCACTGTTTTTCGCCATATTAGGTCCGGGGATTATTACCGGAAGTGTGGATAACGATGCCGGCGGTATTACCACCTATTCTGTTGCCGGTGCAATATATGGCTATAATCTGTTGTGGACACTTATCCCATCATTTATTGTATTGATTGTAATCCAGGAAATGAATGCCCGTATGGGTATTGTTACCGGTAAAGGTCTTGCCGACCTCATCCGCGAAAATGCCGGTGTAAGACTAACTTTTTTTATCTTTTTAGGACTTTTGATTGCTGATATTGGCAATACAACTACAGAATTTGCCGGTGTTGCCGGAAGTATGGAGGTATTTGGAGTCAGTAAATACATATCGGTTCCATTAGTCGCACTTATGGTGTGGATACTGGTGGTAAAAGGAACCTATAAAATTGCAGAGCGGATATTTTTAATATTCAGTGTTTCGCTGCTGATGTATGTGGTTTCAGCCATTATGGGAAAACCACACTGGAGTGAAATCGGACATGCAGTTATTCATCCCCAAATGAAAGTGAATGCCAAAAGCCTTGCCATGGTCATTGGGATTATCGGTACTACCATCGCGCCATGGATGCTGTTTTATATGCAGTCTTCCGTAACTGAAAAAGGCCTGAAAATGAAACACTATAAATACCTTATTATTGATATTATAGTGGGTTGTGTGGCCACTGTTGTTGTTGCTTTCTTTATCATAGTAGCCTGTGCATCAACACTTCATGTAAATGGTGTTCAGATCAATGAAGCCAAAGATGCTGCTCTGGCATTACAGCCGTTGGCCGGTGCTTTTGCATCTCAGGTATTTGCTTTCGGCCTTTTTATAGCTTCTGTTTTTTCAGCCACTATTTTACCATTGGCTACTGCATTCTATATCAGCGAAGCTTTTGGTTTCGAAGCCGGTATTGATAAGAAATGGGATGAAGCCAAGGAGTTTTATACCCTTTATACCGGTATTATTGCAATTGCAGCTACCATTATCTTATTTCCAAATGCACCATTGATATTGATTTCATTGTGGTCGCAGGTTCTGAATGGTATGTTTTTACCCGTGGTTCTTATTTGTATGATTATCATTGTCAATAACAAAAAAATTATGGGCAAATATGTCAATAAACCGATTAACAATATTATTGGTGTGACAACCATATCGATATTAATCATTTTAACTGTTATGCTTTTTGTACTTCCCATATTTCAGAAATAATAAAAGCAGAAGATTTAAAACGAAATCCCTCATTCTCTTTTGATTTCCTCAAAAATATGTAAATTTGCCTTTTAAAAAATAAAAGATGAAGATTTCTTATAATTGGTTAAAGACCTATATAAATATAGATATAAGTGCCGAAAAAGCAAGTGAATTGCTTACAGCATGCGGGCTGGAAGTTGAAAGCATTGAAAAAATAGAATCAGTAAAAGGTGGTTTGCAAGGCATAGTAATTGGAGAAGTTAAAACTTGTATAAAACATCCTGACGCTGATAAATTAAGCATTACAACTGTTGATATCGGAGCTGAAGAACTGCTTCATATCGTTTGCGGTGCACCCAATGTAGCTACAGGGCAAAAAGTGCCGGTTGCCACCATCGGAACTGTTCTTTATAGTGGTGATGAAGCTTTCACCATAAAAAAATCCAAAATACGAGGCGAACTTTCCGAAGGTATGATTTGTGCTGAAGATGAACTTGGATTAGGTCATTCACATGCCGGTATTATGGTTTTGGATGCAGCGGTTGCCGTTGGAACTCCTGCCCGTGACTATTTCAAAATTGAAGATGATTATATGCTGGAAATCGGTTTAACACCTAACCGTTCCGATGCTACATCACATATTGGCGTTGCACGTGATTTAACAGCGGTAATCAATAATCTGCCTGAAAATAATAAAAAAGTTAAGCTAACATATCCAAGTGTGGCTGATTTCAAAACAGATAATCATAATTTACCTATTGAAGTAATAGTTGAAGATACTGTCGCATGTCCGCGTTACACTGGGATTACACTTTCAGGCATAAAAGTTCAGGAATCGCCCGACTGGCTGAAGAATAAATTAAAGACCATAGGCTTACGCCCCATCAATAACATCGTTGATATTACCAATTATGTTCTTTTCGAAACAGGACAACCCTTACACGCTTTTGATGCTGATAAAATATCCGGCAAAAAAGTTATTATAAAGAAACTGGCAAAAAACACTCTTTTTGTAACGTTGGATGGTACAGAACGTAAATTATCAGGTGAAGATCTCATGATTTGCAATGTCAGTGAAGGCATGTGTATTGCCGGCGTTTTTGGAGGAGCAAAATCAGGGGTTACAGCGGAAACTACCGCTATTTTCCTCGAAAGTGCTTACTTTGACCCTACCACTATTCGTAAAACGTCTAAACATCACGGATTAAAAACAGATGCTTCTTTCCGTTATGAACGTGGATGCGATCCAAATATTACCAGATATGCACTCAAACGTGCAATTACAATGATGAAAGAGATAGCAGGTGGAAATATTTCTTCAGAAATTGTAGATGTGTATCCAAATCTTATTGAATGCAAGTCCGTGGATGTTAGTTATAAGAATATTTACCGCCTGATTGGTAAGGTGATTGATAAAGATATCATTAAAAACATATTGCTTTCACTTGAAATTGAAATTACCAACGAAAGCAATGAAGGCTTAAGTTTACTTATCCCGACCAATAAGGTTGATGTTAGCCGCGAAGCTGATGTTATAGAAGAGATTCTGCGAATTTATGGTTACAACAATGTGGAAATCGGCGACGAATTGCATTCAAGCCTTGCCTATATTGCCAAACCGGATAAGGAAAAAGTTCAGAATACCATTTCTGATTACCTCAGCAATAACGGATTTGTTGAAATCATGAACAATTCGCTTACCAGTGCTGAATACGTTACTAAAGTTGAAGCCTTCAAGTCAGAAATGAATGTAAAAATACTGAATCCGTTGAGCAAGGAACTGGATGTAATGCGTCAGACCTTGTTATTCGGAGGACTGGAAAGTATCAGTTATAATATCAACCGCAAATCCAACGATTTAAAGTTATACGAATTCGGAAATACTTATACCTACAATACCGGAGCTGCTGCTGATGCCAATGTTACCAAGCGTTTCAAGGAAGAAAAACACCTGGCTGTATTTGTTTCAGGGAAAAAATATGCTGAAAGCTGGAATCTGACTGCTACAAATCAGGATATATTCAACCTCAAGGCTTATGTGATGAATATACTGCATCGTATGCGTATCAACGCAAGTAAACTGAAAATGAATCAGATTTCTGACTCGGTATATGATGAAGCGCTTGAATATACATTGAACGATAAAAGAATACTCATATTTGGCAGTTTACAGTCAAAATTATTATTGTCGTTTGATATCAAACAGGCCGTTTATTATGCCGATTTCCAATGGGATAACATTATTAAAATGATACCTGGAGCTGAAGTTGAATATACTGAAGTGCCTAAGTTTCCTGAAGTTCGTCGCGATCTGGCATTGCTGATTAACAAGGAAGTAAGTTTTGCTGAAATCGAGCAACTGGCTTATCAGACAGAGAAAAATCTATTGAAAAATGTCAATCTTTTCGATGTTTACGAAGGAGAAAAGCTGGAAGCAGGCAAAAAATCATATGCTGTTAGTTTTATTATTCAGGATAAGGAAAAAACACTGAACGACAAACAGATTGACGGCATCATGAACCGCCTGATTAAGGTTTATTCTGAAAAATTAGGTGCTGTTATCAGATAATTTATTATAATTATTTGCCTCCAATTTATCAATATTTAAATTTTATATAGTTCATCTAAATAGCAGAAAGTCTCTAAAAATGTTTTATTTAGGGAGATTTTTAATGTATATTTGTTAAAATATTATTGAAAATATAGCGTTTAAATGACAAATCCCTATTTATGAAATCTCTCATGCTTTTATTTCCCCCTGAAATATTAAGCAACGCTTGGTTTAAAAATATGAGCGTTGCTGTAATATCTGATTTAGGGTTTTGGTAAAACTTCCTTAACCAATTAAGTAATTAAAGCAGAGTTTTATTATGATAAGAGAAGACAAAGAACATTTTAATAAATCATTAATAATAATAGCTTTGTTCTGGCTGTCTATTACATCCTGTAAATACATACACAAATCTCAGCATTGGGTTTTTATACCAACTGATACAATAAATTTTGCCTATAAAAATATTTCAAAAATGAATTCGGTATATGTTGATAGTTCAATATATAACTGGATTAGCTTTTCTGATAAAGAACTTAGTGAAATAGTTTTAATGAAGAAGGGCTTTTACAACAGCACGTTTGTTTTTCATATCAATAATACAATAAAAGAAAGTAAGCAATATATTATTAATAATTATCAATATTTTGTTAAAGATACAAATAAGATCTTCCTTTTAGTTTCAGAAAAGACAAAAATTATACCAGAAAATTTAAATAAAATAGAACAGCATAACTATAAATATTCTTTACTTAGTATTAACAATAAAGGAGAGGTTGTTGATACAATAAAAATAATAAATAATCTTGATAAAAATCTTATTTTGGGACATATTTATCCTTATGCAATTCAAAATAATGAAGATTCAACAATATACATTACAGATGTTACCGTTTCATCTAAATTCGGATCAAAACCAAACAATGATTACTGTATCAATGTTAAATCCAGATTAGATATGTTTTCTCAAGAAAATTTTGTATATATCATTGTTAAAAAGAATAATACAGCCTATATTAAAAGCTGTAACAATCATTTTCCAAGCATACTTTTAGATACTAATTTAATCTTTTACGATTATTTTCCTCATTTTTCTATTAGCAAATCAAAGTCAATTTTGCATATCTATTTTGATTTAGATACTATTTATGAAGCTAAATTTTTAGATAATAAAACAATAAAACATCCAATACAAAGTAAATATAAAACAAAGTTTGTAAATTTTGATATGAATGAATACTTTAATTATGAATATATTTTTAAAAGCTCATCTGAAAAATCAGCGTTTGTTTATATAAAATCTAATTTTAAAAATGGCCAAATATATGTCATTGTAAAAAAACCAATAAAGTATGAAAATTCAGACGGAACAGTAAATAATGCAAGAGATAATCCATTTTCTGTAATTGTAATTGATTCAAATTACAAGCAATTAGGTGAATTTGACATACCGCCTGAATATAGTAA
This sequence comes from Bacteroidota bacterium, assembly GCA_026391675.1. GTDB lineage: Bacteria > Bacteroidota > Bacteroidia > Bacteroidales > JACABE01 > JACABE01. The sequence goes on from JAPLDQ010000036.1 coordinate 188,086, forward strand.
ACATAATAGTTTTATTGTAAATAATGGAATTGCCTTCCTAAACGAAAAACTAACCGAAACTGACCCAAATAAATATCTTCATTATGTGGTTTTCGAACTTAAAAATACTAAGAAATGAAAAAAAACATAATCTTAATATTTATTATTTGTTCATTTACAATTTCATGCACAAATCATAAGAGTCAATCAAAAATTTTAACAGATTATCTGTCCTGCCTGCTTAACAAAAATTATAAAGAAAATGGAAAGTATTTAATAGTAACCCCAAGAGGTTGTTTGGGGTGTATTTCATCTAATTTATTATACTTAAAAAAAAATCCACTTTGTCTAAAACAGTTTTTAGGAATAGTTTACTCTAATACAATTGCTGAACAATTTCCCGATATAAAAACTTTAGAAATATCTAAATATTGTGATTCAACTAATAAACTGGATGTTTTAAACATAGGAGTTTCAGGTTTGGCCATAGTTACCTTAAAAAAGAATGAAGTTGTGAAAATCGAAAATTCAAATGTAAACATAAGTTCCCAACTAAACCTATTAAATAATTTTTATAAGAAAGATAGCATCTTTAAAACTTTAAACTCATTATCATTTAAGGAGTTATATAGAGTTGAATTTGAAAACAAGTTTAAAGATATAAATTTTAAAGAATTATCTTCCGACAAAAAAATGGTTTTATATTTTACATCGGATTATTGCGCTCCTTGTAAATTAGCATTTCCAATAATTGATTCATTATCTGTATTATATAAAGATTCTATAGAATTCTATTATATAAAAGCTAACAAAAAGGATAATTCTCTTATTTTTAATAAATATAATATCTACGCAACACCAACCTTGATTGTATTAAAAAAAGGAAAAAAGCTTAAAAAAATAATTGGCTGTGTTAAAAGTGATAAAATAAGTAACTTTATTTTGAACTAACCTAAAATCAAACAAAAATGAAAAATATTTACACATTTCTTATCGCATTAACATTTACTGTTCTTTCACTGAAAGCTCAGGATGTTCAACCCATCACCAACTGGAAATTTCATGTTGGCGATAATATGCAATGGAAAAATCCCGGCTTTGATGATAAATTATGGCAGCCGATAAGGGTGGATATTCCCTGGGATGATCAGGGATATAAAAAAAATGAAGGATATGGCTGGTACCGGGCTAAGTTTATGCTTCCATCTTCGCTTAAAGATAAATCATATTTAAAAGACAGTATCAAGATTTACATTGGTCCGGTTGACGAATGCGATCAGACCTATTTAAACGGCGTGCTTATCGGTCAGAATGCAGGAATAATAACACCCAATTTTGAAGATCCGAATTATGCCTGGACTAAACAAAGATGTTATGCTGTAGCTGTTAATGATGCAGCCATAAACTGGGATAAAGAGAATGTAATTGCCATAAGGGTATATAATGGCTATGGCATCGGAGGTATGTATCAGTGCAAACCGGAAGTCAGTATGAGAGAACTGATAGATTATGTTAAGCTATTTCCTGAAAATATTAGTTTTAAACAGCAGGATAAAAATGTTTTCGGGGTTTGTATTGAAGTGCTCAACAAATACAAACCTTTAAAGGTAAACGGAAAGTTAGTGGTACAAATTAAAAGCTGCGATTTACAAAAAGTTTTTTGGGAAAAACAAATAGATGTTTCTTTAACTCCTTTTGAAATGTATAAACTTAATGTTGATTTCCCTATAATTGAGAATTCATATCTGCAATATACCTTTACTGAAAGCATTACAAAAAGAGCGATTCAATGCAGGCTGGAAGTTCCCTATATTTTAACGCCTAATACTGCCAAAACACCTAAAATTAACGGAGCCAAAGCTTTCGGCGTTCGTCCCGGCCATCCTTTCCTTTATAAAATAGCAGCAACAGGAGAAAAACCGCTTAGCTATGCTGCAGAAGGCCTGCCAAATGGATTAAAAATAGATAAAACAACAGGAATTATCAGGGGCAGTATTGCTGAAAAAGGAACATATAAAGTCAGCTTAATTGCAGAAAACAGTCTGGGAAAAAATACAAGAAATTTCAGCATAGAATGCGGTGATTTAATCTGTTTAACTCCACCTTTGGGATGGAACAGCTGGAATTGCTGGGGTTTAAGTGTAAGTACAGAGAAAGTCAAGGCTTCTGCTGATGCCCTTATTTCGAGCGGATTGATTGATCATGGCTGGACCTATATGAATATTGATGATGGCTGGGAACTGGTTCATAAAGGTGATAGCATCACTTGCAATGAGAAATTTCCTGACATGAAATCACTGGCTGATTATGTTCATTCAAAAGGAATAAAACTTGGTATTTATTCATCTCCCGGCCCCAAGACATGCGGTGGTTACGAAGGCAGCTTTAATTACGAACAGTCAGATGCAAATAACTATGCAGCCTGGGGAATTGATTATCTGAAATACGACTGGTGCAGTTATGAAACTGTTGCCTGTAACGATACCGACAGACTATTTAAACCTTACAGAACAATGCAGAAAGCCTTATCCAGGGTCAACAGGGATATTGTCTACAGTTTATGTCAATATGGAATGGGAGATGTATGGAAATGGGGAGCATCAGTTAACGGAAATACATGGCGGACAACCGGAGATATTACTGACAGCTGGAGCAGTCTTTCAGAAATAGGTTTTAATCAGGATAAAGCAGCACCATATTCCCAGCCGGGACGTTGGAATGATCCTGATATGCTGGTAGTAGGTAAAGTCGGCTGGGGGCCCAGTCTTCACAATACCCACCTAACACCCAGTGAACAATACACACATATCAGTCTTTGGGCCTTATTGTCTGCGCCACTGCTCATAGGCTGTGATTTAAGCCAGCTGGATGATTTTACCCTGAACCTCTTGTGCAATGATGAGGTAATTGATATTGACCAGGACCCTTTAGGAAAAGGAGCATTAAGAGTAGTTAAAAATCCGGATTATCAGGTATGGGTAAAACAACTGGAAGACGGTTCAATAGCAGTTGGCATCTTTAATCTTAGTGATGATTTCAACAGGATAACTGTAAACTGGAACGAATTAAATATTAAAGGCAGTAAAACCTTAAGAGATGTATGGCGTCAAAAAGATTTGGGTAAATACAAAGACAGCTTTACTACTAAAGTTTCATCACATGGTGTTCTGCTTTTAAGGATTTATTAATTATCAGCTCCTGAAAATAAGAATCAGTATTGTAATAACGTTATCCCTCAAGATTTAATTCAATTTAACAAATGCATTTTTTCTTTTCAATCAAATTATATTTACTTTTGTTAAAGATTCAATAACAATGAAAACAAAATATTTATTAACCGTAATTTTACTCTTTCTGTGTGTTTTTTCGCAGGCACAATATTTTAATGCTGGAGCAAAATTTGGTATTGTAGGTTCACAGGTTGATGGTGATGGTTATGCCGGCTATGACAAATTTGGTATAAGTGCAGGTTTGTATGTTAATTATAAACTTTCCATGCTAACATCACTGCAGTTAGAACTGGAGTATATTCAAAAAGGCAGTACGCATACACCAAATGTTGAAAAAGGCGATTATGACAATTACAAATTAAGGTTGGGATACATGCAGATACCGGTTTTATTTCAATACAAACTGGCTTCAAATATTTCTGCAGAAGCGGGTCCTGCTTTTGGATTATTGATGAGCCATTATGAAGAATGGATGACATACGAAATCGATTATAATCCTTTCAGGAAATTTTCATTAAGCTGGATTACCGGGATTAACTATAAAATTTCCGATTTCTGGAATGCCAATTTCCGGATAGATTATTCTTTGATGGCCATACGTCAGCAACCGGCTCCATTAGACCGTTACATTCTATTTCAATACGGACAGTTTTGCAATTCATTGGTATTTTCCATTCAATATAATATCAATCATGCAGGAGAAAAATAAAATTAAAATAGCTGTAGGAGTTACAGGTGCCAGCGGAGCTGTATATGCTAAAGTACTGCTCGATAAATTGTGGGCATTACAAACCCAGCTTTCAGAAGTAGGCGTTGTTTTTACTGAAAATGCCAAACAAGTCTGGGAATACGAATTGGGTAATGATACCTATAAGCACATCCCGTTTATTTCCTATCAAACTAATGATTTCAATGCCCCTTTTGCCTCAGGTTCTGCAAATTACGATGCACTGATTATTTGTCCCTGCACCATGGGCACATTAGGACGTATAGCCTCCGGTACTGCAAATGATTTACTTTGCCGGGCAGCTGATGTAATGCTTAAGGAAAGAAAAAAACTGATACTGGTTTGTCGCGAAACGCCTTTAAACCTGATACATATCAATAATATGAAAACTGTTACCGAAGCCGGTGGTATTATTTGTCCTGCCACACCTTCTTTTTACAGTAAACCTGAAAGTATTGAAGACGTTGCAGCCACTGTAATTGACAGGGTATTACAACTATGCGGTATTGAGCAGGAATCCTATCGCTGGGGTGAAGGAAGTAATTAAAGTGCTTTTAATGTTTTAGTGCATAAAAAATAAAATTATGGAAAATAACAACAACCATGTGCAATTGTTTGAAACAGTAATAAATAAAGCCTTACTCAAACAAGATGTTTATAATAACACACTGAATGCTTCCAAATTATTTAAAGAGGTGATTGTTGAAGTTGTTGATGAATTTAAGAATAAACTTACTCCTAACCAATCACATATTAGTTTCGAATACAGGGATAAAGATGTTTTTGAGATGGAACTTAAATTTGCTGGTGATGTATTGATTTTTATGATGCATAGTAATATTTTTGAATTCTCCCGTAATCATGAAATAATGAAAACCAATTATATCCGCGAGGATAAAAACCGTTCCTATTGTGGCATTATCAATATTTACAATTTTTTAGCCGATTCATTTAAATACAACCGCGAAAATGATATTGGTTATCTGATTGGAAGGGTTTTTATTAATAATGAAAACCATTATTACATTGAGGGCAAAAAGGAACTGGGATTAATATATAATAATTTCGCCAATAACATTTTAACAAAAGAAGCCGTTCATGGCATAGTTGAAAAAGCCATTTTATACACTTCCAATTTTGATTTGCTTACACCTCCTTACGAAGAAGTTAAAGAAGTAAGTGTATTTGAAATACAAGCCAGTATTGACAATATCCTATTAAAAACAGGCAAGCGTCTGGGTTTTAAATTTCAGGCGGATTCGGATAATATGAAATAGCCATTAGAATGATATTCAATCAAACCGAGAATGATATTATGGCGTATTCCATGTGACCATTTAAAAAATAAGAATAATAACACATGAAATAATATTGTTTAATAACTTATCGAAGGATAAAAAGCGTCTTCTATATGATGAATGGTAGTTTTTGCATTTTTTATAATTATCGAAATAATATCGAAGCGGCACTCTTCATTAATATCTTTTTGAATAATATATTGCTGGGAAGCTCTTATTAGAAATCGCTGTTTTTGTTTGGTAACAGCTATTTCCGGTTCGCCAAATGCATTGGTAGAACGTGTTTTAACCTCAACAATAACAAGAAAGCCATTATTTTTAGCAATAATATCAATTTCGTCAGCTCCAAAACGCCAATTGGTGGCTAAAATTTCATAGCCTTTTTCTTTCAGGAAATTTTCAGCTATTTTTTCGCCGGTAGTGCCCAGTTCGTTATGCTCAGCCATTATTTTCAAATTCAAGTTCAACAGTATCATTAACTTTCAAATGAGCCATCCGACCGATGATTAATGCCCGGTTGTCTTCCTGATGTCCGCATGGAAACTGAAAACAAACCGGATAATCATATTCGGCTACTGCTTCAGCAATAATTTCTTCAGCTGTTTTACCATAAGGAACCGTATTATCTTTCATTTCCGACATTCCGCCTATTATCAGGCCTGCTAAATTGCTTAATTTCCCGTTTCGTTTCAGGTTCATCATCATACGGTCAATATGATAAAGGTATTCATCCAGATCCTCTATAAACAAAATCTTTCCATCGGTATTAATATCGGATGTGGTGCCATTCAGGCTATACAAAATTGAGAGATTACCTCCGACCAGTATTCCCGCTGCATTCCCTCTGCGGTTTAATGGATAATCCTGTATTTTGTAATGAATCTTTTCGTTTAGCATAGCTTTTCTGAGAGAAATCAATGCTTCGTTTTCTGTTCCATCTGCAGGAAAATTAATTGGCATGCATGCGTGCAGGGTTTCAATGCCAAAATTCCTGTGAATATGAGAATGTAATACGGTAATATCGCTATAACCTATTATCCATTTGGGTTTTGCAATAAATTTAGTAAAATCTATTTCGTCAATTATTCTGACGGTACCATAACCACCCCGTGCACAAATAATGGCTTTGATATTCACATCATCCAATGCCCATTGCAGATCTTCTGCTCTTTCTTTATCAGTTCCCGCAAACTGATTGTCTTCTTTAAGCAGATTTTTTCCATATACTACATCAAATCCCCATTTGTAAAAGCAATCTACCGCAGGATTTAATTCTTCTGAAGTAATTTTACGGGCTGTAGAAATAATGGCAATTTTATCACCGGCTTTTAATGGAGGAGGTGTTAGCATAAATTATTGTAAATTTTATTAGTACAAAATAAAAAATCAAAAAATGCTTGTTTGTCTGGCTTTTCAATGGTGTCTTCCGGGCAGAATATAAACCTTGATAACTATATTGTTTACAGGAATTTAAGACTAGTAATAAAAATCGGAATACCTACCTAATCAGCTAATCAAAACTTGCAAAGATTTTTACAAAGTTAATACTATTTTTAAAATTTCTTCTTACCCCACTTTACTAATTTTATTTAGCTTCCCTGTATCTTTTATAACAATATGTTTGCCTGTAATTTCAATAATACCGTCATTATGAAATTTGCGAAGTGTATTTATTACATTTTCTTTTGAACAGCCCACAAATTCTGCAAATTCAAGCCGGGACAGGTTGAGGGTAAAAGTTTCACTTTCATAAATAGTTCGTGAAAGATAAAGCAGTATTTCTGCTATTCGTCCATTAACCTGTTTGTGAGCTAAACTGATAAAGTTAAAAACTGAATCCTTAAACATACCGGAAACCAGTTCAAGTAACTTCATTGCAAAATTACTGTTATTCAGCGCAATGGTTTTCAATTGCTCAACATCAATTAAATATCCTTCACAGTCTTCAATAGCTGTAATTGAAAAAATATTGATACCATCATAAAAAATATTGGCACCACCTAATATTGCAGGCGCTTTTGAAACCATAAGTATCAAATTCTTACCACTGTTATCATGATAATTGAATTTAACCATACCTGTTGTTAAAAAAACGAGATGTGTTGTCTTCATTCCCTGTTTCAGCAAAACTTCTCCTTTTTTAAACTGCAAAATAACTGAACTGTCGTATAGCTTCTCGAAATCCTCTTCGTTTATATACTGACTACTTATTATTTTAAGCAGATTTTTTTCAGAACTTAATATATTTTCGTCTTTTTCTATCATTTGTTTACAAAATTACTTTAGTATTTCAATAAAAAAAATGTAATATTTCACTTTCTATAATAAATTCTATCTTTTTTATTGATAATATATCCCATTTAAAATCCAGCATTTATAATAAAAAACCCGCTTAATTTTACAACCACTTAATTTAATCAATAATAATAATGGAAATACAAAAAATAACTGTACTGAATGGTTGTGGCAAAGATGGCAAAATGGAGCAAGTGGAGCGTTTCGATCTGGAGATGGGCAATATTATAAGTATAGTTGGACCTACCGGCTGTGGCAAAACAACGCTAATAAACGATATTGAACTGTTTGCAAATCGCAATACACCTTCGGGACGTCAGATACTGATTAATGATGAAGTTATTGATGATGATTTTAGTTTTGACCCAAAGAAACATCCTATAGCGCTGATTTCGCAACATACTAATTTCCTTTCCGACTTACCTGTAGGCGAATTTTTAAAAATACATGGAACAGTCAGAGGAGCTGATGATATTGAGCAGATAATTAATGAAACATTAGAATTTGCCAATCAGTTAACAGGTGAAGCTATTATTAAAGATACAGCTATGACAGAATTATCCGGTGGACAAACGCGTTCGTTGCTAATAGCAGATGCAGTTATTATTGGCAATTCTCCTATTATTTTATTGGATGAAATAGAAAATGCCGGGATACATCGTTCAAAAGCATTGGAGTTATTAAAGAATTATAAAAAAATATTCGTTTTTGTAACGCATGATCCACATATTGCATTGTCGTCTGACTATAGAATTGTGATGAAAAATGGTGGTATGCAACAATTAATAGCAACCAACGGCGAAGAGAAACTTGCTGCAGCAGAGTTAAAAAAGATTGATGATGTTATGCTCACTTTCCGAGCTCAGATAAGGTCAGGGAAGATAATTACCAACGAAATATTAAAAGAAAATATTAAAACACTATCAAATTAAGAATTATGAAACTGGTAATATTTGCAGGCCCGCCTACTTGTGGCAAAACAACCGTAATAAAACAAGTTATAAAAAGAATGCTGAAGAAAAATTATAAACCTTCTTATATAAAAATAGATGTTTTATTTGCTGATGAAGATGAAAATATAAGAAACGAATTCCATATACCATCCCGCAAGATATATTCAGGGGAATTATGTCCCGACCATTGCAATGTTGTTATACTCGACGAAGCAGTTGAATGGGCTGAAAAATCAGAGAGTGATTATCTGTTTGTAGAAACCGCAGGTTTATGTCTGCGTTGTTCGCCTTATGTCGAAAATTCATTGGGTGTTGTTGTTCTTGAAGCTACAAGCGGCATGAATCTTCCAAGGAAGATAGGTCCTATGCTCACATTGGCCGATATTGCCGTTATAACCAAGATTGATCTTATCTCTCAGGCAGAAAGAGAAGTTTTCAGATACAGGGTGTTGGAAGCTGCAAGCGAAATTGCTATAGTTGAAAGTAATGCATTGTATGGCATAGGTATCGATCCTATTGTTAAGATAATAGAAAAGACAAATGATGTTGAGCATCCTATGTTCTTAAAAGGAAATCCACCTGTTGGAACTTGTACTATCTGTGTGGGTAAAAAAGAGATAGGTGCAAAAAATCATTTTGGTGTATTAAGAACTATGGAACAGGATTTGTTTTATGTCGGCGAATAATACAAACAGAATATATCTTGATAATGCTTCTACTACCCGGATAGATCCAAGGGTTCTCGCAGAGATGATGCCCTATCTGACAGATGATTATGGAAACGCATCCAGTCTGCATTACCTTGGTACATCAGCTAAACAATCTATCAACAAAGCAAGAAAAACTATCAGCAGATGTATCAATGCAAAAGCTGAAGAAATAGTGTTTACTTCAAGCGGAACCGAAGCCAATAACCTTGCGTTGAAAGGTATTGCCTTTGCCAATCGCGAAAAAGGGAATCATATTATTGTATCTGCTATAGAACATGATTGTATTCTCAACACCTGTCATTGGCTGGAAACGCAAGGGTTTTTTATCACCTATATTCCTGTTGACAACACAGGCTTTATTGATCTTGATTTTCTTGAAAAATGTATTAATAAAAAAACGATACTTGTGTCGATGATGCATGCCAATAATGAAATTGGCACTATAAATCCAATAGATAAAATTGGGTTACTGTGTAAGGAAAGAAATGTATATTTTCATACCGATGCTTGTCAGTCATTCGGGAAATTGCCTGTTGATGTTGTAAAAGAGAATATAGATCTGCTTACAATTAATTCACATAAAATATATGGACCAAAAGGAGCAGGAGCCTTATACATAAAAGATAAAACCAATATTCAGGCCTTGCTGCATGGTGGCGGACAGGAAAATAATCTTCGTTCATCCACTGAAAATATTCCTGCAATCATGGGCTTTGCAAAAGCTGCTGAATTATGTTTTGATGATTTCGATAATGAAGTAATTCATCTTCTAAATCTAAGAAACAAGATTATTAAAAGGCTAAGTAAGGATATTGAAGGCATCTATTTTAATGGAGATTTATCACAACGCTTGCCAAACAATATCAACTTTTGTATCAAAGGCCTTGAAGGTGAAGGAATACGGTTATTATTATTAATGGACGAAGATGGTGTGGACTTATCTGCCGGTTCAGCATGTTCATCCAACAGCGGAGGAAATCCTTCGCATGTATTGCAGGCAATAGGATTAAACCAGTTTGAAGCGCGGGGCTCTGTCCGTATAAGTTTAGGAAGATTTAATACACAAGAGGAAACAGATATTTTTCCGGATATTTTAATCAATAATATTAAAAAACTAAAATCAATATTTTCATAATGGAAACAACAGTAAATTTAAACAAAATAAACGGGTTATTGCCACAGTTGGATTGTGGTGCATGCGGTTATAAAACCTGTAATACTTTTGCAGATTTTATAACAACTAATCCTGACGAAATAAAACGCTGCATACATCTGAATGGCAAAACAAACGAACTGAAGGACGTTTTAAGTTGTCATTCATGTAATGCAAAAGGGATGGGTGATAAACTGGGATGGAAAGACAGCCTGCAGCGCGAGTTTGATTTTATACTGGATTGTTTTGAAAATGAGCCGGGACCTAAGGAAACAATACTGCCTTACAACCCCACTTTAGTAAAAGAATTAGGCATAAAGAAAGGTGATGTTTTAATAGGCCGTCCAATGGGAATGTCATGCGGATGTCCTGTAACGCATTGCGGCATCGTTACCGATGTAGACCCCCGCAACGGAGTTATTTACTGGTGTGTAACCGGTCCGTTAACACCACGTTCGCAAAGTTTTATTGATATCGGCTTTTATGTTTCGCAGGCATACGAAGGAATAATAAAAGAAAGCCGTTCAGAAATCAGATTAGGCTGCCGTTATTGGTTTCTTCCCCGCAGATGTATGCTGCAATGGCGCCACAGCGGACTAGTAAACGCAGTTACCAGACTAAGAGACGGCAGTTTTAAAGTACGTGTTGAAGGATTATTGATAGGTTAGTAATTTATCTATTAATTTATTTGGTTGAAATCAAATCTAAATTATGGAAAGCTCAACAAAAACTATTTATTCAAAGGTAATATATCGTATAAATTTTGATATAAAAGGAAAAGGCTTGCAGATAAAATCTACAAGCCTTTGTTACTGTACCCCGGGCGGGACTAACGCCCTCCTTATTTACAACACGAAAATTTAACTAATTTTATTGTTTAATATACTGTTTCCCAGTTTTAAATGAAAAAGTAAAATTAAGAGAAATTAAACTGAATAAAATTTTATCGTCCACTATGTAGTCCACTACTTTTTTTTTATTATATTTGTTGTGTTCAAATTTTACCAACTTAATAATAAAAAAATGGCAAATGTATATTTCTATTTAAAGGAAAATAAAAAATCAGAACCTTTGGTTGTTGCCCGTATATCATTTAATTATTTTGAAATAAATGAAACTGGAAAAAAATTATTTAGGACTGTAAAATATTCCACAGGCGAAAAGATAGACGCTAAATATTGGGATAGTAGCAAACAAAGAGCAAAGGAAACAAATAAATTTCCTCAATTTCCTGAATTTAACCAACGATTAAATGACATTGAAACTATAATACAAAATGTATTTAGGAAAATGTTAAATGATGCGGAGGTTATTACACCCGAAACGCTAAAATCGAAATTAGACGATTTTATGATAAAAACCAATAAGGTTGTCAATCCCCCGAAACAAACAAAAAGATTCACCACGTTTATTAAAACAGTTATTGACGAAACAAAAAGAGGAGAGCGGACGAATGAAGGAAAAATATTTAAAAACAGAACTGTTTTAAGTTATAATACAACATACAATAACTTATTATCGTATGAAACCCATATTAAAAAAAACCTCAATTTTTCAGATATAAATATTAAGTTTTATAACAAATACATTAAATATCTGAATGAAAAAAGTTTTGCCCCCAATACAATTGGAGGACATATTAAGAACATTAAAGTTTTTATGAAATTAGCTACAAAACGGGGTTTAAATGATAATTTAGATTTTTCTGATGGTGACTTTAAAAAAATAAGTGAGGAAACCCAAACGATTTATTTAACAGAAACCGAACTGCAAACAATTTACAACACAGATTTATCTAAAAACAAACATTTAATACCAATCCGGGATATATTTTTGATTGGATGTTATACAGGATTAAGATTTTCAGATTTAAAACAATTACGAAAAGAACATTTTTACGATAATGTTATTAAAATAGAAACCGAAAAAACTGGGAAATATATAATAATACCAATACATCCAACAGTAAGTGAAATTTATAATAAATATGAATTTAACCTCCCCCGGGTTATCAGTAACCAAAAAATGAATGAATATATTAAGGACTTGGGGGAAATCGCTAAAATAAACGAAATAATTGAAATATCCGAAACGCGCGGAGGTTTGAAAGTTAAAAAAAATGTACTTAAATACGATTTAATAACAGTACATACCGCGCGGAGGTCATTTGCTACCAATATGTATTTAGCTGATTTCCCAATTTTAGCAATAAGAATGATAACAGGACACCGAACCGAACGCGCATTTTTAACATATATCAAAATAAATGCGGAGGAAAACGCTAAAAAGATGTTAGAACACCCATATTTCAACCAATCCAATAATTTAAAAGTTGTTTAATTTTAAATCTGAAATAATGTTTCCAACTTGTACAACAAAAGAATTTAAAGATGATATTTCAAAGTTATGTGAGAATTGTCCATTAACTGAAGAAATCAATCAGGGTATCAAAAAACAGATTATATTTCAAGCAGAACAAAACAAATCAATTTTATCGGATTTACAATTCAAAAATTACATTAATGTCGAGATTGAAGAGGCAATAAAAATAATGAATGAAATTTCTATTTTATCCCAAAATGATAATGAATACACACCAAATAGAATTTATGTCTATATTTGGAATAAAGAAAGAATAAAGGCTCTTAATTCATTTATAACTGAAAAATATCAAAATATTTCAAATCAAATGAAAACGATAAAAGAAAATGGATTAAAAATTAAAACTCCAAAATCTTTATGGAAAAAAGAGAACAGAAATACTTTAGAAATATTATACAACTTACTTTTAAAAGAATATGAATTGATTGATAAAATTGATTTGAGCGTTTTTATTTCACATTTTGATGGAACTGCCACTACTAAAACAAAAAAAATTAATTGGATAGATGACCAAACTGTTTTTATCAGACTATTTGATGAAATAAATTTTTGCATTGATAATAATTTTATATTCTCACCAAATAAAACCGTTTCACCTAACGAATTATCAAAACATTTTATAATTAAGGGAGTTGAAACAAATAATAAAAAACTAACTCAAACAAGAAATACAATAAAAGGAATTGACACTAAAAAAGAGATAGAAATAAAAAATATCAGAAAAGAATTAGAAAAATTAAATCGACAGTCTATCGACACTCGAACCCCTATCGATTAAGATAGAACAAATATTTGTACAAAATTAATAATTTAATATTTGTACAATGAATGACCTAATATTTTCACAAATTCCCATTAATGATTTAAGAGTATTAATTCAGGAATCAGTAAGGGAGGAAATGCAAAAAAATAGCATTTCAGAACCTCAACCCAAAACAGAATTTATCACAAGGCAAGAAACGTCCTCAATTTTGGGGATTTCCTTACCTACATTAAACGAATGGACAAAAAAGGGGTTAATCCCCGGTTATCGTATTTCATCCCGTGTGCGTTACAAGAGAGCGGAAATAATGGAATCCTTAACAAAAATCAATACCCTAAAATATAGGAGAGATTAATAATGAAACAACCATTAATCTTTTCAAATAAAAAAAGGGAACGGTTACCACACCGCCCCCAATTGTTCAAATCTACCACAAAACAACAAATGTTAGTGAATAGGTTACAAAGTTACAACAAAATTGATATTAAATGATTGACGGTTTTAAAATACTCAATTTGTCCGTTACAATTGACGAACTGTTAAAGAATCCTTTGTTGTCTTTTGCAATAAAAATTAATGATTCTACCGGGGAAGTTTTGGAAAATCAAATCCGATTAGCAGAATATAAAGGTTTGAAATTCATTTTAAAAAACAATAATGTCAAACTTTGCGGGAGTTTTCATAAATTTAAAAATAACGGAGAACACAATTTTAACGATTTTTATTTTTCTGATTTGAGAAATGTAATTTCTGAATTATGCAATAAGTTTAATATTAATCCCGGAATAACAAAACTTAATAATTTGGAATTCGGAGTTAATATTCAGATTCCTATTAATCCTGAAAAGTTTTTTAATTACGTTATCAATTATAAGGGAACACCATTTCATAAATTCAATATAAAAAATGCAAAAGGGATTGAGTGTGAAAAGGGACATTATTATATAAAAATTTATGATAAAGGTTATCAATATAATCAAAACGGGAATCTATTAAGGTTTGAAATTAAAGTTGTAAAAATGCAATATTTTGAGAAAAAGGGAATAAAAATTAAAACAATTTCAGATTTATTAAACATTAATGAATTATACCATTTAAAGGACGTTTTAACGGCTACATTTAACGATATATTGATTTATGATTACTCTATTAATGCAAAGGAATTAAACGAAAAACAAAAGTTAATTTTAAGTAATGGAAACAATCCTAAATACTGGGAAAAACGCCTCCCTGATAGCAAAGATTTTGACGGGGGAAACATTAATAAAGAATATAAAAAACTACGAAAAAAATATTATCTGGAATTAGAAAACTTCAAAAAACTATTGAATAAATATTCAACCTCAACTTTAAAAAATGATATGTCAATATTAATTGAAGAAAAATGCAAAAAACTATTAAGAATTGAGATTAAAAAAGAGGACAAATTTACCGACATTTTGAACATTCCAAAATCAATTGAAAAGGGACAAATTTACATTTCAAATATAGTGTCAAGTTGTCCTATGATTAACGATAAAAACCAAAGAATTTGTTTAAACTGTAAAAAAGACATTTCAGATAAAAAAGAGAATGCGAAATTTTGTTCTAAAAAATGTAAGAACGATTATACAAATCCATTATTAAATCCCCGTAACAATTTAATTAAAAGAATAAAAAGGTTAAATAGTTATCCTGTATTATTCGATAATAATCAATTTATTCAGTTATCTAATCACGAAATGAAGTTAATAGAGAATCAAAATTCAATTTATCTAAAATAGACAAAAATAAATATTAATAAATTCAAAATCAATGGCTAAAGGAAATAAAACTGGAGGACGGTGTCAAGGTACACCAAATCTATTAACAAAAGAGATGAGAGCAGTTTTAAAAGGTATTATTTCAAAAGAATTAGAATTAATCCCGGAAACTCTAAAAAAATCAAATCCTGAAAAAAGGATTGAAATCGTATTGAGATTATTACCCTATGTTTTACCAAAGGTTGAAAGTGTGCATATGAAAGAGGGCGAACCCTTAAATTTTGATTTTTAAATAAATGGAAGGGATAAATCTCTATTGCAAATTTATTATTGATTTTGCCCCTTAAGTCTTACACAATTTTAAAGATAATTAATAATCTTTAAAAAGTCTTGAATTAATTTTCAGGACTTTTTTTATATATATCCAGAAATTGAAAATTAAACAATTAACTTTGAATTCATTATTAACCAAAATTTTACATAAAATGAAAAAATCATTATTATTTTTTATCATTATTTGTTCTATGAATGTTTTTAGTCAAGAATTAAAACTTAATGAAAACAAGAAATACATTGCAAACGGGGTAATTCAGTTTGATTCAATAAATAAAAATGTATTATTTCAAAAATCAAAAGAATGGATAAATATTAATTACAAAAATGAAAAGGATGAAATTTTATTAGACGATAAAGAACAGTTTAATATTATTGCTAAGGGGAAATTTTTAATTAATAAGGAAATAGCAGGGGATAAAATTAATCATACACTTACATTAAAATTTCTGGATAATAAAATAATATATTCGTATTCTGGATTTTCAGTTTTTGACGATAGGGATGGATTCATATTAAAAATTGAAAGTTTGAATGAAAAGGGACTAAAAATTTATTTACCTAAAATTCAAGAACAAATTATTTTCAATATTCAAAATCTTAAAAATTCAATAGTTAAAAATTCTAATAATGAAAATAATGAAATATTATCACAAAACAATCCAATAATTCCAGATGTTAGAAATGTAAATTGGGGAATGTCAAAGGAACAGGTTAAAGAAAAAGAAAACTTAACTAATATAAGTATTAAAAATGAAACTATTAACGAAATAAATGCTAAGTTAATTATTTCATCATATTCATGTGCTGTTTTTTATGATTTTTACAATAACAAATTAGTAAGTATATCTATGATTTTTGATATTGACCATACTAATAAAAATTTATTTGTCAATGATTATAATGACATTAAAAAATCATTAATTTCAAAATATGGAGAGCCCAAATATGATAAAATTGATTGGTCGAATGAATTATTTAAAGATGATGTTAATTATATTGGATTAGCAATTTCAAGGGAAGACGTAAAATACAATTGTACTTGGTATACAGAAAAATCAAAAATATATTTGTTAATGTCAGGAAATGAGGATAAAAATATAACCATTGGATTAATCTATTTTGATTTAAAAGACATTGACAGACTAAAAAAAATAAATGAAGAAAAAAACAAAAATGATTTTTAATAAAAAAATGAGGAAAATTAGAGGTTTTTAAAAGATTATAAATATTTAACATATAAATTTATCGTCCACTATATAGTCCACTATAATTAAAAAACCCGCACAAACCGTTGATTTGTGCGGGTTTTACTTTGTTTAGTGTACCCCGGGCGGGACTTGAACCCGCACGACCGCAATGGTCACAGGATTTTAAGTCCTGCGTGTCTACCAATTCCACCACCAGGGCGTCCTTGAATAAAATTCCAATGGTAAAAAACAGAACTTTATTTTGAGCGAAAAACGGGACTCGAACCCGCGACCCCGACCTTGGCAAGGTCGTGCTCTACCAACTGAGCTATTTTCGCATTTCCCAAATTTGGGACTGCAAAGATATTAAATTTTTTATTTCTTTACCAAATTTTTTTCTGATTTATATAATATTTTGCTGATTTTATCATCCCCTACTCGGTTCTGTGGTCTTAGGTCTTCTCTACTTCCCCAGCAATTTCTTTATCTCATTCAACTTCATTAATGCTTCAACAGGAGTCAACGTATTGATATCCGTATTTAAAATATCTTCTTTTATCTGTTGCAGCAAGGGGTCGTCGAGTTGTATAAAGCTTAACTGATAATCATTTTCAGCCTTTTTCCCTTTTTTTGTCTTATTCCCGGTTTTATGTGCCAGTTCTTCGCTGCTATGCGATTTTTCGAGTTGTTGCAGTATCTCATTGGCTCTTTCAAGCACTGTTGATGGCATACCAGCCATACGTGCAACATGAATACCAAAACTATGCTCGCTTCCACCCGCCTGCATCTTACGTAAAAAAATGACTTTGTTTCCAATTTCTTTGACAGAAATGTGGAAATTTTTAATCCGGGGCATTAAAGCAGCCATTTCATTCAGTTCGTGATAATGTGTGGCAAACAATACCTTCGCTTTAAACAACGGATGCTGGTGCAGGAATTCAGCAATGGACCAGGCAATGGATATTCCGTCGTAGGTACTTGTCCCCCTGCCAATTTCATCCAGCAATATTAAACTTCTGTTGGAAATATTATTTAATATACTGGCAGTTTCATTCATCTCCACCATAAAGGTAGATTCGCCGGAAGATATGTTGTCCGAAGCGCCCACACGTGTAAAAACCTTGTCTACCAGGCCTATTTTTGCACTGTCAGCCGGAATATAGCTTCCCATCTGCGTCATAAGGACTATTAAACCTGTTTGACGCAATAATGCTGACTTTCCTGACATATTGGGCCCGGTAATGATGATGATCTGCTGGTTTTCGTTATCCAGATATACATCATTGGCAATATATTGTTCCCCCAGAGGTAATTGCTTTTCAATTACAGGATGCCTGCCGTTTTTAATATCAATTACATAGGAATTATTGATTTCGGGACGGACATAATTGTTTTTCTTAGCCAGCACCGCAAATGAAAGCAAACAATCCAAACGGGCGGCTAAATTGGCATTCAGCTGAATAGGCTGAATATACTCAGATAAATCAAGGAGTAAATCGTTAAATAAATCTGCTTCCAATGCTGCTATTTTTTCTTCTGCTCCGAGTATCTTCTGCTCATATTCCTTCAACTCTTCAGTTATATATCTTTCACAATTTACAAGGGTTTGCTTACGATTCCATTCAACCGGTACTTTATCTTTATGCGTATTGGTAACTTCCAGATAATACCCAAAAACATTGTTATATCCGATTTTTAATGAAGATATACCTGTATTTTCTGCTTCGCGTTGTTGCACTTTTGCCAGATAATCTTTGCCCGAAAATGCCAGCATCCGTAATTCATCCAGCTCTGCAGAAACACCCGGAGCAATTACGTTGCCTTTATTCAGCATTACCGGTGCATCCGGATTAATTTCTTTTTCAATCCTGTCGCGGATAATATGACAACTGTTCAATTGTTCGGCAATTATTTTCAAGGCTGTATTATCAGCATTATTGCAAATTTCTTTGATTATTTCAATTGCAAATAATGCCCTTTTAAGCTGAACCAGCTCCCTTGGACTGATTCTGCCCACAGCCACTTTTGAAATCAGGCGCTCTAAATCTCCAATTAACTTAATTTGCTGGGTGAGTGAGTCAGATAAATTTTCATTTGTCAACAAAAACTCAACAACATCCAGTCTTTCTTCTATAGGTTTTTTATCTTTCAACGGTAATACTACCCAACGTTTCATCAAACGGGCACCCATGGGAGAAATGGTATGATCCATAATATCAAACAGGGTAACAGCATTTTCGTTTGTTGAATTCACCAGTTCAAGATTACGGATGGTAAATTTATCAAGCCATACAAAATGGTCTTCTTCTATTCGGGTAATTTTACAAATGTGCGATGTTTTATCGTGCTGGGTTTCTGCCAGATAATGCAAGGCAGCACCGGCAGCAATAATACCACTTTCAAGATTTTCAATGCCAAAACCTTTCAGCGAAGTGGTCTGAAAATGTTTGAGCAATATATCATTGGAAAAATCAATGGTAAAGACCCAGTCTTCAAAAGTATTGGTGTAAAATTTTTCGCCAAATAATTCCTGAAATTTTCTGAGCTTATTTTTCTGTATAATGATTTCGCTAGGACGGAAACTTTGCAACAGCTTATCAATATATTCTTCTGAGCCCTGTGTAATGTAAAATTCACCGGTTGAAACATCCAGAAAGGAAATCCCATTCATTTTTGGATCCAGATGTATGCTGGCCAGAAAATTATTGACTTTATTTTCCAGCACCTTATCATTATATGATACACCTGGCGTAACCAGTTCGGTAATACCCCGCTTTACTATTTTCTTGGTAAGTTTCGGGTCTTCCAGCTGTTCGCAAATAGCTACGCGATAACCTGCTTTTACAAGCTTTGGAAGATAGGTATCCAATGAGTGATAAGGAAATCCGGCTAATTCGATATAAGATGCATGTCCGTTTGCACGACGGGTAAGAACAATTCCCAGTATTTCGGATGCTTTTATGGCATCTTCGCCGAAAGTTTCGTAAAAATCACCTACACGGAACAACAGCAAGGCATCAGGATATTTTATCTTGATGGCATTGTATTGCTTCATCAACGGGGTTTCGGCTATTTCTTTCTTTTCGGTCAATTTTATAAAGCTTGGTTGTTTACAAAAATAGTAAAAAAACTTTGACGACCGAAGACCAAAGACCGAAGTTGTTAATAATTACAACTAATGTTACAAACTTAAGGGTTAATAATTCGTTACTGTTTACAAAGATTATATTATTTTTGCGGTATTAATCTGTTAGCTTTTAAAATAAATTTAGTGAAATATTTAATCTGCGGTCTGGGAAATATAGGAGAAGAATACGCCAATACCCGCCATAATATTGGGTTTTGGGTATTAGATGCATTGGCAAAAAGCATGGATGTAAAGTTTGAGATGAGCCGTCATGCTTATTATGCAGAAGCAAAGTTCAAAGGAAGAACACTTATTTTAATTAAGCCTACTACTTATATGAATCTGAGTGGTAAAGCTGTAAAATACTGGCTGGATAAAGAAAATATCACAAAAGAAAACCTCCTGGTTGTTGTTGATGATATTGCACTGGATACTGGTATTTTGCGGATGAAGAAATCCGGTAATGACGGAGGACACAATGGACTGATACATATCACAGAAACCCTGCTTACCAAGGATTTTGCACGTTTGCGTTTTGGTATCGGCAATGATTTTGCCCGGGGTTATCAGGTAGATTATGTTTTGGGCAAATGGAGCAGAAAAGAAGAAGAAATCATACTTCCAAAAATAGATATGGCAATAGAAGTGGTTAAAAGTTTTACTACCATTGGCATTGAAAGAACCATGAATTTTTATAATAATAAATAAGTCTGAAGTCGGCTTTTAAGCCTGTAACAGTTATTTATCAGTTGATTTATAAAAGTTTAATACAGTAAACAGGACGCACCTACAGTGCTAAATGAATCAAGAGGATTATTTGATAATAACAGTATGCTACTACGTAGCAAAGAAAGCGAATGAAAAATCATTAAAATTTCAATTTTTAAGAAACTAAGAAACAAATTTCAATGTGCTTTTCTATATCCCAATATTTATAATTCATTAAATTGTTTTTGCCCTTACTCTATGTTGAACACTATGTAATACATTAATTTTATATTGAATAAAGCAAAAGATAATTGTGTTTAAAAGTCCGTAGGACTTTACTGTTAATAATAAAAACAAGGTTTTCCTCATTTAAGCTGCATAGCAGCGTCCTGTTAAATATAACTTTATTAATCTCTTAAAATAAATCCCTGACAAACTTGTGTAAATTATCTTGTCAAGGTCAGACTCACGCAATTCAATTTCCCGCCCAGTGGTGGATTGAGCTTGGAAACCTTTACCTCTGCCCTGATAATGCCAGGAAACTGAAGATACAATTCATCCAGTATCCTTTTGCCGACATTTTCGAGCAATTTCGATTTAATTTTCATCTGTTTTTTTACCATTTGATAAACACTCAAATAATTGATAGTTAGGTGTAAATCATCATGTATTGCCGCCTCATCCACATTTGCTTCTATAGTTAAATCAACTTTAAACTTGGTGCCAATCACCTGTTCTTCCTTAAAACAACCATGATAAGCAAAAAACTCCATTCCTTCTAATTTTATCAGTGACATATTTTTTTAATTATAAGTTTTTCAGTCACAAACCTACATTTTTTTTATCAATTTTAGGCTGTGTTTTAAAAAAATACATGGCTTATCCAATAAATCTTTAATTTTGTAGACTCAAAAAAACAAAAAATGGAAGAAAATACGACCAACACAAACAGTAAACCGGTGTTGAATTTTATTGAAGAAATTATAGAACAGGATTTAAAAAACGGTAAGAATGCAGCACGTGTGCATACCCGTTTCCCACCTGAACCTAATGGTTATTTACACATTGGTCATGCAAAATCTATTTGTTTAAATTTTGGTCTGGCCAAAAAATATAACGGCAAATGCAACTTACGCTTTGATGATACCAACCCTACCAAAGAAGATGTGGAATATGTTGATTCCATCCGCGAAGATGTAAAATGGCTGGGATTTAACTGGGATGGTGAGTATTTTGCCTCTGATTATTTTGAACAGTTGTATGAATGGGCTGTCCTGCTTATAAAAAAAGGAAAAGCTTATGTATGTGACCTCAGCCAGGAAGAAATGAGTACTTACCGGGGTACACCTACAAAGCCGGGGACAGAAAGTCCCTATCGCATGCGTAGTATTGAAGAAAATCTCGATTTATTTTTAAGGATGAAAAATGGTGAGTTTGCCGATGGCAGCCGTGTGTTACGTGCTAAAGTTGACATGGCTTCACCCAATATGCATATGCGTGATCCTATATTGTACCGCATTCTGCACTCAGAACATCACAGAACCGGCGATAAATGGTGCATCTATCCGATGTACGATTATGCGCACGGTCAGAGTGATTCAATTGAAGGCATCACGCATTCCATTTGTACGCTGGAATTTGAAGTACACCGCCCTTTGTACGATTGGTTCATCAGGGAATTGGAAATTCACGCACCTCAGCAAATAGAATTTGCAAGGCTTAACATCAGTTATACATTAATGAGCAAGCGTAAATTACTGGAACTGGTGAATGAAAAATATGTAAGTGGCTGGGACGATCCGCGTATGCCAACCATTTGTGGTATACGCAGAAGAGGTTATACGCCTGAATCATTGCGCAATTTTGCCGATATTATTGGTGTTGCAAAGCGTGATAATGTAATAGACGTTGCCCTGCTTGAGCATTGCATACGTGAAGATCTTAACAAAAAGGCCATGCGGGTAATGACTGTATTAAATCCATTGAAAGTAATTATTGACAACTATCCTGATACTACCGAAGAGCTGGATGCCATTAATAATCCTGAGGATGAAACAGCAGGAAGCAGGAAACTGCCTTTTTCCAGAGAAATTTATGTTGAACGTGATGATTTTATGGAAGAACCTTCAAAAAAATACTTCCGTTTATCTCCCGGAAACGAAGTTCGCCTGCGTTATGCTTATTTTATTAAATGCGAAAGCTTTGTAAAAGATGCAAACGGAGAAATAACAGAATTACACTGCACTTACGATCCTGCTTCACGCGGGGGCAATTCACCGGATGGCCGTAAGGTAAAAGGAACCATACACTGGGTTTCAGCAGCTCACGCAGCCGATGTTGAAGTCCGCTTATTTGACAGATTGTTTACAGCCCATAATCCTGAAGAATATCCTGAAGGTGGCAGTTATAAAGATAATCTGAATCCGGATTCATTAAAAGTTTTACAAAACTGCAAGGCAGAACCTTTTCTGAAAGATGTTCCCGTATTATCAAGTTTCCAGTTCGAACGACTGGGCTATTTCTGTGTTGATAAGGATTCAGCTGCCGGAAAAATGGTCTTTAACAGAACCGTTTCATTAAAAGATTCCTGGGCAAAAATTGAGAAAAAGAATGATTAATTTTTAATTATCCAATTTGACCGGATACAAAAAACCCTTGCAATTAATCAATTGCAAGGGTTTTTGTTTTAGTGTTTACCTGATTCAGGATTTTCTGAATGTTTTTGGTTTTACGATGGTAAATGTTCTTACAATGTTAAATCCAAAATAAATATATCCTTTTCCCCAGCTCCCCTGTGTTTCTGTTAAAAAACCTCTTTCAAACAAGGGTTGTGAGTTGGTTACAAATAACTGGAAAACATGGCCTCCTGTTTCAATATCAACACCCAGTGAAAGCGAATTATCATAATCATTACGGGTTTGACTTGTCATGATGTAATGATATTCGGCATTTAACGACAAACGTTGGGTTAATTTATATCTTCCGCCTCCACCAAGGATAAAAATATCATTAGGATCAGCATTTAAAACAACCAGATTTTTATGTACAAGCGAAGGGGTTAACTGAAACGAAAATTTATTGGTAAATTTTCTGGCAATCAATAATTGATGTACGAATGCAAATCGTGAAGAAAAATAATTATTCCATTCAGGATGAGCAAAATGTAAGCCATTAATAGTCATATCGCAGAAATAGGAAATACTCACCGGCATACGGTCATCAGTGGTCTGACGGAAAATTTTGTATTTAACAAAAGCGTCAATGGTTTTTTCATAGGAACTTCTTCCCAAACCCAAACTTATTTTATCGGTAAGTCCGTATTCCAGCCCTAAACGGATAGTAGAACGGTCCAGTCCATAAAAACCATAAGGTCCATCATTTAATGCACCAAAATGATGGGAGATGCTAAAATTCAAATTTCCTTTAGCCGGGTTTTCAACAGATTGACCAATTACAATTCTTGAGGTTTTAAACGTTGCATAGGTAAATGCTTTAGGCTTTACGTCTGGGCCAAATTCATCAGTTAAGTCCTGAGAAAAAGTATTTTTTACAAATACCAACGAAAAAACAAGTAAAAGAACATAAATTTTTTTCATAACCGTTTGTTTTAAAATCCGGAGATATGCAAAAGCATGTCTCCGGATTTAGTATTTTTTATTAATTATTTTTTAGGATCTAAAGCAACATCAACTGTAATCTGAACTGTTTCTGCAATTTTTCCTGCTACGGCATTTGGTATATTTATACCATAATCCTTTACCAGAATATTGAATTTACAGTATGTAATAACTTTACCATCTTTAACTTCGATGGTACCGCTTTGTTTAACTTTTTTGGTAACACCATGTATGGTAAGATCTCCTTCTATGGTTGCATTATACTTACCGTTTTTTGTAAAGTTTATATCTTTCAGGTTAATAATTTTTCCTTTAAATGTAGAATTGGGAAATTTTGGTGATTCCATATAATTTTCATTAAAATGTTCCTGCATCAGCGCTTTTGGAAACTCAAATGAAGTGATAAGAACCTGAAATACAATATCTCCGGTAGCAGCATCAAGAGCAGCTTTTACCTGATTATTCTTAGCTTCGATTTTTTCCATCGGTGCATCAGAATAGAAATCAATTTTCCCGTTTTTGGTGATATACTTTTGTGCAAAAACATTGGAAGAAAGCATCAAGAGTACAATTATGATTTTAAAAAGAGTTTTCATTTTAATAAATTTTAAGTGATTAGTAGTATTATTTAACGATTGAACATTTTTCTATTATTAAATCAGTTCCAGCCATTCCGTTACATAATCCTTTTATTTTAACAGGAATTTCCGGCGTTAATTTTTTTGCAGCTTCTGAATGATTAGGTAACATGGTACATCTTAAGCCTCCTTCAGCATTTAAATCACCCAATAAATCATCAGTTTTAATTTGAGAGGTATCTTGTTTTTGGGTAAAAACAGCCACAACCATCGTATCAGAAGGGGTTTCTATTTTAGAAACATTTCCTGTAATTTCAATAACTTTTCCGTTGTATAAAGAATCGGCTTTGGCTTTGTTAAGCGTATATTCTTTATAGAGTACATCAGCATTTAATGTATATTCGGCTTTGGCTTTTTCAATATCCTTATTGGGTTTATTAATATATTTTAATACGCCAATTATTGCAATAATACCAATTACGGCAATAATTATCAGAATTTTTAACCACTTTTTCATTTTATTATTATTTGATTATTAATTATCCAGTGCCCCTTTATTTATCCAGGCAACAACTTTATTAATGGAACAATTGTCCATTTTACCGGTTTGGGGCATTATATTTCCACTTTGACCTGTTATTCTGCCTTTTATCCTGTCGGCTTTGGCAAAAACCTGAGCGTAATTTGTAAATTCAGAATTCGCACTTCCTGTATTGTGGCAGCTATAACAATTTGCAGCAATTATAGCACTTACTGTACCTGAATAGGTTACATTTGTAGTATCACAGTTGGCCTGCACAAAACGGTAAAGCCCTTCTTCAGAATCACGGTAACAACTGCTGAACAATAAGGCAAATGCTATTATTGACAAGAATAGTATTGATATTTTTTTCATGTGTTATTATTTTTTTTTAACCTGTAAATCGTTTAATTATTCAGTTTTCCGGCTTTAATCCAATTGGTAAATTTAGTAATCTTACACCCGGATAATGAATTAGCAGGAGAAGGAGGCATAATGGAACCGCTTTGAGCTGTAATTCTACCTAAGATAGTTGCTGCTTTGGTTGCAATCTGATTATAATTTGTGATTTCTCCGTTGGCACTTCCGGTATTATGGCATCCCAGACAATTTCTTTTAAAAATCGGTAAAATATCAGCATTAAAAGTATATAAAGAGGTATCGCAGGGTTCGGCATTTTCCAATGCTCCTTGTCTAATCCATGCATAAATTGAAGTAACCTGTTCTAAATTTAATAAGGCTTTCGGAGCAGGAGGCATTTCATTCCCGATAGCAGTAGTATATAAACGGCTGTTCTGAGGGTCACCTGCTTTAACCAATTTCTTAATACTGCTATAGGTAGTTAAATCAGGGTCATCATTTCCGCCATGACAATCTGCTAAGGCACAGTTTGACTGAATTATAGGCAAAACTTCATCATAAAAATAAACAGTGTCATTTAATGCGGCGGTATCAATAACCGGTGGCGTTGTTTCATGCTGACAGCTGTTAAAGAGAATAAGCAGTAAAACTGTAAAAAAGGAGAGAATGATTGAATTTTTCATTTTATTCATATTTTATATTTCGTATATGCTGATTTTAGAACAATAGATCAATTTTCAGACCAATAAATAAAATGGTATCAAATTATTTAAATTAAAATAAAGAATCATTCAATGCTGTATGAAAGTTTAAATATGAATGAAATGAAAAATTCAGTAACGCAAACAGTAAAAGGAAAATTATTTTATTAATATTTTTTAACTTTTACTATTTCTTGCTTTATTTTAAATCACCATACTTTTTTTTCAGTGTATTTAATTGCATTAATTTTTCCTGTTCTGATAAATTTGATGATATTATTTGATTGTATTCTCTGATTATTTGCTCGTATTCCCTGATGCGGGATGCGAAGGCGGTGGTATCTTCTTCTAATGAACGGATTTGTTTTTTCTGAAATTCAATGCGCTTGTTTAAACTTACTTTTTGCTCGTTGGTATTTATTTCTCTTTCTGTGCAGGCTTTAAGGTCAGTTTCTGATTTTAAATACTTTTGCTTTGAAACACAAGCTGATAATGTAAGGGTAAAAATGATAACAATAACAATATTTGTCTTAAACCTACTCATGATTAAATTTCCAAAATTTTGATTATTAGGCTACAAACCTACAAAAATTAAATGATAAATGTCACTAAGATTATGGTTTTTTAATTTTTTTTATGAATAATGGTGTTGCTGTTAAAAATAAATTCTATTTTTGAAAAAATAACTTTAAAATAAGAAAAAATGAAGGGAATTATTTTAGCAGGTGGTTCTGGTACACGTTTGCACCCACTGACAATAGCAGTAAGTAAGCAATTAATGCCTATTTATGATAAACCCATGATATATTATCCCTTATCAGTTCTCATGATGGCAGGTATCCGCGAAATATTAATCATATCAACACCAACCGATTTACCAAATTTTGAAAGATTATTAGGCGACGGGCATCAGATTGGCTGCAAATTCAGTTACAAGGTTCAGGAAGTTCCCAATGGTCTGGCTCAGGCTTTTGTATTGGGTGAAGAATTTGTTGGCAAAGATAAAGTGGCACTGATTTTAGGAGATAACATTTTTTATGGCAGTGGCCTGCAAAAATTAATTCAGGAAAACAATGACCCTGTTGGAGGTATGGTTTTCGCCTATCATGTTTCAAATCCACAGCAATATGGAGTTGTTGAGTTTGATAAAAATTTTAAAGCGATTTCCATTGAAGAAAAACCAATGGAACCTAAGTCAAATTATGCTGTTCCGGGATTATATTTTTATGATAATTCTGTGATAGAAGTGGCCAAAAATATTCAGCCAAGTAAAAGGGGCGAATATGAAATTACTGATGTCAATAAATATTATCTGGAAGAAGGCAAGCTTAAGGTTGGGATATTAAGCCGTGGAACCGCCTGGCTCGACACAGGAACGTTTACTTCATTATTGCAGGCATCTCAGTTCGTTGAGGTAATAGAGCAACGACAGGGCTTAAAAATAGGCTGTATCGAAGAAATAGCCTACCGTCAGGGATTCATTGATAAAATGCAATTGATAGATGTTGCCAAACCGTTATTAAAGAGTGGTTATGGTGATTATTTGTTGCAACTTATAAAATAGTTATTTAGTTAATAAGTTATTGGTTATTAGTTTCTTAAATTAAATCAGATGTGATTTATTTTATTGAATTTTACAATTGTACTAAAAATGCATACGATACAGGAATTACAGGATTATATCAATATAAAATTAGCTGAACAACAATTTACCGGGAATCCTCCTTTGTTATACGAACCCATCAATTACACCCTTTCACAGGGAGGTAAACGCATGCGCCCCATGCTTACACTGCTGGCCTGTGAAATGTTTGGCGGAAATATCGAAAATGCGGTTTATCCCTCAATAGGACTCGAAATTTTCCATAATTTCACTTTGCTTCACGATGATATTATGGATAAAGCGCCTATAAGACGTGGCAAGGAAACCGTCTATAAAAAATGGAATATCAATATTGCGATACTTTCAGGTGATACCATGTTTGCACTGGCCTATGAATACATGTTAAAGACCGATTCGCATTTCATTTCACGCATACTTCCTGTGTTAAACCAAACTGCCATTGAGGTTTGCGAGGGACAACAATATGATATGAATTTTGAAACAGATGGAGATATTACCATTGCAGATTATATTGAAATGATCCGTTTAAAAACAGCTGTATTACTGGGTGCCAGCTTAAAAATCGGTGCAATTGTAGGTGGAGCTGATGATGTGAATGCCAATCATATTTATGATTTCGGCATTAATATCGGACTTGCTTTTCAGCTTAAGGACGATTTGCTGGATGTATATGCAGATGTTGAAAAATTTGGTAAAATAACTGGTGGCGATATTGTTACCAATAAAAAAACCTTTCTTTATCTTAAAGCTTTTGATTTGGCCAATGAAACGCAATCAGAACGCCTGCAGCATTTATTTAATTTACCCGAAACAGAACACAATGCAAAAGTAAACGGAGTTAAAGCTTTATATGATGAACTCAATATCGAGCAGTTGTGTAAAGAAGAAATGCAGCGTTATTACGAAAAAGCTTTTACTGCTCTCGATAAAATTAATGTATCAAACCAGCAAAAACAAGAATTAATGGATTTTGCAGAACAATTAATTGGAAGAGAATCTTAAATTCAGTTATTCCCTATTTGAATTTCATCAATAAGGAAACAATATTTGAAACCAGCCCATTGCTGCGGTTGTAATATGCATATCTGAGTTCAAGCGTATTGAGTTTATGAATACCCAACAATCCTTTATTTGAATCCATTATACGGAAATTGGCACCTACCATGTTGCTGCTGAGACTAGATAAATCATAATCACTGGTATAGTAAGTATCTGTTGGAGCATGTTCGTTAATAGGTTTAAAATAGCCTGTTCCAATCTGATCATTAAAACGGTACAATAAACCGATTGATGTAAATGGAGTCAGTTTGTAAGTGGGCTCAATGCTGATGGTATGCGTCTGGATATTCCAACTGTCAATATAATAACGGTAGAAAGAACGGATTACAATATTGTCGCCCAGAAAATAATTAGCTCTTAAACCGATAGGAGCTTTGTATTTGGTTGACGGAAGTATTTCTGCCTTAACTGTGCCATTATTAAAGTAAACCCGCTGAAAACTGGTTTCCAGATGGCCTTGCTGATACCCCAAATCCAGTATCAGCGCCATTTGCAGATTTCTGTTGATTACATGAGAAAATACAAAATCCAGGTTATAGGAATTGCGGGGTGCTGTAGATGTTGGGCCTTTTGAATTCCGTCCCTGCGATCCTCCAGTGCTTGGCAGATTATAGGGATAAGGCCGCAATTCCCTGGGTAATATTACCGTCCAGGTATCCAGAAAAGCCGATGCCTTAACTGCAAGCTCGGTATTATTGTCTTTTGAAGCTTTTGAAAAACTTAAAAAACCTCCTCTTGAAACATAATCAAATTCTTTAGAAAAGGATAAACCTGTTCCCAACGTATAATTATGGTCAATGTTTTTGTAATTATAATTTGCAGAAGGATAAATTCTCAGATCACGGCTGGAAGCTGAAGACACGGTAGAAGGATCAATTTTATCAGATGATGCCGAAGTGTAAGCATCTACACCCAATTCAAAACTCAGACTGTGAACATTACCGGATTTGCTGCTTCCCGACATTTTTAAATCGAAATTGATAGCGGCATCTGTAAGCTTTTCGTTGCCAATACCTCCTGTAACGGCCGAGTTATTGCCCTCCTGATGATAAACACTGGAGATGAAATCTATTTCTTCTGTTTTTAATTTTCGCGACTGATAATCAGAACTGTCAGCAGTTGAGCGATTATCCTGAGCTTTGACATTATACAACAGCATGGCCAGCATGGAGGCTGTTAAAAAGACCTTTTTCATCTATTTTATATTTACAGGATTCATAAATTAATTACAACCACAACCACCACCGGTTTTGCCACCATTTGCACCTGATGCCCCTTCGCGGTACATCAAAAAATTGCTTTCAAATCTTTCTGATTTTTTAGCCGACAACTCCATATCGGAATCGTTGATTTTTGATTTTTGATATTCTTTTACGCTGGAACAGGCGCTCAGCGCAACCGTCAGCAATACGGCAATTACTAAATACTTCATTATGATATGTTTATGTTATCTGAGCAATATATTTTGTTGTTATCGTCAATAATAATACAGCCAACCTGTTTCAGCTGGTTGATAAAATTTAAACCGACCTTTAATCCCATTACGGTAACAGGTGTTGCCAATGCATCAGCCATTTCAGCGTTTTGGGTGATTACCGTTACACTTTTAATGCCCGAAACCGGAAAACCAGTTTTGGGATCTATGGTATGTGAATAGCGTTTGCCACCAATCATGACAAATTTTTCATAGTTTCCTGAAGTGGCCACCGAAGTATTGGTTATGTTGAGGGATGAAAATACTGTATTTTTATGTTCCGGATTGGCGATGCCTATTGTCCATGGGCTGCCGTCTTCCTGATAACCCCAGGCGCTTAAATCGCCGGCTGCGTTTACAATCCCGCTTTCCACACCATTACGCTGCATAAGCTTTTTAGCCATTTCAGCTGCATAACCTTTACCTATGCCGCCAAAGCCGATACGCATGCCTTTGTTTTTAAGGAAAACCGATTTATTTTCGTTATCCAGTATCAGATTTTTATAGTTGATAAGGGCAACCGCTTGTTGAGCTGTTGATTTATCCGGTAATTCGGTCATACTGGTATCGAAGTTCCAGAAACGCTTATCCAGACTGCCATATGTAATGTCAAATGCACCCTGGGTTATTTCTGATAATTTCTGGCAACGCAGGATGAGGTTGAAGACTTCATCACTTACCTCTACTGCCTTAATACCGGCATTGGCATTGATATTGCTGCAAACGCTGTCATCCGAAAATGTGGTCAGTATCTTTTCTATCCGCTGAATTTCTGCAACAGCAGATGAAATCTGTTCGTTTGCCCAGTTTTCGTCGGGATGCAAAACAGAAATTTCAAAACGATTGCCCATCAACCGCATTACTTGCTTGTGCAGCATATTAGTCAAGGGCTTTAATAAATTCTTCTATGGTTTCTTTCGGATAGCCGTTCCATTCCTTAATTATTTTGCCGTCTGAATTAAGCAGTAAAATGTAGGGAAAGAGGCCTTTTTTATTGTACTGATCCGCCAGAGCTTCGTTTTCGGCAGTCAGTTCTTTGGATAATGCATTTTTTTTCTGACGTGGGAAATCTGCATCGTAAACAACTATTTTATCAGCACTATAGGTTTTAAATTGCTCTGAATTGATAAAATTCATCCTGAATTTAATACAGGGTGCACACCAGTCGGAACCGGAAAAATACAGCAGTATTTTTTTGTTTTCAGTTTTTGCTTTCTCTTTAACTGTTGAAAAATGAAGCGTTGGCGATTGCTGTGCCTGAAGCATAAAAGAAAACAAAACTAGGGCGATAAAACTTAATTTTTTCATAAAGACTCTGATTTAAAAATGTATTTCAACACTTAAATACGCTTATTTTAAGCAATAACGCCATGCTGCATATAATGTTTGAAGTCAAACTTTAAAAAATGTTAAATAGAATATACAAGGGAGGGTAAAAATTATAGTATTTTTGAAAATGAATTTATAAGTGAATACGATATATAACAAAACTCCTATATTTAACCACATATAAGGAAATTTTAGAGTTTTACCCTTAATTAAATCAGGAATGAAATCAGGAAAATCATTTAGTTTATTAATTATTTTATTTTGGGGGATAAATTTATTTTCTCAAAGACCTTTACTTTATGATACACTTTCAATTAATTCTAAAACAAAATTAATTGGCAGATATCCTCATTTTGATAAAGATAAAACATATGAGAAATGGAATTTTATAATAGAAGATTCATCAATTATCAGAACAATGGTAAAAACATTTGTTCCAGAAGAAGAAATTAAAAATTTAATAGAAAATACAGATTTTCGTATTACAATAGTTGAGAATTTCAAAGAAATTGCACTTTGGATAATAAATCCTAAAACTAAAAGTGTTCAAACAGGTGGTCATACTTATCGTTTTAATTTTGATTTATTTACAAAATTATGTTTCAAGTATCCATTTAAGTATAAATTTATAAAAAAGGAGTTTAATAGTTTAAATGAATATTTAATCTTTTTAGAAGAACAGAAGAAAAATATTAATTTCCTTTTTAATTACCCACCTCAATTCAGATATGAAGGAATTTTTGAAATTGAATTTCCAAAAAATGAAATATATGATAGTCCAAAAGCTATTTCAGATATTTTAATGCCATTAATTGAACAAATTGTTAAAAAGGATGAATATGCAATCAATTACATTTTAGATAAAAGAAATTTAAAGAACATTATAGATAAAAGAAATTTAAAAAATAATTCTAAGTATATTATGACAATTTTGGGAAGCAAAGAAATTTATAAAAGGCTTAAAGTAAAAAATTTTAAGAATAGAAATTGGAAAAAAACGTCAGAAATTGGAACTTTTTTTTACAGGAACAATTAATTGTATCTTTTGATTCCTGCTGAATATATATAAACAAATATTATTACATAGAAATAATCAATTTTTTGCTGTTAGATAAGTATGTCAACCACTCCGTTTTGATTCAGCTAAGGAATG
This sequence comes from Bacteroidota bacterium, assembly GCA_026391675.1. GTDB lineage: Bacteria > Bacteroidota > Bacteroidia > Bacteroidales > JACABE01 > JACABE01. The sequence goes on from JAPLDQ010000036.1 coordinate 221,091, forward strand.
CCAAAATGAATATATATTTTAATTAACATTCAATATGAAAACACCTGAAATAATTACAATTGTAATCTATGCTTTAGTCGGAATCATATCTTTGATTATGGCCTGTAAATGTCTGTTTTCAAATAAATTTCTGCCATTTCATGAGATAGCTGCTGCCATTGGCTGGGATAAAATGGATAAACCCCTTCAATCTGTTATTCTTGCTTTAATGCGGGTTTCAGGACTTGGGTTTTTAGTAACGGCCCTGCTTTTATTGCTGTTTCCTGTTGTAAATTATTTTGTAAAAGATGATTTTGTAAAATTTTCAATCCCTGTCCTGACATTCGTTTTTTGTAGCGGTCTTTTTCTGGTTAATTATAATTTATACAAACAAACCAAGGCTGCCACCCCCTGGCGTGGTTCAGTTATTGCCATGTTTGGGATAATTATCGGGATGATTTTATCTTTATTAAATTAATTGGAAATTCTTAATAATTTTTGATAGCGTAATTTTTTAATTTGCTTTTGTTTTTCTTAAAATTTTCGAAATTTCCATTTATTGGAATTACTATTTGTGCTGATCCGGTCATGCCCCCTATTAATGCACCTGCAATTCCCCCTGAAATACCTCCGCTTAACAACTTAGTTCCTACAGGTTTTGGTTGAAAAATATCCTGAGAGAATATTAATCCTAAAAATGCTCCCAATGCAAATCCCAGTATACCACCTGAAAGAGCAGCGTTTGCACCGCCATTTTTTTCCTGTAATTTTATTATATCAATAGATTTGTATTCAATTGCTGAAAATTCAAATTTTCCTTTTAAACTATCTTTTCCTGAAACAGAATTTGAGATTACAATTGAAGAATCCTTAATTTCACTTAAAACACCTGTCAATTTTGTAGAAGATTGATATAATGAAACCCAGATATAATATAAATTGGAATTACCCATATTACCAAACAAATATTTTGTAGTGTCTTCCTGTGCAGAAATTGAACAAAAAAAGAAAAATGCTATTATGGTAAATACAATTTTATTCATAATTATAAAGATTAAAACAATAAAATTACCCTAATGAGTAACAAAAGTAATACATTATTAAGCTTAAAGCATTCTTTTTAAAAAATCTAAACATTTTAAAAATCAATAATTCACAGATTTTTTTTACTTTTGCAGGCTTTTAATTTAACGAAATGATATACAAAGAATACAAACACTTAAATCTATCTCAGCTGGGTAAGGATGTGCTGAAGTACTGGGAAGATAACAATATATTTGAAAAAACACTCGAAAACCGCAGCAACGACAGCGTTTTTGTATTTTATGAAGGACCTCCAAGTGCCAACGGTATTCCAGGCATACACCATGTAATGGCACGTGCCATCAAAGATATTTTCTGCAGATACAAAACCCTGAAAGGCTTTTATGTAAAACGTAAAGCAGGTTGGGATACCCATGGATTACCTATAGAATTAGCTGTTGAAAAAACGCTGGGAATTACGAAGGAAGACATCGGTAAATCTATATCCGTAGAGGAATACAACAAACAATGCCGCATTGAGGTTATGAAATACAAGGATTTGTGGGATGATCTTACCCGTAAAATCGGCTATTGGGTCGATCTGAGCGATCCTTATATTACATTCGACAATAAATATATAGAATCCTGCTGGTTTTTACTGAGCAAACTCTACGAAAAAGGCTTACTGTACAAGGGATATTCCATACAACCATACTCTCCTGCCGCAGGCACCGGTTTAAGTACGCATGAATTAAATCAACCCGGTTGTTACCGCAATGTAAAAGACAATACGGTTGTGGCTCAGTTTAAGATAGTAAAAAATGAAAAATCAGCTTTTTTATTTGACAATATAGCCGGAGATTTATCTTTCTTAGCATGGACAACTACCCCATGGACTTTACCTTCAAATACAGCGCTGGCTGTAGGTAAAAACATTGATTATGTAAAAGTAAAATCATACAATCCATACACAGGCTTGCCCATTACTGTTATTCTTGGTAAAGAACTCCTGGGTAAGTACTTTTCAGAAAAAAATGCTGAATTGGCAATGGATGCATATAATCCCGGCGATAAAAATATTCCGTTTGAAGTTGTTGGTGAATACAAAGGTACACAACTGAACGGCATCAGCTATGAACAGCTGTTACCCTATGCTCAGCCCAAGGATGGCGATGCTTTCCGCGTTATAATCGGTGATTTTGTCACTACCGAAGACGGTACAGGTATAGTACATATTGCACCCAGCTTCGGTGCCGACGACTTCCGCGTTGCCAAACAGAATGGTATAGGCTCATTAACCATGGTAAATAAACAGGGTAAGTTTATTGATGAAATGGGAGAATTTGCAGGGAAATATGTTAAATCAGAATATAAACCTGATTTTGATCCTAAAACAGACGAAAGCGTTGATGTTGAAATCATCGTTAAACTGAAAAAAGAAAACAAAGCCTTTAAAACCGAAAAATACGAACACTCTTATCCGCATTGCTGGAGAACCGATAAACCTATATTGTATTATCCTTTGGATTCATGGTTTATACGCACAACCGCAGTAAAAGAGCGAATGATAGCTTTAAACAAAACCATCAACTGGAAGCCTGAAGCTACCGGTACGGGACGTTTTGGCAACTGGCTGGAAAACCTGGTCGACTGGAACCTTTCCCGTTCACGTTATTGGGGAACTCCTTTACCAATTTGGGTTACCAAAGACCGTAAGGAAGAAATCTGCATAGGTTCCATAGCAGATTTAAACAAGGAAATTGAAAAATCAGTAACTGCAGGATTTATGAAAGAAAATCCTTATGTATCCATGGATTATAACAGTTTTGATTTACACCGTCCTTTTGTTGACAATATCGTTTTGGTATCCAAAACCGGTCAGAAAATGTTTCGCGAACTGGATTTGATTGATGTATGGTTCGATTCAGGTGCTATGCCTTATGCACAGAATCATTATCCTGTTAATCCTTCATCAAAACTTCCGAATGGGGAACCCAACAGCTATCCTGCTGATTTTATTGCCGAAGGTGTGGATCAGACCCGTGGCTGGTTCTTTACATTACACGCCATTGCAGTAATGCTGTTTGATTCGGTAGCTTATAAAACGGTTGTTTCCAATGGTCTGGTACTGGATAAAAGTGGCAATAAAATGTCGAAACGCTTGGGTAATGCAGTTGATCCTTTTGAAACCATCGAAAAATACGGTCCTGATGCTACACGCTGGTATATGATTACCAATGCACAGCCCTGGGATAACTTAAAATTTGATATTGAAGGAATTGGTGAAGTACAGCGCAAATTCTTCGGAACTTTGTATAATACCTATAGTTTCTTTGCCTTGTATGCCAATATTGATAAGTTTACTTACAAAGAAGCTGAAATTCCGATTCACGAACGCCCTGAAATTGACCGCTGGATTATTTCGGAATTGAATACCTTAATCAAAAACGTGGATGAATCTTATGCCGATTACGAGCCAACCAAAGCCGGCCGTATGATACAGGATTTTGTTGACGAATACCTCAGCAACTGGTATGTCCGTTTATGCCGCCGCCGTTTCTGGAAAGGTGAATATACTGCCGATAAAATATCTGCTTATCAGACACTTTATCAATGTCTGCAAACTGTGGCACAATTATCTTCACCCATTGCACCTTTCTTCACTGACAGATTGTTTACGGATTTAAATGCAGTTACCGGTAAAATTACAGCTGAATCGATACATTTAACAGATTTTCCAACAGCAAATCCTTCCCTGATTGATAAAGATCTGGAAGAAAGAATGCAGCTGGCACAGCAGATAACTTCCATGGTGTTGTCATTGCGTAAAAAAACCAATTTACGCGTACGTCAGCCACTGAATAAAATAATGTTGCCTGTTAGCAGCAAAAAATTCAAAAAACAGGTTCAGGCCGTTGAAAACCTGATTTTATCTGAAGTCAATATTAAAGAAATTGAGTATTTAACAGAAACCGCAGGTATCTTGGTAAAGAAAATAAAGCCTAATTTTAAAACCTTAGGTCCGAAATACAGCAAATTAATGAAACAAATTGCCATTGAAGTTGCTGCATTTTCACAGGATGATATTACTAAAATGGAAACAGAAAACCGTTTTCAGTTGAATATCGGCGGAGAAATGCTTGAGTTGTTGATGGAAGATGTTGAAATTATTACCGAAGACATTCCGGGCTGGGTGGTTGCCAATATGGGTGTGCTCACTGTTGCTCTGGATATAACATTAACACAGCAATTAATAGAAGAAGGTATAGCAAGAGAATTGGTTAATCGTATACAAAACCTGCGCAAAGAGCTTAATTATGAGGTTATAGATAAAATTTCTGTAAAAATTGAAAAAAACAATGCAATTACATTACCTTTGAGCAATAATTATTCGTATATTTGTTCTGAAACTTTATCAGAATCGATAGATCTGGTTGAAACCATTAATGATAAAAATAAAGCAGAAGTGGAATTAACGGATGAAATAAAGATTTTTATTATTATCAACAAATCATGATATTAAAATAACAGGCGTTATGACAAGTAAAGAAAAAGAGCACGAAGCTCCAAAGACAAGATACTCTAATGAAGAATTACAGGAGTTTAAGGAAATTATTTTGAAAAAGCTTGAAAAGGCCCGTCAGGATTTAGAAATTCTTACTGAAGCATTTACCACAAGTGGCGAAAATGACATCAGTGACACATCTCCTACTTTCAAAGTACTGGAAGAAGGTTATCAGGTGATGTCGAAAGAAGAAAATTCTAAATTGGCAGCACGTCAGGATAAGTTTATACAGGCTTTGGAAAACGCTTTAATCAGGATAGAAAACAAAACCTACGGTATTTGTCGTGAAACCGGTAAGCTGATTTCAAAGGAAAGATTAAGAATTGTCCCTCACGCTACTTTAAGCATTGATGCCAAGCTTCAACAAAATGCAAGGAAATAATTGTTTTAATAAATCAAATCCGTTTGTTTTATTAATTTTAGTATAAGGAAGTATAAAGCTTCCTTATACTTTTTTATTGTGTAATATTCAATCCGTTTTTAATATGCTTAAAAAATCCATTCTCATTGTTTTCCTGATACTTTTAATAGATCAGATTATTAAAATATGGATTAAGACCCACATGCAGCTTGGTGATGAGATACATGTATTTGGCAGCAACTGGTTTATCATACATTTTACCGAAAATGAAGGCATGGCATACGGAATGACATTTGGAGGTGGCTATGGCAAGCTGATATTAAGCCTTTTCAGAATTGTTGCAGTTGGAGTTATTGGCTGGTATTTATATAAGCTGATAAAAGAAAATGCTGATAAATTATATATAGTCTGTATGTCGCTGATAATTGCCGGAGCTGCTGGTAATATTATTGACAGTGCCTTTTATGGATTGATTTTTAACGAAAGTTATTTTAATGTAGCCCGGTTATTCCCTGCTGATGGTGGCTATAGTACATTTCTGCACGGAAAAGTGGTGGATATGTTCTATTTCCCCATAATTCAAAGTCACTTCCCTGCATGCATCCCTTTCTGGGGTGGTGAAGAACTGGTTTTTTTCCGTCCCGTGTTTAATTTCGCCGATGCTTCTATTTCTGTTGGCGTATTTTTGCTTATCATTTTCCAGAAACACTTCTTTAAAAAAGAAGTGAAGGCAGAAGAACAACAGGCATAAGCACTTTAATCTTTCGAAGTAAAGAAATTAGGTTTAAAAGTCAGCATTAAATAGGCAAACTGCGCAAATTTACTTTCACCCTTGGCAATTCCATGCAGATATTCCAGCGATTCTCCCTGAAACATAACGTTATAACCAACACTAAGGTTTACTGTTTTGCTGTGTTTAAATGTGTAAAGAAAATCTAATTCAGAACCTAAAAATGTATGAATGCTGTAGCTAGCTTTGTGCAAAACCGGGATATATGATTTATCCAGATAAAACCAGTGATAACTGAGTTCAATATTATGTTTTTCCGAGACATCATAGCTGGTACGAAGGAAAAGATCATTGATTCCTGCACCCTTGGTAATGTCACTTCCGGTTCCGGTAAAATAGTCCATATAGCCCAGGAAATGATGTGTGCTGCCGTATAACTTGTCAAAGGTAGTGCTTTTGGTTTTGGCAAGTGTTGTATCTTTATAATCAGTACCGGAATAATGGTCAACCCCGATTGTAAATTCAAGCGGACTTATAATTTTATATCCTAATTTGGCTGAAAAAAAATTGGCATATATCGTTCTGCCATCAACCAGATTGCCACCCTGATAATAAAAGGCTGTATTGAATTTAAATTTATCATTTTTGAAACTGATGTTAGGCCCTATCGTATATCTTGAGTATAAATTATCAGGACTTGCTGTTTTTTGATTGACATCCATTATTGACATTAATGAAAGTGATAATTTATTTTCAAGCAACGACTTACTAATCCAGACATATGCAAGGTATTTATAATTTTTTACCGTATAATCTGTAAGATAATTTAGTAATCCGGTATTGTTATTCATTGCTAAACCTACATCAGTCTTTGTTGCAATTTCTTTATTATCATATTGCAATACAAGAATATCATGTACAACGCCCTGGTCAGTCCAGTTTGAAGCGGTTATCAGTCTTTCATCATCATATTTTATTTGCTGACGGCCTATTTTAATAGCAAATTCTTTGGTAAAATTATATTTGGCCCATGCTTCAAAAATACCCAGATTGGTATTGTTGGCTGTTATGGCATCCTGTCCCCAGTTACGGATATCCTGCACAGACAATCCAAAACTCATATTTTCTTTCTGGTAATCAAAAGATAAACGGCTCCGCTGAACAGTAATACCATAAGCATGCTGTGACTTTGTGAACAATTGTTTATAGCCGTCCAGTAACATTGTTTTGGTACGGATTTCTCCGTTGATACTAAGCTGTGCAAAGCTTGATTGTACTGACAAAAATAAAATACAACCCAATAAAAATTTGTTTACTAATCGCATGGTAAAGATTTTAAAAGACAAGGCAAAAGTATAGAATATATTATTGACAAAAAAGAAAAGCAGGGATTAAATATTTGCCACAAAGACACAAAATAAAAGTAAGTGAAATTAATTGTAATCAGGTATAATAATTAATGATTGACTTTTTATAGGATAAGATTTTAAATATTATAAAATTAATTCATTCTTTTTAGGTTCTGTTCTCAATACGAAGCCCGACCGACATTAAATACTTTACGAAACAAAACAAGCCTTTTAAATTAGGGATGGCCTTTTGTAAGCAATACAGAAGTAGCGAAGGAATAATAGAAAATATAAACAATATATTTAATTTCGCTACGGCTTGTATTGCGCAGGATTTAAAAGGCGTAGTTTTGAAGTAAAGGATTTTAAGTCTTGATTTTTTGTAACTTTTTTATCAAGAAAAAAGTTTATAAAAATAATTTATCCGAATAATTGAATCTTTGTGCCTCTATGGCAAGAAACTTATACTCTTAATATTGTTAAAAAAAATCTGCAAAAGGAAGAAAAGCTAAGCATAAAAAAATTATTTTTACTTCATATTTTACAAACAGCATTATGGATATAAAGATTTACCTGGAACCTGTTAGTTTTAAAAACGAAGACATTGATTATCATGACTTACGTCAACGATTTGGACATATAATTCCGGCTTATACTGAAGAAAATAATTTTCCATCTCTTGAAGGAATTGATATTGCTTTTATAGGTGTTAAAGAAGACCGGAGGTCGCATAATAATTTCGGAGCGGCAGATGCTCCTGATGAAATCAGAAAAAAATTCTATCAGTTGTTTCCTTCTTCTGCCAAAAACAACATTGCAGATATCGGAAATATTAAAAACGGACATACGGTAGAAGATACCTATTTTGCATTGACAGAAGTTGTGGCTGCACTTCTCAGACTGGAAATTATTCCTGTTATTATTGGCGGAAGTCAGGATTTAAGTTTTGCCAACTACCGTGCTTACGAAAAAATTGGTCAGATTATCAATATTTTTACTGTTGATAATACTTTTGATCTGGGCGATGCAGAACATGAACTGGATGCCCATGCTTTTTTAAGTAAAATCATATTGCACAAGCCTAATTTCCTCTTTAATTATACCAATGTTGGTTATCAAACCTATTTTGTGGATCAGGAAGCCATTGACCTGATGGAGAAACTATATTTTGATGCTTACCGCCTCGGTGTTATCCGTAATGATATTGAGCTGGCTGAGCCGCTGGTGCGCAATGCCGATATGATAAGTATTGATATTTCTGCTGTCAGGCAATCGGATGCCCCGGGTAATGCCAATGCCACGCCCAATGGATTTAACGGCGAAGAATTATGTCAGATTTCGCGTTATGCAGGTATGAGTGATAAACTTACTTCCATAGGTTTTTACGAATGCAATCCGAGGTTCGACAACAACAGCCAGACATCGCATCTGGTGGCTCAGATGATATGGTATTTTATTGAAGGATTTTACAACCGCAAGCACGATTATCCATACAAAGACAAGGAGAATTACAAAAAATATTTTGTTTCGATTAAAGACAACAGCCACGAAATTATTTTTTATAAAAGCAAAAAAAGCGACCGCTGGTGGATGGAAGTTCCTTGTCCTGTGGATATGAAACAAAAATACGAGCGGCATTATTTAGTACCCTGTTCCTACAGCGACTACGAAACAGCTTTGGCTGACGAGGTGCCTGATCGCTGGTGGCAGGTGTTTAAGAAGCTAATGTAGGAAGGGAGTGTCTTGAGTACTTAAAATACTTGGAGTACTTAGAGTTTTTACCTAACTTCTAAAATTGTTAATCGTTGTTCTTCATTCGTAATTTAAATCAGACTTTTAGACTGTAGGCTTTTATGGCACACAGTATAACACTGACAGAACGGATTTTCACTGATTTTAAATACATTAAATCTTAGTTGAGCACTTCACTAAATGTTGGTTGCTGAGCGGAGTCGAAGCAACATTAGCAGTGTTCTCGCTGATGTTATTAGAAAATCTTTTTTTTATGCTGATTGAAGTAAAGCAGCTCAAAACAATGAGAATCCTATATTTATTAGAACAGGCAATGCCAATAACCTAATAACCAATAAAAAAAAGGACAACGTCCTGCGACATTGCCCTTTTTCCTTATCAAAATTGAAATATATTATTTCTTTTCTTCGCCTTCGGCTGCTGCGTCTTCAACACCACGTGTTGCTTTTACGGTAACAACGATAGAAGTAGGTACATCTAAAAATTCAACTCCTGTTACATTCAGGTTGTTAACTTTTACGTAATCACCAATTTCCAGGTTATTGATATCAATTTTAATATCATCTGGTAATACATCAGATAAACCTTTAACTTTTAGTCTGCGCATTTTGGTAACCAGTTTACCCCCTCTTAAAACGCCGGGAGAAGTACCTGTAACCTTAATAGGCACGTACATGATAATAGGTTTGCCGTCTGTAATTTCCAAAAAGTCAACATGTAAAATGTTGTCGCTTACCGGGTGATACTGAACATCCTGCAACGTTGCTTTATATTGTTTGCCATCAAGGGCTAAATCAATAAAACAAACTTCAGGTGTAAAAATGATGTTTTTAAAATCTTTATCATTTGCTAAAAAATGAATCTGATCTTTTCCACCATACAATACACAAGGCACTTTGCCTTCTCTTCTGTTCATCTTTGCATCCTTTTTCCCTACGTTCTCTCTAAGAGAACCGCTCATAGATACTGTTTTCATTGTAATTTATTTATTTGTGAGAAATTTTGGCCTCGCCTGAGCTTATTTCTCTGATTATTAAATTGTATACCGGCGAATTATTTTTGTTCAAAAGTATTATACAAATTCGAAATGGATTCGTTGTTTTCAACCCTGCGGATAACATCAGAAATCAGCTTGGCTGTGGTAATTACCTTTATTTTAGAGTTTTCTTTGCGTAAAGGTATGGTATCACTCACTATCAATTCTGTAAACGGTGAATCTTCAACCATCTGATGTGCACATCCTGTAAGTAAAGGATGCGTAATAACACCTCTTACACTGGCAGCGCCATTGTCCATCATCAGCTGGGCTGCTTTAATTATTGTATTTCCTGTATCAATGATATCGTCCAGTAAAATAACATTTTTACCCTTAACATCTCCGATTAATTCCATTCTGCCCACTTCGTTGGGTTTGTTGCGTTGCTTGTAGCAAATAACGAAACCTGTTCCCAGTGTTTTGGCATACATTCCCGCCCTGCGTGTACCGCCGGTATCAGGTGATGCAAAAGTAAGATTCGGTAAATTAAGACTCTTGATGTAAGGAATAAATATGGTTGAGCCATATAAATGGTCAACCGGAACATCAAAAAATCCCTGTATCTGGTCAGCGTGCAAATCCATGGTAATTACCCTCTGAACGCCTGCAGCTGTAAGCAAATTGGCTATCAGTTTGGCGCCGATGGATACCCTTGGTTTATCTTTTCTGTCCTGACGGGCAAATCCAAAATAAGGAATAACAGCAATGATGCGGCGTGCCGAAGCTCTTTTGGCTGCATCTATCATCATGAGTAACTCAAACAGATTTTCGGTTGGAGAAAACGTAGATTGTATAATGAATACATCATTACCTCTGATGTTTTGCTCGTAGGATGGTTGAAATTCGCCATCTGAGAATTCTACAACCATTGATTTTCCTAGCTCTTTACCATAGCTTTCTGCAATTTTCTCCGCCAGATAGCGGCTTGCTCTTCCTGAAAAAATATTTACAAGATTTGACATGATGGGGCTTTTTACTTTGGGTGGCAAAATTAAGATTTTTATTTGAAAAAAAGACTTAAAAAACTGCTAAAATTAATTTAATGTATTTTTTTTCTGATATTTAAGAAAAAATTTGTAATTTTGCAGTCCTTTAAAAAGTTCTTATACATGCCCAGATGGCGGAATTGGTAGACGCGTCGGTCTCAAAAACCGATGAGGTTACACTCGTGCCGGTTCGATCCCGGCTCCGGGTACTTTTAGGAAATTAATTAACCCTTGTAGCTTAAATAAGCTGTAAGGGTTTTTTTATTTACAGTAATCTTTCATATAATTTTTTGCTTTAATATAGCCTAATTCAGCTGCTTTTGTAAAATCCAGACACGCACCACTTTTATCTCCGGTTTTGAGTTTTACATTTCCCCTGTTAAAATAAGCTTCTGCAAAATTCGGATTTACCTTCAGCGATTCATCATAATCTGCAACAGCACCCTTATAGTCTTCAAGTTTAAACTTTACTACTCCCCTGTTATAATAAGCTTCAGCATAAAATAAATTATGAAGTTCAATCACTTTACTAAAATATTCAATTGCACCTTTATAATCTTTAGCATCATATTTTTTAATGGCTTCATTAAAATATTCAGATTCAGTAGTTGAAGTATTATCGGCCGGACTATTAAGATGTGTAACTAATCTGTCTTCACTTTGAAGGATTGGCTTATCAGTTCCGTTGCTGCCTCCCTTTACTGCCTGGCTGTATGCAGAATAAGCGAATAAAAGTATCACAAAATAAATAATGTGCCTTTTCATAAAAATTGGATTAAAATTGTTATAGGCAAAGATACTTCGAATAAAACCAAAGCGTTAGTATTTTCCCTTTTTTATTAGCAGAATAAATAAGAAAGCTTTTTGTATTTTTGCATAAAATTCCTAACTAAAAAATCGCATGAACGAAAACATCAATAAAAGACAAAAATATTTACCCATCTTATTTTCACTCATTTTAATAGCCGGAATATTTCTGGGCATATTGCTTTCAGGAACACTACAGAATAATAAAATTCTTAATTTTAAAAATCAGGATTACAATAAAGTAAATGATGTAATCAGTTTGGTTTCAAGAAATTATGTAGATACCCTATCTGATGATAAACTTCAGGAAAAAGCCATAACCGGTTTACTCGAAAATCTGGATCCGCATTCGGTTTATATTCCAAACGAAGTGGTTGAAGAAACCAATGAACCATTAATGGGCAATTTTGAAGGAATTGGTGTGCAATTTCGGATTATTAATGATACCATCATGGTTGTAAATCCTGTATCAGGAGGACCATCCGAAAAAATGGGAATCAGGGCGGGTGACAGAATTGTAAAAGTTGATGGCAAGAAAGTAGCCGGTATTGGTATAAAAGATACAGAAGTACTTAAAAAACTGAAAGGTAAAAAGGGTTCTACAGTAAATGTAAGTATTTACAGAAGAGGTATTTCACATTTGCTGGAATTTCCAATCGTCAGGGATGTGATACCAACTTATAGTATTGATATTTCCTATATGGTGGATAAGCAAACGGGATATATAAAACTGAGTAAATTTTCGGCCACTACAAATAAAGAATTTGCTCATGCATTGGTACAACTTAATCAGCAGGGAATGAAAAAGTTAATCCTCGATTTAAGGGGTAATGGTGGTGGTTTTTTGCAGGCAGCCATTGATGTTGCTGATCAGTTTTTGCCTGATAACAAACTCATCGTTTATACTGAAGGCAAAAACAGGCCCAAAGAATATGCTTTTGCAACCAATAATGGTATTGCAGAGTCAAAGGCATTGGTTGTCTTAATTGACGAATTATCGGCATCTGCAAGCGAAATTATTGCCGGAGCCATACAGGATAATGACAGAGGAACTATTATTGGACGACGTTCGTTTGGTAAAGGTTTGGTTCAGGAACAATACAAATTATCTGACGGCTCTGCCTTACGCCTTACCATTGCCAGATATCACACACCAACCGGGCGTTGTATACAAAAATCCTATCAGCATGGTATGTTTGAATATATGAACGATCTCAATCACAGGTATGAAAATGGTGAGTTTGAAAATCCCGATAGTATCAAGTTTGCCGATTCATTAAAATTTAAAACGCCCAAAGGAAAAATTGTGTATGGTGGTGGTGGCATAATGCCTGATATTTATGTTCCATTGCATGCTGATAAAGGATTGGATTATTATAATCAGGTAGCCAATAAGGGATTGACCTATCAGTTTGCATTTGATTATACGGATAAGAACAGGAAATCTTTTGCTGTTTACAAAAATGCAGATGAATTTATTGAGAAATATACTATCAGCAATGCATTGTTAACTGAATTTACCGAATACGCTGCAAAAAATGGTGTAAGTAAAATTACAAATGGCTATGCAGCTTCATTGGATAAAGTAAAATTATTGCTCAAGGCATTCATTGGCAGAAGTTTATTCGATGACAAAGCCTTCTATCCCATTTATCTGAAAACTGATAATGCTTTTGAAAAAGCGCTGGAAGTGTTGAATAAATAGATTACTTAAAGGACTTGGAATACTTAGAGTACTTAAAGTTGGAGTTCATAGTTATTAGGTTATTAAGTTATTTAATGCTGACAAAGTGATTGCACTGTCATTCTAAGTTTTAACATTTAGAAAAATGCTTGAAGGTACGATGACAAAAATATAAAATCATTGCTTTTTCAATCTCTGCGGTCCTTTGCGCCTTCTTTGCGGCTCTCAGCGGTAAAAAAGTTTAACCGCAGAGTGCCGCGGAGTTTTACGCGGAGAACCGCAAAGATTAAAGAATCAACTAGTTTTAATTTCATTGTCATGTTTCTTATATATACTTAAAAATCTCATGCATAAAGATTAATACTTTTTTTGAACTTTATTCATATTTAGCTGTTTATCTGTCATAAAAATATTGTAACACATTAAAAAATCATTTTATCATGGCTTTTGAATTACCAAAATTACCTTATGCAATGGATGCATTAGAACCATTCATTTCACAAAAAACCATAGAATTTCATTATGGCAAGCATCATCAGGCTTATGTAAACAACTTGAATAATCTGGTACCCGGTACTGAATTTGAAAATGCAAGTTTAGAAGACATCGTTAAAAAAGCCGGCGGCGGTATTTTTAACAACGGTGCTCAAATCTGGAATCATACTTTTTACTGGAATTGCCTTAAACCTAATGGTGGCGGACTTCCTGAAGGTAAACTGGCTGATGCAATCAATTCATCATTTGGTTCATTTGACGAATTTAAACAGAAATTTTCAACAGCAGCAGCTACCTTATTTGGTTCAGGCTGGGCATGGCTGGTTAAAAATCAGGATGGCAGTTTAGCTATTGTTCAGGAAAGCAATGCCGGTAATCCATTAAGAAACGGACTTACCCCATTATTGACCTGCGATGTTTGGGAACATGCCTATTATATCGATCAGCAAAACAAAAGACCGGATTATATCGCGGCTTTCTGGAATTTAGTAGATTGGGATGCAGTTGCTTCACGCATGTAATCCTGATTTAATCATTATAAATGAAGAATGCCGGTTCAATGAGACGGCATTCTTTTTATGATGAAGTTTAACTTTATAAACTTTCTACTTTCTAACTTTATGAACTACTCTACGGTAACTGTTCATTTTCCAATGTGGTATCATACCAACAGCGCAAAAATAATGATTCCAGCCAAACTTATTTAACTTTATCGGTTGATTATTATTCAGCTACCTTATGGCATTCACCATATACTGATTACCAGCAGTTCTTGTATGATACCATTGATAAAATGCACAATGAAGGCAGTTCTTATATTAAGATAGCTGCATGGATGAATCAGAATAATTATCTTACACCTAGGAATGCAGTATTCAAACCAAACCATGCCTGGTCAATCCATATGAAAAAGAAGCGCAGTCTTAAGCGGTTTTCTCGAACCTATGAACCAATCATTAGCGATATGTCAATTGACATTACCTGATGCTAGGCTACTGATAGAATACATTATGCAGCAACCGCTTCTTTTGCCTTCTTTATCTTCACTATGGTGCTTTTGGAACATGGTACAATCTTTGCTATTTCTGCATATGGATATCCTTTACTCAGATAATGGATTATCTTCTTAGATTTTTCCTTTTCCAATAATCTTGCTGGTGTATCCACAGTTCCAATTCTTCTTCCTGAATACAATCCTTTATCCTTCCGTATCTTGATGCCTTCCATATGCCTTTCCCGGATAAGGTAAATTGCATTTTTCTCATTTTTTTCCTTCTGAGATTTTTATACTCAGTATAAAATTCCTTCCCGGGTTGAGATATTTTACCTGTTTTAGTGTGGATATATGATCTACGTAATTATATCCATAATAACATGATATTAAATAATGCTGAAGATAAATTCAATTTTAACATCTTTCAGGTAAATTATATATTAAATTTGTGTTGTTAACAAAAAAAAACGATTTAACCATTAACATTAAATTTAAAATTATGAAAAAGATATTAGCAATTTTTGCATTTATTGTTTTATATCTTCATATAAATGCACAACAATATCAATACAGCGGTTATTATTGGCAACAATCAAATTCTTATGATATTGTTTTAAATACGGCTATCAGTAATTTTGTTAGCAATAAATTACTTAAAATTGATACTTATGAAGATCAATACACAGGTTCAAATTATTTTTTACTGACTTTTATTGATGATTATTTTATTCCGGTTGGAACTTCCATTCGATATGATTATCCATCAAACGCAAGAATGACAATCAATGATGTAAAATATGATGCAGATAATGATTGTTATATAGCTTGTGGCTATAATTATAATAACGGACAGGGTGCTTTAATAATCTGTTTTGATAATAACGGAATAATTGTATGGCAAAAGAGTGGTTGGGACTATACTAACAACAGGGGAGCAAACGAATATAGAAGAGTTGAAGTATGTAAGTTGCCAAACTCTACAGTTTATGCAGTCTGTGGCTACTGTTGGAATGGTGTATATAAACTTGGAATAAGTGCTTTTTACGATCAAACAGGTAATTTACTTTCAATGTATAAATCCCAATCCATTTTGAGTGGTCATTATTCGGAATATACTGATATTGTTTTTAATCAAAGTAATTATCAATTAGGATTGACAGGAATTCATTATGATCAAGATGTTCCTGTTGGTGTGATAATACAAAAATATGATGTAACAACTTTAGCTCCTATGAAAACGTTTGTTAGATCTTCATATTTTAATAGTATAAAAGCTTATGCTATTGATTGTGATCCAAGTACAGGCTATTATTACATTTTAGGTAAAGATAGAATAAATGGCGAATTATTTATATGTAAAACAAATTTTATTCAAATTTATGAAAAATTATATCCTATTGGACAATATAATTTAACAGACATTGAAGTAACAGATAATTGTATTAATAATTCCGCCTTAAAATTGGCTGTTACTGGACAATGTATTAATAATAACAATACAAAAGAAGGATTTATAGCTGAAATTGATATCAATTCACAATTAAATATTGCATATTTTTCCAAATGGTCCGGTTATCAACAACCTTATAATTTACCTTTCAATGATGCCATGTTTCAACATATTGTTTATAGAGATAATATGGGCATATATCCCAACTATTCTTACATATTATATGGTCTACCTCAAAATCCCTTATCGCCTTATTCATATATCGCTGAGTTTTATCCTGATTACAATTTTCAACCATGTTCTGATTACCTATATGATACATTATATACAGTTCCTCAAACTTTTTTTACCGTTAATGATACTTTAAATCTGGCTATGGCAACTGATACATTCCCAAATCTCAATAAAAGCTATCTGCAATTATATCTACAGGATGAATGTGAAAAACCCAATTT
Source organism: Bacteroidota bacterium (assembly GCA_026391675.1). Lineage (GTDB taxonomy): Bacteria > Bacteroidota > Bacteroidia > Bacteroidales > JACABE01 > JACABE01. Next base: position 237,757 of record JAPLDQ010000036.1, read on the forward strand.
TGGTTTACCGAGAGGAAATAACCAAAGTAAATTCAATATTACATTGAATAATTCTGAGATTAACTTTGATAAGGTATTTTTTAATAAATCTTGCATAATTTATACTATCTTAGGTCAACAAATAGCAACAAAAAAAAGAGGGGAAAGTATTCTGAATATTCCTAATATTAAATCGGGAATATATTTGATTAAAACAGATGAAGACAATAAAATTTATAAATTATATATTTCAAAATAAAAAGCCTTATGAAAAGTATATATATTTTTATAATTATTTGTTTATTGAATATTAACCTCAAAGCTCAGACTTTTACAAACTATACTTTATCAAATACAGGTGTTTCTATCAATTGGGCAAGTGTGTTAACAATAGATAAATTTGGAAATTTATGGATAGGGTCTCCTAATTATTTAGTAAAATATAATGGTTCAACCTGGACAAGTTGGTGCTTAAACATTTCTGCTTCAGTACAGGATATAAATAGCATTGCCATTGATAATCAAAACAACAAATGGATAGGAACA